>NZ_BCRT01000010.1 GCF_001552735.1 Sanguibacter suarezii NBRC 16159
GGGGCGGAGGGGGTGGGGATGAGGGTGGGGAGGGGCGGGCAGGCTCTAGACTGGGGGCATGTCCACTCTCTCCCGTGACGAAGTCGCGCGCGTTGCTGCGCTTGCGCGAATCGACCTACGCCCCGAAGAGCTCGACCGGCTTGCCGGCGAGCTCGTTGTGATCGTCGACGCCATCGCTGAGGTCAGCGCTGTGGCCACGCCGGACGTGCCGGCCACCAGCCACCCGCTGCCGCTGTCGAACGTCTTCCGGGACGACGTACCCGTCGCCCCGCTCGACATCGATGCGGTCATGGCGTCCGCACCGGCCAGTGAAGACGGACGGTTCCTCGTCCCGCAGATCCTCGGGGAGGACTCATGAGCGACCTGACCCGTCTCTCCGCAGCCCAGCTGGCTGCCCACCTGACCACCGGCGAGACCTCGAGCGTGGAGGCCACCCAGGCCCACCTTGACCGGATCGCTGACGTCGACGGTGCTGTCCATGCCTTCTTGCACGTCTCGGCGGAGCAGGCGCTGACCACCGCGCGCGACGTCGACGCCCGACGCGCCGCGGGGGAGGACCTGCACCCCCTCGCCGGTGTGCCGATCGCGATCAAGGACGTCGTCGTCACCCAGGGTGTGCCGACGACGGCCGGCTCCAAGATCCTCGAAGGGTGGATCCCGCCCTACGACGCGACGCTCATCGAGAAGATCAAGGCCGCCGGGCTGCCGATCCTCGGCAAGACCAACATGGACGAGTTCGCGATGGGCTCCTCCACCGAGCACTCCGCCTATGGCAACACGCACAACCCCTGGGACCTCGACCGGATCCCCGGTGGCTCCGGTGGTGGCTCTGCCGCCGCCGTCGCAGCCTTCGAGGCCCCGCTCGCGATCGGCACGGACACCGGTGGCTCGATCCGTCAGCCTGGTGCTGTCACCGGCACCGTCGGCGTCAAGCCGACCTATGGTGGCGTCTCCCGCTACGGCCTCATCGCCATGGCGTCCTCCCTCGACCAGGCCGGCCCGGTCACGCGCACGGTGCTCGACTCCGCGCTCCTGCACGAGCTCATCGGTGGGCACGACCCGCGCGACTCGACCTCGCTCAACGAGCCGGTCCCCAACCTCGTCGACGCCGCCCGGCAGGGCGCCCTGGGCGATCTCACCGGCGTGCGCGTCGGGGTCGTCACCGAGCTCAGCGGTGAGGGCTACCAGGAGGGCGTCTCGGCGCGCTTCGCCGAGTCCCTCGAGCTGCTCAAGTCTGCCGGCGCCGAGATCGTCGAGGTCTCCTGCCCGAACTTCAAGTACGCGCTGGCCGCGTACTACCTCATCATGCCCTCGGAGGCCTCGAGCAACCTCGCCAAGTTCGACGGCATGCGCTTCGGCCTGCGGGTCGAGCCCGAGGAGGGCCCGATCACCGCGGAGCGCGTCATGGCCGCGACCCGTGGAGCCGGCTTCGGCGACGAGGTCAAGCGTCGCATCATCCTGGGCACCTACGCCCTGTCGGCCGGGTACTACGACGCCTACTACGGCAGCGCGCAGAAGGTCCGCACGCTCATCCAGCGTGACTTCGACGCGGCCTTCGCCCAGGCGGACGTGCTCGTCTCCCCGACGGCGCCGACCACGGCGTTCAAGTTCGGCGAGAAGCTCGACGACCCGTTGGCGATGTACCTCAACGACGTCGCCACCATCCCGGCGAACCTCGCCGGGGTGCCCGGCATGTCCTTGCCCAACGGTCTCTCCGACGACGGCCTGCCCGTCGGCTTCCAGATCCTTGCCCCGGCCCGTGCCGACGCCCGTCTGTACCGGGTGGGCGCGGCGCTCGAAGCGGCCCTCGAGAACACCTGGGGCGGACCGATCCTCGCCCAGGCCCCTGAACTGGAGATTGCCCGATGAGTCACGCAGCAGAGGTCGACCTGGTCGACTACGACGACGCCGTTGCGCGCTTCGACCCGGTCATCGGCATCGAGGTGCACGTCGAGCTCGGAACCCTGACCAAGATGTTCTGCGCAGCCGAGGTGGACTTCGGTGGCGCGCCCAACACCCAGGTCACGCCGGTCTCGCTCGGCCTGCCCGGCGCCCTGCCGGTCGTCAACGGCAAGGCCGTCGAGTACGCCATCAAGATCGGGCTGGCGCTCAACTGCCAGATCGCCGAGTCGTGCCGCTTCGCGCGGAAGAACTACTTCTACCCTGACGTCCCCAAGAACTTCCAGACGTCGCAGTACGACGAGCCCATCGCCTTCGACGGCTATCTCGACGTCGAGCTCGACGACGGGGAGATCTTCCGCGTGGAGATCGAGCGCGCGCACATGGAGGAGGACGCGGGCAAGAACACCCACGTCGGTGGCAGCACGGGCCGCATCCACGGCGCCGAGTACTCCCTCGTCGACTACAACCGGGCCGGGATCCCCCTCGTGGAGGTCGTCACCCGCCCGATCGAGGGCGCCGGCGCCCGCGCCCCCGAGGTGGCCCGCGCCTACGTCCAGACCCTGCGGGACATCTTCCGCGCCCTGGACGTGTCCGAGGCACGGATGGAGCGCGGCAACGTGCGCGCCGACGTCAACCTCTCGCTGCGTGCCACGCCGGAGTCCCCGCTGGGCACCCGCACGGAGACGAAGAACGTCAACTCCTTCCGCTCCATCGAGCGCGCCGTGCGCTACGAGGTCTCCCGCCAGGCCGCCGTGCTCGACGCCGGTGGCACCGTCATCCAGGAGACGCGTCACTGGCACGAGGACACCTCGACCACGACGTCGGGCCGCGTGAAGTCCGACGCCGAGGACTACCGGTACTTCCCCGAGCCGGACCTCGTCCCCGTCGAGCCGAGCCGTGACTGGGTCGAGCAGATCCGTGCGACCCTGCCGGAGATGCCCGTGCAGCGCCGTCGGCGGTTGCAGACGGAGTGGGGCTTCACCGACCCGGAGATGCGGGACGTCGTCAACGCTGGGGCCATGGAGCTCATCGAGACGACCATCGCCGCCGGGTCGAGCCCGGCCGCCGCGCGCAAGTGGTGGATGGGCGAGCTCGCCCGTACCGCCAAGACGAGCGACGTGGAGCTGGCTGACCTGCCGGTGACCCCCGAGCAGATCGGGCAGCTGCAGCGTCTGGTCGACTCCGGTCGCATCAACGACAAGATCGCCCGCCAGGTCCTCGAAGGCGTGCTCGCCGGTGAGGGCTCGCCGGAGGAGATCGTCGTGTCCCGCGGCCTCGAGGTCGTCTCCGACGACGGCCCGCTGCTCGCAGCGATCGACGTGGTCCTGTCCGCTCAGCCTGACATCGCCGAGAAGATCCGCTCCGGGAACCTCGGGCCGATCGGCGCGGTCATCGGTGCGGTCATGAAGGCCACGCGTGGTCAGGCCGACGCCGGCCGCGTGCGCGAGCTCGTGCTCGAGCGCATCGGATGACATCCGCCGCCGGGCCGCGGGTCGAGCGATGACCCGCGGCCCCGAGCTGCACGGGGAGATGGTCCGGTTGCGGCCGATGGCAGCCACCGACGCCGACCGCGTGTGGGAGTCCCTGCAGGACCCGGAGGCCATGCGGCTGACCGGGACCACGACGGACTTCACGCGCGAGCAGATCGACGAGTGGGCAGCGACCGTCGCCGACCGTCCGGGGCGGTATGACTGGGCGATCACCTCGGCCGCCGAGCGTGACGGCCGTCTGGTCAGCGACGAGATGATCGGTGAGATCGTCCTCAATGACATCGACGACCACGCGCGGTCGGCGAACATCCGCCTGGTGCTGCTGCCCAACTACCGGGGCCGCGGCTACGGGCGCGACGCGATCTTCCAGGTGCTGCGGTGGGCGTTCGCGCAGGGCGACGGCGGGCTCGACCTGCACCGGGTGTCCCTGGACGTGCTGAGCATCAACCCCCGCGCCCAGATGCTCTACGAGTCGCTGGGTTTCCAGGTCGAGGGGCGTCTGCGCGAGGTCTACTTCGACGGCGCCCACTACTCCGACGCGATCGTCATGGGGATCCTCGAGGACGAGTTCCGGGCCCTGGTCGACCAGGGCTGACCTACCGGTCCTTGCCACGGGCGTAGTCGTCGAGGGTGACGGCACGCTCGTGGGCGTGGTCGACCATCCGCTCGGGGTAGCCCGGGGGCGGTGCGGGGAGCTTCCACGGCTCGTGCACCGCCCGACCGGGCACCTCCCGCAGCTCAGGGACCCAGCGGCGCACGTAGTCGCCGTCGGGGTCGAAGCGCAGCCCTTGCGCCACCGGGTTGAAGATCCGGAAGTACGGTGCGGCGTCGTGCCCGGTGCCGGCCACCCACTGCCAGTTGAGCTGGTTCTGGGACACGTCCGCGTCGAGCAGGTGGTCCATGAAGTGCTGCGCCCCGCGCTGCCACGGCAGGTGCAGGTCTTTCACCAGGAAGGACGCCACGACCATCCGGGTGCGGCCGTGCATCCAGCCTTCGGCGAGGAGCTGACGCATGCCGGCGTCGACCATCGGGTAGCCCGTGCGGCCCTGGGCCCACCGGGTGAACCACTCCTGCGCGAGCGGCTCGGGGGTCCAGGAGTCGTCCGGCAGCACCGGGCGCAGCGAGGACCGGGCCGCCGACGGCGCGTGGAAGAGCACGTCTGCGTGGAACTCTCGCCACGCCAGCTCCGAGCGGTAGGAGGCGGCTCCCACGCCGGGCCGTTCGGCGAGGTCCGCCAGGAGGGTCCGAGGATGGATCTCGCCCCACTTGAGCGCGGTCGAGAGCCGGGAGGTCAGGTCCAGGTCGGGGCGGTCCCGGTCGCTGTCGTAGCTGTCCACCCGCTCGAGGAACTCCTGCCAGCGGGCGAGCGCTGCCTGCTCCCCGGCGGCGTCCGCAGTCTCGGAGCCGTCGTTGCCGGCCGTGGGGTCGTCCGGCAGCGCGTCAGAGCCGAGGTCGAGCCAGCGCACCCCCTGCGGCCGGGGCGCCGGGCGCCGCCACCCGTGAGCCAGCCACGCGGACCGGAACGGGGTGAACACCTTGTAGGGGTTCCCCGCCTGGGTCACGACGCGGCCGGGGGAGACCGCGTAGGGCGAGCCGAGGGGCACGAAGCGGGCACCGGCGTCGTGCAGGGCGTGGGCGGTGCGGGCGTCTCGCCAGCGGCCGTAGGGCTCGAAGGACTCGGAGACGTGCACCTCGGCCACCTCGATCTCACGGACCAGGCGAGGCACGACGACGGTCGGGTCGCCCGTGCGCACCACGAGGGCACCGCCCATGCTCGCCGAGAGCGCGGCGAGGCTGGCGCGCAGGTGACGGCGACGCGGGGGACCGGCGGCCTCCCAGAGCGCCGGGTCGAGCACGTACAGCCCGACGACGTCTGCACCCCCGCCGGCCCTGCCGCCAGTGCCGCCAGTGCCCCCAGTGCCGCCCGAGGAGCCGGCTGCGGCAGCCAGGGCGGGGTTGTCCGCCAGGCGAAGGTCGCGGCGGAACCAGTGCAGCGCGGTCATCCGCCCACCCTAGCTTCCGCAGGGCCATCGCTGACGGGCAGAGGAAACCGCCAGGTCGCGTCCGAGGACTGACCCTCTGGCTTTGTCACGGTCGGTGCAGTCATACACTCGTTGCCATGACCGCAACGACTCAGAATGTCAACGAGAACCCCGCCGGAGACGAGTCCTCCACATCCGGCGTCGACATCAAGCCCCGTTCCCGCAAGGTCACCGATGGCATCGAGGCGACGGCCTCGCGCGGAATGCTCCGCGGCGTCGGACTCGGCGACGAGGACTTCGCCAAGCCCCAGATCGGTGTTGCCAGCTCGTGGAACGAGATCACCCCCTGCAACCTGTCGCTGGACCGGTTGGCCAAGGCCGCCAAGCAGGGTGTGCACGCCGCGGGCGGGTACCCGCTCGAGTTCGGCACCATCTCCGTCTCCGACGGCATCTCGATGGGCCACGAGGGCATGCACTTCTCCCTCGTCTCCCGGGACATCATCGCTGACTCGGTCGAGACGGTCATGGAGGCCGAGCGCCTGGACGGTTCCGTCCTGCTGGCCGGCTGCGACAAGTCGCTGCCTGGCATGCTCATGGCCGCCGCGCGCCTGGACCTGTCCTCCGTCTTCCTCTACGCCGGCACGATCATGCCCGGCTGGGTCAAGCTCGAGGACGGCACCGAGAAGGACGTCACGCTGATCGACGCCTTCGAGGCCGTCGGCGCGTGCGCCAAGGGCCTCATGAGCGAGAAGGACCGCGACTCCATCGAGCGCGCGGTCTGCCCGGGAGAGGGCGCCTGCGGGGGTATGTACACCGCCAACACCATGGCCTCCGTCGCCGAGGCGATGGGCATGTCGCTGCCGGGCTCCGCCGCACCGCCCTCGGCCGACCGCCGCCGTGACGCCTTTGCGCACAAGTCCGGCGAGGCCGTCGTCGAGCTGCTCCGCAAGGGCATCACCGCCCGTCAGATCATGACGAAGAAGGCCTTCGAGAACGCCATCGCGGTGGTCATGGCCTTCGGTGGCTCGACCAACGCCGTGCTGCACCTGCTGGCCATCGCTCACGAGGCCGAGGTCGAGCTCACCCTCGCCGACTTCACGCGCATCGCGGAGAAGGTGCCGCACCTGGGTGACCTCAAGCCCTTCGGCCGCTACGTCATGGCGGACATCGACCGCGTCGGCGGCGTGCCCGTGGTCATGAAGGCGCTGCTCGACGCCGGGCTGCTGCACGGCGACTGCCTCACTGTGACCGGCAAGACCGTCGCGGAGAACCTCGCAGACATTGCACCGCCCGACCCGGACGGCAAGATCCTGCGCGCGCTGACCAACCCGATCCACAAGACCGGTGGCATCACGATCCTGCACGGCTCCCTCGCCCCCGAGGGTGCGGTCGTGAAGTCCGCGGGCTTCGACTCCGACGTGTTCGAGGGCACTGCTCGCGTCTTCGACCGTGAGCGCGCCGCGATGGACGCGCTCGAGGACGGCACCATCGTGGCCGGCGACGTCGTCGTCATCCGCTACGAGGGCCCCAAGGGTGGTCCGGGAATGCGCGAGATGCTCGCCATCACCGGCGCGATCAAGGGCGCAGGCCTGGGCAAGGACGTGCTGCTGCTGACCGACGGCCGGTTCTCCGGCGGGACCACCGGTCTGTGCGTGGGGCACGTCGCCCCCGAGGCCGTCGACGCCGGACCGATCGCCTTCGTCAAGGACGGCGACCGGATCCGTCTGGACGTCTCCAACGCCACGCTCGAGCTGCTGGTCGACCCGGCCGAGCTCGAGACGCGCAAGGTGGGCTGGGAGCCGCTTCCGCACAAGTACACCCGCGGTGTGCTGGCCAAGTACGCCAAGCTCGTGCACTCCGCCTCCCAGGGCGCCGTGCTCTACTGAGCCGGCTCTCCTGAGAGATCAGCTCACGCAGCAGGCGGCGGGCCATCGACCCTCACGGGTCGGTGGCCCGCCGTCGTCAGGGCGCCTGTCCCGTTGCGCAGGTGCGACGGCGCAGTCGGTGCCACAGTGGACACATGGCACTGAGCACAGCTGAGATCGAGGAACGTCTGGCCGGCACGCCGTGGCACCTCTTCGTGGGGCGGCTGCACGCGCACTTCGACACGGAAGACTTTGCCGGCGCAGTCGAGCTGGTGCGCCGGATCGGCATCGCCGCCGACGCCGCCAACCACCACCCCGACGTCGACGTCCGCTACGGCTACGTCGCCGTGGTCCTGGTCAGTCATGACGAGTTCGCCGTGACTGAGCGCGACCTGTCGATGGCTGAGCAGATCACGGTGATCGCCCTCGAGCTGGGGGCCCGTCCCGCACCCGGGTCTCCGTTGTCTCTCGAGATCGCCGTCGACGCGATGGACATCCCGGCGGTCCGCCCGTTCTGGAAGGCTGCGCTGGGATATGCCGACCCCTCGGTCGTGGACCCCGACGACGACGCGTGGCTGATCGACCCGCACGGGCGGGGACCGAAGGTGTGGTTCCAGCAGATGGACGTACCCCGTACCGACCGCAACCGGATCCACTTCGACATCACCGTCTCCCGCGCCGACGCTCCGGGCCGGATCCAGGAGATCCTGGCCGCGGGTGGGCGCGTGGCCTCGGACCACGCCGCTCCACGCTTCGTGGTGCTGGCCGACCGGGAGGGCAACGAGGTGTGCATCTGCACGCCACCGGGCTGGGAGTGAGCTGCGGGGAGTGAGGGGCTGAGCGGTCTTGTCCCACCCTGTGAGACCAGATGGACGGTAAGTGACATTGCCATCGCCGAGGCGTACTGTGCTTGCTGTGCAGACAATCACTCTCGTAGTACTTCCTGAGCGCGCCGGCTGAGGCCCAGCACTTAGGTCTCGTCAGCGCGCTTACCCCTCGAAGAGCCCACCCGGCTGCGAGGGGTTTTTTCGTGTCATCACCAGTTCAGACCGGCCAGCAGCCCACAAGGCTCCGTGCCACAGTGCACATCCGGCCGAGGGGCCACGCCCCTCGACCCGCAGCATCCGACGAGCTCGACCAGCCTGACCGGTAGCACCTCCCTTATTTGTTTCAGCACAGAGGAGAACCCGATGGTCCAGGGCCCCATCCCCGCGCCGCCGCGCAGCGCGACGCCGGCCGACGCCGCGACGTCGTCCAGCGCGCCGAAGCCGGACGCCGCGAGGCGACCCACCCCCCGCGCCCATGTCGCTTCCGAGGAGATGACGGGCGCCCAGTCCATCGTCCGCTCGCTCGAAGAGGCCGGTGTCGAGGTCGTCTTCGGGATCCCGGGCGGGGCGATCCTTCCCACCTACGACCCGCTGATGGACTCGAAGAAGGTCCGCCACATCCTCGTCCGGCACGAGCAGGGCGGAGGGCACGCCGCGTCCGGCTACGCCCACGCGACCGGCCGGGTCGGCGTCACGATGGCGACCTCCGGTCCGGGTGCGACGAACCTCGTCACCCCGATCGCTGACGCGAACATGGACTCCATCCCCATGGTCGCCATCACCGGTCAGGTCGGCGCGTCCCTCATCGGGACCGACGCCTTCCAGGAGGCGGACATCGTCGGCATCACCCTGCCGGTGACCAAGCACAACTTCCTCGTCACCGACCCTGACGACATCCCGCGGACCATCGCCGAGGCCTTCCACATCGCCTCGAGCGGACGCCCCGGTCCGGTCCTCGTCGACATCGCGAAGTCGGCCATGCAGTCCCGCACGACCTTCAACTGGCCGACCGAGCTCAACCTGCCCGGATACCACCCGGTCACCAAGCCGCACAGCAAGCAGATCCGCGAGGCGGCCCGCCTGCTGGCCACCGCGCGTCGTCCGGTGCTGTACATCGGCGGTGGCGCGATCCGCTCCGGTGCCGCGGCCGAGCTCCGCAAGCTCGTCGACCTGTCCGGCGCGGCTGCGGTCACCACCCTCATGGCCCGCGGTGCGCTGCCCGACTCCCACCCCCAGAACCTCGGCATGCCGGGCATGCACGGGACGGTCCCGGCCGTGTCCGCGCTGCAGAAGGCGGACCTGGTCTTCGCCCTCGGCGCTCGCTTCGACGACCGGGTGACCGGCAAGCTGTCCAGCTTCGCCCCGCACGCCACGATCATCCACGCGGACATCGACCCGGCCGAGATCGGCAAGAACCGCGTCGCGGACGTGCCGATCGTCGGTGACCTCAAGGAGGTCATCGCCGACCTGCTCCCCGAGCTCGAGCGTGAGCAGGCCCAGCACGGCAAGCCGGACCTGGAGGCCTGGTGGCGCCAGATCGACAGCTGGCGCGAGACCTACCCCCTGGGCTTCTCCGAGCCTGACGACGGTCACCTCGCCCCCCAGCACGTCATCAGCCGGCTCGGTGAGATCTCTGGACCGGACTCGATCTACGTCGCCGGTGTCGGCCAGCACCAGATGTGGGCTGCCCAGTTCATCAAGTACGAGCGCCCCAACACCTGGCTCAACTCCGGTGGTCTGGGCACGATGGGCTACTCCATCCCCGCTGCCATGGGCGCCAAGGTCGGCCAGCCGGATCGCACGGTGTGGGCGATCGACGGCGACGGCTGCTTCCAGATGACCAACCAGGAGCTCGCGACCTGCACGATCAACGAGATCCCGATCAAGGTCGCCCTCATCAACAACTCCTCGCTGGGCATGGTCCGTCAGTGGCAGACCCTGTTCTACGAGTCCCGCTACTCCAACACCGACCTCAACACCGGGCACGGCACCATCCGCGTGCCAGACTTCGTCAAGCTCGCGGACGCCTACGGGTGCGTGGGGATCCGGGTGGAGCACGCCAACGAGGTCGACGCCGCCATCAAGCGGGCCGAGCAGATCAACGACCAGCCGGTCGTCATCGACTTCAACGTCTCACGTGACGCGATGGTCTGGCCGATGGTCGCCAGCGGCGTGAGCAACGACGACATCCAGTACGCACGCGGCATCTCGCCCGCGTGGGACCGCGAAGACTGACAGGGAAGGCAGAAGGAAATGACTCGTCACACCCTCTCAGTGCTCGTGGAGAACAAGCCCGCCGTGCTCGCACGTGTCGCCGGCCTGTTCGCCCGGAGGTCGTTCAACATCCACTCCCTCGCAGTCGGACCGACTGAGCACGAGGAGCTCTCGCGGGTCACCGTCGTCGTCGACGTCGACGGACTCCCGCTGGAACAGGTGACCAAGCAGCTGAACAAGCTGATCAACGTCATCAAGATCGTCGAGCTGGACCCGGCAGCGGCGGTACAACGAGAACTCATGCTCGTGAAGGTTCGGGCCGACCTCACCACCCGCACGCACGTGCTCGAGGTCGTCCAGCTGTTCCGCGCCCACGTGGTCGACGTCGTCCCGGACGCCGTGACCATCGAGGCGACCGGAAACCCGGAAAAGCTCGCCGCGCTCCTCGCAGCGCTCGAGCCCTTCGGGGTCCGGGAGATCGTCAAGTCCGGCACGGTCGGGATCGGGCGCGGAGCCCGGTCGATCACTGACCGGGCGCTCGAACGCACGACGCGTTCGGCCTGAGACACTTACATCAACTGATACACCCAAGAAACAAGGAGATCCACGGTGGCTGAGCTGTTCTACGACGACGATGCTGATCTGTCCATCATTGCCGGCCGCAAGGTTGCGGTCATCGGCTACGGCAGCCAGGGGCACGCGCACGCGCTGAACCTGCGCGACTCCGGCGTCGACGTCCGCGTCGGCCTGCGCGAAGGCTCTGCCTCGCGTGCCAAGGCAGAGAACGAGGGCCTGCGCGTCGTGACCGTCGCCGAGGCCGTCAAGGAGGCCGACGTCGTCGTCATCCTCGCGCCGGACCAGGTCCAGCGTCACCTCTACACCGAGGAGATCGCCCCGAACCTCAACGAGGGCGCCGCTCTGGTCTTCGGTCACGGCTTCAACATCCGCTACGGCTACATCAAGCCCGAGCCGGGCCACGACGTCGTCATGGTCGCCCCCAAGGGACCGGGTCACCTCGTGCGTCGCGAGTTCCTCGACGGCCGCGGCGTCCCCGTGATCGTCGCGGTCGAGCAGGACGCCTCCGGCGGCGCCTGGGAGCTCGCGCTCTCCTACGCCAAGGCGATCGGTGGCCTGCGCGCCGCCGGTATCAAGACGACCTTCACCGAAGAGACCGAGACCGACCTGTTCGGCGAGCAGGCTGTGCTGTGCGGTGGCGCCTCGCAGCTGGTCATGTACGGCTTCGAGGTCCTCACCGAGGCCGGCTACCAGCCTGAGGTCGCCTACTTCGAGGTGCTGCACGAGCTCAAGCTCATCGTGGACCTCATGTGGGAGGGTGGCATCGCCAAGCAGCGCTGGTCCGTCTCCGACACCGCTGAGTACGGCGACTACGTCTCCGGCCCGCGCGTCATCACCCCCGAGGTGAAGGAGAACATGAAGGCTGTCCTCGCGGACATCCAGAACGGTGCCTTCGCCGAGCGCTTCATCAACGACCAGGACAACGAAGCTCCTGAGTTCAAGGAGCTGCGCGCCAAGGGCGAGCAGCACCCGATCGAGGCCACCGGCCGCGAGCTGCGCAAGCTCTTCGCGTGGGTCAAGCCGTCTGACACCGACTACGTCGAGGGCTCCGCAGGACGCTGATCGCCCCGCTGTCCCTGAAGCACCACCGCACCCCGCACGGCCTTCCGGTCGTGCGGGGTGCGGTGTTTCTGCTGTACTGAGGAGATGCCGCTCCAGGGAGTCTACGAACCCAGCCCCGATGACCGATCGCGCACGCAGGTCGAGCTCTACGAGAGCTCCGGCGGGACGCAGGGCACCACGCTGCGCGGGATGCCCGTGGTCATCCTCACCACCGTGGGTGCGCACTCCGGCAAGCTGCGCAAGACGCCGCTCATGCGGGTCGAGCACGCGGGGGAGTACGCGGTGGTCGCCTCTCTCGGCGGCGCCCCCAAGCACCCGGTCTGGTACTACAACGTCGTCGCCCACCCTCACGTGGAGCTGCGGGACGGCACGCAGAGCTGGGACATGATGGCCCGCGAGGTCACCGGCGACGAGCGCGCCCTGTGGTGGGAGCGGGCCGTGGCGGCCTACCCGCCCTACGCCGACTATCAGCGCTCGACCGACCGGGAGATCCCGGTCTTCGTCCTCACGCGGATCGAGCCCGACGAAGCGTGACCGGCGCCCAGCGGAGGGGGCGTCGAGTCTCAGTGCGCGGCGCTGCTTCCCCGGGTGCGGGCGATGCGCGATGATCTACCCATGACCGCAGCCGAAGAGACCGACCTCGCCTCCGCCGACACCGTGGACACCGCCGTGTCTCCGTACGCGGCTGCCGAGGCGGCGCAGCAGGAGATCGAGCAGGACAGCGTGCTCGACGACGAGATCACCTCCTTCTGGGAGACCTCCCGCGGGCATGCTGGCCTGGGCAAGATCGCGGTCGTGGGCGGCCTGACGGTGGCCGCCGGGATCCCGCCCGTGGCCTGGGCCTTCGGAGACAACCCCGTCCTGGCCGACGAGCTGCTCGCGCTGGTGCTCGCCGGGACGAAGACGGCTACGTCGTCGGCGCTGGCGGACTACGACGCGGAAGACACCCCGATCCCCGTGGTGGGCGAGCTCTCCATCATCCTCGACGGGGAAGGCCACCCCGCGGCGCTGATCCGCACCACGCACGTTCAGGTCGTGGCCTTCGAGGACGTGGACGCCGACTTCGCGGCTGCCGAGGGCGAGGACGACCGGTCGCTGGAGTCCTGGCGCGCCGGGCACACGAGGTACTTCCAGCGCACGCTGGGGCTGGATGCTCTGCCGGCGGACTTCCAGGTGGTGACCGAGCGGTTCGAGCTGCTCTACCCCACGCGCTGAGCCTCGCTCAGGCGTCCGTGGCCTCGCGGGGGACGTAGGGGACGCCCAGCGCGATCGCCGCGTCCTCGAGCTCGCTCTCGAAGTACGGCGTGACGTCGTCGAACATGAACGCCAGCTGCCCGAACACCTCCATGGTGATGACCCCGTAGAGGCGGACCCAGGTCTGGGCGAAGACGAAGAGCGCGCCGGGCGGCAGGTCGGCACGATCCGTCTCTGCCACGCTTGCGAACCGTGCCATGTGGGCGCAGCTCGCCGCCGACGCCTCGGTGAGCTCGGGCACGGGGAAGGCCTGGGCGTGCCACATCTTGACGTAGAGGCCGAAGAAGACCTCGGCGAGCTTCTGGCTGCCTGTGCACGTCCCCGCGCCCGGTGCGACCTGGTCCGCGCCGTCGCGGAGCATGAGAGTGAACTCGCCCGTGTGACCGGTCGCCCAGTCCCGGAGAGTGCGGATGGCGGCGTGCATGGCGTGCCCGGGGGCGTCTGACGACTCGGTGATCGCCTGCGAGATGGCCTCGGTGACCTCGACGAAGAAGTCCTGGCACAGCGAGGCGACGAGGTCGTCGAGACTGGGGAAGTAGCGGTAGAGAGCTGGCGCCGTCATGCCCATCGCGCGGGCGATCCCGCGCAAGGTGACCTGCTGGACGCCGTCGACGGACAGCTGCTTGCGAGCGACCGCCTTGATCTCCAGCTCGATCGCCATGCGCTGCATCTCGCGCTGGCTGGTCTGGACGGACATGGACGCTCCTGGGACGAGGGCCCGACGTGACAGGCGTTGACAAGGATGAAGACGGCCGACGCTCCAGCCATCGCCGCGACTGAACGGCGTTCACGCAAGTGATAGAGCCTACGCCAGGGCGACCCTGATCGTCCCGGCCCGTAGCTGCGTCACCCGCGCGGCTGGCGGTCAGGACCCGGCGCTGAGCACGACCTCGAACGCGAGCAGGTTCGCTCCGGTGGACACCGGCGCGGGCCGCTCGCCCGAGCCGGCGTGAGCGGCGCGGGCCGGGCCCTCGGCCCAGGCCTGGTAGTGCTCCTCGGTCTCCCACCGGGTGTAGACGAAGTAGCGGGTCTCGCCGGCGACCGGGCGCAGCAGCTCGAAGCCGAGGAAGCCTGGGGAGTTCTCCACCGCCCCCATGCGCGCGGCGAACCGCTTCTCGAGCTCGGCTCCGGCGCCCTCGGGGACGTCGATGGCATTGATCTTCACGATGGTCATCGCCCCAGCGTGGCCTTGGGGGGCGCGGTTGCCAAGTCGGCATGCGCACCACCTGGCAGGCTGTCAAATACCATGCTCAACATATGAGATGAACGTCCGCACACTGGGACTGCGGGAGTAGCATCCCGGGCATGACGAGGAACATCGAACTGGCAGTAGTGGCAGGCGACGGCATCGGGATCGAGGTCGTCGAGCAGGGGCTCGCCGTGCTCGACGCCGCGCTGGAGTCCACGGACGTCAAGGTCACCACGACGCCCTTCAACCTGGGCGCCCAGCGCTGGCACGCGACCGGTGAGACGCTCACCGACGCCGACCTCGACGCGATCCGCACCCACGACGCGATCCTCCTCGGAGCGATCGGCGACCCGTCCGTGCCCTCCGGCGTCCTCGAGCGCGGGCTGCTGCTCAAGCTCCGCTTCGCCCTCGACCACTACGTCAACCTCCGTCCGGGCAAGCTCTACCAGGGCGTCAAGTCGCCGCTGGCCGAGCCCGGCGAGATCGACTTCGTCGTCGTGCGTGAAGGCACCGAGGGCCCATATGTCGGCAACGGCGGCGCGATCCGCGTGGGAACCCCGCACGAGGTCGCCAACGAGGTGTCCGTCAACACGGCCTTCGGCGTCGAGCGCGTCGTCCGTGATGCCTTCGCCCGGGCCCAGGCCCGCCCGCGCAAGCACCTCACCCTCGTGCACAAGCACAACGTGCTCGTCCACGCCGGTCACTTGTGGCGACGCACGGTCGAGGCCGTCAACGCGGACTTCCCGGACGTGACCACCGACTACCTGCACGTGGACGCCGCCACTATCTTCCTCACCACGAACCCGTCGCGCTTCGACGTCATCGTCACCGACAACCTCTTCGGTGACATCCTCACCGACCAGGCGGCCGCGATCACCGGCGGCATCGGCCTGGCCGCGTCGGCGAACATCAACCCGGACCGCACCGCACCGTCGATGTTCGAGCCGGTCCACGGTTCCGCCCCGGACATCGCCGGGCAGGGCAAGGCCGACCCGACGGCCACCGTGCTGTCGGTCGCCATGATGCTCGACCACCTGGGCCTGCCGGCCGAGGCCGCTCGCGTCGAGGCAGCCGTCGCCGCTGACCTCGTCGAGCGCGGCGGGCGAGTACGGTCGACGGCCGAGGTTGGCACCGCCCTCGCTGACCGCGTGCGCGGCTGATCACCAACCCCGACCGTCTTCACCGGTAACTCTTCCCAGACTGTTCCCCACGCCGCGACCGATCTTCGGTCGCGGCGTGGGAAAATGAATGGTCGCCAGGTGAAAGGCCTTGATCATGAGCTCCACTCTCGAAAACTCCTCCCAGACCACCGAGGACGCCACCGAGCGCTTCGCGGTCACCCTCTCTGACGCGCTGCTGCCGGCGCCTGACCGGGAGGAAGCCCTCGCTGCCCCCAAGTTCGGCACCGTCTTCACCGATCACATGGCTCGGGTGACCTGGACGTCAGAGACCGGATGGGGCAACCACCGCGTCGAGAAGTACGGCCCGCTGCTGCTCGACCCGGCCAGCGCCGTGCTGCACTACGGCCAGGAGATCTTCGAAGGGCTCAAGGCGTACCGGCACGCGGACGGGTCGATCTGGACCTTCCGTCCCGAGGCCAACGCCAAGCGCTTCCAGCAGTCGGCTCGCCGACTGGCTCTGCCTGAGCTCTCCGTCTCCGACTTCATCGGTGCGATCACCGCGCTCGTGCGGACGGACGTCGAGTGGGTCCCCTCCGGTGACGAGGCGAGCCTGTACCTTCGCCCGTTCATGTACGCCTCCGAGGCGTTCCTCGGAGTGCGCCCCACGCTCGAGGCGGAGTTCCTCGTCATCGCCTCCCCGGTGGGCCCGTACTTCTCCGGCGGGGTCAAGCCCGTCTCCATCTGGGTCGCCGAGGACTACCACCGCGCCGGCGCGGGCGGCACGGGTGCGGCCAAGTGCGGCGGCAACTACGCCGCGAGCCTGCTCCCGCAGATGTACGCCTACGAGAAGGGCTGCGACCAGGTCTGCTTCCTGGACGCCTCCACGAACACCGCGATCGAAGAGCTCGGCGGGATGAACGTCTTCTTCGTCCGGGCCGACGGCACGGTCGAGACGCCGGAGCTGAGCGGGTCGATCCTCGAAGGTGTCACCCGGTCCTCGATCCTGCAGCTCCTCGCCGACCGCGGGCACACGATCGTCGAACGCCGGATCTTGCTCACCGAGGTCCAGGAGGGCCTGCGCGACGGATCCATCACCGAGGTCTTCGCCTGCGGCACGGCCGCTGTGGTCACCCCGATCGGGCGTCTGGCTGGCGAGGGCTTCGACCTGACGATCGCCGACGGCGGCGCCGGCGAGGTCACGATGGCGGTGCGCACCGAGCTCACCGACATCCAGAACGGCCGCGCAGCCGACCGCCACAACTGGCTCACCCGCCTCGTCTGACCCCATCCCTCCACCCTCGCCCGCCCACCCCCTCGACCCCGCCCCCGTGTACCCGTCCCCCCCGCGAACTCGTGAGCGGGCCCGACTTACGCCCACCCACGAACTCGTGAGTCATCTCGCGAACTCGTGACCGAGCCCGCGAACTCGTGAGCCACCCGCCTGTGCGGTGCCCAGAACCCGTCTGGCTCACGAGTTCGGGGAAGGGTTCACGAGTTCGGGGTGGGGGCGGGCGGCGGAGCGAGGGGTGGGGAGCGGGAGGTCGGGCGGAGAGGGCTCCGGAGGGGAGCGTCGGATGGGGATGGCGCTGGCGCCCGGGGGTGTGTCATGATGTGTGACATGACACACACCGTCGCCTCTGCGCTCATTATCGTGTAGCGCGCCCGGTCAGTTCGCCGGACGCGCAAACCTCCCGTACCCGGGGGGTTTTTTTGTTGCCCGGCACACCCCAGCCGGAGCGGCAGCGCAGACGGCGAGGCTGGTCACAGTCACCCAGGACCCCGTGAGTTTCTTGTGGTGGACGCCAACGCCGTCGTCCGGCGGCGTCGAGCACAATGCTGTGGGGAGCTGTTCGGCCTGCTCAGGCCGTGTCCGTCCCGCCCAGAACTACCGAGAGAAGAGCAGTCGAGTGACCTTCCACGTCTACGACACCACCCTGCGCGACGGCGCACAGCAAGAGGGCATGAACCTCTCCGTCGCGGACAAGCTCGCGATCGCCCCGCTGCTCGACGAGCTCGGCGTCGGCTTCATCGAGGGTGGGTGGCCAGGAGCTGTCCCTAAGGACACCGACTTCTTCTCCCGCGCTGCCAAGGAGCTCACGCTCAAGAACGCTGTGCTGGCTGCCTTCGGGGCCACCCGGAAGGTGGGGCTGCGTGCGAGCGAGGACCCGCAGGTGCTCGCCCTGCTCGCCTCCGAGGCCCCGGTCATCACCCTCGTCGCGAAGTCGGACGTCCGCCACGTGGAGCGGGCGCTGCGCACCACGCCGCAGGAGAACCTCGCGATGATCACGGACACCGTGGACTTCCTCGTCGGTGAAGGCCGCCGGGTCGTCATCGACGCCGAGCACTTCTTCGACGGTTTCCGCTACGACCCCGCGTACTCCACCGCTGCGGTTCAGGCGGCCTTCGCTGCAGGCGCCGAGGTGGTGGCGCTGTGCGACACCAACGGTGGCATGCTGCCCAACTGGGTGGGTGAGATCGTCACCCAGGTGCGCGCCGCCGTCGGGCCTGAGGCGATCTTGGGGATGCACGCGCACAACGACACCGGCTGCGCCGTCGCGAACTCGCTGGCCGCGGTCGAGGCCGGCTGCGCGCACGTGCAGGGCACGGTCAACGGCTACGGCGAGCGGACCGGCAACGCCGACCTCATCACCGTCGTGGCGAACCTCGAGCTCAAGGGCGGCCGGACGCTGCTGACCGGGGGAGGGCTGGAGGAGTCGAGCCGGATCGCCCACGCGATCAGCGAGATCACCAACATCTCCCCGTACGCCCGCCAGCCGTACGTCGGTGCGAGCGCCTTCGCGCACAAGGCCGGGCTGCACGCGAGCGCCATCAAGGTCGACCCCGACCTCTACCAGCACATCGACCCCACCCGGGTGGGCAACGACATGCGCATGCTCATCTCCGACATGGCCGGACGCGCCTCGATCGAGCTCAAGGGCAAGGAGCTGGGCTTCGACCTCTCGGGCCAGGGTGAGCTGCTCACCCGGATCACCAACCGGGTCAAGGCCTCCGAGGCCAACGGCTATACCTTCGATGCCGCCGACGCCTCCTTCGAGCTGTTGCTCATCGACGAGGTGCACGGCGAACGACCGCCGTACTTCGCGGTCGAGAGCTGGCGCACCATCGTCGAGCGCACCGGTCACCGCGGGACCGAGGCGACGGCCGAGGCCACCGTCAAGCTCATCGCCGGCGGGGAGCGGGTCGTGGTGACGGGGGAGGGCAACGGTCCGGTCAACGCCCTCGATCACGCGCTGCGCAGCGCCCTGACGACGGTCTACCCCGAGATCAAGGCCTTCGAGCTGATCGACTTCAAGGTCCGCATGCTCGACCAGATGCAGGGGACCGACGCGATCACCCGGGTGCTCATCGAGACGACGGACGGGCACACGAGCTGGTCGACGGTCGGAGTGGGCCCCAACCTGCTCGAGGCCTCCTGGGAAGCGCTGACGGACTCCGCGATCTACGGCCTCATCCACGCCGGCGTCACGCCGCGCTGACACCAGACGTCGACGACGTGCGTGAGCAAGCGCACACCCGCCCCGCGCGTCGTCGCGTCTAGGCTGTAGCCGTGAGAGGCGAATATAAAGTTCCTGGCGGCAAGCTCGTGGCGATCGACCTGGAGGTCGACGGCGACCGGTTGGCAGAGGTGGCCGTCAGCGGCGACTTCTTCCTCGAGCCCGACGACGCCCTGCTCGACATCAACTCCGCGCTGAACGGCATGCCGGCGACGGCGCCGGTCGCGGTGCTCGCCGAGGCGATCACCCGGGCACTGGACCCGGGGGCCACGCTCATCGGGTTCACCCCCGAGGCAGTGGCGATCGCCGCGCGTCGGGCGCTCGGGCACGCCACCGGCTGGCACGACCACACCTTCGAGATCATCCACGACGGTCCCCAGGACCCGGCCATGCAGATGGCCCTCGACCAGGCGATCTCGGAGTCGGTCGACGCCGGCACCCGTGCGCCCACCCTGCGCATCTGGGAGTGGGGCGCCCCGGCCGTGGTCATCGGCTCCTTCCAGTCGCTGAAGAACGAGGTGGACCCCGAGGGTGCCGCCAAGCACGGCATCACCGTGGTGCGCCGGATCTCCGGCGGCGGCGCGATGTTCATCGAGCCCGGGAACACGATCACGTACTCCCTCACCGTGCCCAGCTCCCTCGTGGAGGGGCTGAGCTTCGAGAAGTCCTACGCCTTCCTCGACGACTGGGTGCTCGGCGCCCTGGCCGACCTGGGCGTGCACGCGACGTACCAGCCGCTCAACGACATCGCCTCACCGGCCGGCAAGATCGCCGGCGCCGCGCAGAAGCGCTTCGTCGGTGGCGCGGTGCTGCACCACGTGACGATGGCCTACGACATCGACGCGGACAAGATGCTCGAGGTGCTGCGCATCGGCCGCGAGAAGATGAGCGACAAGGGCACCAAGAGCGCCAACAAGCGCGTGGACCCGGTCCGGTCGCAGACGGGCATGTCCCGCGCCGACGTCATCGAGGCCTTCAAGGCCCACTTCCGCTCCCGCTACGACACCGTCGAGGGCACAGTCACCGAAGCCGAGTGGGCCCGAGCCCGCGAGCTCGCCGAGACAAAGTTCAGCACCCCCGAATGGACCGCCCGAGTCCCCTGACCCTCCCGGTCTCCCCCCACCCCACCCAGCCCCTCCGCTGAGTGCACGAAAAAAATGCGCGTGTCGCACCGGCGCGTCGCGTACAGAATCGTGCACTCAGCGGGGGAGGGGAGGGGAGGGAGGGTGGGGGTTAGGTGCGGCGGTCGGTGGTGATGAAGGTGACTACTCCAGTGGTGATGAGCAGGTAGGGGAGTGAGCCGAGCGCCACGTCCCCGTCCAGCCCGAGGTTGACCGCCGCAGGCAGCAGAGCCGCGGTGATGAAGGCGACGTAGCCGACGACCGCCATCGTGGTGAGGTAGACGCGCTTGTCCCGCTCGTCGCCGCGGCCGGAGAAGACGCGCTCGGCCGTCGCGGCGTCGACGCCCCGGCTGCTCGCGCGCCACCCGGCGAACCACATGAGTCCGAGGACGAGCCCACCGCCGCAGAGCACGCCCGCTGCGGTCGACCACTCGTCGAAGGCTGCGTACGTGCCGGCTATCGCGAGCAGCAGCCCGAGGGTCGCGAGCAGGATCGCGCGCTGGCGCTTCGGCGAGACCGTGGAACGCGACGGTGAGCCGCGCCGGGCGGGGCCGGGCTGTACATGGCCGGGCTGTACGGGGCCGGTCTGCGCGGGGCCGGGCTGCGCGGGGTTCTCAGGCATCGACATGGAAGATCTCCTCGACGGTCGTGGCGAAGTGGCGGGCGATGGCGATGGCGAGCGGGAGCGACGGGTCGTACTTGCCGGTCTCGATCGAGTTGATGGTCTGGCGCGAGACGCCCAGCAGGGCGCCGAGCGCACCCTGGGAGAGCCCCGCCTCCTCGCGCAGTGCGCGAACGTCGTTGAGCATGGTTCAGGCTCCTCGGGCAGTCTCGTGGGACGTCTGATCAGAGGCGATGCCCGACGCCGGGGCCTGGGCAGCTGGCTCCGTCGCCAGGGCGCCCGCTCCGGTCGGCAGCAGCAGTGCCCGCAGGTCGATCAAGGTGTGCAGGACCATCGGGAGGAGCAGGCTGCCGGTCCCGAGGTAGAGCACGGTCAGCGCGGCTCCGGCGAGCCCGGTGGCGACCATGCCCGCCCGGCCTTGGTACCAGTGCGCCACGCCGAACAGCACGGCTGCGAGGGCGACGATGACGGCGGTCGGGGTCTGTGACGGGAGGGCGACCGCGAGCGTGAGGACGAGCAGACCGCGGTAGGTGATCTCCTCGGTGACACCGGCGCTCAGGGACAGTGCCGACCATCCCCACCGCCCGCGCCCGGTCCGGGGCAGCATCGGCTGGACGGCGGCCAGCTGCGCCGGTCCGCCGGACGTGCCTGACGTGGGCCGGCGGCGCATGACGAGTGCCATGCCGATCACCGCGACCGCAGCCCCGGTGACCATCCCGGCGATCGTGCTGGCCCCGATGGAGCCGTCGGACAGCCCGAAGCGGTCCAGCCCGCTGGCATCGACGGCCCGGAAGCCGATCTCGGCCAGGCCGACCCCGGGCAGCGCCAGCACGAGGAGGATCCCCAGGAGGGCGGTCACGCAGCCCTGGATGATCCACGAGCGGTAGAACCGCAGCCGGGCAGGCTCGCCCTGGACGGCTTCGGCCTGCAGGAACCTCGCGTAGCTCCGCTTGCCGGAGACCGGCTCGTAGACGACAAGCGCGACGACGGCGATCACCAGCGCGGCGACGACGAGCGGCGCAGGACTGAGGTTCTGCAGCTGGGACAGGTGGCTAGGCATGAGGTCTCCCCGAGGCTCCGAGTGTCAAGCATCCTTGACGTGTGTCAAGGATGCTTGACTGGAGCAGCGCTGTCAAGAGTCCTTGACAGTCGGGTTGGCCCTCCCGTGAGAGCAGCGGCTACCGCCCGGCGAGCATCTCCTCGACAACCCCGCGCGGCTCGGTCATGACGACGAAGTCGACCCGCGTCCCCTCGAACTGGTCCTCACCGTCCTCGAACATCTTCTCGGTGAGCGGTCCCACCGCGTCCTCGTTGACGACGACCGTCAGCCACACCGGGTGGTCCGCAGCCGCCTCGGCGGGGATCTGTGCTCGGGTCTCAGGGGCAGCCAGTGCGGCGATGGTCAGCTCGACGAGGGTGCGGACGTCGACCTGGGTCTGGGCGTCCGCGCCCGAGGCGCCGAGGTAGACGATCTCCGCGCGCAGGCGCTCGTTGTCGGCATCCCAGGTGTAGGCGGCGGGCGTCAGCCCCGGCGTCACCGCGGGTTCGACGACCGAAGGCGTGACGACGGCGGGGGCCTCGTCCGTGGCCTCGTCATCGACCTCGTCAGCGGTTGAGTCGGCGCCCGGACCTGTCACCGTGGGCTGATCCGACGCCGCAGCAGCCGCACCGGCCGCCCCAGTCACCCCAGCAGCCCCGCCCTGTCCGGCCCCAGCCTTCTTCCGCTTGCCCTTGGGCGCCCTGACGGCCGGAGCGGGCTTCGCGGTCACGACCGAGAGCGGGATCGACTGCCCGAGGTGCTCGCGCAGGATCTCCAGCCCGTGCTCGGCCAGCGGTGGCAGCGGCGTCGTACCGGTGTCCACCTGGATGCGCACCCCGGCACCGGTCGCGCCGTCGGGGATGCAGTGGCCGAACAGGCCTGCCTGCACGGCGCCGACAGTGGCGATGACCCGCTCGGAGAGCTGGTCGGCGACGAGGCTCGTGTCGGGGATGGAGGCGTCGATCGGGACGTGGATGACGACGGCGTTCTCCTGCTCCGACCAGGTCTCCGTGACGCCTTCGGGGATGGACGCGGCACGCTGCTTGCGGGAGAACGGCATCTTCATGTCACTGACAATCGCGTATCCGATACGCAGGAGCAAATCCGCCGCGTTCAGGCTAGGTTGCTCTGCAGACCCCGACCGTGACCGTGACCTGCGTCAGGACCGGTCCCAATCGACGGAGAGCGAGTGCGCTGATGGACGAGTACAGCATGACAGTGAAGGTCCTCTGCGAGTTCATCGGGACCGCGATCCTCATCATCATCGGCAACGGGACGGTGGCCAACGTCCACCTCAAGGGCAGCAAGGGCTACCACGGTGGGTGGAGCCTCATCGCGATGGGCTACGGCTTCGGCGTGATGATCCCGGTGATGATGTTCGCCGGGATCTCCGGTGCTCAGATCAACCCCGCCATGACCCTCGGGCTCGCGATCAACGGCCACCAGGGCTGGGACGTCGTGCCGTGGTACATCCTCGCCCAGCTGCTCGGGGCGATGGCAGGTCAGATGGCCATCGTCGTCACGCACAAGCCGTACTACGACCGCACCGAGGACCCCGAGGACATCCTCGCGACCTTCTCTACGATCAACGCAGCCAACAGTCGCGTCAACGGCTTCGCCAACGAGTTCCTCGGCACCATGGTGCTCACCTCCTGCGCGCTGGGCATCCTCAACTCCCCGAGCTTTGCCGGGGAGTCCGGGGCCGCGGCGCTCGGCGTCGGGTTCCTCGTGTGGGCGCTCGTCGTCGGCCTCGGCGGGCCCACGGGGCCGGCGCTCAACCCTGCCCGTGACCTCGGTCCGCGCATCCTGCACGCCCTGCTGCCGCTGAAGAACAAGGGCACCTCGGACTGGGGCTACTCCTGGGTCCCGGTCGCTGCTCCGATCGCCGGAGGCATCGTCGGCGTGGCTGGCTACACCGCTCTGCTCGGCTAGCGACCAGCCCGACGCCGCGGCTCGCCCAGGACGCACCCCGGCGTCACCCGCCCGGCATGCGGATCAAGGGTCGCACCGCGGCGGGACCGGTCGTAGGTTAGGAAACGTGACCTACGCCACATCTTCTCGCCGTCACGAGGCCGGGACCGCCCCGGTCATCCAGGCGCGCGGTCTCACCAAGCGCTACGGCAAGGTCGTTGCCCTGGACGGCGTGGACCTCGACGTCCACGCCGGGACTGTCCTGGGCCTGCTCGGCCCCAACGGTGCCGGCAAGACGACGATCGTCCGCATCCTGGCCACGCTGCTGGCGGCTGACGAAGGCGCCGCCACCGTCGCCGGGATCGACGTCCGGGCCGATCCTCGCGAGGTGCGCCGCCACATCGGCCTGTCCGGGCAGTACGCGGCCGTCGACGAGTACCTCACCGGCTTCGAGAACCTCGACATGATCGGCCGGCTCTACCACCTGGGCAAGGCGCACAGTCGCAGCCGGGCGCGTGAGCTGCTCGCCCAGTTCGACCTCGAGGACGCCGGTGACCGGCCCACGCGCACGTACTCCGGCGGCATGCGCCGCCGACTCGACCTCGCCGGCGCCCTCGTGGCCCACCCGCCAGTGCTCTTCCTCGACGAGCCGACGACGGGCCTGGACCCCCGTGGACGCATCCAGATGTGGGACGTCATCCGCAGCCTCGTCGCCGAGGGCACCACCCTCCTGCTGACCACCCAGTACCTGGAAGAGGCTGACGTGCTCGCCGACGAGATCGTCGTCATCGACCACGGCAAGGCCATCGCCCGGGGCACCGCCGACCAGCTCAAGCTCCAGGTGGGTGGGGAGCGCCTCGAGGTCACCATCCGTGACCGGGAGCGCCTGGCCGACGCCGAAGAGCTCATGTCCCGCCTGGGCACCAGTCCGCAGAACGACCTCGAGCGGCGCACCTTCGCCGTCTCGGCAGACCTGGGCGTGGCGACGCTCACCGCCGCGCTGCACGCCTTCGAGGGAGCCGGCATCGAGCTCGACGACGTGGGGCTGCGCCGGCCCACCCTCGACGACGCCTTCCTCACCCTGACCGGCCGGACGACCGAGGAGACGGTCGCCCCCGAGGACGTGAAGGGAGGAGCAGAGCGATGAAGGTCCCCTACGTCCTGGCCGACGCCGCGGTGGTGGCCAAGCGCAACATCATCAAGATCAAGCGCGTCCCCGACCTGCTCGTGTTCACCACACTGTCACCAATCATGTTCGTGCTGCTGTTCGCCTACGTGTTCGGCGGGGCGATCGACGTGGGCGGCTCGGACGAGACCAGCCAGGCCTACCGGGAGTTCCTCATCGCCGGGATCTTCGCCCAGACGGTGATCTTCGGTTCGACGATCACCGGCGCCGGGCTGGCCGAGGATGTGAAGAAGGGGGTGATCGACCGCTTCCGCTCCCTGCCCATGGCGCCGTCGGCGGTGCTCAGCGGCCGGACCTTCTCCGACGTGGTGAACAACATCCTCGTGCTCATCGTCATGTCCCTCACCGGGCTGCTCGTGGGGTGGCGGATCAACACCTCGTTCTGGGAAGCGGCGGCTGGCTTCGGGCTGCTGCTCGTCTTCGCCTACTCGATCTCGTGGATCATGGCGTGGATCGGGATGCTCGTGCCGAGCCCTGAGGTGGTCAACAACGCCTCCTTCATCGTCATCTTCCCGCTCACCTTCGTCGCGAACACCTTTGTGCCGCTCGAGACGCTCCCCACTGCTCTGCAGACCTTTGCCGAGTGGAACCCGGTCTCCTCGGTCACTCAGGCCGCACGCGAGCTCTTCGGCAACATCCCGCCCGGCACTCCGGCGCCCACGGCGTGGCCGCTGCTGCACCCGGAGGTCTATACGCTCATCTGGTCGGTCGCGATCCTGGCGATCTTCATCCCGGTGGCCAACGCCCAGTACCGCAGGTCCACGAGCCGCTGACCGGTCGCGTCAGGGCAGGGGCGTCAGCGCAGCGTGAGGATCTCCGCGCCGTCGTCGGTGATCACGATCGTGTGCTCGCTGTGCGCGGTGCGGCAGCCGGTCGCGCTCTTGAGGGTCCAGCCGTCGTCGTCGGTGACGAGCTCGGCGGTGTCAGCCATGACCCACGGCTCGAGCGCGAGCAGCAGCCCAGGACGCAGGGTGTAGCCGCGGCCGGGGCGCCCGGTGTTGGGCACGTGCGGGTCCTGGTGCATCGTCGAGCCGATCCCGTGGCCGCCGAACTGCGTGTTGACCGGGTACCCCGCCGCGCCCAGCACCTCACCGATGGCGTGGGAGATGTCGCCGATGCGCGCCCCTGGCCGGGCCGCGGCGATGCCGGCGGTCAGCGCCCGCTCGGTCGCGGTGATCAGGGCGACGCTCTCCGAGGGGCGCGAGGTGCCCACGATGAAGGTGAGGGCGGAGTCGGCAGCGATGCCGTCCAAGGAGACGGCGAGGTCGAGGGTCAGCAGGTCACCGTCGGCCAGGGTGTAGTCGTGGGGCAGCCCATGGAGCACGGCGTCGTTGACGGAGGTGCAGATGTAGTGGCCGAAGGGCCCGCGACCGAAGGAGGGCGCGTAGTCGACGTAGCAGGACTCGGCGCCGGCATCGGCGATCATGGCCTGCGTCCAGCGGTCGATCTCCAGGAGGTTGGTGCCCACAGTGGTGCGGTCCTTGACCGTCTGCAGGATGCGCGCAACGAGAGCGCCGGTCGCGCGCGCCCGGGTGATCTCGCTCGGGCTGAGGATCTCGATCATGCGGCACCTTCTCCGTGGGACCAGTAGCTGTCCTGGCAATCCTATTCGCGGGACGGAGGAGCCCACGGCTACCGCGGACGCGCCCCGAAGACCGCCGACCCGACCCGGACGATCGTGGACCCCTCGGCGACCGCCCACTCGAGGTCTCGGCTCATCCCCATGGACAGCTCCTGGGCCTGCGCCGTGCCCGCGGCCCCCGACCCGGCGACCTCGTCGCGGACCCCGCGCAGCAGCGCGAACTCCGCCCGGGCGGTCCCTTCGTCCCGGGTCGGTGAGGCGATGGTCATGAAGCCGCGCAGGGTGAGCCCGGGCAGCTCGCCGACCCCATGGGCGAGGTCGAGCGCGCGGTCCGGGGCCACCCCGGCCTTGGACTCCTCACCGGAGACGTTGACCTGGATCATGACGTCGAGGGGATCGAGCGGTCCGCCCACGACCCGGGCGGAGAGCTTCTGGGCCAGGGCGAGGGAGTCGATCGTCTCCACGCATGCGTGCCCGTGCAGGGCGAGGGCGCGCAGGGCGTGGTTGATCTTGTTGGACTGCAGCGGCCCGATGAGGTGCGCCGCCACACCGAGGTCGGCCAGCGCCGGTGCCTTGTCCGCGAGCTCCTGCACCCGGTTCTCCCCGATGAGCACCGTCCCGGCCGGTGCGCCGGCCAGCGCCTCCCGCACGACGTCGGCCGGCTGTGTCTTGGTGGCCAGCAGCAGCCGGACACCGGCTGCGTCCCGGCCGGCGGCACGGCAGGCGGAGTCGATGCGCTCCTGGACGCGCGCGAGAGCGTAGGCAACAGTGTCGGGCATGGACAGCATCGTAGTTGGGTCGCCGATACGCCAGACTGTGCCGGTGAGACACGTACGCACCCACTGGCCGGTCGCGCTGCTCACCGTCGTGGCCTTCCTCGCCTACCTCGTGCTGTCCCTGGCGCGCTGGCACCGGTGGGCCAACCCGTCGTGGGACCTGGCGATCTTCGAGCAGGCGGTCAAGGGCTATGCCCACCTGGGCGCGCCGATCGTGAGCATCAAGGGACCGGACTTCAACCAGCTCGGTGACCACTTCTCCCCGCTGCTGGTGGTCCTGGCGCCGTTCTACCGGATCTTCCCCTCCCCGGTCACCCTGCTCGTGGCGCAGTGCGTGCTGGTGGCCGTCTCGATCATCCCGATCACCGTGACCGCCCGCCGGATCCTCGGGCCGTGGCCTGGGTTGGGGGTCGGCGTCGCCTATGCGTTCTCCTGGGGCATCCAGTCCGCGATCGACGTCCAGTTCCACGAGTACGCGCTCGCGGTCCCGCTGCTGGCCTTCGGGATGGCGGCGTTCCTCACCGAGCGGTGGCGGGCGAGCGCCATCTGGGTCGTGCTGCTGCTCGGGGTCAAGGAAGACCTCGGGCTGACGGTCGCAGCCTTCGGGGCGGTGCTGTGGCTGCGCGGGCAGCGCCGTCTGGGGTGGATCGTGGCAGGGACCGGGGTGGTCGCCATGGCGCTCATCGTCGGTGTCTTCGTGCCGGCGCTCAACCCGCACGGCCGCTACGACTACTGGGGCAAGCTCGGTGAAGGGAGCGGGGAGAACGCCGGCCTGCTGGCCGGCATGAGCCGGTTGGTGACGGAGTTCCTCAGCCCGTCGGTCAAGATCCAGACGATCGTGCTGCTGCTGGTCATCACGGCCTTCGTCGCGCTGCGCTCGCCGGTGACGCTGGTCATCGTGCCGACGATGATCTGGCGCTTCGCCGGGTCCACCGAGTTCTACTGGGGGACCACCTGGCACTACTCGGTCATCCTCATGCCGGTGCTGTTCGCCGCTGCGATCGACGGGCTGCGTCTGCTGCGCTCGTCCCCGCGGAGCTGGCTGCGCACCTATGCGAGGGTCGCGCCCGCCCTCATGGTGGTCGTCGCCGTGGTGCTGAGCTTCCACTACCCGCTCAAGGACCTCTGGGACCCCGCCACCTACGAGCGCGGTGACCGCGTCGCGGTCGCCGAGCGGGCCGTCGCCGCGATCCCGGACGGAGCGAGCGTGGCCAGTGACCGCGGTCTGATCGTCCAGCTGGCCACCGACCACGAGGTGTACTGGATCGCCACGGACCCCTCGGTGCGTCCGGACTACGTGGTCATCGACACGCAGACCTGGGGTGGCAACCCTCCCCAGGACGTGGTCGCCTACACCGAGGGCCTGTTCCCGGGGGCCACCTACGAGGTGGTCTTCGACGAGTGGGACTACGTCGTGGTGCGGCGCGTGGACGGCTAGACCTCTAGGGTCGTGTCATGAAGACGCTGCTGAATATCATCTGGCTCGTGCTGTCGGGGTTCTGGCTGGCGATCGGGTACGCCGTCGCCGGGATCATCTGCTGCATCCTCATCGTCACGATCCCCTTCGGCATCGCCTCCTTCCGCATGGCCAACTATGTGCTGTGGCCCTTCGGACGGGTGGTGGTGGACAACCCGCAGGCGGGGGCGTGGTCGACGATCGGCAACATCATCTGGCTCATCGTCGCCGGGTGGTGGCTTGCCCTGGGGCACCTCGCCACGGGCATCGCGATGTGCGTGACGATCATCGGCATCCCGCTGGGCATCGCCAGCTTCAAGATGATCCCGGTCTCCCTGCTGCCGATGGGCAAGCTCATCGTCTCCAGCGACCAGCGCTACCCCGGGTACCAGCACGCCTGAACGGCGTTCAACAGCACTGAACGGCGTTCAGGCTGAGCATCTGGACGTCCCTGGCTAGTCCCGGGAGATCGGCGCGGTCGTCGCGCGGGTGGCGGCCACCAGGTCCGCCGGGGACAGCCCGACGTCGAGCCCGCGCCTGCCTCCCGAGACGTACACCGTGTCGAAGCCGAGTGCGGACTCGTCGATGATCGTGGTGTGCGCGGTGCGCTGCCCGAGCGGGGAGATGCCGCCGACGACGTACCCGGTGGCACGCTCCGCGTCCCCCTGGTCGGCCAGGGTCGCCTTCTTCGCGCCCGCGGCGTGGGCGAGGGCCTTGAGGTCGAGCTTGCGGTCCACCGGCACGACGGCGACGACGAGGTGCCCGTCGACCGAGGTCATGAGCGTCTTGAAGACCTGCGGGGCGTCGACGCCGATCGCCTGCGCTGCCTCCAGGCCGTAGCCCAGGTCGCTCAGCGGGTCGTGCTCGTAGGGGTGGACCGTGTGCGCGATGCCGGCCTTCTCCAGAGCCACGATCGCCGGCGTCGCGCCGTGGGAGGACTTGCCTGCCTTCTTCGCATTCTTCGACATGCCCCCACGCTATCCCTTGAGGGCCGCGATGCAGGAGGACAGCAACCGTGTCAGCTGTTCGTCGTCGCCAGGGGCGAGGCGTGATCGCATGCGGTCCTCGACCGACCGCACGGCGGCGCTCGCGCTGGCCAGCTGCTGCTTGCCCGACGCGGTGAGCCGGGTGGGCAGTGCTCGCCCGGTCGTCGGAGTCTCCGCGCGGGAGACGAGGCCGTCGCTCTCGAGCGACTGCAGCAGCACGTTCATCGCCTGCCGGGACACGAAGGCGCCGCGCGCGAGCTCGGAGTTCGTGAGGCCTGGGCGCTGTGCCAGGAGCTCCAGGCAGGAGTAGTGGGTGATGGTCATGTCGAGGGGGCGCAGTGCGGCCTCCATCTCGGACCGCAGCGCGCTCGCCGCCTCCTTCAGGAGGTAGCCCAGCGACGTGCTCAACTCGATTCCGGGGGCTTCTTGACTCATGTCAACATCTTGACATAGCCTGACACGTGTCAACCAGTTGACACCCACGCTCCCGCTCAAAGGACCCTTCCATGCCGGTCACCGGACCCGACTTCATCTCCCTGCAGGTACGCAATCTCGAGCGGTCTGCCGCCTTCTACGAGCAGTACCTGGGGCTCACGCGCTCCCCGGCCGGGCCGCCGCACGCGGTCGTGTTCGACACTCGTCCGGTGGCGTTCGCCGTGCGGGACGCCGTCCCCGGGGCCGACCTCGACGCGAACCCGCAACTGGGCCACGGCGTCGGCCTGTGGCTGCTGGCCAGCGACACCCAGGCGATCCACGACGCCCTCGTCGCGGCGGGCACGCCGATCACGGCGGCCCCGGTCGACGGACCGTTTGGCCGGACGTTCACCTTCGCCGACCCCGACGGCTACCAGATCACCCTGCACGACCGTCCCTGACCGGACCTACATCGGCGCGACGCCGGTCACCTGCAGCACGACCGCCCCGGCCTCGTCGCTCGCGTCGAGGTCCACCAGGGCGGTGATCGCCCAGTCGTGGTCGCCGTCGGGGTCGTCGAGGACCTGCCGGACGCTCCACAGGCGGGGGTTGCCGTCCACGCCCTCGGTGACGGTCACGAGCTTGGGGGAGCGGGCGGCGGGGTCGATGCCGATCGCGTCGTCGCCGTAGTGCTCGAACATCGGGTCGAGGGCGTCAGCCCACGCGTCCGCGTCCCAGCCGTCCTTGCCGTCGAGGGCGCCGAGGGCGGAGTACGCCTCGCGGGCGGCGAGCTCGACGCGCTTGAACAGGGCATTGCGCAGCAGCACACGGAAGGACCGCAGGTTCCCGGTGACCGGGCGCACCGGCGCCTCGGCGCTCGTCCCGTTGAGGGCGGACTCCCCGGTGAGGGTGTCGGCGTCGTCGTCGACCGGGTTGGACAGGCGCTCCCACTCGTCGAGCAGGCTCGAGTCGACCCCGCGCACGAGCTCACCGAGCCACTCGATGATCTCCTCGACCTCTTCGGTGCGGTGCTCGTTCGAGACGGTCTGGCGCAGCGTCCGGTAGGCGTCGGCGAGGTAGCGCAGCACCACACCCTCGGTGCGGTCGAGCTGGTAGGTGGAGACGAACTCGTTGAAGGTCTGCGCCCGCTCGACCATGTCCCGGACCACGGACTTGGGGGAGAGCTCCTGGTCGGCGATCCACGGGTTGGACTTCTTGTATGTGGCGAAGGCCGCCTGCAGCATCTCCTCGAGCGGCTTGGGCCACGAGACGTCCTCGAGGGCGGCCATCCGCTCGTCGTAGTCGTAGCCCTCGGCCTTCATGGCGCCGATGGCTTCGCCGCGGGCAGCGCGCTGCTGGCCGTAGAGCACCTGACGCGGGTCGTCCAGGGTCGCCTCGATAACGGAGACGACGTCGAGGGCGTGGGTCGGTGAGGTCGGCTCGAGCAGGTCCAGGGCCGCCAGGGCGAAGGGAGACAGCGGCTGGTTGAGTGCGAAGTCGCGGGGCAGGTCGACGGTCAGGCGCACGGTGTACGTGCCCGGGCCGGTGCGCACCTTCTCCACGATGCCCGCCTGGCGCAGGGAGCGGTAGATCCGGAACACCTGGCGCACGTGCGCGGCCTTCTGCGGCTCGGTGTCGTGGTTGGCGGTGAGCAGGTGACGCATGGCGCTGATCGGGTCGCCGCTGGTGGCGGTGCTGCGGGCCAGGACGTTGAGGACCATCGCGTGGCTGACGGTGAAGTGGCTGGTGAGCGGCTCCGGCTCGGCGTCGCGCAGGCGCTCGAAGGTCTTGTCGGTCCAGTTGACGGCCCCGGCGGGGGCCTTCTTGCGGACGATCTTCTTGAGCTTCTTCGGGTCGTCGCCGGCGCGCTCGAGCAGCTTGCGGTTCTCGATGACGTGCTCGGGGGCCATGACCAGCACGTCGCCGACGGTGTCGTAGCCGGCACGCCCGGCGCGTCCGGCGATCTGGTGGAACTCGCGCGCGGAGAGGTGACGCATGCGCTCGCCGTCGAACTTCACCAAGGAGGTGAGCAGCACCGTGCGGATGGGCACGTTGATGCCGACGCCGAGGGTGTCGGTCCCGCAGACGACCTTGAGCAGGCCTTTCTGGGTCAGGCGCTCCACCACGCGGCGGTACTTGGGCAGCATCCCGGCGTGGTGCACCCCGATGCCCTGGCGCAGGAACTTGCTCAGCGACTTCCCGAAGCCGGAGGTAAATCGAAAATCACCCAGCTCCTCAACAATGGCGTCCTTCTCGGCCCGGCTGGCCACGTTCATGCTCATGAGCGCCTGCGCGCGGTCGACGGCGTCCTTCTGGGTGAAGTGCACGACGTACACGGGGGAGCGGTGGGTGTGCACGAGGTCTTCGATGACCTCGCCCAGCGGCTCGACGACGTAGCTGAAGTTCAGCGGCACGGGGCGCTCGGCGCTGGTGACCACCGCGACGGGGCGGCCGGTGCGCTCTTCGAGATCCTTCTCGAACATCTCGGTGTCGCCCAGGGTCGCGGACATGAGCAGGAACTGCGCCTGCGGCAGCTCCAGCAGCGGCACCTGCCAGGCCCAGCCGCGCTGGGGGTCGGCGTAGAAGTGGAACTCGTCCATGACCACCTGGTCGACGCCGGGGTTCTCCGCCTCGACGCCGCCGGAGCGCAGCGCGATGTTGGCGAGGATCTCCGCGGTGCAGCAGATGATCGGGGCGGTGGGGTTGACCGAGGAGTCACCGGTCATCATGCCCACGTTCTCCGAGCCGAAGGCCTCGACGAGGGCGAAGAACTTCTCGCTCACCAGGGCCTTGAGCGGCGCGGTGTAGAAGGACCGCTTGCCCTCGGCCAGGGCCACGTAGTGCGCCCCGATCGCCACGAGGGACTTGCCCGACCCGGTGGGGGTGCTGAGGATGACGTGCGAGCCGGAGACCAGCTCGATGAGCGCCTCGGACTGGGCGGGGTAGAGGTCCAGCCCGCGGTCGGTGGCCCAGGAGGTGAAGCCCTCGTACAGCTCGTCAGGGTCCGGGGCCTGGCCGTCGACGGCGGGCGGGATGTGGCTGAGGAGACTGATGGAGGCAGGCGCAGGGGTGGTCACCTGGACCATTCTCCCAGGTTCCCCGCCCGCCCGGTGCGGGCGGGGGACCCGGCGGTCAGGCGCCCCAGGATCCGGGAGGGCCCAGCACCAGGAGCACGGCCATGATGACCACGGCACCAGCCACGAACACCCCGGCGAAGGCTGCCGGGCGGGCGAGCATCCACCGCAGCAGGGTGTCCACCCGTCCCCGGTCACGAGCGTCGTCGGAGGCGGCGGTGCGCCATCCGCCGTCGAGCAGGCCCTTGCGGTCCACGGAGAGGTCGAAGGGGATGGTCGCGTACGGCACGACGGCGGTGAGCACCGCCAGCGCGGTGCGCCGGTGGCGCCAGCGCTGGTTGAGCCCGACGACGAGGGCGGTGAGCGCGTAGGTGATGAAGACGAAGCCGTGGATCGGTCCAGCGATCTTGACGGGCACCGGACCCGCGTCGAAGCCGTACTTGGCGATCATGGCGACGATGAGCAAGGTCCAGGTCACCGCCTCGGCGAAGGCGACGACGCGGAAGAACGACCTGGGGGTGAGGGACACGCAAGCTCCGATGAGTGAGGGGACGACCGGGATGGCCCCATTCTTGCGTGTCTACCTGGGAGCGGGATCAACCGAAGGGTTGACCGCCCCGACCGGCCTCGGCCGGCCTCGCTCCGGCGAGGTCCGCCCGAGTGGGGAGGTGCCGGTCCACCGCATACTGTTCACGACATGGACGTCATCACCACCAATCTCATCGACCCGGTGAGCAACTTCCTCTACTCCTACGTGCTCATCTACCTGCTCGTGGGTGCGGGGATCTACTTCACGGTGCGGACCCGCGCGGTCCAAGTGCGTCTCGCGCGGCAGATGTGGCGCCTCATCGCGGGGTCGCGAGGGAACGCGGCCGGGGGGATCTCGTCCTTCCAGGCCTTCTGCGTGGGGCTCGCCTCGCGGGTGGGGACCGGGAACATCGTCGGGGTCGCGATCGCCCTGACCTTGGGCGGGCCGGGGGCGATCTTCTGGATGTGGGCCGTGGCCTTCCTGGGGATGGCCACGGCCTTCATCGAGTCGACCCTGGCCCAGATGTACAAGGTCCGAGACCCTGACGGCAGCTACCGAGGCGGGCCCGCCTTTTACATCCAACGTGGCCTGGGCTCGCGACCCTTCGCGATCCTCTTCGCGGTGCTGCTCATCTTCGCCTTCGGCTTCGCCTTCAACATGGTCCAGGCCAACACGATCTCCGACGCACTCGCTGGCCACGGGGTGAGCACCTCGTGGACGGCCGTCGGGCTCATGGTCCTCGCGGCTCCTGTGCTCTTTGGTGGCGTCCGCCGAGTGGCCTCCGTCGCCGGGGTCCTGCTGCCGATCATGGCAGGGGCCTACGTGCTGCTCGCCCTGGTCGTGGTGGCTCTCAATGTCACCGAGATCCCGCACGTGCTCGCCATGATCATCGAGGGCGCCTTCGGGCTCAACCAGGCGGCCGCCGGAACAGCGGGCGGTGTGGTGGCCGCCTTGCTCAACGGCGCCAAGCGCGGGCTGTTCTCCAACGAGGCCGGAATGGGCTCAGCTCCGAACACGGCTGCGACGGCGACGGTGAGCCACCCCGCCAAGCAAGGTCTCATCCAGTCGCTCGGGGTGTTCGTGGACACCATGGTCGTGTGCTCGGCGACCGCCTTCATGATCCTGGTAGCCGGTCCCACCATCTACGACCCGGGGACCACCACCGAGGCCGTCGGCGCGTCGCTGACCACCTCCGCCATCGCTGAGGCGCTCGGCACCTGGACGACGCCGGTCATGACCGTCTTGATCTTCTCCTTCGCCTTCTCCTCTGTGCTGGGCAACTACTCCTACGCCGAGGTGAACCTCACCTTCCTCGGTATCCACGGCAAGGCGCTCACTGCCCTGCGCACCCTCGTGCTGGCAGCCATCGGGGCGGGGGCGCTGCTCAGCCTGGACGCCGTGTGGGCGCTCGCGGACGTCGCGATGGCGCTCATGGCGATCGTCAACCTCGTGGCGATCTCGTTGCTGGGGAAATGGGCCTTCGGCGCGCTGCGGGACTACGAAGGCAAGCTCCGCGAGGGGCACGGGGACGACCGGTTCGTCGGCGCCGGCAACGCAACGTTGCCGGGCGACCTGCCCGGGGACGTCTGGGCGCCGGGCGGCACCGACGCCCAGCAGGAGACTGTCACCGTCCAGGGTTGAGCGCGGCGTCGCAACGCTCGACGATCTGCGCTCGCAGCGGCGCGGCGCGATCGGCGAAGGTGCGCTGGCGTCGGGAGTACTCCGCCTTGCCCTCAGGGGTCTCGATCATCACGGCGTCCTCCCCGAACCGGGAGACGTCGTAGGGCGAGGCCTGCATGTCCAGCAGCCGGATGTCGCGGGCCAGCTCGAAGCAGTCCAGGACGAGCTCGCTGGGCAGCAGCGGCAGGAGCTTGTGGGTCCACTTGAACAGGTCCATCCCCGCGTGCAGGCAGCCGGGCTGTTCAAGTGCCGGCTGGTCGTCGCGGGTGGGCTGGAGCCGGTTGAGCGGGGCCGCCTCGGGAGTGAAGAAGCGGAAGGCGTCGAAGTGCGAGCAGCGGATCTGGTGCGCCTCGACCACCTCGTCGGTCCCGGCGGCGCCCAGCCGCAGCGGGAGCATGTGCCGGGTGTCGTCGCCCTGCTTGTAGACCATGGCCCACTCGTGCAGACCGAAGCAGCCCACGTTCGCCGGCCGCCCGGCAGTGGCGGCGATAAGGTCGCGGACGTAGGTGACCGTGCCCCCGCGCTCGGTGAGGAAGGCTGCGGTGTCGACGGTCACGCCGCCGTCGGGTGCGCGGGTGTGCCAGCGCCAGGTCAGACGCTCGTCGATCTGCCCGGGGGCGCCGGCGTCGTCGTGCAGGGAGATGCCGACGCCGGGGTGCCAGCGGCGCAGCGGGCCGGGGCGAGTCTTGTAGTACGTGAAGAGGAAGTCGTCGATCTCGTGCTTCTCACCGGTGAGGCGGCGCGCACGCCAGCCGGCCGTCGCGGCGTCGGCACGCTCGGCGTGCGCGGCCTGGCGGGCGGACCACTGGGGGTGAGAGAGGGGGGAGAGGGACATCCGTCCAGCCTAGAACAGCGCGATCTTGCCCGGTGCCGGGAAGATCGCATCGAGCTCGGCGAGGTCCGCCGCGCTCAGTGGGTGCACCGCGGCCGCGTTCTGGGCGACCTGCTCGGGGCGGGTTGCCCCGGCGATCACCGAAGCCACGACCGGCTGCGCGGCGAGCCAGGAGAAGGCGACCTCCACCTCGGTCAGCCCGCGCTCGCGGGCGAAGGCGGAGAAGCGCTCGAGCGCCTCCCACGGCGCGGACTCGAGCAGCGCCGGCTTGGAGTGCGTGATCCGCCCGTCCGCCGGCCCGCCCGACGCCGCGTACTTACCGGTCAGCAGCCCGTTGGCGAGCGGGAAGTAGGGCAGCAGGCCCAGCCCGTAGGCGCTCGCGGCCGGGACCACCTCGAGCTCGGCGCGGCGGTCGATGAGGTTGTAGTGGTTCTGGGCCGAGACGAACCGTTCGGTGCCCAGCTGCCGCGCGACGAGCTCAGCCTCCGCGATCTGCCACCCGGCGCGATTGGAGTGCCCGATGTAGCGGACCTTGCCGCTGGTGACCAGCGCGTCCAGGGCGTGCAGGGTCTCCTCGATGGGGGTGCCGGGGTCCGGGGTGTGGAACTGGTAGAGGTCGATCCAGTCCGTGCCGAGGCGGCGCAGCGACGCCTCGACGGAGTTGATGATGTAGCGGCGTGAGCCGCGGGCGCCGAGGTCCGGGCCGTTGCCGCCGGCCATGTCCATGCCGAACTTGGTGGCCACGACGACGTCCGCGCGGCGGGCGCCCAGGGTGGCGCCGAGGATCTCCTCGGACAGCCCAGGCGTGGCCCCGTAGACGTCGGCGACGTCGAAGAAGGTGATCCCCGCGTCCAGCGCAGCGTCGACGACGCGCTGGCTGCCCTCCAGGGACTCGGTCGCGCAGCGAGGCCGGCCGAGGTTGTTGCACCCGAGGCCGACGACGGAGACGGTCAGGCCAGAGGTGCCGAGGTGGCGCAGGGCAGGGGAGGTGGTCATGGGTCGAATATATGCCGCCAAGCTACGGGGGCGAGGCGCACGGTGGCGCTTCGCGGCTCACCGGACGTCCGCGTGGCCCCGCACTATTGACCGGTTCGGACGGGTCGGGTACTTTCGCGGAGATCTTTGGCTCACGCACGATGAGGCAGCGCCGCCGTGCTTGGCGCAGCGGTGCGGGCGCATGAAAAGGACGCCCGAGCCAACTGACCGAGAAACTACCAGTTCGACCTATCACTGCCCGTATTGGAACGGTCGACGGTGTGCGGGTCGAGGTTATTGTCATAGACAAGTCGATCACCGCTGGCTACCCGATTGGGAATTCGCAACCAGCGCTGGATTTTGATCGAATTGTCGAGTAGAGGAGACGAGAGTGTATTTCGAAGAGTTTGATAGGTTCATCGCACTCGATTTTTCAGTAGACCAGTGGAGTGATCATTCCATGGATATTGCTACATCCACCGTGAAGGATTTCACTGCCGACGACTGGCAGAAGCTGCTTGAGGTGGTGGGGCGTCGGGACGGAACTTGGCGAGTGAAGCTTGCGCAATCCCTAGGGGAGGTGAGGAGTGACGCGGCGTTCCACTGCTTGTGTCTGCTTCTGGACACTTCTGACACCGAGGTCTTTGTTGCAGCGGCCGATTCTCTTCGAGAGTTCGATTCTCTCGCCTCCGCGCCGCTCGATGTCGAGGAGTTGAAGCAGAGATATGCCGCTCTCGAATCGAAGGATTCCATCGATGACCTAGTGGTGGCGGACTTCTTCCGCAGGTTCTAGCCTCGATCTTTCATCGATCCCCTGAGGCCAGTCGTTCGGGCGTCGAGGAGGACACTTGGTCGCCGGGGCCTTGGCGGACTGGGCGAGGGAATCAATATCCCTGGCTGCCGGCGCTGGACAGCGACGTCAGCCTGGCTGATCTCCACGAGCGGTTCGCGGACATGGTGGACCCGCACCGCCCCGAGATCTGGTTCGGTGTCCAAGACCTGCCCAAGGAGCAGAAGCAGCGCCCGCTCGCCCTCGCCCCCGACGACTGCGGCCACCTGTACGTCGTGGGGGCTGCGCGGACGGGGAAGACGTCGACGCTGCGGAGCATCGCGGTGGCGGCCGCGCAGGCGTTCTCGACCGCTGACGTGCACATCTACGGCATCGACTGCGGCAACGGTGGGCTGCTGCCTCTGCAAGCTCTGCCGCACGTCGGGTCCGTCGTGCAGCGTCACCAGGTCGACCAGGTGAGCCGGCTGCTGGCGAAGGTGCGAGGCGAGCTGGGCCGCAGGCAAGAGCTCCTGGCCGCAGGCGGGTACTCGAACCTGTCCGAGCTGCGAGCGGGCGCTACCGGAGAAGCGCGGCCCTCCCAGATCTTCGTGCTGCTCGACTCCTGGGACGGGTTCCTCAACGCCCTCGAGGAGGCGGAGGGCGGCAAGCTCGTCGAGACGGTCCAGTACCTGCTGCGTGAAGGCGCGAGCGCGGGCATCCACATGGTGCTCTCCGGCGACCGTCAGCTCATCACCGGACGGATGTCGATGCTGTCGGAGAGCAAGCTCGCCTTCCGGCTGATCGAGCGCTCCGACTACACGTCCATCGGCCTCAACCCGAGGTCCATGCCCGACGAGATCGGCGACGGACGAGCGTTCTCCGCTGACGGCGGGATCGAGACGCAGATCGCGCTCGTGGCCACGGGACTGAGCAGCCAAGAGCAGGCCGCCCACATCCGCGACCTCGGAGCCGCGCTCACTCGGCGCGACGCGGCAGTCGCGCGACCGAACCGGCCGATGCGTATCGAAGAGATGCCGGTCCAGCTCACCTACGAGCAGGCTGCGGCCAAGTACCAGGTCCTCGAACTGACCCCCGGGGACATCTTCCTCGGCCTCGGCGGGGACGACATCGAGCCGCTGAGAGTCAACCTGCTCACCGGGGCGCCGACCCTCGTCATCGCGGGACCGCCGAAGTCCGGACGGAGCACCGCACTGGCCGCCGTCGCGTTCTCCGCGATGGGCAACGGCTACGACCTCGTCGTGGCGGCACCGCGGATGAGCCCGCTGCGCCAGCTCGCCGGCCACTCCCAGGTGCGCGCCCTGCTCACCGACGCTGACGAGCTGACGCAGGAGAGGCTCTCGCCGCTGCTGACCGGGGTGAGCCGCCCCACGCTCTTCCTGGCCGACGACGCAGACCTGCTGCGCAGCATCGAGGCCGACCTCTGGTTGCGCGGCCTCATCCCGCACGCGGCAGGGTCGCAGGTGGGCTTCGTCGTCGCCGGGGACACCGAGTCCATCGGCAAGGGCTTCTCCGGCTGGTTGGTCGAGATGCGCAAGAACCGCCAGGGCGTGCTGTTCCGACCGCAGTCGATGACCGATGGCGACGTCGTGGGAGCACGCCTCAAACGATCCGACGTCGGCGTCGACCTGCCCGTAGGCCGGGGCCACTTCCAGTCCGGAGACGGCGTGCTGTCCGTCATCCAGATCCCGCACGTCCACGACCTGAGCGAGAGAGTCCCCCGATGAGCGCAACCACAGACCTCCCGGAGACGAAGACCATCTTCGAGCTCACGATCCCCTCGTTCTGGAGCGAGCTGGACGTGCGACCGGCGACCCGCGACCGTGCGATCCGCACGGTGCTGGAAGAACGGCTCGCGCAGGTGCCTCAGCTGCACCCCAGACGCTCGGAGATCGTCCGGTACTACCGCGACCTCGTCCGCGACGCCTGGGACAACGGGGCCAGGTACTGCGCCTCGTTCGTCGCACCTGCCGGGGACGGCTTCCTCATGGGGGCGCTCACCGTCAACATCCTGCCGTCCGCGCCGCCGCTGGCTGGCGGGTCTGCGCTCGACGCCGTCGTCGAGCAGGTCCAGGAGGTCCAAGGTGCCCAGGGCGCGGGGTTGTGGCGGTCGGTGACAACTGAGACGCTCCCCGGAGCCGGCCCCGCCGTGCGGGTCTTCGGTGTGCAGAGCGTCCAGATCGACAAGCACGGCACCCAGGCCGTCGTGGTCTTCATGCACACCTACGTCCCCCTGGACAACGCGGTCCTGCTAGTCGCCTGCGCCTCGCCGGCGGTCGATGTCGCCGACTCGATCCTGGAGCTCTTCGCCTCGGTCTCGAACTCGCTGGGTCCTCACCAAGGACGAGGACGCCTGAGCCATGGGCCCTCGCAAGACACCGGACGAGACCGTGACCAAGCGCGCGAAGAAGCGCGGACGGCGCAAGCAGGCGCCCGACGCCGCCGCGCCTGTAGCGGAGCTGGCCCGGGTCTACCGGACGCCCCCACCATTGCCGGTCCGCAGGGAGGTGGAGCCTGCCCAGGCGCCGGACACGTGGCCAGCTCAGTCCCACCCCTCGGCAGCGCTCGTGACCGTCCGGTACTCGCTCTTGTTCACCGACGGACAACAGGTGCAGGTGAGCGGGGACGGCGTCGTGGGACGCAACCCCAGGCGAGACGGGGCGTATGTGCACGTCATCAAGGTGAGCGACACCCACCGGATGCTCTCGCGCGAGCACTTCGAGTTCGGGTTGACCGCCGACCACCAGTTCTGGGCCGCAGACCTGGGCTCGACCAACGGCACCTTCGCGCTGACCGGGCAGGATCAACAGCTGCTCGCTCCCCATCAACGCACCGCGATCGCCGCTGGGTCGACCATCCTGTTCGGGGACAGTGCGGCGACTGTCGTGGGCAGGGCGTGAGCGCGGTGGTAACAGCCTGGCCGCAGTCCGCGGCAGTCGGTCAGGTCGAAGGTGAGGAATTGACCTATTCGATGGAGCCATCTACTTTCCGCATAATCGTGCCGTAAACGTCAAGGGGGAGTTAAAGGTATGGGCAGGCCTTCGGATTGGTATGTCGTTGACCTGGGTGGTGATCCGACGCCGGGTGAGGCGTGGGGTGTGCGGTCGTTGGCGCGGGAGTATGGGGAGATCGCGGCCTCGGCGCGCAGTGCGTCGACGGTGTTGACGCGGGTGCAGTCGTCGGGGTCGTCGGCGGTGTGGGTGGGTGAGGCTGCGGAGGTGTTCCGGGAGAAGCTGGAGGACTTCCCGGAGAACATCGCCAAGTGTGCTGCGTCGTTCGAGATGGTGCGGGACGCAATGTCCTCGTGGGCGTCCAGTGTGGAGTCGTGGCAGAGCCAAGCTGATACGAATCTGAACAAGGCGCGGCTGGCACGGGCCGATATCGAGGCCGCGCAGGCGGTGTTGGAAGCAGCGCAGACCGCCGCGGCGAGCGTGCAGGGGGACCTGGACCGGGCGCTACGCACGGTCAACCAGTACCAGTACGTCGAGCCGCCGGCGAGTATCAAGGTGCCTTCGGCGTCTCAGATCAGTCAGCTGCGGTACCGGGCGACGGGGGCGTCGAGCTCGACGACGAGCGCGTCGGGGACCGTCCAAGAAGCCCAAGACCGGTTCGACGCGGCGAAGGCGTTGGTGCTGGCCGCCGCGGAGGAGTTCACCGCGGCGGCCAAGACGGTCGTGGGCACGATCGAGGCAGCGAAGGACGCCGGGGTGGAGGCGGACTCCTGGTGGGAGAAGATCTACCACTCCGACGCCTGGCAGGTCATGGTCACCATCGTCACCGTCGTGGTCATCGTCGCGGCCATCGCGGCGTTCTTCGTCACCGGACCTCTGGCGTTGATCATTTCCGCGGTGGCCATCGTGGGGAACGTCATCCTCAACGCGCAAGACATCATGTCTTTCGCCGCCGGGGACATGCTTGCAGCAGAGTTCTTTACCTTGTTGGCGATGGCTTTCGTTCCCGGCGGCCGCGCAATGAAATCGCTCGGCGACGCTGCCGACGAAGCTGCCGCAGCCGCACGCAGGCCAACTCTCTCCCCTCGAACTCGGGAGAAAGTCCTCTGGGGGGAGCGTAAACTTGACGCCACCGGCAAGCCGAGAGACGGAATGGTTGGAGGGCATTCACCTCGGATACTCAATCACCCCGACTACGAGGTAAAAATGGGCGCTCTTAACGCAGATGGAACGCAGGCGGTGAGGTATCGTGTGCGCTTCTCGGACGGGATGACCACTAGGTTCAAACCCACCATTCTCTTTCCGAAGTCGTGGACCGATGATAAAATGGTTCATTCAATCAAGGAGGTCGCTGCCATGCCTCCCTGGGGTGTGCGTAAACATGATCAGGCAATGAACTATGTCGGAACGATAGATGGTGTGCGGATTCAAGTGATCGCCTTAGACGGGTCAATCACAGCGGGCTACCCCCTAGGCGTAGGCGCTCCGCCTTCCGATTTCATCCAGATTGCTTACTGAAGGAGAAGGTGCCGTGGCGTTCAAGCAATTCGACGAGTTTATCTCGATTGAAAGAGGTATCAACGACTGGAGCGACGACGCGGTCCTTATCGCGGAATCCATCATGTCGGACTTCGTGGACTGCGATTGGAAAGCTCTGATCGAGGTTTTGGGGCGGCGCGACGCAGCATGGCGAAAGAATCTGGCAGATTGCCTAGCCAGTGCCGAGCGGGACGAGTCCCTGGCCTGTCTCTACCTCCTCTTGGACACTGATGATCCAGGTGTCTTCTTTGCCGCCGCCGAGTCTATCCAACGATTCGATGCACTAGATCCGCAGCGGATCGATATCGAAGCCTTGAAGAAAAGGTATGCCAGTTTTCGGTCGGCGGGTTCTGCGGACGAGGCGGATGTCGTGATTTTCTCCGAGTTGCTGGACAAACTCTGAGTAGTCGGATCCTGACGATCGCACCGAAGGCTACAGAGAGGTCCCAGGTGACGAACCGCCCAGGTCACAGTGAGGGGATGAGCATGGCGGACACTGCTCTTGGTCGGTTGGTCTTTCGGAATGAGATGGTTGTCGTCTACGAGGTTCGTGAGAATCCCGAGGCTGACCTGGAGTCAACTTTCGTCGTGCCGGTTGACAATGTGGAGAACTGGCACGTGTTCGCCGGCGACCTCGGAGCGCGGCGGGCGAACGCCATATTTTCCAAGGCTCGACGCGCATCGAGGCAGGGCGATTGGCCCACAACGGTCGCTTTCCATTCCTGAGGGTGCGGGCGCCCAGGCCGGTCGTTGGCGACGCATGTGCTGGGGGCTATGGAGGCCGTGGACGGCGAGAATGAGGTGGATATGGAGTTTTCAAGTTCGCAAGAGGCCCTCCGGCGTGCCAGTGAGATCTGCGGGGTTCCACCAGCGCTTCTGCGGGTATACGAGATGACCGAGATCGGCGCCTACAGGGTTTATCAGCCGACTCGGGGAGGTGTGAGGGTGATCATCGGCCGTGACGGTTCGTTGATGTTCGCGGCCTCGGCGTTGAGTACCGATCAGGCGACGGAACTCTACAAGGCGGGTAGGCGGACCACGGTTCAGGAGTTCGACGACCTTCGGGAGCTCAACCGCAAGAGGTATGCGGACGCCGAAAACCGCGACGGCTGAAGACCTCGCCCGTCGTTGCGGCGGCGAGGCTGGCCCGTGGATCTGAGCCGGTCGCCCGGCTCCGTCCCACCGCCGTGCCCACGATCTGAGCACGGGGTCTCATTTTTGTCACGATCCGCCTACGGTCATACCTATGAACCCGACCACCCCGGAGCGCACCGCCGCATCGATCGACTCTCAGCGCGAGGCGCCCACAGGCGCCCACGGCAGCGAGCAGTCCCGCGAGTCCGAGTCCTACACCCACGGCCACCACGAGTCCGTCCTGCGCTCGCACAAGTCGCGCACCGCGGCGAACTCCGCAGCGCACCTGGTCCCGTTGCTGCGTGAGGGGATGTCCATCCTCGACGTCGGCTGCGGCCCGGGCACGGTCACCGTCGACCTGGCCCGCCTCGTCGGCCCCGGCAGGGTCGTCGGCGTGGACGCCGCGGCCGCGGTCCTCGACTCCGCGCGCGAGCTGGCTGCGTCGTCGGGCGTGGAGAACGTGACCTTCGAGTACGCCAACGCCTACAAGCTGCCCTTCGAGGACGACAGCTTCGACGTGGTGCACGCCCACCAGCTGCTCCAGCACCTGTCTGACCCGATCGCGGCGATCGCCGAGATGCGCCGCGTGGCCAAGCCGGGCGGCATCGTCGCGGCCCGCGACGCCGACTACGGCGCCATGACGTGGTACCCAGAGTCCGCCGGGCTGACTGAGTGGAACGCGCTCTACCACGAGGTCACCGCCGCCTACGGCTACCAGGCCGACGCGGGCCGGCGTCTGCTCAGCTGGTTCCAGGAGGCGGGCTTCGCCCCCGACACCCTCACCGCATCCGCCGGCGTCTGGTGCTACGCCTCACCTGAGTCGCGTGCTTGGTGGGGCGGGCTGTGGGCCGAGCGCTGCATCGCCTCCAACTTCGCCGTCCAGGCCAAGGAGTCCAACCTCGCCGACGACGTCGCCCTCGAAGACCTCGCCCACGAGTGGCGCCACTGGGCCGAGCAGCCCGACGGCTGGTTCTCGGTGCTCAACGGAGAGATCCTCGCCCGGGCGTGAGCCACGCGACGGCTCACCACCGGTCGACGATGCGCCCGGGAGCAGGCCTCACGTAGGCTTGCCCCGTGCGTATCGCTAGATTCACCACCGGTAATGACCCGCGTTTCGGCTTTGTGCAGACCGAGAACGGCAAGGACTTCCTCGCCGTGCTCAGCGGAGACCCGCTGTACATGCCCGTCAAGCCCACGGGCGAACGCATCGAGATCGGCGACGGCGTGCGCCTGCTCGCCCCCGTCATCCCGCGGTCCAAGATCATCGGGGTGGGCCGCAACTACGCCGACCACGCCGCGGAGATGGGCAACGACGTGCCCGCCAACCCGTTGCTGTTCTTCAAGCCGAACACGTCGGTGATCGGCCCGGACGACCCCATCGTGCTGCCCGACTTCACCAGCGAGGTCAGCTACGAGTCTGAGCTCGCCGTCGTCATCGGCAAGGTCACCAAGAACGTCACCCCCGAGAGCGCGCTCAAGCACGTCCTCGGCTACACCGTCGCCAACGACGTGACCGCCCGCGACGCCCAGCGCACCGACGGGCAATGGGCCCGAGCCAAGGGCTTCGACACCTCGTGCCCGATCGGTCCGTGGATCGTCACCGACCTCGAGACCGACGAGCTGCGCGTCACCTCCCGCGTCAACGGTGAAGATCGCCAGGACGGCAACACCCGGGACATGGTCTTCGACGTGGCCTTCCTGGTCTCCTACATCTCGGAGGCGTTCACGCTGCTGCCCGGGGACATCATCCTCACCGGCACGCCGGCCGGCGTCGGGCCCATCGTGGCCGGTGACCGGGTCGAGTGCGAGGTCGAAGGCATCGGGGTGCTGAGCAACCCCGTGGTGCGCCGTAGCTACGACGAGGACTGACCCGGACGGGATGGGTAGTCTTAGGGGGGCCCTCACCGGCCCCCCTTCGTCGTTCCTCGAGCCGAAACCCAGGTGTGTTCGTGTCTGCAGAGACCACCCCCGCTGTGCCCAGCTCCACCCCCGCGACCGGCAGCGACATCCGTGTCCGCTTCTGCCCGTCCCCGACCGGGACGCCGCACGTCGGGCTCATCCGCACGGCGCTGTTCAACTGGGCCTACGCCCGCCACACCGGTGGGACCTTCGTGTTCCGCATCGAGGACACCGACGCCGAGCGTGACTCCGAGGAGAGCTACCAGCAGATCATCACGGCGCTGCGCTGGCTGGGCCTGGACTGGGACGAGGGCATCGAGGTCGGTGGGCCGCACGAGCCGTACCGCCAGTCCCAGCGCGCCGACATCTACCAGGACGTCATCGCCAAGCTCGTCGAGGGCGGCTACGCCTACGAGTCCTTCACCACGCCGGAGGAGACCGAGGCGCGCAACGTCGCAGCCGGACGCCCCAAGGTCATGGGCTACGACGGCTACGACCGCGACCTCACCGACGCCCAGAAGGCGGCCTTCCGCGCCGAGGGGCGCGAGCCGGTGCTGCGTCTGCGCATGCCCGACGAGGACGTCACCTTCACCGACCTGGTGCGCGGGGACGTGACCTTCAAGGCCGGCACGGTGCCGGACTACGTCATCGTCCGCGCCAACGGCCAGCCGCTGTACACCCTGGTCAACCCGGTCGACGACGCGCTCATGGAGATCACCCACGTGCTGCGCGGAGAGGACCTGCTCTCCTCGACCCCCCGCCAGGTCGTCTTGTACAAGGCCTTGCTCGAGCTCGGCGTCGCAAAGGTCATGCCGGCCTTCGGTCACCTGCCCTACGTCATGGGCGAGGGCAACAAGAAGCTGTCCAAGCGCGACCCCGAGTCGAACCTCTTCCTGCACAAGGAGCGCGGGTTCATCCCCGAAGGGCTGCTCAACTACCTCGCGCTGCTCGGCTGGTCGATCGCACCCGACAACGACATCTTCTCCCTCGAGGAGATGGTCGCCGCCTTCGACATCACCGACGTGCTTGCCAATCCCGCTCGCTTCGACCTGAAGAAGGCCGAGGCGATCAACGCCACCCACCTGCGCATGCTGGACCCCGAGGACTTCCGGGGCCGCCTCGTGCCCTACCTGCACGCCGCAGGCCTGGTCCCGGCCGACTCCTTCGCCGACCTCGACGCCCCGCGTCAGCGGCTCATCGCCGCAGGCGCCCCGCTCGTGCAGGAGCGCATGACGCTGCTCGGGGAGGCCCCGGGAATGCTGGGCTTCCTCTTCGTTGCCGACGACGCCGTCGTGATCGAGGACGAGGCTCGAGCCGCGCTGCGCGAGGAGGCTGCCACGGTGCTCGACCACGCGATCGAGACGCTGGCCGCCCTCGAGGACTTCAGCCCCGCCGCCCAGCAGGACGCGCTCAAGGCGGTGCTCGTGGAGGAGCTCGGCATCAAGCCGAAGTTCGCCTTCGCGCCGCTGCGCGTGGCGATCACCGGTCGCCGCGTGTCTCCGCCGCTCTTCGAGTCGATGGAGATCCTGGGCAAGGACGCGACCCTGACCCGTCTGAAGACGCTCCGGGCCAGCCTGTGACCGCAGTGGACTTCGCGGGCCTCGGGCCCGTCGACGGGGTGCTCTTCGACATCGACGACACCTTGGTGAACACGAGGTCGGCCTTCGGGGCGGCGATGACCGCCGTCGCCGAGGTCTACCTGACCGACCTCCCGCGCGAGCGCTACGACGAGGTGCTCGCCGTGTGGCGCTCCGACTCTGACGGCAACTACCGCCGGTACACCCGGGGTGAGCTGACGCTGCGCGAGCAGCGGCTGATCCGGGCGAACCAGCTGCAGTCCGAGTTCGGCGGCGGGGCCCTCGCGGACTCCGACTTCGAGGCGTGGGACGCCGTCTTCGAGGCAGGCTTCCAGCAGGGCTGGGCCGCGCACGACGACGCCGTAGCCGCAGTCGCCGCCGTCCGCGAGCGTGGCCTGGCTGTGGGCGCGCTGTCCAACGCGGCCTTCGACTACCAGGAGCTCAAGCTCGCTCGCACCGGTCTGGGGCACGTCCCCATGCTCGTGGGGCTGGACACCCTGGGCGTCGGGAAGCCCGACCCGCGCGTCTTCCTGGAGGCGTGCACCCGGCTGGGCACGGACCCGGCGCGCACCTTGTACGTGGGGGACGAGCTGGACCTGGACGCCCGGGCGGCCATCGCCGCCGGGCTCTACGGTGCCTGGATCGACCGGCCAGGCACCCGGCGCGGGGGAGTGCACCAGGAGGACCCCGCCGCGGCCGCCGCGGACGGCGTCGTCGTCATCTCGGCGCTGGACGAGCTGGCAGCGTTGCTCGGCTGAGGGGGCTGCCTAGGTGGGCTCGGTGCTGCCCGGGGCTCGACGCGGGATCCGCCCACGCACCGCGATCCACAGGCGCGTCGCCACCGAGCGCATGCGCCCGAGGAGCGTGGCCGCCCACGTGAACTCCGCGGCGAGGACAGTCACCCCAGCGAAGATGGCGAGCCATCCGGGGCCGGGGAGCACGAGCATCGCGATGCCAGCCAGGACGAGTGTTGACCCGACGATGGCGACGGCGATCCACCGGATGGGCTTGGGCAGCGAGCTGAGCGCGGTCCTGATGCGTGCGGGCAGCCCGTTCTCCGGCTCGTGGGGGGTGGTGTTCACCCCCTGATCGTGCCAGGCCGGCCCGGCAACGACCAGCGACATCGCCGAATCGCTGCACGTCATGACCAGAACCACCACGACCTGCGGATCTCAGGCTGGCCGCGTGGCCGTCACCAGCGCGGCGATCTCGCGGACCGGGGCGCTCAGCTCGGCGCCGTCCTTCCACACCAGGCGCAACCGCCGGTCCAGGGCCAGCCCAGGGACCTCGATCCTCACCAGCGACCCGCGCGCCAGGTCGTCGGCGACCGCGAGCTCGGAGAGCACCGTCACGGTGTCGGAGTACTGCACGGCGGTCTTGAGCGCGGCCGTCGACCCCAGGTGAGGCAGGTGGTCGGGCAGGTGGACGCCGGCTGCCGCAAGACCGTGCTCGAGGATGTCCCGCGTGCCTGACCCTTCTTCACGGATCACCAGCCGCGCCGCGACGAGCTCGGCGAGCGAGGCGCGCGGCGTGCGTCGTCGGGCCCACGGGTGCTGAGGACCGACGATGACGACGAGGGTGTCGCGCATGATGGTGCGGCTGCGCAGGCCGCGCCGGACCGAGGCTCCCTCGACGAAGCCGAGGTCGGCGTCGTCGGCCAGGACGAGGTCCATGACGTCGTGGGAGTTGCGCACGATGAGCTCGACGTCGGGACGCCGGGAGGTCTCCGCGCCGATCTGGGTGAGCCAGCGCGGCACGAGGTGCTCGGCGATGGTCATCGACGCTGCGAGGCGCACCCGCGGGGTCGGTGCCTCCCGGAGGGCGGCGACGCCCTGCTGGAAGCGGTCTGAGGCGTCCAGGACGGTCTGCGCCCAGGTGGCCACGGCACGTCCGGCGTCCGTCAGGGTCGTCCCGCGCGACGTCCGGGCCACGAGCTCGAGGCCCAGATCGCGTTCAAGACGGCGCATCGTGGCTGAGGCGCTCGGCTGGGAGATGCCCAGGGCGCGCGCCGCGGCGCTGATCGAGCCGTGCGCGTCGCTCGCCACGAGCACCTCCAGCGCGGCGAGGGAGGCGCGCTGCGGTCGTCCCACTGTCTGATCCTGGCCCATAGCCTGAGCCTATATCAGGCGAAGGAACTGAGGGTTCTGCGAGGTCCCACGGTGCGCCAGGCTGGAGCCATGAACGTCGCACCTCGGATCAACGCCCTCACACCCGGGCTCACACCCGCCCTCGGACCCGGGCTCGCGCTCGCCCTCGTGGCGACCGCGGTGAGCTCGGTGACGTCCTGGGCGCTCGGAGAGGTCTCCGGCGCTGTGATCTCACCGCTCGTGGTGGCCCTCGTCCTCGGCGCCGTTCTCGGCTCGCTGCGGCGCACTCCCGCCACCGCCTCGGACGGGCTCGCCTGGACCACGAAGCACGTGCTGCGCGCCGGTGTGGTGCTGCTCGGTCTCAAGCTCTCCCTCGGCCAGGTGGCCGAGCTCGGATGGCGCGGCGTCGCGGTCATCGCTGCCACCGTCGCCTGCACGTTCCTCGGGACCCTCGTCGTCGGCAAGATCATGGGCGTGGCTCGGCTGACCCGGTTGTACGTGGCCACCGGATTCTCGATCTGCGGGGCTGTGGCCATCGCAGCGATGGCCGGGACGGTCCAGCCCCGCCAGCGCGTCTCAGCGGCACCCAGTGATGCAGGAGGGGCCTTGGGCAGCGGCGCTGCGGGCGCAGACGGCGCCGGCGTCGCCCTGGTGGACGAGCACGAGTCCGCCGACGCGCTCGGTACCTCCCTCGCCCTCGTGACCATCTACGGGTCTCTCGCCATCTTCGTGCTCCCTTGGCTGGTCTCTCTCCTGGGGCTCGACGACGCCCAGGCCGGCCTGTGGATCGGTGCCAGCGTGCAGGAGGTGGGCCAGGTCGTCGCCGCCGCCGGCGTGGTCTCGACCACGGCGTTGGCCGCCGCCACTGTCGCCAAGCTCGCTCGCGTCGTGCTGCTCGCGCCGCTGACCGCAGGGGTGGCCCTCGGGCGCCAGGCCGGCGACGGTGCCCAGCCTGGCGACCGTGCCAAGGTCGCCCCGATCCCGCTCTTCGTGGTGGGCTTCCTCGCCGCCGTCCTGGTGCGCTCGACCGGGGTGCTCCCGACCGGCCTGCTCACCGTCGCCGAGACCGCGAGCAACCTCATGCTCACCGCCGCGATGTTCGCCCTCGGCACCGGCGTCGACCTCCGCCGGCTGGTCACCACCGGCGGACGGCCGCTCGCCCTCGGCGCGATCGCGACGATGATCGCCGTCGGGGTCAGCCTCGCCGGAGTGCTGCTGCTCGGCTGAGCGGGCGCTCGGCTGCGCGGGGGCCCGGCTGCTGAGCAGATGGTGGCCGGAGGGCGCTGGGCGGCCCGGGGGTGACCTTCCTCACCGGACGGTGGAGTCCCACCGCCACCGCGTCTGCCGGGCGCGGCCCGGCAGCGCTATGCGACCCGTGCACCACAGCAGCGCCGCTGCCGGCCGGGCGCCCGGGGGATGAGCGAAGAGCCGGGTCACTGCCCGCAGGGCGGGACCTTCCGGGATCGGCAGGTCCCCTGCGGGGGTGACGTCCACGCCGAGCCCGCGTGCGACGTCGAACCCGTGCGCGAGCAGCTCGATCACGCCCATGGCGCCGAAGCCGGGGCCGTCCGAGAGGCCGTGCGGGTGGAAGGCGCGGGCCTCCGGGCGCGCGCACGCCACCTGGGTGGCGAGCAGCTCGGCGGAGGCCAGCAGAGTGTCGGTGAGCCCCCCCACGCCGCTGGACCGGTCCACCCGGGCCACGTCGTCGCCGCCGTCGGCAGCGACCAGAGGGAGGTAGTCGTGCTGAGGCTGGCCGGCCAGCTGGAGCGCGTAGGCGAGCATGTCGTCGACGACGTGCTCACCGGTGCGCCAGCAGGTCCACGTCACGTCGCCGGCCGGAGCGTCCAGGTCACCGCCCTCGCCGGCGCGCAGCACCTGGGCGAACCAGTGCGCGCTGGTGCGCACGTCGTCGGCCGTGACGGGGCCGGGCGCGGGCTGGTCGCCCACGAGGAGGTCAGCCATGGTTGTCCCCTGGTGTGTGAGAGGCCGGCAGCCGGTCGGCGCGCCAGCACTGGGCATCGTAGGGCAGCTCGATGACATCCCTGCCGCGCAGGTCAGGGTGCGTGCTCGTGAGGTGGTCGACGGCGTCGAGCAGCTCCTCGCGGCTCGCCTCGTCGAGGGTGAGGAGGTAGCTGCGGGAGGCGGCCAGGGCGCGCAGGTCCGCGGGCGTCATGGTGGCGTGCCAGCGGAACGTCGTGTGCTCCAGCGGCCCGAAGCGCGCACCGGTCGCCGCGAGGCTGCCGGGGGCAGCCTCGGACGTCCCCAGGTCAGGTGGCTGATAGCTCGGGGCGAGGGTGTCTCCGCGGTGGATGATCTCGGTGAACTCGCGCACCCAGTCCGTCGTGTTGTCCCGCACGTTCCACACCACGCCCAGCCGCCCGCCCGGGCGCAGCACCCGGGCGATCTCGGCGGCTGCCGGGTCCGGTGAGAACCAGTGCCACGCCTGCCCGACGACGACCGCGTCCACGCTGGCGTCCGGCAGCGGGATCGACTCGGCGGTCCCTGCCACGGCGGTGGCCCGGGGGAGCGTCCGCTCGAGCTCGGCGCGCATGGCCGGCGACGGCTCGACCGCTGTCACCTGCAGGCCGCGCTCGAGCAGGCTCCGGGTGAGCTTCCCGGTGCCGGCGGCGAGATCGAGCACATGGGTGGTGGGCCCGGCGTCGGCGGGGAGCAGCCAGGCGACGGCCTCGGGCGGGTACTCGGGGCGGACCTGGGCGTAGACCTGCGCGCCGAGCTCGAAGGACTTCGCACGGTCGTCACGCGAGGCTGGGTCTGCGGCGGGGCGGACGGGTGCCACTGGGTCTTCGCTGGCGCGGACGGGCGCGGTTGGGGAGCCGGGCCCGGCCGGTTCCGGGGTCTCGCCTGCGAGGTTCGAGGTCATGGTCTGACCGTGCCACGCCGACGGGCTGCGGTCTACCGGATTGTGGCGCCTGGTGGGGGCGGGCGGGGGGCGGCTGGCGGGTGGGTGTCCGTCGGAGCGAGGCGTCCGGTGGGAGGGGCGGCTGGTGGGGGTGCAGCGGTGCGAGGCAGGGCCGGTTTGGTGGATCGGCCGAGCGTCCGGTAATGTTTCCGTTCGGTGCGGCACACGGAAACGCCCTGCGAGAGCGGGACGATTCGGTGGAAGTCAGCATCATTGGGGTATGGTGTAATTGGCAACACATCGGTTTCTGGTACCGACATTCTAGGTTCGAGTCCTGGTACCCCAGCGCAGAATTTCTACGCTTTTCACGGTGTCACAACCGCGAATAACATGATGTAGAGTTCTCAATCGGAAGTTGATCACCGGCTGCAAAGCAGGAGATCACGTCCATAGGCCCCCATCGTCTAGCGGCCTAGGACGCCGCCCTCTCACGGCGGTAACACGGGTTCAAATCCCGTTGGGGGTACAACGCAAGGCCCGACCGGTTCGCCGGTCGGGCCTTTCTTGTGTCCCCACCGGACCCGCCGCCACAGGTCCCCGCCCCCGGCCGCCCCGAGTGCCACACATCACACTCCCGCCACCCCTCGCCCCCTCCCTCCCGCCCCCTGCCCCCGCCCAACTCGTGACCCGCTCGCCGAACTCGTGAGCCATCCGCCGAACTCGTGAGCCAGGGCAGTTCTCGGGGCCGTGAGCCGGGCTGACTCACGAGTTCGCGAGGTGGCTCACGAGGTGGAGGGCTCGGTGATGAGCTTGCGGGGATCAGCCCGGCGCGCCCAACCTGCATCCAGCCCCGAATCGCGCCGTGGCGACCCGTGAGCTGGTGGGTCGCCCGCCGAACTCGTGAATCACCTGCCGAACTCGTGAGCCAGGGGCGTTTCAGGGGCTGTTGGCGGGCCTGGCTCACGAGTTCGCGGGGTGGTTCACGAGTTCGTGGGGAGAGGTGGGCGTGGGGTGGTTCACGAGTTCGCGGGGTGGTTCACGAGTTCGTGGGGAGAGGTGGGCGTGGGGCGTCGGGCGCGGGGGAGTGGTGGCGGCGGAGACTGCGGCGGGGAAGTCTCCTGGGGGCATCCATGGGGTGCTCCCAGGGGGAATGGCGACGGGGCGTGCTGGGGACCGGGGCGGGGTGTCCCGCCTGGGGTCTTCAGCACGCCCCGTGGGGTGGCGCGGTGGGTTCGGCCTCGAGGGCCGGGCCGGTGGTGGACTATTCGCCGGAGCGGCGCAGCACTTCGGTCAGGCGGTTCGCGGCGGCGACGACGGAACCGGCGTGCAGACGGCCGGGCTGGCGGCTCAGACGCTCGACGGGACCGGAGATGGACACTGCGGCCACGATGCGTCCAGACGGCCCGCGTACGGGCGCGGAGACGGAGGCGACCCCCACCTCGCGCTCGGACACCGACTGCGCCCACCCGCGGCGTCGGACGCCGGAGAGGATGGTCGCGGTGAACTTCGCACCCTGCAAGCCGCGGTGCAGGCGGTCGGGCTCTTCCCAGGCGAGGAGGATCTGGGCTGCCGAGCCGGCGTGCATGGTCAGGGTCGCCCCGACGGGGATCGAGTCGCGCAGACCCACCGGGCGCTCGGCCGCCGCGACGCAGATGCGCTGGTCGCCCTGGCGGCGGTAGAGCTGGGCGCTCTCGCCGGTGTGGTCTCGCAATGCGGTCAGCACCGGGTTCGCCGCGGCGAGCAGACGGTCCTCGCCAGCCGCGGTGGCGAGCTCGTTGAGCCGCGGTCCGAGGACGAACCGACCTTGCATGTCTCGGGTGACGAGACGGTGGTGCTCCAGTGCGACAGCCAGTCGATGGGCCGTTGGGCGGGCCAGCTGGGTGGCCGCGACGAGCTGTGCGAGGGTGGCCGGTCCTGCCTCAAGAGCACCCAAAACGGATGCTGCCTTGTCGAGCACTCCGACTCCGCTAGAATTGTCCATAGGTCGATATTGCAGTCTCGAAGGCTGAGACGCAAGTGGACTCTCCGGAAAGCCCCCCAAAAACCGCACATGTCATCCTCACAGGCCACTGACGGTCGCGGGTGACGGTGTACGAGAGGAACAGTGATGGCCGGCACGCTGGCAGAGAAGGTCTGGGATGCGCACCTGGTGCGCCGAGGTAGTGATGGTGCACCTGACCTTCTCTACATCGACCTCCACCTCGTCCACGAGGTCACCAGTCCGCAGGCGTTCGAGGGGCTGCGGCTCGCCGGGCGCCAGGTCCGTCGTCCCGATCTGACGATCGCGACCGAGGACCACAACACCCCGACGCTCAACATCGACCTGCCGATCGCGGATCTCACGAGCCGCACGCAGATCGACACGCTGCGCAACAACGCCAAGGAGTTCGGCGTCCGCCTGCACTCCCTCGGTGACGCTGACCAGGGCATCGTGCACGTCGTCGGCCCGCAGCTCGGCCTGACCATGCCCGGTCTGACCGTCGTGTGCGGCGACTCCCACACCTCCACCCACGGCGCCTTCGGCGCGCTGGCCTTCGGCATCGGCACCTCTGAGGTGGAGCACGTGCTCGCCACCCAGACGCTGCCGCTCGCGCCGTTCAAGACGATGGCGATCACCGTCAACGGCGCCCTCCCCGAGGGCAGCACGGCCAAGGACATCATCCTGGCCGTCATCGCCAAGATCGGCACCGGCGGCGGCCAGGGCTACGTCCTGGAGTACCGCGGCGAGGCCATCCGGGCGCTGTCGATGGAAGGTCGCATGACCATCTGCAACATGTCCATCGAGGCTGGCGCCCGCGCCGGCATGATCGCCCCGGACGAGACGACCTTCGAGTACCTCAAGGGCCGTCCGCACGCCCCCGAGGGCGCCGACTGGGACGCCGCCGTGGAGTACTGGAAGACGCTCAAGACCGACGACGACGCCGTCTTCGACACCGAGGTCGTCCTCGAGGCGAGCGACCTGGAGCCCTTCGTCACCTGGGGCACCAACCCCGGCCAGGGCCTGCCGCTGTCCGCCAACGTCCCGATCCCCTCCGAGATCGCCGACGAGAACGACCGTGTCACCGCCGAGCGTGCCATCGAGTACATGGGCCTCAACCCGGGCACCCCGCTGCGCGACATCGCGATCGACACGGTCTTCATCGGCTCGTGCACCAACGGGCGCATCGAGGACCTGCGCGCCGTCGCCGAGATCATCGAGGGCAAGAAGAAGGCCGACACGCTCCGCGTGCTGGTCGTCCCCGGCTCCGCCCGGGTGCGCCTGCAGGCTGAGGCCGAGGGCCTGGACAAGGTGTTCCTCGACTTCGGTGCCGAGTGGCGCAACGCCGGCTGCTCGATGTGTCTGGGCATGAACCCCGACCAGCTCGCACCGGGGGAGCGCAGCGCCTCCACGTCGAACCGCAACTTCGAAGGACGCCAGGGCAAGGGTGGCCGTACCCACCTCGTCTCACCGCTCGTGGCTGCCGCAACCGCGATCCGCGGAACCCTGTCCTCGCCGTCCGACCTGGCCAAGGACGCAGCAGCCGCCCTCGCGTCGGTCTGACCGCGCCCCGAACACAGAAGTTTCTGGAGTCATCATGGAGAAGTTCACCACGCACACCGGAGTGGGCGTCCCGCTGCGTCGCAGCAACGTCGACACCGACCAGATCATCCCCGCCGTCTACCTCAAGCGCGTCACCCGGACGGGCTTCGAGGACGCGCTGTTCGCCGCCTGGCGCAGCGACGAGTCCTTCGTCCTGAACCAGCCGGCGTACTCCTCGGGCACCGTCCTGGTGGCCGGCCCGGACTTCGGTACCGGGTCCTCCCGCGAGCACGCCGTGTGGGCGCTCAAGGACTACGGCTTCAAGGTGGTGCTCTCCACGCGCTTCGCCGACATCTTCCGCGGCAACTCCGGCAAGCAGGGCCTGCTCGCCGGTCAGGTCGCCCAGGAGGACATCGAGATGCTGTGGAAGGTCCTGGAGACCAAGCCCGGCACCGAGGTGACGGTCAGCCTCATCGACCGCACCGCTACCGCCGACGACGTCGTCGTGCCCTTCCAGGTCGACGACTACACCCGCTGGCGCCTCATGGAAGGTCTCGACGACATCGGTCTGACCCTCCAGCACGAAGAGGAGATCACCGAGTTCGAGGCGACGCGGGCTGCCTGGCGGCCCAAGACCCTCCCCGCCAAGCACCTCCCGCCGGTCGAGATCGTGGCTGCCCGCCCCGTCTCCTGACCGCGCTGCTGACAGCGTCACCTGCACTCACACCGCGAGGCCACCGAGGAATAGGTGGCCTCGCGGTTGCGTTCGACGGGTGAAGACCCGGTGTACGCCTGCGCTCCGAGTAGGACGCAGCCCGATCGATAGGCGACGATAGCGTCATGACAGATCTGCTCTACGTCAACGGCGGAAACCCGTTGAACGGAACCATCACCGTGCGTGGTGCCAAGAACTTCGTCTCGAAGGCCATGGTTGCCTCGTTGCTCGGTGACGGACCCAGCGAACTGCGCAACGTCCCCGAGATCCGCGACGTCAACGTCGTCTCCGGGCTCCTCGAGCTGCACGGCGTCTCCGTCGACTACGACGCGCCGGCCGGGGTGCTCAAGCTCGACCCGAGCAACGTCGAGTCCGCCCACGTGGCCGACATCGACGCTCACGCCGGGTCGAGCCGGATCCCCATCCTCTTCTGCGGACCTCTGCTGCACCGCCTGGGCGAGGCGTTCATCCCTGACCTCGGGGGCTGCCGCATCGGCGACCGCCCCATCAACTTCCACCTCGACATCCTGCGTCAGTTCGGCGCCGTGGTCGACAAGCGCGAGCAGGGCATCCACCTGACCGCCCCGAACGGCCTGCACGGCACGAAGATCGAGCTTCCCTACCCGAGCGTGGGCGCCACCGAGCAGCTGCTGCTCACCGCAGTGCGCGCCGAAGGCATCACCGAGCTGTCCAACGCGGCCATCGAGCCCGAGATCATGGACCTCATCAACGTCCTGCAGAAGATGGGCGCGATCATCTCGGTCGACACCGACCGGGTGATCCGGATCGAGGGTGTCTCGCGCCTGTCCGGCTACCGTCACACCGCACTCGGCGACCGGATCGAGGCCTCGTCCTGGGCCTCGGCCGCGCTGGCCACCCAGGGCGACATCTTCGTCAAGGGCGCCACCCAGCCCGAGATGATCGCCTTCCTCAACACCTTCCGCAAGGTCGGTGGCGAGTTCGAGGTGGAGGACGACGGCATCCGCTTCTTCCACCCCGGTGGCGAGCTGAAGTCGATCGTCCTGGAGACTGACGTCCACCCCGGTTTCATGACCGACTGGCAGCAGCCGCTCGTCGTCGCGCTCACCCAGGCCAAGGGCCTGTCGATCGTGCACGAGACGGTCTACGAGAACCGCTTCGGCTTCACCGACGCGCTCGTGGGCATGGGAGCGAACATCCAGGTCTACAAGGAGTGCCTGGGTGGGCGTCCGTGCCGCTTCGGCCAGCGCAACTTCTACCACTCCGCCGTGATCTCCGGCCCGACGCCGCTCGCGGCCGCCGAGATCGAGGTCCCGGACCTGCGCGGGGGCTTCAGCCACCTCATCGCAGCCCTGGCAGCCAAGGGAACCTCCACGGTCCGTGGGATCCAGCTCATCGACCGTGGCTACGAGCGCTTCACCGAGAAGCTCGAGGCGCTCGGCGCCGAGTTCTCCCGCGACTAGCTTCTCCCGCGACCAGCTCGTCGCCTCGCCCAGTCTCAGCAGGTCCCGGTTCCGCCTCGGAGCCGGGACCTGCTGCGTCCTGGCCTGACCGGCGCGGTCCCCTCCGCGACGGACCCGCGACCCGCCCTGGCCCCGGGGCGGTAATCTTGCCCGGTGACAGTTGAGACAAGCGCGTCCGGCCGCAAGAGCACCGACCTCACCTACCGCGTCGTCGCGGCCATCGTGAAGCCGTTCCTGTACGCAGTGTGCAAGCGGGACTGGCAGGGCGCTGAGCACCTGCCGACCACCGGTGGCTACATCGCCGCAGCCAACCACATGACGAACTTCGACCCACTGACCTTTGCGCACTTCCTCTACGACTCCTCCCGGCCGCCGCGGATCCTCGCCAAGGCCTCGCTGTGGAAGGTCCCCGTGCTGCGGACCGTGCTCAACAAGACCGGCATGATCCCCGTGCACCGCAACTCCTCCGGCGCAGCGTCCTCCTTGGCCGACGCTGTCGCCCAGCTGCAGGGCGGGGAGGTCGTCGCGGTGTTCCCCGAGGGCACACTGACCCGGGACCCGGACCTGTGGCCCATGGTCGGCAAGACCGGCGCGGCTCGCCTCGCCCTGAGCAGCGGCGTGCCGGTGATCCCTGTCGCCCAGTGGGGACCGCAGGACATCCTGCCGCAGTACTCCAAGCGGCTGCACCCCTTCCCCCGCAAGAAGGTCTCCATCCACGCCGGGCCCGCAGTCGACCTCGATGACCTGCGAGGACGCCCCATGGACGCCGCGGTGCTCAAAGAGGCCACCGAGCGCATCATGACGGCGATCACCACCCTGCTGGAGGAGATCCGCGGGGAGTCCGCACCGGCGGTGCGCTACGACATGCGCCGGGCAGCCAAGGCTGCTGGCGTGGCCGTCCCGCCAGCCGAGCTGGACCCGACGCCGGCCCCCGCTGCGGACCCGACGCCGGACCAGGTTCCGGACCAGACTCCAGACCAGGTTCCGGACCAGACTCCAGACCAGTCTCCCGACCCGACGCCAGGTCCCGGCGACGACGGAGGCGCCCGATGATCGCCGCAGTCCTCGGCGCCGGAGCCTGGGGCACGACCTTCGCCCAGGTCCTCGCGGACGCCGGCTGCAGCGTGCGGCTGTGGGGCCGCAGCGCCGAGACCGCCGAGCAGATCAACCGCGAGCACGTCAACGGTCGTTACCTGCCCGGGGTCGTGCTCCCTGAGACGATCACCGCCACCACCGACGCCGCCCAGGCGCTGGCCGGCGCGGACGTCGTCGTCATCGCCATCCCGTCGCAGAGCGCACGCGCCACCCTCGAACCGCTGCGCGGCCTGCTCGCGCCCGGCTCGGTGGCCGTCTCGCTCATGAAGGGCATCGAGCTGAGCACGGACCAGCGGATGAGCCAGGTCGTCGCCGAGGCGCTGGACATCGACCCCCGACGCGTCGCGGTGGTCTCCGGCCCCAACCTCGCCGGGGAGATCGCCCAGCGCCAGCCGACCGCGACCGTCGTGTCCTCGACCGACCCGGACACGGCCGCCCTCGTGGTCCAGGCCTGCTCCTCGGGCTACTTCCGGGCCTACACCAACCCCGACGTCGTCGGCGTCGAGCTCTGCGGGGCGGTGAAGAACGTCATCGCCCTCGCTGTCGGCATGGCCCAGGGACGTGGGTTCGGGTACAACACGACCGCGACGGTCATCACCCGCGGGCTGACCGAGATCACCCGGCTCGGCCTCGCGCTGGGCGCCGACCGTGAGACCTTCCCCGGCCTGGCGGGCATGGGGGACCTCATGGCGACCTGCGCCTCTCCGTCCTCGCGCAACCACACCCTCGGCCGTCACCTCGGGCAGGGCATGACCCTGGACGACGCCATCGTGGCCACGGGAGGCACCGCGGAGGGTGTGAAGTCCTGCCGGTCGGTCCTCGAGCTGGCCCGGTCGATCGGGGTGGAGATGCCGATCACCGAGGCCGTCGTGGGCGTGCTGCACGCCGGTCTGCCGGTCGAGGAGATGGCCCGCGGGCTCCTTGCCCGTCCCCAGCGGTCCGAGGGCGCCGACCACCGCTGACGCGGGCCCTCAGGGCTGGGGGTGCTCGACGTCGACGACCACTCGGACCGGGTCGTCCAGCAGGAACACCCGGTAGGGGAGGTCATGGCCGCTGACGCCGATGAAGGAGCCCGTGGTGCCCTCGAAGGCGCTCCAGCCCTGGACCTCGGTGACCGCGGTCGTCTGGTCCCCGCGCACCGTCGTGGGGTGGCTGAAGGGCACCGCGCCCGTCTGGGAGGGATAGCCGCTGCCGGAGATGGACACCCAGAGCGTGGACCTGCCCTCGAGCTCGATGATCATGCCGCTGCCGTCCTGGACCGCCTGGGAGACGTAACCGACCGTCCACCCCGGGAGCCCGCTCCCGGCCAGCTCGTACACCACCCGGTCGAAGCCCTCGTGGCGGGCCACCCGGACGTCGGTGACCGTCAGCACCGCCCCCAAGGACGGCGCGGCGACGGCCGGCTCGAGGACCTCCGGGAACGGCGGCGGGTCGGTGACCAGATCGAGCGTGAGCTCCCCGGAGGTCAGCGACGCAACGACCTCCGCCGGTGGCACCGGCGTCGTGGAGACGTAGGGGGCGGAAGAGGTGGGGGTGCCGGGGTTGACCGGCGTGGAACAGCCTCCGGCGGCCAGGGCCGTCCCGGCGCACACGAGCGCCACGAGGGCGCGGAGCGTGGCCGGGCGAGAACGCCCAAGCTGCGATGCCGGGCCCCGGGCGGGGCGCGTCCTGCGACCGTCCATGATGTCCCTCCGCCTGTGCGGTCCGCGGGCCGGTCGACCCGGGCAAAAAGGTCCTTCTCCCAGCCTAAGCGGGCAAACCGTCGCAGGGGTCAAGAAGACGTCACAGATCGGCTGCGATCCGGACACGGCTCACCCGCGGCTGAGCGCCTGGTCCAGGTCGGCCCACAGGTCCTCGACGTCCTCGATGCCCACGCTCAGCCGCAGCAGGTCCTCGGGCACGGTGGGGGACTCGGTCGCGAAGCGGCGTCGACGCTCGAGGGTCGACTCGACGCCGCCCAGGCTCGTGGCCGGGGTCCACAGCGCGAGCGCCGCCACGACGGCGTCGGCCGCGGCTGCGCCTCCGCGCGGGCGCAGGCCGATGATCGCCCCATAGCCGTCCATGGTGCGGCTGGCGACCTCGTGGCCGGGATCCTCGGGCAGGCTCGGGTGGCGCACCTGCTCGACGCCGGGGTGAGCGGCGAGGCGGCGAGCGAGCTCGGCAGCGCTGGCCTGAGCCCGCTCGACGCGCAGCGCCAGGGTGCGCAGCCCGCGCAGCGCCAGCCACACCTCCCACGGTCCCGCGATCGCCCCGTGCAGGGTGCGGTAGGCCAAGATGGTGGCGTTCAGGTGGGCTGAGCTGGTCACCGTGATGCCCAGCACCACGTCGGAGTGCCCGGCCAGGTACTTCGTCGCCGAGTGCACGACGATGTCAGCGCCCATCTCCAGGGGGCGCTGGACCAGCGGCGTGGCGAAGGTGTTGTCCACCGCCACGAGGGCACCGGCCCGGTGCGCGGCGTCGATGAGCACCGGAAGGTCGGCCACCTCGAGCATGGGGTTGGTCGGCGACTCGATCCATACGAGGTCCGCCCCGCGCATCGCGGCGACCGCGGCCTCGGTCTCGGCGACGTCGACGCGCACCACGGTGACCCGGTGACGTAGCGCCATGTCGTCGACGAAGCCCAGGGTCACCTGGTAGGCGTGCCTGGGCACGACGATCTTGCCGCCGTCGGGCACCATGGCCAGCACGGACGCGATGGCTGCCATCCCCGAGGAGAAGACCACCCCCGGCTCGGAGGCGCCCTCCAGCGCGGCCACGGCCTCTTCGAAGGGTCCCCAGGTCTCGGTGTCCATCCGGGTGTAGAGCTTCTCGCCGAGGGCCGGCACACCGGCCGAGACGTACGTCGAGGACAGCACCACGGGTGGGTTGACCGGGCTGCCCTGGACCCGCGGCGGGCGACCCGCCGTGACAGCCAGGGTGGCGCGGGTGAGGTCCGCCGGGTGGGCGTGGGGTGTGGGAACAGCGGGGATGCGTGGCGCGTCGGTCATGGAAAAGAGGGTATGCCTTCGTCTCCGGTAAAGTCTCACGCGATGTCTACCCTGCCTGAACCTCAGCGCCCCGCCCCTGCCGACGCCCCGAGCGAGACTGCGGCCCCTCGACGGGCTCGCGTCGTGCTGCTCTTCGGCGGTCGTTCAGGCGAGCACGTCATCTCCTGCGCGACGGCGGCCGGCGTCATGCGCGCGATCGACCGCGACCGCTTCGACGTCGTCCCGATCGGGATCTCCCGCTCGGGGCAGTGGGTGCTGGCCGCCGACGACCCCGACCACTGGGCCATCACCGAGGGGCACCTGCCTGAGGTGGTCGCCGACGACTCCGAGGTGCTGCTGCCGATGGCCGTGGGGCAGAGCGCGCTGCGCGAGCTCGTCCCCGGCGAGCTCCCCGCGATCCTGGGCGACGTCGACGTCGTGTTCCCGCTGCTGCACGGGCCCTTCGGTGAGGACGGCACCCTGCAGGGGATGCTCGAGCTCGCCGACGTCCGGTACGTCGGCGCCGGGGTGCTCGCCTCCGCCGTCGGCATGGACAAGCACTTCATGAAGCTCGTGCTGGCCGGTCAGGGACTGCCCATCGCCCCGTTCACGGTCATCCGCCCCGGGGAGTGGGACACCAACCCCAAGGCCTGGACGGAGTCCATCGCGAACCTCGGGCTGCCGGTCTTCGTCAAGCCGGCCCGTGCCGGGTCGAGCCTGGGCATCTCCAAGGTCTCCGACCTGGCCGACCTGCCCGCGGCGATCGCCGAGGCGCGCAAGCACGACCCCAAGGTCATCGTCGAGGCAGGCGTGGTGGGACGCGAGATCGAGTGCGCGGTGCTCGGTGGCCGAGCCGGCCAGCGGCCCCGGGCCTCGCTGCCCGGCGAGATCGAGGTCACCGACACCGGTCACGACTTCTACACCTTCGAGGCCAAGTACCTCGACGAGGCCAGCGTCGTGCTGAGCTGCCCTGCGGACCTGTCTCCAGAGATCATCGCCGAGGTGCAGGACGTCGCCGTGCGCACCTTCGAGGCGGTCGCCGCCGAAGGGCTGTCGCGGGTGGACGTCTTCGTCACCACCTCCGGCAAGGTCATCGTCAACGAGATCAACACCATGCCCGGCTTCACGCCGTTCTCGATGTACCCGCGGATGTGGGAGAAGAGCGGGCTCGGCTACTCCGACCTCATCACCGAGCTCATCGACCTCGCCCTCGAACGGCCCACCGGGCTGCGCTGAGCGTGCTGGACCGCTGAGCCTGCTGGACCGCTGAGCCTGCCGGACCGCTCAGGCCGGCGAGCTCCGGAGGTCGTCAGACGCAGCGCTTGGTGACCGGGATCTCGTTCACGGCGACGGCGAGGTCGACGAGGGCTGCGGTGGGCTGTCCCTCGACCGCGGCGGGCACCTGGACCGTGATGGCAGGGTCGCGGCCGTAGGTGGTGAAGGTCCACCCGTTCTCGTCAGAGTCGGTGATCCAGTCGAAGGACGTGTCCACACCGCCGATCGGCACGACGATCTCCTGGCAGTTGCCCACCCCGATGGCCGGCTGGTCGACGCCGCAGCGCAGCGTGATCGCCGCCCCCGGCTCTCCCCAGGCCGCGGTGGCCTGGCTCGACGCCTTGACCTTGGACAGGCCGCCCACCTCCACGGGAGTGATGAGCACGGCCTTGGCGCACAGCGGGTTGCCCGCGTCGCTGCCGGCCGGCACGTCGATCGTGGGGCTGCAGGCACCGAGCGCGGCAGCCACCACGGCCACCAGCGCGAGGCGAGCGCTGCGCGCGCCGGTGAGCCGGCGTCGGGCACCGGTGACGGGGCTGGCGGGGGAGCGGGAGGAGTGGGGCGCCGTGGCCCGAGAGAGACTGCTGAGCACGCCTTCACTGTATCTTCCCCGGTATCTTCCCCAGCAACCGCCGCAGGCTAAAGTTGCCAGGTGACTGACCAAGAACTCGTCCGGGACCTCTCGGAGGAGCAGCTGCTCGCCCGCTTCACCCCGCTCCTGCCCACCGCCGGCTCGACCCTCGTCGGCCCAGGCGACGACGCCGCCGTCGTCGCGGCGCCGGACGGCCGGTTCGTCGTCTCGACCGACGTCCTCGTCGAGGACCGCCACTTCATCCGGACATGGTCGACCGGCTACGACGTCGGCTGGCGTGCAGCCGTGCAGAACCTCGCCGACTGCGCCGCGATGGGATCACGCGGCACCTCCCTCGTGGTCTCCCTGGTCCTGCCCTCCGACCTCCCGGTGTCCTGGGTGACGGATTTCGCCCGCGGTCTCGCTGCGGCCTGCGCAGGTCAGGGCGCAGCGGTCGTGGGCGGTGACCTGTCCGGTGGGGAGAAGATCGTCGTGGCGGTCACCGTGCACGGTGACCTGGCCGGGCGCGCGCCGGTGCTGCGCTCGGGGGCGAGTGCGGGCGACGTCCTCGCCCATGCGGGCGTGCTGGGCCGGTCGGCCGCAGGCCTCGCGCTGCTCACCGCCGGGGTCCCCGAGCTCGACCCGGCGCTCGTGACAGCCTTCCTGCGCCCTGACCCGCCGCTCGACGCCGGCGTGAGCGCGAGCCTGGCCGGTGCCACCGCCATGCTCGACGTCTCCGACGGCCTGCTGCGCGACGCCGGCCGGATCGCGCGGGCGAGCGGGGTCAGCATCGACCTGCTGGACCCGGCTCGGTCGGTGCCCGAGGACCTGGCCGTGCTGGAGGGGGCGGCCACCGAGCTCGGCGTCGACCCGCTCACGTGGATCCTCACCGGCGGTGAGGACCACGGCATGCTCGCCACCTTCGCGCCCGGGGCGGTCCTGCCGCAGGGGTTCCGCGTGATCGGCACGGTCAGCGCGGGGGACGGGCCCCGGGCTCCTGGACGGGTCACCGTCGCGGGTGAGACGCCCGTCGTCGCGCCCGGGTGGGACCACTTCGCGGGCTGAGAGAGCGGCCTGCGTGCACCTGCCCTGCTCTGGAGCGGCGGTACGTCAGGACTGGCGCGATCAGGCGCGGCGGTAGCGGACCTCGGTCAGGCTGGTGCCGCTGTACTCCTCGATCTTCTCGACGCCGTCCGGAGCGAAGCCGTGTCGGCGGTAGAAGTGACGGGCACGCTCGTTGTCGGCGAGGACCCACAAGGACACGGGCGTCTTCAGGGGAACCTCGCGCAGCAGCGTGCGCATGAGGTCACGGGCGACGCCGCGCCCCCAGGCCTCGGGGTCGAGGTAGATCGCGTACAGCTCAAGGTCACCGGGCTCGGCGTCCTCGTCGCGGCTGGGGCCCAGGCTCGCGAAGCCGACCGTGCGCCGGGCGAACTCGGCGATCCAGGTCTGCCACGTCGGGTCGGCGAGGATGTCCTTCCAGCGCTGCTCGCGCGCGTCGACGTCGAGGGAGGACAGATAGTCGTCCGGGATGATCCCGGCGTACGCCTCCCGCCAGGAGGCGACGTGCACACGCGCGATAGACCGCGCGTCGTCGGGGGTCGCGGTCCGGATCGTCACATCGTCGAATGGGTCCACCATGGAGTCAGCCTGCCACGAGATGTGCCCAAGGCCAACACTGAAACGGGGCGAGTTGCCCCAAGTGTCACATCGACGAACCGGTGCGCACAGCACGAAAAGCCCGCCGGACCGAAGTCCGACGGGCTCGTGTGCTGCGTTCTCCGCGAAGGGAGGACTCAGATGTGACGCGTGACCTTGCCAGCCTTGAGGCAGGAGGTGCACACGTAAAGGCGCTTGGGCGCACCGTTGACGATTGCGCGAACGCGCTGGATGTTCGGGTTCCAGCGGCGCTTCGTGCGCACGTGCGAGTGCGAGATGCTGTGCCCGAAGCTCGGGCTCTTTGCGCAGACTTCGCAGTTGGCAGCCACGGTCTCTCCTGATCGTCGTGCACGCCCAGAGGCGCGAATTCAATGGTCTTTGGGTACGGAGCCACCAGTGCCGGCAGAGTGATCTGACCGCTCAAGCTGTGGATCGCGCATGCCCTGATGAATGCGGGCAACTTCGATAGAGTAGCCGATCCTTGGACCGCTTCTCAACTACGGCCCCGCACCAGGGCTCGCGGGCCCCGCCGACCGGTGGTCAGAACTCGTCTCCGTGGTCGTCCGGCAGCTCCGTACGTCATCATATGAGGTCGGGGCCGACGAGACGATCGTGGCCGGCGAGGGGAGAGGCGTGACCACGAAGGACGACGGATCCACGGCACCGGTCGACGACCAGCTCACCGTGGCGACGGTACGGACGTGGGTGGTCCTGGCGATGACTCTGCTCACAGCGGCTCGTCCGGTCATCAACGAGGCCAACGTCTTCCCGGTCGCCGACTCGGACACGGGCACAAACCTCTGCCTGACCCTCGGTGAGGGACGCGACGCCCTGGACGCTCTGCCTCCCGGGGCCGGCCTCGAGGACGCCCTGCGCGCACTCGCCCGCGGCGCGCTCCTGGGAGCGCGCGGGAACTCCGGCGTCATCCTCAGCGAGTACCTCCGGGGCTTCTCCCTCGGCGTGGCCGGTGCGCGAGGCAGCGGCGGGGCGATGGTGGACGCTGTCGTCGCCGGGCTCCTGGAAGCCTCGCGCTGCGCCTACGCCGCCGTCGGGCAGCCGCGGGAGGGCACCATGCTCACCGCCGGCACCGGAGCCGCGCAGGCAGCGGCGCAGATGCGAGCGACGACCCCCGGAGCGGGCGTGTGCGAGGTCGTCGACGAGGCCCGGGCGGGCGCCCAGGCCGCTCTCGAACGCAGCGTCCACGAGCTGGACGTGCTGCGCAGCGCCCAGATGCTCGACGCCGGCGCCTACGGCCTGGTCCTCGTCCTCGACGCGCTCGGGCTGGCCCTGGCCGAGGAGACCGAGCCTGCAGGTCAGGTGCGCCCCGCGGCAGCCCCGGCGGCAGCGTCCGCGGCCGTGCCCGCCGCTGTGTCAGAGGCTGCTGGGACAATCACCCTCATGGACTCGCTCGCCGTGACCGACCTCGTCCGCAGCAGTCCGCGCTCGGACGCGGCTGCGGGCGGTCAGCACACCGGCCAGGGTGCCGAGCCTGCAGCAGCCCCGGAGCACACAGCGCTGGACGGTGAGTTCGAGGTGATGTTCGTCGTCGAGCACGTCGCCCCGGTCGAGCAGATCGAGGCGCTCGGGTCCATGTTGCGCGCGCGGCTGGTCGAGGTCGGCGACTCCGTCGTCGTGGTCGGCGGAGCGGACGAGCCGGGGAGCCGGGACGGCTCGGTGGTGGCTGGGACGTGGCAGGTGCACGTGCACACCGACGTCCCGCTCGAGGCGCTGCGCGCGGCGCAGGACCTGACCCGGCGCCAGGTCGTGGTCCGCTGCCTGCCCCACCAGGTCGCCGCGCTCGCCCACGGCGCCCAGCCGGCGCGCGGGGTGGTGGCCTGCACCGCCTCCCCAGGCCTGGTGACCGAGCTCGCCCGCAGCGGAGCCGTGGTGGTGCTGCGCTCGAGCGCGCCGATCGGCGCGGAGGACCTGCGCCGAGGTGCGCTCGAGACGAGCGCCGCACAGGTGCTGGTGCTGCCGGCCGACCTGGAGACCGCCCAGCACGCCCACGCGCTGGCTGAGGCGACCTCGCCCTGGCTGGAGGTCGTGGACAGCGTGAGCGACCTGCACGTGGTCGCGGCCGTCTCCGCCTGGGCGAGCGAGCCTGAGACTGCCTCGGAGGACACCGCTGCCCACCGTCCCCACGCACCCGGGTCCGCGCGCCTGGACGCCGTGCGGGCCGCGGTCGCGTCCCTGCGGGTGACCACCGTGGACGCAGGGGACCTGACAGCCCTGAGCACCGCGGTCGCCGCCCTCCTGGACACCGTGCGCAGCGGTCCCGACGCGGTGCTCACCGTCCTGGCAGGAGACCTCGTCGAGGAGCCGGCGCTGCACGAGCTCGCTGCTGAGGCCGCCCGGCGCCGCCCCGGCATCGAGGTCGTCGTGCTCGCCTCCGGCACGGCCACGGCGTCGTTGGTCATGGGGGTGGAGCAGCCGTGAGCGCCGACCGTACCCCTCGCCCAGAGGTCATCGTCCTGACGGGCCCGCACGGGGACCAGCTGAGTCACGGGGACACGCCCGCTCACGGGAGCAAGTCGAGCCACGCGACCACAGAGATGGCGCCGTGGACGGGGACCGCCGCCACCACTCGCCTGCAGGAGCCCTTGACCAAGGTGCTGGGGGAGGCGAAGAACAAGGACCGGTACGCCAAGCTCGGCCTGGGGACGGTCGGCGACCTCCTGCGGTACTACCCCCGCCGGTACGGCGAGCCCGGGACCATGACGGACCTGTCCAGCCTCGTGGTCGGTGAGCACGTGACGGTCATGGCGCGGGTGGTCAAGACCTCCGTGCGCACCATGGCCTCGCGCGGTGGGGCGATGCTCCAGGCCGTGGTCACCGACGGCACCCACGACCTCTCGCTGACCTTCTTCGCCAAGAGCGTGGGCGCCCTGCGCGGGCACGAGTTCAAGCTGCGCCCGGGGCTCACCGGTCTGTTCACCGGGATCGTCTCGGAGTACCAGCGCACCCGCCAGCTCACCCACCCGGACTACTTCTTCCTCGGGGTAGACACCGAGAACGAGGAGACCGCCCGCGCCCGGGCGAGCCGGATCATCCCGATCTACCCGGCCAATGCCGCGATCCCGTCGTGGAAGATCGCCCGCTGCGTCTCGGTGGTCCTGGACCCGCTGACCCCTCAGGACGTCCCGGACCCCATCCCACAGGAGATCCGCCGGCGCCGGCACCTCGTCGACCTGCACCAGGCCTACCTCGACATCCACCAGCCCCAGGACCTCGACCAGGTGGCCCGCGGCATCCGGCGGATGCGGTACGAAGAGGCCTTCGTGCTGCAGACCGCCCTGGCCCAGCGTCGGTCGCGCGCCTCCCAGCTCGAGGCGGTCTCGCGCCCGCTGCTGCTCGCCGACGGTGACCGACCCAGCATCCTGCACGACTTCGACGCGGCCCTGCCCTTCACCCTCACCGCCGGTCAGCGCGCGGTGGGCCAGGAGATCGCCGAGGACCTGTCCTCCACCCGACCGATGCAGCGCCTGCTGCAGGGAGAGGTGGGCTCAGGCAAGACCGTCGTCGCGCTGCGGGCCATGCTCCAGGTGGTCGACGCCGGCGGCCAGGCCGCCCTGCTCGCCCCGACCGAGGTGCTCGCCGCCCAGCACGCCCGGACGCTGACCACGCTGCTCGGAGACCTGGCCGCCGGCGGGCTGCTCGGCGGGGCCTCGCACGGTACGCGCGTCGCCCTGCTCACCGGGTCCCAGAACGCCAAGGACCGCAAGCAGAACCTCCTGGACGCTGCGAGCGGCGCGGCCGGGATCGTCGTGGGCACGCACGCGCTGTTCAGCGCCGGTGTGCAGTTCGCCGAGCTGGGTCTGGTGGTCGTCGACGAGCAGCACCGTTTCGGTGTGGAGCAGCGCGACGCGCTCCGGGCCAAGGCGGCCAAGGTCCCGCACCTGCTCGTCATGACGGCCACCCCGATCCCACGGACCGTGGCCATGACGGTCTTCGGCGACCTGGAGACGTCCACGCTGCGTGAGATCCCGTCCGGGCGGGCCGGCGTGGTCACCCATGTGGTCCCCGCCGGCAAGCCGTCGTGGATGAACCGCACGTGGTCGCGGGTCCGGGACGAGATCGCCTCCGGGCGACAGGCCTACGTCGTCTGTGCACGGATCACCGCCGACGACGGCGGCGCCGACGACGTGGACCTGGACGGCTCGGACATCGAGAGCGAGGACGACACCGCCGGGACCACGGCGCCCGGGCGCACCACGCGTCCGCTGCGGGCGGTCTACGAGGTCGCCGAGGAGCTGCGCAACCACCCGGCGCTCGCGGGCGTGCGGATCGGCATCCTGCACGGTCAGCTCCCCCCGGCGGAGAAGGAGGCGACGATGGCGGCCTTCACGGCCGGGCAGATCGACCTGCTCGTCTCCACCACGGTCATCGAGGTCGGCGTGGACGTCCCGCGGGCGACGGCGATGGTGGTGCTGGACGCCGACCGCTTCGGGCTGTCCCAGCTGCACCAGCTGCGCGGGCGGGTCGGTCGAGGTGACCACGCCGGCATCTGCCTGCTCGTCTCGGCGATCCCCGAGGAGGAGCTGCTCCCGGTCGGAGCCAGCCCCGCCGCCTTCGAGGCGGCCTCGCCCGCGAGCCAGCGGCTGGCGACCCTGGCGGGTACCGCCGACGGCTTCGAGCTGGCGGCGGCGGACATCTCCCTGCGGCGGGAGGGTGACGTGCTCGGCTCCGCCCAGTCCGGGCGGTCGAGCTCGCTGCGCCTGCTGCGGGTGGCCAAGGACGGCACGGTCATCGAGGCGGCACGCGAGGACGCCAGTGAGATCGTCGACCGCGACCCCGAGCTCGCCGACCACCCCGTGCTGCGTGAGGCGATCGCCGAGCGCCTGCCGCAGGAGCGTGCCGAGTTCCTCGAGCGCACCTGAGCCGCGGGGGCGTGGGTAGGCTGGCCCCGTGACAAGGATCGTGGCGGGCAGCGTAGGTGGCAGAACTCTCGAGGTCCCCCCGCGCGGGACCCGTCCGACCAGCGACCGGGTCCGGGAGGCGATCTTCTCGCGGCTCGAGCACTACGACGTGCTCGACGGCGCCCGCGTGCTCGACCTGTACGCCGGGTCCGGCGCGCTCGGCCTGGAGGCGGCGAGCCGCGGGGCGGTCGAGGTCGTCCTCGTGGAGGCAGCCGCCTCCGCCGCCCAGGTCTGCGCCCGCAACGCGGCGACCCTGGGCCTGACGGGCGTGCAGGTGGTCACCGACAAGGCCGAGCGGTTCGTCCGGGGCGACCGGGACCGCGCTTGGGACCTCGTCTTCCTCGACCCGCCCTACGACGTCACCGACGCCGACGTGGCCACCGTGCTGGCGGGCCTGGAGACCCAGGTCTCGCCCGAAGCGGTCGTCGTGGTGGAGCGGGCCTCCCGCTCGGGGGCTCCCGCCTGGCCGGCGACATGGCGGCTGATCACAGCCAAGACCTATGGCGACACCACGGTGTACTACGCCGAGCCGGACCGCGAGGCCGAGGGCGTGACGGAGGCGTAGCTGACGCAGTGGGGCCGGGAGCTGATGGGGCCGGTGGGGCTACGAGGCAGCCTTCTCCTCGTCGGTCAGCAGGGCGACCCACCCCTCGTAGTCACCCTGATGGGTGGTGGCAAGAGCGCGACAGAGGTCCACGCGGTCACGCAGAAAGTCCGGGACCAGCGGTTGGTCGCGTGCGGCCAGCACGATGGTCCAGTCGGGGATGTCATGACTGGGCGGGACGAGCTCGTGCCGCACGCGGTCAGCGCGCAGGGCTGCTGATGCGGCGTCGGCGTGCTGCTGGGTCGTGAAACACACCGCGAACTCGCTCTCGCGGGGTGCGGTGACGTCGACGCCCCGAGACTCCAGGCGCGCCAGCTGCGCAGCGTCGGCCTTGAGCAGCCCATATGGTTCGACGCGCTTCTTTGCGGAAGAGAACAATCCCATGTCGCTACGCTAGCCCGCATTGGCCGTCGGGTGGTGCACCTCGCGGGGAGGGACGTCCACCCGGGCGAGACCGCCGTCCGCTAGCTCTCGGGCAGCAGCCCGACCGGCACGTCCGCGAGGCGCTCCGGCGGGACGAGGTCCACCCACGCCCCGGCGACCGAGTCGAGGAGCGCGCGGGTGGCCGCGTCGTCGCGCAGGGAGCCCTCCGAGCCGCGCAGGTTCGCCTCGAGGAAGTCCCGCAGCGGCGGTGCGCTGACGCGCTCGCGGCCGCCGGGACCGGGGGATCCCGCGCGCACCGAGTCGTCGACGTGCAGCGTGACGAGCAGCAGCGCAGGCACCCGCGGCGCACCAGGGCCCATCCCGGGCTGGAAGTACGGGACGGCGAGCAGCTGTGCGCCGTGACGGGCGTAGAACCGGAGCCGGGCGACCGGGTCGCCGTGCTCGACGCTCGCGGTGTGATGCTCGGGATGCTCCACCTCGGCCAACACGTAGGCGGGGGAGTGCGCGGCCACCCAGCGGGAGACCGCGCCGTCGAGCAGCGCTGCGCCGATCCCGCCGCCGCGCTCGCCCGGCGCGATGGCGAGGTAGACGAGCAGCACCACACCGCCCGGGGCTGACCCGGTGCCTACGGCGCCCGCGACCACCCGCCCGTCACGGATCACCCCCAGGGCGTACAGCTCACCGCTCGCACACCCCGCGAGCAGGTCATCGAGGTCCATGAGCTCGGCGGGTGGGAAAGACGGCGCGAGGACGTCGGAGTGCAGGCGGGTGAGGTCGGCGGGGTCGGTGAGGTCGACCAGCTCGACGGGGGCGGGCGCGGTGGTGTCAGGCATGCGACCATCATCACCGCCTGCCCGCTCGTTGCACTACCGTGAAGGCGTGACCATCGCTGTGAGCCCCGGATCGTACGACCCGATCACCCTGGGGCACCTCGACATCATCCGCCGTGCCAGCGGCCTCTTCGACGAGGTCGTCGTCGGTGTGGCGAAGAACTCCTCGAAGTCCGCGCTGCTGACCGCTGACCAGCGCCTGGAGCTGGCCCGGTCGGCCTGCACCGGGATGGACAACGTCCGCGTCGAGCTGGTGCCCGGGCTGCTCGTGGACTTCTGCCGCCAGGTGGGGGCGACCGTCATCGCCAAGGGGCTGCGCGGGGGAGCGGACTTCGACGCCGAGCTGCCGATGGCGCTGATGAACCGCCACCTCGTGGGCGTGGAGACGGTCTTCATCCCCGGCGACCCAGCCCTGGCTCACATCGCCTCCTCCTTGGTCAAGGACGTGGCCCGCTACGGCGGCAGCATCGACGATTGTGTGCCCGACGGCGTTTCTTCCGCGGTTCGAGCGGCCCTGGATGGCACCGTGGTCGCCAGTCGCATCCCCCCGAAACAAGGAGTGTCATGAGCAGCCACGACGATACCGAGACGTATGTGGAGGGTGAACGCCTGGGCGTGCCCGCCCTGCTGGAGGCGTTGACCGACGTCATCGAGCGCGCCCGGTCGATGCCCATGTCGTCCTCCGTGCTGGTCAACCGGAACGAGGCGCTGGACCTGCTCGACGAGCTGCGCGAGGCGCTGCCCTCCCAGCTGTCCCGCGCCGACGAGGTCCTCTCCGACGCCGACCAGGTGCTCCAGGACGCTCACGTCGAGGCAGAGAACCTCATCACGACCGCGCGCGAGCGTGCGGCCGAGCTGGTCAACGCCGAGCAGGTCGTCCGTCAGGCCGAGGTGCACGCCCGTGAGCTCATCGCCCACGCTGAGGCGACCGTGGCCACGCTGCGCCATGAGGCTGACGACTACTGCGACCGCCGGCTGGCCGAGTTCGAGATCGACCTGGGAAAGGTCCTCGCCCAGGTGCACGCGGGCCGCGACAAGCTGGCCGAACGGCTGGGCGAACCGCGCGAGAAAGAGTCCTTCGAGTAGCCGCTCCCGCGGGTTTGGGACCTCGCGCTTTCATGACGTAGCATTACCTGTTGGTCCTGCCAGTCACGGCATGCACCTGAGATCTTTCCGTTCGGAACCACTGTGGAGCGTCCCATCACTCTCGATCCTCGTTCGCCACTTGTCCTCGATACCCATGAGCTCAGTCGGCGTCCCGGTTCGATGCGTACGGTCGTCCGCACTGTGTCTGCACCAGCCGATCTCGGGACTGTGGTGATCGGCATCCCCGAAGGCAGCGAGCTCGACCTTGATCTCAGGGTGGAGGCCGTGATGGAGGGGGTTCTCGTCTCTGGATCCGTAGCTGGTCAGGCGGTCGGTGAGTGCGTGCGGTGCTTGGATGAGGTTGTCGAGGATGTCGACATCCAGATCCAGGAGCTGTTCGTCTACCCCGAGCGTGCTCAGGCCGCCGCGGACGACGGTGACGAGGAGGAAGACGTACGTGAGCTCGAGGACGATATGATCGATCTTGAGCCCGTGCTTAGGGATTCGGTGGTCACTGCACTACCATTCCAACCGTTGTGTTCACCGGACTGCCCGGGACTGTGCTCCATCTGTGGAGTGCACCTGGCGGATGAGGTTGAGCACAGTCATGACGTAGTCGATCCCCGGTGGTCGGCCTTGCAGAGCATTATCGACGAGACGAAAGAGAGCTAGCCGTGGCTGTTCCGAAGCGCAAGATGTCGCGCAGCAATACCCGTGCGCGCCGTTCGCAGTGGAAGACCACCGCTGCCAACCTCACCACGTGCCCGCAGTGCAAGGGCGACAAGCTCTCGCACGCTGCCTGCCCCACGTGCGGCACCTACAAGGGCCGCCAGTACGCAGAAGCAGTGCGTACCGAGCACGCAAACTGATCTTCCCGGCTCCGTCCATGACGGAGCCACCAGCAAGGAGTACAACCGGTGGGATCTCCAGCACAACGCAAGGTCTCCCCGGCTGAAGAACTTCTTGAGAAGCTCGGGGTCCATCTGGATCCCGAGCTTCTCGTGCTTTCCCTGACGCACCGGTCCTTCGCCCACGAAGCCGGCGGGATCCCCACGAACGAGCGCCTGGAGTTCCTCGGCGACGCCGTGCTCGGTCTCGTCTCGGCTGAGGCGCTCTACCGCCGGCACCCCGATCGCCCCGAGGGTGACCTCGCGAAGATGCGGGCCGCCTCGGTGTCCCAGCGTCCCCTCGCCGCCGTGGCCCGCGAGCTCGACCTGGGCCGGTTCATCCTGCTCGGCAAGGGTGAGGCGCGCACCGGCGGCTTCGACAAGGACTCCATCCTCTCCGACACCGTCGAGTCGCTCATCGGCGCGGTGTACCTCAGCCACGGCCTCGAGGTCGCCCGCGCCTTCGTCCACCGCCTCCTCGACGAGACGTTGGACGCCGCAGCCGAGATGGGCGCAGGCCTGGACTGGAAGACCTCTCTGCAGGAGGCCGCTGCCGAGATGGGCGCAGGGAGCCCGGAGTACACCAGCGAGGCGACCGGCCCCGACCACGCCCGCCACTTCGTCTCCCAGGTGAGGATCGACGGCGAGGTGCTGGGCACCGGTGAGGGCTCAGCGAAGAAGCACGCCGAGCAGATCGCCGCCGAGCAGGCCTATCAGGTGCTGCGCACCCGCGGCCCCGCCGCCACCGCGCGCGGCTGACCCGTGCCCGAGCTGCCCGAGGTCGAGACCGTCCGTGACGGTCTGGCCCGCCACGTCCTCGGCGCGGTCGTCGAGTCGGTCGAGGTGCGCCGCGACTACTCGGTACGGCGCCACACCGGGGGGCCGGCAGACTTCGCCGCCCAGCTGACCGGACACACCTTCACCGAGGCCGTACGGCGCGGGAAGTACCTGTGGCTGGCCCTGGACGGCAGCGACGAGGCCCTGCTCGGCCACCTGGGCATGAGCGGCCAGCTCCTCGTACGGACCGGCGCCGGGATCGAAGAGCTCGCACCCCACCTGCGCGTGCGGCTCCGCCTGCGCGGGTCCGACGGGCAGGAGCAGGCGCTCGACTTCGTCGACCAGCGGACCTTTGGGCACCTGAGCGTGTGCGAGCTCGTGCCCACCCCGGACGGGCTCCCCGGAGGCCTCGGCTCCCAGCGCCCCGCCCTGCCCGACGCCGTGGCGCACATCGCCCGCGACCTCCTGGACCCGGCGCTCGCCCCGGGGACCCCCGGCCGGACGGCACTGGTGGACGCGGTGCGCCGCCGCCGTACCGGGATCAAGCGGGCGCTGCTGGACCAGAGCGTGGTCTCCGGCGTCGGCAACATCTACGCCGACGAGGCGCTGTGGCGGGCGCGTACCCACTACGCGCGCCCGACCTCCGGCCTCACCCGCGCCCAGGTCAGCGCGGTGCTCGACGCGGCCGAGGAGGTCATGCGCGAGGCACTGGTCCAGGGCGGCACGAGCTTCGACGCCCTCTACGTCAACGTCAACGGCGCCTCGGGGTACTTCGACCGCTCGCTCAACGCCTACGGGCAGGAGGGGCGCCCGTGCCCGCGGTGCGGCACCCCGATCCGGCGCGAGGAGTTCATGAACCGCTCCTCCTTCCGGTGCCCGGTCTGCCAGCGCGCACCGCGCACCGCCCGCTGATCCGGGCCGCTACAGGCACAACCTGCGCCGGTGTCCCGGCGCAGGTTCGCGCAGCTCCGCTCGGCGCGGCTCCGCTCAGCGCGCGACGACGTTGGTGAGCGGATCTCCGGCGACATAGGCCGCCAGGTTCTTCTCGATGAGCGCCGCGGCACCCTGGGGGCGGCCCCCGGCCGCGTGCGGGGTGATGATGAGGTTCGGCGCCGTCCAGAGCGGGGAGTCGGCGGGCAGCGGCTCCCGCCGGAAGACGTCGAGGGCTGCGCCGGCGAGGGTGCCCGAGCGCAGCGCGAAGTCGAGGGCGTCCTCGTCCAGGGTGGAGCCGCGGCCCACGTTGATGACCCACGCGTGAGCGGGCAGCGCGGTGAGCACGTCGGCGCTGATGGCACCCTCGGTCTCGGGGGTGGCCGGCAGGATCCCGATGAGCAGGTCGGTCTCGGCGAGCCGCTCGGGCAGGTCGTCGGTGGTGATGACCGGCGTGCTGCCGCGTGTGCCGGCCGTGGTGGCCACACCGACGACGCGGGCTCCCAGAGCGGTGAGCAGCGGAGCGAGGCGCTGGCCGATCGACCCGAAGCCCCACACGGTGACCTCGGCACCGTCCAGGGTGCCCAGGCCGGGGAAGATCGACGGGTGCGCGGACTGCACGCCGCCGAGCTCACGTGCCCAGCGCCCGGCGCGCTGCGCGTCGTGCATGAGGTCGAGGCGACGGGCTGCGGTCAGGGCCAGCCCCAGGGTGTGCTCGGCGACCGGGCCGTCGTGCAGGGAACGGCCCGAGGTGATGACCACCTCGGGTGCGAAGCCGGCGGCGATGATGACGTCCGGCCCGGCGGCCAGGGCCTGGATCCAGCGCAGGTGAGTCAGGCGGGTAGCGCTGTCGGCGAGCTGGCCGCGGGTGTTGCCCCAGACGACGAGGACCTCGGCGTCGGTGTGCTCCTGCGGGACCGGAAGCGTGACATCGTAGGGGACGAACGTGACATCTGCGTGCGTACCAGTCATCTCGAGTGGCAGCGACGTGGGCAGGAGAACCTTCATGCCCCCACGATGTCAAAGATTGTGGCGAATCTCCGGCAGGAGAGCGTTTCTGAGATGCGGCGTTGTCTAAGATGGGGGGGTGGAGAGCCTAGAGGGTCAGACTGCCGATGAGCAGATCAGCGTGATGATCGTTGACGACCACGAGGTCGTCCGTCGTGGGATCGCCGAGGTGATCGACCGGTCCGAAGGAATGGGCATCGTCGCCGAGGCGGGCAGCGTCGCCGAGGGGATCCGTCGTGCCGAGCTGGTGCACCCGCAGGTCATGCTCGTCGACCTGCAGCTGCCCGACGGCACCGGGATCGACCTCATGCGCGCCGTGCGCCGCACCCAGCCGAACACCCGGGCCATCGTGCTGACGTCCTTCGACGACGACTCCGCACTCGCCGCCGCCCTCGAGGTGGGCGCAGCCGCCTTCGTGCTCAAGAGCGTGCGCGGGGCCGAGATCGCCGACGTCGTGCGGGCCGTCGCCGCTGGTCGGGTGCTGCTCGACGAGCGCACCGTGACCCGCCGTCGCCGCGAGCACGACGACCCCACCGAAGATCTCACCCCGAGCGAGATGCGCGTCGTCGACCTCATCGGGGAGGGCCTGTCCAACCGTGAGATCGCCGAGCGGCTGAGCATCGCAGAGAAGACCGTGAAGAACCACATCACGTCTCTGCTCGCCAAGATGGGGCTGCAGCGCCGCACGCAGGTGGCCGCGTGGGTGGCCGCGCGCCGCCACCACGCCTGGGCCCAGGACACCAACCACTGAACCAAGCAGTGAATCAAGCACTGAACCAAGCACTGCGCTGGTCCGCTCGCTGACCAGCCCCGGACGCACTCCGCCCCGGTCACCGTCTGAGGTGGCCGGGGCGGAGGTCTGTCAGGGTCAGCAGGCGGTCAGGAGGTCCAGTTCGACCAGCTGGGCCCGGAGGAGCCGGTGACCTCCGGCGCCACCTGGTCCGTCGACGCGGCGGACGCAGGCTGGGGGAGGATCGGCGCGGTCCACGTCAGCAGGGTGCCCCGGCCGGAGGGAGCGTTCTCGATCGAGGCCGTGCCGCCGTGCTGACGAGCCCGGGCCATGACGTTCCACGTCCCGGACTTGCGCCCGCTCGGCACGCCCAGACCGATCCCGTCGTCCTCGACCTCCACGGTCACGGTGCCGGTCGACCCGGGCGCCTGCGGCGACTCTCCGCTGGTGACGTTGACGCGCACAGCCACCGAGGAGGCCTGCGCGTGACGGGCGGCGTTGGCCAGCCCTTCCCGGACCACCGCGAGGATGTCGTCGGCCAGTGACTGCGAGATGAGCTGGTCGATGGTCTCCTCGTCGTCGTCGATCGCGCCCAGGCTGCGGTCGTTGAGCGAGATCACCAGCGACGGGGCGAACCCGAGGCCCGTGCGGGCCAGCGACGACTCTCGGCGCAGCCGCTCGATGACCCCGGTCGCAGCGTCCGGGTCCCGCAGGGAGTGGACGATCGAGCGGATCTCTCGCACGGAGTTGTCCACGTTGTCCAAGGCCTCGTCGAGGATGGCGATGAGACCGGCCTTGTCCAGCCCGCGTGCCGCCCGGCGCCGGACCGTCTCCAGCTGCATCCCGGTGGCGAACAGCTGCTGGATCGCGAGGTCGTGCAGGTCGCGGGCGATACGTTCGCGCTCCTCGACGAGCTTGTTGAGCCCCTGCGCCTGGCGGGCCTCGGACAGCACGAGGGCCAGCGCGGCCTGGTCGGCGAAGGTCGAGGCGCGCTCGAGGTCCTTGCCGATGAAGGACTCCTCACCGATCTTGCGCAGCAGCACCAGGACGCCGACCGGCTTGTCCGGGGTACCCATGGGCGCGTAGAGGGCCGGTCCGTACCGGCGCATGGGCGGCAGCTGGAGGTTGCGTGCGCTCTGCAGGGAGGGCACCAGGCGCCCGCGCCCGGTCTGCAGCGCGGTCCACGACAGCCCGGAGTGCGGCATGGTCAGCCCGAGCAGCTGGTCGGCGCCCCAGCCGCGGACGATCTCCATCACCAGCTCACCCTTGAGCCCGGGCAGGACGAGGGCGGCGGTGTCGGCGTCGGAGATCTCCCGGGCGACGGAGACGATGTGCTCGAGCACGTCCTCCTCCGGTGCGCCGGAGAGCAGCATCGTGGTGATGTGCGCCCCCGCGCTGAGCCAGCGTTCGCGTTCGACAGCATCGGCTTCCCGTGGTCTCACTGTGTCCTCAGCTCTTCGGTGTCGTGGTGCTCTGTTGTTGTGGACCTGCACAGACCTATCATCGCTCAGGCGGCGAAGGTCCAGGGCCGATGCCCCCTCAGACCTCGGCCGCGTCTGCGCGGGCGCTCTCGGCGGCGACCGCCTGCGCGTAGTCGGCGCTGGTGGCGAGGAGGTCCGCGTGGGTGCCACGGGCCCGCACGACGCCGTCCCCGAGCAGGAGCACCTCGTCGCTCGCCCCCAGGGCGCTCAGCCGGTGCGTGGCCACGACGACGGCACGCGGGCGCCGCGGGTCGGCGCCGAGCCGCAGCAGGTCCGTGACGAGCGCGTCGGCGGTCTGCGGGTCGAGGTGCTCGGCCGGTTCGTCGACGAGCAGGACCGAGGCGTCCGAGCACAGCGCCCGGGCCAGCAGCAGACGTCGGCGTTCCCCGCCCGAGATGGACGAGGCGTCCGCGCCGAGCCGGGTGTGGACGCCGTCGGGCAGGGCTGCCAGCCACGCGCCCAGCCCGGCGCGCTCGAGCGCGTCGCGGGCCTCCTCCTCGGTGACGCTGCCGCGGGCGACCCGCAGGTTCTCCAGCACCGTGGTGTCGAAGACGTGCGCGTCCTCGGCGGTGAAGACGACCTCCTCGGCGGCCTCGTCGTGCGACACCTTCGACAACGGCACACCGTCCAGGAGCAGGCGGCCCGCGCGCTGGGGGATGAGCCCGGCGAGGGTGAGCAGCGTCGTCGTCTTGCCGGTCCCGCTCGGCCCGACCAGAGCGATCGAACGGCCCGGGGTGAGAGTGAGGTCCAGCCCGGTGAGGGTGGGGGTCTGCCCCGGCCAGCCACAGACGAGGTCAGAGGCGACGAGGGAGACCTGGTCCGTGGTCCGGGTGCGGGGGAGCGCGCGGGTGGGCTGCGCCTCGGAGGACGTTGGTGCCTCGGTGACCGCCGCGGCGTCGAGCAGCGCCATGATGCGGGTTGCGGCCTCCCGGGAGCGACGCACCTGGATGGCGGCGGCCGGCAGCACCTGGGTGATCTCGAAGACCGCCAGGGGAGTGAGCACCACGACGGCGAGGGCGACCTCGGACAGGGCGCCGTCGGTCACCGAGGGGATGGCCAGGACGAGGGCGGCGAGCACCGCCAGACCCACCGACAAGGACGCCACCGCGGCAGCGAGGCCGGAGGTCCGGGCCCCGGAGTCGGTGGCCGCGGCGAGGCGGGCGTCGGCCTCGCGCAGGGCGGCGCGTCGTGAGTCCAGGGCGCCGGAGACGGTGAGCGCCGCAGCGTTGTCGACGATGTCCAAGGAGATCGCGGCCATGTCGGCGCGGGCCTCCGCGGAGCGTCGCTCGGCGGTCGCCGCACCGCGGGCGGCCAGCCACGGCCCCACCACACCGGAGAGCACCAGGCATGCCGCCAGCGCGGCTGCGGCGCCGACGTGCAGCGTGCCCACCAGGACGACGGACCCGGCGCCGAGCACGAGGGCGACCGCCGCGGGCAGCAGCCCGCGCACGACGACGTCGCCGACCGTGTCCACGTCGGCGCCCACCCGGGCGAGCAGGTCACCGCGGCGCAGCGCGGCCACGGACTCGATGCGGCCGGCGGCGAGCTCGGCGTACATCCTCGTGCGCAGGGAGGCCATGCCGCGCAGGGCGACGGCGTGGGAGGCCAGGCGTTCGAGGTAGCGGAAGACGCCGCGGGAGATGCCGAAGGCGCGGACCGCGACGGTGGCCATGCTCAGCGTGAGCACCGGCGGCATCTGGGAGGCGCGGGCGATCAGCCAGGCTGACACCGCGGCCAGGGCGATCGCGGAGCCCAGGGCGAGGACCCCGAGGGCGACGGCGCCGGCTGCGCGCCTGCGGTCGATGTCGAGCAGGGTGATGGCCCGGCGCAGCGGGTCGGAGCGGAAGCGGTTCATGGCATGACCGTGCTCTCTGTGCTCGTGCTCGTGCTCGTGCTCGTGCTGGTGCTCGTGCTCGCGGTGCCGCGGGCGCTCGAGTGCACCTGGATCACGTCGTCGGCGAGGGCGACGAGAGACGGGCGGTGCGCGACGACCACGACGGTCCGTCCGGCGGCCCGCAGCGCGGTGATGGTTCGCAGGACCTGGTCCTCGGCGAGGGCGTCCAGGTGCGCCGTCGGTTCGTCGAGCACGACGAGCGGCTGGTCGCCCAGCAGTGCGGCGGTCAGCGCGACCCGCTGGCGCTGACCCACGCTCAGACCGAGACCGCCCTGACCCAGAACAGTCTCCAGACCGTCCGGGAGGCCCGCGACGACGACGTCCAGGCCGGTCAGCGCCATGGCGCGAGCGAGGTCCTGCTCGCTGGGCGCGGACTCCTGGCCGGCGCCGAGCACCTCGCGGAGGGTGCCTGGCGCCAGGGCGGTGCGCTGGGGCAGCCACGCGATCTGCGACCACCAGCTCGACCGGTCGATGGTCGCCAGGTCCACGCCGTCGGCGCTGACCGTTCCCGCGTCCGGGGTGACCAGGCCGAGCAGGGCGAGCACCGCCGTCGTCTTGCCGGAGCCGCTCGGGCCCACGAGGGCGACGACGCGCCCCGGGTGGATCTCGGCGGTGAGCGCGGCCGGGGCGATGACGTCGCGGCCAGGGGCGGCCACGCTCAGCCCGTCCAGGGTGATGGTCGCGCGGGAGAGGTCGGGGGCAGGGGTGGTGCCGGCGGCCGGGAGCGGCTCGTCGAGCACCTCGAAGGCGCGCGAAGCTGCGGTGATCCCGTCGGTCGAGGCGTGGAACTGCACCCCGATCTGACGGATCGGCAGGTACACCTCGGGGGCCAGGACGAGCACCGCCAGCCCGGTCTCCAGCCCGATGTCCCCGTGCACGAGCCGCAGACCGATGCCCACGGCGACCAGCGCCACGGACAAGGTGGTGAGCAGCTCGAGCACCATGCCGGACAAGAAGGCGACCCGCAGGGTGCTCATGGTGGAGCGGGTGTAGGCGTCGCCGAGCTCACGGACCCGGGCCACCGGCCCCTTCTCCCGGCCGAAGGCACGCAGCGTCGCGAGGCCGGCGAGGAGGTCGAGCACCTGGGCGCCCAGGCGCTGCATGACGAGCAGCCGGCGCTGGGAGTAGGTCTGGGTGAGCTGTCCCACGAGGATCATGAACAGCGGGACCAGGGGGATCGTCACGGCGATGATGAGCGCCGAGATCCAGTCGAGGTCGAGCACCACCACGAGGGTGGCGGGGGTGACGGTGACCGCGAGCAGCAGCTGGGGGAGATAGCGCACGAGATAGGGCTCGAGGTCGTCCAGCCCGCGGGTGGCCAGGGTCACCACGTCGGTGCCGCGCCCGGTGGACAACCAGCGCGGGCCGAGGGCGGCCGCCCGGGTGACGACCTGCTCACGCAGGTCGGAGACCACCCGGGTGGCCGCGCGGTGGGCGTAACGCTCCTGGAGCCCGTTGACCACGGCTCGCAGCGCCACGACCGCCGCGAGCCACCACAGGTGGCTCGCGACGTCGGGCAGGGTCGCGCCGTCGGAGATGACCGGGGCCAGCGCTGCCGCGATGAGCAGCGCCTGCGCGATCACCAGCGCGGCGGTGATGATGCCGAAGGCCGTGGTGAGCAGCACGTACCCCCGGGCGGGGGCCGCGTACCGCAGCAGCTTCGGGTCGAGAGGTTTCACGCTGTCGGCTTGCCTGCGGTCTCGCGGGGAGGAGTCAGCGACGGCAGACCGATCGCCTCCGGGATGTGGTGGGTGCCCAGACGCTTGCGGAACACCCAGAACGTCCATCCCTGGTAGAGCAGGACGAGCGGGACCAGAGCCACCGCGACCCAGGACATGACCGTCAGGGTGTAGTCCGTGGAGGAGGCGTTGCGGATGTTCAGCGAGTTGGCCGGGTCGAGGGCCGGCATGACGTCGGGATACATCGAGCCGAAGATCAGCACGACGGCCGCGACGATCGCGAGGGCGGAGAGCGTGAAGGCCCAGCCTTCGCGTCCCATGCCGTTGGCGAGCACCACACCCACGAGGGCGACGGCGGCTACGACGACGGCAGCCCAGGTCCACGGCACCGAGTAGGCGATCTGCGCCCACAGGGCCCAGACAGCGGCAGCCACGACGCTGGCGACGGACAGGTAGCTGGCGAGGCGGCGGGACCGCTCACGCATGTCGCCCTGGGTCTTGAGGGCCAGGAACACCGACCCGTGCGTGAGGAACAGCAGCAGCGTCACGACGCCACCGAGCAGCGCGAAGGGGTTGAGCAGCGCCCAGAACCCGCCCACGTACTCGAAGTTCGCGTCCAGCTCGACGCCGCGCACCAGGTTGGCGAAGGCCACGCCCCACAGGATCGAGGGCAGCCAGGAGCCGATGATGATGCCCTGGTCGCAGCGCTTCTGCCACGTCGGGTCGTTGATCTTGGAGCGGTACTCGAAGGAGATGCCGCGCAGGATCAGGGCGATGAGGATGATGAACAGCGGGATGTAGAAGCCCGAGAACATCGTCGCGTACCACTCGGGGAAGGCCGCGAAGGTCGCCCCGCCCGCGGTGAGCAGCCACACCTCGTTACCGTCCCAGACCGGGCCGATGGTGTTGATCATGAGGCGGCGGTCCTTGTCGGTGCGCCCCAGCACCGGGAGCAGCATGCCGACCCCGAAGTCGAAGCCCTCCAGGACCAGATAACCCGTCCACAGGACGGCGATCAGTACGAACCACAGGATTTGGAGATCCATGTCTGAAGCCTTTCTCGCGCGTTCGGTGGCAGGTCAGTAGGCGAAGGACAGCGGACGGTTCTCGTCCTCGTCCTCGGGCAGACGGGCCTCAGGAGAGTCGTCGTGCACCGTCTCGGGTGCGCCTTCGACCATGTACCGCCAGATCAGGCGGCCCCAGACGATGGTGAGCGCGGTGTACACCAGGGTGAAGATGACCATCGAGGCGAGGACGACGCCCGGCCCCTGAGCCGTGGAGACGCCGCGCTCGGTGAGCATGCGGATGGAGTCGATCCCGGTCGGGTTCGGAGCGACGATCCAGGGCTGACGCCCGGTCTCGGTGAAGATCCAGCCGAAGGACGAGGCGAGGAACGGCGTCGGGATGGCGATGAGCCCACCGATGGCGAGCCACTTGTTGTCGCTCACCCGACCCTTGCGGGTCAGCCACAGCGCGAAGACCGCCAGCGCCGCGGACCCGACGCCGAGGCCGATCATCAGGCGGAAGCTCCAGTAGGTCAGCGCCAGGTTGGGGGCGTAGTCGATCTGGTTGCCCTCGGCGTCGACGTCGCCGTAGCGCTCGGCCATCTGCTCCTGGAGCTCGGGGATGCCCTGGATGGTGGAGTCGAAGGTGTTGTCGGCGAGGAAGCTGGTGAGCTTGGGGATCTCGATGAGCCGGGTGACACCGTCACAGTTGTTGGACAGGTCGCCGATGGTCAGGATCGAGAAGGACGCACCGGTCTCGGTCTCGCACAGCCCCTCGGCGGCGGCCATCTTCATCGGCTGCTGCTGGAACATGAGCTTGGCCTGGAAGTCGCCGGAGACGGCGATCCCGGCCCCGGAGACGATCATGACGATGAGACCGAAGATCACGGCCGGACGGTAGACGTCGCGAGCCACGTGCTCACGGCCCTTGCGGATCTCCCGGACCATCCACCAGGCACCGATGCCGGCGACGAAGGTGCCTGCGGTGAGCCAGGCGGCGGTGATGGTGTGGGGGAAGGCGGCCAGGAGCGTGGAGTTGGTCAGCACGGCACCGATGTCGTTCATCTCGGCGCGACCGGTCTCAGGGTTGTAGATCGCCCCGACCGGGTGCTGCATCCAGGAGTTCGCCGCGAGGATGAAGAAGGCGGAGAGGTTGGTGGCGATGGCCACGGCCCAGATGCACGCCAGGTGCACCTTCTTGTTGAGCTTGTCCCAGCCGAAGATCCACAGACCCAGGAAGGTGGACTCGATGAAGAAGGCGGCGAGGGCCTCCATGGCGAGCGGCGCGCCGAAGACGTCACCGACGAAGCGGGAGTAGTCGCTCCAGTTCATGCCGAACTGGAACTCCTGGACGATGCCGGTGACGACGCCGATCGCGAAGTTGATCAGCAGCAGCTTGCCGAAGAACTTGGTCAGCTTGAGCCAACGCTCGTTGCCGGTGCGGACCCACGCGGTCTGCATGATGGCGACCATGGGGGCGAGCCCGATCGTCAACGGAACGTAGAAAAAGTGATAGACGGTCGTGATGGCAAACTGCCACCTGGCCAGGTCCAGGACGTCCACGGTGCTCCAGAGTGCTCGTGTGCGAAGGTGGGGGGAGAGCGGTGTCGAGGTGTTCGAGAGACTCTTGATCTGACGCTATGACGTCAAGATTTTTCACGGTAGGACCTTCGTCCCACCCGCCCGGTTCTGGGGAAGGTGGCCGTGTGACTTAGGTCTCCGTCTCGCACTGGCGGAGGCGCTCTACCGACACTAGTCCTGCCGCCCGGCGCGGGGGCGGTCGGCGGCCCCCTCGGTGTCGACACGCCACCGGTGGACGCGCAGGCCGGTCTCAGGGCCCCTGTGCGATACTGGACAAGGCTCAAGGACTCCACACACCTCGATGCCGAGATTCAGCTCGTTGCAATCGCGAATCGCGGATTGTGGCGCGCCGCAGCCGGGAGAATGGCCCGACCGCCTGGCGCCCACCGTCGCTCGCCGCTGCTCCGGGCTGACCGACGACTTCCGTCGCAGCGCATCAGGCGCTCGCGACGACTGAACCGCCCTCGGGGCACCGCACGTGTGGGGCGGAGCCCTCAAGGGGCACCTGGAGCACACCACGTGACGCTCGACAGCTCGAACACACCTGAATCATCGACCGAATCGGCTCAGACCCCCGCCAAGAAGGCCCCGCGACGTCGCGTGACCCGGCAGGCGGCCCCGGCAGGCGACACCGCGTCGCCCGCCACCGAGGCCACCTCGGGGGAGGTCGCCCAGCCGGTGACCACCCAGCCCGACGCCGCGCAGAAGGCCCCGGCACCCGCCGCGGCCCCGGCGAAGAAGACCGGCTCCCGGCGAGCCCGCACGGCCTCCACGGTGTCCACCACCCCCGCGTCGCTGACCGACGCACCGGTGACCGCACCCACGACGACGACCGCCGCCGCGGCCGCCCCGACCCTCGACGTGCTCGCCGAGCTCGACGCGCCCAAGGCTGCCCCGCGCCGCCGTCGGGCGACCTCGGCCGGGACGGTCTCGACCGCGCCGGCACCCGCTGCTGCTGAGCCGGCACCGACCTCCGACGACGCCCCCGCGCCGCGGACCGCACGCCGGTCCCGCTCGCGCGCCGCGGCCGAGAAGGTCGCCACCGATCACGAGGCCGAGGTCTCCTCGCTCGACGTGGTCGCCTCGATCGAGGCGATGACGTCCGCCGGTGCGCCGTCGGCCGAGGCCGAGACCCGGCCCGCCACGAAGAGCCGCCGCAGCCGCAGCGCCTCCAAGCACGCCGGTCCGCCGGCCGGGACGGAGCAGGCCGACAAGGCCGACAAGGCCGCCGCCACCGCGACGACCGCAGCGCCCGAGGTGACCCCGGCCGCCGAGGAGGCGCCTGCTCCCCGCACCCGCGCCACCGGACGGGCCCGCGCCTCACGCGCAGCCAAGTCCGCTGCCCCCGCGGCGACGGACAGTGCTAACGGTGCCAACGGTGCCAACGGTGCCGACAGCGCCGTCGAGACCCCTGCTGCTCCGGCCAACGAGCCCGCCGCAGCCGAGCCGCGCAAGACCCGCTCGCGCTCCGCCCGCGGGTCCCGGAGTGCGGCTCCTGCCGCCGAGGCCGAGCAGGTCGTCGCCGAGACCGTCGCCGAGCCGGTCGCTGAGACCGTGCCCGAGGCGGCCCCGCCCGCACGCTCGCGGACCGCGCTGCTCTTCCAGGCTCCGGACACCGAGGCCGCCCCTCCGCGCCGTCGCCGCGCCCAGTCGCCGGCCGGACCGCCCAAGGCGATCTTCGCCGCGACCGGCGACACCGAGGACAGCGACCAGCTCGACGCCGACGCCGCCGAGGACCTCCCCGCCGAGCTCTCGCTCGAGACGGACGTGGTCGTCGACGAGGTCATCATCGACGAGGACGCGACCGAGGACGGCTCGGACTCCGACGAGGACAACGACAACGACCACGACGCCAACGGGGCGCCGCGTCGCCGTCGCCGCCGGGGTGGACGCGGTCGCCGCAACCGCGGTGGCTCCGACAACCAGCGCGACGAGTACTACGACGCCGACGACGCCGAGCGCTCCGGTTCCGACGAGGCCTCCGAGGAGACCGCCGAGGAGTCGGGCGACGAAGCAGCACCGGCTCGCTCACGCCGCCGCTCCCGCAGTGCTGGCAGTGCTGGCAGTGCCGGCACGTCAGCCGCCGAGGCGGAGGACACCACCGGCGACGAGTCTGAGGACTCCGACTCCGACTCCGAGGCCGACGACTCTGACGACTCCTCCTCGAGCCGTCGCCGCCGTCGCCGCCGCCGCGGAGCGCGCGGGGGAGAGGTCGAGACGACCACCTCCTCGCCCGCCCCGGCCCGGACCCGCACCCCGCGCGTCGCCTCCGACGAGGTGACCGCGCTCAAGGGATCCACCCGCCTGGAGGCCAAGCGTCAGCGCCGTCGGGAAGGGCGCGACGCCGGTCGCCGTCGCTCGATCATCACCGAGGCCGAGTTCCTCGCCCGCCGCGAGGCCGTCGAGCGGTCCATGATCGTGCGCGAGCGGGGCGGCCGGACGCAGATCGCCGTGCTCGAGGACGGCGTGCTCGTGGAGCACTACGTCTCCCAGCAGTCCCAGGCCTCGATGGCCGGCAACGTCTACCTCGGTCGCGTGCAGAACGTGCTGCCGAGCATGGAAGCGGCCTTCGTCGACGTGGGCAAGGGCCGCAACGCGGTCCTCTACGCCGGTGAGGTCAACTGGGACGCGGTGGGCCTGGAGGGCCAGCCGCGTCGCATCGAGCAGGCGCTCAAGTCCGGTGACTCCGTCCTGGTGCAGGTCACCAAGGACCCCATCGGTCAGAAGGGTGCTCGCCTGACGTCCCAGGTGACCCTCGCGGGTCGCTACCTCGTCTACGTGCCCGGTGGCGGTATGACCGGCATCTCCCGCAAGCTGCCTGACAACGAGCGGGCCCGCCTGAAGAAGATCCTGCGCGAGGTGGTCCCCGAGACCGCCGGCGTCATCGTGCGCACCGCCGCCGAAGGAGCCAGCGAGGCCGAGCTCCGCGCGGACATCGCCCGGCTGCAGGCTCAGTGGGACGCGATCGAGAAGAAGGCGAAGACCGCCTCGGCTCCCGCGCTCCTGCAGGGCGAGCCGGACCTGGCGATCCGCGTCGTGCGTGACATCTTCAACGACGACTTCACCTCGCTGACCGTCTCGGGCAACAACGCCTGGGCCGAGATCTCGCAGTACGTCAACGAGCTCGCCCCTGACCTCGCCGAGCGCGTGACGCACTGGGTGAGCGAGAAGGACGTCTTCGCCGAGGCGCGGATCGACGAGCAGCTCGCGAAGGGGCTCGACCGCAAGGTCTGGCTGCCCTCGGGCGGGTCGCTGGTCATCGACCGCACCGAGGCCATGACGGTCGTCGACGTCAACACGGGCAAGTTCACCGGCTCCGGTGGCACCCTCGAGGAGACGGTCACCCGCAACAACCTCGAGGCCGCTGAGGAGATCGTCCGCCAGCTCCGCCTGCGCGACATCGGCGGGATCATCGTCATCGACTTCATCGACATGGTCCTGGAGTCCAACCGTGACCTCGTGCTGCGCCGTCTGGTGGAGTGCCTGGGCCGCGACCGGACCAAGCACCAGGTCGCCGAGGTCACCTCGCTCGGGCTGGTGCAGATGACCCGCAAGCGCGTGGGTCAGGGTCTTGTCGAGGCCTTCAGCGAGACCTGCGACCACTGCAACGGCCGCGGGTTCATCGTCCACGACGAGCCGAACGAGAAGCACTTCCAGGGAGGGTCGGCGCCGTCGAACGCGCAGCTGTCGGCGCACAGCGCACCCTCCGACCACGAGGACAACGCTGACAAGCGCTCACGTCGCAAGCGCGGCGGTGCCAAGGAGGCCGAGGCCCCCGCGGTGGCCGTGCCGGTGCTCGGGCAGGCGAGCGACGCCGTCAAGGCGACGCTGGCCACCATCGCGGCTGCTGCGGCACACGCCCACGAGCACGACCACGACGCCGCCCGCCCGGCGACGTCGGAGGTCGAGCTGCTCGACGGCGAGACCGTGGAGGTCGTCGACGTGGTGGACGCGGACGAGGTGGCTGAGCTTCCTGAGGTCACCGAGGTGACCGAGGTCGTCGAGCTCGTGGAGGTCGACGTCGTCGAGCCCGCTGCCGACGCCCCGCAGGCCGAGGCGCCTGCCGCCGAGGCCGCCCCGGCGGTCGTCGAGGCGGAGCAGGTCCCCGAGGAGCGTCCCGCGCCGGCCAAGCGGCCAGCACGGACCAGCCGACGGGCCACCCGCCCGGCACCGACTCGTGCGGTCCTGGACGTCTTCGCCGAGGTCGAGGCGTCCCAGCGGGAAGCGGCCGGCAACGGCGGCTCCGCAGCGCCGCAGGACTAGCAGCACCGGCGCGCGAGCGCGCAGGAACAGCACGACCAGCAGGACCCGTCTCAGACGGGCTGGAGGGGCGGACGAGCACATCGTCCGCCCCTCCAGCGTCTGCGGGCCGCGCCGGGCCCTGCGGGCGCCGCCACAGGCCGTGACAGGCCATGACTGCGGCGGGCGTGGCATGAGAACAGCGTCACAGCCCCAGGTGGTGGCACGTGGTCGCCGAGGGCTTCGAAGTAAGGCATGATTAGCCACGGAGCCCTCGTGGTTTCACTCTGTCCTCAGTTCGCATGTGGTTCGTCCGCGGTCGTAAGGTTTCACCTGGAACCCGAAGGCGCGATCGGCCCTGCAAGCAGGATGCCCTTGTCGGCATTTGACCCTGAGCGCAAGATTCCGTAATCTTGATCGTCGGCGCGTGACAGTTGCGCGCTGGTCCCCGTGTGCTCCCGAGGTTCTTCTCGGTGATGAGCACGCCGCAGAGACTAAGAGAGATGAGCAGCAACGTGGTGTACGCGATCGTCAAGGCCGGTGGCCGCCAGGAGAAGGTTTCCGTTGGCGACGTCGTCGTCGTCGACCGACTTTCCGGCGACGCTGGCGAGTCCATCGAACTTCCCGCGCTGCTTCTGGTTGACGGGGAGCAGGTGACCACCGACGCGGCTGCGCTCGCCAAGGTGAAGGTCACCGCTGAGGTCATTCGGGACGAAAAGGGCCCGAAGATCGTCATCCTGAAGTACAAGAACAAGACGGGTTACCGCAAGCGCCAGGGTCACCGTCAGCAGCTGACCCGCTTGAAGGTCACCAGCATCAAGTGATTTCTCGTCGCGGCGGGCCTTCCTGCTGCGAGCGACTTTCGTCTAACACTTCTCAGCAGGAAAGCAGGTTCCGCCATGGCACACAAAAAGGGTGCGAGTTCCTCGCGCAACGGTCGCGACTCGAACGCTCAGCGCCTCGGTGTCAAGCGTTTCGGTGGCCAGGTCGTCAGCGCGGGTGAGATCATCGTCCGTCAGCGCGGCACGCACTTCCACCCGGGCAACAACGTGGGCCGTGGCGGAGACGACACGCTCTTCGCGCTGACCGCGGGTGCTGTCCAGTTCGGTACGCGTCGTGGCCGCAAGGTCATCGACATCGTCGAGGCTGGCGTCTGACCTATAGATGCACCGCAGTTCTTGGGAGAGGGGCGCACCGCACGGTGCGCCCCTCTTCTTCATTCACGCTTTATCCTGCTGCCAGGAGCTGACCACCGAACCGGTGAGCCAGGACCTGACAGCGCTACATGATTGGTAGATCGATGGCTTCGTTCGTAGACCGGGTAGTCCTGCACGCCTCTGGCGGGAACGGTGGCAACGGATGCGCCTCGATCCGCCGAGAGAAGTTCAAGCCCCTCGCCGGCCCTGACGGCGGCAACGGCGGCAACGGTGGCAGCGTCATCCTGCGGGTCGACCCCCAGGTGACCACGCTGCTCGACTTCCACCACCTCCCGCACCGCCACGCGTCCTCGGGTACCCAGGGTGCCGGCGACCACCGTGAGGGTGCCAACGGTGAAGACCTCATCCTGGGCGTGCCCGACGGCACCGTCGTCAAGGACCCTGAGGGCAACATCATCGCCGACCTCGTCGGCCTGGGTGCGGAGTACGTCGTCGCCGAGGGCGGGCACGGCGGGCTCGGCAACGCCGCCCTCGCCTCCAAGCGGCGCAAGGCCCCCGGCTTCGCGCTGCTCGGTGAGCCCGGCCACGAGGCAGACGTCGTCCTCGAGCTCAAGACGATCGCGGACGTCGCCCTCGTGGGCTACCCGAGCGCCGGCAAGTCCAGCCTCATCGCCGCGATCTCTGCCGCCCGGCCCAAGATCGCCGACTACCCCTTCACCACCCTGGTCCCGAACCTCGGCGTGGTCCAGGCCGGCGGCTCGCGCTACACCGTCGCAGACGTGCCCGGCCTCATCGCCGGTGCGAGCGAGGGCAAGGGCCTGGGCCTGGAGTTCCTGCGCCACATCGAGCGCTGCGCGGTGCTCGTGCACGTCATCGACTGCGCGACCCTGGAGCCGGGCCGCGACCCGCTGAGCGACCTCGAGATCATCGAGGCCGAGCTCGCGGCGTACGCACCCGACCTCAGCTCCGACGGCCAGCGGATCCCGCTGACCGAGCGCCCCCGTCTCATCGTCCTCAACAAGATCGACGTCCCCGAGGCCCGTGAGCTCGCCGAGCTGGTCCGTCCGGACCTGGAGGCGCGCGGCGTCAAGGTCTTCGAGGTCTCCGCCGCGAGCCACGAAGGCCTCAAGAAGCTCACCTACGAGCTGGCCGAGTACGTCGAACGTGCCCGCAAGTTCGCCCCCAAGCCGGGTGCCGCCCGCACCGTCATCCGCCCCAAGGCGGTCGACGACGCCGGCTTCACGGTCCAGCGCAAGGAGTCCGGCGGACGTCCCTTCTACGAGGTGCGCGGTACCAAGCCCGAGCGCTGGGTCCGCCAGACCGACTTCTCCATCGACGAGGCCGTCGGCTACCTCGCCGACCGTCTCGGCGCCCTCGGCGTGGAGAAGGCCCTGTTCAAGGCTGGCGCGGTCGCCGGCGACGAGGTCCGGATCGGCCCCGAGCACAACTCTGTGATCTTCGACTGGGAGCCCACGCTCATCACCGGTGCCGAGCTGCTCGGCGGTCCCCGCGGGACCGACGCGCGCATCTCGGAGTCGCTGCGCCCCACCCGCGAGGACAAGCGCCGCGACTACACCGAGCGGATGGACGCCAAGGCCGAGGCCCGCGCCGAGCTGTGGACCGAGCGCGAGGCCGGCGTGTGGATCGACCCTGAGGTGGACGGGAAGTAAGGCACCCCACGATCTGAGCGAGAATGGTCCTGTGAGCTCTCCTCAGGTCCTGACCCAGTCCCGCGACCATCTGCGCACCGCGCACCGGATCGTCGTCAAGGTCGGGTCCTCCTCGCTGACCGCACCGGACGGGCGCCTCGACGTCCTCGCGCTGCGCGCGCTCGTCGACGTGCTCGCCGCGCGCCGCGCCGAAGGTCACCAGGTCGTCCTGGTGACCTCCGGCGCGATCGCGGCCGCGCTCGGCCCGCTCGGGCTGCCGGCCCGCCCCAAGGACCTCGCGACCGCTCAGGCCGCCGCCTCGGTGGGGCAGGGCCTGCTCGTCGCCCGGTACACCGAGGCCTTCGCCGCCCACGGCCTGCGGGTGGGGCAGATCCTGCTCACCGCCGAGGACACGGTGCGTCGTGGGCACTACCGCAACGCCCAGCGCTCCCTCGAGCGCCTGCTCGACCTGGGAGTGGTGCCCGTCATCAACGAGAACGACGCGGTGGCCACCGACGAGATCCGCTTCGGGGACAACGACCGCCTCGCCGCGCTCGTCTCCCACCTCGTGCGAGCAGATGCGATGGTGCTGCTGACCGACGTGGACGGGCTGCACGACGGCCCTCCCTCGCGTCCGGGCTCCCGCCGCATCGCGCAGGTGGACGGCCCCCGGGACATCGAGGGGATCGAGGTCACCGCCCGCGGCAGCGCGGTCGGCACCGGAGGCATGGTCACCAAGCTCGAGTCGGTCTCGATCGCGACGGCGTCGGGCATCCCTGTGGTGCTGACCAAGGCGAGCAACGTTGCCCAGGCGCTGGCGGGGGAGGACGTGGGCACGTGGTTCGTGGCCACCGGCCGCCGCACCACGCGCCACCGGCTGTGGCTCGGCTACGCAGCCAAGGCCCGCGGCCGCCTCGTGCTCGACGACGGCGCCGTGCGGGCCGTGCTCGCCGGCACCGCGTCGCTGCTGCCGGCCGGGATCGTCGGCGTCGAGGGAGACTTCGAGTCGGCCGACCCGGTCGAGCTCGTCGACACCGAGGGTCGCGTCGTGGCTCGGGGGCTGACCTCCTACGACGCGAGCGAGATCCCCGACCTCATGGGCCGCTCGACCGGGGCGCTGCGCGACGAGCTGGGCGCCGGCTACGACCGCGCCGTCGTGCACCGCGACGACCTCGTCCTCGTCCGCAGCCACCGCAAGCGCTGACCGCACGCCGGCCGGGCGGGTCCGGTCAGCGGGACGTGGGTGACTCCCCGCGTGAAGGTGACTAGCCTGGGGAGATGACTCAGGTTGCAGATCAGGCTGGTGTGACAGGTTCCGACGTCTCGGAGGCCGTCCTGGAGACCGCCCGACGGGCGAAGATCGCCTCGCGGACGCTCGCCACGGCGACCCGCGCGACCAAGGACGCCGCGCTGCATGCCCTCGCCGACGCCCTCGTGAGGGCCACCGACGAGATCGTCGCGGCCAACGACGTCGACACCGCGCGCGGACGCGCCAACGGCACCTCGCCCGGTCTGCTGGACCGGCTGGCCCTGACCCCGGAGCGGATCGTGGCCATCGCCGACGCCCTGCGCGAGCTCGCCGCCCTGCCTGACCCGGTCGGTGAGGTGGTGCGCGGCTCGACCCTGCCCAACGGACTGCGCCTGCGCCAGATCCGCGTGCCGATGGGCGTGGTCGGGATGATCTACGAGGCTCGCCCCAACGTCACCGTCGACGCCGCCGGGCTGGCGCTCAAGAGCGGCAACGCCGTGATCCTGCGCGGTGGGAGCGCCGCGGCCAGCTCGAACGAGGTGATCGTCCGGGTGCTGGGGGAGGCGCTGACCACCTGCGGCCTGCCGGCCGACCTCGTGCAGTCCATCGACGCCTACGGCCGTCCCGGCGCCGTCGCGCTCATGCACGCCCGCGGCCTCGTCGACGTCCTCGTGCCCCGCGGTGGGGCGGACCTCATCCAGACCGTCGTGCGGGAGTCGACCGTGCCGGTGATCGAGACCGGGGTGGGCAACTGCCACGTCTACCTCGACGCCTCCGCGCCGCTCGAGCGGTCCATCGACATCGTGCTCAACTCCAAGACGCACCGGGTGGGGGTGTGCAACGCCGCCGAGACGCTGCTCGTGCACGCCGCTGCGGCCCCGCAGCTGCTCCCGGGGGTGCTGGCGGCGCTCGGCGCGGCCGACGTCGTCGTGCACGCCGACGCTGCGACCACGCGGCTGGCCGAGGCCAGCGGGCTCACCGCCGAGGATCTGACCGTGGTGGCAGCGACCGAGGAGGACTGGGCCACGGAGTACCTCTCCCTCGATCTCGCCGTGCGCGTGGTCGAGGACCTCGACGAGGCGATCGACCACATCCGCACGTGGACGTCGGGGCACACCGAGGCGATCGTCACCCAGGACCTAGGATCCTCCGAGCGCTTCGTCGCCGAGCTGGACTCCGCCGCGATCATGGTCAACGCCTCCACCCGGTTCACCGACGGAGGCCAGTTCGGTCTGGGCGCGGAGATCGGCATCTCGACGCAGAAGCTGCACGCCCGCGGACCCATGGGTCTGGGGGAGCTGACGACCACCAAGTGGGTCGTCAACGGAGACGGCCAGACCCGCTCCTGACCCGCTCCTGCGGTGCCTCGGAACCGGCGTCTTGTGCTCACCTGCGCAGACACGACCGAGGCGCCGAGCGGTCCGCGGACCAAAGTCGCCCGGCGCGCGGCTGAAGTTTCAGGTTCGTGGTGCCGACAGAGAACGTGAGACACTGGGCGCCAAGAATCTGCTCGCCGACGGCGGGCAGCGCCGGTGCAACAAAGGCTCGTGTCACGAGCGTTTTTTCTGGAGGATGACGTGCTCACTACAGTTCTGGCCGCTGCTGAAGAGTCTGGGGTCGTCAACCACCTCCCGATCCACCCGGTCGCCTACGGCGTCGTCACCTTCGTCGTCCTGACCGCGCTGCTCGTGGTCACCTACGCCTTCCGCAGCGTGTGGACTCGTCACTGACGAGTCGGGCAGCTGACCTCAAGGAATCGAGACCGATGACCGTGCAGCGACGCCGGGTGGGTGTGATGGGTGGGACGTTCGACCCCATCCACAACGGCCACCTCGTCGCTGCCAGCGAGGTCGCCGCACAGTTCGACCTGGACGAGGTGGTGTTCGTGCCGACCGGCGCGCCCTCGTTCAAGCAGCACCAGGACGTGAGCCCGGCGGAGCACCGCTATCTCATGACCGTGATCGCCACCGCGTCGAACCCCCGGTTCACCACGAGCCGGGTGGACATCGACCGGCCAGGGCTGACGTACACCGTCGACACGCTGCGGGACCTGCGCAGCCAGCGCCCGGACGACGACTTCTTCTTCATCACCGGTGCTGACGCGATCGAGCAGATCGCCACGTGGAAGAACGCCGACGAGCTGTGGGGCATGGCCCACTTCGTGGCCGTCACCCGACCCGGGCACGTCCTGACGGTCGACGCCCTCCCCGCCGCTGTGGTCAGCGTGCTGGAGATCCCGGCGTTGGCGATCTCCTCCTCCGACTGCCGGGCGCGAGCCAAGGCAGGCAACCCGGTCTGGTACCTCGTGCCGGACGGCGTCGTGCAATACATCACGAAGTATGGACTGTATCGGGAGCCAGCTGTGAAGGTCGCGTCATGACGAATCCCACCGACGGTGCACCCCTGACCCGCCGACAGCTCCGTGAGCTGGCGGCGGCGCAGGCAGCCGGGCAGAGCCCAGCCCCGGCCGGAGAGACCCCGACGCCGCAGACGCCGCAGGCCGCTCCCGCGCCGCAGGCAGCCCCTCAGCCGGCAGCTCCGTCCCGGCCGGTGCCCCCGGCCGGTCCAGCCCCCGCAGGCCCGGCGACCACGGGCCGCCCGGCGACCCCGCCGATGCGGACCCGGTCCGTCCCGACCCCGGTCACCCCCTCCGAGGGCTTCGCCCCGGCGGGACCGGGCGCGGGACCCCAGACCCCCCTCGCCAGCCGCCGCTCGGCGATCCCCGGCCTCGTGCCGGACGACGCGGGCACCCCGGCGAGCCCGTCTGCCGGCCCCCGGACGAGCGCGCCCAGCCCGTCTGGACCGTCGAGCCCCGGGCGCGGCGCCGGCTCCGCACCGTCCGCCGGACAGGCAGGTGTGCCCTCACGCCGGTCCCTGCGGGAGCAGACCGCCTCGCACCGCGTGGTCATCGTCCCGCCCACCCAGTCGAGCGCGATCCGCACCATCGACGAGACCGGTGAGCTCTCCGGTGTCCTCGACCTCGGGTCAGGCCGCCCGGCGATGTCCGCACGCCAGCAGCCCGCTCGCACCACCGACGCGGCCCCCCGCCTGCAGCGACTCTCGGTCCAGCAGGCACCCGGTCAGCGGGGACCAGCCCAGCAGGCACCTGCTCAGCAGGGCGCGCCGCAGCAAGCGCCCCAGCAGGGCGCGCCGCAGCGGTTGTCCGCCCAGGGGCTCGCCGGACAGCAGCAGCCCGGGGGAGCGCAGCAGACCTCGTGGTCGGCCCGTCCCGGCGTCACGCCGGCCGGCGACCGCCCGCAGACCTTCATGCCCCAGCGCCCTGCCACCCCCGGCGCCTCGCCGGTCCAGCCTGTCGACCCGGCCCAGGCACCGCTGCTGCGTGAGCAGGCAGCGCGCGAGCAGGCCATGCGGGAGCAGACGGCCCGTGACCAGGCGGCCCGGGCCGCCGCCGCGGGCGGGCTCCCGGCCTCGTGGCAGCCGACCACCCCACCCGCAGGCAGGCCCCAGGCGCCTCAGCCCGTGCAGGGTGCGCTGCGCCCGGCCGCGCCGCCGGCCGAGGACGCCCCGGCCCAGTTCCGCCAGCGCATCACGGCCCCCGGCTTCGAGCCGGTCCCCGCGCTGCAGCTTCCCGCGTCGAACGTGCCGGTGGCCGAGCTCGCCGAGGCGCTGCCCCAGTGGGAGGCCATCACGACGCCACCACCTGCACCAGCGCGTGCGGTGGACGACGAGTACGACGACGATGACGACTTCGACGACGACGACGAGCCGGACCACAAGTACACCTGGTTGCACTATCTGATCCTTGTCGCGGTAGCGTTCGTCCTGGGGCTGATCATCTGGAAGGTCGGCCTGGAGGATCGCGGCGCCGCGTCGCCTGCCGATTCGGCTGCGAGTGTCGGCGTCGTCTTCGACGCCCCGAACGCGCCACACGACCATTACCTCTAAGGAGAGCTGTGCCTGCAACTGAACGTGCCATCGAACTGGCGATCACCGCGGCCCGCGCCGCCTCGGACCGCAAGGCTGCCGAGATCATCGCCCTCGACGTCAGTGAGCAGCTCGTCCTCACGGACGTCTTCCTCATCGCGTCGGGGAACAACGAGCGCCAGGTGTCGGCGATCGTCGACGCCGTCGAGGAGGCCCTGCACAAGGAGGGCGTCAAGCCCATCCGCCGTGAGGGCAAGGGCGAGTCGCGCTGGGTCCTCATCGACTTCGGCGACATCGTCGTCCACGTCCAGCACGCCGAGGACCGCGTCTACTACGCCCTCGAGCGCCTGTGGAAGGACTGCCCGGTCATCGAGCTGCCTGAGGACGCCCGTGGCGGCGACGGCACCGCGCCCGAGTACGAGCCGGACGACTACGGCTACCCGCTCTCGGGGACGGACGTGGACGACGCCGTATGAGCGTCGGCTCTGTCATCTTCCTGCGGCACGGCCGGACGGCGTACAACGCGGTCGGCCGGCTGCAGGGGCAGGTGGACATCCCCCTCGACGAGGTGGGGCTGTGGCAGGCTCAGCACGGCGCCGAGGCGCTCGCTCGCATGCACGCCCCGTCCAAGGTCATCTCTTCTGACCTCGTCCGCGCCTGGGTCACGGCGGAGCACTACGCAGCCGCCGCCGGTGCGGTCGTGGTCGCCGAACCTCGCGTCCGTGAGCGCAGCTTCGGCGTGTGGGAAGGCCTGACCCGCGAGGAGATCGCGGCTGGATGGCCGGCCGAGTTCGAGCAGTGGCGGGGCGGAGCAGACCCGGTCGGGGTCGAGGCTGAGCCCCGGACCGCAGTGGCCGCCCGGGTCGCCGCTGCGGTGGACGAGCACGGGGCGGACCTGTCGTCGGGGGACACCCTCGTCGTCGTCGCGCACGGTGCGGCGATCACGCTGGGGATCACCGCGCTGCTCGGGCTGGACCCGGACACCTGGCGCGGGATCAGCGGGCTGAACAACGTCCACTGGAGCCACCTGGAGCGTTCGCGGGCCGGTTCGACGAGCAGCTGGCGGCTGGCCGCGCACAATGTGGGGGCCGGATTTCCGCTGGATCACTGGGACAGTGGGCCCGATTGGAATTTAGAGCCAACTTCGTTCTAAGATAACGATGCTTCGCCAAGCGGAGCGCAGGATCGAAGTCGGTTCTGGGGCTGTGGCGCAGCTGGTAGCGCACCTGCATGGCATGCAGGGGGTCAGGGGTTCGAGTCCCCTCAGCTCCACATCACGCACGAGGCTCGGACACTTCCCACGGGAAGAGTCCGGGCCTTGTCTGCTTCCCGGGGATAACCCCACCCCCCACCCACGCCTCACCCCCACCCCACGCCTCCACTTGCCGAACTCGTGAGCCAGGCCGGTGTCGCGGGCGAGAAAACGCCTCTCTCACGAGTTGGGCTGGGTGGGTCCCCTCGTGGGGGACTGGCCGTCGCCGTCGCCGCGGAGGTCTTCCGGCAGGGCATCAGGCTGCGCGACGACGCCCCGGGGACCGCCTGATCGGTGAACCCGGCGCAGTGACCTGGTGCCCGCGCCGTCACGGATTGGGACCAGAACGAAGTTTGGCCTACGATTACCAACGCTCCGGAAACGGGGTGCAGGAGCTCTTCGGAGATCCTGGGGCTGTGGCGCAGCTGGTAGCGCACCTGCATGGCATGCAGGGGGTCAGGGGTTCGAGTCCCCTCAGCTCCACCATCAGAGAAGTCCGAATCTCCCCGGCTCCGGGAAGGTTCGGACTTCTCTCGTTTCCGCGAGCGGTTCCTCGTCGTCCTGACCGTTCCTCGAGCGCGATAGTGTCGTCACAGATCCCTGACGAAGGAGGCTGCGTGAGCACTGTCGAGGCGAAGACTGTGGCAGGGCGGGTCCGTGGCCGGTGGCACGGTGAGTGTGCGGTCTTTCGGGGCATCCCCTTTGCGGAGCCGCCGGTGGGTCCCCTCCGGTTCGCCGCGCCGGTGCCGCACGCCCCGTGGGACGGGGTGCGTGACGCTCTCGAGAACGGGGCGACGGCGCAGCGCGGGGGAGACTCCGAGCCCACGCTGATCCCAGAACCTTCGATCCCCGGACCGTCGACGCTCAACGTCAACGTCTTCACCCCGTCGCCGGGGACTGACGCCGCTCTGCCTGTCCTCGTCTACATCCACGGCGGGGGGTTCTTCGCCGGCTCGCCCGCGAGCCCGTGGTACGACGGCACAGCCTTCGCCCGGGACGGGGTGGTGACCGTCGTCATCTCCTACCGCCTCGGCTTCGAGGGTTTCGGATGGATCGAGGGAGCCCCGCACAACCGTGGCGTGCTCGACTGGATCCTGGCCCTGGAGTGGGTGCGGGACAACATCGCCTTCTTCGGCGGTGACCCTGGACGCATCACCATCTCGGGACAGTCCGCCGGGGGAGGAGCGGTCCTCACCCTGCTCGGGATCCCCAGCACGCACCACCTCTTCCACGCCGTCTGCTCCATCTCGGGGGCGACGGCAGACATCGCTGCCGAGCGAGCCCAGGACTACGCGCGCGATCTGGCGGCGCGGGCCGAGGTCGCCCCAGACCGGGCAGGCTTCGAGTCGGTCCCCGAGGAGAGGCTCTTGGCGCTGCAGAAGCAGGCGATGGAGATCTCGGGCAAGCCCCTCGACGCGTTGCGGTCGCTGACCCAGGACGGGCTCAGCCTCGGCCCGGTCGTCGACGGCGAGCTCATCACGCGTCCGACCATCGACTCGATCCGGGCGGGCGCCGGCTCGCAGATCCCGCTCGTGCTGGGTGCCACCGACGACGAGTTCTCGAGCGTCGTGGCCTCGGCCGCGAAGCAGATGCGCTGGATCCCGGCCTCCCTGATGCTGGGCATGATCGGGCTAGGCGGAGCACGACGCCGCAGCTACCTGGCGGGCAACACGGAGGTCCGTCGCACAGGCACCGCCGCGGTGCTGGGCAGGTATCTCACCGACGCCGTGTTCCGCTCGGCCGTCCCGCGGATCGCCGAGACCCGCGGGGACGCACCCACCTGGGTCTATCGCTTCTCGTGGCGTTCGCCGGTGAACGGCCTCGCCACCCACTGCCTCGACGTGCCCTTCTTCTTCGACTGCCTCGGTGCGGAGCGGGTGGCGCAGGTCGCGGGGGAGAACCCGCCGCAGGCCCTGGCCACCGAGGTCCACGACGCAGCCGTTCGTCTGGTCACCGCAGGCGACCCTGGCTGGCCGCGCTACGGAGCAGCCGGGACAACCCGCGTCTTCGACACCCCGGGTGGGGTGATCGAGGACGGCTACGCCTCGGTCCGGCCTCTCGTGTGAGCCCGCCGCGTTGCCGGGCTCTGCACGTCACGGTGTAGGGCCAGGTCCAGCGCCAGCGGCAGGTGCTGCGGCGAGGACGTCGGCGAGATAGCGCCCGGTCACGCTCTCGGCGACGCGGGTGATCTGCTCCGGGGTCCCGGTGGCCACGACGCGTCCCCCGGCGGTGCCGCCACCCGGGCCGAGGTCGATCACGTAGTCGGCGTTGGCGATCATGTCGAGGTCGTGCTCGATGACGACGACGGTGGCCCCGTGGGCGCGCAACCGCTCCAGCACGTCGAGCAGGACGCGGACGTCGAGGGGGTGCAGCCCGACGCTGGGCTCGTCGAGGACGAAGAGCGTGTCGGACTGGTCGCGCCCGAGCTCGCCCGCGAGCTTGAGCCGTTGAGCCTCCCCGCCCGAGAGCGCTGGGGTGTCCTCGCCCAGGGTGAGATAGCCCAGGCCCAGGTCCACCAGCGTCTGCAGCGTGCGTCGCGTACGGGGACGGTCCGCCAGCATCGTCACGGCCTGCCGGGTGGTCACCGACAGCAGTGCGGGCAGCGAGACCGGGTCGCCCCCGGAGACGGACAGCACGAGCTCCCGGCTGGCGGGGCCGTACCGGGTGCCGTCGCAGTCCGGGCACGGGATGTCGACGTCGGGCAGGAACTGCACGTCGAGGACCACCTGCCCGGTCCCCTCGCACCGGGGGCACCGCAGGGACCCGGTGTTGTAGGAGAAGTCGGCGGCTGTCAGCCCGCGCGCGACGGCCTCGTCGGTGGCGGCGTAGGCGCGACGCAGGTCGTCCATGACACCGGAGTAGGTGGCCACGGTGGACCGGACGTTGATCCCGATGGGGGTCGCGTCGACGACGTCGACCCGGGCGATGCCCGGTGCATGCAGCGTGCGCACGTGCCTCGGCGCCTCCCCATGACCGCTGTGCGCCTGCAGCGCGGGGACCAGGCTGTCGAGGACGAGGGTGGTCTTGCCCGACCCCGACACCCCCGTGACCGCAGTGAGCCGGCCGACGGGCAGACGCACGTCGAGGGCGTGGACGGTGTGGATCGGGGTGGTGACCAGATGGATGCTGTCGCTGTCGCGCACCTGCGCCTCACTCGCGCGCTCGCGGACGATGACGGGCTCGCGCCCGGCGAGGAAGCCGCCGATCAACGACGCCGGGTCCGCGCTGACGTCCTCGACGGTGCCGGTCGTCACGATGGTGCCTCCCTCGGCGCCCGAGCCCGGACCGATCTCGATCACCCAGTCCGCCTCCCGCAGCACCTGCACGTCGTGGTCGACCAGCACCACGGAGTTGCCGTCGGTCAGCAGGTCCTGCATGACGCCGACCAGTCCGTCGACGTTGGCCGGGTGGAGCCCGATGGACGGCTCGTCGAGCACGTACAGCACGCCTGTGGTCTGGTTGCGCACGGCACGGGCGAGTTGGACCCGCTGGCGCTCGCCGGTGGAGAGGGTCGAGCTGGCGCGGTCGAGGGTGAGGTACCCCAGCCCGAGCTGGACCAGGCGCTGGGCCATCTCGGTGAACTGGTCCACGATCATGAGGGCCATCGGGTGCATCTCGCCCGGGAGCGTGGCGACCACGCTGCGCACCCAGGAGACGGCGTCGTCGAGCGTCTGTGCGCTCGCCTGGGCGAGGTCTATGCCTGCGACCTGGGTGCTGCGCGCTGCCGTGCTCAGGCGCGTGCCGTGGCAGTCCGGGCAGGTCTGAGCGGTGATGAACCTGTTCACCCGAGCCAGGCCCTTCTCGCTCGTGGCGTTCTTGAGCGCCTCCTGGACTGCGAGGCGGGCGTTGCGGTACGTGAAGTTCAGCTCGAACAGCTTGCCGGACTTGGACGGCACCGAGATGTGCTTCTTCTCCGAGGGGCCGTCCAGGACGATGGCCCGCTCAGCGTCGGTGAGATCGGCGTAGGGGACGTCGGTGCGCACCCCGAGCTCGGCGACCACCTGCGGCATGACCGTCAGCCCGAACATCGCCCAGGGCGCGACCGCCCCGCCGGCGATCGTCTTGGACGGGTCAGGGACAAGTGCGGCGTCGTCGACGTCCCGCACGACGCCGGTGCCTGAGCAGGTGGGGCACGCGCCGTCGGAGTTGAAGGCCAAGGACTCGGCGCCGGGCGGGGAGAACTGCGCGCCGCAGACTGGGCACACCAGGTCCAGGTCTGCCGCGACGTCGATGGTGGGGGACAGGCGGTGGCCGTTGGGGCACAGGTGGGACCCCAGGCGCGAGAACATCACCCGGAGCACGTTGAGCAGCTCGGTGGACGTGCCGAAGGTCGAGCGCACCCCCGGCACCCCCGGGCGCTGGCGCAGCGCGAGGGCAGCCGGGACGTGCGTGACACTGTCCACCGCGGCGCGAGAGGCCTGGGACATCCGGCGGCGGGTGTAGGTCGACAGCGCCTCGATGTAGCGGCGTGAGCCTTCGGCGTACAGCACTCCCATCGCCAGGGACGACTTGCCGGAGCCAGACACCCCGGCGATCGCGACGAGCTGGCGCAGGGGGATGTCGACGTCGACGTTCGTGAGGTTGTGCACCCGTGCGCCGCGGACCTGGGTCGCCAAGGGCGCGGTCGGATGGGTGCCGTCAGCCAGCCTGGCCATGGTGGGCTCCTTTCCGTCGGACCGGTCATGACACCGGTCGCGCCTGCCCTTCACCATGCCCCCTGAGGTATCGTGGCGCTCGCCCTGGGCCTGCCCCGCCCGCCCGCCGGGAGGCACGGGTCTCACCCGATCCATGATTGGGTGGTGCCATGACGACTTCTTCACCGCTCACCGCCCTGGACCGCGACCACCTGCGCCGATGCGTCGACCTGGCCCGAGAGGCGCTCGACGCAGGAGACGAGCCCTTCGGTTCGATCCTCGTCGACGACACCGGGGTCGAGGTGTTCGCGGACCGCAACCGGGTGTCCGGCGGTGACCACACCCAGCACCCGGAGTTCGCGATCGCCCGCTGGGCTGTCACTCACCTCACGCCCGCGCAACGCGCCCAGGCGACGGTGTACACCTCCGGCGAGCACTGCCCCATGTGCTCGGCTGCGCACGCCTGGGTCGGTCTGGACCGGATCGTCTACGCCAGCAGCAGCGAGCAGCTCTCCCAGTGGCACCGCGAGTGGGGGATCCCGGCGGGCCCGGTCGCCTCGCTCCCGGTGAACGCGGTGGCGCCCGCGGTCCCCGTCTCCGGGCCCGACGACGAGCTGAGCGAGCAGGTGCGGGCGCTCCACGCACGACTGCTCGGCGTCTAGCGGGCGGCTCGCTGAGTCAGGCGACGTCCTGGCCGCGCGCGCCCAAGACCGCGTACCGGTGCATCGTCACACCGCCCTCGAAGGAGCGCTGCTCGAGGAGGTCGAGCTCGACGGGGTCGACCGGCTCGTCGAAGAGCGGCCGGCCTGACCCCAGGATCACCGGGTGCGTGAAGAGCAGCAGCTCGTCGAGGAGCCCCGCCCGCAGCAGCTGCGTCGCCAACGTGGCGCCCCCGACGCCGACGTCCCCGTCGCCCTCGGCCCGGATCTTCGCGAGCTCGTCGATCGCGTTCTCGCTGATGATCCGGTCGGCGTGCTCGGCGCTCGTGCGGGTGCGTGAGACGAGGATCTTCGGGGTCGACAGCCAGATCTCGCCGTACTCACGGAGGTAGTCGGGCAGGCTCTCGTCCGCGGGCGCCGCGGGCCAGAACTCCTCCATCGTCTCGTAGATCGTGCGGCCCTCGACATCGAGGGTCATGGCGCGCGCCCGCGCGTTGAACTCGCGGTGCAGCTCCTCGCCGATCCGCATCCAGCTCCCGCCGCCCTGCTCGTCGAGGTTGTGCTCGATCAACAGATCGAGCGACACGTTCATCCAGTACACGAAGCGAGCTGACATGGGAGTCTCCCGGTGGTCGCGCCATGGTCGGGTCCGTCTGCGCCGATCGTAGGCACCGACGCCCCGGTGCCGCACCCTGTCTGGTCCGCAGCGGCCTAGGCGGGAGTCTCCCGCGGGTGCGGCACGTCCCCGGCCGCGAGCATCGCGACGAGCTTGGCCAGCCGCCGGGCGCGGGTGGTCTCGTTCGGGGCGGTGACGATCCGGTGCAGCACGGCGTAGCGGTTGGTCGAGTCGAGGCCGGCGAAGGCGGCGGCCGCGGCGGGGGAGGCGGCCAGCGCCGCAGTCAGGTCCTCGGGCACGCCCATGGTCGCCGGGCCGGCGTACGCGCGGTCCCACCGGCCGTCGGCCTGGGCGGCGAGCACCTCGGCGCGCCCGCGGTCCCGCATCCGCCCCTCGGCCTCGAGCCGGGCGACGTAGCCCACGTTGCGCGCCGACCAGATCGACCCAGTACGCCGTGGGGTGAACCGTTGGAGGAATGTCACGGCGTCGAAGGACCGCCGCTGCCCGTCGATCCAGCCTGAGCACAGGGCCTCGTCCAAGGCCTCGGCGTAGGTGAGCGTCGTCGGCGTCGTGGTGCCCTTCTTGGCCAGGACGAGCCACACCCCGGCCGGCTCGTCCTCGTGCGCGTCCAACCAGGCCCGCCACGCGGGAGCGTCAGCGACGACGAACGGTTCGGGGACCTGGGGCACGCGTCAGTCCTGAGCAGCGACGGCTGCGTCAGCCAGGACGTGCGAGGCCGCACCTGCGGCGACGGCGACCGTCAGCACGGAGGGCCACGCACCGATCCGCTTGGCGAGGGGGTGGGACAGCCCGAAGGCCGCGACGTAGATGCCGGCCAGCGCGGCGGTCTGGGGGATGCCAGCGCGCACCCACGTGCGTCCGGCGGCAACCCCAGCGGCCGCCAGGACGGCGCCCCCGAGCGGGCGGACGCCGGTGAACCGGGCCACGGCGTAGCCGCCGACGAGGCCGGCGGCGGTCAGAGCGGACGAAGGGATCGAGGGAGTCGTCATGGATCTGAGCCTACGACGCCTGCGACACGCGCGGCGCAAGGACGTTCATCCCGTCGCCGGGCGAGTCGCCTCAGGCAGGATGGGCGCCATGACGATCCGACCGCTCATCGCCTCCGTTACCGCCCTCCTCGCTGGCTCCCTCGTCCTCGCAGGGTGCGCCGGCGCGACCGGCGACGCCCCGTCGGCCACCACGGCCGCGCCCACCCAGGCAGCGTCCGCGGAGCAGACCGCCGCGCTGCTGGCCGAGTACGGCCTGACCGGCATGGACGCCCAAGACATGATCGAGCACCTGGACCGCCTCGGCGGCGACGAGCGTCCCTCCGACCTCATGGCCTCGATCCGGACCGACGAGCTGCTGCTGGCGGCCGACGGCGTCGAGACCACCCTCGAGATGCCCGAGGACAGCTTCTACGTCTCGATCGCGCCCTACCTCACCCAGACCCACGACTGCTTCTTCCACTCCCTGACCACCTGCCAGGGCGAGCTGGTCGGTGCGGACGTGCAGGTCACCGTCGTCGACGACGTGACCGGTGAGACGGTCGTGGACGAGGAGACCACCACCTACGAGAACGGCTTCGTCGGGCTGTGGCTGCCGCGGGAGATGACCGGGACGCTCACGGTGACCCATGACGGCGCGTCGGTCGAGTCCCCGATCAGCACGACCGCGGACAGCGCGACGTGCCTGACGACCCTCAAGCTCGCCTGAGCTCCTCCCACGCACCGCGGCGGGCTGCGAGCAGCTCGCGGGTGAAGGGGTGCTCCGGGTCCGTGAAGACGTCCTCGACCGCCCCCCGCTCGACGACCTGCCCCTCCCGCATGACGAGCACCGTGTCGCAGACCTGACGCACGACCGCCAGGTCGTGGGAGACCACGACGATCGACAGCCCACGCTCGCGCTGCAGCCCCACGAGCAGGTCGAGGATCTCGGCCTGCACCGTGACGTCGAGGGCGGAGACCGGCTCGTCGCACACGAGCACCTCCGGCTCCAGGGCCAGCGCCCGGGCGATCGCGAGACGCTGACGCTGCCCCCCGGACAGGCTCCGCGGCCGGCGGGTGAGCACCGCAGCGGGCAGGTGGACGGCGTCGAGCAGGTCCTGCGCGCTCGCGGTCGACCGGCCCCGCGCCAGTGCCTCGCGCAGGATCCGGCCCGCGGTGTACCGGGGGTCGAAGGATCCCAGCGGGTCCTGAGGGACCAGCTGCACCCGCCCGCGGCGTCCTTGGCGGCCGCGGACCCCCGCGGCGCTCCACGGTGCGCCGTCGAGGGTGACCTCACCGGCGTCGGGCGCGTCCGCGGCGAGGAGCAGCCGCGCAAGGGTGGTCTTGCCCGAGCCGGACTCCCCGACGAGGCCGAGCACCTCACCGCGGCGCAGGTCGAGGTCGACGTCGTCGACCGCTCGGACGTGGCCGCCGCCGGGGATGGGAAACGTCCGGGAGACGCCCCGGGCGGACAGCACGACCGGGCCGAGGGTCGCGGCTGGTCCGGGCTTGGGCCCGCGCGGCACCGCCGCGGCGAGCCGCTGGGTGGTGGGGTGCTCGGGCGCGGTGAGGACCTGGGCGGTGGGGCCGTGCTCGACGACGCGGCCGGCGTCCAGCACGACGACGCGGTCCGCGATCTGCGCGACGGCGGCCAGGTCGTGGCTGACCAGCAGCAGGGCCGTGCCGGCGTCACGCAGCCCGGCCAGGGTGTCCAGGACCCGGGCGGCGACGGTCGCGTCGAGGGCCGTCGTCGGCTCGTCCAGGACGAGCAGCGGCGGGGCGGCGACGAGGGCTGAGGCGATGAGGGCACGCTGGCGCATCCCGCCGGAGAGCTGGCCCGGGCGCTGGGCCAGGCGCAGCTCGGGGGAGTCCAGGCCTGCTGCCGTCAGGGCGGCGAGCACCCGCTCGCGGCGCTGCGCCCGCGGCACCTTGCGCAGTGCGAGGGTCTCGACGACCTCAGCGCCGACGGTGCGCAGCGGGTCGAGGGAGGCGAGGGCGTCCTGCAGCACGAGCCCGACGCGTGAGCCGCGCAGCGCCCGCCAGCGGCGCGCGGAGAGCCGGCGCACGTCCGTGCCGCCCACGGTGAAGCGGTCCGCGCTGACCTGGGCGGTCGTGCCACCCTCGGAGGCGAGGCCGAGCACGGACCGGACCAGGACCGACTTGCCGGAGCCGGACTCGCCCACGACGGCGACGCACTCCCCGCGGGCGACGGTGAGGTCCACCCCGCGCAGCACCTCACCCACCCCGGCGAAGGACACCCGCAGCCCGGCGACGTCGAGGGCCGGCTGGTCAGCGTTCATACCGGCCGCGCTCATGCCTGCACCACCCGTCCGAGACGTCGACCGAGCACCGTCAGCGCCGCGGCCGTGAGCGTGATCGCCAGGCCCGGGGCCAGGGTCAGCCACCACGCCCGCACGAGGTAGACGCGCCCGCCGTTGACCATCGCGCCCCACTCCGGTGAGGGTGGGAGCGCGCCGAGGCCCAGGAAGCTCAGCGCGGCGACCCACACGATCGCCTGCCCGACGCCGAGGGTCGCGATGGCCACGAGCGGCCACAGCGCGTTGGGCGCGATGTGGCGACCGAAGACCCGCAGGGCGGGCTGGCCCTCGAGGCGCGCGGCCTCGACGTAGGCGCTGGAGGCGACGGACCGGACCTGGGAGCGCAAGATGCGCGCGTAGCCCGGGGCCGTAGCCAGCCCCACAGCGACGAGCGTGGGCGTGACCCCCGTGCCCATGACGGCGACCAGCAGCAGCGCCAGGACGAGGGAGGGCAGGGAGAAGAGGACCTCGATCACGCGGCTCAGCGCGGAGTCGAGGATGCGCGGCCCGAGGCCGGCGAGCATCCCGATCGCCAGACCGATGCTGACGCCGATCGCGGTCGCCGCCGCGCCGATGCCCAGGGACTGCCGGGTCCCGTGGATGACGCGGGTGAAGACGTCACGGCCGGACTCGTCGGTCCCGAACCAGTGCCCGGGGCCCGGGGCGGTGAAAGCGGCGCGCGGGTCGATCGCGTCCGGGTCGCCCGGGGCGAGCAGGGCAGGCCAGGCGGCGGCCACGACCATGAGGAGGACGGCCGCCAGGGCGACGGCGCCGGCGATGCCGAGGCTCCAACGCCGGCCCGTCACGGGGCTGAGGGCCGGGCCGGTGGTCAGCGCGGTCATACGATCGCCTTCTCTGTGCGCGGGGACTGCTCTGCCGGGGCGTCGGTGCTGCTCCTGGCGCCGCTTCCCGTGCCGCTGTCGGTGGGACGGTTCTCTGGGCGGTCGGTGGCTCGGGCCGACCCGCGCGGGCGCGGGTCGACGAGCCGCTCCACGCCGTCGGCGACCGTCATGACCACCGTGTAGGCGACGGCGACGACGAGCACGACGGCCACCACGACCGGCACGTCGCGCGCGTTGGTCGCATCGAGCAGCAGCCGTCCCATCCCCGGTCGCCCGAACAACGACTCGACGACGACCGCGCCGCTGAGCAGCGACCCGAAGGACCACCCCGACAGGGAGATGGCAGGCAGGGCTGCGTGACGCAAGGAGTGCCGCCACAGGATGCGCGACTCCGAGGCGCCACGGGCGCGGGCCGTCGTCGCGAAGGGCGACGCCGCAGCCTCGGCGAGACCGTCCCGCATGACCTGGCCGAGGAAGCCCGCGGTCGGGATCGCGAGGGTGACCACGGGCAGCACGAGGCCGGCCGGGGCCGCCCCGACGCTCGTGGCCGGGAACCAGCCGAGACTGGAGGAGAAGACGAGGATGAGCACCGCTCCGAGCCAGAAGTGCGGCACGACCGTCGCGACCACCTCACCGGCCTGGATCGTCGCGGCGACGGCCCGCCCGGCGAGCCCGTGAGCGCGGGTGGCCACGGTCGCCAGCGTCAGGGCGATGACCCACGCGAGCACCAGGGCGCAGACGGCGAGCAGCATGGTCGAGCCGAGCTGGGCGCCGACAAGCTCGGCGACCGGGGTCTTGCGGGCGTAGGAGTCGCCGAGCTGGAGGGTGACGATCCGTTGCATCTGCACGAGGTACTGCACGACGAGCGGCTTGTCGAGGCCGTAGTCCGCGCGGGCCTGGGCGACCGCCTCCTCACCGGCCTGGGAGCCAGGGCCGCCCAGGATCGCCTCGGTCGGGTCGCCGCCTGCGATGCGCAGGGCGAAGAACACGACGGTGGTGACGACCCAGGCGACCAGGGCGGCGGCCCCGACCCGTCCCAGACCCCAGCGGAGGATGTTCATGCGAGGAGGCTCACGCGTGCCGGCTCCTAGGAGGCGAGGCGGGTGTCGAGGAAGGTCGGGGTCGAGACCGTGTGCAAGGTCCGGATCCCCGTCGTGCCGCGGCTGAGGAAGTGGTTCTGCTGGTCGTAGAGCGGCAGCAGGTAGAAGCCCTCAAGCACGGTCTGCTGGGCCTGGGCGTACAGGGCTGCGCGCTCGGCCGGGTCGGTCGTGGCGGCGGCGCGGTCCAGGGCGTCGTCGAGGGCCGGGTCGGTGATCTTGGCGTGGTTGGCGAAGTAGCCGCTGGGGGCGGGGATGATGCCGTCGGAGTGGTAGAGGATGCGCAGCACGTCCGGACCGACCTTGGTGTAGGGGGCGCTGACGATCTCATACTCGTCAGCGGCGAGGGCGCCGTACCAGCCGCTGAGGTCGAGCGGGGTGATGACCACCTCGAAGCCGACGCTGCGAGCGTTGGCCTGGATCTGCTCGAAGAGCGACTGCTCGGCGGCCACCGACTGGTTGGTGCTCACCGGGAAGCGCAGCGTGAGGCGGGCGCCGTCCTTGGTGCGGTAGCCGTCGCCGTCGCGCGCGGTCCAGCCAGCCGCGTCGAGCAGGGCGTTCGCGGCGTCGGTGTCGGTGCCGAAGAGGGAGTCGTCGGAGGTGGCCAGCGGCTCGCTGCTGGACAACGGGGAGTACGAGCGCGTCACGGTTCCCGCGTAGAGGGTCTCGATGCCCGGGTCGACGTCGGCAGCACGGATGAACGCCTCGCGGACGCGGACATCGTCGAAGGGGGCCTGGCCGGAGTTGAGCTCGATGCGGTTGACCGATCCGGGACGCGGGGCGTCGATGTCGGTGATGTCCCCGCCGGCCTGGGCGGAGGCGACCGCGTCGGGCTGGGGGTTGTCGATGACGTGGACCTCGCCTGACTGCAGGGCGGCGTAGCGGGTCGCGGCGTCGGGGATGAAGCGCCAGACGATGCGGTCCAGGTAGGCGGGCCCGGCGTGCTCGGCCTCGGGGGCGACGGTCGTGTAGTCGTCGTTGCGGACGAGGTCGACCTGCTGCTGCGGGGTCCAGCTCTCCACGACGAAGGGCCCGGTGCCCACGGGGGCGGCGCAGTTCGCCTCGGTGCCGCGAGCGATCCCGGCCGGGGACTGGATCGCGGTCCACTGCTGGCTCAGGGACTCCAGCAGGGCGGAGTCCGGCTCGCTGAGGTGGAAACGGGCGTGGGTGGCGTCCACGACCTCGACCTCGGCCACCTTGGCCAGAGCCAGGTAGCCGGTCGAGGACCCGGTGGCCGGGTCCTGCAGGTGGGCGACGTTGACCTTGACTGCCTCGGCGTCGAAGGGCGTGCCGTCGGTGAAGGCGACGTCGTCGGCGAGGGTGAAGTCCCAGGTGAGCGCGTCCGGGCTGACCTCCCAGGCGGTTGCGAGCCAGGGCAGGATCTCCCCGTCTGCGTCACGCCCGACCAGCGGCTCGAGGACGTGGGTGCTGATGAGCGCCTGCGGGTAGTTGCCGCCCACGTGCGGGTCCAGGCAGCTGGGCTCGGCGTCGCCGGTCGCGTAGACGAGGGTGCCGCCGTCGCGAGGTGTCGTGCTGGCAGACTCGGCGGGATCGCTCGCGCAGGAGGCGAGGACGAGGACGGGGACGAGCGCGGCGAGCGCGGCTCGCCGCCGGGTGAGGGCGCGACGGGCGGCGAGCATGGTTCTCCTGGTGGCGGCGGTGGGACTGCGCGGAGCACGGCTCCGACGAGTTGTTGGACTGCGTCCCACAATAGGCTGGGTGTGGGGGTGGGTGAGTACGATCGGGGCATGCCCGCATCCCCTCCGCCGCAGCGCTCAGCAGGGCGTCCGCGCGCCTCCTCCCGCGAGATCCTTGAGGAAGCGGCCGGTGAGCTCTTCCTCGAGCGCGGATATGCGGCCACGTCCGTGGCGGACATCACAGCGCGGGCGGGTGTGAGTCGCAACACCTTCTTCAACTATTTCGGTGCCAAGAGCGACCTGCTGTGGTCGACCTTCGACGCCGCGGTCAGCTCCCTGCCCGATGCCCTCATTAGTGCGGAGGCCGGTGAGACCCGCGAGCAGGGAGTCGGGGCGGCTGTCCGCGCGGCGCTGCGCCACGTCGCCCGGGACCTCGCCCCGGGCAACGTGGCACTGGCCTTCATGCAGGCCGAGCCGATGGGCCTGACCGACGAGCTGCGCCGGGCCGCCGCCGTGCGCGCGAGCGACGTCGCCGGGGTGCTCGCCACCTTCGCCCAGGCCCACGGCGTCGATCCGCTGCGCGCGGAGGTGGCCGGAGCGGCCTACGCCGGCGCCCTCGTCGCCGCGGTGCGAGCCTGGTCGCGCGCCGGCGCCCCGCGGACGTCGTTGCTCGACGTGCTCGACGCCGCCCTCGAGCCGGTCCGCGACGCGCTGCCCTGACCCTCGCGGCCTGCGCGGTTCGACGCCCGATCAGCGCAATGATGGAGGGGTGAGCAGCAGCCCGTCCCGCAGCGACGCACCGAAGGAGCCTGACGACGCGCCCTCAGCCCGGCGCGTCGACGACGCCACCGCGCACGTCCGGACCGTCCTCGCCCGTGCGGTGGACCGCCTCAGCGCCGCGGGCGCTCGGGACGAGGTGCTCGCTGAGTACGTCGAGGCGCGCAAGGTCCTTGGCCTCACCCGTCAGGCGGTGCTGCGTCCGGTGGCGCGGGCCTGGCGGCTCGGAGCGCTCCTGCTCGGCCGGGACGGCACCCTGTACGCGACCGGGTCCATCGTGCGGGCGGGCGAGGCGGGCGTGCGCAACTATCAGTCGCAGTCCGCCGAGGACCGTCGCGACCTGCGGGCCGCAGCGCTGCGCGGGAAGGTGGCTCCGGGGGAGACCGTCAACCACGGCTGGAGGGTCCTCGACCCGGCATCGATCTTCAGGGCGGCCTCGACCGACGTGGTCTTCGGCGCCGCGGACGGCACCGTCCGGGTCCGGTGGAACGCCGCCCTCGGCGACGACGCCTCCCGCGAGCTCGGCGCCTACATCGACGAGCGCGTCGGGCTGCTCGTCGACCCGCTCGACATCCCGTGAGGGCGGCCGCGCCGCACCGGCCTCCTCTACGATGACCCCGTGACTGACGACCTGACCTCGCTGCCTCCCTGCCCGCTGTGCTCGAGCCCGTACACCTACGAGATGGGCGCTCTGCTGGTGTGCCCCGAGTGTGCGCACGAGTGGTCGGCCGACGCCTCCGACGCACCCGAGACCTCAGGTGGCTCAGTGAAGGTCATCAAGGACGCCGTCGGCAACGTGCTGGCCGACGGCGACACCGTCACGGTCATCAAGGACCTCAAGGTCAAGGGCAGCCCGACGGCCATCAAGGTCGGCACCAAGGTCCGCGGCATCCGGCTGATCGAGGGCGTCGGCGACCACGACATCGACTGCAAGGTGGACGGGTTCGGGCAGATGCAGCTCAAGTCCTCTGTCGTGAAGAAGGTCTGACGCGGCTTCTGGTGGCAGATGCCCGAGTGAGGACTAATGTCTGAGACATGGTGCGCTTGCTGATCCGGGCAGTGATCTTCCTCGTCTCAGCGGCCCTCGGGCTGCTCGTCGCGTCGTGGATCCTGGACGACTTCACGGTCACCACCACGGGCTTCGCCCTGACGGTGGTGATCTTCGCGGTCGCGCAGTCCGTGCTGGCGCCCTTCATCGCGAAGATGACCAACCGCTACGCGCCGGCCTTCCTCGGCGGCATCGGTCTCGTCTCCACCTACGTCGCTCTCCTCATCGCCAGCCTCGTCGGTGACGGCCTGCAGATCGACGGTGCCCAGACGTGGGTCCTGGCGACGTTGATCGTCTGGCTGGTGACCGCGCTGGCCACCTTGATCCTGCCGATGATCTTCATCCGCAACAAGGTCCAGGGTCGTCAGGGCAAGAGAGACAACCCTCAGGTTCCTCAGGTCTGATGAGCTGGCGGCAGGGACGGGCCACGGAGCATCCGAGGCCCGTCCCTGCTGGGAGGTGCGCGGCGCTGACGGCGTCGACGTGGGGACGTCGCTGACGTCAGGCGGTGGTGACCTCGAGCTGTACGACTGCCCACGACAACGGCGGCAGTGTGAGCTCCACCCCAGCGTCGACCAAACGCACGCCGTCGAGCGGCCTCAGACCGACCTGCTCGCCGCTGTCGAGGGTGTTCGCCGTGAAGCGGTCCTGCCCGTCGGCGGCAGCGAGCACCTCGGCTCGGATCACCTTCGCTCCCGAGAAGCCCCGCAGGACCGCCTCGACATAGGCCGCCTCGTCGAGACCGCGGTTGGCGAGGAAGAACGCGACCGTCCCGTTCTCCTCGTCCCAGGTCGTGCTCACGTCGACGAGGTCGGCGTCACCGAACTTCGCTGTCGAATAGCGGTCTGAGGTGACTGCCGTGCGCAGGATCTGGCCACGGGCGAGAGCGGCCATCCGGGCGAAGGGCCAGAAGATCGACTGCCGCCACGCGGGGCCGTTCTCCTCGGAACGGATCGGCGCGATGACGTTGACGAGCTGCGCTTGGTTCGCGATGCTCACTCGGTCACCGTGGCGGAGCAAGGAGTTGAGCAAGGTCCCTACGACCACGGCATCGGTCACGTTGTAGGCGTCTTCGATGATCCGCGGGTGCTCGCGCCACCGACCACGGGCGCTGATGTTGTGCGGTTGGTCCTCGGTGTCCAACCCGCTCGCGTACCAGACGTTCCATTCGTCGAAGGAGAGATTGATGTGCTTGCTGTGCTTGCCCTTGGCTCGCACCGCGTCCGCAGTCGAGACCACCGACTCGATGAAGTAGTCCATGTCGACGGCGCTGGCGAGGAAGCTCGCGTGGTCGCCTTCGTGCTCCTGGTAGTAGGCGTGCAAGGAGATGTAGTCGACCTCTTCGTAGGTGTGGCCCAGGACAGTCTGCTCCCAGGCGCCGAAGGTCGGCATACCGGAGTTGGAGCTGCCGCAGGCAACGAGCTCGATGGTCGGGTCGACAAGCCGCATGGCCTTGGCGGCCTCCTGAGCAAGCCGTCCGTACTCATCGGCTGTCTTGTGGCCGATCTGCCACGGACCGTCCAGCTCGTTGCCCAGGCACCACAGCTTGATGTCGAAGGGCTCATGCGCGCCGTGCGAGCGGCGGAGGTCGGACAGGTACGTGCCGCCCGGATGGTTGGCGTACTCCACGAGCTGCCGTGCGGCGTCGACCCCTCGGGTGCCGAGGTTGACCGCCTCCATCACTTCGACGCCCGCGCGGCGGGACCATCCGACGAACTCGTGCAGGCCAAAGGCATTCGTCTCCAGGGTGTGCCACGCGCCGTCGAGCCGGCGCGGACGGTCGGCGACCGGGCCGACACCGTCCTCCCAGTTGTAGCCGGAGACGAAGTTCCCGCCTGGGTACCGCACGACGGTTGCGCCGAGTTCTCGGACCAGGTCGAGCACGTCCTGGCGGAAGCCCTCCTCGGTGGCGGTGGCGTGACCCGGCTCGTAGATGCCGGTGTACACGCACCGTCCCATGTGCTCAACGAAGGAGCCGAACAGCCTGCGCGGTACCTCACCGATGGTGAACTCCCGGTCGATCGTGATCCGTGCGCGCGTCATTGTGCACCTCGCGTTGTGTGATGAGTGATGGCCAAGGGCACTACTTGCCCCCGAACCCGGTGGTCGCAACGCCCTTGATGATCTGGCGCTGGAAGAACAGGAAGACGATGATCAGCGGAGCCGCTGCGAGCAGCGCGGATGCCATGTTCTGTGCGTACTGGACGCCGTAGGCGCTCTTGACGGTCTGCAAACCCACGGGCAGTGTCATGAGCGAGGAGTCGTTCGTGACGATGAAGGGCCACAGGAAGTTATTCCACGCTCCGATGAACACGAAGATCGACACGGCGGCGAGGATCGGCCGCGACAGTGGCAGGACGATCGACCAGAACACCCGCATCCGGCTTGCGCCATCCATCCTGGCGGCGTCCTCGAGCTCTTCGGGGATCTGATCGAAGAACTTCTTGAGGATGAAGACCATGGCGGGGGCGATGGTCTGCGGAAGGATGATGCCCCAGTAGGTGTCGACCATGTTGAGGGTGAGCATCTGGTAGAACAGCGGCACGATGAGCACCTGCGGTGGGATGACGATCGAGGCGATCACGACGACGAACAGCCACCGCCGACCCTTGAAGCTCAGCCGGGAGAAGGCATAGCCGGCGAGAGCCGAGATGACCACCGTGATGACGGTGATGGCCGTAGCCGTCAGCAGGGAGTTGAGCGTCCACCGCGGGATGTTCCCCTCGGAGAGGACCTTCGTGAAGGCATCGAGCTGGAACCCGCCTGCCGGGAGCCACGTCACCGGGGTGGCCCCGGCGTCGGCCTCGGACTTCAGCGAGGTGACGACCGCCCAGGCGAAGGGGACGAGCCAGGTGACCGCCAGGACGATCAGCACGACGAGGGCGGCGATGCGGCCTCCGGTGACCTTGCGGCGCCTGCGGCGGGCGGGGGTGGCGGGTGCGTCGGGGTGGACCCCCAGGGGAGGGGTCAGGACCTGTGCAGACATCATCATGAGCTCCTTCGGGCGGTCACCCGGAACTGCACGAGTGAGACGATGACGATGATGGCGAAGAAGATGTAGGAGATCGCTGCGGAATAGCCGAAGCGATAGCCGGTGAACCCGGCTTCGAAGATGTACTGGACGATCGAGCGGGTCGAGCCGTTGGGTCCGCCGTTGGTCATCATGTAGATCTGGTCGAATACCTTGAGCGATGCGATGACCTGCAAGATGACGATGAGCGCCGTCGTCGGTCCCAGCTGCGGGATGGTGATCGAGAACAGCTGGCGCCACTTCCCGGCGCCGTCGATCGCGGCTGCTTCGTACTGCTGCTCGGGGATGTTCTGCAGGGCTGCGAGGTAGAGCAGGAAGTTGAAGCCCACGGTCCACCACAGGGTCGTGACGACGACCGAGATCATCGCCCACTTCTCGTCCTGCAACCAGGCGATCGGCTCGACGCCGAAAGGTTCGAGCATGCTGTTGATGAGGCCGAGCTGCGGGTTGTACATCCACGTCCAGAACAGGGCGACGACCGTGGATGCGAGAAGGAAGGGCATGAAGAAGGACAGTCGCCACAGCCATTGGCCGGGAAGGCCAATGTTCACCAGGAGAGCCAGGGCGAGGGCGACGAGGACGAGCGGCACCGTCGACAGGACCGTGAAGAGCGCAGTGTTGCCGAGGGACTTCCACATGACGGGGTCAGAGAGCGCCTCGCTGTAGTTCGCCAGGCCGATCCAGCTGCCGCCGGCGCCGGTGAGGGACTGACCGGTGAAGCTCAGGTAGAACCCGTGCACGATGGGCCACACCAGGAACATGATGAAGAAGAAGAGGAAGGGGGCGGCGAAGGCCCAGCCGGCCCGGTTGTCTCGTGAGATGCGTGCAGCCCGCCCGGGCCGGTCCTCGGCCGCTTGCGCGGCCGGGGTCCTCGACACTTCTCCTTGTGCTACCTCAGTGGACATGATCAGACTCCTTTGTCTTTCATGGGACCGCAGGGCCGTCGGTGAGCGTCAGTCGGTGACGGGGTTGGGCTTGGCCATCAGCGCATTGAGCCGCCTGACGAACCCTTGGACGCCCGATGCGGCGTCGGCCTGTCCCATCAAGACGTTCTGGATGTTCTCGGCGAAGTAGTTCTGGAAGTCGCTCCCGGAGCCTGAGAACCAGGCTTCCGGGTCGTAGTTGATGAGGGTGGCGGCGTCGGCGTAGTGCGCCTGCGGGATGAGTTCGGCGTACTCCGGGCTCTCGACGATGGGCAGGTAGCCGGGTATGTGGCCCGCCCCGGCCCAGACCAACGAGCCCTTGAGCAGCTCGGACACGAAGCGGTACACCTCGCGGCGCTTGTCTGGGTCAGGGGAGGACTGGTGGGGGAGGACAAAGGCGTGGGAGTCCCCGTACACCGCCGGTGTACCGAAGAGCGTCGGGATGGTGCGCGCATCGAAGTTGATCCCTGAGTTCTTCATGGTCGGCAGCTCCCACACGCCAGTGAAGAAGAGCCCGCTCTCGCCGTTGAGGAACTCGGCGAGTGCCGTGCCGTAGTCGCCGGTCTTGGCGGCCACCGTGCCGTCGAGCAGCTGGGTCATGTACTCGAGGGATGAGACGGCGGCGGCTTCGTCGATGACGACTCTGGACCCGGTGAGGTCCATGTCCGCGCCCATCTGCTTGTAGAAGGTGTAGAACAGTCGCCACATCTGCGCGCCGTCGCCCAGGTACCCATAGGACAGGCCGTGCTTTCCGGTCACCGCCTGCATCTTGAGCGCAACCTCGATGAAGGCTTCCGGGCTGGAGATCTCTTGCAACTGCCCGTCTGGCCCCAGGACCCCGGCCTCGGCGGCGATGTCCGTGTTGTACATGAGGATGAAGGGATGGGCGTCGAGGGCGATGGAGTAGAGCTTGCCGTCGACGAAGCCCTTGGTCCAGATCGCCTCGGGGAAGTCCGCCTCGGTGACGTCGAACTCGGCCAGCTGGTCCAGGTCCCACGGGTCGAGCAGGCCACCCGGGGCGTACCCGAAGATCCGGGACGCGTGCATGATCGCGACGTCCGGGCCGCGGCCGCCGGCGCTCGCCATGGCGAGCTTCGTGTAGTACGGCGTGCCCCAGGCGAGGACTGTCTGGTGGGCGTCGAAGCCCTGGGTGTCATTGACGGACTCGACGATGTTGGCCATCGTGATGCCGTCGCCTCCGGAGAGGAGGTGCCAGTACTTCAGGGAGATGTTCTGAGACTGCGCACTGCTCGAACAGCCTGAGAGCGCGGGGAGGGCGAACATCCCGCCGATGACGGCGAGGCTGCCGGTGAGCATCTGACGACGGGTGATTCCGCCGTTTATGCGGCTTTCGTCTGCTGACAATGGTTCCACGTCGTTCACTCCTTTGTGATCGTGGTCACACATTACAGCGTTGAAATGAAAGTGCAATGGCTTCTGGAGGCACGTTTTCCCGGCGGAACAGTGCCGTCAGCGTGCTGGCAGGGTGCGCGCCCCGGTGCTGGCCCGGACGAGGATCGTGTGATCGATCGTGGCTCGGCGCACCGGGGCCTCGGAGGAGTTCATCCGCTCGACGAGCATCGTCAGCGCCGTCTCCGCGAAGGACCGCTTGTCGAAGGAGACTGTGGTCAGCGGCGGGATGGAGTGGCGCCCGTCGGCGATGTCGTCGAAGCCGGCCACCACGGTGTCGTTCGGGACCGTGTACCCCATGGACCACAGCGCACCCAGCGTGCCCAGGGCCATCGAGTCGGTGAAGCAGAAGAAGGCGTCGGGGAGGTCATGCGTGGCGAGGTAGCCGCGCACGGCCTCCGCGCCGCCGTCGGCCGTCCAGCCGTCCCAGCGGACCTCGAGCGTGGGGTCCGGGGCGATGCCGGCCTCCCGCAGGGCCAGCCGGTAGCCCTCCAGGCGCAGCCGCGCAGTCGCACGGCTGACCTCGGCCGGCGCGCCGACGACGGCGATGCGCCGGTGCCCCAGGCTCAGCAGGTGCGCGGTCATGTCCCGGGCGGCGGCGACCGAGTCGACCCACACCTGGTCCACTCGGTCCTGCTCGACCTCCCCGATGAGCACGACCGGGGGGAGCGGGCCGGAGTCGGCGATCGCGCTCTCAGCCAGGTCCACCGGGTTGAGCACGAGGCCGTCCACGAGGTGCGCGCGGGCGCGGGAGAGCAGGTTCCACTCGCGGGTGGTCTGCGTCCCGGTCTCCTCGATCTGCACGGCCCAACCCTGCTCGTGCGCCACCTCGACAAAGTGGTGGGCGAGCTCGGCGGAGTAGGCGGTGGCCAGGTCAGGCAGGGCGAGGGCGATCACCCCGGAGCGGCCGTTGCGCAGCGCGCGAGCGCTGAGGTTGGGGACGTAGGCGAGCTCCTCGAGGGCCTTCTCCACCCGCGCGCGCGTCTCCGGGCGCACGAAGATGCCGCCGTTGATGACGTTGGACACCGTCTTGGGGGAGACCCCAGCATGCTGGGCGACGTCTTTGACCGTTGCTCGCACGGGCCTGCCTCTCACTGAGCGTGGCTCCATTATCCATGTCTGCCGTCTCGGCCGGTCAGCTGCCGTGGCACAGCCGTGGCCGGCGCAGCGCAGAATGGTGGGGTGACGACGCCCCAGACCTCCGTGACCGCCGACCGCCCTGACGCACCCTGCCCCTGCGGGACCGGTCTGACCTATGCCTCCTGCTGCGGAGCGGTCCATGACGAGCTGCTCGCCGGTGGCCCGGGTGCAACCACCGCCGAGGCCCTCATGCGCTCGCGGTTCACCGCCTTCGCGCTGGGTCTGACGGAGTACCTCCTGGCGACGTGGCACCCGTCCACCCGCCCGGCGGACCTCGAGGTCGACCCGGCCACCACCTGGACCCGGCTGCGCATCCTCGACCGCACCGGCGGCGGCCCGACGGAGGCGACGGGCACTGTCACCTTCCGGGCGCACTTCGTCCACGACGGAGAGCGCGGCGCCCAGAGCGAGACCAGCCGCTTCGTGCGCGACGACGGCCGGTGGGTCTACCTGGACGGTGACGTCGGATAGGTCCCCGCGCAGGCCAGGGTCGCTGGGAGCGCGGGCTGGACGCACGGGAGCAAGAGCTAGATTGGAGTCTCCCGACCGAAAGGCGTCAGACCGTGGCACTGCCTTCCTCGCCCACCCGCGAGTTCATCACCGGCCTCCCCAAGGCCGAGCTCCACCTGCACCTCGAGGGCACCCTCGAACCCGACCTCAAGCTGGCCCTGGCCGAGCGCAACGGGATCGAGATCCCGCAGAAGACCGTCGAAGAGGTCGAGGCGAGCTACCAGTTCGACTCCCTCGCGAGCTTCCTGGCCGTGTACTACCCGGCGATGGACGTCCTGGTCACCGAGCAGGACTTCTACGACCTCGCCCACGCCTACCTGCTGCGCGCCGCAGCCGACGGCGTCCGCCACGTGGAGATGTTCTTCGACCCCCAGGCGCACACCGTGCGCGGGGTGCCCTTCGCCGACGTCGTGCGCGGCTACCACCGCGCGGCCGTGGACGCCGCGGACTTCGGCGTCGACGCCGAGCTCATCATGTGTTTCCTGCGTGACCACACCGCCGAGAGCGCCGCCGCGACCCTCGAGGAGTCCGTGCCGTTCCAGGACCTCATCGTGGGCGTCGGTCTGGACTCCGACGAGCGGGACAACCCGCCGGCGAAGTTCGCGGAGGTCTTCGCGCGGGCCCGCGAGCTGGGTTACCTGCTGACGATGCACTGCGACATCGACCAGGTGGGCAGCATCGAGAACATCCGCCAGGTCATCGAGGACATCGGCGTGGACCGGATCGACCACGGGACCAACATCGTGGAGAACCCGGAGCTCGTCGAGATGGTCCGTGAGCGCGGGCTCGGGCTGACGACCTGCCCCGTCTCCAACAGCTTCGTCACCTCGGACATGAAGGCCACCGAGATCGTCGACCTGCTGCGGGCCGGGGTCAAGGTGACCATCAACTCCGACGATCCCGCGTACTTCGGCGGCTACGTGTCGGCGAACTACATCACCCTGGCTGAGCACGCGGGACTGTCCACGGAGGAGGTCGTCACCCTGGCGAAGAACTCCTTCGAGGCGTCGTGGATCACCGACGAGGACAAGGCGTCCTACCTCCAGGAGATCGACGAGTACGTCGCGGACTTCTCCTAGTCCGTCGCTACCGAGGAAGGTTCGCCCGCAGGAACGCCGCCACCTGCTCGATCTCCTCAGCGGTGATCCCGTGGCCCAGGCCCGGGTACACGACCTCCGTGGTCGTGGTGTGCTGAGGGAGCCAGGCGCTCGTGCGGGCGAACGCCTCGTCGGTGATGATCGGGTCGCGGTCGCCGCGGCCGAAGAACACCGGCGGGGCGAGCTCGGCGAGGCGCTCGTCGCCGGGGACCGCGGTGTCGGCGACGAAGCCGGAGAGCACCACCCCGGCGAAGAACCGCTCCGGCCGGGTGCGCATGAGGTGGGTGACCATCAGCCCGCCCTGGGAGAAGCCCAGCAGGGCGACCGGGGTCGTGGCCGGGACGGCGTCGTCGAGCCAGCGCAGCACGGCGTCGGCGGCCTCTTGGGTGGCGGCGGGGTCGGGGCGCCCCGGGTCGACGATCGGCACCCAGGCATAGCCCATCCCGGCCGGCAGCGGCGCCTGGACCGAGACGGTCACCAGCTCGCGCGGCAGGTGCGGCACGAGGCCCAGGAGGTCCTTCTCGTGGGAGCCGTAGCCGTGCATGAGGACGAGGAGCGGCTGGTCGGGGCGGGGTGCGCCGGACCAGATGGCGGCGTCGGCAGCGAGGGAGAGCGTCATCCCAGCACTCTACGACGTCGCGTCGTGGCGATCCTCGCTGGTCAGACCCCAGCCGAGGCTGTGATCAGCGCGAGCAGCGCCTGGGCGTAGGCGTCTGCGGGCTCGTGGTCGGTGAACTCCTTCGGGTGGTCCTCCAGGAGGATCTCCACGCAGAACTGCGGCTCCGCCGTCGCCCAGGTGTCGGCGCTGCGACGCGCTTCCAGACGACGCAGCGTGCGGAAGGTGCCGCCAAGCAGCGTGCGCAGCTGGGCCTCGGAGGGCAACCACAGCGTCTGGTCGATGCTCACCGAGTCCAGCGCCCACTCGGTCGTGCCGTTGAACCGCAGGATCGTCTCGTCGGGGTAGGTGTGCACCTCGATGGTCACGTCGCTGACCGTGAAGACCACGTCCTCGAGCTCTTCGGCCTGGATCGAGAACCGGTCCCCGGCAGCCGGGTGCCAGGTGAGCCCGCTGAGGGCCAGTGCGCGGGCGAGGTCGTGAGAGATCATGCCACCAGTCTCGGTCGAGGAGGGCGAGTGCGCACACGGGGAGGGGTGGAAGACTTGCAGGAGAGTTACATAGACAGCCTGTCTAGTTAGGCGTACTGTCTAGCCATGGAACACCCCGTGAACGACCCTGGATGGCCAGGAGAGTGGTTACGAGGAGTGCTCGGCATCTGCGTCCTGGGCATCCTGCAGTCAGGACCCACCTATGGCTATGCCATTGCCGCAGCGCTGGCCGAAGGAGGCCTCGGCACCATCAAGGGCGGGACCCTCTACCCCCTGCTCGGCAGGTTGGAAGAGGCGGGGCTGGTGACCGTCGAGTGGCGCGCAGGTGATGGCGGACCGGGACGGAAGTACTTCTCCCTCACCCCGGCCGGCACCGCCGAGCTCGCACGCCAGGCTGCGCACTGGCAGGCCTTCACCGAGGTCACCCGGTCCTTCGTTGATTCGCACACCCACCCGGAAGAGAGCCCGTCATGACCATCTCTAGCCTGACGAAGAAGTGGCGGGACGCCTTCATCATGGAGTTGCGCCTGCGCGGGGCGACCGGGGCGCAGATCGGCGACGAGCTGGCGCTCGTAGAGTCGCACTGCCTCGACGCGGGCACGCAGGCCCAGGAGGCGTTCGGTGACCCGGTCGACTATGCGCGGTCGGTGGTCGTGTCGGCGACCGGTGGATCGCGCCAGGTCGCCGCCAGCTATGGGCGTGCGCTCGTCGCGCGGACCATCGCTCAGACGGTCGGTCTCATGACGGTGCTCAATGTCGTCCCGGCGGTGCGGAAGGGCGGCGAGGTCTCGTTCACGCTGGTCGACGTCGTGCTCGTGCTCATCCTCGCGACCTTCGTCGTTGTCCTGGTGGCCAAGAGTGAGGCGGTGATGCGTTACGTCGTCACGGGCTCGATCCTCGTGGTGGGCTTGAGTGCCGCCGTGCTCGTCGGACTGCTGGTGCTTGTCGGGTTCATCCCCGCGATCTTCTCTGTCGCGGTCCCGACGGGGCCTGCGGCCGCCGCCGGCATCGCGCTGCTCGTCGTGCCCTCGCTGTTCGGGTGGCCACCGGCCGTCGACGACGCCATCGTCGAGCCGCTGGCGCAGGAGCAGGGGCATGGGACAACCACGCGGAGCGCCTCGGCGGCGTTGCTGCGCTGGTTCGTCCCGGCCGCCGGGCTCGTCATGTGCGCGGTCCGGTGGTGGGTGCCCTAGGGCCCGGCGCCTCCGCAGCCCCGTCGGCGCAACCGCGGAAAATGGTAGGTTGCAAGCAGAGGCGACCTCGGCTGACGACCTGAAGGGGCGATGACCAGTGAGCGACTCCGGGTATGGCGACTTCGAGTTCGAACGACGCTTCGTCGTCGATGCTCTCCCCGCGGCTGCGCTCACCGAGCCGGACCCCATGTTCATCATCCAGAGCTACTACCTCGCCGCCGAGGGGTATGCGATGCGGCTGCGGGTGCAGTCGAGCAGCATCCTGCTGCCGCTGGACGGGACCGAGGACGAGCTCGAGATCATGTCCGACCTCGCCTCGGAGTTCGAGTTCTGCGCCATGACCGTCAAGGGCCCCATGAACGGCGGCACCCGGTACGAGGCCGAACGCGAGATCGACGTGAACGTCGGTCTGCAGATGATCCGCCTCGGTGGTCAGCGCGTCATCAAGAACCGGTACTCGATGTGGCTGGACGGCGACGGCTGGGTGGTCGACGTCTTCGGCGGGGCCAACCGCCCGCTGATCATCGCCGAGTGCGAGCGAGGTGGTCCGGTGACGGACCTGACCATCCCCACCTTCTGCGTCACCGAGGTCACCGACGACCGCCGGTTCTCCAACGAGTCGCTCTCCCAGGAGCCCTTCGGTCGCTGGGCCGAGGACTACGCCGCCGAGCTGGCCGCTCAGGGCCCGCGCTTCCTGCAGGGCTTCGGCCACAACACGATGGGCACCGAGGCCCCGTAGCCCACGCCTGCACGCCTTCGTCCGGGCACCCGAACTCCAGGCACGAGAGCGGGACGGCGCCTACGGGCGTGGATCGGGGCCGCTCTCGGAATCCAGGAGCGTTGCCATCCGCAGCAGGAAGTCGGCCACGGCGGGGCGCGACGCGGCGGGGACGCCCACTGCGACCTCCCGCATCGCTGCGTGCATGCGCTTGAGCCGTCCACGGATCTCGTCGTGCGCATGATCGGTGGCGGTGATGACCAGCGCCCGGCGGTCGCTCGGGTGCGGGTGGCGTTCCAGGTGCCCGGACGCGGTCAGCCGGTCGAGGAGCTTGGTCGTCGAGGCGGTCGAGATCCCCAGCGCGGTGCTCAGGTCACGAGGCGTGACCAGGCGCTTGCTCTGCTCCGCGGCGATGACGATCTGCAGCGCCTGCAGATCGGTCTCGTTCATGTCCATGTCGGCGCTCATCCGGCGTCGCATCTCCTGGTCGCTGCGCCGGAACCGTCTCAGCGCGTGCAGAATCTGTACAACTGAGTCATTGTCGGCGTACCAGTAGTTCTCATGTTCGCCGCTCTCCGCGATGCTGTCCACGCACATATGCTACCTTGACTATTAACTAGCCTGTCTAGCAACCTTGAATCGTCGACGCGGGACACGACCGACCCCGCAGATACCAGGAGGTCACCGATGACACACACGAGCGGTCCTCCGCCCACTCCCGCAGCCCCGCGCCCAGCAGACGACGACCACGTCGTCCTCCTGGACCCGGCCGGCTCCCCGATAGGCACCGCGCCACGAGCGAGCGTGCACTCGACCACCACGCCCCTGCACCTGGCGTTCTCCTGCTACCTGCTGCGCAGCACCGGAGAGGTGCTCGTCACCCGGCGCGCGCTGAGCAAGCGCACCTGGCCGGGAGTGTGGACCAACTCCTTCTGCGGCCACCCCCGCAGCGGCGAGACCCTGCCCGAGGCCGTCGCCCGCCATGCCCAGCACGAGCTGGGCATCACCGTCCACGACGTCGAGCTGGTGCTGCCGGACTTCCGGTACCGCGCGGTGGACGCCTCGGGCGTCGTGGAGAACGAGATGTGCCCCGTCCTCATCGCCACCACGGACGACGACGCGGTCCCCAACCCGGATGAGGTCATGGACCTCGTGTGGGTCGACCCCGAGGCCCTCGGCCGGTCCATCACCGCGACCCCGTGGGCCTTCAGCCCGTGGATGGTTCTCCAGCTCGAGCAGCTCGGCAGGATCGAGCTGCCCGGCGGTGTCTCATGACCAGCCAGATCACGCCGCAGCGGGTGCAGCAGACCTATGCCCAGCCCTACGCGGTGATGGTCGACGCGATCCTCGACGACTTCTTTCGTCGAGCGATCGACCGGTCCAGCTCCTACGGCGCTGACTACACCGAGCTGTGGGCCAGCCTGCAGCGCGCCTCGCAGGGCGGCAAGCGATTCCGCCCTGCCCTGCTGACCGGCATCTACCAGCACCTCGGCGGTACCGACGAGACGCTGGCCTGCACGGTCGCGGCGGCCGTGGAGCTGCTGCACACCGCCTTCGTCGTGCACGACGACGTCATCGACCACGACGAGCTGCGCCGGGGCCGCCTCAACGTGACCGGGACCTTCGCCCAGAGCGTGCGCACCGCCGGTGGTGACCCGGACCGGGCCGCGACCCTCGGCGCGGCCGCCGGTATCCTCGCCGGCGACCTGGCGCTGACCGGCGCCCACCGCCTCGTCGCGTCCAGCACCGCCGCGCCCACCACCCGCGAGGAGCTGCTGAGCCTGCTCGACCACGCAATCTATGTCACCGCGGCCGGGGAGCTGAGCGACGTCCGCAACTCCCTCGGCCCGGTGTCCGCCTCCCTCACCGAGGTGATCGACATGGCGGCGAACAAGACCGCCGTCTACTCCTTCGAGCTCCCCCTGCAGGCAGGCGCGGTGCTCGCCGGGGCCAGCCGGGAGACCGTCGAAGGGCTCGGCCGCGTCGGACGTCTGGTGGGCACCGCCTTCCAGCTCCAGGACGACCTCGACGGGGTCTTCGGCGATGAGGCGGTGACCGGCAAGAACGCCCTCACAGACCTGCGCGAGGGCAAGGTCACGCCCTTGGTGGTGCACGCCAGTGGTACCAGCCAGTGGCCCTTCGTCCGCCGTCACCTGGGGGACGCCGAGCTCACCCTCGATCAGCTCTACGCGGTGCGCGCCGCGCTGGAGTCCTCCGGCTCGCGTGCGTTCATCGCCGGCCTCGCGGCCGAGCACCTGGGCTCCGCACGCCGTCTGGCCTCCCAGATCGACCTGCCCGCCGGGGCAGACACCTGGTTGAGGTCGGCCTTCGGCGATCTCATGTGGAGGTCGGCATGAAGCGCCTGTCCGCCCGCATCCCTGCCGTGACGCTCACGCCGGTCAGCGACCCCCGCTACGACGCCGTCGCCCAGTCCAGCGCCGCCGCGGTGATCAGCGGTTATTCCACCTCCTTCGGATGGACCTGCCGGCTGCTCGGACGGCCCGTCCGCGGCCACGTCCGCAACATCTACGCCCTTGTCCGGCTCGCCGACGAGATCGTCGACGGCCCCGTGAGCTCTCACGACCCCGCTCGCGGTCGTGAGCTGCTCGACGAGCTCGAGCGCGAGACCGCCCACGCCGTCGCCTGGGGGTTCAGCACGAACCTCGTGGTGCACGCCTACGCGATCACCGCTCGCCGCTTCGAGCTGCGTCCCGAGCTCATGGAGGCGTTCTTCGCCTCGATGCGGATGGACCTGGATACCTCGACCCACACCCCGGACTCCTTCGCTGACTACGTCTACGGGTCAGCGGAGGCGGTGGGCCTGGCCTGCCTGCAGGTGTTCCTCGGCGCCGCCGGGAGAACCGACTACGACGTGCTCGCCCCCGGTGCACGCAGCCTGGGCGCGGCCTTCCAGAAGATCAACTTCCTGCGGGACCTCGCCGCCGACCGTGACGTGCTGGGCCGGGCGTACTTCCCCGGGATCGACCCCGCCCGCCTGACCACCGCTCAGCGCGACGTGATCGTGGCTGACATCCGCACCGACCTGGCCGCGGCCCGTGAGGCCCTCGTCCAGCTGCCATCCAACAGCCGGACCGCTGTGACCGCGGCCCACGGACTCTTCGCCGAGCTCACCGATCGGATCGCGGACACCCCGACCGACCAGCTGCTGCGCTCGCGGATCCGGGTCCCTGGACAGGTCAAGGCCCGCATCCTGGCCCGCGCCCTGACCACGGGAGGCCGCTCATGAGCCGCGTCGTCGTCATCGGAGGCGGGATCGCCGGGCTCGCGACCGCGGCGCTGCTCGCCCGCGACGGGCACAGCGTCGACCTGGTGGAGAAGAACGCCGAGCTCGGCGGCCGCGCCGGGTCGTGGGAACGTGACGGCTTCCGCTTCGACACCGGGCCGTCGTGGTACCTCATGCCTGAGGTGTTCGACCACTTCTTCCGGCTCCTGGGCACCACCGCCGAGGCCGAGCTCGACCTCACGCTGCTCGATCCCGGCTACCGGGTCTTCGTCGAGGACGGCTCCGCCCCGCTCGACATCTCAGCCGACCTCGAGAAGAACGTCACTACCTTCGAGGGCGTCGAGGCGGGGGCGGGGGAGCGCCTGCGCGCCTACCTCACCTCGGCGCGGACCACCTACGACCTCGCCAAGGACCGTTTCCTCTACTCCACCTTCCAGTCCTTGCGTCCGCTCGTCCAGGCCGACGTCCTGCGCCGCGCGGGGACGCTCGTCTCCCTGCTGGCGCGCCCGCTCGACCGGTACGTCGCGCGGTCCTTCACCCACCCGACGCTGCGCCAGGTGCTCGGCTACCCGGCGGTCTTCCTCGGCTCCTCCCCGGACCGCGCGCCGAGCATGTACCACCTCATGAGCCACCTCGACCTGGCCGACGGCGTGCTGTACCCGATGGGCGGGTTCACCACGATCATCGCTGCCATCGAACGGCTCGCCCAGGCCGGCGGCGTACGCATCCACACCGACTCGGCCGTGACCGAGATCCGCACCGGACCGGTCGGTCGCCGGCCGGGAGGGCGCCCCGGTCGCCGCCCGCGCGCGGCCGTGCGCGGCGTCGTCGTGCGGGCGGGTGACGGGACGCAGCGCGTCCTGGACGCCGACGTCGTCGTCTCTGCCGCGGACCTGCACCACACCGAGACCACGCTGCTGCCCGAGGCGCTGCAGACCTACCCCCAGCGCTGGTGGGACCAGCGTGACCCCGGCCCCGGTGCGGTCCTGATCGAGCTCGGTGTCCAGGGCAGTCTGCCCGAGCTGGTCCACCACTCGCTGCTGTTCGCGAGCGACTGGCAGGCCAACTTCGACGCGATCTTCGGCGACTCCCCGCACGTCCCAGAGCCGGCCTCGATCTACGTCTGCAAGCCGTCGCAGACCGATCCGAGCGTGGCTCCGGCCGGGACGGAGAACCTCTTCGTCCTCGTCCCGGTGCCCGCTGACCCGACGATCGGACGCGGTGGCCTGGACGGCGCCGGCGACCCGACCGTGGAGAAGGCAGCCGATGCCGCGATCGCCCAGATCGCCTCCTGGGCAGGCATCCCCGACCTCGCCGAACGGATCCTCGTGCGGCGCACCGTGGGCCCCGGCGACTTCGTGGCCGACGTCAACGCCTGGTCCGGGGGAGCGCTCGGCCCCGCGCACACCTGGCGCCAGAGCGCCTTCCTGCGCGGACGCAACGCCTCCTCACGGGTGGACGGACTGCTCTACGCCGGCGCCAGCACCATCCCCGGGATCGGTCTGCCCATGTGCCTCATCAGCGCCGAGCTGGTGGTCAAGCGGCTGCGCTCGGACACGACGACCACCCCCATGGCGGAGCCGCTGTGACCGGCTGGGAGTACCTCGGCGCACTCCTCGTGTCCTTCGCGGCGATGCTCGCCGTCGACCACCGGTGGAAGGTCTTCTGGTGGGCCGACCGGCGTCGCGCCGTGATCGTCATGGCGGCAGGCATCGGGCTCTTCCTCGTCTGGGACGCTGCCGGGATCCTCACCGGCTCCTTCGAGCGCGGAGAGAGCGCCGGGATGACCGGGATCGAGCTGGCACCGGACTTCCCGCTCGAGGAGCTCGTCTTCATCACCTTCCTGTGCCACCTCACGATGGTGCTGTTCGGCCTCGCCGGGCGTCTGCTCGGTGCCAGGCACCCGGCCGCGCACGGGCGCCACGCCGACCACGAGGAGGTGCGATGAGCTACGGTCAGCTCAATCTCATCATGGTCGTCCTCGTCGCCGTCGTCGCAGGGGTCCTGGCCTACCGGGCCCGGGTGGGTGCACGCTGGTGGGGGCAGGTCGCCATCGCCTGGGCCGTGCTCACGGTGCTGACGATCGTCTTCGACTCGATCATGATCGCAGCGGACCTGTTCCGGTTCGACGAGGACAAGCTCACCGGCGTGACCGTGTGGCTGGCCCCCGTCGAAGACCTCGCCTGGCCGCTCGCCGCAGCGCTGCTGCTGCCCGCGGTCTGGGCGTGGCAGCATGCGAGGACCACCAGCCGCACCCCGCTCGAGAGGCAGTGATGAGCCAGACGACCCAGACGACCCAGACCCGCCCGGCCGGCGCGCTGCGCTCGGTCCTCGCCTCGTCGCGGCCGATCAGCTGGATCAACACCGCCTACCCCTTCGCCGCCGCCTACCTCATGAGCGGTGGGCAGGTGGGGGTGACCTTCGTGGTCCTCACGGTGTTCTTCCTCGTGCCCTACAACCTCCTCATGTACGGCATCAACGACGTCTTCGACTACGAGTCAGACCTGCGCAACCCGCGCAAGGGCGGGGTTGAGGGGGTGGTGCTCGACCGTGGCCTGCACCGCCTCACGCTGTGGTCGGCGGTGCTGAGCACGGTGCCGTTCCTCGTCGTCGCCGTCGTGATCGCCGTGACCTCGCCCGACGTCGACGCGCGCGCCTGCCTGGCGGCGATGGCCGTGAGCATCGCGGCCGTGGTGGCCTACTCCGCGCCCGGGCTCCGGTTCAAGGAGCGCCCGGTCCTGGACTCGATCACGTCCAGCACGCACTTCGTCAGCCCGGCCGTCGTCGGGCTCGCCTACGCCGGGGCAAGCCCGAGCGCAGCGGTCTGGGCCGCCCTGGCGGCCTTCTTCGGCTGGGGGATGGCCTCACAGGCCTTCGGCGCCGTCCAAGACATCGAAGCCGACCGCGCCGGGGGGATCGCCTCCGTCGCAACCGTCTTCGGAGCGGCCCGGACCGTGCGCCTGGCCATGGCCTGCTACCTCGCCTCCGCGCTGCTCATGCTCGGCGCAGGCTGGCCGGGAGCGCTCGCGGCCGTGGTCCCGCTCGCCTACCTGGTCAACATCGCCGGCTACCGCTCGCTCGCCGACGCCGATTGCGAACGGTCCAACGCCGGATGGCGACGGTTCCTGTGGCTGAACATCGTCGCCGGCTTCCTCATCACCCAGTTGCTCATCTGGATCGCGCTCCGGTAAACATCTCTCATGCTCCCCGCGACCACCGCGCTCCTCATCCTCGAGCTCGCCGGGGTCCTGGCCTTTGCCATCAACGGGGCGATGACCGCGATCCGCACCGCCCACCTGGACATCGTGGGCATCATCACCCTCGGCATGATCACGGCCCTGGGCGGCGGGTTCATCCGCGACATCCTGCTCGACGACCTGCCACCGGTGACCTTCCTGGACTGGCGGTTCCTGGGCACCGCGGCCCTCGGCGGGCTCATCGCCTTCCTGCTCAGCAAACGCCTGGACCGTCTCATCCGCCCCATCAACGTGCTCGACGCCGCAGGCCTGGGCCTGTTCGCCGTCACCGGGACGCTCAAGGGCTTCGAGTTCGGGCTCGGGGTGACGCAGTCGGTCATCATCGGCGGGATCACCGCCGTGGGCGGCGGGACGCTGCGGGACGTGCTCCTGCGAGAGATCCCCGCGATCCTGCACAGCGGGCTCTACCTCATCCCCGCGCTCGTGGCCGCCTCCCTCACGGCGCTCGTGGTGACCGCCGACCTGAGGCTCGTGCCCTGGACCGTGGTGGCTGCCGCAATCTGCTTCGCGATCCGGATGGTCGGCGTGCGCTACGACCTCAACGCACCTCGACCGCGGCTGTGAGGTCTGCGATATATTCATCGCTCCATGCACCCCCTCCGAACGTTCGCCGTCTTCACAGCGCTGGGTTTCCGGCGGTTCTCGGCGTACCGTCTGGCCACTGCGGCGGGGGCATTCACCAACACCGTCTTCGGGCTGATCAAGGCGTCCATCACGGTCGGGGTGATCGGCGCTGCCGGTGGTGAGCTTGCGGGCTACGACGCCCTCACCGGCGCTACCTATGCCTGGCTGACGCAAGCCATCATCGCGCCCGTCCAGATCTTCGCCTGGGACGAGCTCGCCCAGCGGATCCGGACCGGGGACATCGCGGTCGACCTCGCACGACCCGTCGACCTGCAGATGACCTACCTCGCTGGCGATCTCGGTCGAGCGGCGTTCCAGGTGCTGCCCCGCGGGTTGCCGCCCCTGGTCGCCGGCGCCCTCGTGACCGGCCTCGCCCTGCCGCACACAGCGCTGCCCTACCTGCTCGGAGCGCTGGCCCTGCTGCTCGGCGTCGTGGTCTCGTTCCTGTGCCGGTGGCTCGTCAACATCGCGGCCTTCTGGCTCGTCGAGCTCAGAGGGCTGATGACGCTCTACGTCGTGTCGGTCGGCGCCTTCAGCGGCGTGCTCATCCCGGTCCACTGGTTCCCCTCCTGGCTGGCCTCCGTCGCGGCAGCCTCACCGTTCCCGTCCATGGTGCAGACCCCGGTCGACCTCCTCATGGGTCGCGTGGAGGGCGCGCCGGCCCTGCGGCTGCTGGCGGTCCAGGTGCTCTGGGTCCTCATGATCGGCGTCGCCGGACGCGTGGCGCTGAGGCGTGGTGTGCGCACGGTGGTGGTTCAAGGTGGCTGACCCACGCGTCCTTGCGCCCTACCGGGCCCTTCTCGCCTCACGGCTGCAGTCCCAGCTCGCCTACCGCAGGTCCTTTGCCCTCGACGTCTTCGGTGCGGTGGGTATCGGGCTGCTGGAGTTCGCAGAGGTTTACGTCATCTTCGCGAACATCTCCATTCTCGGTGGTCTCGACTTTGCGGGAGTGGCGCTCTTGTTCGCCCTGGCGAACATCGCCTTCTCCCTCGCGGACATGACCGTGGGCCACCTCGACGCGCTGCCCACCTATATCCGCACCGGCCTGCTCGACGCCTTCTTGCTGCGCCCGCTCTCGGTGCTGGGCCAGCTGGTGACGAGCGACGTCCAGCTGCGCCGGCTCGGGCGGACTGCGGTCGCCGTCGTGATCCTCGCCGTCGCGCTGCCGGCGAGCGACATCGACTGGCGTGCCGAGACGGTCTATCTGCTGATTCTCACACCGATCGCAGGGGCCGCGATCTTCGCGGCGCTCTTCGTGCTCGCCGCAGCCGCGCAGTTCTGGCTGGTCGACGGCGCAGAGCTCACCAGCGCCTTCACCTACGGTGGCAGCTACGCCGCCTCCTACCCGACATCGATCTTCACGATGCCGGTACGGGTGCTCTTCACCTTCGTCATCCCGGCAGCGTTCACCGCCTACCTACCCACCCTCCTCATCCTGGGGATCCCCGGGCCTCCCGACACCCCGGTCTGGCTCGGCTGGTTGACCCCGGTTGCCGCGGCCGTGGCCTGGGTGGTCGCGCTGCTCGCCTGGCGGTTGGGTCTACGGCACTACACAGGAACAGGATCATGACGGAGCAGCCCATCATCGAGGCCGAGGGCCTGTGCCGGGACTTCACCGTGCGCACCCCGCTCGGCCGGTTCCGTCGTGCCAAGCGGACCGTGCACGCCGTCGCCGACCTCACCTTCTCCGTGGCACACGGAGCAGCGGTTGGCTACATCGGTGCCAATGGCGCCGGCAAGTCGACGACCATCAAGATGCTCACCGGGATACTCGTGCCCACCGCGGGCACCGTGCGTACCTGTGGGCTGGAACCGCACCGGCGTCGCAAGGAGCTGGCCCGCCAGATCGGTGTTGTCTTCGGCCAACGCTCACAGCTGTGGTGGGACCTTCCGCTGCGCGAGTCCTACCGGGCGCTGGCCGCCGTGCACGACCTCGATCCGGCTCGCGCGCGTGCCCGCCTCGGTGAGCTCGTCGACCGTCTCGACCTCGCGTCATTCCTCGACACGCCCGTGCGCCAGCTGTCCTTGGGGCAGCGCATCCGTGGGGAGATTGCCGCAGCCCTGCTGCACTCGCCGCGGCTGCTCGTCCTCGACGAGCCGACCATCGGCCTGGACGTGCTGAGCAAGGAACGGCTCCGGGTGTTCCTGGTCGAGGAGCGCGCCGCGCACGGCACCTCACTCTTGCTCACCACCCACGACATGGATGACGTCCAGCGCCTGACCGAGCGCGTCCTCGTCGTGGACAAGGGCCGGATGGCCTTCGACGGCACGCTGACCGGCCTCGTGGACGTGGTCGGTGCCCAGCGAGTGATGGTCGTCGACCTCGTCGAGGCCTGCCCCGGCCTGGACCAGGTCGCCGGGACCGAGCTCGTCGGAGTGGAGGCTGGGGGCCTGCGTCAGCGCCTCGCCTTCACCCCCGGCCGCACGACGGCCGCGCAGGTGTTGGCGGCGGTGGCCGAGCGCGCGGTGGTCCGTGACCTCGCGATCGAGGAACCAGACATCGAGGACGTCGTCCGCAAGCTCTACCTGGCCCGATAGGCGGTCCGGGCGGGTCGTCGGATCAAGGACAATGGACCCATGGCGAAGCTGTATTTCCGGTACGGGGCGATGAACAGCGGCAAGAGCACGGCTCTGCTGCAGGCCGCCCACAACTATGAGGAGCGCGGGCACCAGGTGCTCCTCGCCAAGCCCGGCATCGACACCAAGGCCGGGCGCGCCATCCATTCCCGCCTGGGCGTGGACCGTGGGGTGGATGTCGTCATCGGAGAGGGCGACGACGTCTACCTGCTCATCCAGCGCCAGCGTGACGAGGTGCAGAGCCGGACCGGGGTGGACGTCAGCTGCGTGCTCATCGACGAGTCGCAGTTTCTCTCCGCCCAGCAGGTCAACGAGCTGCTGCGGGTCGCGACCCTCGACCAGATCCCCGTCATCTGCTACGGCATCCGCACAGATTTCCTCACCGCCGCCTTCCCGGGCAGCCGGCGCCTGCTGGAGATCGCCCACAGCCTCGAAGAGCTCAAGACCATCTGCCGCTGCGGGCGCAAAGCCATCTTCAACGCTCGTTCGGTGGACGGGGCGTTCGTCTTCGACGGTGACCAGGTCGCGATCGACGGTGCCCAGGTGAGCTACGAGTCGTTGTGCGCAGGCTGCTACCTGCGCGAGAGCGGGGGAGAGCTCGCCCACTAGGTCGGCGGGCGCCGCACCCCCGGCGCCGCCCGGCGAGCGACGGCAGGGCCTTTGGTCCCGCGTCTGGGCGGTCTGGACGGTTGATCCTGGAAGGAGCGACTCATGGTCGAGTCGTCCGACGAGGAGGAACCATGAAGGTCAGCGTGGCTGTCGCGAGCAAGCACGGCTCGACGCAGGAGATCGGCGAGGCCATCGCGGCCGAGCTCGCAGCCCAGGGGCACGAGCCCCGGCTGCATGACATGGCGACCGCGAGCATCCTCGACCTGGACGACTCCGAGGCGATCATCATGGGCAGCGCCGTGTACTTCGGCAAGTGGATGATGGCGGCCTCGGTCTTCGCCCAGGACATCAGCGCGCGGGTCGAAGGTCGCCCCGTGTGGCTGTTCTCGACCGGCCCGGTCGGCACCCCGCTCAAGCCGGCTGACGCCCAGAACGAGATCGATGTCGACGAGCAGATCAGGATGACCGGAGCCTCCGAGCACAAGGTGTTCGCCGGCCGGGTCGACAAGAACCAGCTCCGCCTGGGCGAACGGTCGGTCGTGCTCGCCCTGCGAGTCCAGGACGGCGACTACCGCGACTGGGACGAGGTCCGGGACTGGGCTCGGTCGATCGCCGGTGAGCTCACGGCCCAGGAGCAGCGTCAGCCGGTCGGCTGACAGCCGCGCCGGGCGTGGGTCAGTAGGCGACGGTGAAGCGCTGACGACGGTGCGCGGGCTGCTCGATCTCGTCGACGAAGGCCTGCGCGAAGTCGGCGCCGGAGATGGTGGAGGACCCCGTCTCGTCAACGAGCAGCACGTCACCGCCCAGACGGAAGGTGCCGGTGTGCTCGCCCGCGGCCCAGGGCCCGAAGTCGCCAGCTGGGCTGACGTAGAACCAGTCCAGCGCCTCGTCGGAGGCGCGCAGGTCCTCGAGCACGGCTGCCATCTCGGCCGCTTCGCCCTTGAAGGCGTCGGGGAAGTCGTCCGCTGCGGCGACCGCAGGTCCTCCGGGGGCGACCAGCAAGGAACCGGCACCGCCCACCACGCCTAGCCGTGCACCAGCAGCCTGGACCGCGGCGCTGAGCTTCTGCACCACCGAGCCGATCGTGCCTTCGAGCGCACCACGCGGGGACAAGGCCTCCACGACCACGTCGGCACCGGCGACGGCCTGGTCCACGACGCCCGGGTCGAGCACGTCACCGGTGACGTAGGTGACGCCGCTGACCTTCTCCTGCGGTGCGTTCCGCGAGATCGACGTCACCTCGTGCCCGCGCGAGGCTGCCTCGCGGACGATGTTCCCTCCGGCGTACCCGGTTCCTCCGAGGACGGTGATGCGTGCCATGACTGCTCCTTGGGTGTCGGGGCTTCCAGGTGAAGCCACTGACACTTACTGTAGGAGAGCAACGGAGTCTTGGGGAGTAGGCACTTTCCAGTAACTGACTACCGCCGAGGTGCCTGAGGAGACAGTGCGATGACCGAGCCACAGTGGGACCCGTACAACCGGGACTGCCCGACGCGCCAGATGCTTGACCGCATCGGGGACCGGTGGACGGTCCTCATCGTCGGGACGCTCGCGGACGGCCCGCTGCGCTTCGGTGAGATCGCACGCAGGATCGACGGCATCTCCCAGAAGATGCTCACCCAGACCCTGCGCGGCCTGGAGCGCGACGGCCTGGTCGAGCGCACCCTCTACCCGCAGGTCCCCCCGCGAGTGGAGTACGAGCTCACCGACGCCGGGCACACCCTGCGCGAGCCGCTCAAGGCCCTGGAGGAGTGGGCGGCAGCGCACATGGCGACCGTCATCGCGGCGCGCAGCGAGTACGACCAGGCCGTCTGAGTACTCCGGGGACTACCAAAAACTGCTGGCAGGGACTACCAGCGGGCGTGGACGTGCGGGCGGACCGACGCGTCGTAGATCTCCGCGAACCGCGCGCTCTGCTCCTTCGTCAACGGTGCCAGGTCCGCCGCCGCCGCGTTCGAGCGAGCCTGGGCGGCCGTGCGTGCGCCCGGGATGACGGTCGTGACACCGGGCTGGTCGAGGATCCAGCGCAGCGCGAGCTGGGAGGTGGTGACGGGGGAGCCGTCGCGGTCCAGCGCGCCGTCGGGCACGAGGGCTGAGATCTCGCGCGCTGCGGCCACGCCGACGTCGAAGGGGACGCCGGCGAAGGTCTCGCCGACGTCGAAGGCCTCACCGTTGCGGTTGAAGGTGCGGTGGTCGTTCGCAGCGAAGGTGGTGTGCTCGTCGTAGCGCCCGGACAGCAGGCCGCTGGCCAGCGGGACCCGGGCGATGATCGCGACCCCGGCGGCGACCGCGGCCGGGAGGACCTCGTCGAGCGGCTTGCGCCGGAAGGCGTTGAGGATGATCTGCACGCTGGCCACACCTGGGCGGGCGATGGCCGTCAGGGCTTCCTCGCAGGTCTCCACCGAGACGCCGTAGGCGCTGATCCGGCCTTCGGAGACGAGGGTGTCCAGCGCGTCGTAGGTGGCGTCGGCCGCGAACACCTCGGTGGGCGGGCAGTGCAGCTGGACCAGGTCGAGGGTGTCCACGCCGAGGTTGGTGCGCGAGCGGTCGGTCCATGCCCGGAAGGCGTCGAGGGTGTAGGCGCCCGCGACGTGCGGGTCAGCGCGGCGACCCATCTTCGTGGCGACGTGGATGGCCTCGGGGCGAGCCTCCGCCTCCCCGTCGCTGGCGGCGCGGGCGGCGAGGAAGGACCCGATGATCCGCTCGCTGCGGCCGTCACCGTAGACGTCAGCGGTGTCGAAGAAGGTCACGCCGGCGTCGGCGGCGGCGGCGAGGACGCCGTGGGCGCTCTCCTCGCTGACCTCACCCCAGTCCGCGCCGAGCTGCCAGCAGCCGAGGCTGACGGGGGAGACGGAGAAGGGCAGGCGGGGCGCTGTGCGGGGGGTCATGGGGTCAGCCTAGGCCGTGGGCGCACCGGTGCCACGCAGGGTGGCGCGTCGCGTCGCGGTGCGTCGCAGAGGGACGGCCCGGTCGCGCTGGTGAGCGCGGCCGGGCCGTCGTCGTGCGGGTGGTGCAGCGCCGGGGTCAGGCGCTGTGCACCTCGGCGTCGTCCGCCTGGAGCTGGGCGAACTCCTCGGCGGTGTCCCACTCGCTGGCGCCCAGGCTGGGCATCATCGTGGCGAGACGGGGACGCCAGCCGGCGAAACGGTCGGGGAAGCAGCGCTCGAGCAGGTCGACCATGGCCGGGACGGCGGTCGAGGCGCCGGGGGAGGCGCCGAGCAGACCAGCGATGCTGCCGTCGGCGGAGGTCACCAGCTCGGTGCCGAACTCCAGCACGCCGCGCTTGACCGGGTGGCTCTTCATCACCTGGACGCGCTGACCTGCAGTGATCATCTCCCAGTCCTTGGGGTCCGCGGTCGGCATGAAGTCGCGCAGGGTGCGGAACTTCTTCCACGGGGACTTGGTGACCTCGCTGATGAGGTACCGGGTCAGGTCCCAGTTGTCCTTGGCCACGGTGAGCATCGTGATGATGTTGCTCGGGCGGATGGACGTGAAGAGGTCGAGCAGCGAGCCGCGCTTGAGGAACTTCGTGGAGAAGCCGGCGTACGGGCCGAAGAGCAGCGAGGTCTCGCCGTCGACCACGCGGGTGTCCAGGTGCGGGACGGACATGGGCGGGGAGCCGACGTCGGCCTTGCCGTAGACCTTCGCCTGGTGCTGGGCGACGATCTCCGGGTTGGTGGTCTTGAGGAACTGACCGCTGATCGGGAAGCCGCCGTACCCCTTGATCTCGGGGATGCCAGCCTTCTGCAGCAGCGGCAGCGCGCCGCCGCCGGCGCCGATGAACACGAAGCGGGCGTCGAGGACGTGGTGGCGCTCGGTGGCGTTCCAGCTCGTGTCGGCGATCTTGAGGCGCCAGGTGCCGTCCGCGCGCTGCTTGAGCGAACGGACCTCGTGCTGCAGGTGCAGCTCGGCGCCGGAGGTGACGAGGTAGTCCGTGAGCTTGCGGGTCAGCGAGCCGAAGTCGACGTCGGTGCCCGCGGTCGCGCGGGTCGCGGCGATCGGCTCGTCGCCGGTGCGCTCGGCGAGCAGCAGCGGGGCCCACTCGCCGATGACGGCGGGGTCGGAGGAGAACTCCAGGTCGCTGAACAGCGGGTGCGCCGTGAGCGCGGCGTGGCGGCGGCGCAGGTAGTCGACGTTGTCGGCGCCGCGCACGAAGGTCATGTGCGGGGTGGAGGAGATGAAGCCGGCCGGCTCGGGCAGCAGATCGGCGGTGATCAGGTGCTGCCAGAACTCCCGGGAGATCTGGAACTGCTCGTTGATGGCCACAGCCTTGGTGATGTCGATGCTGCCATCAGGCTTCTGCGGCGTGTAGTTCAGCTCGCACAGCGCGGCGTGACCGGTGCCGGCGTTGTTCCACGCGTTCGAGCTCTCCTGGGCGACGGCGTCGAGCCGCTCGTAGATCCGCACGGTCCAGCTGGGCTCAAGCAGTCGGATGATGGATCCGAGGGTCGCGCTCATGATGCCGCCACCTACGAGGACGACGTCAACTGGCTTGCTGGGGTGAGATTCGCGTTCTGCCACGCGTTTGATCGTAGGACTATTCATCCCCTGACCCACCCCGGAGTGATCAATATCACGGACCCCCCCGGGGTCGACAGGGTCGGAGGTCCTAGGGATGTGACGGAGTCCTGTGAAGGGCCCCGCGGGCTGTCCTAGGAGGTGAAGGCGGACCGCAGCGTGGCCGCCTCGCTCTCCACGGTCGAGGCGTCGACGAGGTCGCCCGCCTGGTCGGTGAGGACGTCTGCCCAGGTAGAGACGATCTCGTCTGCTGTCCCGCTGGTGTAGAGCGCCTCGGTGAGGTCGGCGAGAGCCTGGTCGTAGAGCGCGGTGAACTCCTCGGTGGCGAGGAAGCGGGAGGACAGGACGTTGCTGCCGCCCATGGACCCGCCCCGTCCGCCTTGCCCGTCTTGGGCGCCTTGGGTGTCGCCGGGGCGCGTTCCGGTGGGTGGCGTCGTCCCCTCGGGAAGCTCTGCCCCGTCGGGAAGCTCCATCCCCTCCGGCGGCTCCCCGCCGGGGAAGCCGCCAGGCTCGACCCCGTCGGGAAGCTCGACCCCGTCAGGACGCTCCGTCCCGTCAGGACGCTCCGTCCCGTCAGGGAGCTCCGCGCCGTCGGGCAGCTCAGGCCGCTCGCCGCCCGTTCCGCCGCCGCCCATTCCCGCTCCTCCCGGCGACTGACCGAAGGCGAGGTTGAGGTCCCAGTTGACGACGGTGAAGGTCTCGGACTCGGTGTCGTAGCGCAGGTAGGAGTTGTTGCCCGGGCCGTCGATGTCGTCGAAGTTCTGCACGAGGTCCTGCATCGCGAGGTAGCTCGCGAAGGCCTCGACGTCGAGGTGGTCGGACAGCTCGGCGGCGAAGGTCGCGTCGTCGGACTCGTTGATGAACTGCAAGAACTCGATGAGCGGCTCGAGGTTCTCCACGTCGCCGGTCTCCTGGTCGAAGACGTCGACGTAGGACTCGGGGTCGTCTCCGCGGTAGGAGTAGTCACCCTCGGACTCGGCCTTGTACAGGATCCCGTCGGTCCCGAACTCCGCCTCCTCCCAGGCGTCGTCGGGGTTCTCGATGGTCAGGCGCAAGGTCTCGGCGCTGCCGTTGACCGAGAACCGGGTGGCGATCGCCTGCTGCGTGGCCAGGCCCGCGCGGTCGAAGAGCTCCAGGGCCACGGCTTCGTTGAGCGAGGTCTGGGTGCTCGAGGACCGCACGACGAAGTCGGTGGACCCGTCCAGCTCCTGGCCGTCGACGAACTTGTCGAGGCGGATGAGCCAGGGCAGGTCCTGCGGCTCGGACTCGGTCGTGCTGACCGAGCGCAGCGAGGAGTTGCCCTTGAGGCGCAGCCCGACGTCGGTGAAGGTGGTTCCGTCGATGGTCACGGTCGCGTGGATCCAGTCCTTCTCGTCGGTGGAGACGAAGGTCTCGAGCATGGCGGCGTACTCCGCCTCGTCGACCTCGACGGCGATGGTGTGCACCGAGGAAGAGTCCCAGACGGTGCCGTTCGCCGCGTCGGTCGAGCGCACGGAGGAGTCGGCCCACCGGCTGCTCGTGGACGTCTCCGCGGCGGACTCGACGGTCGTGGAGCCGGTGCTCGTGGAGCAGGCGGCGAGCGAGCCGACGGCCAGCGTGGCCCCGACGACCGTGGCGGTCAGGGCGAACCAGCGCCGCGGGGCGCGGGTACGGCGAGGTGCGCGCAGGTCTGCGCTCGGTGCGGTCAGGTGGGTGGGCGCGAGGGAGGTGTCAGGGTCGGTGGGCTGGGCAGGATCGTGCGAGTGCATGGTGCTCCTTGGGGTGGGGTCGATGACGACCTCAAGGACACCTCGTAGGCCTTGACGTGGGGTATGTCGTCCCTGTGAATGCGCTATGACTGCGCGGTGCCGTCCTGCTGCGCGGTGCTGCGGTCATCCCTCCGCCCGCCTGGTGTTCTTGGCCGCCGCCTACGTCCTTCACAGGGAAGGCATAGACGGCCGTCCTAGAACTGGAGCCTCTGTTCCAGCGTTCAAGGAGTGCCCGTGCCGAACCTGTGGATCGTCCTCGCCGATCTCATCGCCATCCTGACCCTGACCTATGCCGTCTACTTCCGGCGCCACCGCCGCAGAGAGATGCTGCTCGCCTACATCGGCCTCAACGTCGGGGTGCTGGCTGTCACCACCGTGCTGGCGACCTCGACCGTCGGTGCGGGCCTGGGGCTGGGGCTCTTCGGCGTGCTGTCCATCATCCGGCTGCGGTCCTCGGAGCTGGCTCAGGAGGAGGTCGCGTACTACTTCGCGGCGCTGGCCCTGGGGCTCATCGCCGGGCTGCAGCCCGACCCGGCCTGGATCGCCCCGGTCTTCAGCGCCGCTCTCGTGCTCGTGATGGTCCTGGTCGACTCCAACCCCGTGCACGCCCGCTACCGCCGCCAGGTCATCACTCTCGACGCCGTCTACCCGGACGAGGTCCAGCTGACCGCCCGGCTGGAGGAGCTGCTGGGCGCGCGGGTACGCACCGTCATCGTCCAGGAGATCGACCTGGTCCGGGACATGCAGCGGGTCGACGTCCGCTACGAGCTCCTGCCCGACGCCGCAGCCGGCGCCGCCCCCGACCGTGGGCAGGCGAGTGGGGCCGCACGAGCGCGCCTGGTGACCGCGGCTCCCGCCGCGTCCCACGACGTGCCGGCCGGCGTCGGGCAGCTCCAGTGACGGCCCCAGTGACGACCTCAGTGACTGCTCCCGTGAAGCCCGCGGCGCTGGCCGACGCCGTCGTGGCGGCATTCGCGCCCGTCTCCCTGGAGGAGATCCAGGACCGGGCGGACCTGCAGACGCGGGTGGACCGCAAGTACGTCGTGCCGACCGACCTGGTCGTCGAGCTGCTCACCGCCCACCCGCACCTGGGGGTGCTGGAGATCGACGGGCTGCGACGCTTCGGCTACGAGTCGGTCTACTTCGACACCCCGGACCTCGTCTCCTATCGCGGCGCGGCACACGGCCGGCGCCGCCGTTTCAAGGTCCGCACCCGGACGTACACCGACGCCGGCGACTGCGTCTTCGAGGTGAAGGTCAAGGGCGGGCGTGGGGAGACCGTCAAGGAACGGCTGCCCTACGGCCTCGCCGACGCCGCGACCATCACACCGCAGGCTGCGGCCTTCGCCGGGACCGTCCTGCACGACACCCTGCCCGACGCCGCGGGCCTGGTCGATGGGTTGCGCCCCACGATGATCACCGCCTACGACCGGACCACCTTCGTGGACCACGTCGCAGGCACGCGCCTCACCTGCGACACCTCGCTGCGGTGCGCACCCGCCCGCGACCAGGTCACAGACCCCGGCGGCGAGGTCGTCGCAGGCGGCGAGCGCGTCGAGCTGGCGGACTGCGTGCTGCTCGAGTCGAAGTCGCCTGGGGCGGTCACGGCCATCGACCGGTGGCTGTGGGCGCGCGGCCACCGACCCGACCGGATCAGCAAGTACTGCGTGGGGCTGGCAGCCCTCGACCCCGCCCTGCCCGCCAACAGGTGGCACCGCACCCTGGTGCGGTACTTCTCCTGAGGGGGTGGGCTGGTCCGCTCACTGCGGCGCCTCCACCTCCGCGGGCGTCTTGTCCGGCCGCCAGCCCAACCAGACCGGGTGCCTCAGCCGCCCCACGCTGGTCCACCCCGCACAGCTCACCTCGCCGACGCGCTCGGGTTCCACCCAGTGCGCGTCGAGGCGGTCGGCCTCGGGGACGTCGTCGACAGCTGGGCCCTCGCGTGCGAGCAGGTCCAGCTCCGCGCGCAGGCGCGTCAGGCTCTTGTCCGTGAAGCCCGTCCCGACGCGACCGGCGTAGCGCAACTGCCCGCTCGGGCCGCCGTCGGCCGGTACGGCGACCAGCAGCGAGCCCAGGGTGTCCGCGCGGGCGCCGTTCCCGGTGCGCCAGCCCACGACCACCACCTCTTGGGTGCGCACGTGCTTGACCTTGATCCACGCCGGCGACCGCCGCCCAGGCTGATACGTGCTCGACCGCCGCTTGGCGACGACGCCCTCCAGCCCCAGCGTGAGGCTCGCGTCGATCGCGGCGCGGGCATCCCCCTGGAAGGCCGGCGGCAGGTGGATTCGCCCGCCCTCGTCGAGCACGGCGTCGAGGGCGGCGCGCCGGGCGTCGTAACCGAGAGTCGTCATCCGCCGTGAGCCGCGGTGCAGCAGGTCGAAGACCATGAAGTCGACCCCCTGCTCCGCGCGGGCCGCGGCGACGTCTGACCCGCGGGTGAGGTTCATCCGGTTCTGCAGCAACCCGAAGTCCGGGCGCCCCGACCGGTTGAAGGCCACGATCTCACCGTCGAGCAGCACGTCCTCGTGCACGCACCCGGCCAGCTCGGCGAGCTCGGGGTACGTCGCGGTGAGGTCCACGCCGTTGCGGCTGACCAGCTGCACCTGGCCTCCGCCCACGCTGGCCAGCGCGCGGATGCCGTCCCACTTCATCTCGAAGGCCCAGTCCTCCTCGTCGAGGTGGTCGAGCTCGGTGAGCGTCCCCGGTGTGGCGAGCATCGGCTTGAGGGAGAGCGCCGAAGGGGGCGGGACCGCGCGCCGCTCCGCCGCCCGCGCAGCCTGACCGGTGGCGCTGGCGCTGGCGCTGGTGCCGGGAGCCTGTCCGCGCTCGACCATCCGGTGGATCAACCAGGAGTTCTCCGCGCCGTCGCGCGAGCTGCGGCCGGTATGGATGAGCGCCAGCCGCCGGCTCCCGCGGTCCACCCCGCCGGCGCCGGAGCTGTGCAGCACCGCGATGATCTCCTCGCCCTCGCGCCACTTCTCCGCCTCGTAGGTCCCGGCGTCCCAGATGGTCACCGTGCCGCCGCCGTACTCCCCGCTCGGGATGGTGCCGGCGAAGTTCGCGTACTCCAGGGGGTGGTCCTCGGTCTGCACCGCGAGATGGTTGGTCGAGGGGTCTGTGGGCTCGCCCTTGGGCAGAGCCCAGCTCACCAGCACCCCGTCGCGTTCGAGCCGGAAGTCGTAGTGGTGCCTGCGGGCATGGTGGTCCTGGATGACGAAGATGGGCTGCTGCGGGCCGCCCGGGTCGTCGGCCTCGACGGCGGCGGGCACCGGCTCCGGCGTCTTGGACGGGTCGCGCCGCGACCGGTACACCGCGAGCCGGTCCGGGCCCGCCTCGAAGGTGGACATCCGCTGCGGCGTCGGCTCGAGCGCGCCCCGGCCGCCGGTCAGCAGGTCGGCCAGCAGGTCGCCGTCGCGCACCAGGCGCTCGGCCACCTCGCCGGCCTCCAGGTGCCGCAGCGCGGGGTCGTCGAGCTCGGCCCAGCTCCGCGGGGCCGCGACCGTGGGCCGTGCGCGCCCGCGCAGCGAGTACGGTGCGATCGTCGTCTTGTTCCGGTTGTTCTGCGACCAGTCCACCAGGACCTTGCCGGTGCGCAGCGACTTCTTCATGTCCGAGACCACCAGGTCCCGGTGGTCGGCCTCCAGCGCGCGGGCCAGCTCGTGCGCGACGGCGCTGACCGCCTCCGAGCTCTGCGTCCCGTCGAGCGTGGCGTAGAGGTGGATCCCCTTGGACCCGCTGGTGACAGGGAAGACGTCCAGACCCATCCCGGCCAGGATGTCCCGGGACCACCGCGCCACCTGCGCGCACTCGACCAGCCCCACCCCGGGCCCGGGGTCGAGGTCGAGGACCATCCGGTCCGGGTGGTGCTCCGCCCCGGTCCGCCCGAACCGCCACTGCGGCACGTGGATCTCCAGCGCCCCGATCTGCCCCAGCCAGGTCAACGTGGCCAGGTCGTCGACGAGGGGATAGGCGTTCGTGTGGTCGGAGTGCTCGATCTCACGCCTGTGCACCCACGCCGGCGCGGAGTCCTCGAGGTTCTTCTGGAAGAAGACCGGGCCGTCCGTCCCGTGCACCCAGCGCTTGCGGGTCGCGGGGCGGTGCGCCGCGTGCGCCACGAAGGGCTCGGCGACCGCCGCGTAGTACGCCAGCACCTCAGCCTTGGTGGTGCCGGCCTCGGGATAGAGGACCTTCCCCAGGTTGGTCAGTGTGAGGCGGTGACCGTCGATCGTCACCACGTCGCGGCCGCCATCGGTGGGCATGGGTACCTCCTTCAGGTCCCATCATGGCGGGAGGTGCGAAGCGCGGCATCCGCGGCGATGATGGGCACATGCGTGCCATCTGGAAAGGTGCAGTGACCTTCGGCCTGGTCAACGTCCCGGTCAAGCTCTACAGCGCGACCGAGGACCACGACGTCGGCCTGCACCAGGTCCACGACAAGGACGGCGGGCGCATCCGGTACCAGCGCCGCTGCGAGGTGTGCGGGGAAGTCATCGACTACTCCCACATCGACAAGGCCTACGACGACGGCGAGCGCACCGTGGTGCTCACCGCCGAGGACCTCGCCTCCCTGCCGGTCGAGCGCAGCCGGGAGATCGACGTCGTGGAGTTCGTCCCGCGCGAGCAGATCGACCCGATCATGTACGAGAGCGCCTACTACCTCGAGCCGGACTCCTCCTCCACGAAGTCCTACGCGCTGCTCGTGCGGACCCTCGAGGCCAGCGACCGGGTGGCGGTGGTCAACTTCTCCCTGCGCCAGCGCTCGCGGCTGGGGGTGCTGCGGGTGCGGGGTGACGTGCTGACCCTGCAGGGGCTGCGATGGGGCGACGAGGTGCGCGAGCCGGCCTTCCCGGCGCTGGAGAAGAAGGCCACGATCAGCGACCGCGAGCTGAAGATGGCCGGCGCGCTCGTCCAGAGCTTCGAGAGCGACTTCGAGCCGGAGAAGTTCACCGACGAGTACCAGGCCCAGCTCACCGTGCTCATCGAGGCCAAGCTCAAGGAGGGGGACGCGCTGGACACCGCGGCAACCTTCGGAGAGCAGCCTGAGGACACGCGCGGCGAGGACGCGGAGGTCGTCGACCTCATGGAGGTGCTGCGACGCAGCGTCGAGAAGTCACGGCGTCGCGCGTAGGATCGGGGCGCCGACAACTCATCGAAGTTGTGCCGACTCTCGGGAGGATCCGCCGTGACTGCACAGACCACGATCATCCTGATCGACGACGTCGACGGAGGCGTCGCGACCGAGAGCGTCGTCTTCGGTCTGGACGGCGCCACCTATGAGATCGACCTCGACGCCGACCACGCCGCGCAGCTGCGCGCCGTCCTGGCACCGGTGGTCGCCGCCGGGAGGCGGGTGAGCCCGCGCGGGGCTGCCGTCACCCGGGTCGTCACCGACTACGACCCGCGCGCCCTGCGTGCGTGGGCCGCCGCGCACCAGGTCGCCCTGCCCGCCCGCGGCCGGATCCCCGCAGACGTGGTCGCCCGGTTCCGCGCTGCCGGTCACTGATGGCGGGGATCGTCGCCCGTCTGCGCGCGCTCTGGGAGCGGCTGCGCGCTGTCCCGGCCCCCGCCCGCTGGCTCCGGTACACCCTCGTCGCCCTGGTCGTGGTGGTGGCCTGCGCCATCTTCGGCATCACCACCGCCTCGGTCCAGGCCAGCCTCGGCCCGCACAACGCCCGCTACGAGGTGACCACCGACTCTGTGGTGACGGTGGACCTCGGCCCCCTCGGCACGGTGCAGCTGCAGTCCCCGCTGCCGGCGCACCTCGGGGTCGCCGTCCGCATCGAGGAGATCCCCAACGACCTCACCTCGGTCGACTCCGCGACCACGCTCGACGCCCTGGCCACTGACGTCCAGGGATACCTGCAGTTCTTCTCCGGTCCGGCCGAGACGGTCTCCTACATCTCCAAGGCCCTCATCCAGGACGCCGCGCGGCGGACCGTCATCGCGCTGGGCGTGGTGGTGCTGGTCAGCGCCGCGACCTACCTGATCCTCGGTCCTGCCCGGCGTCGCGAGCTCGGGGAGTCCTTGGCGCGCGGCACCTGGGCCATCACTGCCGGTGTCGTGGTGGTCGCTGTGGTCGGGAACTCCGTCATCACCAACCGCGCCACCACGAGCCTCGACGAGGTCGGCGCGCAGGCGTCGGCGGTCTTCGACGGGACGGCGCTCGAAGGAGCGCGGATCACCGGGCGGCTCTCGGGGGTCATCGACACCTACGGTGGGCAGATCGTCGGCGTGTACCGCGACAACGAAGACTTCTACGCCGGAGCCAACCGCAACCTCACCCAGGCATGGGAGCAGCGCGCCGAGGCCGACCGCGTGGCGAGCGAGCAGCTCGCCGGCAGCGCGGCGACCGCTGCGGACGCGGCGGACCCCACCGCCGGCGGGCCCGGCGACGAGCCGGAGACCCCCGACGCCCAGGGCACGGCGCCGAGCGAGAACGACGGAGCCGGGGCGGAGCAGACGACCGATCCCGAGCCGGACGCGACCTCGCCCGAGACCTCGCCGGAGACCGACGACGAGGACATCGTCACCCTGCTCATGGTCTCCGACCTGCACTGCAACACCGGCATGAGCCCTCTCATCAAGAACCTCGCCACGCTCTCTGGGGCGTCCGTGGTGATCAACGGCGGTGACTCGACGATCAATGGGACGGCCGTCGAGCGGTTCTGCGTGGACTCCTTCGCTTCAGCGGTGCCCAAGGGCGCCACCATGGTCCAGGCGGACGGCAACCACGACAGCGCCATCACCTCGGCGCAGGCCCGCGAAGCCGGCGTCACGGTCCTGGACGGCGACGTCGTCGAGGTCGAGGGCATCCGGATCCTCGGTGACTCCGACCCCAACGAGACGCGCATCGGGCAAGGCTCGACGTCGGTCGCGGGGGAGACGTACGCCCAGGCCGGGGAACGGCTGCGGGACGTGGCCTGCGAGGCCAAGGACCCGGTCGACCTGCTCCTGGTGCACACCCCGGCGGTGGGCCTGCCGGTCCTGGAGTCCGGGTGCGCCCCGGTCCAGCTGTCCGGGCACAAGCACGTGCGCAGCGGCCCCGAGGTCGTGGGCGACGGCGTGCGCTACGTCAGCTCGACCACGGCCGGGGCCATCGAGGGTGCGGCGACCATCGGACCGCTCAACGGGACGGCGGAGATGACCATCTTCCGCTTCGACCGTGACCGCCGGGTCATGCTCGACTACCGCGTCGTGGCGGTCCACCCCGACGCCAGCGTCGAGGTCGGAGCGGCGATGACGTTCCCACGGGCACCGGCCCAGGTGGAGGAGGCGCCCGCCACGGACGCCCCGCTGGACTCGCCCGACGTGGACCCGCTCGACCCCGACGCGCCGGACGGCGCCGCCACGGACCGATAGCCTCCTCGAGCGTGACGAGCGCCTCCCCGGACGGGCCCGTCGGAGCCGATCCACGGCCCCACCGGTGACCTAGGCTTGAGCCCGTGACCGACGAACTCGAGCTGACCTCCGTAGCCCAGGACTATCTCAAGGTGGTCTGGAGTCTGCAGGAGTGGTCCACGGAGCCGGTGACCACCAAGCTGCTCGCCGAGCGCCTGGGCGTGGGCCCCTCGACCGTCTCCGAGACGGTCCGCCGCCTGGACGGGCAGGGCCTGCTCACCCACCCGCGCTACGGCGCGATCGGCCTGACCGACCTCGGACGGCGCCAGGCCCTGAAGATCGTGCGCCGCCACCGCCTCATCGAGACCTTCCTCGTCTCCGAGCTCGGCTACACCTGGGACGAGGTGCACGACGAGGCCGAGGTCCTCGAGCACGCCGTCTCCGACCTCATGATCGACCGCATCGACGCCCGCCTCGGCCACCCGCACCGGGACCCGCACGGTGACCCGATCCCCAGCCCCGACGGCACCGTCCCCACGCCCCCGGCCGTCACCCTCGCGGTGCTCGACGCCGGCGCGCAGGGCACCGTGGCCCGGATCTCCGACGCGGACGCGGAGGTGCTGCGGTACTTCGCCGAGATCGGGTTCGGCCTAGACGCCGAGGTCCGCGTGGTCGAGCGCCGCGACTTCGCCGGGGTCATCTGCATCGAGTGGGCACCGGCCGAGGACGTCGCGGCCACCACGCGCATCGACTTCGGCCTGCGCGCCGCCGACGCCGTCTGGATCGTCACCGAGCCGGTCGTGGCCGTCAGCGAAGCCGTCGTCACCCAGTGAGCCGTCGCACGCACCCCGGGGCGGCGCTGCTGGCCCTGGCCCTGGGCGGGTTCACGATCGGCACGACCGAGTTCGCGACGATGGGTCTGCTGACCAACATCGCCACCGACCTCGACGTGAGCATCCCCGCAGCCGGGCACACCATCACCACCTACGCGCTCGGCGTCGTCGTGGGGGCGCCGCTCATCACCGTGCTGGCCGCCAAGGTCGAGCGCAAGACGCTCATCGTCTGGCTCATGGCCGCCTACGCGCTGGGCAACCTCATCTCCGCCGCGGCACCCACCCTCGAGCTGCTCATGCTCGGGCGGTTCCTCACCGGTCTGCCGCACGGGGTGTTCTTCGGCGTCGGGGCGGTGGTGGGCACCGCCGTCGTCGGGGCGTCCCGGCGCGGCCACGCGGTGGCGATGATGATGGCCGGGCTCACCGTGGCCAACATCGTCGGCGTCCCGCTGTCGTCATGGGTAGGGCAGGCGCTGGGCTGGCGGGTGGCCTTCGTCATCATCGGCGCCCTCGGCCTGGTCACCGTGGCGAGCCTGCTGCTGCTCCTGCCGCGCACGCCCGCACCGCGCGACGCGAGCCCGGGCAAGGAGATCGCGGCGCTGCGCAACGGACCGCTGTGGATCGCCTTCGCCGGCAGCGCGATCGGCTTCGGCGGGATGTTCGCGGTGTACTCCTACATCAAGCCCACCCTCATGGAGGTCACCGGCCTGTCCGAGGGCAGCGTGCCGATCATCCTGGCGATCTTCGGCGTCGGCATGACCATCGGCGTGCTCATCGGTGGGCGCCTGGTCGACGTCGACGTCATGCTCACCCTGTATCTCGGCTTCGGCGGGACCGCGGCCGCTCTGGTGGCCTTCGCCCTCGTCGGGGCGAGCCCGGTGCCGGCGGTGGTGGCCGTCGTCTGCATCGGCATCACCTCCCAGGTGCTCGGCATCGCGCTGCAGGCGCGGCTGATGGACCTGTCGCCGGCGGCGCCGTCCTTGGGCGCGGCGCTGTGCCACTCCTCCCTCAACGCCGCCAACGCCAACGGCGCGTTCCTGGGCGGCCTGGTCATCGCCGCCGGCTGGGGCTACCTCGCCCTGGCCTGGACGGGCGCGGTGCTCACCCTGCTCGGGCTGGTCATCGTCGTCGCCTTCGGGCGCCAGACGATCACCCGGGTGCCCGACGACGTGCTGGTCGCGGCGCCGTAGTCGGCAAGCCGCCGGCGCCCCCGCCGGCGACTGGCCGGTAGTCGGTCGGTGCTCGGTCGGTGCTCGGTCGGTGCTCGGCCGGTACCGTCGCCGGCTCTTGTGCCGTCGTGGCTCGTCACGGACGGGACCTGACGCTCTGTCAGGGAACTGTCAGAGTCGGCGGATACCGTAGGTCAGCCGTGACTGCGGGGCGCAGACCGGGGACCGCCTGACCAGGGGAGTGCGCAGTGAATGCAGTCGACCACCGGACCACCGGGCCAGGCGAGCCGGACGGCGACCTCGACCTGGACCTCGACCTGCCGGTCGTCAACCGTGACATGTCCGGGCGGACCATGGGCTGGGTGCTGATCGTCTTCGGCCTGATCGGCTTCGCAGCCTCGCTCGCCCTGGCCATCGAGAAGGTCCTCAAGCTCACCGAACCGGACCGTGTGGCGAGCTGCTCGTTCAACATCTTCCTCGACTGCTCCGACGCGATGGCGTCCTGGCAGGGCGGGCTGCTCGGCTTCCCCAACCCGTTCATCGGGGTGGCGGCCTTCCCGGTGGTGGTGACCACCGGCGTCGTCCTGCTCGTGGGAGCGAGGCTGCCGCGGTGGTACTGGCTGTGCCTGTTCGCCGGAACGGTGGCCGCCCTGGGCCTGGTGATCTTCCTCATCTACACCTCCGTCTCGGTGCTGGGCAAGCTCTGCCCGTACTGCATGGTCGTGTGGGTCGCGGTCATCCCGCTGTTCTGGTTCACCCTCGTCTACGCCGTCCAGGAGAGGTTCATCTCCGTCTCTGACAGCGTGCGCGCGGTGATCGTGCGCAACCGCGTGGTGCTGCTCGTGGGGCTGTACGTCCTCGCCGCGGCATGGGTGCTCATCGCCCTGGGCCCGGCGATCGCCGACCACATCCGGATGTCCTGACAGCGCACCAGGTGAACGGGCCGTTGACGGTAAAGTGAGCAGGTGACCGATGCCTCTTCCCCCCACGTCCCTGCTGCCGCTCCTACCGGACCGGCGGACCCGTCGTTGCGCTACACGGCCGCCCTCGCGACCGAGATCGAGCTCAAGTGGCAGCAGCGCTGGGCTGAGCTCGGCACCTTCTACGCCGCGAACCCCGTCGGAGACCTGACCGACGGCGAAGGCCGCAACGCCGACCCGGCGAGCCCGAGCTTCTTCGTCATGGACATGTTCCCGTTCCCCTCCGGGGCCGGGCTGCACGTGGGCCACCCCCTCGGCTACATCGCCACGGACGTCGTGGGCCGCTTCCGGCGCATGTGCGGGGACAACGTGCTGCACGCGCTCGGCTTCGACGCCTTCGGCCTGCCGGCCGAGCAGTACGCCGTCCAGACCGGGCAGCACCCGCGCGCCACGACCGAGGCGAACATCGCCAACATGCGCCGCCAGCTGCGCCGTCTGGGCCTGGCCCACGACGAGCGCCGCACCTTCGCCACCACGGACTCGGAGTACGTGCGCTGGACGCAGTGGATCTTCCTGCAGGTCTTCAACTCCTGGTACGACGTCGACGCCCCGCGCGCTGACGGAGGGACCGGACGGGCCCGTCCCATCGCCGAGCTCGAGGACGCCTACGCCGCGGGCACCCGTGCGATGCCGGACGGGCGCCCCTGGGCGGACCTGACGCCGGCCGAGCAGCGCACGGTCGTCAACGACCAGCGTCTGGCCTACGTCTCCAACTCCCCGGTCAACTGGTGCCCGGGTCTGGGCACCGTGCTCGCGAACGAGGAGGTCACCTCCGAGGGCCGCTCCGAGCGCGGCAACTTCCCCGTCTTCCAGCGCAACCTGCGCCAGTGGAACATGCGGATCACCGCCTACGCCGACCGCCTGGCTGACGACCTCGAGCTCATCGACTGGCCGGACAAGGTCAAGGCCATGCAGCGCAACTGGATCGGCCGGTCCGAGGGCGCCCACGTCACCTTCGACGTGCCCGGGGCCGAGTCGGTCACCGTGTTCACCACCCGCCCGGACACCCTCTTCGGGGCCACCTTCATGGTCGTCGCCCCCGAGCACCCGCTGCTCGACGAGGTCCCGGTCGAGTGGCCCGACGGCACCCGCGCGGTGTGGACCGCCGACCACGCCAGCCCGATCGAGGCCGTGGCCGCCTACCGCGCCGCAGCCGCCGCGAAGACCGCCGTCGAGCGGCAGGCCGACGCCGGCAAGAAGACCGGTGTGTTCACCGGCCACCTGGCCGTCAACCCCGTCAACGGCGCCTTCGTCCCGGTCTTCACCGCGGACTACGTGCTCATGGGCTACGGGACCGGCGCGATCATGGCCGTCCCGGGCGGCGACGCCCGCGACTTCGCCTTCGCCGAGGCCTTCGAGCTGCCGGTGGTCTACACGGTCGCCGCCCCGGAGGACTTCGAGGGGGGCGCGTACACCGGCGACGGCGCCATCATCAACTCCTCCAACGACGAGATCAGCCTGGACGGCATGAGCGTCGCCGAGGCCAAGACGACCATCACGGCTTGGCTGGAGGAGAAGGGCTACGGCTCCGCCACGATCACCTACCGTCTGCGCGACTGGCTGTTCAGCCGCCAGCGCTACTGGGGCGAGCCCTTCCCGATCGTCTACGGCGACGACGACCAGCCGATCGCGCTGCCCACCGGCATGCTGCCGGTCGACCTGCCCGACGTCCCGGACTACTCCCCGCGCACCTACGCCCCCGACGACTCCGAGTCCTCCCCGGAGCCGCCGCTGGGCCGCAACGAGGACTGGGTCAACGTCACCCTCGACCTGGGCGACGGCCCGCGCACCTACCGCCGCGACACGAACACCATGCCCAACTGGGCAGGGTCGTGCTGGTACTACCTGCGCTACCTCGACCCCATGAACAACGGTCCCGAGGCGCTGCTGCCGGTCTCGCCCGAGCTCGACGAGTACTGGATGGGTCCCAACCACAACGCCACGGCCGGTGAGGCCGGGGGAGTGGACCTGTATGTCGGCGGCGTCGAGCACGCCGTGCTGCACCTGCTCTACGCCCGGTTCTGGCACAAGGTGCTCTTCGACCTGGGCTACGTCTCGAGCATCGAGCCCTTCCACAAGCTCTTCAACCAGGGCTACGTGCAGGCCTACGCCTACACGGACGCCCGCGGGCAGTACGTCCCGGCCGAGGAGGTCGAGGAGGTCGTCGCCGGAGACGGCTCGGTCATGTACCTGTGGCAGGGCGAGGTCGTCAACCGTGAGTACGGCAAGATGGGCAAGTCCCTCAAGAACGTCGTGACCCCCGACGAGATGTACGAGGCCTACGGCGCGGACACCTTCCGGGTGTACGAGATGTCCATGGGTCCCCTCGACGTGTCCCGCCCGTGGGACACCCGCGCCGTCGTCGGCTCGCAGCGCTTCCTGCAGCGGTTGTGGCGCAACGTGCTCGACGAGGACTCCGGTGAGGTCACCGTCTCCGACGAGCCAGCCTCGACCGAGACCCTGCGCCACGTGCACCGGACCATCGTCGACGTGCGCGTGGAGATGGAGAACATGCGCGCGAACACGGCCATCGCCAAGCTCATCGCGCTGAACAACCACCTCACCAGCCTGCCCGTGGTGCCCCGCGAGGCGGCCGAGGCGATCGTGCTCATGACCGCCCCGGTGGCCCCGCACATCGCCGAGGAGCTGTGGGCCAGGCTCGGTCACGAGGAGTCGCTGGCGCACCACGCCTTCCCCGTCGCCGACGAGCAGTACCTCGTCGAGGACACCGTGACCTGCATCATCCAGGTGCAGGGCAAGGTCCGCTCCCGCCTCGAGGTCGCCCCCGACATCACGGCAGAGGCCCTGGAAGCAGCCGCCCTGGCCGACCCAGCCCTCCTCCGCTTCCTCGACGGAGCCCCCATCCGCAAGCTCATCGTCAAAGCCCCCAAACTAGTAAACGTAGTCATCTAACCCGCCCCACCCCACCCACCACCCCCTCCTTCCGCTGAGTGCTGGGTTGTACACGCGAAAGTCCCGTTTTTGCGTGCACAACCCAGCACTCAGCGGGTTGTCCACAGGGGGTGGGCAGGGCGCGGCGGGGGAGGGGGCTTCTCGGGCAGGCTCTGGGGATGGATGCCTCCACGGTCCGTCCGTTCCTGCGTCGTGAGGCGCTCGCGGGCGGGATGACGCGCCGCGCTGCCGATGCGCGGATCTACCTCCGACCGTTTCGTGGCGTGCGGGTCTGCGCCGACAAAGATCTTGAGCTCGCCGAGACCTGCCTCGCCGCGCAGGAGTTCCTGCCCGACGCCGCCGCCTTCAGCCACATCACCGCCTTGCGGCTGCACGGGGTGGAGGTCCCGTGGCGGCTGGAAGACGACGAGCGGATCCACGTCGTGACTCCTACTCGAGGTCCGCGCACCCAGCGGGCGCCGTTCGTTGCCCACCTGTGTTCGCAGAAGGCCCTCGAGATCACTCGCATCGGGCCGTTGCGGGTTACCACTGCTGCCCAGACGTGGCTGCACCTCGCTCACGGACTGTTCCCGGACGAGGTGGTGGTCCTGGGCGATGCCATGATTCGCCGTCGAGGGCCGGTGACGTCGATCGCCGCACTGACGCGACTGACAGAAGCGACACACAAGATGCGGGGCCTCGCGCTGTGCCGCGAGGCGCTCGGCCTCCTGCGGGTGGGAACAGACTCCACCATGGAGACCCGGGCGCGGTTGGTACTGGTTTCAGCCGGGCTGCCGTGCCCGGAGGTGAACCGTCCGGTCGTGGCGAGCGACGGCACCTTTCTTGCGATGCCAGACATGACGTACCGCGACCTCAAGATCGCCATCGAGTACGACGGCGACGTCCACCGGACCGACCCTGCCACCTGGCGCCGCGATGTCGAACGCCGCCAACGCCTGGAAGACGACGGCTGGCTCATCATCACCGCCACCGCCGACGACATCCTCCGCCACCCAGACCGCTTCCTCACCCGGGTCCGCACAGCCCTCACCACCCGCCCCCAACGCTGAGTGCTGGGTTGTACACGCAAAATGACCGATTTCGCGTGCACAACCCAGCACTCAGCGGTTGTGCGGGGCGGGGGGGATTGGGGGGGTGGGTTAGCGGCGGCGGGTGCCGAAGAGGGTTCGGGTGATCTCTCGGCCTAGGGCTGAGCCGGCGGACTTGAGGAGGGAGTCGAGGCCGCCCTGGACGCCGCCTGACCGGCGGGCGGTTGAGGAGCGGCGGGCGGTCGACGAGCGTGGGCGGGCGGCGTCGCGTTCGAGCTTGGCCTGCATGGCGGCCAGCTCTTTGGCGCGCTCGGCTGCCTCCGACTCGGTTGCCGCCTGGGCTGTCGAGGCCGCGATGCGGGCGGTGAGCAGCTCATAGGCGCTCTGGCTGTCCACCGGGGTCCCGTACCGGGCGAGCGCTGGAGAGGCGGCGACCAGCTGCTCCATCGTCTCGGTGGGGGCAGGAGACATCGACGAGCGGGGCGCACGCACCCGCGTCCAAGCGACCGGCGTCGGCGCGCCCTTCTCGGTGAGGACGGTGACCACGGCCTCCCCGGTGCTCAGCGACTGCAGCAGCTGCTCCAGGTCGTAGGGCGAGGTCGGGAAGGTGCGCACCGCGGCCTTGAGTGCCGCGGCGTCGTCGGGGGTGTAGGCACGCAAGGCGTGCTGGACGCGGTTGCCGAGCTGGGCGAGCACGTCGGCGGGCACGTCCTTGGGGCTCTGGGTGACGAAGAAGATCCCCACCCCCTTGGACCGGATGAGGCGCACCGTCTGGACCACCTGCTCGACGAAGTCCTTCGACGCGCCGCGGAAGAGCAGGTGCGCCTCGTCGAAGAAGAACACGAGCTTGGGTTTGTCGAGGTCGCCGACCTCGGGCAGGTCCTGGAACAGGTCTGCCAGCAGCCACATGAGGAAGGTCGAGAAGAGCGCCGGCCGGTCGGCCACCGCAGGCAGCTCGAGCACGGAGACGACCCCGCGGCCGTCGTCGGTCACGCGCAGCAGCTCCGAGGACGCAAAGGCAGGCTCTCCGAAGAAGATGTCGGCGCCCTGGGCCTGCAGCGTGACGATCTCGCGCAGGATCACCCCGGCGGTCGCCGCCGAGAGCCCGCCGATGCCCTTGAGCTGAGCCTTGCCCTCGTCCGAGACGAGGTAGGCGATGACCGACTGCACGTCCTTGAGGTCGAGCAGCGCCAGGCCCTGCGAGTCCGCCCAGTGGAAGACGAGCCCCAGGCTCGACTCCTGGGTGGGGTTGAGGCCGAGCACCTTGGCCAGCAGCACCGGGCCGAAGTCGGAGACGGTCGTGCGGATGGGCACGCCGGTCCCCAGCCCGCCCAGGGAGTACAGCTCCACCGGGAAGCTCGCCGGTGTCCAGTCCTGGCCGATGCTGCGCGCCCGCTCGAGGACCTTCTCGTCGGAGGTGCCAGGGACGGCGAGCCCGGACAGGTCACCCTTGACGTCCGCGAGGAACACCGGCACACCCGCGTCGGAGAGCCCCTCGGCCATGCCCTGCAGGGTCTTCGTCTTGCCGGTCCCGGTGGCGCCGGCGACCAGCCCGTGCCGGTTGAGCATGGACAGCGCCAAGCCCACCTGCACGCCCGACGCCGGGGTCGCCTCCCCGCCGACCTCACCTTCCAGCAGCGCACCCAGCGCCAGGACGCCGCCGGGGGCGGCATAGGCGGCGCGGACCTGGGCAGCGTAGTCAGACGTGCCGGGACCGGGAGCAGGATCGGCGCCGGGAGCGCCGGCGGCGACCTGTGCGTCGCTCGAAGGCGGACGCTGGGCGACGGCCTCTGACGCAGACCCCACGTCCTGGTCCGGCGGCGGCGCGCTGGTCCCGGCGGCCGCCAGCGCAGCGTCCAACGCGGCCTGGGCGGCGACGGCCCGGGCCTCAGCCGCCTCGGCGGCGGCCTGCGCGGCTGCTGCGCGCAGGGCCGCCAGGTCCGGTGCGGGGCTGGGGGCTGGAGCGTCGTCGGCCATGATCGGATCTTAGGTCGGCTGCTCTGCCCGCGCGTGGTGTCCGGTGCCGGCGGCCGCGCCGCCTAGGGTGGTCCGGTGAGTCCCGCCCCGAACCGCCGCGCCCTGACGCCCGACGTCCACGTCGTGACGGACTCCACCGCCTCGCTGCCTGCGGACCTCGCCGAGCATTGGGGCATCCGCAGCGTCGCCCTCCAGGTGGTCGTCGACGGCGTGCCCTTCCAGGAGGGCGTGGACCTCACGACGGAGGATCTGACCGCCGCGCTGGACCGCCGCGCCGTCCTCACCACCTCCCAGCCCAGCGCCCACGCCTTCGCCGAGGCCTACCGCCAGGCCGCCGCCGCGGGCGCCCGGCACATCGTCTCGGTGCACCTGTCCGGTGAGCTGTCCGGGACGGTGCACGCCGCCGCGCTGGCCGCCCGGACCAGCCCGGTGCCGGTCGAGGTGGTGGACTCTCGCACGGTCGCGATGGGTCTGGGTTTCGCGGTGCTCGCCGCCGCGAGGACGGCCGCCCAGGGCGGCAGCAGCGCTGCAGTGGCCCGGGCAGCGATGACGACGGCGACGTCGTCGGAGGCCATGTTCGTCGTCGACTCCCTCGACCACCTGCGCCGCGGCGGGCGGCTCAGCGCCGCTGCGGCTGCCGTGGGCACCGCACTGGGTCTGCGTCCGGTGCTCGGGGTACGCGGGGGCCGGGTGGAGGTGGTGCACAAGATCCGCACCCGTGCGGCGATGTCCGCCCGTCTGGTCGAGGCTGCGGCCGCCGCTGCGGGGCGCGGCGACGACGTACGCCTGGCCATGCACTACCTCGGCGACGACGCCGCTGTGCGGGCCTGCGCCGCGCAGATCAGCGAGGCGACCGGCCGTGAGGTGCTCATCACCCCCGTCAGCGCGGTCCTCGGCGCGCACGTGGGGCCCGGCCTGCTCGCCCTGATCACCTCAGAAGACGTCGCCCACAGTCCCGACGCCGGGTAGTCCCGTCCCGGTCGCGCGAGCGCCGCGCGACGCCGACGACGGCGCGGTGCCACCGTCGCAGGGTGAGCAGACCTCCTGAGCCCGACGAGCGTGATGGACCTGACGAGCGCGATGGCCCCGACGCGCCCGACGAGAGCGACGAGCCCGACGCCTGGGGCGACACCCCCGGAGGGTCGTCAAGGCCCGGGCCGGGCACCGATGGCCGGCCCCCGGACCGTCTGGCCTCGGTGTCCGGGCTCATGTCCTCGGTCTCGACTGCCTACACGGCCGCGCACGGCCACCCCCTCGCCCATGACGGCCTCGTGGCTCGCCAGCAGCGACGTCGTCGATGGGCAGTCGGGATCCGCGCCGCCGTCGTCGCTGCGCTGGCGCTGGCACTGGTCGTCGGCGCCATCGTGGTGCGCGACCTCGCACGGACGTCGGGGGCGCCGGTCCCGCTCGCTGAGATCGATCCAGCAGCTGCCACGTCGGCGGGGGAGTCAGGGGAGGGAGAAGGTGAACCCGGAGCCAGCGCCCCCAGCGACCCCAGCAGCCCTGCCGGCGCCGAGAGTCCCCTGGGAGCTGGAGAAGCGAGTGCAAGAGCGCCCGCCGCCCCGGCCTCGGTCGCGGTGCACGTCGTCGGGCAGGTGACCAGCCCCGGAGTGGTGGAGGTGGCAGCCGGTGCGCGGGTCATCGATGCCATCACCGCTGCCGGCGGGCTCACCGAGACGGCCGACGCCGGGGCGGTGAACCTGGCCCGGCCGGTCGTGGACGGTGAGCAGATCTACGTCCCGGTGCCCGGGGAGGTGATCCCAGCCCAGGCCGCCGGGCCGGCCACCGGATCCACCCCGGGAGCCCCCGCGCCCGGAACAGCGGCCGGGACGTCAGGCTCCGGCGCGGCGATCAACCTCAACACCGCCGACGCCGCCGCCCTGGACACCCTGCCCGGGATCGGACCCGCGATCGCCGGGCGGATCATCGACTGGCGCGAGGCGCACGGCGGTTTCGCGGCCGTCGACGATCTCCTGGAGGTCTCCGGCATCGGTCCGGCCGTCCTCACCTCGATCCGCGACCTGGTCACGGTCTGACGGTGAGGGTGCTGGACCTGCGGCTGGCACCGGCAGCCGTGATCGGGTGGTTGGCGACCATCGTGCTGGTGGGACAGCCGGTCACCTCCGTGGGATGGTGCGCCCTCGCCATGACGGGGCTGTGCGTGGCCGGGCTGGCCGTGCTGTGCTGGCTGGGCGCAGACAGGAGGCCGCGCTGGTCCGGGCAGGTGCTGCTGACCCTGGCGGTCCTGACGTGTCTCGTGCTCGCCGTCGGCGGGCAGCTCATGGCACGTGAGAGAGGGCAGGTACCCGAGCTCCTGGCCCGCGGCGGGCACGTCGTGGTGACCGGGACGGCGGTCTCGGAGCCGCGCGCGATGACCGCGGGGTTCGGCGGGGAGCCACGCTACCTGCTCTCCATCCGCGCACAGACTGTCACCGGGACCCTCGACGGTCAGCGCAGAGTGGGTCCCGCGCACGGTGACGTGCTGCTCCTGGGGGGCACTGAGCTCCGCGACGTCCCCTACGGATCCTCGGTCAGCGTCCCTGGCCGGTTGCGCCCGGTCGACCCCGGCACCCGCACAGCCGCCATGCTGCTCGTCGACCGGAGCGACGTCAGCGCACCAGGCGCCGAACCGGCCCAGAACGCCCTGGTGACCGCCCCGCCCGGGCCCGTCCTGCGCCAGGTCAACGCGATCCGTGAGGCCTTCGTCGACGTCTGCGCCCGGCTGCCAGACCAGGCCCGTGGGCTCGTCCCCGGGATCGCCATCGGTGACACCTCGATGCTCTCCACCGAGCTCGACGAGGCGCTGCGCACCACGAGTCTGACGCACATGACGGCAGTCTCTGGTTCGCACTTCGCCATCATCGCGGCCGCGACCTTCTGGCTGTGTGCGCTGGTGCGGCTGCCTCGGTGGGGACGGGCCGTCACGGCCTCGATCGTCCTGACCGGCTTCGTGCTGCTCGTCCACCCCGAGCCGAGCGTGCTGCGCGCCGGGGTGATGGGAGCCGTCGCGCTGCTCGCCGTGCTCCTGGGCCGTCAGGCACAGGCCGTGCCAGCTCTGTGCGCGACGGTCGTGGTGCTGCTGGCCGTGGACCCGTTCCTCGCCAGGTCGTACGGCTTTGTGCTCTCCGTGCTGGCCACCGCGGCGCTCGTGGTCGGTGTGGCGCCCCTGACCCGCTGGCTGGAGCGGTGGATGCCGTCGTGGCTGGCGCTGGCGCTCGCGGTGCCCTTCGCCGCGCAGCTCGCCTGCGCCCCGGTCCTCGTGCTGCTCGACCCATCGGTGTCCCTCTATGCCGTGCCCGCGAACCTGCTGGCGGCGCCCGCCCTGGTCAGCGCGACCGTGCTCGGGGTGCTCGGTGCCTTGTGCGCGCCCTGGTGGCCTGCGGCGGCCGGGCTGCTCGCCGAGGTGGCAGGGTGGTCGACCTGGTGGATCGCGGAGGTCGCTCTGGCCTTCGCAGCCGCTCCGGCCGCCCGGTTGCCGTGGCCCGGTGGAGGAGGGGGAGCGGTACTCCTCGCCGCGCTCACCGTCGCGGGTCTCGTGGGGATGATGGGCTGGCCGGCCGTGTCCTGGTGGCTGCGCACCCGGCTCTTCGTGGCCGGGCTGGCCCGCTCGCCGTCGGTGCCGCGCCGCAGCAGGTCCCTGCGCGACGCCGTCGCCGCCCGCGGCTCCGCAGACCTGCGGGCGGCGTGGGCCCCGGTCCGGGTGGCGGTCTTCGTGCTCACGCTCGTCGTCGCCGCGACGGCCGTCGTCTGGGCCGCTCGGCCGCCGTGGCTCGCCGAGCTGGCCGGCGGCGCACCGGCCGGACCGGCGGGCTGGCCGCCCGACTGGGAGGTGGCGATGTGCGACGTCGGGCAAGGGGACGCGATGGTCGTGCGGACCGGGCCCGGGCGGGCACTCATGGTGGACGTCGGACCCGCCGGAGCAGAGGTGGGACGGTGCCTTGCCGACCTCGCCATCACCGAGCTCGACCTGCTGGTCCTCACCCACTTCCATGCCGATCACGTCGGGGCTCTCACGGAGGTCCTGGCCGCGACCGACGTCGCGCAGGTGCTCGTCAGCCCGGTCGCGGACCCGCCTGACCAGGCGTCCGCTGTCACCGCCGCCCTCGACGATGCCGCGGTCCCGTGGTCGGTCGCCCAGGCAGGGGAACATCCCAGCACGGCCAGGGACGCCGGCGCGGTGACCTGGCAGGTGCTCGCCCCGGCCCCGGGGCGCATGGAGGGCATCGCGGGCGGCGCCAACGATGGCAGCGTCGCACTGGCGATCACGACGGAGCACCTGACGGTCATGGCGCTGGGCGACCTCGAGGCCGCCGGGCAGGCCGCGCTGCTCACCACGCTGCGGGACGCCGGGATCGGCGAGGTGGACGTCGTGAAGATGGCCCACCACGGCTCACGGACCCAGGACGCCGCCCTCGCCCGGTGGCTCTCGCCCGAGGTGACCCTGGTCAGCTCCGGCGCTGACAACACCTACGGGCATCCTGCCGCGTCGGCTCTGGACCTCTACCGCGGCGTCGGGTCGGCGATCGTGCGCACGGACACCTGCTCCACGTTCGCCCTCGTGGTCCGCGACGGGCAGACGTTGGTCGCAGGCACCTGCTCGTGACACCCTTGGTCCATGGCAGCCCCCCGTACCTCAGCCAAGCGCACCGCCACTCCTGGACTGTCCTGGGAGGAGGCGCCGCTCGCGCCCGTGGTGCTGGTCCAGGGCGCTGAAGGTCTGCTCGTCGACCGGGCGGTCGACCGGCTCACCCAGCTGGCGCGGGCCGAGGACCCAGCGGTGGAGAAGACCGAGGTCCAGGCGGCGGGGTACCAGTCGGGCATGCTCTCCGTGCTCACCAGCCCCTCGTTGTTCGCCGAGCCACGCATCATCGTCATCGACGGAGCCGAGGCCACGACCGAGGCCCTCATCACCGACATGATCGAGTACCTGCGAGCCCCCGCGGACGAGGTGTGGCTCGTCGTCGCGCACCGCGGCGGGGTCCGGGGAAAGAAGATGCTCGATGCGATCAAGGCCAGCGGCGCCCCCGTGGTGGCCTGCGACCCGATCAAGAAGGACACCGACAAGGTGGCCTTCGCCGCCGCGGAGTTCAAGCGCGGGGGCCGCCGGGCCAGCGCCGGTGCAGTGCGGGCCCTCGTCGAGGCCGTGGGCAGCGACCTGCGGGAGCTCGCCGCGGCGTGCTCCCAGCTCATGGCGGACTCCGAGCGGGCCATCGACGAGCCCGCGGTGACCAAGTACTACGGCGGGCGCGTGGAGGCGACCGGCTTCCGGGTGGCCGACGCCGCGATCGCCGGCGACGCCGGGCAGGCAGTGTCGTTGCTGCGCCACGCCCTGGCGACGGGTGCGGACCCGGTCCCGGTCGTCGCGGCGCTGGCGATGAAGCTGCGCACGCTGGCCAAGGTGGCGGCGCTGCGCGGACGGGGACTGACCGCCGGTGACCTCGGCCTGGCGCCGTGGCAGGTGGACCGCGCCCGCAAGGACCTGACCAACTGGACCCCGGAGGGCCTGGCCACCGCGATCACCGCGACCGCCGCCGCCGACGCCGAGGTCAAGGGTGGTGGCCGCGATCCGGTCTTCGCCGTCGAGCGCGCGGTCCTTGTCGTCGCAGCCAGCGCCGGTCGCTGACCCCGCCCCTCGCCAGGAGCGTCGGACCAGCCGCACCCCGACCCACCCCAGACACAGCAATGACGCCACCCAGGACACAGCAAAGGCGCCACCCCGACACGGGAAGTGGCGCCTTTGCGGCGAGCGGTCACACCGAGGTGCGGCCGATCAGGAGACTCACAGGCCGTTGACGGCCTTTGCCAGAGCTGACTTGCGGTTCGCGGCCTGGTTGGAGTGGATGACTCCCTTGGACACGGCCTTGTCGAGCTTCTTGGACGCGCTGACCAAAGCAGCGTTAGCGGCATCCTTGTCGCCAGCGGCGACAGCGTCGCGCACACGACGGACGTGCGTGCGAAGCTCGGTCTTGACAGCCTTGTTGCGAAGGCGTGCCTTCTCGTTGGTGCCGATACGCTTGATCTGAGACTTGATGTTAGCCACGTGAGGACTCTCTTGTATGTTCGCCGGAGCGATCTGAACAGGTCGTAGAAGGCGTTTCCAGCACCGGGACTGGGGTGGGGAACCCGTGGAGAGGCACTGGAATGGTGTCCGCCGACCCGGGCGGACACGCAGTCGCCAGAATAGCAGGGATTCGGGTAGAGCCGCCCCGACGTGACGGGATTCATCCTCGCCACCGCCGCACCGCCGCACCGTCGCAGCCGCCGCAGGATCACCCGACGCCGCGGACCACCTCAGCGAAGAGGTCAGCGTCCATGACCGCGCCCTCCCGGCGGATGGCGGTCGGGTCCACCCGCACCACCCGGTCCAGACGCACCTCGGACTCCCGCCCGCGGGAGTCCCAGGGGCCGGAGCCGACGTCGAGCCAGCGTCGCCCACGACGCGCCTCGTCCCCGCCGTCGCGGGAGTGGTCCTTGCTCGTGAGCATGAGCCCGAGCAGCCAGTCCCCGTCGCGGCCGACGAGCAGCACGGGGCGGTCCTTGCCCTGGCTGAAGTCCTCTTCATAGGGCACCCACGTCCACACGACCTCCCCGGGGTCGGGCTTGCCGTCGGGGGAGGGGGAGTACCGGGCGCGCAGGGTCCCGGTGAAGTCGCCGGGGTAACCGTCGCGCGCCGGCGCACGAGATCCCGAGGCCGCTGCACCCGAGGTCGCTGCGCCCGAGGCCGCTGCACCCGAGGTCGCTGCGCCAGCGGGCGCAGGCCGGGCACCGCCCCGCGAGCGAGTCGGTGCGCCCGTCCGCGTGCTGGGACGCGTCACCGCGGTGAGCGCCGAGCGCGCGACGTCGGCCAGGGCAGAGATCCATCGGTTCGTCGCCACACCGGCAATCTACCGCTGCCGGTCCCCACCCGGCCGCGGTCATGGGAGAATCGACCCTGTGACTCCCATCCCTTCAGCGGCCAACCTCGCCCGCATTCAGCCCGCGGCCACTGCTCCGGAGCTGCTCCGCAACTTCTGCATCATCGCCCACATCGACCACGGCAAGTCGACCCTGGCCGACCGCATGCTCCAGCTGACCGGCGTCGTCGACCCGCGCGTCATGCGCGCGCAGTACCTCGACCGCATGGACATCGAGCGCGAGCGCGGCATCACCATCAAGTCCCAGGCCGTGCGCATGCCCTGGGAGGTCGACAACGCCGACGGCGTGCCCACCGGCTACGCCCTCAACATGATCGACACCCCCGGGCACGTGGACTTCACCTACGAGGTCTCCCGGTCCCTGGCAGCCTGCGAGGCCGCAGTGCTGCTGGTCGACGCCGCGCAGGGCATCGAGGCCCAGACGCTCGCCAACCTGTACCTCGCCATGGACAACGACATGGCGATCATCCCGGTGCTCAACAAGATCGACCTGCCGGCCGCCCAGCCGGAGAAGTACGCCGAAGAGCTGGCCGGCCTGGTCGGCTGCGAGCCCGAGGAGATCCTCAAGATCTCCGGCAAGACCGGCATGGGCGTCCCTGAGCTGCTGGACCGGATCGTGCAGAAGACCCCGGCGCCGGTCGGCGACCCGGACGCCCCCGCGCGCGCCATGATCTTCGACTCCGTCTACGACACCTACCGCGGCGTGGTCACCTACGTCCGCGTGGTCGACGGCCAGCTCAGCCCGCGCGAGCGCATCACCATGATGTCGACCCGGGCCACCCACGACCTGCTGGAGATCGGCGTCTCCTCTCCCGAGCCCATCCCCACCAAGGGACTGGGCGTGGGCGAGGTCGGCTACCTCATCACCGGTGTCAAGGACGTGCGCCAGTCCAAGGTCGGTGACACGGTGACCAACGCCGCCAAGCCCGCCGAGGAAGCCCTGGGCGGGTACTCCGACCCCAAGCCCATGGTGTTCTCCGGTCTGTACCCCGTCGACGGCTCGGACTACCCCGTGCTGCGTGACGCCCTGGACCGCCTCAAGCTCAACGACGCCGCGCTCATCTACGAGCCGGAGACGTCGGTCGCGCTGGGCTTCGGCTTCCGCGTGGGCTACCTCGGGCTGCTGCACCTGGAGATCGTCCGCGAGCGCCTGGAGCGCGAGTTCTCCCTCGACCTCATCTCCACCGCCCCCAACGTCATCTACGAGGTGACGATGGAAGACAAGTCCGTCATCACGGTGACCAATCCGAGCGAGTTCCCCGGCGGCAAGATCGCCGAGGTCCGTGAGCCCATCGTCAAGGCGACGATCATCGCCCCGGCGGAGTTCATCGGCGCCGTCATGGAGCTGTGCCAGGGCCGACGCGGTGAGCTGCAGGGGATGGACTACCTCTCAGCCGACCGCGTCGAGATGCGTTACATCCTGCCGCTGGCCGAGATCGTCTTCGACTTCTTCGACCAGCTCAAGTCCAAGACCCGCGGGTACGCCTCCCTCGACTACGACGTCATCGGCGAGCAGGCAGCCGCGCTGGTCAAGGTCGACATCCTGCTCCAGGGGGAGCAGGTGGACGCCTTCAGTGCGATCGTGCACAAGGACAACGCCTACTCCTACGGGCTGTCCATGGTCGGCAAGCTCAAGAACCTCATCAACCGTCAGCAGTTCGAGGTGCCCATCCAGGCCGCCGTCGGCGCCCGCGTGATCGCCCGCGAGACCATCCGCGCGATCCGCAAGGACGTCCTGGCCAAGTGCTACGGCGGTGACATCTCCCGCAAGCGCAAGCTCCTGGAGAAGCAGAAGGAGGGCAAGAAGCGCATGAAGACGATCGGGTCTGTCGAGGTCCCGAAGGAAGCCTTCATCGCCGCCCTGACCTCGGAGCAGACGGAATCCAAAGACAAGAAGAAGTGATCACGAACACCAAGGAGACCACGGCGTGAGCCCGGCACTTCCTGAGGGCGACCCCGCACCCGAGGACGGCGCCCTCCCTTCATGGGTGACCTCTGGAGCCGCTGACCGTGGCTTCGGGGTCTACCTGCACGTCCCGTTCTGCACGGTCCGCTGCGGCTACTGCGACTTCAACACGTACACCGCGAGCGAGCTCGGCGGCGGGGCCAACCAGACCGCCTACGCCACGACCGCGCTGTCGGAGATCGCCCTGGCGGCCCAGGTGATGGACCGCGCGGGGCTGCCCCCGCGCCAGGTGTCCACCGTCTTCGTCGGCGGTGGCACCCCCACGCTGCTGCCCGCCGGCGACCTCGCCCGGATGCTCGACGGCGTCCGGCAGGCGTGGGGCCTGGCCCCCGACGCCGAGGTGACCACCGAGGCGAACCCGGACTCGGTCACCCCACAGTCCTTGCAGCTGCTCGCGGACTCCGGGTTCACCCGGGTGTCCTTCGGTATGCAGTCCGCGGTGCCCTCGGTCCTGGCGACCCTCGAGCGCACCCACGACCCGCGCCGCATCCCCGACGTCGTGCGCTGGGCTCGCGAGGCGGGCCTGGAGGTGTCGCTCGACCTCATCTACGGCACCCCGGGGGAGACCCTGGACGACTGGCGGCTGAGCGTGGAGACCGCGCTGGCCACCGGCGTCGACCACGTCTCGGCCTACGCCCTCGTCGTGGAGCCGGGCACGAAGATGGCCGCCCAGGTGCGCCGCGGCGAGCTGTCCCTGCCCAGCGAGGACGACCAGGCGACCAAGTACGAGCTCGCCGACGACCTGCTCACCGCAGCAGGCCTGCAGTGGTACGAGGTGTCCAACTGGGCGCGCACCACCGACGGGGTGCAGCGCGCCTGCCGGCACAACCTGGCCTACTGGCGCGGGGACGACTGGTGGGGCATCGGCCCCGGCGCGCACTCCTACATGGGCTCCGACGAGCCGGGCACCCGCGGTATCCGCTGGTGGAACGTCAAGCACCCGCTGCGGTACGCACGCGTGCTCGGTGACGGTCGCAGCCCGGCCGCCGGCCGGGAGGTCCTCGACGACGCCTCCGCCCAGCTCGAGCGCGTCATGCTCGGTGTGCGGCTGCGCGAGGGCCTGGACCTGTCGGTGCTGTCCGCGGGGGCCCGCCGACGCGTGGCCGGTCATGTGGCCACCGAGCTTCTCGACGGTCGGGCCGCGCTCGCCGGACGAGCCGTGCTGACCCGCAAGGGCCGGCTCCTTGCAGACACCGTGGTACGCGACCTCACAGATTGACCATGACTCCAGGCACCCCCCTCCCGACCGCACCAGCCCGCCAGACCTCCCCGCCGCGCAAGCCCTCGGCCCCGCGCGCGCACTCCCGGCCTCCCCGGATCCACGGGCTGGACTCCGTGCGCGCCCTGGCCGTCATCGCGGTCATGACCTTCCACTTCGTGCCGGGGTGGCTCCCGGGCGGGTTCGTCGGGGTGGACGTGTTCTTCGTCCTCAGCGGCTTCCTCATCACCACCCTGCTGGTCCGTGAGCGCGTGCAGACCGGACGGGTGTCCCTGCGCCGGTTCTGGACGCGCCGGGCCCGGCGGCTGCTGCCGGCGATGGTGACGGTGGTCATCACGTGCACCGCGATCGCCGGGGTCCTCGGCGGGGACGTGCTGGTGGGCATCCGGTCGCAGGTCATGGGCGCGCTGACCTTCGCGAGCAACTGGGTGTACATCGCCCAGGGTGCCTCGTACTCGAGCGACCTGAGCCCGCAGCTGTTCGCCAACTTCTGGTCCTTGGCCGTGGAGGAGCAGTTCTACGTCTTCTGGCCGCTGGTGGTGCTCGCCGTCTTCGGCATCCGCCGCTCGCGCGCGGTGGGCCTGGCGGTGACGGCGGCCTTCGCCGTCGGCTCAGCGCTGTGGATGGCCGCGAGCTTCGACCCGATGGCCGACCCCTCCCGGGTCTACTACGGCACCGACACGCACATGTTCGGTCTCATGGCCGGCGCCTTCTTCGCGCTGTGTTTCGCTCCCGACGACGGCCACCGACCTGGTCTCCCTGCCGTGCGATCCCTCCTGGCCGACCCTGCCCGACGCCGCGTGGCGCGCCTCGCGCTCGGCGCGGTCTGCGCCGCCGCACTGGTGGTGGCCGCCGTGATGCTGCCCATCGACGCCGCGTTCACCTACCGCGGTGGCCTCGTGCTGGTCTCGCTGGCGGCGGTGGGGCTCATCGCCTTCATCGTCCGCAGCCAGGCGCTCGCCCAGCGGTGCGAGGTGGCGCCGCTGCGCTGGATCGGGGTGCGGTCCTATGGGCTGTACCTGTGGCACTGGCCGCTGCTCGTGCTCGTCTCGGAGGTCATGGGCGCCGACCACCCGGGCCACGGCACGCCATGGACGGTGGTGCTGGTGACGCTGGTGCTCACGGTGGCTGCGGCCTGGGCCTCTCACCGGTTCATCGAGGCGCCGGTGATGGCACGTGGGATCGGCACGCTCGTGCGGTCGCTGTGGGGATGGTCGCGCCGGGTCGCGCTGGTCGCCTGGGCCGAACGCCGCTCTCCTGCGCGGACCCCGCGCGGGCGGGTGCGCGCCGCAGCGGCTGCCGCGTTGACCCTCGTGGTGACCGCCTCGGTCGTGGCCGCCTTCGTGCGGGCGCCGGCTGTCTCCGAGCTGGAGGCGGCGATCCGGCTCGGTGCCGAGGCCGCCTCGGGCACCGGGGAGAGCGCCGTGGAGGGCGGCGGGGACCAGACGCCCGCCCCCGACGCACCGGACGCCGGGTCGCCCGAGGGCACCGTCCCCGAAGGCGCGGTCTCCAGCCCGACGCCCATCCCGCCTGCGCAGCCGGAGGCCGTCGCGCCGACCGGTGACCAGGTGACGGTGATCGGTGACTCGGTCACCTTGATCAGTGCCACCGCGCTGCAGTCCATCCTTCCCGGGGTGCACATCGACGCCGAGGTCTCTCGCCAGATGAGCACGACCCCCGAGGTGGCCGCCGCCCTGGCGGCCGGCGGCGCGCTGCGTCCCTACGTCGTGCTCTCCCTCGGGACCAACTCGACCGTCAACGCCCGGGTCATGGACGAGGCGATCGCCGCGATCGGTCCCGACCACACGATCGTGCTGGTCACCGGCTACGGCGACCGGTCCTGGATCGGTCCGACCAACGACCAGATGCGCGAGGCAGCTGCCCGTCACCCCAACGTCGTCGTCGCCGACTGGCAGGCGGCGATCGCCGCCCACCCCGAGGGGCTGGGCAAGGACGGCGTCCACCCTCAGGCCTCCGGGCAGGAGATCTACGCCCAGACGATCGCGGCGGGACTGGCGCAGGCGCAGGCCCTGCGGGCGGGGCAGTGACGCGGCGGTAGCGGCGCCGCGGGGCGTGGCGTGCGCAGGGGTGGAACGATGCAGATGAGCGCACCTGCACGGATCCATCGCACGGACGAGGAGACGCCATGAGTGACAAGCCCCCCGACGGCACTGGACCGGACGAGCCGCAGCCGCCCCACGACGTGCCCCCGACACCTCCGACACCGCCGACACCGCCGACATCCCCGGTGCCCCCGACGCCCGGTCAGCCCGGTCCCCCCGCGGCTGGCGGCTACCCGCCCCAGCCGAGCGGTTTCCCACCGCCGCCGGCCGGCTACCCACCGCCTCCGGCCGGCTACCCGCAGGCGGCCCTCAGCCAGGTCTCGGTCGCAGACGCCTTCACCTACGGCTGGAACAAGTTCACCGAGAACGTCGGCGTGATCCTCCTCGCGGCCCTCACCTACGCCGCGGCGTTCGTCGTATTGGGGATCATCGCCTTCACCATCCTCGTCGGCACGGCCGCGGCCACCACGGACGCCTACGGGAACCTCAGCAGCGGTGGTGCCTTCGGCTTCGGGTTCGGCATGGTCGTGTTCATCGCCCTGGCGGTGGTGCTCGGCGCGCTGGTCCAGGCCGGGATCATCCGCGGGTCGCTCGTGGCGACGCACGGCCGGCGGCTCGCCTACGAGGACTTCTTCCGCTTCGACAACCTCGGCACGGTCATCCTCACCGCGGTGCTCGTGGGCCTGGCGACGGCGCTGCTGTCCATCACCGTCGTCGGCGGGATCATCTTCGCGTTCTTCGCTCAGTTCGCGCTGTTCTTCGTCATCGACAGACGTCTGGGCGCGATCGACGCCATCGGCGCCAGCTTCCGGATGGTGTGGGCGAACCTCGCCACCGTGGTGCTGCTGTCCATCGGGGTGTACATCGCCGAGTTCATCGGCAGCCTGCTGCTCGGGATCGGGCTGCTCGTGGCGCTGCCCGTGGCGATGATCGCCTCCGCCTTCGTCTACCGCCGCCTCATCGGGGAGTACCCCGTCTAGCCCAGTACCCCGTCTCGCCCAGCACCCCGCGTATCCCGCGGGCTCAGCCCTCGGTGACGAAGTCGATGAGCTCCTCCACCCGCGCCAGCAGTGAGGGCTCGAGGTCCGCGTAGGAGCGCACCGTGCCCAGGATCTTCTTCCACCCCATCGCCACGTCGGTCTGGTTCTGCGCGGGCCAGCCCAGCTCACGCAGGATCCCGTACTTCCACTCCGTGCCGCGCTCGATGACCGGCCACCGCTCCAGGCCGATGCGGGCAGGGCGGACCGCCTGCCACACGTCGACGTAGGGGTGACCCAGGACCCGCACGTTCCCGCCGGGGAACTGGCGCAGCACGTCGTCGGTGATGCGCTGCTCCTTGGAGCCGGCCACGAGGTGGTCCACGAGCACACCGACCCGGCGCCCGGGGGAGGGCTTGAAGTCCGCCAGGGCCACGGCGAGGTTGTCCACGCCGTCGAGCAGCTCGACGACGACGCCCTCCACCCGCAGGTCGTCGCCCCACACCCGCTCGACCAGCTCGGCGTCGTGACGGCCCTCGACCCAGATCCGGCTGCCGCGGGCCACCCGGGCGCGGGTGTCGGTCACCGCCCGGGAGCCGCTCGCGGTGCGGGCGGGGGCCTGCGGCGCGCGCGCCGCCACCGGTGGCGTGAGCTCGACGGGGGCACCGTCGATCCAGAAGCCGGGGCCGAGCGGGAAGGTCCGGGTGCGCCCTGCGCGGTCCTCGAGCACCACCACGTGCATCCCGCCGGACTTCTCCGTGCGCACCACCGCGCCCACCCATCCGGAGGTGACCTCCTCCACCACGAGGCCGCGATCGGCGGGGAACGGCCGCGAGACAGGCCGCCGGGAGGCCGGGTGGGGGCCGGAGGACAGGACGTCGGAGGAGTAACGATCAGCGCTCACCGCGCAAGGTTATCCGCCGCGGCGGGGTGGTCGTGGAAGTGCCTGGGGGGTGTCGCGTAGAATTAGCACTCACCTACTTCGAGTGCTACGTGAGGGCAGGAGGAACTGACATGGCGTCGAGCGACGACCGCAGGCTGGATGTGCTCCGGGCCATCGTCGAGGACTACGTCCACACGCGTGAGCCGGTCGGGTCGAAGGTGCTCGCCGAACGGCACGGTCTGGGCGTCTCCCCGGCAACCATCCGCAACGACATGGCGGTGCTGGAAGAGGCTGGCTACATCGCCCAGCCGCACACCTCCGCCGGCCGGGTGCCCACCGACAAGGGCTACCGGATGTTCGTCGACCGTCTGGCCGAGGTCAAGGCGCTCTCGCCGGCCGAGAAGAACGCGATCGAGACCTTCCTCGCCGGTGCGGTCGACCTCGACGACGTCATCTCCCGCGCCGGGCGGCTGCTGGCTCAGCTCACCGGTCAGGTCGCCGTGGTGCAGTACCCCTCCTTGCGCCGGTCCGGGCTGCGTCACCTGGAGATCGTCGTGCTCGGCGACCGCCGGCTGCTCGTGGTGATCATCACCGACACCGGCCGCGTCGAGCAGCGCACCCTCGAGGTGGAGTGCCCGCCGGACGAGGAGACGCTGCTCCACCTGCGGACCCGGTTCAACGTCGCGGCGGCCGGTCGCCGGCTGCCCGAGCTGCGGGTGGCGCTCGAGGAGCTCGCGGACAGCTTCCACCCGCGTGACCGCGCCATGGTGGCGCGGATCGCCGAGGTGGTCACCGACACGCTGTCCCAGGAGAGCGAGGAACGGATCGTGCTCGCCGGGACCGCGAACCTGGCCCAGGCGAACATGCGGTTCGAGCACTCGCTGCGGCCGGTCCTGGAGGCGCTCGAGGAGCAGGTCGTGCTGCTCAACCTGCTGACCGACATGGTCGAGGACTCCGGGGACGTCGCCGTGCGCATCGGCCACGAGACCCAGCTCAGCGGCTTCTACGAGACGTCCATCGTGACGACCGGCTACGGCAGCGAGGGCGACGCCATCGCGACGATCGGCTCGATCGGACCGACCCGGATGGACTACCCGGCCACGATGGCGGCGGTCCGGGCCGTGGCGAGGTACCTCTCCAGGATCCTCACCACATGACCTGGCCACCAGAGGGAATCACAATGGACCTCGGTGGCGTTGTCACACGTGACACCACCTGACCGACCTGACCTGACCTGACCTGACCTGACCTGACCTGACCGTGCGACCGCCGGTGGCGGCACCGCCCGGCACTCCCGAGTTTCAGCAAACCCCGATCGGCAGAGAGTATTCAGTGAGCGACTACTACGACGTGCTTGGTGTGGCCAAGGACGCAAGCCAGGACCAGATCAAGAAGGCCTACCGCAAGCTTGCGCGCGAGTTCCACCCCGACGTTGCCGGCCCCGGCGCCGAAGACCAGTTCAAGGACGTGGGCCGCGCCTACGAGGTGCTCTCCAACCCGGAGAAGCGCCGCTCCTACGACATGGGCAACGACCCCTCCGCCCCCGGCGGCGGCATGGGCGGCGGCTTCGGCTTCCAGGACATCTTCGAGACGTTCTTCGGCGGCGGTCAGGCCCAGCGCGGACCCATCCCGCGCGCCCGCCGCGGCCAGGACGCGCTCATCCGCCTGGACATCGACCTCGCCGAGGCCGCCTTCGGTGTGCGCCGCGAGGTCCAGGTGGACACCGCAGTCGTCTGCGGCACCTGTTCCGGTTCCTGCTGCCGCCCCGGCACCTCCCCGCGCACCTGCGACGTCTGCAACGGGCGCGGGACGGTCCAGCGGGTGGCCCGCTCCTTCCTCGGCCAGGTCATGACGACCGCGCCGTGCGCCCCCTGCCAGGGCTTCGGCACCACGATCCCCGAGCCGTGCGCCGAGTGCGCCGGCGAGGGCCGCGTGCGCAGCCGTCGCACCGTCACCGTCGAGGTGCCCGCGGGAGTGGAGACCGGCAACCGGATCAAGCTCACCTCCCAGGGTGAGGTCGGCCCCGCCGGCGGACCGGCCGGTGACCTGTACTTCGAGATCCGTGAGCGCAAGCACGAGCTGTTCCTGCGCCGCGGCGACGACCTGCACGCCACCCTCGAGGTGCCCATGACCGCCGCCGCGCTGGGCACGGTCATCGAGCTCGAGACCCTCGACGGCGTCGAGTCCGTGGACCTGCGCCCGGGCACGCAGCCAGGTCAGATCATCACCCTCAAGGGCCTGGGCATCGGGCACCTGCACGCCGCCGGACGCGGTGACCTCAACGTCCACGTCGAGATCCAGATCCCGACCGGCCTCAACGACGAGCAGGCCGACCTGCTGCGTCAGCTCGCCGAGCTGCGCGGGGAAGAGCGTCCCGAGGGACGCGTGGCCGCCGCGCACCCGGGTGTCTTCACCCGCCTGCGTGACAAGCTCTCGGGTCGATAGTGAGCGCGCCGGTCTTCCTCGCCGACCCAGGCGGCCTGGCCGTCCTCGCGCCCGGTGACACCTACCTGCTCGACGGCGACGAAGGGCGCCACGCGGGCGTCGTGCAGCGCCGCCGGGTGGGGGAGCGCATCGACGTGGTCGACGGCGCCGGCCGGCGGGTGGAGACCGTGGTCGCCACGGTCGACGCCGGGACGCTCGAGCTCTCGGTCACCGCTGTGCGCACCGAGGCTCCCGACGGCGTCGAGCTCGTCCTCGTGCAGGCCCTCGCCAAGGGAGACCGCGACGAGCTGGCCATCGAGGCGGCGACCGAGGTGGGCGTGGACGCGGTCCTGCCGTGGCAGGCCGAACGCTCCGTGGTGGTGTGGCGCGGTGACCGCGCCGCGAAGTCCCGTGCCCGCTGGGTCGCCACCGTCAAGGCCGCGACCAAGCAGGCGCGCCGGGCGACCCTGCCCGCCGTCGGCCAGGTGGTGGACGGCAAGGCGCTCGCCTCGACCGTCGAGGAGGTGCGCGCCGGCGGCGGCCTGACCGTGGTGCTGCACGAGGACGCCACGACGCCGCTGGCCGGCGTCGACCTCCCGGTCCCTGACGCGGCTGCGGCCGCCGCCGGTGCGCCGGTCCGCCGGGTGCTCGTCGTCGTGGGCCCCGAGGGTGGGATCAGCGACCGTGAGGTCGCAGCGCTCACCGACGCCGGCGCGGTGCTCGCCCGTCTCGGTCCGCACGTGCTGCGCACCTCGACCGCGGGGCCCATCGCGATCGCGCTGCTGAGCCAGCGGCTGGGCCGGTGGGGGTGAGCCTGCGCTGAGCCGGCACCCGAACTGGGCTAGCCTCGGGTGATGACCTCCTCGCAGCCGAACTCCCCGACCCTGACCGACCCGGAGTGCCTGTTCTGCAAGATCGTCGCAGGCACGGTGCCAGCCACGGTCGTCGCCGAGACGCCCGAGGTGATCGCCTTCCGCGACATCAACCCGCAGGCGCCGATGCACGTCCTCGTGGTGCCGCGTGAGCACTACGGCGACATCGCCCAGCTCGCCGCAGGCGACCCGGCCCTGCTCGCCGGGGTGGTGGCGCTGGCCGACGAGATCGCCGGGGACCTGGCCGACGGTCAGTTCCGGCTCATCTTCAACTCCGGCCCGCACGCCGGGCAGAGCGTCTTCCACGTCCACGGTCATGTCATCGGCGGCGAGCGGCTCGGCTGGTCCCCGGCCTGAGGCCCGCGCTCGCCCGCGCGGCAGCGATCCGCTGCTCGTGCGGTGCGGAGCCACCTGCTCGTTAGACTGGGAAGCGGGTACCTGTCTGCGGACACGGGCCGTCACTGCAGCGAACGATCAGACAAGGAGCGGGCACACCGCTATATGGCAACTCCAGAGAGCACGACCGGATCCTCGCGAGGGGACGTCGAGCACCGCATCATCGTGCCTGCGGACGTTTCGATCTCGTCCTTGCTCGGGCCCGTGGACTCCGTCCTGCGAGCGATCGAGGAAGGCTTCGACGCCGTCGACGTCCGCGTCCGTGACCACGAGATCGTCCTGCGCGGACCGGTCGGCGACGTCGCCCTGGCCGCCCGCCTGGTCGACGAGCTCATCGAGGTCGCCGAGGCCGGCACGGCGCTGTCCGCCGACGTCGTCAAGCGGTCGATCGTCATGCTGACCTCAGCCACCGAGACCCGTCCCGCCGAGGTCTTCACCCTGAACATCCTGTCCAACAAGGGCCGCACCATCCGGGCCAAGACCGTCGGGCAGAAGCACTACGTCGACGCGATCGACGCCAACACCGTGACCTTCGGGATCGGTCCGGCCGGGACCGGCAAGACGTACCTGGCCATGGCCAAGGCGGTCCAGGCCCTCCAGGCCCGCCAGGTCAACCGGATCGTGCTCACCCGACCGGCCGTGGAGGCGGGGGAGCGGCTGGGCTTCCTGCCGGGGTCGCTCTCGGAGAAGATCGACCCGTACCTGCGCCCGCTCTACGACGCCCTCCACGACATGATCGACCCGCAGTCCATCCCCAAGCTCATCGAGGCCGGCACCATCGAGGTCGCCCCCCTGGCGTACATGCGCGGGCGCACCCTCAACGATGCGTTCATCATCCTCGACGAGGCGCAGAACACCTCCGTGGAACAGATGAAGATGTTCCTCACCCGGCTGGGCTTCTCGTCCAAGATGGTCATCACCGGTGACGTCACCCAGGTGGACCTGCCCGGTGGCACGGCGTCAGGGCTGCGCGTCGTCCAGGACATCCTCACCGGGGTCGACGACGTGGAGTTCTGCCGGCTGAGCTCGGGCGACGTCGTCCGTCACCGGCTGGTGGCCGACATCATCGACGCGTACTCCCGCTGGGACACGGCGGTCAGCACCCGCACCGGCGGCTCGCACGCCCCGGGCGACCACATCCACGAGAAAGGCCACCATCGGTGAGCATCGAAGTTAACAACGAGTCCGGCTACGAGGTCGATGAGGCCGAGTTCGCTGCGCTGGGCCGGTTCGTGCTCGACGAGATGCACGTGCACGCCCAGACCGAGCTGTCGATCCTCTTCGTCGACACCGACGTCATGACTGAGCTGCACATCCAGTGGATGGACGAGCCGGGACCCACGGACGTGCTGTCCTTCCCGATGGACGAGCTGCGCCCGGGCCGGGACGGGGACATCACCCCCGCCGGCCTGCTCGGCGACGTCGTGCTGTGCCCTGAGGTCGCCGCCGCGCAGGCCGTCGCGGCCGGTCACTCCACGGTCGAGGAGATGCTGCTGCTGACCACGCACGGAATCTTGCACCTGCTCGGCTACGACCACGCCGAGCCCGAGGAGGAGAAGGAGATGTTCGCGCTCCAGCGCAAGCTTCTGCTCACCTTCCTCGCCGGCCGACCCACCGGATGAGCGTGGCCGGAGACATACCCGTCGGCCTCCTCCTCCTGCTCGCAGTCGTGGGCATCGCGCTCGCCGCGATCCTCAGCGCAGGTGAGGCCGCCGTCCTCAGGATCTCTCGCTCGGCGGTCAGCGAGATCATCGATCACCGCCCGGACAGCGCCGCGCGCATCCAGCGCCTGGTGGCCGACCCCGGCCACACCGCCGCCGCAGCGGCCTTCGTCCGGGTCTTCGCCGAGATGCTCGCGACCGCGTGCATCACCGTGGCCCTGGCCTCGGTGGTGCACCAGTGGTGGCTGGTGCTCATCCTCGCCGTCGTCATCAGCGCTCTCGTCTCGCTGCTCATCGTGCGGGTCAGCCCGCGCAGCCTCGGGCGGCACCGCCCTGCCCAGACGCTCGTCCTGGTCAGCCGGGTGCTCAGCGTCGTGCTCGCGGTGGCCGGCGGCGTGACGCGGCTGACCAGCGCGACGCGCACCACCCTGGAGGCCGACGAGTCCCGCGAGCTGCGGGACATGGTCGACCGGGTCAACGACTCCGACGTCATCGAGGACGAGGAACGGATGATGCTCCGTTCCGTCTTCGAGCTGGGCAGCACCCTGACCCGGGAGGTCATGGTCCCGCGCACCGACATGGTGACCTGCGCGGCCACCACTCCGCTGCCCAAGGCGCTCTCCCTCTTCCTGCGCTCGGGGTTCTCCCGGGTGCCGGTCATCGGGGAGTCCGTGGACGACCTGCTGGGCGTCGTGTACTTCAAGGACGTCGTGCGGGTCCTGCACGACGCCGAGGGCGGGGAGACCCGCCCGGTGACCACGGTCATGCGACCGGCGACCTTCGTGCCGGAGTCCAAGCCGGTCGACGACCTCATGCGGGAGATGCAGGTCTCCTCCTCGCACATGGCGCTCGTCGTCGACGAGTACGGCGGCATCGCCGGGCTGGTGACGATCGAGGACGCGATCGAGGAGATCGTCGGCGAGGTGACCGACGAGCACGACGCCGCCCCACCCGAGGTGGAGGAGGTCTCACCGGGTCAGTTCCGCGTGCCCTCACGGCTGCCGATCGACTCCCTCGGGGAGCTCTTCGACCTCGAGATCGAAGACGACGACGTGGACACCACCGGCGGCCTGCTCTCCAAGGCGCTGGGCAAGGTGGCGCTGCCGGGCTCGGCCGCCGACGTCCACGGCCTGCACCTGGTCGCCGAGCAGGTGGAGGGCCGACGTCGCCAGCTGGCGACCGTCCTCGTCTCGCGCAGCGCCCCCGCGGCCACCGAGACCACACAAGAACGACGAGTACTTGACGACCACCGCGCGAGCGACGACCGCCGCGCGTCCGCAGAACAGCAGGAGACCGACTCATGACCCGTAACACCTCACCCGACACCCAGGTCGGTGGGACGTACCGATCGGGCTTCGCCTGCCTCGTCGGCCGGCCCAACGCCGGGAAGTCGACGCTCACCAACGCGCTGGTGGGGCAGAAGGTCGCGATCACCTCCGACCGTCCCCAGACCACCCGCCACACCATCCGCGGCATCGTCAACCGGCCCGACGCCCAGCTCATCCTCGTCGACACCCCCGGCCTGCACCGCCCGCGCACGCTCCTGGGGGAGCGCCTGAACGACCTCGTCCGCGAGACCCTCACCCAGGTGGACGTCATCGTGTTCTGCCTCCCGGCCGACCAGAAGATCGGCCCGGGCGACCGGTACATCGCCGAGCAGCTCGCCCAGCTGAGCACCGGGCGTCGTCGCACGCCGATCGTCGCCGTCGTCACCAAGGCAGACCTCGTCACCCGTGAGGAGCTGACCAAGCACCTGCTCAAGGTGAACGAGCTGGGGGAGTGGGCGGACATCGTCCCCGTCTCGGCCAAGGGCGAGTTCCAGGTGGACGTGCTCGCCGACGTCCTCGTGGGTCACCTGCCCGAGGGCGCGGTCCTCTACCCCGACGGTGAGCTGACCGACGAGCCCGAGGCCGTCATGGTCGCCGAGCTGGTCCGTGAGGCCGCCCTCGAGGGCGTACGCCAGGAGCTGCCGCACTCCCTCGCGGTGGTCGTGGAGGAGATCACCCCGCGCGAGGGCGGGTCGGGCGCCAACCCGCTGCTCGACGTCCGCGTCAACCTCTACGTCGAGCGTGACAGCCAGAAGGCGATCATCATCGGCCGCGGCGGGTCGCGGCTGCGGCACGTGGGCACCGAGGCGCGCAAGGGCATCGAAGCGTTGCTCGGCAACCGGATCTACCTCGACCTGCACGTCAAGGTGGCCAAGGACTGGCAGCGCGACCCCAACCAGCTGCGCAAGCTCGGCTTCTGACCGAGGCCGCCCGGTCCCTCTCGTCTCTCCTCTCGCCCCTGTGACCTCGCTGTTCGTCGAGGTCATGGGGACCTCTACCCACTCCGCAGGGGTGCGCTCAGGCCCTTCCTGGACATAGTGTCCATGCTGTCATCAGCACCGCACCGGGCGCCGCCCGGCAGCCCCGCCCTCCGGCGCGGGGCGCCGGAGCTCCGGCGGCCGTGGTCCACGGCTCGCTCCGGCGGGTGGATGGCATAGGCACGGCACGTGCGATGTGGGTAGGTTGTCACCGTCATCCACGTGGCACCGTCGCGCGTCCCACGCCGCGGGCACGGTCGCAGACGGTAACGACGAGAGGGAGATCATGAGTTACGAAGGTCAGGCTCCGCCACCCGGTGGCTACCCGCCCAACGGGCACCAGCAGTCCTCGCAGGGTCCAGGCGAGCACGCCCAGCCAGGACAGGCTTCCCCGTCCGGCTACGGTCAGCCCGCGCCCTACCAGCAGCCCGGTCGTCAGGGTGGCCCGTACGCGGGACAGCCGAGCGGCCCCGCACCGGCGCCGGGCCCCTCGGGCCAGCACGGACAGCAGCCCTCCGGGTCCTACGCCCAGGCTCCCGCCGCACCGCGGCCCAACCCCTTCGCAGGGATCCCCACGTCGGACTTCGTCCGGGACGCCATCGCCGCCCTGCTCCTGCTCGTCTCCTTCGCGCTGCCGGTGACCTACGGTCGCGAGTTCGAGGACATCGGTGACCGCTTCCACTTCGTCGTGATCCTCGTGACGGTCCTCTCGATCGTCTCCCTCACGCTGCCCTACCTCGCCCGAGCGGGCGTGTTCCCGCCGAGCTGGACGGTGCACACCACCCGCAAGGCGCGCTTGCTGGCCAACGCGCCGTACGTCGTCGTCGTCCTCGTGTACGTGGTGATGGACATCCTCACCAGCGACGAGATCACCGGACTGGGGACGATCTTCGCCCTCGGTCTCGCCGGCGCGGTCCTGGCAGCCCAGCCGCGCCAGTGCGAGATGGGCCCGGAGGACCTCGACCGAGACGTGTCGAAGCTCTGGTGGTCCATCACCGCGGCCATCGGTGGGTTCATCGCCCTCACCTACGTCGTCTCGCTGATTTTCTTCCTCATCGACATCGGTGACTTCGCAGACTTCTGGGGAACGGTCGCCGCAGTCGGCGCCGTGCTGGCCTGGATCGTGGCCGTCGCCTTCAGCCTGTGGGCGATCTACGGGACCGTCGTGCTGCGGTCGCCGAGCTGGCGACTGGTGCTCATCGGCATCGGCGTCATGCTCGTGTGCGCCTTCGTCTTCGGTGCCGGCGAGGGGTCCTCCCTGGTCAAGATCGAGTCGCTGCGCGTCTTCGGTCTGGGGATCATCCAGCCGCTCAGCCTGGAGGAGGGCCTCGGGGCGATCTTCGTCCCCGCCGCCGCTGCTGCCGCTGCGGCGCCTGCCACGCTGCGCGCCCTGTCCCGCGAGCCGCGGTCCACGACGTGGATCTTCACCGCTGTGCACGGCTTCGACTACATCGCCCTGCTCGCCGCGGCCACCGTGGTCACGTCCGCGCTGCTGTTCTTCGTGGACGTCGTCGATCGGTCCACCGGCGTCCTGGTCACCACCATCGTGCTGGGCCTGCTGATCCTCGCCGTGGCGCTCTACGCCCGGCTCTCGCTGGCCAAGAACCTCTCCGCCAGCCGGATCCTCGCTCTCGGCGCCGCCGGGGTCACCTTCGTCCTCGGCCTGGTCATCGTCATCATGGTGCCCGAGGAGGCCTTCGGGGACGGGAAGTACATCACCGTGGGCCACCTTCTCCTCGCCTTCGGTCTGCCCGTCCTCGTAGCGATCGCGCTGACGGTGCCGAAGGACGTGCGCGAGTACTTCGCCTCCCACCGCCCCGTCGGCCAGGGCGCGACGAACGCCGCGTACCAGTGGGCCGCACCCCAGGGGCAGGCACCCGGCTACCAGTACCCCGGTCAGGCCGGTGCTCCCGCAGGACCCGGTGCTCCGGGTGGGGCGGGCGCACCGGGTGGCTACGGCGCGCCCGGCCAGGCGCCCCAGGCCTACGGCGCACCTGCCCAGGCCGGGCCGTGGCAGACCCAGGGGGCTGGCGGTAACGCACCGCAGGCTCCCCAGCCCCAGCAGCAGGCTCCGCAGCAGCAGCCCCAGCAGCACGTCGCGCAGTCTGAGCCGGTGCAGCCGGTGCAGCCTGAGCCCGTGCAGGACGTCTCGCACGAGACGGCCCCGCACGAGACGGCCCCGCACGAGACGGCCCCGCAGCCGGCGGACCCGTCGCACCGTGAGGAGCCCGTCTCCGAGGTGACCGAGGTCGTCGAGGCTCCCACGAGCAGCGGCTTCACCGCCGCTCAGGCGCTCGACCCGAGCACCCCGGGTGCCGTCCTGGCCCAGATCGTCCAGGACGCTCCTGAGCTGCGCGCCCAGGTGGCGGCGAACCCGTCGACCTACCCGGCGCTGCTGGGCTGGCTCTCCCAGCTCGGCGACCCTGAGGTGGACGAGGCGCTGCGCCGCCGCGAGCACTGAGGAACCCCTGCAGTCCGGGGCAGGAGGCCGTCCGCCAGACGGCCGGCCTCCTGCCCCCACCCCACCTGCCCGGCCCCGCCCCACCTGCCCGGCCCTGCCCCACCCTGCTCCGCCCAGCCCGCTCTGCCCACCCCGCCCCTGCGTCCACCGGCAACCAGAGAAGACAGGTAGCAATGACCAACCCGAGCGACTACACCCTCGCGCAGGCCGCTGACCCCTCCACCCCGGCTGCGCTCCTGGGCGAGATCGCCACGCACCGCCCGGACCTGCGCCCTGCCATCGCCGCGAACCCGACTGCGTACCCCGAGCTGTTGGACTGGCTCAGGGCCTTCGGCGATCCCACGATCGACGCGGCGCTGGCCGCTCGCGGCGCGGCTCCCGCGGCGGGGTACGGATATGGCACCCCGGCCCAGGATCCGTCCGTGACCCAGCCCCTCCCGAGCGGGTACGGCGCCTACGGTGTCAGCCCCACGACACCCTCCACGACACCGTCGACGGGGGAGCAGGCCAGCCAGTGGGGCCCGCCCGCTGCCGAGCAGACGGCCGCGTGGGGACAGCAGCCTCCCGCTGGCCAGGGTGCATGGAACCAGCAGCAGGACCCCGCAGGCCAGGCCGCATGGGGACAGCAGCCTCCCGCCGGCCAGGGCGCATGGAACCAGCAGCAGGACCCCGCATGGGGACAGCAGCCGGCCGGTGCCGCGAGCACGGCGTGGAGCCAGCCCCAGCCCCAGCCCAAGGCGTCGTCGCGCCGCGGCCTGTGGATCGGCGTGTCGGTGGTCGGCGTGCTCGTGGTCGCTGGTGCTGCTTTCGCGGCCAACGCCCTCTGGTTCTCCAAGGTCGGCGGGGCCAAGACCCCCGAGGCGGCAGTCACCCAGATGATGGACGCAGCAGTGTCCAAGGACCTGGTCGCGCTCTACGGCGTCACCTCTCCCTCGGAGTTCGAGAGCGCGACGACGGGCATGAGCCTGTTCATGGACCGGATGAGCGAAGACAGCGACCTCGACACCGGGGCGCTCAAGGACGTGTACGAGGACTACCTCGAGGCCTTCGACCTGAGCATGGACGGCCTGGAGGTCGAGGTCGAGGAGATCGAGGACGGCCTGGCAAAGGTGTCCGTCGTCGCCGGTGAGCTGACCATCGACGCCGACGCCGAGGAACTCAGCGACGCCACGATCGCCGCGATGGACCAGCTCGAGAGCGGGCCCATGTCCGAGCTCTTCGCGCTGAGCGGGACCTCGATGCCCACCGACGCCGAGGTCCGCGAGGAGATGAACACTGCCGTCGCCGAGACCTTCCCGGTCGACGTCTCCGCCGCTGACCTCGAGGACCCGTTCCTCATGGTCGTGCGTGAGGGCGGGAGCTGGTACGTCAGCCCCATGCTCACCATGCTCGAGTACGGAGCGGTCGCCGAGGGCGTCGAGCGCGGCTCGCTGCCCGCGAGCGACCTCGCCGGTCAGTTCGACAGCCCGGAGGCTGCCGCCGACGGGCTCGTGGACTCCATCACGGAGTACCTGTCCACCGGCGACGAGTCCGCGCTCCTGTCCACGCTCCCGCTGGCCGACCGCCGCGCGCTGTCCCTGTACGGGAACTTCGACGAGATCGACGTGGCCGAGCTCGCCGAGCTGCAGGAGCTTCTCGAGACCAGCACCATCGACGCGTCCTTCGCCGTCCGCGACGAGGACGACGGCGTCGCCTGGCTGCAGCTGGAGACCTTCAGCTTCACCGGTGAGTTCGACGGTGTCGCCAGCACCCTCGAGCTCGACGGCGAGTGTGTCTCGGCCGACGTCGACGGACAGGCGATCAACGCCTGCCTCGACGACATCCCGGCGCTCAAGGAGCTGGGTCTGGGCGACCTCTCGCTCATCGCGGTCGAGGAGGACGGCGGCTGGTACATCTCCTACGCCGGGACCGTGGGAGACGCCTCCGGCGTCGTGCTGGCCAACGTGATGCGTCTGTACGAGGAGGGCAAGCTCACCGACATGCAGTGGTGGTCGGACAACCTCGGCATCCTCGGCGACGAGCTGTTCTGAGGGGCGGGCGCCAGCGTGTCCTGCCTCGTGGACCGCTGGCGCCACCGCTCCGCAGGGGGAGTACAGTGTTTTTCGTGAAGCGTGCTCAGCAGGTGTCCCTGCTCCTTCTGTGCCGCGACGGGGCCTCGTAGGCCGGTTCCTCGTCGCGGTGGTTGGTGTGCCGGCTCGTAGGACCCACACCCACACGCAGCAAGAGACCGAAGGATTGACCCGCCATGAACGCACACGCAGCCCCTCAGCAGCCGTCGACCATGCCCGTCGGCAAGTACCTGCCCTACGCCCAGCAGTTCACCGTGGACCTGCCCGGGCGCACCTGGCCGGACAAGACCATCACCCAGGCGCCGCGCTGGTGCGCGGTCGATCTGCGTGACGGCAACCAGGCGCTCATCGAGCCGATGAACCCCGAGCGCAAGCTGCGGATGTTCGAGCTGCTGGTGTCGATGGGCTACAAGGAGATCGAGGTCGGCTTCCCCTCGGCGTCCCAGACGGACTTCGACTTCGTCCGGATGCTCATCGAGAAGAACCTCATCCCCGACGACGTCATCATCCAGGTGCTGACGCAGTCCCGCGAGCACCTCATCGCCCGGACCTACGAGGCCATCCGCGGGGCCAAGCACGCGATCGTGCACCTGTACAACTCCACGTCCGTCCTGCAGCGCGAGGTCGTCTTCCGCACCGACCAGGACGGCATCGTCGACATCGCGCTCGAGGGCGCGAAGCTGTGCCGCAAGTTCGAGCAGACCATCCCCGAGACGACGGTCTACTACGAGTACTCCCCGGAGTCCTACACCGGGACCGAGCTGGAGTTCGCGGCGCGGATCTGCAACGAGGTGATCGAGGTCTTCGAGCCCACCCCCGAGCGCAAGGTCATCATCAACCTGCCCGCCACGATCGAGATGGCGACGCCGAACGTCTACGCCGACTCCATCGAGTGGATGAACCGTCACCTCAACCACCGCGAGAACATCATCATCTCGCTGCACCCGCACAACGACCGCGGCACCGCGGTGGCCGCCGCCGAGCTGGGCTACCAGGCCGGCGCGGACCGCATCGAAGGCTGCCTGTTCGGCAACGGCGAGCGGACCGGGAACGTCGACCTGGTGACCCTGGGCATGAACATGTTCAGCCAGGGCATCGACCCCCAGATCGACTTCTCTGACATCGACAACATCCGCCGCACCGCCGAGTACTGCAACCAGCTCTCGGTGCACGAACGCCACCCCTACGCCGGTGACCTCGTCTTCACCGCGTTCTCGGGCTCGCACCAGGACGCGATCAAGAAGGGCCTCGATGCCATGGCTGCCCAGGCCGAGGCGGCGGGCACGAGCGTGGACGAGCTCGTCTGGGGCGTGCCGTACCTGCCGATCGACCCGCGCGACGTGGGACGCAGCTACGAGGCGGTCATCCGGGTCAACTCCCAGTCCGGCAAGGGCGGGATCTCCTACCTGCTCAAGACCGAGCGTCACCTCGACCTGCCGCGTCGTCTGCAGATCGAGTTCTCCCGCGTGGTGCAGTCAGTGACCGACGCCGATGGCCGCGAGGTCACCGGCGAGGACATCTGGCAGATCTTCGCCGACGAGTACCTGCCGGCCCCGGTCGACGGCCCCCTGCAGCCGTGGGGACGGTTCTCGCTGCGCGGCACCCGGGCCTCGAGCGTCGAGGGCGGCCTGGACACGCTGTCGGTGGATCTCGTCGACGACGGTGAGCTCATCACCCTGGAGGGCTCCGGCAACGGACCCATCGCCGCCTTCGTCGACGCCGTGTCATCGATCGGCGTCGATGTGAAGGTGCTCGACTACGCCGAGCACGCCCTGTCCGAGGGTGGGGACGCCACGGCGGCGGCCTACGTCGAGTGCGCCGTCGGCGAGGAGGTCCTGTGGGGAGTCGGGATCGACCCGTCCATCACGACCGCCTCCCTCAAGGCGATCATCTCGGCCGTCAACCGCCAGGGCCGCACCCAGGAGTAGCAGCCGCCACCGGGCCCGCACAGTTGTGCGGGTCTGGTGACGGAGGGCGCGTGGCATGCCGGACCAGCGGCCGCGATGGCGGACAATGGACCTGTGGTCCTGTATCGAGACGAGGCGTTGGTTCTGCGCACCCACAAGCTGGGTGAGGCAGACCGCATCATCACGTTCCTGACCCGCGAGCACGGCAAGGTCCGGGCCGTGGGCAAGGGGGTGCGCCGCACCTCCTCGAAGTTCGGCGCCCGCCTCGAGCCGTTCATGTTCGTCGATGTCCAGCTGCACGTCGGGCGCAGCCTGGACATCGTCACCCAGGTCGAGACGGTCGAGCCCTACGCCCGTGCCATCTGCGAGGACTACGGTCTGTACACCGCAGGCGCGGTCATGCTCGAGACCGCCGATCGTCTCGTCGACGCCGAGCGCGAGCCCGCCCTCCAGCAGTTCTGGCTGCTCGCCGGAGCGCTGCGCGCACTGTCCTCGCGGGCTCACGCCCCTGGCCTGGTCCTGGACTCCTACCTGCTGCGCGGCCTGGCCGTGGCCGGGTGGGCACCGACCTTCGCCGACTGTGCGCGGTGCGGCGAGGTGGGCCCGCACCGCGCCTTCTCCGTCGCCCAGGGCGGCACGGTGTGCTCGCGGTGCCGCCCGCCGGGCTCGACCGCCCCGGCGCCGGAGACCATCGAGCTGCTCGCAGCCCTGCTCAGCGGTGACTGGTCGGTGGCCGACGCCACCGGTGAGCGCACCCGGCGCGAGGCCAACGGCCTCGTCGCTGCGTATAGCCAGTTCCACCTGGAACGGTCGCTGCGCTCACTGCGGATGGTCGACCGCGCCGACCCCGGCGGGACCCCCGCACCGACGCCGGCGCCAACCGCAGCACCGACCCCCGCACCGACCGCCGCCCCCGACTCCTCGTCCTCCGGTCCCACCGGCGACGTCCCCGTGGCAGCCGCCACCCCAGCCGACAACTGAGAGGTCCCGCCATGGTCCGCGGCCGCAGAGCTGCTCAGGGTGCCACGCCACCCGCCGCCCCCGTCCCCCCGCCGCCGCACCCCTCGGGCGCTGTGGCGCCGTCCATCCCGGCGGAGTTCGTGCCCAAGCACGTCGCCGTCGTCATGGACGGTAACGGCCGGTGGGCCAACGCGCGCGGGCTGCCGCGCACGGCCGGGCACGAGGCGGGGGAGGCCGCCCTGCTCGACGTCGTGGCAGGAGCGATCGAGGTGGGCGTCACGCACGTGTCCGCCTACGCCTTCTCGACCGAGAACTGGAAGCGCTCGCCCGAGGAGGTGCGCTTCCTCATGGGCTTCAGCCGGGACGTGCTGCGCCGCCAGCGGGACACCATGAGCTCGTGGGGTGTCCGGGTGCGCTGGGCCGGGCGCCGGCCCCGGTTGTGGCGCTCGGTGATCAAGGAGCTGGAGACGGCGGAGGAGATGACCGCCGAGAACACCGTCTGCACCTTGACCATGTGCATCAACTACGGTGGCCGCGCCGAGATCGCCGACGCTGCCAAGGCCATCGCCCACGAGGTCGCCGCGGGGCGGCTGGACCCGGACAAGATCACCGAGAAGACCGTCGCGCGGTTCCTCGACGAGCCGGAGCTGCCCGACGTCGACCTGTTCCTGCGGTCCTCGGGGGAGCAGCGGATCTCGAACTTCATGATCTGGCAGTCCGCCTACGCCGAGCTCGTCTTCCTGCCCGAGCCGTGGCCCGAGGTGGACCGGCGCAGCCTGTGGCGCGCTGTGGAGGAGTACGCCAGCCGCGACCGACGCTACGGCGGCGCGGTCGACCTGGCAGCCCAGGAGGCCGCTGCGGAGGCTGTCGAGGAGGCCGCCGCCGACGCCGAGGCAGTCGTGGAGTCCCGCTGATGAGCCCAGCCCCGGGCACCACCCCGGCCCGGCGCGTCTACGCCAACGGCAGGGTCAAGCGCCAGGAGATCATCCAGGCGGCGATCGCGCTGTTCGCCGAGGTGGGGTTCAACGCGGCGTCCCTGCGTGACATCGCGGCACGGGCCTCGATGTCTCACCCGGGCCTGCTCCACCACTTCCCGACCAAGGCCGCGCTGCTGGCGGCAGTCCTGGAGTACCGCGACGAGGTCGACGGCGCCGCGATGGCGGAGGAGGTGGCCCAGGGGCGCAGCGCGCTGGAGGCTCTGGTCCACCTCGTCGAGCGCAACCAGGTGCGTCGGCCGATCGTCGAGCTGTACGCGACGCTGTCAGCCGAGGCGACGTCGCCCGAGCACCCGGCCCACGCCTACTTCGTCAGCCGGTACTCCGAGATGACAGCCATGCTCACGCAGGAGTTCCGGCGTCACGCCGACGCCGGCCGGCTCCGCGCCGGGGTCGTCCCGGACCGCGCCGCGCGCACGATGATCGCCGTCCTGGACGGCCTGCAGATCCAGTGGCTGCTGTCCTTGGGGGAGCCCCAGGGCAGTCAGGTCGACGTGGTGGCCGACCTCAGAGCCCATCTGGCGACGGTGGTCGACGCAGCGCTGTGACCGTGCGGCGACGTCGGGACACCCACACCGCCAGGACGACCGCCAGCACCAGCGCGACGAGGGCGGCGATGCCCCACGGGGACCCGGCAGCCGCGGCCAGCGCCGCCTCCCAGGCCGCCCACCCGACGGTGGCGTAGATGGTCGAGTGGATGACGCAGCCCAGGAGCATCGCGGGCAGGTAGCGGCGCACGGGCATCTGAGTCAGCCCGGCGGCGGCGTTGACGATCGTCTTGAAACCGACGGTGAAGAAGCTCAGCGGCACGGCGAGTACGCCCCAGCGGTTGAGCGCCGCGGTGCCTCGGGCTGCCGCGGGGCTGAGCGACCAGGCCTGGGCGCGCGCGAGCACGCGGTTGCGCGGGGCAGTCCGCGCCACGGTCTGGACCACGACGAGCCGCGCCAGCCAGTAGGTGGCCTGGGTCCGCACGAAGACGATCGTGAAGAAGAAGCCGAAGATCGCGACGAACGGTGCTCCGTCGAGGTCAGGCATCAACGACCTACCGCTCCACCGCGCAGTCGGCGCACGTCCCGAAGAGCTCGATGGTGTGCTCGATGTCGGTGAAGCCGTGCGTCGACCCGACCAGGGTCGCCCAGGCCTCGACGGTGGGGCCGTCGATCTCGATGGTCGCACCGCAGAGGCGGCACACGAGGTGGTGGTGGTGCTCGGTGCGCTGGCACCGGCGGTAGACGTTCTCGCCGTCGGCGGTGCGCAGGACGTCGACCTGGCCGGTGTCTGCCATGGCCTGCAGGGTCCGGTAGACCGTGGCCAGCCCGGTGGTCTCGCCACGGGCGCGCAGCACCTCGTGGAGCTGCTGGGCGCTGCGGAAGTCCTCGGTCGCGTCGAGCAGCTCGGCGATGGTCGCGCGCTGGCGAGTCATTCGCTGCATGTCGTGGCTCCCTTGTGGAGTGAGGCGTGGGGTGAGGCATCGAGCGAGACGTCGTCGAGCATGTCCGGGTGGGGGTCCAGCGCGGCCCTGCGACGGCGCAGCACCAGGGGGCGCAGCGCGGCGACGAGGGCGTAGATGAGGACCGCCAGGATGACGATGGTCGCGCCGGGGGACTGCGGCTGCCAGTACGTGATGGACAGCCCGACGACGCACACCGTGACGCCGACGCCGACGGCGACGCCCATGGTACGCCGGAAGGACGTCGTGACGAGCTGGGCGACGGCCACCGGGATGATCATCAGCGCGCTCACCAGGAGCAGGCCCACCACGCGCATGGAGACGGTCACGGTGAGTGCGGCGATGACCGCGATGGCGATGTTCAGGGCGCGCACCGGCAGGCCGGAGGCGCGGGCGAAGTCCTCGTCGTGGGAGACGGCGAACAGCACCGCGCTCAGCCCCACGCCGACGGCGAGGATGATCACGCCCAGGCCGATCGTCAGGTAGAGGTCGGTCATGGTGACCGTGGAGATCGACCCGAAGAGGTAGGACATGAGGTTGGCGTTGGTCCCGCCGGCGAAGCCGATGATGAGCACGCCGCCGGCGATGCCGCTGTAGAACAGCAGCGCGAGGGCGACGTCGCCGCTCGTGCGTCCGCGTTCGCGGACCAGCTCGATGGCGATGGCGCCGATGATCGCGGCGACGACGGCGCCGGGGACGGCGAGGGCGTCGTTCTGGACCAGGCCCATCGCGGAGCCGACCAGCCAGCCGACCGCCACCCCGGTGAGGGCGACGTGACCGATGCCGTCACCGAGCAGGGAGAGGCGGCGCTGGACGAGGTAGGTGCCCATGACCGGCGCGGTCAGGCCGACGATCACGGCTGCGGCGAGGGACCGCTGCATGAAGGGGTCGCTGAGCATCCCGGCGAGCTCGCTGAGAAGGGTCATGATCCGAAACCTGCGTCCTGGATGAGCGGAGACCCCTCGAGCGGGTCCTCGTGCGGGTGCACGTGGTCATGCCCGGGCCAGGCGTGGTCGGGCGCGGCGGGCAGCGCGGCGCCGTCGTGCACCTTGGTGCCGTGCTGCAGGACGACCGTGCGGGAGATGAGCGGGGCGAAGGACCCGAGCTCGTGGAGCACCACGAGGATCGTCGTGCCGAGCTCGACCAGACCGGTGAGGGTGGCGGCGAAGGCCTCCTGGCTGTGCCGGTCGACGCCGGCGACGGGCTCGTCCAGGACGAGCAGGTCTGGGTCCCGCACGAGGGCGCGGGCGATGAGCACACGCTGCTGCTGACCGCCGGAGAGCTCGCTCACCGCGCGGCTGGCGCGGTCGGCGAGACCGACCCGGGCGAGGGCGTCCAGGGCGGTGGCCCGCGCTCCCCGCGGCATCCGGATCTGGCGGCCGTAGAGCAGGCCGGAAGAGACCACCTCAAGGGCGGTCGAGGGGACACCGGTCGTGGCGCTGACCCGCTGGGGCACGTAGCCCACGCGCTTCCACGGGACGGCGGGGCCCAGGGGCTTGCCGTACAGCGAGACCGAACCGCGCGAGGCGGGCAGGATGCCCACGAGGGCCCGGACGAGGGTCGACTTTCCCGAGCCGTTCGCACCGAGCAGGGCCACGACCTCGCCCGAGGTGACGCTCAGGTCGATGCCCCGCAGGATGTGGCTGCTGTCCAGCGTGACGTGCAGGTCCCGCGCCTCGATGACCTGCTCGCGCGTGGCCGGGCGGGGGACTGGGGTGGGGAGGGCCGACGCGGTCATGCGCAGCCGAGCCCGGTGCGCAGCGCCTCGAGGTTGGCGAGCATGACACCACGGTAGTCGCCGTCGGGGTCGCTCAGGCTCTCGAGCGGGTCCAGGACGGTCGCGGTGATCCCGAGGTCGTTCGCGAGGGTCTGTGCCACCTTGGGGCTGATGAGGGTCTCGAAGTAGATCGTGGTGACACCGCGGTCGCGGATGGTTGCTGAGACCTCCTTGATCCGGGCCGGGGACGGCTCGGCGTCGGGGTCGATGCCCGAGATGCCCACCTGCTCGAGGCCATAGCGGTCAGCGAGGTAGCCGAAGGCCTCGTGCGTGGTCACCAGCACCTTGCTCGTGCACTGGGACAGCCCGGCGGTGAGCTCGGCATCGAGCTCGAGGAGGGAGGCCTCGAGCTCCGCGCCGCGGGCGGCGTAGGTCTCGGCGTTCTCCGGGTCGACGGCCGAGAGCTCGGCGACCACGTCCTTGCTCACCGCGGCCAGGCGGGTGGGGTCGAGCCAGAAGTGCGGGTCGAGCTCGCCGTGGTCGTGGCCGTCGTCGGCCGTGTGCTCCTCAGCGTGCTCGTCCGCGTGCTCCTCCTCGGAGTGCTCGTCGCCCTCGTGCTCGTGCGTGCCCTGCAGCTCGTGAGCCTGCAGGTTCGCGGAGTCCGCCGCGTCGACGAGGTGTGCCGGCTCGCGTGCGGCGATGGCCGCGTCGACGGCGGGCTGGAAGTCAGAGAGGTAGACGACGAGGTCGGCGTCGCCGACCTCACGGGCCTTGGCGGGGGAGAGCTCGAGGTCGTGCGGCTCCGCGCCCTCGGGAGTGAGCGAGGTGACGGTGACGAGGTCGCCGCCGATCTCCTCGGTGATGTACTGCAGCGGGTAGAAGGAGGCGAGCACCTGGAGCCGGCCGTCGTCCTCGGCGGTGTCGGCGCCGGCGCAGCCGGTGAGGGCGAGCGCGGCAGCCAGGACGCCACCGGTGAGGGCGGCCAGGGGACGACGAGAGACACAGTTCATGAGCATCATTATCAATTAGCGCTTTCTGCGGTGTCAAACGAGTCATCTGTCTGCTCGGTCACGTCCGAGGCCGCGCCCGGTGCCGGCCCGCCGCTGCCCGTGAAGGTCGTGACCCCGAGTAACCTGGGTGGTCGGCGCACGGTGTGCGTCGCCCCCCTCTGCCCCACGAGCCACGTGCGGGCACCGAAGTCTCTTGGAGTGATCACTGTGGCCCAAGCGCCCTCTCACCTCGATTCCGTCATCTCTCTCGCGAAGCGTCGCGGCTTCGTGTTCCAGTCCGGCGAGATCTACGGAGGGTCGAGGTCCGCCTGGGACTACGGCCCCCTCGGTGTCGAGCTCAAGGAGAACATCAAGCGCCAGTGGTGGCGCACGATGGTCACCAGCCGTGACGACGTCGTCGGCCTGGACTCCGCGGTCATCCTGCCGCGCAAGATCTGGGAGGCCTCGGGTCACGTCGGAGTGTTCACCGACCCGCTGACGGAGTGCCTGTCCTGCCACAAGCGGTTCCGCGAGGACCAGATGATCGAGGAGTTCGAGGAGAAGAAGGGCCGCGAGCCCGTCGGAGGCCTCGCCGAGATCGCCTGCCCCAACTGCGGGAACCGCGGGCAGTGGACCGAGCCGCGCGACTTCAACATGATGCTCAAGACCTACCTCGGCCCCGTCGAGGACGAGTCCGGGCTGCACTACCTGCGCCCCGAGACCGCGCAGGGCATCTTCGTGAACTTCGCCAACGTCCTGGGCGCGAGCCGCAAGAAGCCTCCCTTCGGCATCGGCCAGATCGGGAAGTCCTTCCGCAACGAGATCACGCCGGGGAACTTCATCTTCCGCACCCGTGAGTTCGAGCAGATGGAGATGGAGTTCTTCGTCGAGCCCGGCACGGACGAGGAATGGCACCAGTACTGGATCGACCTGCGCACCAACTGGTACGTCGACCTGGGCATCGACCGCGACAACCTGCGCCTGTACGAGCACCCGAAGGAGAAGCTCTCGCACTACTCCACCCGCACGGTGGACATCGAGTACCGCTTCGGCTTCACCGGGAGCGAGTGGGGCGAGCTCGAGGGCATCGCCAACCGCACCGACTTCGACCTCAAGACCCACAGCGAGCACTCGGGCAAGGACCTGAGCTACTTCGACCAGGGCAAGAACGAGCGCTGGGTGCCCTACGTCATCGAGCCCGCGGCCGGCCTGACCCGCTCGCTCATGGCCTTCCTGGCCGACGCCTACACCGAGGACGAGGCGCCCAACGCCAAGGGCGGGGTCGACGTGCGCACCGTGCTCAAGCTCGACCCGCGCCTGGCTCCGGTCAAGGCCGCGGTCCTGCCGCTCTCGCGCAACGAGCAGCTCTCCCCGAAGGCCCGCGACCTGGCCGCCGAGCTGCGCAAGAACTGGAACGTCGACTTCGACGACGCCGGTGCGATCGGGCGCCGCTACCGCCGCCAGGACGAGGTCGGTACCCCGTTCTGCATCACGGTCGACTTCGACACCCTCGACGACCAGGCCGTCACCATCCGTCACCGCGACGACATGTCCCAGGAGCGCGTCTCCCTGGACCAGGTCACCTCGTACCTGGCCACGCGCCTGCTCGGGTCCTGACCAGTCAGTGACCACGGCGTGACCTGACCTGCGGGTGCGTCCCGGCTGCCCTCCCGCAGCCCGGCACCTGCCCGACGGCGTGTCCCCCCGGAGCCGCCCACGCCTCGCGTGGGCGGCTCCTCGCGTTGGGGCGGTGGGATACTGATGGGATGAGTTCCACGTCTTCCACCCTGAGCGCGCCCGCCTCGACGGCGCCCGCGCCGCTGCTCCCGCCGCTGCGCATCGGCCCGCACACGGTCCCCACCCCCGTCGTCCTGGCGCCGATGGCCGGGGTGACCAACACCGCCTTCCGCAAGCTGTGCCGCGAGCACGGCCCGGGCGGGCTGTACGTCGCGGAGATGGTGACCTCCCGGGCGATCGTGGAGCGCAACGTCGAGGCGCTGCGCATCGTGACCTTCGAGGAGGGGGAGTCGCCGCGCTCCGCCCAGGTCTACGGCGTGGACCCGGCCACGGTGGCAGCAGCGGTCAAGATCATCGCCGGTGAGGACCGGGCCGACCACGTCGACCTCAACTTCGGCTGCCCGGTCCCCAAGGTGACCAAGAAGGGCGGGGGCGCCGTCCTGCCGTGGAAGCGTGAGCTGTTCACCCGGATCGTCAACGCGGCCGTCGAGGCTGCGGCGCCCTACGGTGTGCCGGTCACGGTCAAGATGCGCAAGGGCATCGACGCCGACCACCTCACCTACCTCGAGGCTGGTCTCATCGCGGAGCAGGCCGGGGTCGCCGCCGTGGCGCTGCACGCCCGCACCGCCGCCGACTACTACTCCGGCACCGCGGACTGGTCGGCGATCCGCCAGCTCAAGGAGACCGTCACGTCGATCCCGGTGCTCGGCAACGGAGACATCTGGTCTGCTGAGGACGCCCTGGAGATGGTGCGCCAGACCGGCTGCGACGGCGTCGTGGTCGGGCGCGGGTGCCAGGGGCGCCCGTGGCTCTTCGCCGACCTCGCCGCGGCCTTCAACGGCTCCGACGAGCGGATCAAGCCGGGGCTCGCTGTCGTCGCAGAGACGATCTACCGGCACGGTGAGCTCATGGCCGACTTCTTCGAGGACGAGGACAAGGGCACCCGCGACCTGCGCAAGCACATGGCCTGGTATCTCAAGGGCTACGCCGTCGGCGGCGACGCCCGTCGCGGGCTGGCACTGGTGTCCTCCCTCGCCGAGCTGCGCGAGCGCCTGGACGCCCTCGACCTCGACCAGCCCTACCCGGGCAAGGACGCCGAGGGCCAGCGCGGCCGCCAGGGATCACCCAAGCAGCCGCACGTCCCCTACGGCTGGCTCGACTCGCGCGAGCTGAGCGACGAGCACCGCGCCAAGCTGCTCGAGGCAGAGCTCAGCGTCTCGGGTGGTTGATCGCGTCGAGCACGCGCTGGGCGAGCTGCAGGACACCCGCGTCGTGGGCCTCCCCCAGCACCCGGGCGTCCTCGGGTGAGCGCTCGGTGAACCAGCGGCCGACCGTCACCGTGTGGTCGGGTCGTGACAGGACGGTGATCTCGTCCTCGGCCTGGATCGATCCGGGGCGCAGGACGCGCAGGTAGGTCCCCACGAGGCCCGCGTCGCTGAACCGGCGCACCCAGTGCTCCTCGCCCAGGCGTCGGGCAAAGGTGGCGCAGGGGGTCCGCGGGCTCGTCACCTCGACCTCGACCGTCGCGCCGATGCGCCATCGTTCTCCGATGAGCGCACCCGTCGTAGCGATCCCGCGGGTGCGCAGGTTCTCCCCGAAGAGCCCGGGCGGGACCTCGCGGCCGAGCTCCTGCGCCCAGGTCGCTGCCTCCTCGTCGGCATAGGCGTAGAGCGCCTTGTCCTCCCCGCCGTGGTGGCTGCGGTCGGCCTGGACGTCCCCGCGCAGACCGAGGGTGCCGACCTTGACCGGCCCGGTGACCGGGCGTTTATCGATCGCGGTGACCCCGACGGGTCCGGGGTCGGTCTGAAGCGCGTGCACGCGGCAGACCGCGCTGAGCCGGGCGGGTCCCTCGGGAGATGGCGTGAACATGGGCTCATCATGCCAAGGTCGGGCGGTCAGGTCAGGCGGTGCGGCGGACCTGAACCTTCGCGGCGAGGTCGCGGACCTGGCGCGGGGTGGCCCGGGGGAAGAACGGGAGGCTGTGCTAGGCGAGGTCGAGGACGGCGACGTCGGCGCTCATCAGCGCCTCCTCGGTGTCGCGCGCGAGGTTCGCACCCCCGCCCGAGGGCGGGGAGCTCGGGGTGAGACCGAGCTCCGCGCGCCGTCGGGGGGGCTGACGTGCCGCTCGGTCCGTGTCCAGGCCGACGGTCGTGTTCCACGACGCCGACCCGTGACGAAGACCGAGGTCATCGGACTACAGCTGGACCCAGACCGTGGTGTCCTGCGGGACGCCGCCGTCGGTCAGCGGGCCGCTCGAGATGAGCACCTGGGCGTCGGCCGGCAGAGCGACCGGGGTCTCGCCGAAGTTCGTCAGCACGAGCACGTCGTTGTTGACGAAGGCGAGCACCGTGGCGGACCCGGCGAACTCCTCGACCCAGCCCAGCGATCCCAGACCGAGGTCGTGGGACTTGCGCACGGCGAGGGCGTCACGGTACATCGAGAAGGTCGAGCCCTCGGTGGCGCGCTGGACGTCAGCAGCGCACTCCTTGTAGGAGTCGGGCTGGGGCAGCCACGTCTTGCCGGTCGGGCTGAAGCCGAGGCCGGGCTTGTCGGACTCCCAGGGCAGGGGCACGCGGCAGCCGTCGCGGCCGGCCTCGGTGTAGCCCGAGCGCCACCAGGCCGGGTCCTGACGGAGGTCGTCGTCGAGGTCGGTGTGCTCGGGCAGGCCGAGCTCCTCACCCTGGTACAGGTAGGCGGAGCCGGGCAGGCCCAGCATCTGCAGGCTCGCGGCGCGGGCGCGGCGCAGGCCGAGCTCGGCGTCGGGCTGGGGGTCGTTCTTGCCGATGCCGTTGGGGCGCACCGCGGCACCGGTCAGGCCCATCCGCGAGGCGTGGCGGATGACGTCGTGGTTGGACAGCACCCAGGTGGTGGGCGCGCCGACCTCGTCGGAGGCGTGCAGGGACGCGGTGACGACGTTGCGCAGGGCTGCGGCCTCCCACGCGGTGGTGAGGTAGGAGAAGTTGAAGGCCTGGTGCATCTCGTCGCTGCGGACGTAGCGGGCCAGACGGCTCAACGGCTCGACCCACGCCTCAGCCACCAGGGCACGGTCGCCGGCGTAGTCGGCGAGGACCATGTTCCAGGCGCGGTAGATGTCGTGCACGCCCTCCTGGTCGAACATGGGGCCGGAGTTGCCGGCGCCGGTGGAGCCGTCCTCGGCGGGCTCGGTGGTGCCTTCGACCATGGCGACGTCGCCGTCCCAGTCGGGCAGGCCCGGTGCCTTGACCATGCCGTGGGCCACGTCGATGCGGAAGCCGTCGACCCCACGGTCGAGCCAGAACCGCAGCACCTCCTCGAACTCGGCACGCACCTCCGGGTGCTCCCAGTCCAGGTCAGGCTGGCGGGTGTCGAACATGTGCAGGTACCACTGGTCGTCGGAGACGTCGTCCGCCGCGGCCAGGGGAGAGGTGCGCTCGTTCACGCGGGTCCATGCCGGACCGCCGAAGATCGACTTCCAGTTGTTGGGCGGCAGCTCGCCGTTCTCGCCCTTGCCCTCGCGGAACAGGTACCGGGCACGCTCGGGGCTGCCGGGGCCGGCGGCCAGGGCGGCCTTGAACCACTCGTGGTCGTCGGAGGTGTGGTTGGGCACGAGGTCCGCGATGATGCGCAGGCCGCGGCTGTGTGCCTGGGCGACGAGCTCGTCGAAGTCGGCCAGGGTCCCGAACAGCGGGTCGACGTCGCGGTAGTCAGCGACGTCGTAGCCGGCGTCGGCCTGGGGGGAGCGGTAGAACGGGGAGAGCCACACGGCGTCGATCCCGAGCTCGACCAGGTGGTCCAGGCGCGCGGTGACGCCGGGGATGTCGCCGATGCCGTCGCCGTCGCTGTCCGCGAAGGAGCGCGGGTACACCTGGTAGATGACGGCGGAGCGCCACCACTCGCGTGCCGAGTCGCTCTTGGGGTGGATGACCGTGGTGGTCGGGTTGAGCGAGGTCAGCTCGAGAGCAGAGGAGTCTGCGATCGAATCGATATGAGTCACGTCGACAATGTCCTTGTCATGAGGGGTCGGTCTTGTGCGGTCAGTCGTGGAAGAAGAGGAGGTCAGACGTTGCGCAGGGCAGCGTGCAGACGCATGTCCGGGGACGCGCCGGTGGAGTTGCGCACGATGAGCTCGGGATAGAACAGCAGCTCCGAGCGCGGCGCCGGGGCTCCGCTGATGCTGGCCATCAGCGCACTGATGGCGGCATGGCTCATGGCGGAGACCGGCTGGCGCACCGTGGTCAGGGGCGGGTCGGTGAAGGCGATGAGCGGGGAGTCGTCGTAGCCGATGATCGACACGTCGTCGGGGACGGACAGCTTGCGCTGGTGCGCAGCGCGGATCGCCCCGAGAGCCATGAGGTCTGAGCCGCAGACGATCGCGGTGTGGCCGGAGTCGATGAGGTCGCCACCGGCGGCCTGACCGCCCTCGACCGTGAACAGCGACGTCGCGATGTGCGCGGACGCGTCCTCGATGCCGAGGTGGCGGGACATCGCCTCGCGGAACCCCTCGACCTTGCGCTGAGCCGTGATGAAGCGGTCCGGGCCGGTGGCCAGGCCGATCTTCTGGTGGCCCAGGGAGACCAGGTGGCGGATCGCGAGCTCCATCGCGGCGACGTCGTCGGCCGAGACGAAGGGGGCGTCGATCTCGCCGGCGAAGCCGTTGATGAAGACGAGGGGCACGCCGCGGCTGCGCAGCTGCTCGTACCGGCTGCGGCTGGCCTGGGTGTCGGCGTGCAGGCCGGAGAGGAAGATGATGCCGTCGATCGCGTGGTCGAGCAGCATCTCGATGTACTCGTCCTCGGTGGTGCCACCGGGGGACTGGGTGCACAGCAGCGGGGTGTAGCCGCGCTGGGAGAGCATGCTCTCGATGGTCTGGGCGAAGGCGGGGAACACCGGGTTGGTCAGCTCCGGGACGATCATCCCGACGAGGCCGGCGGACCGGTTGCGCAGCTTCTCAGGCCGCTCGTAGCCGAGCACGTCGAGGGCGGCCAGCACGGCCTGGCGGGTCTCGGAGGCGACTCCGACCTTCCCGTTGAGCACCCGAGAGACGGTCGCGGTGCTGACGCCTGCCTGCTTGGCGAGGTCGGCCAGCCGGGTCTTGGGTCCCAGTGCTTCAGTGGGGATATGAGTCAGTGACACGCCAGACCTCCTTGTCTTGTGCCGGGCTCGCGATCAGCCGGGGTGTGCTCGGGTTCTACCTACAGGGAGAGGGTTTCTTGCAGTGTGTTGCAGGTCCCTATCACCAGTGAATAGTACGGCAGAACCCCGTGAACTCCTAGAATCCGCCGTGGAATCTGCCCGGTCAGTCTTGCACAACCGATCGTTGCATGAAAGTTACTGCAACGGCTTGCAGATCGCGGTGCTCACGGTTTAGTGTCATCGGCATCAGGGCCAACGTCGGTGATCCACTGGCGTCGGCCGGACCAGTTACTCACCCTTGGAGACACGATGCGACGGAGCATCCTTCTGACCGGCGTGCTCGCCTCGAGCCTGGCACTCTCAGCCTGCGGCTCGAGCGGCAACAGCACCAGTGACACCCCCAACCCCGATGCATCCTCGCCTGCGGCCGACGCGGCCGGCGTCTTCACGATGTGGGTCGACGAGGTCCGCATCAACGACGTCAAGGGCGTCGTCGAGACCTTCGCCGAGGAGAGCGGCGTCGAGGTCAACCTCGTGCAGAAGGCCTCAGGCGACATCCGCGAGGAGTTCGTCCAGCAGGCACAGACCGGTGAGGGCCCCGACGTCATCATCGGCGCGAGCGACTGGCTCGGCGAGCTGGTCAGCAACGGCCTCGTCGCTCCCGTCGAGCTCGGTGACGCAGCCTCCGGCTTCGTGCCCTCCGCCGCGACCGCCTTCGCCTACGACGGCCAGAACTACGGCACGCCCTACGCGATCGAGAACATCGCCCTCGTGCGCAACAACGCGCTCGCCACCGAGACCCCGGACACCTTCGACGCTCTCGTCGAGCAGGGCAAGGGCCTGGGCACGTACCCGGTCCTCATCCAGCAGGGTGCTGAGGGCGACCCGTACCACATGTACCCCATCCAGTCCTCCTTCGGTGCCGTCGTCTTCGAGCAGAACGCAGACGGCTCCTACACCGACACCGTCGCCATGGGCGGCGAGGCGGGCACCAACTTCGCCAACTTCCTCCAGAAGATGGGCCAGGAGAAGGTCTTCGACACCGCGATCGACGGCGAGAAGGCCAAGCAGGCCTTCCTCGACGGCCAGAGCCCGTACATCATCACGGGACCGTGGAACACCACGGCCTTCACCGAGGCCGGCCTGGACATCTCCGTCCTGCCGATCCCGAGCGCCGGTGGCGAGGTCTCTCGTCCCTTCGTCGGTGTCCAGGGTGCCTACGTCAGCGCCTTCGCCAAGAACCCGGTCCTGGCGAACGAGTTCGTCGCCAACTACCTCACCTCTGAGGCGGCTCAGGACGCGCTCTACGAGGCCGGCGGCCGTTCGCCCGCCCTCGCTGCCTCCGCTGCCAAGGTCGAGGACCCGATCCTCGTCGGCTTCGGCGAGGCCGGCGCAGACGGCATGACCCAGCCGTCCATCCCCGCGATGGCTTCGGTCTGGTCCTTCTGGGGCATCGGTCAGGCCGAGATCATCTCGGGCGCCGCAACCGACCCCGCCGCCGCATGGACCACGATGATCTCCAACATCGAGGCGGCCATCGCCGGCTCGTGATCTGAGAGATCGCACGTTTCGCGCAGATGTGGGAGCCATCGACGGCTCCCACATCTGCGTCCCGAGCACAGGTCCGCAGGACATCGCCGTCCCGGCCGCACCATTCCCGAGGGGGAGACCCATGACTGACCAGCCGACGGCCGTCCGACCGCCTGACACAGAGCCTGACGCCACGTCCAAGCGCCCACGCGTGCGCGGGCCGCGGACCGACCACTCACCCGCCCGGGACTTCAAGCCCGGCTTCATCGCCAAGCTCGTGCTCATGGCACTGGTGAACGCCTTCGGTCTCTACGGGATCCTCGCTGCCGCTGGCGTCGAGTCCTGGGGCATCGTCGCGTTCTTGGTCATCGCGCTCATCGCGGCCAACTACGTGTACTTCGCCCGCCGCGCGGTGCCGATGAAGTACCTGGTGCCTGGGCTGGCGTTCCTGCTGGTCTACCAGATCTTCACGATGTTCTACACCGGCTACATCGCCTTCACGAACTACGGCGACGGCCACATCCTCGACAAGCAGGGTGCGATCTCCGCGATCGAGCTGCAGACCGAGAAGCGCGTCGAGGGATCGGCCACCTACCCCCTCACGGTCCTGTCCGGCGACGACGGCCTGGCCTTCGCCATCGTGCGCGACGGCGAGGCGCTCGTCGGTGACATCGACACCCCCCTCGAGCCGGTCGACGACGTGACGATCGAGGGCTCCAAGGTCACCGAGGTCCCCGGCTACGACGTCCTCAACTTCGGCCAGATCGCTCAGCGACAGGCCGAGGTCACCACCATGCGGGTCGCCTTCTCCGAGGACCTCGGTGGTGGGAGCCTGCGCACCCAGGACGCCTCCAACGGCTATGTCTACGCCCCGACGCTCAACTACGACGAGGCGACCGACACCTTCACCAACCTCGAGACGGGCACCGTCTACACCCCCGACGACCGAGGCAACTTCGTCTCCGCCGACGGTGAGCGGCTGACCCCGGGCTGGAAGGTCTCCGTCGGCTTCGAGAACTTCACGAAGATGTTCACCGACTCGCGGATCTCGGGAGCCTTCCTGCAGATCGCGGCGTGGACCTTCGCCTTCGCCTTCTTGTCCGTGGCGACGACCTTCGTCCTCGGCCTGGCTCTCGCCCTCGTCTTCAACGACCCGCGCATCCGGGGTCGCAAGGTCTACCGGGCGCTGATGATCCTGCCGTACGCCTTCCCCGGCTTCCTCGCGGCGCTGGTGTGGAAGGGCATGCTCAACGAGCGCTTCGGCTTCATCAACGAGGTGATCTTCCGCGGAGCAGACATCGGGTGGCTCAACGACCCGTGGCTGGCCAAGCTGGCAGTCCTTGGCGTGAACCTCTGGCTGGGCTTCCCGTACATGTTCCTCATCTGCACCGGCGCCCTCCAAGCCATCCCCAACGACGTCATCGAGTCCTCCAAGCTCGACGGCGCGGGACCCTTCCGGATCGTCTCGAAGATCATCTTCCCGCTGCTGCTCGTCTCCGTGGCGCCGCTGCTCATCTCCTCCTTCGCCTTCAACTTCAACAACTTCACGCTCATCTACATGCTCACCGGTGGTGGCCCCAACTTCCCCGGGAGCCCGCTCATCATCGGATCGACGGACCTGCTCATCTCGATGGTCTACTCCGTCGCCTTCGAGAGCGGCGTGAAGCAGTACGGGCTCGCTGCGGCGGTCTCGATCCTCATCTTCATCTTCGTTGGATTCATCTCCTGGCTCGGCTTCCGCCGCACCCGGCAACTCGAGGAGCTCTGACATGGCCACCGCACCTACGCAGCTGTCCCGTTCGACCGGAGAAGCGGTCGAGTACCGCGGCGACGCTCCCAAGGGCGCCCGCTGGTGGCGTGAGATCGGCTGGCGTCACATCGTCGGCGTCGTCACGATCATCTACTGCGCGCTGCCTCTCCTGTACGTGCTCTCGGCCGCGCTCAACCCGGGCGGCACGCTCACCGGCTCCAACGACCTGTTCAAGACGATCAGCCTGGAGAACTTCCAGCGCCTGTTCGAGACGGACTTCGGGTACTGGGCCGTCAACTCGCTCGTCATCTGCACGGTGACGGCGATCGGCACGGTCCTCATGGGCGGTGCCGCCGCGTACGCCTTCTCCCGGTTCCGGTTCCGCGGACGTCACGCCTCGCTCACGACGCTGCTGCTCATCCAGATGTTCCCGCAGATGCTCGCGGTCGTCGCGATCTTCCTCGTCCTGCTCAGCCTCAAGGACGTCTTCCCGATCCTCGGGGTGAACAGCCAGATCGGCCTCATCATGGTCTACCTGGGTGGCGCCCTCGGGGTGAACACCTTCCTCATGTACGGGTTCTTCAACACCGTCCCGCGTGAGATCGACGAGGCAGCGAAGATCGACGGCGCGAGCCACGCGCAGATCTTCTGGACGATCATCCTGCGCCTGGTCGCCCCGATCCTCGCGGTGGTCGGACTGCTGTCCTTCGTGGGGACCTACGGCGAGTTCATCATCGCCAAGACGGTGCTGCAGAGCACCGAGAAGCTCACCCTGGCGGTCGGCCTCTACCAGTGGGCCTCCGACGAGCGCAACGCCCCGTGGGGTCAGTTCGCCGCGGGTGCGGTGCTCAGCGCCATCCCGGTGATCCTGCTGTTCCTCTTCCTGCAGAAGTACATCGTCTCCGGCCTGACGGCAGGATCGGTCAAGGGCTGATGACAGTCACGCACGGTGCGGGTCACCTTCTCGGTGACCCGCACCACGACGGTTCGTCCTTGTACGTCTCCACCCAGGTCCCTCGGCTGGGGGACCGCGTCACCGTCCGCGTGCGGATCCCGCTCGGCCCGCCCGAGCAGGCCGAGCGCGGTGTCCACCTGCGGGTGGTGCGCGACGGCGAGCCGCGGATGTCGCCGGCTCGTCTCGTCGAGGTCACGGCCACCGACCGGTGGTACGAGGCCGAGGTCCTCGTGCACAACCCGGTCACCAGCTACCGCTTCTTCATCGACTCCCCGGGCGGGTACCGGTGGCTCAACGGCCGCGGTGTGTTCGCCCGCGAGGTGCCCGACGTCGCCGACTTCCGCCTCACCGTCTTCGAGCCGGCGCCGGCCTGGATGACCGGCTCGGTGGTGTACCAGGTCTTCCCCGACCGCTTCGCCCGGGCCATCAGCGACAAGCCGCTGCCGGAGTGGGCGCAGGCGGCGCAGTGGGACGACGAGCCGATCGCCTCGGGCCACGGGGTGGCCACCCAGCTCTACGGCGGTGACCTGCCTGGGGTGCGCGAGCACCTGGACCACCTCGTCGAGCTCGGGATCGGCACGGTCTACCTGACCCCGGTGTTCCCCGGTCGCTCCAACCACCGCTACGACGCGACGACCTTCGACCACGTCGACCCGCTGCTCGGCGGGGACGAGGCCCTCGTCGACCTGTCCCGCGCGGTGCACGAGCGCGGGATGCGGATCATGGGCGACATCACCACCAACCACACCGGCTCCGGCCACGAGTGGTTCGCGGCCGCCCAGGCGGACCGCGCGAGCGAGGAAGCCTCCTACTACTACTGGACCGAGGACGAGCCCGGGTACGTCAGCTGGCTCGAGCACGCCTCGTTGCCCAAGCTCAACTACGCCGCCCCGGCCCTGGCCGCCCGGATGATCGAGGGTCCTGCCTCGGTGATCGGGCGGTGGGTCGCCCCGCCGTACTCCCTCGACGGATGGCGGGTCGACGTCGCGAACATGACCGGCCGCTACGCCGACCAGGACGTCACCCACGAGGTGGCTCGCACCATCCGCGAGACCATGACCGCGATCAACCCTGAGGCGGTGCTCGTCTCCGAGCACTTCCACGACTCGGGAGCGGACATGATGGGCGACGGGTGGCACGCCAACATGAACTACTCCGCCTTCACCCGCCCGGTGTGGTCCTGGATCGTCGCCCCGGACAGCACCGTCCCCGCGCTCGGTCTGCCCACCACCCTCCCGCGTCGATCCGGGGTGGACATGGTCGCCGCCATGCGCGACTTCGACTCTGTCGTGCCGTGGAAGGTCATGGCCACGCAGTGGAACATGCTCGGCTCCCACGACACCCCGCGCCTGCGCACGCTCGCGGGCAGCCGCGAGATGGTCGAGGTCGCCGCAGGCCTGCTGTTCACCTTCCCGGGGACCCCGGTGCTGTTCGCCGGAGACGAGGTGGGCGCGCAGGGCACCAACGGTGAGCACGCGCGCGTGACGATGCCGTGGGACGACCCGGACCGCTGGGACGGAGAGACCTTCGAGATCTACCGGTCGCTCATCGCGTTGCGCCGGTCGAGCCAGGCCCTGCGTGAGGGCGGGCTGCGCTGGGTCGTGGTCACCGACGACGCCGTGGCGTACCTGCGCGAGACCCCCGAGGAGTCGGTGCTCGTGCTCGTCGCCCGCGCGCCGTGGGACGGCGCCGTCCTGCCCGGCGAGCTCGCCGAGCCGGGGGCGGTGCGCAACCTCTACGGCGGGGCCGTCCTGGACCACGGCGACGACGGGCTCACGCTGCCCGGGGACGGCCCGGGCGTGCAGGTCTGGCGTCTGCGGTAGCCGGTGATCTGGCCCCTGATGGGCACCGCTAGGGTGCCGACGCCGGTATCGCTAGGGTTGACCTGTGCCACACACTCACGCTGACAGCTCCCTGCGCGGTTCCGGCTACTCCGAGGCCGACCGCGCGCGGTGGGTCACCGAGGCGCCCAAGAGCAAGTCGCGGACCCCCTTCGAGCGTGACCGGGCGCGCATCGTGCACTCCTCGGCGCTGCGCCGGCTCGGGGCCAAGACCCAGGTCCTGGGCCCCGGGTCGGACGACTTCATCCGCACCCGGCTCACCCACACCCTCGAGGTGGCCCAGGTGGGGCGCGAGCTCGGCAAGGCGCTGGGCTGCGACCCGGACGTCGTCGACACCGCGTGCCTGGCCCACGACCTGGGCCACCCTCCCTTCGGGCACAACGGCGAGCGGGCCCTGGCCGAGCTCGCCAAGGACGTGGGCGGCTTCGAGGGCAACGCTCAGACGCTGCGTCTGCTCACCCGGCTGGAAGGCAAGGTGTTCTCCGAGGACGGGCGCGGCGTCGGGCTCAACCTCACGCGCGCGAGCCTGGATGCCTCGGTGAAGTACCCCTGGGCCTTCCGGGAGGGACCGCTGCGCCTGGACGGGCGACCGACGCACAAGTTCGGCGTGTACGCCGACGACATGCCGGTCTTCGAGTGGCTGCGCGAGGGTGCGCCCGCGGGTGTGAAGTGCCTGGAGGCGCAGGTCATGGACCTCGCCGACGACATCTCCTACTCCGTGCACGACGTCGAGGACGGCATCGTGGGCGGGCGTTTCGACCTGGCGGTGCTCGCCGCGGACGAGGAGCGGGCCCGGGTGATCGACGCTGTGCAGACCTGGTACGGGCACCTCGTCTCACCCGACGGCCTGCGGGACGCCATCGAGCGGCTCGACGCCGCAGGTCTGCTGGTGCAGGGCTTCGACGGGTCCCGCCGGGCGCTGGCCACGCTCAAGGACACGACGAGCTGGCTCATCGGCCGCTTCGCCAAGGCCGCGGAGAAGGCCACCCGTGCCCAGTACGGCGACGGCCCGCTCACCCGCTACGCCGCGACCCTCGTGGTGCCCGAGCACACCCTCGCCGAGATCCTCGTCCTCAAGGGGCTGGCCGTGGCCTACATCATGGCCCCGCGCGAGGCAGAGCCGCTCTACATCCACCAGCGCCAGCTCATCGCCGACCTCGTCGAGGTGCTCAGCGAACGGGCTCCCATCGCCCTGGAGCCGGCCTTCGCAGCCGACTGGCGCGAGGCCGAGGACGACGCCCGCCGGCTGCGGATCGTCATCGACCAGGTGGCCTCGCTCACCGACATCAGCGCCGCCCAGTGGCACGCGCGGCTCGTCCAACCGGTGCGTGTGCGCCGCTGAGCAGGGCCGGGCACGAGGCGCTCCCGGGGACGCCTAGACTCAGTGACGTGGCAGGCCTGATCAAACGAGAAGACGTCGACGCCGTACGGGACAAGGCGCGTATCGAGGAGATCGTCGGCGAGCAGGTCACCCTGCGCACCGCCGGCGTCGGATCGATGAAAGGGCTGTGCCCTTTCCACGACGAACGCTCTCCGTCCTTCCACGTCAGGCCCCAGGTAGGCCGCTGGCACTGCTTCGGCTGCAACGAGGGCGGCGACGTCATCTCCTTCGTGCAGAAGATGGACGGGCTCGGTTTCTCCGAGGCCGTGGAGTACCTCGCGGGACGCGTGGGCATCACGCTGCGCTACGAGGAGGGCGGGGGACCGCGCCGCACCGAAGAGCCTGGCCGGCGCCAGCGCCTGCTCGAGGCCAACCGGGTCGCCGCCGCATACTTCGCTGAGCAGCTGCTCAGCCCCGAGGCCGCAGCCGGGCGGACCTTCCTGGCCGAGCGCAGCTTCGACCGGGGCGATGCCCTGCACTTTGGTGTGGGCTATGCGCCCAACGGGTGGGACAACCTGCTGCGTCACCTGCGCGGCAAGGGGTTCACCGAGGCGGAGATCGCGGCGTCGGGCCTCATGAGCGAGGGCAACCGAGGCATGTACGACCGCTTCCGCGGGCGCCTGATCTGGCCCATCCGCGACGTGACGGGCGAGACGATCGGCTTCGGCGCGCGCAAGCTCTACGAGGAGGACCAGGGCCCCAAGTACCTCAACACCCCCGAGACCGCGCTGTACAAGAAGTCGCAGGTGCTCTACGGGATCGACCTCGCCAAGCGGGACATCGCCAAGAACAAGCAGATCGTCGTCGTCGAGGGGTACACCGACGTCATGGCTGCGCACTTGTCCGGGGTGACCACGGCCGTGGCGACCTGCGGCACGGCCTTCGGCTCCGACCACGTGCGCTTCGTGCGACGGCTGGTGGGGGACACGAGCTCGGGTGCGGGCGTCCAGCTCGCCGGGGGCGGGTCCTCGGGCGGGGAGATCATCTTCACCTTCGACGGTGACGCGGCCGGCCAGAAGGCCGCCATGCGCGCCTTCGGCGAGGACCAGAAGTTCTACGCCCAGACCTTCGTGGCGGTCGAACCCAGCGGCATGGACCCGTGCGAGCTGCGCCAGGCGCGCGGCCCGCAGGCGGTCCAGGCCCTGGTGGAGGGCCGTCAGCCGCTCTTCGAGTTCGTGCTCAAGACGACGCTGGCGAGCTTCGACCTGGAGACCGCGGAGGGGCGGGTGGCGGCGCTGCGCTCGGCTGCTCCCGTCGTCGCCGGGATCCGGGACACGGCGCTGCGCCCGGAGTACGCGCGCATGCTGGCCGGCTGGCTGGGCATGGACGGTGAGTCCGTTCGCCGCGCCGTGCACGACGCCGGGCGCGGGGCCGCAGGGGCGTCTCGGCCACCCGAGCGCGGCTCGGGCGGCCCGCAGCGCGGTGGTCCGGCGGGCGGTTCTGGCGCGGGCTCGGCGCGCGGGTATGCGGGTGGATCTGGGGGCGGGGCCGGAGGTGGCTATTCGAACGGTTCCGCAGCTGGCGGCGACCGCGGTCAGCTGCCGGCTGCCGCCGGTGACGGCCTCGCCAGGCCGAGCCAGAGCGACCCGATCGCACGGCTGGAGCGCCAGACCCTCGAGGTGATCTTGCAGTACCCGAGCATGGTGCCGGCCGCGCTGGTCGACGACCTGCCCGGTGACGCGTTCACGGTGCCCGCCTGGCGTGCGGTGCACGAGGCGATCCGGGCGACCGGTGGCCTGGCGTCCGCGGCAGGCCGCGCTGACTCCGAGTGGGTGGCGCTGGTCGCGGAGGAGTCGAGCGCGCCCGTGCTCGCCCTGGTCAACGAGCTCGCGGTGGCACCGCTGCCCGAGGACCGTCCCGGGGCCATCGAGGACTATGTGCGGGGGATCGTGCGGGCTTTCCTGGATCTCGGGTTCACCCGCAAGATCGGCAACGCCCGCAGCCGCCTCCAGCGGATCGACCCGGTCGCCGACGCCGAGGCCTACACCCAGGCCTTCACCGAGCTGCTGACCATCGAGCAGCAGCGCCGCGAGCTGCGCGAGCAGGACAACGAGTAGGACACCGACCAGGATTGACCAGGACAATCAGCTGGCGCGAGCACGGTGGTGAGCACCGCGTGGCGACGTGGTCAGAACGGTGGCACGTCGGGGAACCGTGACCGCACCGGATGCGTGCCGAGCTGCTCCGACCGGACCGCTGATGGGTCGTTCGAGCGATCCGCTGCGCGGCGCGAAGACCTCGCCGCACCCCAGTCCGGGTCCTCGGTGTCCGCCTCACTGGCTGTGGAGTAGCGGAGCGCATCCTCGGCGGACGTGGGAGTGACGCCGATGCGCAGGAGGAAGTCGGCGGACAGCCCCAGCGACACCAGGTAGGCGAAGCTGAGCCGGGGAGCATGGTCGTTCGACGGCGGATCGGAGGTGTAGGCGCGCCCTGACGGCGCCGTCCACTCGACCGCGGCGTCGAAGAGGCCCGGCGGGGGCCTCGATGAGATGGGTGCGGAGGGCTCTGACTGTCCTGGCCCCTCTGGCCGTCTCACAGGCGTGCTCGGTCCCGACTGTGCTCGTCGCCCTGACTCTGGTTCGGGCTCGGCTGGGACGTCTGCCTGGTTGAGGAGGCGGGGTCGCCAGGTGCTGAGGTGCTTGAGGCGATGATGCCGCCGGCACACGGTCATGAGGTTGTCGTGGTCCGTCGTGCCGCCCAGCGCCCAGTCGGTGATGTGGTCGAGGTCGCAGCGTCTGGCGCGACGGGAGCACCCCGGGAACCGGCAGGTCTCGTCGCGCAGCCGGAGCGCTGCTCTGAGGTCCGCGGGGACGGCGTAGCGGTCCCGGCCGACGGAGAGCACCACCCCGGTCTCAGGATGGGTGAGGATGCGTCTGAAGCTCCGAGCGCGACCGGCCAGGATCCGAGCGGTCTCAGCATCCATGGGGCCGTAGCCCTCGAGGGTGGCGGGGGAGTCGCTGTGGCCGAGCAGAGTGAGCACAGGGACGGTCACAGCCACCGTCGCCTGGATGCCTCGCAGCAGGCGGCCCCGGTCGAGGGGTCCCGCGCCGGTGGGTCCCCAGTCGTACCGGGGTGGTGAGTCGTCGTGGTCGGCTCTGTCGGGCCCGCCGACTGTACTGTCCCTGCCGTCCCTGCCTTGCTTGCCGTCGGTGCCGGCAGCGCCGTCCCGAGCGTGCCGGAAGGCGTCATGGGCGTCGTCGTCCAGCATGAGTGCGCTGAAGGCGTCGGCGCGGAGCTCAGGCAGTGATCGCGGGTCGCTCGGGTGCTGCACGGCAGCAGCGATGTCGCTCACCCGGTTGAAGATGGCCACAGCCTCCACCGCTGGGAGGTACTGATGCAGCCAGGCCATGCCATCACGGGCGGGATCGAGCTGGACGCACCGCTTCGGCAGGGCTGCGGCGTGCCGTTCGACCAGGGGGACGGGGTGCGAGCGTTCGCGCTCTTTGCGGGCACGTCGGGCGAAGGTGCTCGCTGTGAGACCAGGTGCTTGGGCGAGCAAGCGTCGTTCGAGATCTTCGCGCTGGGCCTGCTCAAGGCCGTCTGTGTGCTCGAGGACCACCTGGGCGTGGCGGTAGGAGATGACCCCTTCGCGCAGTGCGGCGAGTGTGGCTGGGCAGGTCTCCACGAGGATCTGGGCGTCGTCGACCAGGGTGCTGGTGGTCTGCTCGGGAAGGCTCAGTGCGCAGGCCAGCTCGGCGACCACCGCCAGGTGGGCGGTGTGCTGAGCCCGGGGTGCCCACGGATCGTCGACCAGGAGGTCAGCCGACTGGACCGACCATGTGCGGACAGCCTCCATGAGCTCGGCCCGCCAGGCCGAGAGAGAATTCATCATGGCGTTCGCGGCAGCAACCGCGCCGACCAGGTCGTTCAAGGTGTCCAACGCCTGCTGGGCTGCGCCACGAGCAGGGGCGGACGCACGTGACGTCTCGACTGCTGGTGGGCCGCAGGTCCCGGGATCGGTAGGCATGTTCTGACCATATGCCCAGGCTCTGACATTCATGCCAGATGGGACCTTTGCAGTGCGACGTCGCAGATCAGAGGGTCGGCAGGGCTGTGAACGCGTGGGCGAGCCCACATCGAGTGAGCGCAGGAGGGGGCTGAAGAGACCTGCGCCCTCGCCATCGGGCCGACGGCCGGGACCCGCACCGCACCGCCCCGCAGCGGCCCGCCGTCGGGCAGGCCGGTCGCCCGCCGTCGGGCAGGTCAGGCGCCGGCGATCTCCTCGGGCGCGATCTCGCCCCGCTCGATGAGCTGGCGGCGTGCCTCGATCACCGGGGCGACGGACTCGGCGCTCCAGATGTTTCCGCCGTTGAGCATGCCCTCGGGGTCAGGGAAGCCCTCGGGCGCGACGCGGATCCCGGCGACCCACATGCGCAGCAGAGCCGGCGTCACGCCGAAGGCGTGCGCCAGTGCGGGGCTGTCATAGACGCCCTTGAACGGTTGGGGGGGTGTCTCACGGATGCGCTGAGGTGCGCGGGCGACGTCGGTCATGATGCAACTGTCCCAGAGAACACACGGAATCCCATCATGCGTCAGCGGGCGCGTTGCCGCAGAGCGTGCCCGCGCACCGGTCATGTGTTGAGCCAGGACCAGTCCTGCGAGACGATTGTCATGATCGGGACCCTTGGGAGCCGGGACGTCCTAGGACGCGGGTGACCACCCACGCCCGTGCGCCAGGTCCGACGCCGCGCCCCCTGGGTGTGCGCCATCCTCTCCGTCTTCTCGCAGCCCCGCGCCCGCCGCCTGGCCGCCTCGCACCGCCGCGGACCGCTCACGGTGATGCCTGTACCTCGCACCGTCCCGCTCCGCGTCCGCGCGCACCTGCCGTAGCCACGGGGCCCAGGAGCTCACCATGGTCCCTCACGACACGATCTCTCAGGATGACGTCCAAGCGCTCGCAGACTCGGTGACGGGTCCCGTGATCGTCCCCGACGACGCCGACTACGCCGACGAAGGCCGCGCCTACAACCTCGCTGTGCAGCACGCCCCGGACGTCATCCTCGGCGCCACCGACGCCGACGACGTCGCAGCCGGCATCCGCTGGGCGGGCCGGCTCGGGTGTCCCGTCTCGGTCCAGGCCACCGGTCACGGTGCGAGCTCGGCGATCGACGGCGGGCTGCTCATCAGCACCAGCCGCATGCAAGAGATCGTCGTCGACCCCGTCGAGCGGACGGCCCGGGTGGGGGCGGGGGTGCGATGGCGCGACGTGCTCGCCGCGACCGTGCCGCACGGGCTGATCGGGCTCAACGGCTCGAGCACCGCCGTGGGCGTCGTGGGATACACGGTGGGAGGCGGACTGCCCATCCTGGGCCGCGCCTTCGGATTCGCCTCGGACCGCGTGCGTAGCTTTGAGGTCGTCACCCCGGACGGGGAGGTGCGCCACGTCGACCCGGACTCCGAGCCCGACCTCTTCGCAGCGCTGCGCGGAGGGAAAGGCAGCTTCGGGATCGTCACGTCGTTGACGTTCTCGCTGCTCCCGCTCTCCGAGCTCTACGGCGGCGGCATCATGTACCCCGGCGCGGACGCCGCGGAGGTGCTCGCGGCCTTCAGCCGCTGGCTCCCCACCCTGCCCGACGCCGCAGCGCCGTCGATCGCGCTGCTCCGGCTGCCGGACCTGGAGTTCGTGCCCGAGCCGTTGCGCGGACAGTTCGTCGTGCACCTGCGCTTCGCCTATGTCGGCGGCCCGCTCGACGGTGCCGAGCTGCTGGCCCCCATGCGGGAGGTCTCGACCCCGCTCATGGAGATGGTCGGGCCGATGAGCTATCTCGACGTCGACCAGGTGCACATGGACCCGGTGGACGCGCTGCCCTTCGAGGATGGCGGCCTGCTGCTGCACAGCTTCGACGAGACGGCTCAGCGGGCACTCCTGGAGCTGGTGGGGCCGCAGGCGGACACCCCGCTCCTCATGGTCGAGGTCCGGCCGCTCGGAGGGAACCTCGCCCTTCCGCCGGTCGGGGTGGACTCCGTCTCCGGGCGGGACGCGGCCTTCTCGTTCATCACGATCGGGCTCATGGTGCCGCCGGTCGGGGAGAGGGTGCCGAGGGCGATCCGTGACGTCATGCGTGCCATGGAGCCCTTCTCGACCGGGGGGACCATGGTGAACTTCCACGGCCGTCCTGGGGACGAGGCCGACCGGGCCCGGGCGTGGTCACCGGAGGCCTACGCCCGGTTGACCGCAGCCAAGGCGACCTACGACCCGACCAACATGCTGAGGTTCGGTCACGGGGTCGGCGTCTGAGTCCGCGGCCGTCTGCCGGGGGAACGACAAAGGCCTCCGACCTGCATCTCTGCAAGTCGGAGGCCTTCGTTGTGGGCTCCCGCGACTGGACTCGAACCAGTGACAATCCGATTAACAGTCGGATGCTCTGCCAACTGAGCTACGCGGGACTGACCGGAGAAAACTCTATCAGGCTTCCGGGTGTGCTCCTGACGTGGAACGCAACCGGGAGAGTGCTGTCCGGATCAGCTGTGCTGACCTCGCAGACCTTACGTCGGCACCGGGGTCCGGCACAACTTGGGTGAACAGATCGCCCGTTGCGTCACGTCGCACTGCCACCCGGGCAGAGAGCCCGTCGGGCAGGTGGACGGTCTCGGACAGGACGACCGAGTGCTGCACACGCTCGCGGAACACCCGCGCGAAGGCTGTGCGCTCGGGGTGGGCCAGGCGCAGCGGCGTCGGCTCCAGGGAGTCCACCCACCGAACGGTGAGTGCAGCCTCTGCGGGGTCCCAGCTGGCGCGATCGACGCGGCACCACGGCGAGGACACCGCGGCGGTGGGGGGAGAGGGCGGCCCAGGGACCACGACGAGCGACCGCTGGGTGGCAACCGCCCAGGCGCCTTCGTCGAGCATCGCGCTGCCCAGCACCGTGTCACCCGCTGGCAGGTGCAGCGAACGGCGGATCTCGGGCGGCATCGCGTCCTTGCGTGAGAACAGTCCCATGGGATCACCGTAGTCGGTGGGAATGTCCCAGGTGAATGCGGGCGGGCACGACGCCGGGCACGACGCCGGGCGCGACGCGCGCGACCGTCTCCTCGTGGGTCAAGACCATGCCCCGTGAGCGCGGCCTGGTGCCCATCGAACGACAAGGTGAGGATGAGCGCGTGCTCGCTGAGCGGTTCCGACAGTTCCCTGAACTGAGGAGCGTCACGTTCGGTGTTCCGGATTCTGCGGAGGCTCAGTCGCCGCTTGAGAACGACGGTGGCCGACAGCTCGACTGAGCGATGACAGAGGCCCGACGGGATGATCGCTGACCACGGGACGGACCCTGGTCGCACCGTAGGGTGCAGCGTTGGAGCGAGACCCGGACGAGAAGAAACCCCCGAGGAGCGTAGGGCTCCTCGGGGGTTTCTTCTGAGCTGTTCACAGAGCAGTGGTGACGGACTGCGATTAGCCCGCGATGGGTGGCGTAAGTCCGCTCGACGGGTGGGTGTTGCACCCTGAGCCGAGGCACCCACCTCCACCCGTGCTCGGCGGGGCCGGCGCTGGAGCGGGCTTCGCAGGCGCCGGAGCAGGCTTCGTCGTCGTGGAGCCCTCGTTGGTGGTGGTCCCACCAGTGGACGTCGACGGCTTGCTCGCTGCAGCCTTGCGGGCAGCCTCAGCAGCCGCGGCTGCCTGACGAGCTTCTTCGGCGACCCGGGCCTCTTCTGCCAGGCGTACTTCCTCGGCCAGTCGAGCCTCTTCGGCAAGACGGGCTTCCTCGGCGATCCGGGCGACCTCGGCCTGCGCCTCGGCGCTCAGACGAGCGCCCTCAGCGATCTGGAACTCGGCGAAGTCGACACCGAGCACCGTCACGGCGCTGTTGAGCGCCTTGATGTCGGCGGCCAGCAGGGACGCCTCGTCGGTGATGAGCGCGGCGTCCTCACGGGTGGAGCACTCCACCGAGACCGATGCACCGGCGACCTTGGCACGGGCGTCGGCGACGACCGTGAGCCGCTCGGCGCCGGAGGGCCGGGCCTCGACGGCTTCGATGGCTTCGACGCCCTCGCTCGCCTCGACAGCTGCGACGGTCTCGACCGCGGGGCGCTCGGCGTAGGCCGTGGTGCCCTGCTCGGCCAGCACAGCGAGATCCGGGATCCCAGCGAGGATGTCGGCGGGCAGCTCGGTGACCGTCGTGCTCTCCACGACCAGGTCGGCTGCGGCGAGAGCGTCTTCGACGAACCCGTTGGCCTCGGTGGCGCGCTCGACAGCGCTGAGGCACTGGCGCTCAGTCTCTGCGGCGTTGGCGCGGGCGTTGCCGGCCACGAACAGCAGGATCCCGCTGAGGATGATGACGAGGCCGACAGCGAGCAGGATGAGGAGCTTCTTGTTCGACGCCAACCCCCTCTTCGAGGGGCGGTCGGCATCTGGGGTCGTGGGCACATCGGGTGTGCCAGGCGTGTCGACCATGGTCGTCATCTCCTTCTTCACATCTGGTGGCGGGGGCGGTCGGGGACATGGCGAAAGGCGCATCTCTTCACGTCATGGAGGCCTGTCAGAAACGCGGCTTCTGCAAGAGGCAGGCTCCCCGGTCGTGCGCATGTCGGAGACGACGGCGCCTCAGGGGTGACTGGGCCCCGATCCGGGCGGACGAGAGGCCATTACTCGAATCGGACGATCCGGGGAGGTTATGAGGACCCCACGTCGCGCTCACTAAGTCGGCTACACATGGATCCGGAGCAAGAGTCTGCATGTCCAGCACATGGCTTCTCGCAGGGACGACATGTCGTGCACGAGGAGCAGGACTGTGCCGTGCTCGATGGGGCATTCGACGACGTAGACGACGAGCGCGTGGCGGCAGCACAGAGGAGAAGGGCGCCCTAGCAACGTTGCCGTTGGCCAGGACGCCCTTGTGGGTGCCCCGTGCCGGACTTGAACCGGCGACCAGTCGATTATGAGTCGATTGCTCTGACCATCTGAGCTAACAGGGCGCGGTGGAGAGTGTATCCGGCGGGAGGCGGGATCGGTCTGTAGATGCAACGATCATCCGATGCCGAACACCTCATCACCCACAGAAACTGCCCGTGACCTCCAACAATCCACCGGATTCCGGCGTGCTGCGCGTGCTGGCTACGCCGTGAGCGGGCTGCTGCACATCCTCATCGGATGGATCGCCATCCACCTCGCGCTCACCGCGTCGTCCGAGGAGGGCGGCTCAGCCGACCAGGAAGGTGCGCTCGCCCAGCTCGGCGAGGCGCCGTGGGGCGCGGCCGTCCTGTGGTTCTCGGTCGTCGCGCTCGTGGCGCTCGCAGCGTGGCAGGCCACCGAGGCTGTCGCGGGTGGGGACGGCGCGGGCGCACGGGTCAAGGCCGCTGCCAAGGCCGTCGTCTACCTCGCGGTGGGCGTGCTCGCCTGGCAGGTGGCGCAGGGCGGGGGCTCCGGGTCCGGATCGCAGACGGGTGAGCTCATGTCCTCGGGCCTCGGCCGGGTGGCCGTCGCGGTGGCGGGGCTCGTCGTCGTGGGAGTTGGTGGCTACCACGTGTACAAGGGCGTGACCAAGAAGTTCACCGAGGACCTGCAGGGCGGGACCGCGGGCACCATCGGGCGCGGGGTCGTTGCCGTCGGGGTCGCCGGGTACGCCGCCAAGGGCGTCGCGCTGATCATCGTGGGCGTGCTCTTCGTCGTCGGCGCCGTGCAGGCAGACCCGGAGAAGGCCAGCGGCCTCGATGTGGCGCTGCGCACGCTGGCGGAGCTGCCCTTCGGCAAGGTGCTGCTCGCTGTGGTCGCCCTGGGCTTCGTCGCGTACGGGATCTACTCCTTCGCCCGGGCGCGGTTCGCGCGGATGTGATCTGCAGATCTGAGCGGATGGCTCGCGCGGATGTGACAGGGACGTGGCTGGTCATGAAACAATAGGCGCATGGCTATCCGTGAGATCCGCGTCATCCCCGATCCCGTCCTTCGCACCCCGTGCGAGGAGATCACGGTGATCGACGACCGGGTCAGGAGCCTCGTCGAGGACCTCGTGGAGACCGTCGACCACGACGGCCGCGCGGGCCTCGCTGCGAACCAGATCGGCGTGAGCCTGCGAGCCTTCTCGTGGAACATCGATGACGAGATCGGCTACGTCCTCAACCCGAAGATCGTCGAGCTCTCCGAGGACGAGTACCAGGACGGCGACGAGGGCTGCCTGTCGGTCCCCGGGCTCTGGTACCCGACCAAGCGCGCGTGGTACGCCCGCGTGGAGGGCATCGACCTGGACGGCAACAAGGTCGTGGTGGAGGGGACCGAGCTCATGGCCCGGTGCCTGCAGCACGAGGTGGACCACCTCGACGGCCACCTGTACCTCGACCGCCTCGAGCGGGCCACCCGCAAGAAGGCCATGCGGGAGTTGCGCGAGTCTCTCTGAGCGGGGCTTTGGACCGGTACGCCACGCTGGTCATCAGACGTGATCTACGGCATGATGTGGCACAGCAGTTCCGATAAACCGTGATGTACATGCAGTCGCCCGGTTGATAGAGGTCGTTGGGGAAGACGAATCTCTACTCTGGGAGGGACAACATGGCTGGTGCTATCACCCGCGGTGTGTTTTTTGTGCACTCGTCTCCACGAGCGCTCTGCCCGCACCTCGAGTGGGCAGCGAGCAACGTCCTCGGCACCGCCGTGACGCTCGACTGGATCGAGCAGCCTGCTGCGCCCGGACTCTACCGGGCGGAGTACACCTGGCAGGGCCAGCAGGGCTCTGGGTCGCGCCTGGCGTCAGCCCTGCGCGGCTGGACCCACCTGCGCTACGAGGTCACCGAAGAGGCCAGCCACGGCTCCGACGGTTCTCGCTGGAGCCACACTCCCGAGCTGGGCATCTTCCACGCCTCCACCGACGTGCACGGCAACATCGTCATCCCCGAGGACCGTGTCCGCGCGGCGCTGGAGTTCGCCCACGACCCGCGGCGCATGCGTGACGAGCTCGACCTCGCCCTCGGGCAGGCCTGGGACGACGAGCTGGAACCCTTCCGCTACGCCGGCGCCGGAGCGCCCGTCCGCTGGCTGCACCGCGTCGGCTGAGGGCAGCGGAACCACACGAGAACGACGAAGGGGCGGACCCGGCCGGGTCCGCCCCTTCGTCGTGCGTCGAGCCTCAGGCGTTCGTGACCACCAGGGCCACGTTGTGCCCGCCGAAGCCGAAGGAGTTGTTGATCGCCGCGATGTCACCCGTGGGCAGCGCGCGCGGGGTGTCCCGGACCAGGTCGAGGGTGAGCTCGGGGTCGGGGTTGGCGACGTTGATCGTCGGGGGAGCCTGGCGGTGGTGCACGGCGAGGACGGTGAACACCGTCTCCAGCGCCCCCGCGCCACCGAGCAGGTGACCCGTCATGGACTTCGTGGCCGAGAGCGCCACGCGGTCCGCTGCGGACCCCACGACAGCGCTCACCGAGCGAGCCTCGATGAGGTCGCCCACGACCGTGGAGGTCGCGTGGGCGTTGACGTGCACGACGTCCGCCGCGGTCACCTGAGCGTCCTCCAGGGCTGCGCCCATGGCGCGGATCTGGCCGGCGCCCGTGGGCTCGGGGGAGGTGATGTGGTAGCCGTCGGCGGTCAGGCCGAGACCGGCGACCCGGGCGTAGACGCGCGCACCGCGGGCTGCGGCGTGGTCAGCGGCCTCGAGCACGACGACGGCCGCACCCTCACCGATGACGAAGCCGTCGCGGTCGACGTCGTAGGGGCGCGAGGCGCCCGCCGGGTCGTCGTTGCGCAGGGACAGCGTGCGGGAGGCGGCGAAGGCGGAGATCGGCATGGGGTGCACGGTCGCCTCGGTGCCGCCGGCGATGACGACGTCGGCACGGCCGGAGCGGATCATCTCGACGCCGTAGGCGATGGCCTCGGCGCCGGAGGCGCAGGCGGAGACGAGGGCGTGCGCGCCGGCGCGAGCACCGAACTCGAGGGAGACGTAGGCGGTGGGGGAGTTGGGCATGAGCATGGGCACGGTCATCGGCAGGACCCGACGAGCACCCTTCTCACGCAGGGTGTCCCAGGCGTCCAGGGTGGTCCAGATGCCGCCGATGCCGGAGGAGACCACGGAGCCGATGCGGTCGCCGTCGAGCTCGGGGGAGCCGGCGTCGGCCCAGGCCTCGCGGGCGGCGATGATGGCGTACTGCGCCGAGGGGTCCATGCGCTTCATCTCAGGACGAGCGAGCACCTCCTCGGGCTTGACCTTGATGGTCGCAGCAAAGTTGACGGGCATGCCGTAGGTCTCGGCCCAGTCGTTGTCGAGGGTCCGGGCACCGGACTCGCCAGCAAGGGCGGCGGCCCAGGTCGATGCCACATCGCCGCCGAGCGGCGTGGTGGCACCAAGGCCGGTGACGACGACGTCGCGAACGTTGGTCATGGGAACTCCTGGGGATCGTGGACGGTGCCCGAGCGGGGCTGGTGGAGCAGGTGGCGCAGTCGAGCTGGGGGCGCTGGGACGGTGCCGGTGAACCGGCCCGTCCCAGCGGGTCAGGCGTGGATCAGGCCTGGGCGCCGGTGATGAAGGTCACCGCGTCGCCGACGGTCGCGAGGTTCTTGACCTCGTCGTCGGGGATGGTCACGGAGAACTTGTCCTCGGCGTGGGTCACGATGGTCATCATCGAGAGGGAGTCGATGTCGAGGTCGTCGGTGAAGGACTTCTCCGAGGTGACCGAGTCAGCGGGCAGGCCGGTCTCCTCAGCAACGATCTCGGCGAGGCCTGCGAGGACATCAGCTTCGGTGAAAGCCATGGGTGTTTCTCCTTGTGTGTGGTGATGAGTGACGTGCGGGAGGGAAAGAAGAACGTACGGGGGAAACTTACGGCAGAACGACGACCTGAGCGGCATAGACGAGCCCGGCGCCGAAGCCGATCTGCAGGGCCAGGTCGCCCGACTTCGCCGCGCCCTCGCGGAGCAGACGCTCCGCGGCGAGCGGGATGGACGCGGCTGAGGTGTTGCCGGTGTCGGCGATGTCACGTGCCACGACCACCGTCTCAGGCAGCTTGAGCTGCTTGATGAACTGGTCGATGATGCGCATGTTCGCTTGGTGCGGGATGAACACCTGGATCTGGTCGGCGGTGACGCCCGCCGCGTCGAGGGCCTGCTGGGCGATGACCGGCATCTGGAAGCTGGCCCACTTGAAGACGGGCTGGCCCTCCTGGCGCAGGGTCGGCCAGCCGAGCTCGGGGTTCTCCTTGAGCTCGCTCCAGCTGTGCGTCTGACGGATCGTCTGAGCCTTCGAGCCGTCCGAGCCCCAGACGGTCGGGCCGATGCCGGGGAAGTCGGAGGGGCCCACGACCGCCGCACCCGCGCCGTCGCCGAGCAGGAAGGAGATGGAGCGGTCGGTCGGGTCGATGAAGTCGCTCATCTTCTCCGCGCCGATGACCAGCACGTTGCGGGCCGCGCCGGAGCGCACGAGCGCGTCGGCCTGGCCGATGGCGTAGGCATACCCGGCGCAGGCGGCGGAGATGTCGTAGGCAGCGGCCGGGGTCGCGCCCAGCCGGTCGGCGATGACCGCGGCGGCAGACGGCGTCTGGTGGAAGTAGGTGACCGTGGAGACGATGACGGCGTCGATGTCCGCACCGGTCAGCCCGGCGGCGTCGAGGGCCTTGCGGGCGGCCGCCTCGGAGAGGTCGAGCACCGACGTCTGCGCACCGGCGCGGCGGCGGGTGATGATCCCGGTCCGCTGGCGGATCCACTCGTCGGAGGAGTCGATGGGCCCGGCGATGTCGTCGTTGGTCACGACGAGCTCCCCACGCTCGGCGCCGATCCCCAGGATGCGGGAGAACTGCGGGCCGGTGGACTGCTTGAGCTGGATGGTCACTTGGAGTCCTCTTCCGGCGAGCTGGTGGTGGTGGCACGTGCCCCGACGGTGGAGTGCCGGGCGACGAGGTCGCGGGCCGCGTCGAGGTCAGCGGGCGACTTGATGGCGACGGTCTCCACTCCCGGGAGGGAGCGACGGGCCAGGCCCGTCAGGACCCCACCCGGTGCGAGCTCGAGCAGGCCCGTCACCCCGAGGGCGATGAGCTGCTCCTGGCACAGGTCCCAGCGCACCGGCGCGACGATCTGCTGGGCGAGGCGGGCGAGAACGTCCTGGTGGGCGCCGAAGGGGCCACCGGTGCGCGCGGCGTCGAGCTGGGCGTAGGAGGCGCCGTCGGCGTTGGACAGCAGCGTCAGGGACGGGTCCTGGGCCGGCCACCCGGCAGCCACCGGGGCGAAGGCGTCCAGCGCCGACTGCATGAAGGGGGTGTGGAAGGCGCCGGCGACCTGAAGGGCGATGACCCGTGCCTTGGCCGGGGGAGCGGCGGCCAGCGCGGCCAGCCCCTCGAAGGACCCGGCTGCCACGACCTGGCCGGTGCTGTTGACGTTGGCCGGGAAGAGCCCGGCGGCCTCGATCGCCGCGAGCACCTCGCCCGGGTCGCCGCCGACGACGGCGCTCATGCCGGTCGGGGTGGCGGCCGCGGCCTGCGCCATGAGCTGGGCGCGGGAGGTCACCAGGCCGACCGCACCGGCGTCGTCGAACACGCCGGCGGCGGCGGCGGCGGCGAACTCGCCGACGGAGTGGCCGGCGGTGACGTCCACGACGTCCGCCGCGGCTGCGCCGTCGAGCAGGGCGCGCAGCGCGATCAGCGACGACGAGACGATGAGGGGCTGGGCGACGGCCGTGTCCCGGATCGTGTCCGCGTCAGAGACGGTGCCGTGCGCGAGCAGGTCGATGCCGGAGGCCTGGGAGAAGGACGCCAGCTGGTCGGCGACGCCGGGCAGCTCGAGCCACGGGGCGAGCATTGCGGGGGACTGTGAGCCCTGTCCAGGGCATACGACGGCAAGCACGGTCTAACTCTGCCCGATCTGCTAGGGGGGCGGGCCGTCACGACCCGCACGAAGTGTTTCTCTGGTGATTGTGCATAACCTACAAGAAGGCGCCGATCCGCCGGGTGACTGTCCATCCTGGCGCCCTGCGCCACCCGGCGCGGACCTACCGGCTCGTGGAGAGCCGCCCCACCGCCAGGGCCACCTGGAGCACGAAGGACTCCCGCGCGTCGAGCGGGTCCCAGCCGGTGAGCTCGGCGACCTTGCGCAGACGGTAGCGCACCGTGTTGGGGTGGACATAGAGGTCACGGGCGGCGGCCTCGAGGGACCGTCCGGTGGCCAGGTAGGCCGAGAGCGTCTCCAGGACCGCGCCCGTCGCCTCGAAGAGCGGGGTGTAGGCCTGGCGGACCAGGGTGCGGCGTGCCTCGTGGTCGCCGGTGAGCACGCGCTCGGGGAGCAGCTCGTCGGCGAGCACCGGGCGCGGTGCCTGCGGCCACGCGGGAGCGGCCCGCAGCCCGGCGAGGGCCGCCGCGGCCGACCGCGGCGCGTCCTCGAGGCCGGGCATGGCCGGCCCGATGATGACCGGACCGGGTCCGAACCGGGGCAGCAGCGAGTTCGCGGCGGCGACGAGGTCACCCTCGCCACCCAGCACGAGCACGATCCGGTCGCCCTGGATCCCCACGAGAGCGTCGGCGGCCGCGCGCCGGGTGACGCGGCGCAGCTCGGCCGCGCGCACGTCGTCGAGCGGTGAGGTGGTGGTGCCGACCATGACGAGGACGGAGCCGTGGCCGGTCCAGCCCAGCGCGGCGACCCGGGAGCGCACGGAGTTGTCGCTGTCCCCGCGGATGATCGCGTCGACGACGAGCGCCTCCAGGCGGGCGTCCCAGGCGCCGCGCACCTCTGCGGCCCGGGCGTAGACCTCGGCGGCGGAGAAGGCGACCTCGCGGGAGTACCGCAGCACGGCCTCACGCAGGTCCCGCTCCCCGCCCGGGATGGCGAGCTGGTCGCTGTGGGTCTCCACGACCTCGACGACGATGCGCACGAGCTGGAGGGTGTGCTGCAGGGAGATGGACCGGGTGAGGTCGGTCGGCGCGGCGGCGAAGATGTCGCTCACGGCGTGCGGAGAGCTGGCCGGGTCGGCGAACCAGGTGACGAAGGCGGTGATGCCGGACTGGGCGACCAGGCCCACCCAGGACCGGTCCTCGCCGGGCAGCTCCCGGTACCAGGGCAGCTCGTCGTCGAGGCGGCGCAGCGCGGCTGCGGTGAGCAGACCGCTGCCGTCGCGGACCCGCTGGAGGGTCGTGGGGCCGGTCGGCGTCGAGGCGGCAGTCGCGTTCTTCGCAGCGGAGGGCATGCACCGAGCATACGGCGTCCGTTGTGGGGAACTGACAAAACTAGGGGCGTTTGCGGAGTGTCGCGTATCTCGCAATCCGGTCATGCTCTCTGTGCGGGCCCCGACGAACGGCTATCGTCGGCGTATGGCCCTCATGCCCAGACTCCGTCAGCTGATGCGACGAACCACGTCCGCATCGACCATCGGGGCGCGCCGGCCCACCTCACGCGGCCGCCGCGGTGACACCCTCCACGAGGATGCGCTGCGCGCGATGCTCGTCGATGACCCCAACAACATCCGTGCCTTCCAGGCGCTCTCAGAGATCGTCCGACGCCGGGCTGCCGAGGGCAGCCACGCGGACGACCCGTTGAGCGCACCCCCGGACGCCGGCGCTCAGCAGCGTGCTGCTGACCTTGCCGTCTGGTCCCTCGGCGAGGAGCTCGCCGGCAACCCCCGAGCCTGGTACCCGCTCATCGAGCTCGCTCGGCTCTCGCTGCACGACGACCAGGACGCGGCCATCCGCCGCCTGGCCACCGCCTCGGACCGTGACCCCTCCGGAGAAGCCCTCGCAGAGTCCCTCGCGGTGCTCCGGGAGGCTCAGCTGCCCGTGGAGGCCCTGGGCCTCGGCGTGGGCCACTGGCGGGCCAAGGAGCACAGTCCTGAGGTCGGGCGCCAGCTCGTGCTGGCCGCGCTCGACGCAGACCGCACCTACGACGCCCGCCATCACCTGGCCAGCCTGGAGCTCAACCCCGACCGTCAGGCCGTGGACGCGATCCGCGGCGAGCTCGAGCCGGCGATCATGCGTGTGGAGCAGCACATCCCGGAGTCCTGAGCCGGCTGCGCGCGAGGAGCGCGCAGCCGACCAGCCCGCAGACGACGACGGCCCAGCCCCCTCTCGGGGGCCGGGCCGTCGTCGTTCGTGCTAGCGGGTCAGGAGTCCCCGCCCGCGTTGCCGGAGGTGCCGGCGTTCACGTCGTGCAGCTGGTACTGCTCGATCGCCCGTGCGGGGGCGTCGGCCGCGACCTCGCCGCGGCGGGCCAGCTGCTGCAGGACCCGCACGACGACGGAAGGACCGTCGATCTTGAAGTACCGGCGCGCGGCGGCACGGGTGTCGGAGAACCCGAAGCCATCGGCGCCGAGCACCGCGTAGTCGCCAGGGATCCACTGACGGACCTGGTCGGGGACGAGGTGGTCGAAGTCGCTCGTGGCCACGAACGGACCCTGAGCCCCGGCGAGCTTCGTCGTGAGGTAGGCCTCACGAGCAGGCTCGGACGGGTTGAGGAAGTTGTGCTGCTCGGCGAGGAGACCGTCGCGGCGCAGCTCGTTCCAGCTCGTCACGGACCACACGTCAGCCTGCACGCCCCAGTCCTGGGCGAGCAGCTCCTTGGCCTCCAGCGCCCACGGCACACCCACGCCCGAGGCCAGGATCTGGGCCTTGGGGCCCTCGCCCTCGCTCGTGGCGACACGGTGGATACCGCGCAGGATGCCCTCGACGTCCACGTCCTCCGGCTCGGCCGGCTGGCTGATCGGCTCGTTGTAGACGGTGAGGTAGTACATGACGTTGGGGTCACGGGACTCGTTGTCGCCGTACATCCGCTGGATGCCGTCACGCACGATGTGGCTGATCTCGTAGCCGTAGGCCGGGTCGTACTGGACGATCGCGGAGTTGGTGCCGGCCAGGAGCGGGGAGTGGCCGTCAGCGTGCTGCAGGCCCTCACCGGTCAGGGTCGTGCGACCAGCGGTCGCGCCGATGATGAACCCGCGGGTGAGCTGGTCACCGGCGGCCCAGAACTGGTCGCCCGTGCGCTGGAACCCGAACATCGAGTAGAAGATGTAGAACGGGACCGTCACCTCGCCGTGCGTGGCGTAGGACGTGCCCACAGCCTGGAACGCGGAGGCCGAACCGGCCTCGTTGATCCCGGTGTGCATGATCTGACCGGCCTCGGACTCCTTGTAGGAGAGCATGAGCTCGCGGTCCACGGCCAGGTAGTTCTGCCCGAGGGTGTTGAAGATCTTGGCGCTCGGGAAGATCGAGTCCAGGCCGAAGGTCCGAGCCTCGTCCGGGATGATCGGGACGATGCGGTGACCGAAGTCCTTGTCCTTGATGAGGTCCTTGAGCAACCGCACGAACGCCTGGGTGGTGGCGATCTGCTGAGCTCCGGAGCCCTTCTTGAGGATGTCGTACTTGCTGGCTGCCGGCAGCGTGACCGGGCTGGAGACCGAGCGGCGCTCGGGCACAAAACCGCCCAGCTTGGCCCGACGGTCCAGCATGTACTGGATCTCCGGCGCGTCCGTCCCGGGGTGGTAGTACGGCGGTGCGTACGGGTCGGCGTCGAGCTCGGCGTCGGTGATCGGGATGTGCAGCGTGTCGCGCAGCGTCTTGAGGTCGGCCGGGCCGACCTTCTTCATCTGGTGCGTGGAGTTGCGCCCGGCGAAGCCGGAACCCAGTCCGTAGCCCTTGATGGTGTGCGCGAGGATGACGGTCGGCTGGCCGGTGTGGGCCGTGGCCGCCGCGTAGGCCGCGTAGATCTTGCGGTAGTCGTGGCCACCGCGCTTGAGAGCCCAGATGTCGTCGTCGGACAGGTTCTCCACGAGCTGCTTGGTCCGCGGGTCGCGGCCGAAGAAGTGCTCACGGATGAACGCGCCGTCCTCCGCGCGGTAGGTCTGGTAGTCGCCGTCGGGCGTCTCGTTCATGAGGTTGACGAGAGCGCGGTCCTTGTCGGCGTTGAGCAGCACGTCCCATTCGCGGCCCCAGATGACCTTGATGACGTTCCAGCCGGCGCCGCGGAACTGCGCCTCGAGCTCCTGGATGATCTTGCCGTTGCCACGGACCGGGCCGTCGAGGCGCTGCAGGTTGCAGTTGACCACGAAGGTGAGGTTGTCGAGCTGCTGCTGGGCAGCGAGCTGCAGCATGCCGCGGCTCTCGGGCTCGTCCATCTCGCCGTCGCCGAGGAAGGCCCAGACGTTCTGCTTGCTGGTGTCCTTGATACCGCGGTTGTGCAGGTAGCGGTTGGTCCACGCCTGGTAGATGGCCGACGCCGGGCCGAGGCCCATCGAGACCGTCGGGAACTCCCAGAAGTCCGGCATCTGACGCGGGTGCGGGTAGGACGGCAGGCCGCCACCGGCGTGGGAGTGCTCCTGGCGGAACCCGTCGAGGTCCTCAGCCGAGAGACGTCCCTCGAGGAAGGCGCGGGAGTACACGCCGGGGGAGGCGTGACCCTGGAAGTAGACCTGGTCGCCGCCGCCCGGGTGGTCCTTGCCGCGGAAGAAGTGGTTGAGGCCCACCTCGTACAGCGTCGCGACGGACGCGTAGGAGGAGATGTGCCCACCGACACCGATCCCGGGGCGCTGTGCGCGCGTGACCATGACGGCCGCGTTCCACCGGTTCCAGCTGCGGTAGCGCCGCTCGAGCACCTCGTCGCCGGGGAAGTACGGCTCTTCGTGGACACCGATGGTGTTCACGTAGGGCGTGTTGATCGACGTCGGGATTGCGACGTTGCGCTCCCGGGCCCGCTTGAGCAGGTTCAGGAGCACGTAGCGGGCGCGAGGGCCACCACGATCGTCAATCAGCCCGTCGAGGGACTCGACCCATTCTCCGGTCTCGGAGGGATCGATATCGGGGACCTGGCTCAACAGACCATTGATCAATGGTCCCGTCTCGTCATGCGTAGCCACCAGCAACCTCACATCATGTTCAGAGCGGGACGGTATGCCCCATTGCTCGCGAGGACCGGTCGTTACGTCCACATGCAGCGGCTGTGTGTGCTCCATGCAAAGGGTTCGTCAACTCCGGTCGTTGACTCCATTCTCAACGCTCGGTCGAGGTGAAAGCCACTCTATCGAGGGATCATGTGACGTGACGTTGGTGACATCGCTGGTATCTGGCGGTTTTTGGCTCCCAGATCCGTTCCGCGGGCCGGGCCCTCGGGCCTCGCGGCGGGGGAGCGCAGACCCACGGACCGGTCTGGATCGCCCCTGGCTGACGACGCGTCGGCGTTTCGGGACCAATTCCGGACGCGACGTAGCGCACAGTGGGCTACGTTTGCCACCATTGATCCATCCGGCGCGGGACTCGCGTGCGGAACCAGCTGTGAAAGGACGAACATCACCGTGGTATCGACCGCTGAGCCTCAGGATGCGAACCGACTTGGATTCGCCTCTGGGCTCGTAGTCCAGGAGTTCGGGTGGGCCGAGGACGTCGACGACGACCTCCGGGACGCCATCGAAGAGATCACCGGCACCGAGCTGGTCGACGAGGAGTACGACGACGTCACCGACGGCGTCATCCTGTGGTGGCGCGAGGACGACGGTGACCTGACGGACACCCTTGTCGACGTCCAGACGGTGCTCGACGACGGCGGAGTCATCTGGATCTTCACCCGCAAGCCGGGCCGCGACGGTCACGTCGGGCACAGCGACATCCAGGAAGCCGCGACGACGGCTGGTCTGCACGCGACGAGCACGTTCTCGATCGCCTCGGACTGGTCGGCCACGAAGCTCGGCAACCGCGGCCGCGGCAAGTGAGCTCTGCGTCCATGACGACGCTCACCGTGGGTGATGCGGCACCTGACTTCACGTTGCCCAACACCCACGGCACACCGGTCCGCCTCGGTGATCTCCGTGGTGCGCCGGTGCTCGTGGTGTTCGTCCCCTTCGCGTTCTCCGGGACGTGCACGGACGAGCTCTGCGAGCTGCGAGACAACATCGAGGAGTTCGAGACCGCGGGCGTCCAGCTCGTGGTGATCTCCTGCGACGCGATGTACTCGCTCAAGGCGTGGGCGGCCCAGGAGGGCTACGCCTTCGACCTCCTCTCGGACTTCTGGCCGCACGGCGACGTCGCCCGGGCCTACGGCGTGTTCGACGACGAGCGAGGCCTGGCCAACCGCGGCAGCTTCCTCGTCGACTCCGAGGGCATCCTGCGCTGGGCCGTCGTCAACGGGCGCGGCCAGCGACGCGACTTCGACGGGTACCGGGCGGCGCTGGCAGCGCTGTGAGACCTGGTGCTCCGCCGGCCCGGACGGTGCGGGCCGGCCCTCGAGCGGGGGCGGGCGCCGCCGCTGTGGCAGCGCTGCTGCTGGCCGGCTGCGCGGCAGGGCCCGACCCGGCCAAGGGACAGTTCGAAGATCGAGACCCCCTGCAGCCCTGCACCGAGGTCACCCTGGCACAGGGTGAGACGGTCCCCGCCGAGGCGTGGGACTGCCTCGAGGCCGGTGCCACGACCGGGGCGGAGCTCGTCGTGGGAGTACCCACGACGGAGGGGGAGACCATCCGCTACTACTTCCGCGCCGGCCCTGAGGTTGAGGGTGTGGAGATCTTCATCGACCGCACCGCCGAGAAGTGGGGCACGGGGAAGTGGGACCGCCGGCTGTGCACGGGAGAGAGCTTCGACGTGATCGTCGCCGGGTGCCTAGCGACCTTCGTGCCGGTCGAGGCGTGAGACGTGTTGTGACCGTGTGCCGGACCGTGACCGCGAGCAGGTAGGCTGTCATCCGCTCGTTCAAGGGCCTGTAGCTCAGTTGGTTAGAGCGCCACGCTTACACCGTGGATGTCGGGGGTTCGAGTCCCTCCGGGCCCACCCTTGAAGAATCGTTGGAATACCAACGATCTCTCACCCTCCAGCGGTGCGCCCACACTGGACGATTCCCCTGCCCCGCCTAGAGTCGGCACATGAGATCTTCGTCCCTGCCTCGGCCGCAGCGTCGTGACGTCGTGCGGGCGGTGGCCTGCTGGGCCGTCGCGGTCGGCGCGCTGCTCAGCGTGTCGCTGGCTGCGGGCATCGACCCCGAGCTGTCCGACGACGTCGTCGGCGTGGGCACCTCGTCGTGGTGGGTGACGGTCCTCGCGGTGACCGGCCAGGCCGCCGCGCTCGTGTGGGCGCGGAGCGCGCCCAGGGTGGTGCTGCCGCTCCTCGCCGCGGTCTCGCTGATCGCCGCATTGGCGGGAGCGGGCGGACTGGTCGGCCTGACGTCCCTGGCTGTCATGGTGGCCAGCTACGTCGCCGTCGTCGAACGGCCCGCCGGTGGCGTGCGCGGGCCGGCCATCTGCGCTGGTGCGCTGACCTTCGCCGCGACCATGGTCACCGGTGTCCGCGACGGGGACCTGGGTGCCCTGGTGCTGGTCGGCGGGGCGCTCGCCCAGGCCGTGTTCGTCGTCGGCGCGCCTGCTCTGGTCGCGGCGCTCGTCTCCTCCCGCCGCCTGGTCCGGGAGGCGACCGAGCGCGAGCTGAGCGCCCTCGCCCGCGAGCAGGACGCTCTCGTCCGCGAGGCGCGAGCGCAGGAGCGCACGGCGATGGCCCGCGAGCTGCACGACATCGCCGCCCACCACCTCTCCGGCATGGCAGTGATGGCCGCAGCCATCGAGCGCCAGATCGACTCCGACCCGGACGCCGCCCGGGAGGGGGTGCGGCAGGTACGCAGCCAGAGCACCGCGGTGCTGCGCGACCTCCGACGCCTTGTCGGGATGCTGCGCGAGAGCGACGCCGGGGAGCTCTCGGTCGAGTCCCTCGACGGGATCGCCGGGCTCACCGAGCAGGCCGCTCGGCTGGGCGCCCCGGTCGAGCTCGTGGTCCTGTCAGGCGGCGACGACGCCCCGCTCGGCGCCGGACTGGGTCCGCTCGCCCACCTCAGCGCGTACCGCCTGGTCCAGGAGGCGCTGGCGAACGCCGTCCAGCACGCACCCGGTGCGCCGTGCCGGGTGACCATCGACGACCGCGACCGGGCGACCGTGGTCGTCACCGTCCGCAACGAGGCTGCGGTGACCGTCCCTCCGGCGCGTCCCGGGAGCGGGTTCGGGCTGGTCGGCATGCGTGAGCGGGCCGAGCTCACCGGGGCGGACCTGCGGTACGGTCCCAGCATCGACGGCGGGTGGGACGTGACCCTGCGCCTGGACCGGGACACCACAGGACGGCAGGAGCACGGATGATCCGCATCATCATCGCCGACGACCAGGCGCTCGTGCGGGCGGGGCTCTCCTCGCTGCTCGGGGCCGAGGCGGACATCGAGGTGGTGGGGGTCGCCGCAGACGGTGACGAGGCCGTCCGCCTCGCCCGTGAGCTGCGCCCGGACGTGGCCTGCCTGGACATCCGGATGCCCGGACGGGACGGCATCTCGGCCACCCGCGACCTGTGCGGCCCCGACGTCCCCGATCCGATCCCGGTGCTCGTGCTCACCACCTTCGACCTCGACGACTACGTCTTCGGGGCGCTGGAGGCCGGCGCGTCGGGCTTCCTCCTCAAAGACGCCGACCCGGCAGAGATGGCCGACGCCGTGCGCTCGATCGCCGCAGGCGAGGCGGCCCTGGACCAGTCGCTCACCCGCCGGGTGCTGCGCGAGTTCGTCGAGCGGCGCCGCACCCAACCGGTCAGCGCGCACCGCGCCACGGAGCTGCTCACCGCCCGCGAGACCGACATCCTCCTGCTCCTGGCGCAGGGGATGTCGAACGAGGAGATCGCCCAGGAGCTGGTCGTGGAGGTCTCCACTGTCAAGTCCCACCTGGCCCGGATGATGCCGAAGATCGGGGTGAGGTCGCGCCTGCAGGCGGTCGTGTGGGCCTACCAGAACCGGATCGTCACCGTCCCTGACGATGCTGGCGGCCCCCTTGCATCGAAGGATGCAAGCCGGGATCTTCCGTCCTAGGCGGCTCGAAGGAGGACCTGCCCGCTCCCTAGCGTGAGGAACGACGGTGCACCACCGTCGCCCGACCTCGAAGGAGCCCGTCATGTCAGCTACGGTCCCAGCCCCGTCCCTCGCCCCGCCCGGTACCCGGACGGCGGTCCGCCTCGTCCAGGTCCGCAAGACCTACCCCAACGGCCTCGGTGAGACCGAGGCGCTGCGCTCGGTGTCGGTAGCCCTGCAGCCCGGATCGTTCACCGCGGTGATGGGAGCCTCCGGCTCCGGCAAGTCCACCTTCCTCAACTGCGCCGCCGGGCTGGACACCCCGACCAGCGGGCAGGTCGTCATCGGCGACCAGGACCTCACGGTGCTGTCCGCAGACGCGCTCACGCAGTTCCGGCGCCGGCACGTCGGCTTCGTCTTCCAGGCCTACAACCTCGTGGGGCACCTGACCGTCGCGGAGAACGTGCAGCTGCCGCTCATGCTCGACGGCCGCCGTCCCGACCCCGCGTGGCAGGACCACCTCATGCACGCCGTCGGGCTGGCGGGGATGGAGGACCGGCGACCCGGCCAGCTCTCCGGCGGTCAGGCCCAGCGGGTCGCGATCGCCCGAGCGCTCATCACCCGCCCTGCGGTGGTCTTCGCCGACGAGCCGACCGGCGCGCTGGACTCTCGCACCGGGGACCAGATCCTCGACCTGCTGCGCAGCGCCGCCCAGAGCCTGGGCCAGACCCTCGTGCTCGTCACCCACGACGCCCGCGTCGCCGCGGTGGCCGACCAGGTGCTCTTCCTCGACGACGGCCGCGTGTCCGGGCACCTCCAGGCCCCGACCGTCGAGCAGATCGCCGCTGTCCTCCTCACGGCGGGGCGGTGACGACGATGTGGTCCTTCACCCGGTCCTCCGCCCGCGCCCACCGCGCCAGCATGCTGGGCAGCCTCGTCATCGTCCTGCTCGCCTCGGCGCTGCTCAGCGCCACCGGCGTCCTCATGGAGTCCGGGATCCGCGGCTCCGGGCTCGATCCGTCCAGCAGCGCGACGCTCACCGCGGTCGCGGCCTCCTTCGCGGGGACGACGGTGCTCGTGGTGGTGCTCATGGTCGCCTCGACCATCGCCGCCGCGTTGCGTCAGCGCCGCCGCGAGTTCGCGCTGCTGCGTGCCGTGGGTGCCACCGGCGCGCAGGTGCGCAGCATGGTCACTGGCGAGGTGCTGCTGATCTTCGCCGTCGGCGGTCTGCTCGGCGCCGTGCCGGGCTTGGCTGCAGCGCGGCTGCTGACACCGATGCTCGTCTCCAGCGGCATCGTCCCCGCAGGCTACGACCTCACGCTCTCACCCCTGCCCGTGATCGCGACCCTGCTGCTGCTCGTCCCCACCGGCCTGCTGGCTGCGCGGTTGGCGGGCCGCGAGGCCGTCCGCACGAGCCCGACGGCGGCGGTGCGCGTCAGCGACGCCGAGCCGTCGGTCCTGGGTCGGGGACGCCGGATCACCGCCGGCTGCCTGGCAGTGGCAGGCCTCGCCGTCGCGCTGGTCCCCTTCGTCATCCCGGGCATGCTCGGTGGCGCCGCCGGTGCGACCTCCGCGCTGCTGCTCATCTCCGCGGCTGCCCTCGCCGGTCCTGCGCTCGTCGCCGTGGCCGCCGAGCGCGCGGTGCACGCCTCCCGGCTGACATGCTCGGCGAGCGGGCACCTCGCCATGGTCAACGCCCGAGGCTTCTCCCGCCGGCTGACGACGGCGATCGTGCCGCTCGCGCTGCTGCTGGCGCTGGGCACGGTCCAGTCGGGGGTGGACAAGACCGCCGTGCAGGCGGCGGGCGTCCAGCTCGAGGACGGGGTGCGCGCGGACCTGGTGGTCGACGCCTCCAGCCTGAGCGCAGGGCAGCTCGACGAGATCCAGGCACTGCCCGGCATGGACGCCGCGACGAGCACCGCGCAGACCGCCGTCCACATCAAGATCGAGGCCGACGACGAGGACCTCTCCGCCTTCGACGGGCTGTCCTGGGAGGCCGGGGCGCTGGGGGTCCTGTCCACCGGCGCCAGCGACGTGATCGACCCGCAGGTCCGGTCCGGGTCGCTGGCTGACGTGGACGGCGTGGACACCATCGCCGTCGGCGTCGACGCGACGTTCATGACAGGCAAGGGCGTCGGCGACACCATGGAGGTGAGGTACGCCGACGGCACCGAGGTGACCACGACCATCGTCGCGGTCTACGACCGCGGGCTGGGGTTCGGCGACTTCCTCGTCGGGGAGTCCACGGCGGCAGCGCACGGCGCACCCGTCGCAACCGACGCCCTCTACGTCCGGTCCGAGCCGGGTGCGGCCGACGACGTCCGGGCGAGCCTGGACGCGATGGGCCTGCAGACGCAGTCGGTCGACGGCTACATCGAGGAGATGATGACCACGGCAGCTGACGGTCAGAGCCTGTCCACCGTGCTCCTGCTCGCTCTGCTCGCCTTCATCGCCCTCGCGGCGGCGAACACCCTGGCCATGCTCAGCGCCCAGCGCGGCGGCGAGTTCTCCCTGCTGCGGCGCACCGGTGCCACCGGACGCCAGCTGACAGCCATGGTGGCCGTGGAGTCGGCCTTCGTGGTGGCGGCCGCGTGGGCGATCGGGACGCTCGCGGTGGTCCCGGCGCTGGTCGGGGTGAGCTACGGGCTGCTGGGGACCGTGGTCCCGTCGGTGGACTGGACCACCTACGGGGGACTGGCCGCAGCAGTCGCGGTCATCGCGGTGCTGGCCGTCGTCCCCGTCGCCCTGCGGGTAGGCGCGGGACGCCGACGGGCGTGAGCGGGTGGCTGGGGCCACAGACGCACCAGGGCGTGGTCGGAGACCGACCACGCCCTGGGGTGGGCCGCAGCCCAGGCAGCGGCGATCTACGCCGACGCGGCCTTGAGCCGTGCGGCGAGGGTGTCGCGGGCCTGCTGGGCGACGGGACGCACGGACTTGTCACGGTCGCTGAAGTGCTGGGCGATGACGGACTGGTGCTCGGCCGTGCCCTGGGCGGCCAGCGCGCGCAGAGCCGCTGCGCGCACGCGCGGGTTCTCGTCCGAGGCCAGACGCACGAGCTCGGCGGCGGCGGGGATGTCACGCTCGAGGACCACGCGGGCGCACATCTCGCGCACGCGCCAGGCGCGGTTCTTCAGCCCGGTGACGACGTCAGGCGCGGCGGCCTCGTCCCACACGTGCAGGAGCGTGCGGGCGCCCCAGAGCTCGGGCCAGTACAGCGCGGGTGCGCCCTCGAGGATGCCCAGGCCGTGGCGGCCACCGGCGTACAGGAGGAAGTCCTTGCCGGCGTTCTCGCCGCGCAGGAGGGTGATGGCCTTGCGTGCCACGGCCTCCTCGCCATAGTGCTCGACGGCGATCGCGATGCGCTCGCCCGTCGGCAGATCGATGGGGATGTCGGGGTGCGGGTTCAGTTTGTTGTCCATTGCGCTGTCCACTCTAGCGGGCGGGGCCGGTGGAGCCGCCGTCGGCCCCGGTGAAGAGGTCTGCGTGCTCGGCGAGGGCAGCGAGCCCGGCCGGTGTCGCCTCGTGGTGGCGCGGTGACCCCTTGGCGAACCACGCGTAGTAGTTACGACCCAGGATCGCCGAGGTGTTCTCGGGCCCGCCGAGGGCGCGGATCTGCGTCGTGGTGAGCTCCCCGTGCGCAGCGAGGATCGCCACGATCGCCAGGCTGCGCTCCTTGTAGACGGTGAGGATACGACGCCGAACGACGCCGCCGGCGTTGCGGCTGCCGGTGCGTCCGGTGTGCTCGGTGAGCACCGCCAGGCGCTTGCGGGTGTTGGTGCGCACGGCCCGCGCCGGGGCAGGGTGGACCGCGGCGTCGACCTGCGCGGCGCCGGCCTCGGTGAACCCGACGAAGAGCAGCCCGATCTCCAACCGCCGGCACAGTCGGACGATGTCGTCGTGGCGTGGTGCTCGGTACCCGCCCTTGGGCAGCGGGACGGCGACGTACACGCCGTCGGCCACGAGCTGGCGGCGCGACGCCTGGAACAGCAGCTCGATCGTGAAGCCGGTCTTGAGCTCGACGACGATCAGCTCGTCGTCGCGCACCGCGGTCACGTCGCAATCCTTGACCTCGCCCTTGACCTCGTAGCCGAGGGTCTCCAGGAACGCCTTGACCGGCAGGTACAGGTCGCTCTCCTGCAGGGTGCGGCCCGTGAGGGTGCGCCGACGCGGGGCGGGGGCCGGCTCGGCCATGGGGTGACGCTCCTTCAGGCTCGGCTCGGTGTGCGCCCCCACGGTACCGGCACTCGTCGTCGCGTCGAGCGAACTCCCAGGTCGGTGACCTATGTTCCCGCTGTGAAGACGACGAGAACCCGCACCCTGACCACCGTCCTCGCCCTCGCCCTCGCCCTCGCGCTCTCGCTCTCCGCCTGCGCGACGACGCCCGGTGCGGCCACCGGCAGCGGCGGCGCCACTGCGGTGAGCGGCTCCACACCGGCCGACGACGCCGCTGGGCAGCCCGCCGAGGTCAACGACGTCGACCTGCACTTCCTCGCGATGATGACGCCCCACCACCAGCAGGCCGTCGAGATGAGCGACATCGTGCTGGCGGCCGACGGCGTCAGCGAGGAGACCCGCGATCTCGCCCTGCGCATCGCCACCGGCCAGCAGGCGGAGATCAACACGATGGTCACCTGGGCGACCGACTGGGACCAGCTCGACCTGCTCGAGGTGCACTCGGTGCACGTCGCCAACGGCATGCTCCTGCCCGAGCAGATCACGGCGCTCGCCGACCTCACCGGAGCCGACGTCGAGCGCCGGTTCCTCGAGGAGATGCGCGCCCACCACGTGGGTGCGATCGCGATGACCGAGGACCAGGTGGCCAACGGGGGATTCGGCGAGCTCCGCGACCTCGCCCAGGTGATGATCGACGTGCAGACCGCCGAGGTCGAGGAGATGGACGCGCTGCTCGGCTGAGGGCTACTCCTCCGGAGGCAGGAGGTCGTACTCGCGGAGCAGCTCGCCGATCTCGGTCGAGTCGAGCCGCTTGGTGAGCCGGCTGCGCAGGAAGCTCGGCCGGGGCATCTTGAGCTCCTGGCCGTCGCGCAGGCTGCTCATGGCGTGCAGGAGCTTGCGCACGTCGTAGGTGGAGGCGAACACTTCAGGGACCCCGCGTTCGATGCCGAGCAGCTGGTAGGCGGCCTCCATCCCGGTGCGGACGGAGTACTCGGTCGTGAAGATGGTGTCCCGGGTCGTCTCGGCGAACTGGCCGATGAACGCGAAGTTCACCGCACCCTTCGGGACGACGTCGGGTCGGTCCCCGGCCTTGCGGGGCATGAAGAACGCCGTCACGTACGGCATCATCACCGGCACGCCCTTGGCGCCGTGCGCGGCCAGCTCGGGGATGTCCTCGACGGGGACACCCAGGTGGTAGAGCCACTCCTGGGTGATCTCCTCGCCCGTGCAGTCTTGCATCGGCTTCTTGACGAAGTCGCCGTCGACGTCGACGAACAGGCCGTAGATCCACACCACGATCTGGTCGGCGGGCTGCTGCTTGAAGTGGGGCTGCCTGTTGACGGTCCAGCTCATGAGCCAGCTGGAGTCGCGCACGGTGACGATGCCGCCGGTGACCACCTTGCCGCTGAACGGGTCTCGCTTGGCGATCTTCTTGATGTACTCCGGGATGCGCGCGTCCAGGGTGGTGACCGTCGCCGACTCCCACTTGCTCTCGGGGATGTGCGAGCCGAAGACGTCGGGCTTGCCGAAGGACGGGTCGCGCTCGGCGATGTTGCGCCACAGGTCCCAGGCCGGTGCCGGGCCGGTGTCCAGCTTCGCGGCGGTGTGGTGGTTGCCTTCGTCGGAGTTCTCGGTGAGGGACCCGATCGTCGTGAACAGGAGGTCGTGCTCGGTGAGGTCCGCGCCGCCGATCAGGCCGTCCTGGACCCAGTGGATCCGGGTGGCGAGCTTGCGGTCGGCGGACAGGTCGAAGTCGACGTCGGTGACCTCCGTGCTGAACAGGCAGTTGACTCCCTGGTCGAGCAGCCAGCGGTAGAGGGGGAGGACGAGCGACTCGTACTGGTTGTACTTGGTGAACTTCAGCGCTGAGAGGTCGGGCAGGCCGGCCACGTGGTGGATGAACCGGTGCAGGTAGAGCTTCATCTCCAGGGCGCTGTGCCACTCCTCGAAGGCGAACATGGTGCGCCAGTACAGCCAGAAGTTGCTCGCCAGGAAGTCCTTGCCGAAGACGTCGGTGATCCGCTTGCCCTCGACCTCTTCCCGGGTGGCCAGGAACAGCCGGACGATGTCCTTCTGCGCCTTCTCGTTGAGGGCGAAGAGACCGTCGGTGTGCGCGTCCTCGCCGCGGTTCTCGGTCACCCGCTGCAGGGAGAAGTTGGGGTCGTCCTTGTTCAGCCAGTAGAACTCGTCGAGCACCGAGGCGCCGTCGATCTCGAGGGAGGGGACGGTCCGGAACAGGTCCCACAGGCACTCCATGTGGTCTTCCAGCTCACGCCCGCCGCGGATCACAAAGCCCTTCTTGGGAACCTTGATGCCGTCCAGCGCGCCGCCCGGGAGCTTGAGGCGCTCGAGGATGGTGATCTTGTGGCCCGGCATCTGCCCGTCCCGGATGAGGAAGGCCGCGCCAGACAATGACGCGAGCCCCGATCCGACGAACCAGGCGGACTTGTGCTCGACGCCCTCCGGCTTGCGGGGACGGGCGAAGGCTTCGTAGTTCCCACTGCTGTAGTACATGGATGATCCTCTCGGCGCGCGCAGCCCTGCGGGATCGGGCGCCGTCGACGAGGTGCGGCCGGCGTCGCTCGGAGTGGTCCTTCGCGCCGTATCAGGGCGCTCTTCGACCCTAGGTCATCCGCTCAGATCAGGCATGTGCAGTCGAGGAACCGTTGGCCGACTGGTCGCTGGCTCCAGGTCAGCCGAGGATCGTGGCGAGGCGCGCGCGGGTGAGATTCTTCTGGGCAAGGGACCGCACGACGGGCGACGGATCGTCCTCCAGCGCCCGGAAGACCGGCAGGCCCGCTCCGGGGTCGGCGGCCACGGCGACGCTCCAGGCGTACTCGAGGGTCTTGCGCAGCGACGCCCAGGGGGCAGTGCGGCGGGTCGCCGCGTCGGCGGCGACGAACAGCCTGGTGGCGCGGCCGCACGCGTCGAGGGCGACGGCGGCCGCCTCGGGAGCGCGGAGCAGCCGTGGCTCGCAGACCGTGGCCAGGACCGCCCGGGTGAGCAGCGGGTCGTCGGAGGCCGCCCACGTGCTGATGACGGCGGCGACCGGTGAGGACGGGTCAGCGACCGCGATCGTGCCCGGTGCGCCTGCCTGCTGGACGACGTCGGCGGCGAGCTGCAGGCCGCGGGCGACGGCCTCGCGGACCCGCCACCGATCGTCCCGTGCGCGCTCGGTGAGGATGTCCAGCAGTGCGGCGAGGTCGTCGGAGCCGACGGCGGTGCTCGCCGTCGCGCGTCCCACACCCGCGGTGCCGCACATGGCCAGGTACTCGTCCGCGTCCTCGGACAGGTCGGTGAGGGTGACGAGGTCCACCTCGGCGGCGCAGCGGTCGACCAGGGCGAGGTTGGCACGAGGGCCGGGCAGGCCCGAGCCGGCGAGGAGCTGGGCGCGCAGCTCTGGGACGGAGAGTGATCCGAGGTCCTGAGGAGGGAGCTGCACGGTGGGACTTCCCTTCGGTGCGAGGCCGCCGGGTGAGAGCCCGGTCATGACACCGGTCTCGCGACCTGGTCGGTGCCCAGGTCATCGTGGCGCGGCTGCGGCTCGCGCCCGCCCACCATCCAGCATCCTTCGGATCGTAGGGTCCGGCTCCCGCGAGACCTCGGGCCCTAGGTCCCGCCCGCTGCGAACCGCCCGTGGTTAGTGTCGAAAGTGGAGGTGGACCATGGTGCGACCGACGACCAAGGACGAGCTGCTCCGTGCGAGCGACGACGGTCTGCAGGCGGTGTGGGACAGCGCAGCCAAGATTCCCGACGGCGCACGGTGGGAGGACCCCGACAGTCGTGACCGCTGCGTGCGAGACGTCGTGGCGCACCTGCGTGAGTGGCAGCGGATGATGCTCACCTGGTACGACGACGGCATGGCCGGGCGCAGGCCCGTCATGCCGGCTCCCGGGTACACCTGGCAGACGCTGCCGGTGCTCAACGCGGCGATCTGGGCGCGCTATCAGGACACGACCGAGCTGGAGGTCCGGGAGGGCCTCGCTCAGACGCACGCGCGGCTGCGGTGGATCATCGCCTCGCACACCGACGCCGAGCTCTTCGACAAGCAGCACTACCCCTGGACGGGCAGCACGTCGCTCGGGTCGTATCTCGTCTCGGCCACGTCGAGCCACTACGCGTGGGCGGTGACCACGCTCCGTCGCCGGAGCGCAGCCCTGGTCTAGGCGTCCACCTCGTCGGACTGACCGCCCTGGAACTGGCTGAGGTAGAGGGCGTGGTAGGCGCCGCGGCGCTCAAGCAGCTCCTTGTGGGACCCCTGCTCGACGATGCGACCGGCCTCCATGACGAGGATGGTGTGCGCGTCACGGATGGTCGAGAGGCGGTGCGCGATGACGAAGGACGTGCGGTCCGAACGCAGCGCGGCCATCGCGTGCTGGACGAGCAGCTCGGTGCGGGTGTCGACCGAGCTGGTCGCCTCGTCCAGGATGAGCAGCGACGGCTGGGCGATGAACGCCCGCGCGATCGTGATGAGCTGGCGTTCTCCGGCCGAGAGCGACCCGCCCTCCGCGTCCACGACCGTGTCGTAGCCGTCCGGGAGCTGGCGGACGAAGCGGTCGACCATCGTGGCCTTGGCGGCCTCGACCACCTCGTCGTCGGTGGCGTCGAGACGGCCGTAGCGGATGTTCTCCCGGATCGTCCCGGCGAACAGCCAGGAGTCTTGGAGCACCATCCCGACCTGGGAGCGCAGGTCGCGCCGGGTCAGGTCACGGATGTCCACGCCGTCGACGAGGATGCGGCCGCCGTCGAGCTCGTAGAACCGCATGATGAGGTTGACCAGGGTGGTCTTGCCCGCCCCGGTGTGCCCCACGATCGCGATGGTGTGCCCGGGCTGCGCGGCCAGCGACAGACCCTCGATGAGCGGCTCGTCCGGGGTGTAGCTGAACGTCACGCCGTCCAGCTCGACGTGCCCGTCGCGGCGGGTCGGCAGACCGGAGACGGCGACCTCGGGCTCTTCCTCCTCGGCGTCGAGCAGCTCGAAGGTCCGCTCGGCCGAGGCGATGCCGGACTGGAGCATGTTGGCGATCGAGGCGATCTCCGAGATGGGCTGGGTGAACTCGCGCGAGTACTGGATGAAGGCGGTCGCGTCACCGAGGGTCATCTGGCCCGAGGCCACCCGTAGGCCGCCGGCGACGGCGACGAGGACGTAGGACAGGTAGGACACGAAGGTCATCGCCGGCATGATCATGCCGGAGACGAACTGGGCGCCGAAGGCTGCCGAGTACAGCTTGTCGTTGCGCTCGTCGAACTCGGCGAGCATCTCCTCGTCGCGGCCGTAGGCCCGCACCAGCTCGAGCCCGGACAGCGACTCCTCGACGTGGCCGTTGAGTGAGCCGGTGTGCTTCCACTGGGCGGCGAAGAGCTTCTGCGACCGGACGCCGATCACGCCGGCGATGATGCCGGACAGCGGCAGCGCGACGAGAGCGATGAGGGCGAGCTGCCAGGAGACCAAGAACATCATGACCGTGATGCCCAGCACCGTCATGACGGACTGCACGAGCTGGGAGAAGGCCTGCTGCAGCGCGCTCTGGATGTTGTCGACGTCGTTGGTCACGCGGGACATGAGGTCACCGCGCTGGTGGGTGTCGAAGTAGCGCAGCGGGAGCCGGTTGATCTTGCGCTCGATGTCCTCACGGAGCCCGAAGATCACGCGCATGACGAGCTTGTTGAGCAGGTAGCCCTGCGCCCACATGAGGAAGGACGCGACGATGTAGAGCGCCAGGACCGCGAGGATGAGGTCTCGCAGCCGAAGGAAGTCGATGCCCTGGCCGGGGACCACGTCCGCGGCGATCAGCATGTCCGCCCACGTGTCGTTGCCGTCGGCGCGGGCCTGCGCCACGATCGTCTCGAGCGGGACGCCGGCGGGCAGGGACATGCCGAGCGCACCGGTGAAGATGACGTCCATCGCCCTGCCCAGGACGCGCGGGGCGATGACGGTGAAGACGACGGAGATCATCACCAGGACGATGACGACGGACATGAGGGCGCGCTCGGGGCGCAGCAGCCCGACGAGGCGCTTGGCCGAGGGCCAGAAGTGCTGGGCCTTGCGCGGGGGCGGTCCGTCCCCGAACATGCCGCCGTCAGCCTCGGTGGGCTGGTAGTCGGTCTCCTCCGTCGCCGTGGCGTCAGCGCTCGCGGAGGCGTCCGTGGCCTCCACCTCGGCGGTGTCCTTGGTCGTGCGGGCCATCAGGCCACCCCTTCCACGCTCAGCTGAGACTCGACGATCTCGCGGTAGGTCTCGCTCGTCTCGAGCAGCTCCTCGTGCGTCCCGGACCCGGCGACGGTCCCGCCGTCGAGCACGATGATGCGGTCGGCGGAGCGGATCGTGGAGATGCGCTGGGCGACGATGATGACGGTGGCGTCACCGGTCGCGTCGGCCAGCGCGGCGCGCAGCCTCGCGTCGGTCGTGACGTCCAGGGCGGAGAAGGAGTCGTCGAAGAGGTAGACGAGGGGGCGTGCGGCCAGCGCGCGGGCGATGCACAGGCGCTGACGCTGCCCGCCGGAGACGTTCGTCCCGCCCTGGGCGATCTTCTCCTCGAGGCCGTCCGGCTTGGCTCGGACGAAGTCCTCGGCCTGGGCGACCCGCAGCGCCTCCCACATCTCCTCCTCGGTCGCGTCGGGGCGACCGAAGCGGAGGTTGGAGGTCACCGTTCCGGAGAACAGGTACGGCTTCTGGGGGACCAGGCCGACGATGCCGGCGAGCTGGTGGCGGCCCAGCTCGGCGACCGGCACGCCACCGATGGACACGGTGCCGGACTGCGGCTCGAACAGGCGGGGGACGAGCCCGAGCAGCGTCGTCTTGCCCGACCCGGTCGACCCGACGATGGCCGTCGTGCGTCCGCGTTCGGCGACGAAGCTCACCCCGGACAGCACCGGCAGCTCCGCGCCGGGATAGCCGAAGGTCACGTCGCGGAACTCGACCTCGCCCGAGGTGGGGGTGGCGGCGTCGCCCTCGGCGGGGGCGCGCATGGACGGGACGGTGTCGAGGACCTCCTCGATGCGCTCGGCCGAGACGACGGCACGGGGCACGGCCATGACCATGAAGACGCCCATCATGACGGCTACGAGGATCTGCAACAGGTACTGCAGGAAGGCGGTGAGCGCCCCGACCTGGATCTGGCCGTCGTCCACGCGGTGACCGCCGAACCACAGCACCGCGGCGGTGGCCAGGTGCAGCACCATCATGATCAGCGGGAACATGAGGACGAAGAGGTTGCCCACCCGCACCGAGACGCGGGTGATGGCGAGGTTGGCGTCGGTGTAGCGCTCGGCCTCGAGCGGCTCACGGACGAAGGCACGGATGACGCGGATGCCGGTGATCTGCTCGCGGAGCACGCCGTTGATCGCGTCGATGCGGTCCTGCATCTCGCGGAAGAGCGGCAGCAGCCGGACCACCAGGACCGAGACGACCACGAGCAGCAGCGGGACCGAGACCCACAGGAGCCAGGACAGTCCCGGGTCCTCGCGCAGCGCCATGATGATGCCGCCGATGCACATGATGGGGGTGGAGACCATGAAGTTCAGGGTCAGCAGCACGACCATCTGGACCTGCTGGACGTCGTTGGTGTTGCGGGTGATGAGGGTGGCCGTGCCGAAGCGGCTCACGTCGAGGGTGCCGAGGGCGTCGATCGTGCGGTACACCTCGCGGCGCATGTCCCGGCCCACCGCCATCGCGGTGCGCGCACCGAAGTAGATGGCGCCGATCGCCGCGGTGACCTGGATGAGGCAGACGGCGATCATGCGCCAGCCGGTGGCCCAGATGAAGTCCGTGTCTCCGACGGCGACGCCCTGGTCGATGATGCGGGCGTTGAGGCTGGGCAGGTACAGGGCAGCCATCGTCGAGATCAGCTGGAGGACCAGGACCGCGACGACCCATCCCCGGTAGGGGCGGACGTAGCGGAGGGAGAGGTGCAGGAGCTTCACGGGACAGCTTTCTGAGGTGCGGTGACGGCCGTGGACGAGCGTAGCCGCAGAGTCCGACATTCGGAACGCAATTGTGCGAAGGGCGGTCATACCCCCGTCGTGCCCGTCGCGTTCCCGTCACGCCCCCGTCATGCACCCAGAGCCATCCGGATCCCCAAGGTCACCATGACCACCGCGATGAGGGCGTCGAGGACCTGCCAGGAGCGCGGCCGGGCGAAGACCGGACGCAGCAGCCGCGCGCCGAAGCCGAGGGCGAAGAACCACACGACGCTCGCAGCGATCGCCCCGCCGACCCACCACCACCGCTCGTCCGCGCCCTGCTGGTTGGCGACCGACCCGAGGAACACCACGGTGTCGAGGTAGACGTGCGGGTTGAGCCAGGTGAGGGCGAGCGCGGTGGTCACCGCGACCCCGATCGGGACTGACGCTCCGTCGTCGGGGGTCATGGCGGACGGGCGCAGGGCTGACCGCGCGGCGAGCACGCCGTAGGTGAGCAGGAAGAGCGCCCCCAGCACCCGGACCACGACGAGGGCGGCCGGGGCGGACTCCACCACGGCGCCGACGCCGACCGCCCCGGCGGTGATGAGCACCGCGTCGGACAGGGCGCAGACGAGGACGACGGGCAGCACCGTGCGTCGGCGACCGCTGATGCCCAGGCGTAGCACGAAGGCGTTCTGGCTGCCGATCGCGACGATGAGGGCGAGGCCGGTGGCAAGCCCGGTGAGAGCGGGAAGAAGGGTGGTGGAGAAGGTCACGTCCTCACGGTAGGTGTGGGACCGGCTGCAGTACAGTGAATGTTTCTGCATCCTCTTAAGGACCTCTTATGACGAGTTTCCAGCTCGACCACCTGCAGACCCTGGCGGCCCTCGTCGACGAAGGGTCCTTCGACGCCGCCGCCCGCCGGCTGCACGTGACACCCTCCGCCGTCTCCCAACGGGTGCGCGCCATGGAGCAGCAGGCCGGCAAGACTCTCGTGCAGCGCACCACCCCCGTGCTCACCACCCCGGCCGGTGACGTGGTGCTGCGCTACGCCCGCCAGGTCCTGCTGCTCGGCCGGGACACCGAGACTGAGCTCGGCCTGCAGGCCACCGACCGGGGACGGACGTCCATGGCCATCGCCGTCAACGCCGACAGCCTGGCGACCTGGTTCATCGACGCCCTCGCTGCGGTGCCCGCCCGCCTCGAGGTGGTCTTCGACATCCGCCGCGAGGACCAGGACCACAGTGCCGCGCTGCTGCGCTCGGGGACGGTCATGGCGGCGGTGACCGGGACCCGTGACGCCGTCCAGGGCTGCACCTCGCGGGCCCTGGGCATCATGCGCTACCGGGCGGTGTGCCGCCCCGCGCTGCTCGACCGCGCCGGCCTCGCGCCGGGCGCGGCCGCCCGATCGGCCGCGGACCTCAGCCGGCTCGCCGAGACGCCGGTGATCATCTTCGACCGCAAGGACGACCTCCAGGACCGCTTCCTGCGCGACGTCGGTGCCGCGGACCTCCGGTCCCCGCGGACCTACGTGCCGACGTCGGACGGGTTCGAGCGGGCCGTGGTCGCCGGGCTGGGCTGGGGGCTGCTGCCCGAGCAGCAGTGCCTCGCCCGCATCGCCTCCGGCGAGCTGGTGGAGCTGGCCCCACATGCTCCCGTCGACGTCCTGCTGTACTGGCAGCGGTGGTCCCTGGCCTCCCCGCTGCTCGACGAGGTGACCCAGGTGGTCGAGGCCGCGGCGCTCGACCACCTGATCGCCCCGGTCAGCCGTTCCGGGCGCCGGCCAGGCAGCGGGTGAGCTCGGTGTCGGTGTAGAAGAAGCTGCCCTCAGCCACCGGGGTGCAGTCGAAGGCGAAGGCCGTCTCCCGCTCGTTGTAGAGCATCCGCACCAGGACCTCGCCGGCGTCGTCGCGGAACACGTCCCACTGGATGTTCGCGGACATCGGTGCCACCTCGGCCCCGCGCCACGGGTTGGTGGTGTAGTCGAAACGAGTGCCCTCAGCCACCTGCTCAGTGCTCCCGGGCAGCTCGAGCAGCGCGGCGAAGGGGATGATCTCCTCGGCGTGGGCGAAGCGGAAGTCGGCCGCCTGCGTCGTCGCGCCGGTGCGCACTCCCTCGACCGCGGTGAGGAAGGAGTCCAGCAGCACGTCGGCCATCCGGTAGGTGACGTCCTCCCCGGCGAAGCCCGGACCCTTCTCGTAGAAGTCCTCGGCGTCGGAGAGCGAGGCCAGGACCGTGGCGTCGGCGGCCGAGAGGTAGGGGGACAGGTCCACGTCGAGCTCGGCGGACATCCCCGGCGCGATGACGTAGAGCTCATAGAGGTAGGCGGCGACGTCGGTCACCGACTCCAGGTGCGTCTCGCCCTTGCCGCGGTCCACGAGGTCGATCTCCCCGGCCTCGATCCGGTCCACGAACTCCGGCGTGAACAGCGCCGCCACGACGTGCGCCGCGACGGCGGAGATCTCGTCGTCCTCCTCGATCGCGTCCAAGGCCTCCTCGAGGCGTTCGTCACCGTCCTCGTAGGCGAGGTAGGCGGCGTCGGTGTCGTGGAAGTAGAGGAGGTCGGCGTCCACGACGGTGTCCGCGACCACCGCGGCCAGGTCCGGCTGCGCGGCCAGGAGCCCGTCGACGAAGCTCTGCCCGCTCTCGACCGCGCGGTCCACACCCGAGGTGGTGATCGTGACCGGCTGCCCCGTCTGGGCGGCCGCGGCGAAGAGCGGCTGCAGGCGCGCATGGGTGCGCTGGGCGATCTCCACGTGCTCGGTGGCCCCTCGCCCGCTCAGCGAGCCGTAGCCGATCTGCTCGTGGACCGCGGTGATCGCGTCGATGTCCGGACCGAGCTCGCGGCCCAGGGCGGTGAGCCCGTCTGCCTCGTCGGCGATGTCCCACAGCTGGGCCAGGAGGTCGTCGTACTTCTTGCTCGAGAGCAGGCGTGAGCCGTGCCGGCCGACGTGCTCCACCAGGACCGGGGTGAAGCCCTCCGGCACGGCCTGGTAGGAGCTGGCCTCCGCAAAGGGTGCGTACGGGGCCTTGGTGCCCAGGGCGAGAGAGCCGACGGCGGCGGAGCCCGTCGGGTCCGTGGCCGCGGGGGCGGAAGGGACGGTGGCCGGTGGCGCCGGAGCCGCGGCGTTGCCGGCGTCGGAGCAGGCGGCCAGCGACCCCGCGAGAGCCAGCGTGAGGACGAGGGAGGTGGCACGCAGGCCGGCGCGGCGGGCCGGTGCCGGGGTGGGGCGCGCGACCGTGGGGGTCGCTGGGGGGACGAGTGACATGGGACGAGACTCCTGGAGCGGTCGCGGCACCCGCGCCCGGGCGGGCGCGGCTGGCGCACGTTAACAGGCGGAGAAGACGCGGCCAGCGTGAGAGTTTCATCCTCCGTTCAGCAGGTCGAGAGGCCCTGTTCACCAGGGTGCGCGGGGTCCGGTCTCACGGAGCGGAGCCCACCGGTTGACAGCCCCGGAGAGTGCGCGGATTCTCAAAAAAGAGGGTCGTGCCCGACGCGGACCGCAGCCCCCGAAGCCCGCCGCAGCTCCACCGAGGAGTCGTCATGTCGCGCATCGCCGGCTGGATCACCCGCCCCTTCGCCACCTGGGTCGTCATCGCGTTCTGGGTGATCGTCGCTGCGGTGATGAGCCCGCTGGCGGGACAGCTCACCGGGGCCCAGGAGAACGACGCGAAGTCCTGGCTGCCGGCCAACGCCGAGTCCACCCAGGTCCTGGAGATCGCGAGCAGCTTCACCTCGCCGAACACCATCCCGGCCGTCATCGTCTACGTGCGCGAGTCCGGGCTCACCCCGCAGGACCTGGCCGAGGTCGCGGCCGACGTCGCGACCTTCAGCGCGCTGGACACCCTCGACGGCGAGGTGGCTGGCCCTATCCCGTCCCAGGACGGCCAGGCCGCCCAGGTCATCGTCCCGCTCGACCTCGGCTCCGAAGGGTGGAACCTGGCCGCCGACGCCGTCGCCGACCTGCGCGCCACGGCCGAGGAGGGCGCCGAGGGGATGGAGGTGTACGTCACCGGCCCGGCCGGGCAGGCCGCCGACTCCTCCAAGGCCTTCGAGGGGATCGAGTCGACCCTGCTCTACGCCGCGGCCGCGGTGGTCGTGGTCATCTTGCTGCTCACCTACCGCAGCCCCGTGCTGTGGCTGCTCCCGCTCATCACCGCGGGCATCGCCCTGACCGTGTCCCAGGCGGTCATCTACCTCATCGTCGACGCGACCACGCTCACCGTCAACGCCCAGAGCGCAGGCATCCTCACCGTGCTCGTCTTCGGTGCCGGGACGGACTATGCCCTGCTGCTCGTCGCCCGGTACCGGGAGGAGCTGCGCCGCCACGAGAGTCGGCACGAGGCCATGTCCTTGGCGCTGCACCGTGCGGCCCCGGCGATCACCGCGAGCGGGGCGACGGTGGCGATCGGCATGCTCTGCCTGCTCTTCGCCCAGATGCGCTCGACCAGCGGGCTGGGACCGGTGGCTGCGATCGGGATCGTGGTGGCGGTGCTGATCAACCTCACGCTGCTGCCGGCGCTGCTGGTCGCCTGCGGGCGCTGGGTCTTCTGGCCGCGGGTGCCCCGCCTGGGCGACCCGCAGCCCAGCGAGCGGGGCTTCTGGGCGCGGGTGGGCAAGCGGATCGCCCGCGCTCCGCGCCGCACCTGGGTGGTCACCTCACTCATCCTGGCGGTGCTGAGCATCGGCATCGTCCAGCTCGACGCGAACGGCCTGACCAGCGCGGAGTCCTTCCGCGGTGACCAGCCCTCGATCACCGGGGAGCAGGTGCTCGCCGAGCACTTCCCGGCCGGGGCCGGGTCCCCGGTCGTGGTGGTCTCCGACGCGGAAGAGGGCGTTGCGGTCCGCGAGGCCTTCGCCGGCGTCGAGGGCATCGAGGAGAGCTCTGTCACCGAGCCGGTCGTGGTGGGCAGCTACGCCTACATGGAAGGCACCTTGACCTTCGAGCCGGACAGCCAGGAGGCCTTCGACACGATCGACCGCACCCGGGAGGCCGTCCATGCCGTGCCGGACGCCGATGCGCTGGTCGGCGGCGGCACGGCGCTCCTGCTCGACGTCAAACGCGCCTCGGCGGACGACAACCGCCTCATCATCCCGATCATCCTGCTCACCGTCTTCCTCATCCTGTGCGTGCTGCTGCGCGCGATCACCGCTCCGCTGATCCTCGTGGCGACCGTGGTGCTGTCCTTCGCCGCCGCGATGGGGGTCAGTGCCCTGGTCTTCCGGCACGTCTTCGGCTTCGCGGGGGCTGACCCGTCGCTGCTGCTCTTCGTCTTCGTCTTCCTCGTGGCCCTGGGCATCGACTACAACATCTTCCTCATGACACGCGTGCGGGAGGAGTCGCTGCGCTACGGCACCCGGCGCGGGGCGCTCATCGGGCTCGCCGCGACGGGGGCGGTCATCACCTCCGCCGGGCTGGTCCTGGCCGGGACCTTCGCGGTGCTGGGGACCCTGCCGCTGGTGGCCTTCGCCGAGATCGGCTTCGCGGTGGCCTTCGGGGTGCTGCTGGACACGATCGTCGTGCGGTCGGTCCTGGTGACGGCCCTCACCCTCGACGTCGGCCGTCACATGTGGTGGCCCAGCGCCCTCGGGCGCAGGGAGGACGTGCCCGAGCCGGACGTGCCCGACGAGGTCGGTGCGTCGCGGTAGCCCTTCCCGCGGCCGTCGCAGGGGCCGTTATCGCGGTCAGTCGATCGGGGCGATGAGGTCCGGGTCGGTGGGGTCGGCCTTCTGGGTGCTGTTGACCTGGCGGCTGACGCGGTAGGAGGTCAGGCTCTGGGCGACGGCGTCCGACGACTCGGCCAGGCGGGCGGTCATCTCGAGCGGATCGTCGAGGGGCTCGGGGTCGAGCCAGCCGTCCCACAGGTCAGGCAGGAGGAAGGTGGGCATCCTGTCGTGGACCTCCCCGGAGGCGTCGCGGGCCTCGCGGGTGATGATCGTGTAGGTCAGCGCCCACTCCCCGGTGCGGTCGTCCTTGCGGGGGGCGTACAGGCCTGCGGCGGCGAGGATGCCGGTGCCGTGGATGTAGTGGGGTTGCTTGCCGGTGGGGGTGTCCTCCCACTCGTAGTACCCCACCATCGGCACGACGCAGCGGTGACCGGTGAAGGCGGTGCGGAACATCCCGTTGGTCGCGGCGGTCTCCAGCCGGGCGTTGATCGGCCGGGGGCCGGAGTCCTTCGCCCAGCTCGGGCGCAGTCCCCAGCGGGCGTAGTCGACCTCGCGCGTGGTGGCATCCTCGTGGTGCCACTCGCGCACGATCGGGGCGTGGGTGCTCGGGGCGATGGAGAAGGCCCCCGCCCAGTCGTAGGCCGTCCCGGGGCTCGCGTCGAAGGTTCGCATGAGGGCGTCGATCTTGACGTCGTTCGCGTATCTGCCGCACATGCTCCTGAGCCTAGGACCAGGCTCCACGGGCGGCACGCGCTCTGCGACACTGGGCAGATGACGACGGCGGCGCAGATGACGACGGCGCGCACGACGACGGCGCGGATGACTGCACCCGACCTGGGCGACGGCCCGCACCTGGTGGTCGCCTGGGCGCTCGCGGACACGCAGGACCGCCTGCCCGACGCTGTAGACCTGCTGCGCGGCGTCGTGGCCGATACCTGCGCCGTCGACGCCGGGGAGGTGACGGTGACGCGGCTGTGCCCGGGGTGCGCCAGCCGGGCGCACGGACGCCCGCTCGTCACGGTCGCGGGGAACCCCGGCCCGCACGTGAGCCTGAGCCGAGCCGCTGGTCTCGTGTGCGTCGCGGTGACCGACGCGGGGCCGGTGGGGGTCGACTGCGAGCGGTCCGGGGCCGCGGCCTTCACCGACTTCGCGGACGTGGGTCTCCACCCCCTCGAAGGGTCGACGGGGCCGGCGGAGCAGACTCTCACGTGGGTGCGCAAGGAGTCCCTGGTCAAGGCCACCGGCGACGGGTTGGCCGTCGACCTGCGCCTGGTCCGGCTCACCGAGCCGGCGCAGGCCCCGCGTCTGCTCGCCTGGGAGAGCGCCCGCCCGCCGGGCGTGGGGGTATGGATGCGCGACGTCGTCGGGCCGCCCGGTCACGTCCTGGCCGTGACGGTCCTGGCCGCTGGTGAACCACAGGTCAGAGTGTGGCCGGGGGGACAGAGGGCGTCGTCGTGCCCGCCGTCCCAGCTGCCCCGTCTGACTCGCCTGTCTCCCCAGCCCCAGGCAGGGCAGGCAGCGCTCGGACGTCCAGCCACGCGGTGAACAGCTCGCGCAGGCTCGCCCCCGTGACCTCCTCGGCGAGGGAGACGAAGTCCTCGGTCGTCACCGACCGGTAGGCGAAGCGTGCCACCCACTCGCGCAGCAGCCGGAAGAACGCCTCGTCCCCGATCGTCACGCGCAGCGCGTGCAGGGTGAGGGCGCCGCGCTTGTAGACCCGGTCGTCGAACATCTCGGCCGGTCCGGGGTCGCTCAGGAGCAGGTCCTGGGGGAGCGCTGCCAGACGCGCCCACTGCTCGGCGGCATGACGGGCGGCGGCCGGGCCGCCAGACTCCTGGGACCACAGCCACTCCGCGTAGCAGGCGAAGCCCTCGTGCAGCCAGATGTCGCGCCAGTGCGCCACGGTCAGGGAGTTGCCGAACCACTGGTGGGACAGCTCGTGGGCGACCAGCCGCTGGGTCTGCCAGCCGGGTGCGAGGAAGTTCGCACCGAAGATGGACAGGCCCTGGGCCTCGAGCGGGATCTCCAGGGCATCCTCGGTCACCACGACCGCGTACTCGGGGAAGGGGTAGGGCCCGAACAACCGCGTGAAGGCGTCGAGCATCTCGCCCTGGCGGGCGAAGGTGGCCGCGGCCTGGGCGGTGAGCTCGGGCGGGAAGACCAGTCGCATGCGCACCCCGCCGCCCGACGGCGCGGGCTCGGCGACGCGCTCGACGTACCGTCCGATCTGCACGGTGGCCAGGTAGGTGGCCATCGGCTCGGTCTGCTCATAGGTCCACGTCGTGGTGCTCGCCCGGCGCCGCGAGCCGGTGAGCAGACCGTTGGCCACGACGCGGTACTGCGAGGACGTGGTCACGCTCACGCGGTACGTCGCCTTGCTCGAGGGTCGGTCGTTGCACGGGAACCAGGACGGAGCGCCGTGCGGCTGGGAGGCGACGATCACGCCGTCGGCCAGCTCTTCCCAGCCGGCCTCGCCGTCCAGGCCGGGCACGGGGCGCGGGGAACCGCCGTAGGTGATCTGCGCGGTGAGCTCCTGGCCGGCAGCCAGCGGGGTGCGGGTCTTGACCACGAGCCGGCCAGGACGCTGGGAGTACTTGGCCGCGGGCGCACCGTCGACGGTCAGCCGGGTGACCCGCAGACCGTAGAGGTCGAGCGTGAACCTGCTCAGCGGGACGCGGGCGACCAGGCGCAGGGTCGCCGTGCCGGCCAGGGCGTTCGTCTCGACCGTGTAGTCCAGGGACAGGTCGTAGGACAGCACGTCGACGCTCAGGTCACCGTGCCCGGGCACGTAGGGGTCGGCTCCCGGGTCATGGCTCAGCAGCCCGCTCATGCGCGGCCCTCCGTGGGGGCCGGGCGCGCGCCAGCAGCCTCGTCCTCGACCCAGGGGCCGATCGGGTTCCCGATCCACCGGGTCTTGTCAGGCACCGACTCGCCTCTCATGACCAACGACACCGGACCCACAGTAGCGTGCCGCCCGAGGGAGGCCGCGGGCAGGATGACGCTGTTCGGCCCGAGGGTCGCGCCCTCGCGCAGCACCACCGTGTCCAGGCTCAGCGTGCGGTCGTGGAAGAGGTGGGTCTGGACCACGCAGCCCTGGTTGACGGTCGCGCCGTCGCGCAGCTCGACGAGGTCCGCCTCCGGCAGCCAGTACGTCTCGCACCACACCCCCCGCCCGATCCGCGCACCCACCGAGCGCAGCCAGACGTTGAGCACCGGGGTGCCCACGGCGATCCGGGCGAAGAAGGGCGCGGCGAGCACCTCGACGAAGGTGTCGGCCAGCTCGTTGCGCCACACGAAGGAGCTCCACAGCGGGTGGTCGGTGAGCCGCACCCGGCCCACCAGCGCCCACTTGGCGGCGGTGGTCACCGCGGCGGCGAGCGCGCCGACCACGAGCAGCAGCGCCCCGCAGACGAGGGCCGCGCCCGGCCAGCCCGCCCACTCCTGCCCGGACCCGGCGACGAGCAGCAGGACGGTGACCACGCCCAGGCAGGTGGCGGCATGGACCATGACGGGGACCAGCCGGCACACCTCGATGAGCGCACGGGCGACCCGCAGCCGGGTCGGTGGGGCGTAGGTGCGCGACTGGTCGGGCTGTGCCACGACGCGGCGCAGCCGGGTGGGCGGGCTGCCCAGCCACGAGGTCCCCGACTTCGCCTTGGTGCGCCGCGGCGCGGCTGAGAGCACCGCGACCAGGCCGCCCTTGGGGACCTTGCGGCCGGCGGCGGTCATCCCGGAGTTGCCCACGAAGGCGTGCTTGCCGATCTTCACGGTCTCGATCCGCAGCCAGCCGTTGCCGAGCTCGTACATGCCCAGCATCGTGTCGTCCGCCAGGAAGGCACCGTCGTTGACCGAGGTCAGGCACGGGATGAGGAGCACGGTCGACGCCTCGGTGTCTCGCCCGACCTGCGCGCCGAGCGCTCGCAGCCAGGCCGGGGTCAAGGAGCTGGAGTACAGCGGGAACAGCCACGTCCGCGCCTCGTCCAGGACCCGCAGGATGGACCAGGCCTGCCAGGCGCGCAGCCCCTGGACGGGGTGGATGCCGCTGGTCAGCCCCACGGACAGCGCCCGCACCAGAGCCCAGATGCTCACCGCGAGGACGACGACGGCGACGACCGTGCCCAGCGGCAGCAGCAGGAGCGCCCGCGCGGCAGCGGCGCCCACCGACCCGGCGCTGGTCGCGCCGCCCTGGCTCGCGCGGCTGCCGGCGTCGACCACCTGGTCGACGACGAGGGCGCCGGCGCCGACCACCGCGACCACCGGCAGCGCGGCGATCAGGGCTGACATGGCCGCGTAGGCCCACAGCCAGCGCGGGCGGCGGGGCGGACGGGCGGTGCGCCAGGGCCCGCGTGCCGCGCCGGCCCGCTGAGCGGGGGCACCGGACCAGAACTCGTCGTCGGGCACGGTGCCCAGGACGGCTGAGCCGGGGGCGATCTCGGCGCGGGCGCCGACCCGCGCCCCCGCGCCCAGGGTGCTGCGAGCGCCCACCCGGGCGTCGTCGCCCACCCAGACCGCGCCGATGTGCAGCACGTCGCCGTCGATCCAGTGGGCGACGAGGTCGACCTCGGGCTCGATCGAGCAGCCCGCCCCCAGGGTCAGCAGCCCGGTGACCGGGGGGATGGTGTGCAGGTCGACGTCCGGTCCGACGGTCGCGCCGAGGGCGCGGGCGTAGAAGGGCATCCACGCCGCGCCGGACAGGGTGGTCGCGCCCAGCTCGTCGACGAGTCGCTCGGCGAGCCAGAGCCGCAGGTGCACCTGCCCGCCACGCGGGTACTCACCCGGCCCGACGCCGGCAAGCAGCGCCCGGGCACCCAGCGCCGCGAGCACCATCCGTCCGTGCGGGAGGACGAGCACGGCCCAGCCGGCGGCGATCGCCCACGAGGAAGCCCGCGGCAACCACGCCACGTCCCACAGGCTCGCCACGGCTGTGCTGGCCGCTGCCAGCCACACGAGCCAGCGCAGCCCGCCGATCGTGCGCAGGGCGAGGGAGAAGACGACCTGACCCGCCTGGGTGCGGCGGGGGACCGGGCGGACCTCGGTGTTGCGGCGACCGGTGGGGACCGCCATGGCGTCGAGGGTCGCGGCGAGGGCGGCGGCGGTGGGGTGCTCGTAGACGTCGGCCACGGTCACCTCCGGGAACCGGGCGCGCAGCCGGGAGACGAGCTGGGCGGCGGTGAGGCTGCCGCCGCCGAGGGCGAAGAAGTCGTCCTCGCCCGAGGTGACGACGGCTCCCAGGATCTCCAGCCAGAGCTCCTGGAGCCAGGACTCGGTGGGGCTGGCGGGGGTGGCGGTCGGGGCGCCGGGAGCGTCCTGTGCCGGGGTGCGGCCGGAGCGGGCAGACCCGGCGCGCGACCGGGCACCCGAGGAGGCATCGGACGGGGCGTCGGACGAGGCATGGGCGGACCGCGCGGCCGGCAGCGGCCACGGCAGGGCGTCGCGGTCGATCTTCCCCGAGGTCCGGGTGGGGAGCGTGTCCACCTGGGCCAGGCGCGGCACGAGGGCGGCGGGCATCGAGGCTCGCAGCTGCGTCATCGCGGTGCTCGCGGAGAACTCGGGCGTGGTGGTGACGTACCCGACGAGGATCGTGTTGCCGGACCCGGTCGTGCGGATCGCGGCCGCGGCGCCCTCGACCCCGGGCAGTGCCAGCAGCGCGCTGTCCACCTCGCCGAGCTCGACCCGTCGTCCGCCGATCTTGACCTGGTCGTCCACACGCCCGGCGAAGACCAGCCCGGTGCCGTCGAAGGTGACCATGTCACCGCTGCGGTAGGCCCGGTCCCAGCCCAGGGTGGGCATCGGGGCGTACTTCTCCGCGTCCTTGACCGGGTCGAGGTACCGGGCGAGCCCGACGCCGCCGATGATCAGCTCGCCCGGGCTGCCGGTGGGCACCGGTTCCCCGGACGGGTCGACGACGGCCAGGTCCCAGCCGGCCAGCGGGAGCCCGATCCGCACCGGGGGCTCGGCGGTCAGCCGGGCCGCGCACGCCACCACGGTCGCCTCGGTGGGGCCGTAGGTGTTCCACAGCTCGCGGTCGGCGGTGGCCAGGCGGGCGCCGATCTCGGGCGGGCAGGCTTCCCCGCCGAGGATCACCAGTCGCACGGCGTCCAGGGCGCCCGGCGGCCACAGGGCGACGAGGGTGGGGACGGTGGACACGACGGTGATGTCGTTGGCGATCATCCACGGCCCGAGGTCCATGCCGCTGCGGACCAGCGACCGGGGAGCCGGGACGAGGCAGCCGCCGTGCCGCCAGGCCAGCCACATCTCCTCGCAGCTCGCGTCGAAGGCGACCGACAGCCCGGCCATCACCCGGTCCCCGGGGCCGAGCGGGGCGTCCTGGAGGAAGAGATGGGCCTCGGCGTCGACGAAGGCGGCGGCCGAGCGGTGGGAGACGGCGACGCCCTTGGGGGTGCCGGTCGAGCCGGAGGTGAAGATGATCCACGCGTCGTCGGTCAGGGCAGGGCCGTCCGCCGCGTCCGAGGAGGCGGGGGAGGGGAGCACGGGGGAGAGAGGCGCAGCGGACGCCCCGACCGCGACGGGGCGGCGGACGGCCACCGCGAGGTCGTTGCCGATGACCGCCGCGACGTCCGCCTCGGCGAAGACCGTGCGGGCCCGCTCGTCGGGGTCGTCGGCGTCGACCGGGACGTAGGCCGCTCCGGCCACCAGGACCGCGATGATGGCGACGTAGAGGTCGGTGGTTCCCGAGGCGATCCGCACACCGACCCGGTCCCCGCCGCCCACCCCGGCGCCGGCCAGCTCGCCCGCGAGGGCGTAGGCGGCGTCGGCGAGCTCGGCGTAGGTGAGCACCTGCGCCCCGTTGTCCAGGGCCGGTGCGTCGGGGAAGTCCTCCACGCTCTGGTGGAACACGTCCACCAGCGTGCGCGGCGGCGGGGCGTCGCCCGAGCGCAGCAGCGCAGCCGGGACGCGGGGAGGCGGGACGGGGTCGCCGGCGGTGTTCACGGACAGACCATGCCCCCTGTCGATGAATCGCACATGAACGGCGGGTGTCCCTCAAGGGAGGCAGGTGGCCCGCCCGTGCGCCTGCCCCCAGAGTCGCACGCGGGGTGCGTCCCCGCCACGTCTGCCCTCGCGCGCGCGAGGCCTGTTCATCCGGGAGAAAGATCGGTAGGGTTACTAACAAACGTGCAGCGCAGACGAGTGAGGAACTATGGCCCAGCAGCAGTCCGCCCCGTCCACGATCGACCGAGGCACCGCCATCGTGCTCGCTGCCGGGGCCGACGACGCCTCGCGCGCGCTCCTCGAGCGCCCCCTCGGGGACAGCACCGTCGCCGGGCTGGCGGTGGCCACCGTCCGCCAGATGTTCGCCCCCGAGCGCATCATCGTCGTCGTGGCCGCGGGGGACACCACCCTGCCCGCCCTTCTCGGAGACGACCTCACCTACGTCGAGCAGACCGAGCCGCTGGGCACCGGGCACGCGGCGGGCGTGGCCCGCGACGCGGTCCCGGCGGACACCGACGTCGTCCTCGTCGCCTACGCCGACACCCCGCTGCTGCGCCCGGACTCCCTGCGCGGGCTGGTCAACCGGCACCAGCTCAAGCAGGCCGACTTCTCCCTCCTCACAGCCGTCGTCGACCAGCCGCTGCCCTACGGGCGGATCGAGCGGGACGAGACCGGCCGGATCCGGGCGATCGTCGAGGTCGAGGACCTCGACGCCGGGGACGCGGCGATCCACGAGATCAACGTGGGCGCCTACGTCGCCGCGCCGTCGGTCCTCTTCGCCCAGATCGACGCCCTCGCTGAGGCCGGGGAGCACCGCCTGACCGAGATCGCCCAGCGCTTCCTCGACGCCGACGACGTCATCGTGTCCTACCAGATCTACGACACCGACGAGGTCCAGGGCATCAACACCGAGGCCGAGCTCGCCCTCGCCGCGGACATCGTGCTCGAGCGTCTCTTCGTGCCCACCAAGAACACCGACACCTCCATCCACTTCGGCACCGGCGGCTGGCGTGCGGTCATCGGGGAGGGGTTCACGCTGGGGAACCTGCGCCGGCTGTGCCAGGCCATCGCCAACGAGGCCACCCGCAAGGGGATCGACCACCAGGGCGTGGTCATCGGCGGCGACCGCCGGTTCCTGTCCCGGGAGTCGGCCGAGGCCGCCGCGGAGGTCTTCGCCGGCAACAACATCTCCGTCCTGCTCCTGCCCGACGACGTCCCCACGCCCTTGGTGACCTTCGCCGCGCCCTACACCGGCTCGGCCTACGGGATCATCATCACCTCCTCCCACAACCCCCCGGAGTGGAACGGCGTCAAGGTGTTCCGCGCCGACGGCTCCCTGCCCCTGGACGACGAGACCGACCGCTTCCAGGACGAGGCGAACGCGCTGCGCGTCGACGAGGTCATCACCCTCGACCTGCACCTGGCCCGCAAGGCCGGCATGGTCGTGGACCGGGCGCTGACCGAGCCGTACATCGACGCGATCGAGAAGATCATCGACGTCGATGCCGTGCGCGGCTCGGACCTGCGGGTCATCGTCGACCCGATGTACGGCACCTCTCAGCTCACGCTGGGCACCATCCTCAACGACATGCGGGTGCGCGCGGAGTTCATCCACGGTGCCCACAACCCGCTCTTCGGCGGCCACGCGCCGGCCCCTGACCTGCAGCGTCTGACCAGCCTCATCGGCATGATCACCAACGGCAAGGGTGCCTACGACCTGGGCATGGCCACCGACGGCGACTCCGACCGCATCGGGATCGTCGACGAGACCGGGGAGTACATCTCGACCAACGACCTCCTGCTCCTGCTCTTCTGGTACCTGCACGAGGTCCGCGGCGAGAAGGGCGGCGTGGTCCGCAACATCGCGACCACCCACCTGCTCGACCGCCTCGCCCGGCACTTCGGCGAGGAGTCCCGCGAGGTCAAGGTCGGCTTCAAGCACGTCACCGCCGGCATGGAGGAGATCGGCGCGGTGCTCGGCGGAGAGTCCTCGGGCGGGTTGACCGTCCGTGGCTGGATCCTGGGTAAGGACGGCATCTTCGCCTGTGCGCTCGTCGTCGAGATGCTCGCCGTGACCGGGAAGCGCATCTCCGAGCTGCGCGCGATGATCTACGAGATCACGGGCCGGCTGTACACCCTCGAGGCCGGGGTCCCGGCGACACCCGAGATGCGCGTGGCCGTGCCGCGGCGACTGGCCGCGGACCCGCTGACCGCCGTCGGGCCGTACGCGGTGGTGGGCATCGACCACACCGACGGCACCAAGATCCTGCTCGAGAACGACAACTGGGCGCTGCTGCGCTTCTCCGGGACCGAGCCGGTGCTGCGCATGTTCGTCGAAGCCGACTCGCCCGAGAAGGCGAGCGAGCTCCTCGACTGGCTCAAGGGCTTCGTCACCGCCTGACCCCTCATCCCCGACCACCCTCACGGACAGGATCGACCCCTCCCATGAAATACGGCTACTTCGACACCGCCGTCGACGAGTACGTCATCACCCGCCCCGACGTCCCGGTGTCGTGGACGAACTACCTCGGCACCAAGAACCTGTGCACCGTGCTCTCCCACACCGGAGGCGGGTACTCCTACTACAAGAGCGCCCAGCAGGGCCGCATCACCCGGTTCCGCCCCAACGGCGTCCCGCTGGACCGCCCGGGCCACTACGTCTACCTGCGCGACAACGCCGACGGCGACTTCTGGTCCGTGTCCTGGCAGCCGGTCGGCAAGCCGCTCGACGGGCCGGGCGCCGCAACCTACACGACCAGGCACGGCATGGGATACACCCGCTTCGAGTCGTCCTACAAGGGCATCGACGCCTCCCAGACCGTCTTCATCCCCCTCGACGACGACGTCGAGCTGTGGGACACCCAGGTGACCAACACCTCCGACGAGGTCCGCGAGCTCACCGTCGGCTCGTACGTGGAGTTCAGCTTCCACACCATCACCATCGACAACCAGAACCTGCAGATGTCGCTGTACTCCTCGGGGTCCAGCTACGCCGACGGGATCATCGAGTACGACTTCTTCTACGAGCCGTGGACCTTCCACTTCTTCACCTCCTCCCAGGAGCCGTCCTCCTACGACACGCTCCGGGACAACTTCATCGGCCCCTACCGCAGCGAGTCCAACCCCATCGCGATCGAGCGCGGGCACGGCACCAACCAGTCGGCCACCACGCAGAACCACTGCGGATCCCTCCAGCACACGATCACGCTGGCGCCGGGGGAGACCACGCGTCTGGTCTACATGCTCGGCTACGGCTCGCGCGACGGCGCCGGGCGCACGATCCAGGCCAAGTACACCGACCTGGCCACGGTCGACGCCGAGCGTGCCCGGCTGCGCGAGCACTGGCAGGCCAAGCAGGCCAAGCTCTCGATCAGGACCCCGCACGAGGGCATGAACACGATGATCAACACCTGGACGCTGCTCCAGGCCGAGACCTGCGTGCAGTGGTCGCGCTTCGCGTCCTTCGTCGAGGTGGGCGGGCGCAACGGCCTGGGCTACCGCGACACCGCACAGGACGTCATGAGCGTCATCCACACCAACCCGGTCAAGACCCGCCAGCGGATCCTGGAGCTGCTGCGCGCCCAGGTCTCCTCCGGCTACGGCCTGCACCTCTTCGACCCGGTCGCCTTCGACCCCGACGCCGAGAAGCTCCCGGACATCCCGTCGCCGACCATCGTGCCCACGCCGTCCATGGACGACCTCATCCACGGCCTCGAGGACACCTGCTCCGACGACCACCTGTGGCTCGTCTCCTCGATCGTGGAGTTCGTCAAGGAGACCGGCGACATCGCCTTCCTCGACGAGGTCATCCCCTACGCCGACGGCGTGCCGGCCACGGTCTACGACCACCTCAAAGCCGCACTGGACTTCTCCGCCGCGCAGATCGGTCCCAACGGCGTCGCCCTCGGGCTGCGCGCGGACTGGAACGACTGCCTCAACCTCGGCGGCGGGGAGACGTCCCTGGTGACCTTCTTGCATGCCTGGGCCATCCAGGCCTTCCTCGAGCTCGCCCGGCCGCTGGGCCGCACCGAGGACGTCGCCCGCTACGAGGCCGAGCTGGCCCGCATCGCCGACGTCGCCGACACCCAGCTGTGGGACGGGGACTGGTGGATCCGCGGGTACACCCGCGACGGCGTGAAGATCGGCTCGGCGGAGAACGACGAGGGCAAGATCTTCCTGGAGCACCAGGCGTGGCCGGTCATCGCCGGGATCACCACCCAGGAGCGCGGGGAGACGTCGATGAACTCCGTGCGTGAGCTGCTCGGCTCGGAGTACGGCAGCCACCTCAACTGGCCGGCCTTCACCAAGGTCGACGACACCATCGGCTTCGTCACGCGGGTGTACCCCGGGATCAAGGAGAACGCCGCGATCTTCTCCCACCCCAACGCCTGGCCGATCATCGCCGAGGCGATGCTCGGGCGCGGCGACGAGGCGGTCGCCTTCTACGACTCGGTGCTGCCGTACAACCAGAACGACAACATCGAGGTGCGCGGGGCCGAGCCCTACGCCTACGTCCAGTTCCTCTACGGCCGTGACCACGAGTGGTACGGCAAGGCGCAGAACCCCTGGCTGACCGGGACCGCGGGGTGGATGTACACCGCCGCGACCAAGTACATCCTCGGGGTGCGCCTGAGCCTGGACGGCCTGATCGTCGACCCGGCGATCCCCACAGCCTGGGACGGCTTCGAGATGCGCCGGGAGTGGCGCGGAGCCGTCTACCAGATCGAGGTCCGCAACCCCGAGCACGTGTCCTCGGGGGTCGTGAGCATCACCGTCGACGGTGCGGACCACCCGCTCGGTCAGCCCATACCGGCACAGCCAGAGGGCTCCGAGGTCACTGTCGTGGTGACCCTGGGCTGACCGTGACCAGCTCCGGCGCCGGCAGCGTGACCTGCTGGCACCGGAGCCGCACCTGCCCGACGGCGGAGGACGTCGGGCAGGTGTGCCCTCACCCGTGACGCCGGTGTGTCGGCCGTCGCCCGGTGCGCGCCCGGGCGAAGGTATTTAATGGAGCCCACGAGCGCCGTCGCACGTGACCTGGCGCCGCCGAGCCAGGGAGCTGCCCCGATGTCGAAGACCGCTGACACCACAGGGAACGCCGCGACTGCCACCGACAGCGGGGAGGTCGCGGTCGGTGACGCGGAAGCGGCCGGGCGCACGCTGTCCAAGCTCCCCAAGGACGTCTACGAGGCGGAGCTCGTGCGCCTGCAGGCCGAGCTCGTCGAGCTCCAGGAGTGGGTCAAGGCCACCGGCGCGCGCGTCGTCGTGATCTTCGAGGGGCGCGACGCCGCCGGCAAGGGGTCCGCGATCAAGCGCGTCACCCAGTACCTCAACTCCCGCCACGTGCGCGTCTCCGCCCTGCCCGCACCGACCGAGCGGGAGAGGTCACAGTGGTACTTCCAGCGGTACATCGCCCACCTGCCGGCTGCGGGGGAGATCGTGCTCTTCGACCGCAGCTGGTACAACCGCGCCGGGGTCGAGCACGTCATGGGGTTCTGCACCCCGGCGGAGTACAAGCGGTTCATGGCCCAGTGCCCGGTGTTCGAGCAGCTGCTCATCGATGACGGCATCATGCTGCGCAAGTACTGGTTCTCGGTCTCCGACGAGGAGCAGGAGAAGCGGTTCGCCTCCCGCAAGGACGACCCGATGCGCCGGTGGAAGCTGTCCCCGATGGACCTGGAGTCGATCACCCGCTGGGAGGACTACTCCCGGGCCAAGGACGACATGTTCACCCACACCGACACCCCGAGCTCGCCGTGGTTCGTCGTGGAGAGCGACGACAAGAAGCGGTCGCGGATCAACATGATCTCCCACCTGCTCTCTTCCATCCCCTACGAGAGCGTCCTGCAGCCCACGATCGACCTGCCCGAGCGCCCCGCCTCGACCGGCTACCGGCGCACCGAGCGGAGCCTGCAGACCTACGTCCCCGACCACGCGTCCACGCTGGTCGGCTAGTCTGCGACCGTGAACCCAGCACCGACCCTGTCCCGTGTCGTCGCCCTGCTCGAGGCGCGCTACCCGCCGTCCACCGCCGAGGACTGGGACGCCGTCGGGCTGGTGACCGGTGACCCGGCAGCGCCGGTGCGCAAGGTGCTCTTCGCGGTCGACCCCGTCGCCGCGGTCGTCGACGAGGCGGTCGTCTGGGGCGCAGACCTGCTGGTCACCCACCACCCGCTGCTGCTGCGCGGGGTGCACTCGGTCGCGGCCGGCACCCTCAAGGGGCAGCCGGTGCACACCCTCATCACCTCCGGCTGCGCGCTCTTCGCCGCCCACACCAATGCCGACGCCGCAGTGCGCGGGGTCGCCGAGGCCCTGGCCGACGTCCTCGGCCTGGTCGAGACGAGCCCGCTCGAACCCACTCCGGGCGCAGGCCCTGGTGTGGGCCTGGGCCGGGTGGGTCGCCTGGGCGTCCCCACGACGCTGGGTGCCTTCGCCGAGCTCGTCGCCGCAGCGCTGCCTGAGACGGCGCAGGGCATCCGGGTCGCCGGGGACCTCGACGCGCAGGTCTCCACGGTCGCGGTGCTCGGCGGCTCGGGCGACTCTCTCCTCGGTGCGGCTCGGGCGAGCGGGGCAGACGTGTACGTCACCTCCGACCTCAAGCACCACGCGGTCTCCGACGCCCGCGAGCAGGCCGCCCTCGACGCCGTCGCGGCCGGTCGGCCGGCGCGGGACGGACGCCCGTTCCTCGTCGACACCGCGCACTTTGCCAGTGAATGGCCGTGGTTGGCCTACGCCGCCGCGGACCTCGTGCACGACCTGGCTGCCGACGGCACTACGGTTGAGACCAGAGTCAGTACTGTGAGAACCGATCCTTGGACCGCGCGGGTCGCGCGAGCCGAGGTCTGAGGCCTCGCGGCGCTGCGCCCCCGCACCCCACCGCACCTCCTGTGAAAGGACACCACCTGTGACCAAGGCACCCGTCGAGGACCAGCGTCGACTCTTGGATGTCCAAGCGCTCGACACCCGCCTCCAGCAACTTGCGCACCGACGCAAGAACCTGCCGGAGCTGGCTCGGGTCGCCGAGATCGACGCCCAGCTGGCCGATCTCAACACCGCGCTCGTCGCCTCCCGCACCGCCGCGAGCGACCTGCGCCGCGAGCTCGCCAAGGCCGAGGCCGACGTCGAGCAGGTCCGTTCCCGGGCGACCCGCGACCAGACCCGCCTGGACTCCGGGGCGGTCAGCGCCAAGGACGCCCAGGCGCTGGTCAACGAGCTGGAGTCGCTCTCCCGACGCCAGGGCCTGCTCGAAGAGGTCGAGCTCGAGGTCATGGAGCGCCTGGAGGCGCACGAGGACACCCTGGCCAAGCTCGACGAGGCGAACCAGAAGACCCTCGACGCCCGGGCCGCCGCCGTGGCTCAGCTCGATGCCGTCTTCGCCGAGATCGACGCCGAGGCCGCCACGGTCGCCACCGAGCGTGCCGCCGCCGTCGCCGGTCTGGACGCCGCGCTCGTCGCCCTCTACGAGAAGGTCCGTACCCACCTGGGTGGGCAGGGCGCCGCCGCCCTGCGCGCCGGACGGTGCGACGGCTGCCGCCTCGACCTGGATCAGACCGCGATCGAGGCCATCCGGGCCCAGCCCGCCGACGAGGTCGTGCGCTGCGAGGAGTGCGGACGCATCCTCGTCCGCATCCCCGAGAAGCGCGTCACGGAGTAACCCCTCCCCCCGGAGACCGCAGTCCGGTCTCCACCGAGCTCCAGCATCCGGTGAGGTCGTCTGTTGGGTGCGAGGTCGTCTGTTCAGACAGACGACCTCGCACCTGAGAGACGACCTCGCTGGCGTTCGGGAGTGAGGTGGGTCCGGGTCAGGCGACGACGAGCTCGAGGGTGGCGGCGCCGTGCTTGCCCTCGAGGAGCGTGGCGTCCAGCAGGGATGTACCGACGAGCTCGTGGGCGGCCTTGTAGAGGTCTTCGGCGCTGCGCGGCTCGGCGCCCTCCCGCGTGAGCAGGTGACGGGTGAGCACGCCGCGCGTGTGCTTGGCGTTGTGGGAGACGACCGAGCGCTTGCCGTCGAGCTCGCGCAGCACCCGCACGCTCACCCAGTCCGTGCCCTTCGCCGGCTTCCACGCTGCCAGGTACGCGGCCGAGCGGCAGTCGACGACGACGTCGCCGCTGGCCCGCGGGGCCAGGACGGCCTCCAGCAGCGGACGCCAGGAGGCCGCGAGCGGACCCACACCCGGCAGGTCGGTGCCCATGGACAGCCGGTAGGCCGGGATGGCGTCCGCAGGGCTGACCGCTCCCCACAGCGCCGAGACGGTCCGCACGCTCGCTGCAGCCAGCTCGGCCTGGGCGGGGGAGAGGTCGTCGAGGCCCGCCGCCGCGTAGAGCACCCCGGTGTACACCTGCGCGGCAGGGGCCGCGGGTTCGGTGTCCAGGCGGGTGTTGCGCGCGACGTCATCGGCCAGGCTGGGGCCGACCCCCAGCGTGGTCAGCGCATCGCGGCGGGCGCTGGCGCGGGCGAGCGCCCGCAGGACCGTGGCCCGGTGACGGGTGAGCGAGGGGCCGCTGAGCGCGGCCAAGTCGACGGGGCTGCCGGCGGTCGCGGGAGTCTTGCCTTCGGACGGGGGCAGCAGGATGAGCACGGGGCAAGTCTAGGCGGGGGCGCGCCGGCCACGCTGTGAGCCCCGTCTCGGAGCAGGCGTTGCGCAGCGGGGGAGCCGGGGCTAGGTTCGTCCATCATGGGCCAGTTCAAGGTGTATGGCAGGCGATCCGAGTGGCTCGACCGGCGCGAGGCGCTGAGCGACCACCTGCATGCGGCCCTGGTCAACGCGTGGCACTATCCGCCGGAGAAGCGCTTCCAGCGCTTCCTGTGGCTGGAGGACGACGACCTCGTCGCCCCCGGACGCGGCCCGGGGTACCTCGTCATCGAGCTCGTGGCCTTCAGCGGGCGGTCCCCGGAGGCCAAGCGCGAACTCGTCCGCCAGGTCTACGACCGCGTGTGCGGCGCCTTCGACCTGCCGGTGGACGACCTCGAGCTGGTGATCCTGGAGAGCCCGCGGTCGAGCTGGGGGATCCGCGGCATGGGCGGGGATGAGCTGACGCTGGGGTACGAGGTGGACGTCTAGTAGTACGTGGGCATCTCGTCGGTGGGCAGGACCTGCACCACGTCGAGGTCCGGCGTCGCCAGGAGCGCGTCGACGGCGGGCTGGCTCGCGGCGATCACGGCCCAGTGCGGGTCGACGTCGTGCGTGAAGCACCAGGCGTGGTCGGCTGGCCACGCGAAGGCGGGAGGCGCGTCGCCGGGCTGACCCCACGGCTCTCCCCAGTGGTCGATGTCAGCCACCTGCCCCCGGTGCAGCGCGAAGCTCCTGATGGGTGACTGAGGCGGGATGTCGACGAGTGGCCATCCGGGTGGGAGCCCAAGGTCTTCGTAGCCGTCCCAGCGGCAGAAGTAGGCCTCGGACGGCGTCGTGGTGAATGCCACGAGCACGTGAAGGGCGTGCTGGACGCGACTGACGTGGGTGGGGTGATCTGGATCTCTCACCACCGGTTCTGACTGACCGGGTGCGGTGGGGTCAGGGAGGAACCGCAGCCGGGCGTAGGCCGGGAAACCGTCGGGGCCGACGCTGATGAGGCGGTCGCTGTCCTCCTGCGAGTCGACGAGCCAGGTGGAGGGTGACAGGTCTGAGCACGGCTGAAGTCCCATCACGCGACCCTACAAGCGACTGGTCGCATGGGCTGGCCGACGGACCGAGGCCGAGGCCCCAGGGTGCGTGCCCCGGGCCTCGGCCTCCGTCCTCCTACGTGCTGGCGCTACTGCGCGTCGCTGCTGACGGCGCGTCGGCGGCGCACGACGAGGACCGTCCCCGCAGCGAGGAGCAGCATCGTCGCCATGACTGCGGCGAGCACGTCAGCGCCGGTCTCTCCCAGCGCCTGGGCTGTGACCGTCGGTGCGGTCGCCGTCGGGCCCGTCCCGGTGCTCACCGAGCCCGCCGGGCCGGGACCCGCCGGAGGGGTGGCTGCGGGGAGGACCTGGATCTGCGCCGAGGCGAGGATCGTGCCGGTGAGGTCACGCACCTGGATGTGGTGGGTGCCGGCGGTGAGGGTGGCTGGGATCCGGACAGTGGCCGTCGCCGCCCCGTCGGTGACAGGCACCGTGGCGAGACGCTGGTAGGAGCTGGCGACGCCGATCTCGATCTCGGGGAGGTCGAGGCCGGTCACGCTGACGGTCACCTCACCGCCGGCGGTGATCGAGCCGATGCCGAGAGTCAGCACCGGACCGGCCGGAGTGCCCGGCCCGGGGGCCTCGGCCGCGGTGACGGTGATCGCCGTGGTGGCAGTGCGCCCCTGGTAGAACGCCGTCAGGTCCCGGGTGCCCGGTGCCGTCAGGTCAGGAACCGTGATGGTCGCCTGCTCGGTGACGTCGACCGTGCTCGCGTCGGAGTACGTCGCGGTCACTGCGAGCCCGCTCGGGTCGAAGGTGTCCCCGACCGTGTACGTCGTGCGGGTCGGCGGGGTCATGGTGATCGAGACGAGGTCAGCAGGCACGGTGACCAGGCTGGCCTCGGCGGTGGTGATCAACGCGGTCGCGGCGTCGGCCTCGGCCTGGGTGGCGCGGGAGCCGGCGAGGACGACGGCTCCGGTTTCCACAGCGAGGTCGAGGGCGTCGAGGGACTGCTCGGTGTAGAGCGAGCGGTCGATCGCCTGGGCGGCGGTGACTGCTGCCTGCAGGGCCGCGGTGTCGGCGGCCGGATCCTCGACCCGGGTCAGGCGGAGGTCGTCGATGTTGCCCCATGCGCCGGCACTCAGCGTGAAGGACGCTGCGACGGTGACGAGGCCGTCGCCGCCCACCACGACATCGTCGGTCGTGGCTGTGGAGTAGAGCTGCCACCCGTTGAGGGTGATGGGTGCGGTGGACTCCGCGCCGCCGGAGGTGGCGCTCAGCGTGAGGGTGTCGGTCGGCCCGGCCAGTGCGCCGTGGCTGGTCGCGGAGAGCCGGTAGGTGCCGGCGGGGACGCCGGTGAGGGTCTGCGCGACGGCGAAGGAGTAGCTGCTCCCCAGCCAGAACTTCAGCGACATGGCACCGTCGAAGGCATCGGGGTCCTTGGTGACGGCCGCCCCGGAGCCGCTGATCGTCCACATGGACAGGTCGGCGTCCTCGAAGCTGGGGTTGCGGACCGGGTTGACCGCGGTGACCGTGACGGTCGCGGTGACGGCCATGCCGCTGTCGGTGGTGCCGGTGATCGTGTAGGTGCCAGGACCGCGGATCCAGTCGACCGAGCTGCGCCAGGTCACCGGGTGCGCCTCGACGGCTCCGTCGTTGAAGGTCACCCGCACGGTGCGGGGAAGCGTGGGAGCAGCCCCGTCGCTGACGGTGAGGGTGACCGCCTCGACGTCGGTCACCTCACGCGGCGCCGTGGCGCCGGTGCGGGCGTACTGGAAGACCCGCAGCGACTCCAGCGGGTTCCCTGTGGCGTCGAACAGCGCCTGGTTGTCCCAGGCGGACCCGCCGAACCACTTCCCGGCGTCCTCCGGGTCGTACTCGTCGGCGTAGCTCGAGGCCCAGCCGGAGCCGTCACGCTCCCAGAGGGCCGAGTTCTCGGCGAGGTTGGCCGGCGGGCCCACCGGGAGCCAGGCCGGCTCCCAGTAGAAGACACCCAGACCGGCGGGGCCGACGTCGGTCACGGCCTCCATGACGTCGCGCACCGCGGTGGCCTGCCCCTGGACGCTGGACGGGTACTGGTTGAAGCCCGACGCCGGCTTGATGACGTTCTCGTGCCCGTCGCCGTCGGCGAGCGTGTAGTTCCAGGACGTCTCAGCGACCATGACCTCTTTGTCGTAGGTGGTCGCCACGGTCGACAGGACGGAGGTGAGGTTGCTCAGCGACCCGTGCCAGAAGGGATAGTAGGAGCTGGCGAAGACGTCGTAGTCGACCTTGTAGGTGTCGAGGTTCTTGGCGATCGATGCGTAGGAGCCAGCCCGCTCGGGGTTGGTGAAGTGGACGGCGACGAGGGCGTCGGGGTAGACGGCGCGCACGGCCGTGCTGCCGGCGTTGAAGATCTGCGACATGTTCGCGAAGCCGGTCACCCCGGCGACACCGTTGTTCGTCTCGTTGCCCACCTGGACAATGCCGACGTCGACGCCGGCGTCCTTGAGGCGGGTGAGGGACTCGGCGGTGAACGCCTGCGTCGCGGTCGCCTTCTCTGCGACGGTCATGGCAGACCAGGCCTTGGGTGCCTTCTGCTTGGCCGGGTCGGCCCAGAAGTCGGAGTAGTGGAAGTCCACGAGCAGCTTCATGCCGTGGGCGGTGGCGCGCTTGCCGATCGCGACCGCGGCGGCGATGTCGTTGTCGCCGCCTCCGTAGCCGTTGCCCGCGGCGTCGAAGGGGTCGTTCCAGACCCGGACCCGGACGTAGTTGACGTCGGCTGACTCCAGGACGTCGAAGACGTCCGCAGTCTGGCCGTCCCAGTCACGGAAGGCGACGCCGCTCTTCTCCAGCGCGAGGATCGAGGAGATGTCCACGCCGTTGATGAAGTCGGCGGGCAGGTCCTCGACCTTGTCGATGACGATCCCGGCCTGAACGGGCCCGGTGGCGTCGTCGGCCAGGGAGGGGGTGGTCAGCAGGGGGGTGAGGAGCACGGCGGCGGCGGTCGCCGTCGCCGCGAGCCTCAGGGGCAGGCGTGATCGTGCTGGGGGCATCAGGTCGATTCCTCTCGAGCGTCATTGTTCGACAGTGCGCCAGGCGCTGGTCCATGCCGACCGGTCGGGTGCGGGACGGCTGTCATCTATGACAGGTCGAGCGCTGGTTCTGGTGGACTGTACACGCTCCCAGGATTCCGTGGACCAAAAACTGAGCCTGCAGAACGAATCTGTGTGGCACCCGACGCGATGGCTCAGTCCAAGACTGTGCACGCGCACAGTCATGGCCGCGCCGGAGGGCCTGTGGCACTCGTCTCGTGAGGAGCGGGCGAGGTGTGTGACTGAGTCGGCTAGGAGATGCGCCCGAGCTCGATGGCCGCACACATGAGCGCGGCGACGGTCTCGCCGTCGACGATGGACCCGTCCTTGATGAGACCCAGTGCCTGCGGCCACGGCACGCGACGCAGGCCCACGATGCCTTCCTCCGCCTGCTCGTGCGCCTCGCCGGAGTCGCGCAGACCGCGCGCGAGGAAGATGTGCTCGGGGGCGTGGCACACGCCGTTGAGCGCCATGAGGTTGCCGATGCGCTCCCAGGAGTCGGCGACCAGCCCGGTCTCCTCGCGCAGCTCACGCTGTGCGGCCAGGAGCAGGTCCTCCCCGTCCGAGCCGCCTGCGGGGATCTCGAGGGAGACGCGTCCGGTCGTGTACCGCTCGACCTCGACCAGGACGATCTCGTCGGCGTCGGTGACCGGGACGATGAAGACGGCGGGGTTGCGCATCTCGACCACGCCGTAGATGCCGTCCGAGCCGTCGGGGCGCTCGACGGTGTCCTCGCGGACCCGGATCCAGGGGTTCTCGTAGACGACGGAGGACGAACGGGTCTGCCAGGTTGCCATGCGGTTCATCCTCGCACGACCTCCGCTGGCGCTCGCGGACAGGGGGCCTGCCGGCCGCTCGGCGTCCCGTATCCTTGGACACGCGGATGAGTTGGCTAGACGGCCGCGTCAGGGCTCCGGCCCTGCCGAGGAACGTCCGGGCTCCACAGAGCAAGGTGGTGGGTAACGCCCACCCGGGGTGACCCGCGGGACAGTGCCACAGAGAACAGACCGCCGGGGCGCTTGCGCATCCGGTAAGGGTGAAACGGTGGTGTAAGAGACCACCAGCGTGCCGGGTGACCGGCGCGGCTAGGTAAACCCCACCTGGAGCAAGGTCAGACAGAGTGTGTTCGAGGGCTGCTCGCCCGAGCACTCGGGTAGACCGCTAGAGGCGTGCGGCAACGTACGTCGTAGATGGATGGTCGTCGCCTGCGCGTGGGTAACTGCGTGTGGGAACAGAACCCGGCGTACCGGCCAGCTCATCCGCACTCACCACTCACCACCCAGGCCACGGCGCCTGCGGTGCCTCCGGCGACGGCGCCCACGGCGCCTCCGACGTGCCGTCCTCTGGGGTGACTGAGTCAGGCCGGCCCGGTGACGCAGTCCCCGGCTGTTGAACGCGCAACTAAAGTATTGGCTTGGTCAAGATATTGCCAAGGTCAGCGGCGTCTGCCTAGACTGAAAACGAGAGGCACGGCGAGTTGACCCATTTGGCGGTCTTCGTTCGGGGGCGTGTCTCGAAGCACGCGAGAGCGGAGTGGCGGACATGCTAGGTGCACAACAGTCAGGGGCGCCGATCGGCGGTATCAGCCTGGCCGAAGAACAGAGCCACTCTGTGGTCGACATGTGGGGCGAGATCGACGGCGCGTTGCGCCCTGAGGCGAGCGCCGCGTTGGCGTGCGCGCTCGACCGCGACCTTCCGGTCGTCATCGACACGTCGCGGGTGACGTTCATCGACTCGACCGGCATCGCCTTCCTCGTGCAGTTCTACACGATCGGGCGCGAAGAAGGGCTCGAGGTCACCCTCCGCAACCCGCCGACCGTCGTCAGCGACGTGCTGGCGATGCTCGGCGTGGACGAGTTTCTCGGAACCGTGCCGTTGACGCCTGTCCGCTAGTCCCAGGCTGGTCACACAGGCCGGTCCTGCGCGGCCCGTCCCACCGGGCTGGCCCTGCTGGCTGGCTCAGCCCGGTCCCACCAGCGCACCGCGGTCCCACCAACGCACTGCGGTCCCACCAACGCAACGCGGTCCCACCAGCGCATCTGCGCCGGTGGGACCGTTGTTCGTTGATGGAGGCTCTCGCGAGCCGTCAGCGCTCGCCGGCCGCCAACGACGCCGCTCCCACGATCCCGGCAGCGTTGCGCAGGGTGGCGGGGATGATCGGCGCCCGCAGCTTCAGCAAGGGCAAGTACTTCTCGTGGTGCTTGCTCACCCCGCCGCCGACGACGATGAGGTCGGGGGAGAAGAGGTACTCGATCGTCTCGAAGTAGCGCTGCAGGCGCTGGGCCCACTGCTCCCAGGAGAGGTCCTCACGAGCCTTGGCGCTCTCCGCCGCCCGGCTCTCGGCGTCGTGCCCGTCGATCTGCAGGTGGCCGAGCTCGGTGTTGGGCACCAGGTGCCCGTCCACGAGCAGGGCGCTGCCGATGCCCGTGCCGAGGGTGGCCACGAACACCACACCGTCCACGCCTCGGGCCGCCCCGTAGGTGGCCTCGCCCACACCGGCGGCGTCGGCGTCGTTGACGCCGACCACCCGGCGGTTCAGCGCGGAGGAGACGACCTCGTCGAGGTTGACCCCCGCCCAGGACTGGTCGAGGTTGGCGATCGAGGGCACGAGGCCGTGCAGGATCGGTGCGGGGAAGGCGACCCCGACCGGGGTGTCAGAGGGCAGGTCGAAGCTGTCCACCAGCTCGGCGATGACGGCGGTCACCGCCTCCGGCGTGGACCCGCGAGGGGTGGGGATGCGCAGGCGGTCGGCGGCGAACTCACCCGTGCTCAGGTCGACCGGAGCGCCCTTGATGCCGCTGCCTCCCACGTCGATGCCGAAGGCGTGGTGCTTCCCGTGATCGTGCTTGCTGTGATCGTGGTGTTTGCTCATGGCAGGGTCAGGATCTCCGCTCCGGTCTCGGTGACGACGAGGGTGTGCTCGAACTGTGCCGTGCGGCGACCGTCAGCGGTGACGACGGTCCAGCCGTCGTCCCACATGGTCCAGTCGGTCGTGCCCAGCGTGAGCATGGGCTCGATGGTGAACACCATGCCCGGCACGATCACTGTGTCGTAGGCGGGCGCGGCGTCGTAGTGGGGGATGACCAGGCCGGAGTGGAAGGCCTCTCCGACCCCGTGACCGGTGTAGTCGCGGACGGTCCCGTAGCCGAAGCGGTCCGCGTACTTCTCGATGACCCGGCCGATGACGTTGACCTCACGCCCGGGCTTGACGGCCTTGATCGCCCGGTTGAGCGCCTCCCGGGTCCGCTCGACCAGCAGCGCGGACTCCTCGTCGAGCTCGCCGACGCCGAAGGTCGCGTTGTTGTCACCGTGCACGCCGCCGATGAAGGCGGTGATGTCGATGTTGACGATGTCACCGTCGAGCAGGACGGTGGAGTCGGGGATGCCGTGGCAGATGACCTCGTTGATCGAGGTGCACAATGACTTGGGGAACCCGCGGTACCCGAGGGTGGACGGGTAGGCGTGGTGGTCGAGCAGGAACTCGTGACCGATGCGGTCCAGCGCGTCAGTGGTCACACCGGGGGCGACGTGCTTGCCGACCTCCTCCAGCGCCTGCGCCGCGATCCGCGACGCCACCCGGATGCGGTCGATGACCTCCGGGGCGACGACGTCGCTGCCCTCGTAGGGCGCGGGGATCTTCTTGCCGACGTACTCGGGGCGGGGGATCGACGCGGGGACGCTCAGGACGGGGCTGACGGTTCCCGGGGTGAGCGAGGGGCGGAGCGCGGGCGCGGAAGACATAGGTGCAGTCTACGGACTTGGTCGTGCACGCGTCCGCCGAGCCGTGCGTCGGCCGTGGTCGTGGAACGATGGAGGTGTCTGCGGCCGTCGCCGACGCCGCGCCAGACGCCGTGCCAGGAGGAGGAACCACATGCCTGAGGAGTTCTACTTCAACACCAAGACCCGTCAGGTCGAGGTGGGCAAGCCCTCGAGCTGGACCCACCGGATGGGTCCCTACCCCACCCGGGAGGCCGCCGAACGGGCTCTGCAGATCGCCCAGGTCCGCACCGAGGTGTGGGACGAGGAGAACAAGGACGACGACGAGGAGTCCTGACCGGGTGTGCTGACCAGGCGTCCTGACCGCGCGTCCCGTCCTGCGCACCCGTGCCGCGCACCCGTGCCGCGCACCCGCCCCGCACCCAGCGGGGCGGGGCGGACGCACGGATCAGCTCAGTGGTCGTACTGGTGCTCGGGACCGGGGAAGGTCTGAGCCTGGACCTCGCTGACGTAGGCCTCGGTCGCGGCGGCCAGAGCAGCGCCGACCTGGCCGAACTGCTTGGCGAACCGCGGCGACCAGTCGCCCATGCCGGCCATGTCCGTCCACACCAGGACCTGCCCGTCCACGACCGACCCGGCGCCGATGCCGATGGTGGGGATGCGCAGGATCTCGGTGGCACGTGCCGCGACCGGAGCGGGGACCATCTCCAGCACGACCGCGACCGCGCCGGCATCCTGCAGGGCGAGCGCGTCCTCGCACAGGCGCTCCGCAGCCTCGTCGCTGCGACCCTGGATGCGCTTGCCCCCGAGCATGTTCTCCGACTGCGGCGTGAACCCCAGGTGACCGAACACCGGGATGCCGGACTGCGTGAGCAGCTCGACGTGCTTGACGATCCGCTCCCCGCCCTCGATCTTGACCGCCTGCACCCCGGCCTCCTTGAGCATCCGCGCGGCGGAGGCGAAGGCCTGCTGGGGGGAGGCCTCGTAGGACCCGAAGGGCAGATCCGCCACGACCATCGAGTGCTTGGCGGCGCGGGCCACCGAGCGGGCGGAGACGATCATCTCGTCCAGGGTGACCGGGATGGTGTTCTCATACCCGAGGACGTTGTCGCCCATCGAGTCCCCGACCAGGAGCATGTCGACGCCGGCCGCGTCGAAGATCCGCCCGGTGATCGTGTCGTAGGCGGTGAGCATGGTGAGCTTGCGGCCGGCGGCCTTGTGCTCGATGAGGTGCTGCACCCGGAACCGCTTGCGCTGGGTGGGCGCGGGGACGGAGCCGGGAAGGGGATGCTGATCCATGGTGATCTACCTCTGTGTCGCAGGATTCCGGGTAAGAAGAGTCAGTCCAGGGGCTCGCGCCACCGGGACGTGATCGGCATGCGCCGGTCCCGTCCGAAGGCGAGTGCGGTGACCTTGGGGCCGAGGGGGTACTGGCGCCGCTTCCATTCTGCCCGGTCGACCAGGGAGACCACCTTGTCGACGACGGCGGCGTCGAAGCCCCGCGCCAACAGCTCGGCGCGGCCCTCCGCGTTCTCGATGTAGGCGTCGAGCACCTCGTCGAGCAGGTCGTAGGGCGGCAGGGAGTCCTGGTCGACCTGACCGGGACGCAGCTCGGCCGACGGCGGCTTGGTGATCGAGCTCTCCGGGATGGGCGGCAGCTCACCGCGGTCCAGCGCCGCGTTGTTGCGCCACCGCGACAGCGCCCACACGAGCGACTTGTCGACGTCCTTGAGCGGGGCGTACCCGCCGACGGCGTCCCCGTAGATGGTCGAGTACCCCACAGCGAGCTCGGACTTGTTGCCGGTGGCGAGCACGAGGTGGCCCTCGGCGTTGGACAGGCCCATGAGGATCATCCCCCGCACCCGCGCCTGCAGGTTCTCCGCGGCGACGCCCTCGAGGTGCAGCTCGCCCTGGAAGGCGTCGACCATCGGGGCGATGGGCTGCACGCGGTAGTGCGCGCCGATCCGCTTGGCGAGGTCCGCGGCGTCGTCCTTGGAGTGCTCGGAGGAGTAGACCGAGGGCATGGACACGCCGAAGACCTGCTCGCCGCCGATCGCGTCAGCGCTGATCGCGGCGACCAGGGCGGAGTCGATCCCGCCGGAGAGGCCGAGCACGACCGACCCGAAGCCGTTCTTGCGGACGTAGCCGCGCAGGCCCGTCACCAGCGCCTGGTAGACCTCCTCGTGGGGGTCCAGGGGAGGGGCGATCGGACCGTGGTGGTCGGGCGCGTCGTCGTCGGCCAGGTCCCACAGGAGCAGGTGCTCGACGAACTGCGGCGCGCTGGCGAGCAGGGTGCCGTCGGCGCCCATGACGAAGGACCCGCCGTCGAAGACGAGGTCGTCCTGACCACCGACCATGTTGACGTAGGCGACCGGGGCGTCGACCTCGCGGGCGCGCCGCGCCGCGAGGTCGGTGCGCAGGTGCCCCTTGCCCTGCTCGAAGGGCGAGCCGTTGAGGACGAGCAGGAGGTCGACGTCGGCCGCGTCCATCTGTGCGACCGGCCCGCCGTCCTGCCAGATGTCCTCGCAGATGACGATGCCCAGACGACGACCGGACACCTCGACCACGCACGGCTGGGCGCCGGGGGCGAAGATGCGGAACTCGTCGAAGACCCCGTAGTTGGGCAGGTGGTGCTTGGCGTAGACGGCGCGGACCACGCCACCGCTGATCACCACCGCCTCGTTGGTCGGGCGCATGCCCGGGGTGCTGGGGGAGGCCTGCGGCGCGCCGACCGACCCCAGGACGACTGTGAGGTCACCCAGCCCGGTGCGCACCAGCTCCTCGGCGAGCGAGGTGATCGCTGCCTGGGCGGCCCGCTGGAAGGACGCGCGCAGGGCGAGGTCCTCGATCGGGTACCCCGTGACCGTCATCTCGGGGAAGGTGACGACGTGCGCGCCCTCGGCGGCCGCGCGAGCGGCCCACGCGAGGATCGCCTGGGTGTTCTGTTCGATGTCGCCGACACACGTGTCGATCTGCGCGAGCGCGATCCGGATCTCCATGCGTCTCACCCTATTGCCTGACGTGGCTCTGGACGCGCGCCATCTATACAGTGAGGCGTTGCAGGGGTGGATTCAGCTCTGGTGGACCCGACGTGCGTGCCGCGCCCCCGAGGGGGCCTGGCATCAGGCAGGATGTACTCATGGACAGGCAGCAAGAGTTCGTGCTCCGCACGGTCGAGGAGCGCGACATCCGCTTCATCCGCCTCTGGTTCACCGACGTGCTGGGCATGCTCAAGTCCGTGGCGATCGCACCGGCGGAGCTCGAGGCTGCCTTCACCGAGGGCATCGGCTTCGACGGCAGCGCGATCGAAGGGCTGACCCGCGTCTACGAGGCGGACATGGTCGCCCGCCCCGACCCCACGACCTTCCAGATCCTGCCCTGGCGCGGTGAGACCCACGGGACCGCCCGCATGTTCTGCGACATCCTCACCCCCGACGGCGAGCCGTCCCTGGCAGACTCGCGCAACGTGCTCAAGCGCGCCCTGGCCAAGGCCAGCGACCAGGGCTTCACCTTCTACACCCACCCCGAGGTCGAGTTCTACCTCTTCGAGCCGCCGACCGCGGACGGCCCGCTCGTCCCGATCGACCACGGCGGGTACTTCGACCACGTCGCCCGCACCCAGGGCCACGACTTCCGTCGCGCGGCGATCACCATGCTCGAGTCGATGGGCATCTCGGTGGAGTTCTCCCACCACGAGGCGGGCCCCGGCCAGAACGAGATCGACCTGCGCTACGCCGACGCGCTGACCACCGCGGACAACCTCATGACCTTCCGCACGGTCATCAAGGAGGTGGCGCTCGAGCAGGGCGTGTTCGCCTCCTTCATGCCCAAGCCGCTCGCCGACCACCCTGGCTCGGGGATGCACACCCACCTGTCGCTGTTCGAGGGTGACCGCAACGCCTTCCACGAGCCCGGCGCGCAGTACGAGCTGTCCAAGACCGGTCGCCAGTTCATCGCGGGGCTGCTCATGCACGCCGCCGAGATCACCGCGGTGACCAACCAGTACGTCAACTCCTACAAGCGGCTCTGGGGCGGCGCCGAGGCGCCGAGCTACATCTGCTGGGGTCACAACAACCGCTCCGCGCTCGTGCGAGTGCCCATGTACAAGCCCGGCAAGGGCAACTCCAGTCGCATCGAGTACCGCGCGCTGGACACCGCCGCGAACCCGTACCTGGCCTTCGCGCTCATGCTCGCGGCCGGCCTCAAGGGCATCGAAGAGGGCTACGAGCTGCCCGACGCGACCTCCGACGACGTGTGGGAGCTGACCGACGCCGAGCGCCGCGCCATGGGCATCAAGCCCCTGCCGCAGTCCCTCGACGACGCGATCGCGCTCATGGAGAAGTCCGAGCTGCTCGCCGAGACCCTCGGTGAGCACGTCTTCGACTTCTTCCTCAAGAACAAGCGCCAGGAGTGGGACGGCTACCGCGCCCAGGTCACGCCCTTCGAGATCAAGCGGCTCCTGCAGGTCCTCTGACCTGGCTGTCCATCGCACGAACCGAGCTGGAGCGGCGCAACCATGGTGAGCACGGGCCGGACCACATCCCTGACCGGCAGGCTGACCAGACTGGGGTTCTCCGACATCCCGCGCGCGGCGCAGATGTGCGCCGACAAGGACCTCGTCGCCGTCGTGGGGGAAGTCACCCCGGACTCCGGGCTGCTCGTCGCCCTCGGCGACGCCGCCGACCCTGACCTCGCCTTGCTGTCCCTGGTCCGGTTGTGCTCGGCCCTGCTGGCCGAGGGCACGGCGCAGTCGCGCCAGCGCGCCGAGGTGGTGGCCAGCTGGCTGCGCAGCACCATCTGGGACGACGACGGCGCAGGGGTCGAGCCCCGCCGCCGGCTCGTGGCCGTGCTGGGCGCGTCCATCGCCCTGGGCGACGAGCTGGTGCGTCACCCCGAGCTCGTGGACGTCGTCGCCGACCCCACCTCGGGCGTGGGCGTGGACGCCCGCACGGTCCGGGCCGAGCTGCTCGGCGCCGTCGGCGCCGACCCCGAGGCCGCCGTCCCGGTCGCCTCCGGGGCCGGCAGCGACGTCGTGGACGCGCTGCGCCTGGCCTACCGGCGCCGGTTGCTGCGGATCGCGGCCACCGACCTCGTCTCGCCCGAGCCGCTGTCCATCCTGCCGGCCGTCGCCGCGGCCCTCGCGGACCTGGCGGCCGCGGCGCTGGAGGGCGCCCTCGCGGTGGCCCGCGCCGAGCTCGACGACCACGGCGCCGGCGTCCGTCTCGCGGTGCTGGGCATGGGCAAGTGCGGGGGACGTGAGCTCAACTACGTCAGCGACGTCGACGTCATCTACGTCGCTGAGCCGGTCGAGGGGTACACCGAGGAGTACTCGACCGCGGTCGGCTCGCGCCTGGCCGCGTGCCTGACGCGGGTGTGCGGAGGGCCGGGCGGGGAGCCTGCACTGTGGGCGGTCGACGCCGCGCTGCGCCCCGAGGGCAAGAACGGCCCGCTCGTGCGCACCCTGGCCAGCCACCTGTCCTACTACGAGCGGTGGGCCAAGACCTGGGAGTTCCAGGCATTGCTCAAGGCCCGCCCGGTGGCCGGGGACACGGAACTCGGGCAGGCCTACGTCGAGGCGATCACACCGATGGTGTGGTCCGCGGTGAGCCGGGCGAACTTCGTCGAGGACTCCCAGGCGATGCGCCGGCGGGTCGAGGACCACGTGCCCCCCGCAGAGGCGGACCGCCAGCTCAAGCTGGGCAAGGGTGGCCTGCGTGACGTCGAGTTCACCGTCCAGCTGCTCCAGCTGGTGCACGGACGCTCTGACCCCTCGATCCGCAGCTCGAACACGCTCACGGCCCTGGCGGCGCTGGCCAGCGCCGGGTACGTGGGACGTGAGCACGCCGCCCAGCTCGCGGTCTGCTACCGGTTCCTGCGCGTCCTGGAGCACCGCATTCAGCTCGTCCACCTGCGCCGCACCCACCTCATGCCGACCGCGGAGGACGACCTGCGCCGGTTGGCTCGCTCGGTGGGGCTGCGCCTGGACGGGCCCGACGGCCTGCTCGCACGCTGGCGCGCTGTCCGCCGCGACGTGCGGAGCCTGCACGAGGAGCTCTTCTACCGTCCGCTGCTGCCGGCCACCGCCCAGCTCTCCGCCGCGGAGGCGAGCCTGGCCCCCGAGGCGGCGCAGGCGCGGCTCGCGGCGATCGGCTACCGCGACCCCGCCGGGGCGATGCGCCACATCGCCGCGCTCACCGACGGGGTGAGCCGCCGGGCCGCCATCCAGCGCCAGCTGCTGCCGGTGATGCTCGGGTGGTTCGCCGAGGGCTCGGACCCGGACTCGGGCCTGCTGGCCTTCCGGCGTCTGTCCGACGAGCTGGGCACCACGCACTGGTACCTCAAGCTGCTGCGCGACTCCGGGTCGGCGGCCTACCGCCTGGCTTCGCTGCTCTCGACGTCGAAGTACGTGGCGGAGGCGCTGGGCCGCTCGCCGGAGTCGGTCAAGTGGCTCGCTGAGGACTCCGAGCTCCGACCGCGCGGCCTGGACCGGCTGCTCACCGAGGTCCACGCCTTCTTGACCCGCGCCGACGACCCCCAGCGTGCCATCACGGTGCTGCGGGCCATGCGCCGGCGGGAGCTGGCGCGGATCGCCTGCGCGGAGCTGCTCGAGGTGAGCGACCCGAGCGAGTCCGCCCCGAGCATCTCCGACGCCGCCGATGCGCTGCTCGTGGGCGGTCTGCGGATCGCCCAGCACGTCGTCTGCAAGGAGCGCGGCATCACCCAGGACGCCGCACCCGCGAACCTGGCGGTCATCGCCATGGGGCGCCTCGGCGGGCGCGAGCTGGGCTACGGCTCGGACGCCGACGTCATGTTCGTCTACACCCGGGCCCACGACGCCGAGGACGCCGTCGCACAGGAGTACGCCAAGACCGTCGCCCAGCGGATGCGGGCGCTGCTCGGCGGAGCCAACGAGGAGCCGCCGCTGCAGGTCGACGCGGACCTGCGGCCCGAGGGGCGCAACGGACCGCTCGTGCGGTCCTTCGACTCCTACGCCGAGTACTACGGGCGCTGGTCCGCGGCCTGGGAGAGCCAGGCTCTGCTGCGCGCCCGACCAGCAGCCGGTGACGCGGAGCTGGGCGAGGCGTTCATGCGGCTCATCGCCCCGCTGCGCTACCCCGCAGGGGGCATCGACGCCGCGACGCTGCGTGAGATCCGGCGGATCAAGGCCCGGGTGGAGTCCGAGCGGCTGCCGCGCGGGGTGGACCCCACCCGCCACCTCAAGCTCGGTCGCGGCGGGATCAGCGACGTCGAGTGGACCGTCCAGCTGCTCCAGCTCCAGCACGGGCACTCCACACCCGGCCTGCGCACCACCGAGACGCTCACCGGTCTGCGGGCCGCCTGCGAGGCCGGGCTGGTCAGCGAGGACGACGCCGACACCCTCTGCGCGGCCTGGCAGATGTCCTCGAACCTGCGCGACGCGATCGTGCTGTGGTCGGGACGGGTCGGTGGGGCGGGCGCGGACGTGCTGCCCTCCGACCGTCGCGCGCTGAGCGGGCTCGCCCGGGCGCTGCACTACCCGGTGGGTGGGGGCAGCGACCTCGAGGAGGACTACCTGCGCACCGCACGCAGGGCGCGCCTGGTCATGGAACGCCTCTTCTACGGCGAGGACGACGCCTGACTCTCCGCTCCTTCACTCCCCGTCCCCGCGCCACCCGTCCCTTCCGCTGAGCTCGGGGAGATAGGCTGTCGAAACCGGACACAAGGGGAAGACATGAAGCGCGATGCGTCTGCGGGTCTGATCGATCTGGGTTCCTTGGTGACCGTGCCCCTGGAGGGCCCAGCCGCCCTGTCCGAGCGACCGAGGCTGCTACGCCAGACGTGGTTCTGGCTCTACGTGCTGACCGCAGTGTGCCTCGTCGTCTTCTGCGTCCTGGGTGCCCAGATGGGGAATGCCGCCGACGCCGACGAGTTCACCGGCGGATGGGTGCCCCCTCTTGCCGTGACGTTCATCGTGGGCGCGACCTCGTACGTCGTCGCCCTGGTGCTCCACGGCCGCGGCCGGCGCTAGGGAGCGTCAGTCGCTTCGGCGTCGTCGTCGTCGCGCAGGGCCTTGTCCGAGCCGGGGTCGCGGAGCATGTGGGAGTCGACCAGCTCGTGGCGGCGCATGTACGTCGTGGCGACGGCCTGGATGGTCGCGGCGATCGGCAGCGACAGGAACGCACCCAGCGCACCGAAGACCGCACCGAAGCCGAGCACGACGATGAAGGACACCGCGGGGTTCATCTGCAGCGCCCGGGCCGAGACCTTGGGGGAGAACCACAGGTTCTCCACCTGCTGGTAGGCGATGATGAACGCCAGGACGAGGATCGCCTTCTTCGGCCCGTCCGTGGTCAGGGCGAAGACGATCGGCAGCGCGCCACCGATGTACGTACCGATGGTCGGGACGAACTGGGAGACGACTCCGGTGAACAGGGCGAGCGGCAGGGCGTAGGGGATCTGGATGATGGTGAGGAAGACCCCGGTCGCCAAGCTGGACATGGCCGCCAGCACCACGCGGGAGTTGATGTAGTCCGAGATCTTGGTCTGGGTGATCTCCCAGAGCTTGAGCACCTCGTTCTGGTTCTTCGGGCTGAGCCATCCGCAGATCGATGCCCGGAACTTCGGGCCGGCCGCGGCGAGGTAGTACGAGACGAGCATGATCGTGGTGAAGGCGAACACCGCGGAGAGCACAGAGGTGCCGATCGCCAGCGCACGGCTGGCCACCTCGTTGCCCCAGTCCTGGATGAGCTGGGCCTGCAGGTCCGCCATCTCGGGGACCTCGACGTTGAAGCGTCCCTCGATCCACGTCGCCACGGACTCGTAGGTGCTGGGCAGGGTCCGGATGAGCTCCCCGGCCTGCTCCACGAAGATCTGCCCGAACAGAGCCATCACCGCGATCGCCGCAGCCAGCAGGCCGAACAGCACGACGGCGGTGGCCCCGCCCCGTTTCCACCCGTGCCGCACCAGCCAGACGATCATCGGCTCCATCGCCAGAGCGAGGAAGAGCGCGATGATGAGGTTGACGAACAAGGAGGTGAGCGACCCCATCGCACGCCACACGAAGATCGCGGCGAACACGGTGAGGACCGTGATCAGGAGTGCCCGAGGGAACCACCGGGGAGGGCGGGCTGAGTCAAAGGTGGCACTGCGAGCCGTCGGCCTCATGGGCTGAGACTAGTGCAGGGCACGCACCCGCACGGACAGGCACGTCACGCAGCCCTCGAGCTTCTCGAACTCAGAGATGTCCACCGTGACGACGTCGTAGCCCAGGTCGCTGAGCAGCGCGGCGGTCTGCGGCGCCGCAGCGGAGATGAGCAGGGAGGACCCGCCCAGGCAGACGACGGCGGTGCCGTCCGGCTCGGGCACCGGCAGGAAGCGCGGGAAGATCCCGGGGTCGTCGACGAAGTCGGGGTATCCGATGACGGTCCCGTCAGGCAGGGCGGTCACCGCGGTCTTGAGGTGGAGCACTGTGCTCACCGGAACGGCGACCACCTGGGCGCCGAGCGGGGTGAGGATCGCGCGCAGCTGGCGCACACCCTCGGCGTTGGTCCGCCCGCCACGTCCGACGTAGACCGTGCTGCCGATCTTCAGGACGTCGCCGCCGTCGAGGGTGCCGGGCTCGCGGATCTCGTTGAGCGAGCACCCCAGGTCGTCCAGGACGGAGCGGGTGCCGGCCGGCTCGGGGCGCCGAGAGGTCGCGCCCGAGCGTGCGGACACCGCGACGTTGGCGTACATGACCACCGAGTCCTCGACGAAGACGGCGTCGGGGCAGTCGTCGGCGGGTTGCACCTCGATCGTCGTCCAGCCGTGCTCCGCCAGGATCCCCACGTAGGTGTCCCACTGCGCGTAGGCGCGTTCCAGATCGACCGGGACCCGGTCGATGTGCTCGACGAGCCCTTCAGCGAGGCGTGGACCAGGACGGCGGACGAGTGCGATCGACGACATGCGCCCAGTCTAGTGCGCTCCCGCCCCCGCCGCCGGGGTCTACCGGCTGGTCACACCGCGGTGGCGGGGAACGACGATCACCGGGACGGGGGAGGCTCGCAGCAGCTTTGTCGCGGTCGAGCCGAGGAACACCTTGGTCAGCGCGGACTCGGAGGACGACCCCATGACCAGCACGTCACCGTCACGCCAGCCCAGGTCTGCCACGGCGTGCTCCCAGCTGGGGCCGCTGACCACGACGGACTGGTCCACAGCCGCGAGCCGGTCGGCGTCGGGGCGGCGGGCGAGGTCGGCGACGGCCTGGCGCTGCCCCTGCTCAGCCTGCTCCCGCCAGGCGTCGAGCACAGAGTCCTCGATGTCGAAGCCCATCTCCGGGGGGAACATCGTCTTGCGGCGGATCGCGAAGGTCACCATCCGCAGCGCCGCCCCGGCGTGGTGGGCGATCTGAGCGGCGGCGGCGAGCACCTGCGAGCTGGACGGTCCAGAGTCCACCGCGACGGTCACCCGGCGCACCCGGTCACCGGCGGAGACGGAGAAGCCGCGCGGAGCGATGGCCACCGGGACGGGAGAGGAGTGCAGCACCCGGTCGGCGACCGACCCGACGGCGATGCGGCCGCGCACGGCGTCCTCGCTCGAGCCGAGCACCAGGGCCGAGGCGCTGTGCTCGGTCGCGGCCTCGTGCAGCGCGGGCGGGACGGACCGGGCCAGACGCACGTCGTCGCGCGCCGGGACGTCGTCGGGCAGGTGGGAGCGGGCGGCGGCGAGGAAGGTCGCGGCCGCCTCGCGCTGGGCCGAGGCGTGCGCGGAGGTCGGTCCGGTCCAGCGGTGCTGGAGCACGCCGCACAGGACCAGGTCGGTCCTCAGGGACCGGGCGAGCACCTCGCCCAGGGCCAGCGCGCCACGGTCACGGGTGTCCAGAGCCTGCCCGACGACGATCGTCATCACGCCTCCTTCGGTGGGGTGGGACCGTCCGTGCCGATCCGCGGCGCGGCGGCGAGGGTCTCCAGGGCGGAGTGCTTCATCGACCAGCTGAAGTAGAAGACGAGCGCCGCCCCCGCCCAGATGACGAAGGCGATGAGGGTGACCTGGCCCAGCCCGGAGATGACGTAGGCGCAGGCGATGACGGACAGGATCGGGGTGATCGGGTAGCCGGGGACCTTGAAGCCGCGGGGCAGCTCAGGTGCGGTGCGGCGCAGCACCATGACACCGACCGAGACCAGGAGGAAGGCCACCAGGGTGCCGATCGAGGTGAGGTCGGCGAGGATGCCGAGCGGGACCACGCCGGCCAGGACCGCCACGACCACACCGACGATGACCGTGTTGACCATCGGGGTCTGGGTGCGGCGGTCGATGCGGGAGAAGGTCTTGGGGATGAGGCCGTCGCGGCCCATCGCGAAGAGGATGCGGGTCTGGCCGTAGAGGCAGATGAGGGTCACCGAGAAGATCGAGATGACCGCACCAGCAGCCAGCAGCAGCCCCGGCCACTGGGACCCGGTGAGGTTCTCCAGGATGGTGGCGAGACCGGCCTTCTGTCCCTCGAACTCGCCCCAGGGCTGGGCGCCGATCGCCGCGACGGCCACGAGCAGGTACACGACGGTCACCACGGCGAGGGAGGCCATGAGCGCGATGGGGATGGACTTCTTGGGGTTGTGGACCTCTTCACCGGCGGTCGCGATGGCGTCCAGGCCGATGAAGGAGAAGAAGATGGACCCGGTCGCGACGGACACCCCGGCGAAGCCGAAGGGCGCGAACTGGGAGAAGTGGTCAGTCTGGAAACCGGTCAGCCCGACGGCGATGAACAGCACGAGGACGCTGACCTTGATGATCACCATGATCGCGTTGGCCCGGGCGGACTCGCTCGCCCCGCGCAGCAGCAGCAGGACGCACAGGCCGACGAGGATCATCGCTGGCAGGTTGATCACGCCTCCGCTGTCCGGTGCGAGGGACAGCGCCTCGGGGAACTGCCACCCGACTGTGCCCTCGAGCAGCAGGTTGAGGTACTCCGACCAGCCGACCGCGACCGCGGCGGCCGACACCCCGTACTCCAGGACCAGGCACGCCCCGACGATGAAGGCGACGGCCTCGCCCAGGGTCGCGTAGGAGTAGGAGTAGGACGAGCCCGACGACGGGATGGTCGAGGCGAGCTCGGCGTAGCAGAGCACGGTCAGCCCGGCCACGATCGCTGCCAGCAGGAAGGAGGCGATGACCGCCGGCCCTGCCTCGGGGACCGCCTCGGAGAGGATGAAGAAGATCCCGGTGCCGATGGTGCCGCCGACCCCGATCATCGTCAGCTGGAAGGTCGAGATGGACCGGCGCAGGTGCCCCTGCTCGGAGGGTGCGCCGTCGGAGGCGAGGGGGCCAGGGCTGGCGCTGGCGTCGGCGCTGGTCAGAGCATCGGCGGGGATGCTCTTGCGGAACATCCGGTGCGCGAGGGTGTCGGTCATGGGTGGCTCTGGCTCCGGGGGTGGGGAGGCGTGGGGGTACCGAGCGTGTGGCTCGGCTGCTCACCTATCTTATCGGCGCGGTGCCGGTGCGTTATCGGCGCAGCGGTGCGGCGCCGGGGGCGACAGGCGCTGACCGGCGCCCCAGTGCGAGCGGCGGTGGGCGGTGCCAGGATGGACAGAGCACCACTGGTTCGAGACGAGGACCGGCCACCCGAGCAGAGCGCGGGAGCAGACCGATGGCCGACACGTCCGAGCACGCTACGTCCAGCCACGCTTCGTCCAGCCACGCAAGGTCCAGCCACGCCGCGGCCAGTCGCACCTTCCGTCATGCGGTGGTCACCGGTGGGGCGGGGTTCGTGGGCGGCCACCTGTGCGAGGCGCTCCTGGACCGCGGCGTCACGGTGACGTGCGTGGACGACTTCTCCTCCGGGTCGCCGGCGAACGTCGCCCACCTGGACGACGCGCGCTTGGACGACGCACGCCCGGCCGGTCATGCCCGCTTCCATCTCGTCGAGGCTGACCTCACCCGACCGGGGGCCCTCGACGCGGTGCCCACCGACGTCGACCTCGTGCTCCACCTGGCCTCACCGGCCTCACCGGTGGCCTACCTCAGCCGGCCCGTGGAGACCCTCCAGGTCGCCTCGCTCGGCACGCAGCAGGCGCTCGACCTCGCCCGCGCCGCCGGCGCGCGGTTCCTGCTGGCGTCGACGTCGGAGGTGTACGGCGACCCGGCCGTGCACCCCCAGCGTGAGGACTACTGGGGGAACGTCAACCCGATCGGTCCTCGCAGCGTCTACGACGAGGGGAAGCGGTACGCGGAGGCGCTGACGACCGCCTACCGCGGGGCGTGCGGCACCGACACCGCGATCGCCCGGATCTTCAACACCTACGGACCGCGGATGCGAGCCGACGACGGCCGGATGATCCCCGCCTTCGTCATGCAGGCGCTCGCGGGGGAGCCGCTCACGGTGGCGGGCGACGGGTCGCAGACCCGGTCGGTCTGCTACGTCGACGACCTCGTCCGCGGACTCCTCGCCCTCGCGGACAGCGACCTGCCCGGCCCGGTCAACCTCGGCAGCTCGACCGAGCTCACGGTCGCGCAGATCGCCGCAGACGTCCTGGCCGAGACCGGGTCCTCGTCCACCACCGTCTTCGTCGACCTGCCCGAGGACGATCCTCGGCGCCGGCGTCCCGACACGTCCTTGGCGCGCAGCGCGCTGGGCTGGCGGGCGACGACGGACTGGCCCACCGGGTTGGGGCGCACGGTCGCGTGGTTCCGGGACACCCTGGCTGGCACCGGCCAGCTCACCGGGGCGGGCCGGCCCGGAGCAGGCCGGGCCGGCGCCGGTGACGGGCTGGGGGAGTGACCGTGCGTATCTCCGTCATCGGCTGCGGTTACCTCGGCGCCGTCCACGCCGCGGTGCTGGCGCACCTTGGGCACGACGTGGTCGGCATCGACGTCGACCCGGAGAAGGTCGCCGTCCTCGCCTCGGGGCACACGACCTTCTTCGAGCCCGGGCTGGCCGAGCTGCTCGCCGCCGGGACGCAGTCCGGTCGGCTGCGCTTCTCCACCGACCCCGCCGAGCTCGCGGGGGCGGTGGTGCACTTCGTGTGCGTGGGCACTCCTCAGCGCGCCGACAGCGGACTGGCAGACCTGGCAGCCGTGGACGCCGCGGTGGCCGCGCTGCTGCCCCGGCTCGCTTCTGGGGACCTCGTCGTGGGCAAGTCCACCGTGCCGGTGGGCACGGCGGCGTCCGTGCTGGGGCGCCTGCGGGCCGCCGGCAGCACGGCGCGCGTGGTGTGGAACCCGGAGTTCTTGCGGGAGGGGCACGCGGTGGGCGACACGCTGCGCCCCGACCGGCTCGTCTACGGCGTGGCGGACGAGGGCAGCGACGACGGCGCGGCGGACGTCGCCCTCCTCGACGAGGTCTACGCCGACCTGCTGCGTCGCGGGGTCCCCCGGGTGGTCACCGACCTTCCCACGGCCGAGCTGGCCAAGGTCGCCGCGAACTCCTTCCTGGCGACGAAGATCTCCTTCGCCAACGCCATGGCTGAGGTGTGCGAGGCGGCAGGCGGTGACGCCGTGGCGCTCGCCCGGACGATGGCCTACGACCCGCGGATCGGCGCGCAGTACCTGGGAGTGGGGCTCGGATTCGGCGGTGGGTGCCTGCCCAAGGACATCCGCGCCTTCGCCGCGACCGCCGACGAGCTCGGTGTCGGGCGGTCGGTGGCCTTCCTCCATGAGGTCGACGAGATCAACGACCGGTGCCAGGACCGGGCGGTGGAGCTGGTGGGGCGTGCCGCTGGAGGGCTGCGTGGTGCGCGGGTGGCCGTGCTGGGTGCGGCCTTCAAGCCGGAGAGCGACGACGTGCGCTCGTCCCCGGCCCTCGACCTGGCCGTGCGGATCGCCGACGAGGGGGCCGACGTCGTGGTGACCGACCCGCAGGCCCTGCTGCGCGCTCAGCTCGTCGCGCCGCAGCTGCGGTACGCGGTCGACGCTGTCGAGGCGCTGACCGGGGCGGACGTCGTGGTCCTGGCCACCGAGTGGCAGGAGTACCGCTCGCTCGATCCGGCGGCGGTGGCTGCGGTGGTCAGGCGCCGGTGCGTCGTGGACACCCGCAACGTGTGGGACCTCCAGCAGTGGCAGGCCGCCGGTTTCCAGGCCGCCGCGCTGGGGCGCTCGGCCGTACGACCTGGTGCTGGCGCGGCGCGGGACGCGGCCTCAGAGGGCGGGCTGGCGGCGCCGGGAGGCTGAGAGCAGGCCGTCCGCCGCGTCGAGCACGTCCTCGACGGTCACCGCTGCCAGCACCGGGTCCAGCACGTCGGCGTGCGGATCGCCTCGATGATCGCCTCTCTGCTCGTCGTGCTCACCGTGCTCACCGTGCTCACCGTGCTCGTCGTGCTCACCGTGCGCGCCGTACTCACCTGGTCCGCCGTGCCACAGCGTGGTGTGCAGGTGGGGGTCGAGGGCAGGTCCCCACAGCCGCGGAGGGGTCGGGCCGAACAGGACGACGGACGGCGTCGCGAAGGCCGTCGCGAGGTGCGCCACCCCCGTGTCCGCGCTGACGAGCAGGTCCGCTGTGCCGACCAGCCGGGCGAGGGCCGGCAGGTCGAGCCGGCCGCCGGCGTCGTGCACGCCTGGCGCCGCCGGCGGGGCGGCCGGCATGGACGTGACGGGGGCGCGGTGCCCGCACACCTGGGCGGTGATCTCCCGCTCCTGCGCGGTGCCGGTGACCACCACGCGGCGCCCTGCCGCGGCCAGGTGCGCCACCACGGCGGCGAACCGCTCGGGCGGCCAGCGCCGCGACGGGGACGCCGCGCCGGGATGGACGACGACGTGGCCGCGCCGCGGCCCTGGCGCGGGCAGGCGTAGGTCCTCTCGCCCGCAGGTCCCGCCCACCCTGCTCAGGAGCCGGCACCACCGGTCGACCTCGTGCTCGTCGGCGTCCCACTCCGGACCGGGTGTGCCTGTCGCGGGGCAGTCGAAGGCGACGAGCTGGTCCGGTCGGGTGTCCAGCAGCAGGCGGTGGCTCTGCGGACCGCGACCGTGCAGGTTCACCGCGACGTGCCCGCTGACGTGACTCCCGCCGGGCGGGCGGGGCCAGTCGAGCGGGGCCGCGAGGCCGCTGGTGGGGAGCACGGCGTCGACGAGGCGATGCTGGTGCAGCCACCGGCCGAGGTCCAGCCGCCCGGCCACGGTGATCTGGCGCTCGGGCCACGCCCGGCGCACGCCCCGTAGCGCTGCCACGGCGGCGAGCGCGTCGCCCAGGCCTAGCGCGCGCAGCACCAGGACGTCACCGGTCACGGCCAGGACGTCTCGCCCGAGGACATGACGAGCATCTCCCGGATCTCGCACCCCACGGGCTGGCGCAAGGCCATCACCACCGTCGCAGCGGTGCTGCGCGGGTCGTTGAGGTCGGCCTCAGGGCCGGGGCGGTACTGCTCGGGCCGTCCGTCGAAGAAGGGGGTGCGCATCCCGCCCGGCACCAGGCACGTCACGCCCACCCGCCCGGCCATCTCCGCGGAGAGCGCCTGGGAGAACCCGCGGATGGCGAACTTGGAGGCGCAGTACGCCGTCGCGTCACCCACCCCGCGCAGCGCGAGGGTGGAGGCGACAGTGACCACCGTCCCGCGGCGTTCGTCCAGGTAGGGCAGTGCCGCCCGGATGGTGGCCACCGTGCCGAAGAGGTTGACCCGGATGACCTGCTCCCAGCGCTCGGTCTCGATCTCGCCGAGCGCCCCGCACGCGTCCACGCCGGCCGCGGTGACCACCGCGTCGGGTGGTCCCACCTCGGCCGCCAGGGTGGTCACGGCGTCAGCGGTCGCGGCGGAGTCGGACAGGTCCACGACGGCGTGCGCGACGCCGGAGGCGGGCGGCACGCGGTCCAGCACGACCGGGGTGCCGCCGGCTGCGGCGACGGCCTCCACCACGGCGGCGCCCAGTCCGCTCGACCCCCCGGTCACGTAGACGGTGCCGAGGTCACGCTGGGCCAGGTCGACGGGTGCGCTCATGAGGACTCCTTCAAGGTGGGTGAGGTGGTTGCTGGTGCTGCTGAGGTCGCTGCGGTGGGTGTCATGGTGGGGCGTGCGGTGCTCGTTCTGCTGGCACTGCTGCGAGCAGACCGGTCGAGGATCGCGGTGGTGGACCGTCCTTCGACGAAGGGCAGGACCACCACGCGGCCGCCGTGCCCGCGGACCACCGCGGACTCCGGCAGGTCGTCGGCGACGTAGTCACCGCCCTTGGCCCAGACGTCAGGGCGCAGCCGGTCCAGCACGGCGCCAGGGTCGTCCTCGTCGAAGATCACCACCTCGGTGACGCAGTCCAGGGCGGCCAGCAGACGAGCCCGGTCGGCCTGGGGGATGACCGGCCGCGACGGACCCTTCAGCCGGCGCACGGAGTCGTCGCTGTTGAGCAGCACCACGAGGCTGTCACCGAGCCTCGCGGCCGCCTCGAGGGTGGCCACGTGCCCGGCGTGGACGATGTCGAAGCAGCCCCCCGTCGCCACGACCGTGCCGGTCTCACGCAACCGAGAGCCCAGCCGCTCGACGTCGGCGACCGTCGCGTCGGTCTGGGCAGCGGGCGAGGACGCCGGCTGCGCGGCACCGGCATCGGTGCCAGCATCAGCGCGCGACCGGCGCCGGAAGCCGTCAGCGCCGCCGGCCTCGACCCACGCGGACGCGGCGCCCACGGCCCGGACGACCGCCTCCAGGACGTCGGAGTCCTGGGCCAGGGCGATGGCCACGGACGCCGCGAACCGGTCGCCCGCGCCGCAGGCGTCACCGCGTGCCGGGTGGGCGGGGACGTAGACAGGGGATCCGGTCGCCTGGGCGAGGAAGGCGCCACGGTCCCCGGCGGTCACCGCGACCGCACCGGCGTCCCAGCTGCGGCACAACGCCTGGGCGAGGCCGCCCACGTCGTCGGGATCGACGTCCAGGTGCAGTTCAGCGGCCATGGAGACGGCCTCGGCGAGGTTGGGCGTGACGATCGCGGTGCCGGCCACCGGCGGCCCTCCCCGCGGGTGCGGGTCCCACACGACCGGGGTCGTGAGGGCCGCGGCGGCGATCGCCTCGCGCACCGGACCGTCGTAGGTGACCCCGGCGCCGTAGTCGGAGACGAGCAGGACGCGGGTGTCGGCGAGGGCCCGGTCGAGCTCGGCCGGCGGGACGTGGCCCGGTCGTGCCGGGCCGCCGTCGTCCACCCGCACCACGGTCTGGCCGCCCGAGCGCACCCGGGTCTTGCGGCGGGTCGAGCCCTCCTGGGGCAGCGGGACGAGGTCGACGTGCTCGGTGAGCAGGCGGGTGAGCTCGGCGGCCGGGGCGTCAGCGGCGATGGGTGCCACGAGACGTACGTGCGCCTGCTGGGCGCACAGGACCGCGGTGAGACCGGCGCCGCCTGGGCTCTGGCGCACCTCGAGAGTGTCCACCACCGGGACCGGGGTGTCCGGGCAGAGCCGCGTCACGACGCCGTCGACGTCCCGGTCGAGGAGCACGTCGCCGACGACGGTGACCAGCGCGGGAAGAGGTTCGGCGGCGGCCGGGGCGGCGCGCAGCCGGGCGTCCAGGGCCGCACACAGCGCGTGGACGGCGACGAGGTGGAGCTCCTGGATGCCGGCCGTGGAGGACGCCTCAAGGGTCAGCGCGTCGTCGCAGGCCGCGGCGAGGGTCGAGGGTCCTGGCCCGGTCATCGCCCACACCGTCAGGCCGAGCTCGCGGCCGCGCCGCGCGGCAGCCACGACGTTCGGGCTCTCGCCCGAGGTGGACAGCAGCACCAGGACGTCCCCGGCCCGGCCGTGTGCCTGCACCTGACGGGCGAACATCTCCGGGACGCCGTAGTCGTTGACGATCGCGGTGAGGCTCGACGTCTCGGCGTGCAGGCTGATCGCCGACAGGGGCACCCGCTCGCCGTCGAAGCGGCCCACCAGCTCGGCGGTGAGGTGCTGGGCCTCGGCGGCGCTCCCGCCGTTGCCGGCCGCGAGCAACCGTCCTCCGGCAGGCAGCACGGTCGCCAGGTGCGCCCCCCACCGGTCGATGCGCTCGCTCTGGCGGCCCAGTGCCGCCAGGCCAGTGGTCAGGTCCTCGCAGTGGGTGGCCAGCTGATACCGGGCAGGGGCGCGCGAGCCTGAGCCGTGCGGGTGGGACCCGGGCCGGCGGGGGGACATCATCGTTCCTCCACCGGCCAGGGCACGGTGACCGTGCCGGCGGTCGTGCGGGCGGCCACCGCGGACCCGACGTCGAGGTCCTGCGCGGTGGGTGCCGCCGTGGCCGCCACCGCGGTCCGGTAGGCGTGCGCGGTGCGTTCGGCCACCGTCGACCAGCCGTAGAGCCGCTCGGCTCGGCGCCGTCCCGCGGCTCCCAGCGCCTCTCCCAGCCCGGGGTCGGAGTGCAGCCGGAGCAGTGCCCGGGCCAGCGCGACAGGGTCCTGCGGGGGCACCAGCAGCCCGGTGCGCTCGTGCAGCACCGAGTCCAGCAGCCCGCCGACGGCGCTGCCCACCACCGGCCGCCCGCAGGCGGCCGCCTCGATCGGCACGATCCCGAACGGTTCGTACCAGGGGTCGCACACCACCACGTCGGCCGCGTGCATCGCTGCGCGCACCTCGTCCTGGGTCAGGCTTCCCACCAGTCGCACCCGGTCGGCGACGCCCAGCTCCTGCGCGAGGGCGCGCAGCCGCGCCGCCTCGACGTCGACGTCCAGGTCGGCGGCCGGCGGGCCGCCGGCCACGACGAGCTCCACGTCGGGGGTGTCCACCAGGGCGCGCACGATCGTCTCGATGCCCTTGCGCTCCACGAGCCGGCCCACGGACAAGGCCACGAACCTGCCGTCGTCTGGCCTGACCCGCTCGCTCTGCCCGGGGACCGGGAGCCTGAACTTGTCCAGGTCCACCCCGCACGGCACCACCTCGATGCGGTCCGGGTCAGCGCCGAGCGCTGTCAGCTCGGCCACCTCGTCCGAGCAGGTGGCCACGATGAGATCCACCTCCGCGCACAGGAGACGTTCGAGGTCCACGCGACCAGCCGGGCTGGTGTCGCGGTCGCCTTGGTGGCGGTGCTTGACGGAGCCCAGGGCGTGGAAGGTCTGCACGAGCGGGGCCGGCACGGTCCTGGTCGCGCGCAGCCCGGCCAGACCCGACATCCAGAAGTGGGCGTGGACCACGTCCGGGGGAGCTGAGCGTGCCCACCTGGCAGCCAGCTCGTCCCCGAAGGCGTCCATGTGCACGAGGAGCTCGTCCTTGGGGATGTGGACGGGTGGGCCGGCGTCGACATGGACGACGTCCACCCCCGGCGCCAGCGGCACCACCACCGGCAGGTCCGGGTCGTCACGACGGGTGTAGACCGTGACCGCGTGGCCCTGCGCGCCCAGGTGCTGCGCGAGCGAGGCGACATGGACGTTCTGGCCGCCTGCGTCCACGCTCCCCAGCGTGGCGAGCGGGCTGGCGTGCTCTGAGATCATCGCGATCCTCATGGGGTCACCTCCTGCAGCAGCGTGTCCCAGCGGAGCAGGAACTCCGCCAGGGGGTATCGGGTGAGCACGTGGGCGCGAGCTGCGTCCCCACGTGCCCGGGCCTCGTCCGGGTCGGCGATCCAGCGGTGGGCGGCGGCGACGAGGTCCTGCGGCCGGTTGCTCACCACCCCCGCGGCGGCCGGGACCGCCTCCGGGGTCTCGGTGGTCGCCAGGGCGACGACCGGGAGTCCCACAGCCATCGCCTCCAGCAGCGCGAGGCCCAGGCTCGTCCACCGGAAAGGGTGGAGATAGACGCGCGCCTGGCCGAGGCGGGCGTGCATCGCGTGCTGCGGTACGTCACCGTGCAAGGTGGCGTCCGAGCCCAGGCCGCCGGTCGCGTCCAGGTGCGCTCGCAGCCCGTCGACTCCCATGCCGTAGACGTCGAGGGCGGCTTCGCGGCCCATGTGCAGGAGGACGTCCGTGCCCGCCACCCGCCAGCGGCGCACCGGTTCGTTGACCACGGCGGCCACGGTCGAGCGTTCACCGGTGTAGAGGTGGCCGGGGTCGGGGATCCCGTGGTCGATGACGACGGTGCGTGCCGTGCCGTTGTCCCACATGAGCGCGTTGAAGGCGGTGACGTGGACGAGCGGCACCGTGCCGTCGGCGACCACGTCGACGTCGGCCATGGGATGGCGGGTCGACGCCGCGTGCCCGGTCGGGGCGTTGTGCTCGACGTAGACGGCGGGGAGGTCGCGGCCTGCCCGTGCGCCGGTCCAGCGCTCGAGGAGGTCGATCTCGTGCGGTCGCTGCAGCACCACGACGTCCACCCCGCCTGCCCGGACCTGCTCCGCCAGTTGCTGCGGCGTGTGCTCGACCGCGGTGGCCGGCCAGGTCCAGGTGCGGGCCCGGCCGCGCCCGTCGGCGTCGCGGTCCGCGGTGAGCGGGAGCAGGTAGTCGTGCCGCCCGGCGACGAAGCTCGTCGTCCAGGAGCCGTGCACGTGCCAGGTGAGGATCCTCATGTGAGCACCTCGGCTCGGATGAGGCTCTCGGCGGCGTCGGCCACCTGCTGCGGGGGGACCGCGGTGAGGCAGGGGTGGCCCGGCACCGGGCAGACCCGGGCGCGGGACCCTGCGCAGGGCGCCTGCTGGTCCCCGAGCACCACCGACGCCACGCCCCACGGAGCCCACCGCTGCGCCGGCACCACGGGTGAGAACAGGCTCACCACCGGGGTGCCGACGGCGGCGGACAGGTGCGCGGGGCCGGTGTTGCCCGCGATCACGCAGTCGGCGCCGGCCAGCACCGCGGCGAGGGAGGCGAGGGTGGTCCGGCCACCGAGGTCGCGCACGTGGGGCTGGCCCGCGCTGACGGCTGCGGCGAGGGAGCGTTCACGCGGTCCGCCGGTGACCACCACCTGGTGCCCGCGCCGGCCGAGCTCGGCGACGATCTCTCGCGCGTGCGCCGGCGTGGGCGCCCGGGAGGGCACCGACGCGCCGGGGTGGACCACCACGTACGGACCGGGTGGGACGAGGTCCGCCGCGCTGGGCAGCGGCCCGCGGACGGCGAGGCGCTGGTCGAGCGGGCGAGGGGTGGGGAAGCCTGCGGCGCGGACGAGGTCGAGGGCGGCCTCGACCTCGTGCATGCCGGCCGGGCGGCGGTGGCGGACGTCGAGCAGCGACCCGGGGTAGTCCTCGCTCGTCGCGGCGATCAGCGGGATCCCGGCCAGCCGCGCCAGGAGCGCCATGGGCAGGGGGGACTGGTGGTCGGAGGTGAAGATCACGGCGGCGTCGTACCGCTGCGCGGCGAGCTCGTCGACGAGGCGGTCCACCTGGGCGGGTTCTACCGGCGTCGGCGTGTACCCCGCCCACGGTGCGTCGAACTGCAGCACGGTGCGCACGCCGGGCAGCAGGGCCCCCGCGCCGGCGGCTGCGGGGGAGGCGAGCAGGTCCACCGAGCCGGCGGTGGCGGCCATGACGCGGACCGCGGGACCGGTGAGCAGGACGTCACCGTCGCTGTCGAGGCGGACCGCGAGGACGTGCGCTGACCTGAGGGAGGTGATCATCGCCATGCCGCTCGCCCCAGCTCCGGGCTCGCCGCGCCCAGGCGGGCGGCGAGCAGGTCGATGGCCCCGGCCAGGTCTGCGGCGACGAGCTCGGCCTCGGCGACCTCCTCGGTGCGGGTGGCCGGTGCCGGGACGAGGACGCCGACGGCGCCGGCCGCGCGCGCGGCCTCGACGTCAGCTCCGATGTCCCCGACGACGGCGCACGCAGCGGGCGCCAGGCCCAGCTCCTGCGCGGCGGCGAGGATCATGCCCGGACGAGGTTTGCGGCACAGGCACTCGTCCTCGGGGCAGTGCGGGCACACCTGCCACGTGTCGAAGGGGCCGAGCCGCGCCTCCACCTCCGCGTTGACGGACTGGACCTGGGCGGCGGTGAGGAGTCCTCGGCACAGTCCTGACTGGTTGGTGACCACGCCGACGAGCACACCGCGGGAGCGCAGCGCGTCCAGCACCGCGCGCGCGCCCTCGGTGGGGCGGACGGCCTCGGGGTCACCGTTGTAGGGGATGTCCTCGATGAGGGTGCCGTCGCGGTCGAAGAGCACGGCGTCGATGGGCAGCGGCCACGGCGGGAGGCCGCCCCGGGCGTTCCACTCCCCGCGGGCCCGGTGGGCGACTGCGGCGAAGGGGATGGCGACGCTGGTCCAGGCCAGACGGCGGGCCTCGCGCGCGAAGACCTCGTCCGCGGGTCGAGGGCCAGGGGTCAGCCGCCGGACGAAGAAGTCCGCGGTGAAGGCTGCCCATACCCACGCAGCGACCGCCGTCAGACGCGGGCGGCGCGTGAGGGCCGCGGCGACGGTCAGGGCGGCCACGGCGACGGTGGCCAGGTGCAGTCGGAGCCGGCCGCGACCGGTCTGGGCGACCGTGCGCCACCGCCGGCCGTGCAGGGCGCGCAGCGTCGCGTCGTCGAAGGTCCCTGCCTGGACGCGCAGGCTGACGTCGTCGGCTGCGGGGCGGACGGGGTGCAGGACGTGCCGCTCGCCCTGGGCGAGCGTCCACCCGGCCCGGCGCACCCGGGCGGCCAGGTCCGCGTCCTCGCGGTAGGCCCGCGGGAACCGTTCGTCGAAGCCGGACACCTGCTCCAGGGTCACCCGGCGGTAGGCCATGTCAGCCGTGGCCCAGCGGGCTGACTCCAGGCCGGCGGTGGACCGTTCCCAGTCGGTGGGGCGGCGTCCCGGTGGCAGCGGCACGACGATGCGCCCCTGCACCCCGCCCACCCGCGGGGCGGCCGACCTCAGGTCTGCGAGCAGGTCCGGCGCCCAGCTCGGAGGGAGCTGGACGTCGTCGTCGAGGAACACCACCCAGGGCGTCCGTGCGCAGCGCCAGCCGGCGTTGCGGGCCGCGGCCGGGCCGCGCCCGCCCGTGCGCACGATGCGCACCGGCAGCCAGGCGCCCGACTGTCCCAGGTCGACGCCGGGTGCGCCTGGGGCGGCGGGACGGTCGTCCACGACGACCACCTCCTGCGGCATGACGTGCGCGCCGTGCACCTCCTGCGCTGCCAGGCTCGTCAGCAGGACCGCCAGGGAGGGCCTGCCGATCGTGGGCACGACGATCGTGTAGTCCTGCGCCGGGCTCATCGCGGTGCTCCGTGGGAGGGGCTCGGCTCTCCGCCGGAGAACAGGGCACTGCGGCGCACGAGGTGCGGGCCCAGGACGAGCACGTCGACCGGGGCGGAGCCGAAGAGCTCGAGGGCGTCGCGGGGGTCGTCCACCATGGGACGGCCCGCGGTGTTGAGGCTGGTGTTGATCACCACCGGCAGCCCGGTCAGACCTTCGAAGGCACGGATGGTCGCCTGCAGGCGCGGGGTGGAGCCGTCGATGGTCTGGATCCGGGCGGTGCCGTCCACGTGCACGGCCGCCCCGATCCGGTCCCGCCAGGCGGGTGCGACGTCGTGCACGAACAGCATGTAGGGGCTGGGGACCGGCCCGCCGCTGAAGATCTCGGCGGCCCGCTCCAGGAGCACCATGGGGGCGACCGGGCGGAACTGCTCGCGTCCTTTGACGTCGTTGAGCCGTTCCAGGTTGGCCACCGGCCCCGGGTGAGCCAGCAGGGACCGCTGTCCCAGGGCGCGGGGGCCGAACTCCGAGCGACCGTCGAACCACGCCACCATGCCGTCGTCGGCGAGGACCCGCGCGACCTCCCCGGGCAGGTCGGGCGGCGTCTCGAAGGGGACGTGGGCGCGGCGCAGCCACGCCGCGAGCTCGTCGTCGGGCCAGGAGCGGCCCAGGGCTGCGCTGGCCATGGGTTCGATCATGTCCCCGTGGTCCGCGGCCACCTGGAGGGCAGCGCCCAGGGCGGTGCCCGCGTCGCCGGCTGCGGGCTGGACCCAGATGTTGTCGAAGGGGGAGTCACGCCACAGGCGGGAGTTCGCCACGCAGTTCAGGGCAGTCCCACCGGCCAGGGTGAGCGTCGTGTCGCCGGTCTGGCGGTGGATCCACCCGGCGAGGTCGAGCAGCACCTCCTCGAGGCGGGTCTGCAGGGAGGAGGCGAGGTCGGCGTGGGCGCCGAGCCCGCCGTGCTGTTCGCCCCACGTGCCGTCGTCGACGCGGCGGGGAGCCCACCGTTCCCAGTCGGGCGGCTGGGCGACGAAGCCGCCGTCGTCGGTGGCGAAGATCAGCTCACGGAGGTCGTCCAGGAACCGGGGCGTGCCGTAGGAGGCCAGGGCCATGACCTTGTACTCGTCGCTCGACCGCAGGAATCCCAGGTGCTCGGTGAGCGACTCGTAGACCAGCCCCAGGGACTGGGGCAGGCGCTGGGAGGCGAGGATCTCCAGCTTGCCGTCCACGTACCGCCCGGCCAGGTGGGAGGTGGACTCACCGCGCCCGTCCAAGGAGAGCACGCTCGTCGTCCGATAGGGCGAGGCGAGCGCGGCCGACGCCGCATGGGACACCTCGTGCGGGACGAAGTGGACGCGTGCCGGGTCCAGGCCCGGCAAGGAGGTCGCGAGCATGGTGGGCGCCTGGCGGGCGTAGCGCAGCCGGAGCCAGTCCCACGGGTCGGGCAGGTCCATGTCAGGGGCCGGACGGGCCAGGGACGGGTCGAAGGAGTAGGCGACCGCGTCCAGGTCCGCGGGGTCGAGCCCGCCAGCGGCCAGGCACCAGCGCATCGACTGCTCGGGGAGCTCCCAGGCGGCGAAGGGGACGGGGCGTTTGCCGTGCTTGCGGCGGCTGAACCGCTCTTCCTCAGCCGCGGCGACGACCTGTCCGTCCACGACGAGAGCGGCCGCGGGATCGTGGAACAGTGCATTGACACCGAGTACGCGCATGGCTCGCGGGCCTTCCTGCTGTGCGCCATGCTCGAGCAGTGGAGACCCGGGAGACCACGGGTGACGCTGCGAGCCGGCACGGATGCGCGGTCGACCTCCTGCAACCGGTCCGTCACCCCAACAATGAACCGCTTCTCCGCGGCTCGCACTTCCACGAGGGTGCGGCGGGGTGACGCAGGGAGGCACGCATGGAGGACGAGCGGGTCACCGTGGTGGTCATGAGCCGCGACCGGTGCACGGAGCTGCTGACCTCCCTGCCGCGCCACGACGCCCCGGTCGTCCTGGTGGACAACGACTCCTCCAACGGCACCGCGGCCCAGGTCCGCAGCCGGTTCCCGCAGGTGACGGTGGTGGAGCTGGCGGAGAACGTCGGGTCGCTGGCGCGCACCGTGGGCGTCGAGCGTGCCCGCACGCCCTATGTCGCCTTCGCCGACGACGACTCCTGGTGGAGCCCCGGAGCGTTGCGCACGGCCGCCCAGGTGCTCGCCGACCATCCCCGCGTGGCCGCGGTGGCGGGCGCGATCCTCGTGGGACCGCAGGACAGGGCTGATCCGATGAACGCCGAGCTGGCCCGGTCCCCGCTGCACTCACCGGGCCTGCCGGGCCCGCGCGTCCTCGGCTTCGTCGCCTGCGCCACGATGGTGCGCCGGGACGCGTTCCTGGACGTGGGCGGGTTCGACCCGCTGGTTCGGTTCCCGGGGGAGGAGGAACCGGTCGCGCTGCGTCTGGCAGCCCGGGGGTGGTCGCTCGTCTACGTCGACGACGTCGTCGTCCACCACCATCCCTCCCCGGCCAGGTCAAGCCCGCAGGAGAGGGCGGCCGCCATCGCGCGGTCCTCCATGACCTCCGCGCTGCTCCTGCGGCCGTGGCCCGACGTGCTCCGGCGCGCAGGCGCGCTCGCGGTGGGCGGTCGCGCGCAGCGCCGGGGGCTGGCCAGGTCCCTGACGACGGCGCACCTCGCGCTGCGCCGCCGCAGGCCGGTGCCGGAGGCGGTCCGGCGGGACCTGGCGACCGTGGCCCGGTCCTCGGGCGGGCGGTAGCCCGCTACGCCTCTTCGTCCTCGGCCTCTTCGTCCTCGCGCTGGCGCCGCAGCAGGTCACCGGCGCGCTCGCCGCCGGGCTCCTGGGCCAGCCCCGCGAGCATCTGGTCGATCGTCTCCGCTTCCTGGCGCGGGGCGAGCAACGGGGTGTCACGGTCCACCACCGCCTCGATGAGGGTGGGGCGAGACGCCGCCAGAGCATCCCGCCACGCACCCCAGACCTGGTCGGGGGAGTCGATACGGATCCCCTGCAGCCCGAGGATCTCGGCGTAGCGCGCGTAGGGGAAGTCCGGCACGGTCTGGGAGGCGGGGAAGCGTGGGTCGCCCTCCATCTCCCGCTGCTCCCAGGAGACCTCGGCAAGATCGCCGTTGTTGAGCACCAGCACGACGAAGCGCGGGTCGGGCCAGGTGGGCCACCGGGCCGCGACGGTGATGAGCTCCGAGATGCCGTTCATCTGCATCGCACCGTCCCCAGCCAGGGCGATCACCGGGCGGCCCGGGTGCAGCAGCTTCGCCGCGATGGCGTAGGGCATCGCGCAGCCCATCGACGCCAGCGTGCTGGACAGGTGCGCGGGCACCCCGACAGGCAGGTGCAGGAAGCGGGCGTACCAGTAGGTGATCGAGCCGACGTCCACCGCGACCTGCGCGTCGGCGGGCAGGTGCGCGTCGAGCCCGGCGACGACGCGCTGGGGGTTGAGCCGGTCGGTCTGGTGCTCCACCCGCTGCTCGGCCACCCGGTGCCAGGCCTCGACCGAGCGCGCGACCTGCGCGGCCCATCCGGTGCGCTCGGGAAGCAGCGGCAGGAGTGCGGCGAGAGTGTCTTTCGCGTCTCCGGCGAGGGCTACCTCCACGGGGTACTTGGCGGCGATGTTGCGTGCGGTGATGTCGATCTGGACGGCGCGCGCCTGGCCCGGGGCGGGGTAGAACTCCGTCCACGGGTCGTTGCTGCCGACGATGAGCAGCGTGTCGCAGCCCGCCATGAGGTCTGCTGAAGCGGTGGTCCCCAGGTGCCCCATGACGCCGCAGTGGTAGGGCAGCGACTCCTCCAGCAGCGGCTTGCCGAGCAACGACGTGGTCAGTCCGGCGCCCAGCCGCTCCACGACGGCGCGGACCTCCTGCTCGGCGCCCTGCGCCCCTTGGCCGATGAGCACCGCGACGCGCTCGCTGGCGCCCAGGAGCGCGGCCGCCGCCTGCAGGTCAGGCTCCAGGGGCAGGCTGCGCCCCCGGGCGAAGGCCGTGGAGGTGGTCACCTGCGCGTGGGCGTGCGTCTGGAGCTCGGGGGCCTCAGCCTTCTGGACGTCGTGCGCGATGATCACGCTCACCGGGCTGGACGTGGCCAGCGCGGTGCGGAAGGCGTCGTCGAGCACGTGCGGGAGCTGGTCGGGCGAGGTGACCGTCTGGACGTACTGCGCGCACGCGTCCTTGAACAGCGTCTGCAGGTCCACCTCCTGCTGGTAGCCCGCACCCAGGGCGGTGGTGGCCACCTGCCCCACGAGGGCCACGACGGGCTTGCGGTCGAGCTTGGCGTCGTACAGGCCGTTGAGCAGGTGGATCGCGCCGGGACCCTGGGTCGCCAGGCACACCCCCACCTCTCCGCTGTACTTGGCGTGACCGACCGCCATGAAGGCGGCCATCTCCTCGTGGCGGGCGGTGACCAGCTCGATGCGGTCCTGGTGTCGGTGGAGCGCCGCCAGGAGGGGGTCGATGCCGTCCCCGGCGTAGCCGAAGACGCGCTCGACCCCCCAGGCGACCAGGCGCTCGACGATCGTGTCAGCGGTGGTGTCGGTGGTCATGTGCCTGGCGCCTCTCGTCGGTCAGCCGCCAGCGCCCTGCGGCTGGGTGGCCGACGTGCCCTGCTGGGTCAGCTCTGACAAGAAGGAGTGGCACCGCTGGGCGCGTTCGGAGTCCTCAGCCATGACGGACTCGAAGAACTCAGCGATGTCGTCCTTGCCGGCGTTGCGGGCGTCGCGGACATACTGCCCGTAGTCGTGCCCGGCCTTGAGGGAGTGGTACTGCAGCGAGATCAGGTCGAAGGTGACGTCGTCGAACCCGGTTTCTCCTGTTGCCATGGTGGTGCCTCGCTCTCGTGCGGTGTGGTCGTGTCAGGGTGGAGCGGCTGGTGCCGCTCGATCCTCGACTCCGGCGAGGCGACCGTTGAGGTGTGAGGTGGACGGCGCTGTGGTCGTCGCGGACGCCAACGGTGACCTTCCCCGGAATCGCTCGCCGCCGTCTTGACGAGCCGTCGGTCTCATCCGGTCTCCGGTGGGATCCGTCGGGGTGTCCTTCCACCGTAGATCGGCACCTTCGAGTGCGCATGCGCAAGTGCGAGCGCGTCTCGGCGGCCAGGTGCGGCGCGGCTGCCCGCTCATGGCAGTGACAGACTCATGGCCACCGACGGGCTCGTTCGTGGCCTTCTCCACGCGGTTCCTCATCGAGGCACGCAAGCGTTAGCGCTGCGCCCCGGCTCTCATTCCCCGGGCCACTCGCCCGTCCAGCGTTCGAAGGCCCTCGCCCCGCCGCGGTCGATGGCAGCCTTGACGACCGCGTAGATCGCGCCCTGGATGAGCGCCGCGAAGAGGATCTCGCGAGTGGAGTACTGCGACTGCAGCGGCCCGGGGGCCTCGCTGTGGTTGCCGGGAGCGGCGCGCTTGTAGACCCGCTTGAAGACCTGCCCGGCGACGAGCCCGCCAGCGATCGAGCTCACGAGCCCGAAGGGGCGGTACAAGATCTTCGCGGCCTTGTTGTTCTGAGGTGCCTGCGGTGAACTGGTCATCGTCTGACGCTAGCCGCAGCAGGCTGACCTCGCAGAAGAGAGCCGCGCCGGTCGACACCTCCACCCCCTGCGGCTACGTTGTGAGCGCACGACGGGCCCCGCGCTCAGCGCAGGCAGCCACCACGGGCGCAGCGTGAGCGGAGGTGAGATGGGACGACCACGACCAAGACGAGCGGTGGCATGGGCGCTCGCGGTGCTCGTCACGGCGTCCTGCGCTCCGGCGGCCCAGGAGCCGGGAATCTCCGCGCAGAGCTATCTCGAGTCTGCGATCGGCGTGCTGGACCGTGGCATCAGGGCGGACTCTCCGGAGTGGGGCGTGGCCACGCGGGAGGCGCGGGCCGCAATCTCCGAGACCAGCTCCGTGGCGGACGTCCACGCCCTCCTGGACCACCTCGCCGTGGTCGCCGGCGGGCCGCACAGCTGGTTCCGCACGCCGCAGGAGGTTCAGGCGTGGGAGGCTGCCGCGACCGGCGTGGACGGGCCCGCTCTCCCGAGTGTCGTGGTCGAGGACGGCATCGGGGTGCTGACCGTCCCGGCGTTCGCGCTCGACGACGCTGACCTTGTCCAGCGCTATGTCGATGCCGGGATCGCGGCGGTGAAGCCCTACACAGAGGTGGACCTGTGCGGGTGGGTCGTCGATCTCTCGCTCAACAGCGGTGGCAACGCCCACGCGATGCTGGCGGCGGTCTCGCCTCTGTTGACCGACGGAGTGGTCATGCGGTCCCAGGAGCGGGCCAGCCCTGCGGTGGAGATCGTCGTCGACGGCAACACCGTGCTCGGCGCGGGCCAGGTCCTGGCTTCCGGCGGCGAGGAGGTGGTCAAGCTCAACCCGACGTCGGTCGCGGTGCGCCACAGCGGGATGACTGCCAGTGCGGGTGAAGCTGTCGTGATCGCCTTCTACGGCGAGCCTGCTGCCCGCTCCTTCGGTCAGTGGACCCGAGGCTTCACCACGGGCAACGACTTTGTCGAGCTCGGTGACGGTGCGGGGCTGACGGTCACGGTCCGCACGTTCCAGGACCGGCTGGGGACGACGTACGACGGGAAGCTCGGCCCCGGGGTGGAGGGTGCAGGCGCCGCCGTCGGCCAGAGTCCGGGGCTCACCGAGGAGGAGTGGCTGCTCAGTCGCTGTGCGGAGTGACCTCTGAGGCGAGGGCTTCGGCGCGCAGGCCTGCCAGCACGAGCGTGACCAGTCGGTCCACGAGGTGCGGCGCGGCTTCCCTGACAGCCTCGGGCTGGGGCCGGGTGACCACACCCAGCGCGACCACGAGCTCGAGGGCTCCGACGTCGTGGGGGACGAGCGCGGCGGTGCGCGCGTGGACGAGCAGCTCTTCGACGTCAGCGAGTGACTTCTCCTGCGCCTCGCGGACCGGGCCGGACAGGCCGCCGGCCACCTCCTGAGAGAAGGCCGCTGTGAGGGCGCCCAGGTCGAGGTCGACCAGCCGCGTGACATATCGGCGCCAGACGGTGTCCGGGTCGCCCGCCAGCTCGGCCGTCGCCGCTGCTGTCGCGGCGGAGAGGTCGTCCAGGATCGCGAGAGTGACCTGCTCGATGAGGGCAGTGCGAGACTCGAAGTTTCGGTACAGGGTTGCGATGCCCACACCCGCGGCGTCCGCGACGGTGTCGAGGGCGACGTCACTGCCGTCCTCGGCGAAGAGGCGGCGGGCTTCACGAATGATGGCGGCGCGGCGCCGCGCGGCATCGGCCCTCATGGTGACCTCCGTCTCTGCTGGGGTGACTTGACGAGACGAGCCTAACCGGAGGATTATCGTCCACAGAACCGGAGGATTTTCCTCCGGAATAGAGAGTGGACACATGACGACCAACACACCCGTGGCCCTGGAGACCCAGGCCGCGCCCTCAGACTTGGCTCCGGAGCAGGTGCCCACCCGAAAGGCTCCCCGGCCCGCCGTGTCGCTGGTGGGCATGACGGCTGGGCTGGCCGCGATCCTCGTCCTGCTGCTCGCGCTCTTCATCGTTCCCTCCCTCAAGAGCGGGGCCCATGGCCTGCCGCTGGGCCTGGTGGGCAGTCCCGCCGGCCTCGCCCAGGCGGAGGAGTCGTTGTCGTCGGTGACCCCGGACGCGTATGCCACGCGTCACTTCGACAGTGAGGACGAGCTCACGACCGCGATCGAGAGGCGGGACGTCGTCGGCGGTCTCGTGCTCACGGACACTGACGTGCGGGCCCTCGTGGCGAGCGCCGGCTCCACGGCGATCTCCGGCACGGTGACCGCGACGGCCACCCAGCTGGCAGCAGCCAGCGGCGCTCAGCTGGGCGTCGTCGACGTCGTCCCGCTGCCTGAGGCCGACCCGACCGGAGTCGGCATCGGCGGGCTGGCCTTCCCCCTCGTCTTCGGGGGCATCGTGCCGGTCGTCGCCTTCGCCTCGGTCTTCCCGCGGCGCAACGGATGGCGGCTCGGCGGGATCCTCGCCTTCTCCGTCGTGGGCGGCGCCGTCGTGGCAGCGGTGCTCCAGCTCTGGTTCGGCAGCGTGTCCGGGGTGTTCCTGCCCGTGGCCGGGTCCATGGCGCTCGGCATCGCCGCTCTCGCTCTCCCGCTGGCGGGGCTGCAGAAGCTCTTCGGGGGCAAGGGCTTCACCATCGGTGCGATGACCATGATGTTCCTGGGCAACCCGCTCGCCGGCATCGCCACGACGGGGGCCTGGTTGCCCGCCGGGCTGGGTGCCTTCGGTCAGCTGCTGCCCCCCGGTGCCACGGGCGCCCTCGTCCGGTCTGCCGCCTACTTCGGCGGGTCCGGTGGCCTGGTCCCGGCGCTCACGCTGGCAGGCTGGGTGGTGGTCGGTGTGATGCTCACGATCGCCGGGATGAAGAAGGCCGCCAAGGCGGCGCCTGCTGCGGTCTAGCGGGTGAGCAGGAGCGCACCGACGAGCACCACGACGACAGGCACCGTCGACAGCACGAACGTGCGCAGCGGACGGGCGGCCTCCTCGCGCGATGCGGCATCCCGCATCGGCGGAGCGAGGGGGTTGGCGTTGATCCCTGGGCGCATCCCGAGAGGAAGCTGGTCGCTGTTCGGTTCGTGGCTCATCTGCCACACTCCCGTCTGAGGGGCGACTGTCGGGTCGCCGTGGGGGCCTGCTCCCTGCACACACGCTGAAGTGGGACCAGTCTCGCACTGATCTCGGTGGACATCGTGAGCGAAGAACCTCCGCGTGGCGGACGATAGGCTCTGCGCCCACGCCTGGGCTGCCACCGTCAAGGAGTGATCGCGTGAGAGCGTTCGTCGTCAACCGGTACAAGGGTCCGCTGCTGGACACCAACGTGCCAGAACCCGTGGTGGGGGAGCGCGACGTGCTCGTCCAGGTGCGCGCTGCCGGCCTCAACCAGCTGGACGAGAAGATCCGCGAGGGTGAGTTCAAGCAGATCCTTCCCTACCAGCTGCCGCTGATCCTCGGGCACGACGTCGCAGGGACCGTCATCGACGTCGGGTCGAAGGTGCAGGGGTTCGCGCCGGGCGACGAGGTCTACGGCCGCCCTTCGAGAGACCACATCGGCACCTTCGCAGAGCGGATCGCGGTCCCCGAGTCGGACCTCGCGCCCAAGCCGACGTCCATCACCATGGACGAGGCGGGTTCGCTGCCGCTGGTGGCGCTCACCGCGTGGCAGGTCCTCGTCGAGCGCGGGACGGTGCGCCCCGGTCAGAAGGTGCTCATCCACGCCGGCGCCGGCGGCGTCGGGTCCATCGCCATCCAGCTGGCCAAGCACCTGGGCGCGACGGTCGCGACCACGGCCAGCGCGGCCAACGCCGACTTCGTGCGGGGGCTGGGGGCCGACGTGGTCATCGACCACCGCACCCAAGACTTCGAACAGCTCCTTGACGGCTACGACCTCGTGCTGGACAGCCTGGGCGGTGAGAATCTCGAGAAGTCCCTGCGCGTGCTGGCTCCAGGCGGCACGGCGATCGGCATCTCCGGTCCGCCCGACCCGGCGTTCGCCCGCGAGCAGGGCCTCAACCGCGTGCTGCGACTGGCCATCACCGCCCTGAGCGCCCGCGTCCGCCGGCACGCGAAGAAGCTGGGGGTGAGGTACGAGTTCCTGTTCATGCACGCCAGCGGCGCCCAGCTCCGCCAGATCACCACCCTGGTCGACGACGGCGTGCTGCGTCCCGTCGTCGGACGTGTCATGCCCTTCGACCAGACTCCCCAGGCGCTGGCTGGGCTCGCCAAGGGCGGCATCCGCGGCAAGGCAGTGATCGAGGTTCCCTGACCGACGTTCCACCTGCGCGGCGCCGCCTCTCGGTCACCTCAGTCGTTGGACGCCGGCGCGGGTCGAGGTAAAGCCGCACGTGCGGTAGAAGGCCTCGAAGCGAGGTTCGTAGTCGACGTGCAGCCACTCGCACCCCGCCTCGCGCACCTGATCGCGCAGCCGCCGGACAAGCTCAGTGCCGACGCCGCGGCGCTGCACCTCCGGGAGGACGACGGCGTCCAGGACGAAGGCATGGCTGCCGCCGTCCCAGCACGCGTGCACAAAACCGCACAGCTGTCCGTCGAGCTCAGCGCACACCCACGCCACACTGTGCGCGCGCAACCGTTCCGACCACGGGACGGTCGTCCCGGACGCGGACCCGGTGAAGGCGCGGTCGTGGAGCCGGCTCAGGTCATCGTCGTCGACCGGTCCGGAATCGACGTAGGTGATGGTCATGAGGCAAAGGTACGTGGCTCACATGTGGGAGCGACCGCCCGGTGCGACGACGTCAGCGTTCATGACCACCCATCGGCCCGCAGCTATGCCATGACGAGCTTGTCGCCGTCCGTCGGGTGCTCGGCCATCGCGACGCTGCGGATCCTCGGGTCGTCGTAGGTGTTCCAGTAGTACGTCGAAGTCCGCGAGGAGAAGAGCCCCGTGTAGATCGTGATCTCGAACTCGCCCGAGCCCATCGCGGCGCAGCCGTCGACCATCGCGACCTGCTGCAGCGTGTGGAACGCCCGGCTGACGTTCTCCTCCTCGTTGCCCTTGGTCGGGTAGTGGGCGTTGACGTATGCCGCGCGGACGAACCGCGACGGCGAGTAGTAGTCCCCGGGGATCCCGCGCATGTGCGAGCCAGAGCCGAACGGCGTGAGATGAGCCCTGCCCAGCACGGTCTCCTCGGGAAACTCGGGCGAGGTGTTGAGGTAGTTGCGCAGGTTCTCGTGGTGCCAGGCGAAGCCCGGCTGGTTCGTCAGGACATCGACGTCGTCGTCGAAGACGTGCATGCCATCGCTCGTGTACTCCACGACGATGGAGCGCGTCGCGTCGGCGATGATCCAGTGGAGCAGGGAACTCGGGTACTTGTCGTTGATCGGCTTGTCGACGATCACCACGTCCTGGAGTGCGGCCTCGACCTCGTCGACGCTGGCGAACTGTGAAGCCACCCAGAGCGGGAACTCGTATGCGGCGACGTTGACCGCGCCCTCGACCGGACCGGAGGCATACGCCGCGTACCCCGGGAAGTTGAGGCCGGCGATGGCCAGCCCTGCGTCGTTGCCGCAGTCGAAGTACAGCGGGGTGTCCTCCTCGACGATGCCCATACCGATCGTCGCATGCTCGATGCTGCCCACTGCGCCGAAGGGCGACCGCGGCGCGTAGCCGGTGGGAGTCAACACCACCTGCTGACCGTACCCGCTCGTCCAGTCAAGATTGCGGGCGAGGTAGAGGTTGTCCTGACCGTCAGAGAACCTGATTCCTGTGCACATAGCGATGTCCCATCGTCGGTGTAGCCAGCGGCAGACGCGGCTCGGTACGTCGTGCCGTCGTGCTTCAGTTGCCGTGCTCAGCACCATGAGGAGCGGTCAGGGCGGTTCTGCTGAACCTTGCGGGGCGTGTCCGCGGTCCTTGGGGTGCGATATTCACCGTCGCAGACCTTCGTCGGTTCAGCCACCCGTGGAGGGATCGCATGCTGAGTTGCAGGGAGAAGAGGTTCGACGCCCGTCAAAGAGCGTTCCCGAGACGCAGCGGGGCGCCCCTGCGGATGCCGGATCATCGTCCGTCCCGCTCAGGGCGCCACGATTGACATGCGCGGTTCATCCTCTTAGCGTTCAGCCATCCAGAAGGAGCGGTTTACGACGTTCTTCCTGCGGTGCGCCTCCGATCTCAAGGATCACGCGTGAGCAGGCGAAACGCGGACGAGGGAGATGCCCAGGGTGACGGATCTGTCGTTGTCCACGTTTTCACCAGGCGCGCGAGGCAAGGATGGGCGGGGCATGGCTAGAAGCGCTGGTGTGGTCGGCAGCCGGCCCGGGGGCTGGTTCTCCGTTCCTCTCACCGACGGTTCGACTGATCGGTGATCGTGACTCCGCCCAGCCGGGCCCCCGAGGATCTGGTCATCGACGAGGCGCTGGTGGCCGACCTCGTCGCCCGGCAGTTCCCGTCCTGGGCGCACCTGTCACTCTCGAGAGTCCCCTCCTCGGGAACCGACAACGCCATGTTCCGGCTGGGCGCGGACCTGGTGGTGCGACTGCCAAGAGCCGCCGCAGCCGCACATCAGGTGGACAAGGAACAGCGGTGGCTCCCTGTCGTGTCGGCTGACCTGCCGTTGGACGTGCCGACACCCCTCGGAGTCGGTACGCCGTCCGAGCCGTTCCCCCTGCCGTGGTCGGTCTACCGCTGGCTGGAGGGTCAGGACGCGTTCGTGGCGCCCCCCGTGGATCTGCGCGAGGCGGCTGGGAGCCTCGGACGCTTCGTGTCCGCCTTGCGTCGAGTAGACCCGACGGGAGGCCCGCCCTCTTTCCGTGGCGGCCCCGTGCGCACCCGCGACGACTACGTCCAAGACGCCATCCGTGACCTGGGCGCCGACGGCACCGTCGATCCGCACGAGACGAGAGATGCCTGGGAAGCCGTTCTGGCGCTGCCCCAGTGGGACGGTCCCTCCGTATGGCTGCACGGTGACCTGCTCCCCGGCAACCTCTTGACGGTGGAGGGTCGGCTCAGCGCGGTCATCGACTTCGGTGGCATGGGCGTCGGTGACCCGGCGTGCGACCTCATACCTGCTTGGACGATGTTCACGCCCGAGACCCGCTCGGTATTCGCGGACGCAGTTGGCTCCGACGCCGATACCTGGGCGCGGGGACGTGGCTGGGCGCTGTGCTTCGGCCTCATGTCCGAGCACTACTACCGTCACTCGAACCCCGTGCTCGCAGGTATCGGCCGGCGAGCAGTCTTGGAGGCGTTGGACGACCTCGCAGCAGGAACATGACAGGTCGACCGGCGGAAGGGAAGTGGTCCACGCCTACCGGTGCAGCTGAATCAGGCTGCTGCACGATCAGGTGGCAGTGGTTCTCAGGGTGCGGTGCTTCCGCTGACGCCCGCCTGCGGGGCGCAACGCCCCTCCTGACCAGGTGTGGGACCTGCATCACGACCGACGCCTGTCGTCGCCTTCTCGGCCCGTCGGTAGGCCCCCCTGTGGGAAGATGGTGCCGTGGAACTGGCTGAGGACCCCGAGTCGGACGCGGCACGCGTGACACGTCGACTCCGCGAGGACATCCTCAGCGGGACGCTCGCGCCGGCGAGCAAGCTGGTCGAGCGTGAGATCGCCGAAGACCTGGGCGTCAGCCGCGTGCCGGTCCGCGAAGCGCTCAAGACGCTGGCGGCTGAAGGGCTTGTCATCCTGCGGCCTCGCACCTCTGCGACGGTGCGCGAGTTCACGCCGGTGGACATGGCAGACCTCGACGAGGTGCGTTCCGCGCTCGAGGTCTTGGCCTTCCGGCTCGCGGCCAACCGCCGCACGCGAGAGGGGCTTGGCCTGTTGCGGGCGGCGCTCGACCGAGAGGTCAGAGCATGGCAGGCCGGAGACCGTGCGCATGCTGCTATCGAGGCAGCCAACTTTCACGAGATCGTGACATCGATCGCGGGCAACGACATGTTGCTCGAGATCGACCGGCTGCTCCGTGGTCGTATCCGGCGGCGCCTGGTGCAGCAGGAGACCGACGCGGAGCGGAGCGTGCGGGAGCATGAAGCGCTCTACGAGGCGATCGCGATGCGCGACGTCGCGCAGACCAGTGCGCTGATCCTCGAGCACATGGACAACATCCGTTACCTCGACGACCCGACGTGGCGCGAGAGCGACCCACTCCTGCGCGCCGCGCCGCGCGAGGAGTGAGCCGCCGGCCCGGGCCTCAGACGTAGACGATTCCGCCGTCGACGTCGGGGCGGATCTCGGTCCCGATCGTGCGTGCCAGCAGGTCGTCGAGGCGGTCGAGCGGTCCGATGAGCGCCCGTCCACCCGCGCGGGCGACGCGGATCGCAGCCTCGACCTTCGGTGCCATCGAGCCCTCGGCGAATGCCAGCTTGGAGATGGCGTCGGGGGAGGCGGTGAGGATGTCACGAGCTCCTGGCGTGCCCCAGTTCTCGGTGACGTAGTCGCCATCGGTGAGCATGATGAGCGTGTCAGCGCCGATCTCTGCAGCGAGCGCGGCGCTTGCGGCGTCCTTGTCGACGACGGCCTGCACCCCGACCTGGCGACCACGGGAGTCGATGCGCACGGGGACACCGCCGCCCCCCACGCACACGACCAGGCTGCCTGACTCGAGCAGCCGGTCCACGAGCGGGGCCTGGAGGATCGCAACGGGCTCGGGGGAGGGGACCACGCGGCGGAATGCGTCGCCGTCCTTGGCGATCGTCCATCGGTAGGCGGCGGCAGCCTCGGCGGCGTCGTCGGCCGAGTACTGCGGGCCGATGAGCTTGGTCGGCCGGTCGAAGGCCGGGTCGGCTTCGTCGACGACCGTCGTGGTGATGACGGCAACGACCTCGCGGTCGCCGCCGAGGGCGTTCGAGAGCTCCTGCTGGACGACGTATCCGATCATGCCCTGCGTCTCGGCACCGAGGATGTCGAGGGGGTAGGCGGCGACGTCCTGGTAGGCGAGGTTCTGCAGCGCGAGCAGACCGACCTGGGGTCCGTTGCCGTGGGTGATGACCATCTCGGAGTCGCTCGCGAGCTTCGCGAGCGCCTCGCAGGTCGATCGGACGTTGGCTCGGAGGAACTCGGCCGTCATCGGCTCTCCGCGACGGGCTAGAGCGTTGCCGCCGAGGGCTACGACGATGCGCATGGGGTCTCCTGGGGGATGTGGAGGTGGGCAGAACCACGTGTTTGGTATGCCAGAAAGCGCTATGGTATACCTGAGTTGCCGGCGCGACCAGCCGCCGGGCCCATCGCGGGGAAGAAGACGATGAACGCTGTTGCCCGACGCGGCACTGCGAGCGTGGTGTCCTGGGACGCTGCAATCACCCCGCTGTTGCCCGGAGCGCCGAATGCTGCTCCCGTCCCGGTGCACTCGCGTCATCGTCACGTCGTCAACCTCCTGGTGCCCGGCGCCGGTCTCCTGGCGCTGGCGTCCGATGAGCTCGACGACGCGCCATGGACCATCCGCGTCGCGGACTGGGCTGCGGTGGAGCCGCTGATCGGCACGAGCGTCGTGCTGTCGCAGGAGGGCGTGCTCCTCGGGGGAGACCACAGCCTGCGTCTCGATCCGCAGACCCGCTGGTTCGCTCAGCCGGTCGACCTCGCGGTGGTCCCCACGCGGGACCTGGCGCGAGCCGGCGCCGTCCTGGGTGCGGCGGTCCGCGAGCCGGTGACACCCTTCGGCCGAGCCAGCGCGCAGGTGATCCACACCCGGACGGTCGCGTTGCGGGCCTGCTTGCTCGACGCCGACGCCGACGGACCCGACCTCGCTGCCGCAGTCGCCGCGCTCGTCGGGCTCGGCGAAGGGCTGACGCCGTCGGGCGACGACATCATCACCGGCCTGGCGTTCCTCGCGGCGCAGCCCGGGATGCGCCTCGGCTCGCGACGGCCGGCGATCCGCCGGGCCCTCGGTGAAGCCGCCCACCGCACGACGTTGCTGAGCGCCACCACCATGGCCGCCGCCGTCGAGGGACGAGGCAGGCAACGCTTCCACGATCTCGCCATGGCGATCGTCGAAGGACGAACCCGGTCCGCCGTGCCGGCAGTGCTCTCCATCGGGCACTCGTCGGGCAGTGACCTCCTGAAGGGCATGTCCCTCGCTCTCGATGTCGAGAGCGAGCTCCGCGCGCAGCGCGACAACGATAAGGGGAACAGCAATGACTGAGCACACAGTGACGACGTCGTCCGGGGTGGAGGAGACGGGGGAGTACGAGCACTCTCCGGTCCCCGTCAACCGGCGCAAGTCCCTCTTCACCGTCTCGGCGGTGTGGTTCGGGTTCCCGATGATCCTCACGAACGCGGTCCCTGGAGGACTGGTCGTGGCGATGCTCGGCTTCCCCAAGGGCGTGGCCGCGATCCTCGTGGCCAACGCGATCATGGCCGTGTACGTGAGCCTGTTGAGCTACCGCGCCGGCAGCACCGGCAAGAGCTTCTCGCTCCAGGCGACCGAGACCTTCGGCACGGCCGGATACGCCATCGCCTCCGGCTTCCTGTCGACCGTCGTCGTGGGCTGGTTCGCCTTCAACACCGGTGCGACGGGCAACAGCCTGAACGCCGCATTCGGCTGGAACGAGACTGCGGTCGCAGCCATCGCCGGACTGGCCTTCATCGCGATCACCTACCTCGGGATCCGCGCGTTGTCTGTCCTCGGCGTCATCGCCGCTCCGCTGTTCATCATCGCGGTGATCATCGCGATCGTCATCGCGAGCCGGACGAGCGACTTCTCCGACCTGACGTCCTACCAAGGTGTCGGTGGCGCGATGACCTTCGGCGCCGCAGTCACCGCGATCATCGCGACCTTCGCCGATTCCGGCACGATGACCGCCGACTTCACACGGTGGGCGAAGAACGGCCGGCACGGCGTCCTCGCCACGCTCACGGCCTTCCCCATCGCCAGCCTCGTCGCGCAGCTCTCTGGTGCGGTGCTCGTCGCCGCTGGAGCGATCGCGAGCCCGGAGATCGCGGGCGGGAACTTCTCCCCGATCCTCACCGGTGAGAACAACACCCTCCTCAACATCTTCCTGGTCCTCTTCATCTTCATCAACCTCGGCTCCGTGTGCACGCACTGCCTCTACAACGGTGCGCTCGGCTGGTCACACCTCACCCGCTCGACCATGCGCGTGGTGACGCTCGTGCTCGGCATCATCGGCGTCGTCGTCGCGGTCCTGGGTGCCTGGAACTACTTCGTGAGCTGGCTCGCCCTGCTCGGAGTGATCGTTCCCCCGATCGGTGCTGTCCTCATCGCCGACCAGATCTTCCTCGCCCGTCGCCACGTCGGGCGGCGGGAGCAGAAGTTCCGACCAACGGCCTTCGCCGCGTGGGCGATCGGCGCAGTCGCTGCGCTCATCACCCACTACTTCGCACAGGGCTTCTCCGACGCCGTCGTCGGCCTCGTCGTCGGATGCGTCGCCTACCTGCTGCTGGATCACTACTCGACGACCGACCGACTCTCCGCCTGACACTCGAACACGCAAGGAAGATCATGACCAGGCACATCGACATCAGAAAAAACACCTACCTCGACTCGGTCTCGCTCATGTCCATGAGCACCAAGGCCAACGGCATCGAGGGCGTCACGCAGGCGTTCATCGCCATGGCGACGCCGATGAACAAGGAGGTCCTCGCAAACCTCTCGATCACCGACCCGGCCATCGACGACGCCCGGCCGAGCGACCTCATGATCGTCATCGACACCGACGAGGACCAGCTCGCGCGCGCAGTGGGCGAGGTCGACGACATCCTCGCTCGCAAGAGTGCCGGGAACGCGGCTGCCGACATCCGGTACAACACGCTCGGCCAGGCCTTCGACGAGGTCCCCGACGCGAACCTCGTCCTCATCTCGGTCAACGGCGCCTTTGCCGCACGTGAGGCGCGCAAGGCCCTCGCTGCCGACAGGCACGTGATGATCTTCTCGGACAACGTCTCGATCGAGGACGAGCTCGAGCTCAAGACCATGGCTCACGAGAAGGGCTTGCTCCTCATGGGCCCCGACTGCGGCACGGCGATCATCAACGGCACTGGCCTCGCCTTCGCCAACGCGGTGCGCCGCGGCTCGCTGGGCATCGTCGGCGCGTCGGGGACCGGCAGCCAGGAGATCGCGGTCCGCATCCACGAGCTCGGCGGGGGGATCTCGCAGCTGATCGGCACCGGAGGGCGTGACCTCTCGACCAGCATCGGCGGGATCATGACGATCGACGCCATCCGCGCGCTCGACGCGGACCCGCAGACGAGCGTCATCGTCGTCGTCTCCAAGCCTCCGGCCGACGAGGTCGCCTCCGCGGTCCTCGCCGCCGCGGGCGCGACGACGAAGCCCGTCGTCGTCGCCTTCCTGGGCAGCGAGCGCACCGAGTCCGGCTATGCGAACGTCACGCTCGCCTCGGGGACGCACGCCGCTGCAGTGGCTGCCGTGCGCGCCGCTGGGATCGACGGAGCTGGCGTGTCCGAGTCCGTCGACACGGCCCTCGTCCAGCGCGTGCGATCAGCGCTCGCACCCGAGCAGAAGTACGTGCGCGGACTGTTCTGCGGGGGCACGCTCTGCGACGAAGCGATGTTCCTGGCGCTGGAGACCTTCGACGACGTGTACTCCAACATCCAGAAGGACCCCGCGCGTCATCTCACGGCCTCCATGCCCTCGGTGGCCCACACCTATCTCGACATGGGTGACGACGACTTCACCGACGGCCGACCGCACCCGATGATCGCCCCCGAGGTGCGACTCGACCGGCTCATCGCGGAGGCCCGTGACCCGGAGGTCGGGGTCATCGCCCTCGACTTCATCGTGGGCTTCGGCTCTCACGAGAACCCCGTGGGGGTCACTGTGCCAGCCATCGCCAAGGCGAAGGCCATCGCCGCTGAGCGGGGTCAACACCTTGAGATTCTCGCCTACGTCCTGGGTACGGACCTGGACACCCCGGCGGTCGCTGAGCAGGTCGCCCTCCTCGAGGAGGCTGGCGTGACCGTGGCCTCCTCCTCCACCAATCTCGGGCTGCTGGCCCGGGAGTTCGTCGCGAAGGATGACACGCTGTGACCATCAACAACCTCTTCGGATCCGACCTCAGGCCCGTCAACCTGGGTCTCGACATGTTCGCTGACGACCTGGCAGCGCAGGGCGCACGCCCCGTACGCATGGACTGGGCACCACCGGGCGGGGGAGACCCTGACGTCATCGATGCCCTCTCGCGCCTCGAACGGCCGGAGATCGCCGAGAAGATCGACGCCGCGAACGCCGTCGCCCTGGAGCGCATCCTGGCCGCGCAGCCCTTCCTCGAGGGCTTCGGCCAGGCACTGGACACCGTCCCCGGGATGACGCCGACGACGATCCTGCACGCCGGTCCGCCGATCGAGTTCTCTCGCATGTCAGGGCCGATGAAGGGTGCAGTCACCGGTGCGCTCGTCTTCGAGAAGCTCGCCTCGAACCTCGACGAGGCCTTCGAGCTGGCTGCCTCGGGCGAGATCACCTTCTCCCCGTGCCACGAGCACCAGTCCGTGGGGTCGATGGCGGGGGTGACCAGCGCGAGCATGTGGGTGCACAAGGTCACCAACCGTGCCTTCGGCAACACCGCGTACACCAACCTCTCCGAGCAGCTGTCGAAGATCCTGCGGTTCGGGGCCAATGATCAGTCCGTCGTCGACCGCCTCAACTGGATGCGTGACGTGCTCGGTCCGGTCCTGGCCGGCGCCATGGAGCTCAACACCGACGGGCTGGACCTGCGTCTGATGCTCTCCCAGGCGCTGCACATGGGAGACGAGGCGCACAACCGCAACGTCGCCGGGACGACGCTCCTCTTCCAGGCGCTTGCGCCGTACATCCTCGAGTCGGACTTCACGACGAAGGAGAAGCGCGAGGTCTTCGACTTCATCAAGTCCTCGGACTACTTCTCCGGACCGACCTGGATGGTCACCGCCAAGGCAGCGCTCGACGCCGCGAACGGGATCGAGAACTCGACCGTGGTGACGACGATGGCTCGCAACGGCGTCGACTTCGGTATCCGCGTCTCCGGCACGGGCGGCCAGTGGTTCACCGGCCCCGCTCAGGAGGTCATCGGACCGATGTTCGCGGGCTACACGCGCGATGACGGAGGCCTGGACATGGGCGACTCTGCGATCACCGAGACCTTCGGCATCGGCGGCTTCGCCATGGCTGCGGCCCCCGCGATCGTGGCCCTCGTGGGTGGCACGGTGGAGGAGGCGATGGGCTACTCGCGGTCGATGAACACCATCACCACGGGGAACAACCCCAACATCACGATCCCGGCCCTGGACTTCATGGGTGTGCCGACGGGGATCGACGTGCGCAAGGTCATGGAGACGGGCCTCCTGCCCCTCATCAACACGGCGATCGCGCACAAGGAACCGGGCATCGGCATGATCGGGGCGGGCATCACGCACCCGCCTGTCGAAGCCTTCCAGCAGGCTCTGCGCGCACTGGCGGACCGGCTGGCCTAGCAGGAAGCGTCGTGGTCGGCCCGGACACCGGGCCGACCACGCGTCTCGGTCGCGTGCCCGCGGGGGCTACCGCCGGGTCTGGTTCGCATAGGCGCGAGCGGCCCGCACACGGTCACCGCACCGGGTCGAGCACCATCGGCGCCGCGCGTGCGTGCGGAGGAAGATCCGGTCGCAGGCAGGGGCTTCGCAGCGGGCGAGGAGATCGGCTTCGTCGCCGGCGAGCAGTGTTGCTGCATCCTCGCTGATCTGGGCCATGGCGTGCTCGACGAGCTGGGTGACCGGATGGGCCGTTTCTCGGCGGAATCCGGTCTGGGCATCATGGCGCAGAGTGCGTGCGCTCGGAGCCTTCCGGAGTGCGCTGTTGACAGCATCCAGCGCGGTCTCGGGGGGAGCCTCGCCCGCTACATGGGCGTCGAAGAGGGCGCGAAGGTGGGCGCGCAGGCCAGTCAGCTGCGTCTGGCAATAGGTCAGCAGCGTCGTCTCGTGCGGGACGAGGTCATGCTCGATGAGCCAGCGTGTGGCGTCTTCGGGGCTGGCTAGCTCGTCCGCATGCTGCCCGCCCGGAAGTGCGACAGCGGTGCCGACCAGCGCGAGGCTCGCATGCGTGTCTGCGCCGGGGGCGGGCGGGAGAGGGGGCTTCGTCATGTCCTCATGGTAACAGTCAGAGTTTGCCGTGAGTCCTCTGCTAGCATGACTCTCACGCCAAGCTAGTTGCTTTGCCATGAGAGTTTGAGGAGTCGCATGTTCCCCGTCCCGCATTCAGGTACCGCCCCGTTCACTCTGTCGGTGCTCGACAACGCCCACACTGCAGTCGGCCAGAGCGCCGAGGTCGCGCTGGGGGAGGTCATCGCGCTCGCGAAGCTCGCAGACCAGCGCGGCTTTCACCGGTTCTGGATGTCCGAGCACCACGCGATGCCGGGCGCGTCGACCTCGTCGCCGCAGCTGATGCTCGCGCGCCTGATCGGGGAGACGTCGCGGATTCGCCTCGGAGCGGGTGGCGTGATGTTGCCGAACCATGCGCCGTTGGTCATCGCCGAGCAGTTCGGGATGCTCAATGCGCTCGCGCCGGGACGGGTCGACCTGGGCCTCGGGCGCGCTCCGGGGACGGACATGGCGACCGCCTCCGCCCTGCGGCGTCACCACGACGCCAACGACAGCTTCCCTCAACAGGTCGACGAGCTGCTGGCCTTCCTTGCCGGCGACTTCCCGGCTGGGCACCCCTATCGCGGCGTCCATGCAGTGCCGGGGCCGTGGCAGGATGCCGAGAACCGTGTGACGCCGTCGTCGACGACCCCGGAGACCTGGATCCTCGGGTCGTCGCCCTATTCTGCGCAGCTTGCCGGCCGGCTCGGTCGCCCCTATGCGTTCGCCCTGCAGTTCGGCGACGCTGACATCGAGACGGCCTTCCGGCTCTACCGTGAGAGCTTCCGGCCCTCTGCGGTGCTCGCCGAGCCGTATACGCTCGTCAGCATCGCTGTCGTGGCGCACGATGATCCGGTCGAGGCCAAGCGTCAGGCGCGTACCGGCGCGATGGCGATGCTGCGCATGTTCCAGCGCAAGCACTACAGCCTGCTCTCGCCTGAGGAGGTCGAGGCGTACCCGGCCACGCTCGAGGAGAAGCAGATCCTCGACTTCTACACCCAGCACACCGTCAACGGCACGGGAGCCGATGTGGCGGCCGTCCTCGATGCGCTCCACGCACGGACCGCTGCCGACGAGATCATGCTCGTGACGACCGGGCACTCCCGCCAGGTCCAGGCCCGCACGATCGAGCTGCTCGCCGACCACTACGGCATGCCCGCCTCGTCCTGAGCGTCGTGTGGTGCCAGGGGCCCTGACCTGGGGACGAAACATGTTCGAAACATTGCGTCCTTTCGGGTAACACAGAGGTCGTAGCCTGGCGCGAGCGATCATCGTCGACAGAGAGCTGAACCATGACTGCCAACAGAGTCCGAAGCCAGGCCATCACCGAGGTGCTCAACCGCACCGCGGTAGAGACCGCGGAGACCCGCCCGCTGAGCGAGATCTGGGCGATCGACGTCTTCAATCTGGCGAAGATGGAGGAGGCGCTGTCCAAGAACGCCTTCAAGGCCGTCAAGAGGACCGTCAAGACCGGCGAGCCTCTCGACTCGGCCACCGCCGACATCGTCGCCGCCGCGATGAAGGACTGGGCGATGGGCAAGGGGGTCAAGTTCTTCTCGCACGTGTTCTACCCCCTCACCAACATCACCGCCGAGAAGCACGACGGGTTCATCGTCACGAACGCCGACGGCAACGCGATCACCGAGTTCACGGGCAGCCTGCTGATCAAGGGGGAGCCTGACGGCTCCTCCTTCCCCAACGGGTCCCTGCGCATGACCAACGCCGCTCGCGGATACACCGCCTGGGACCCGACCAGCCCCGCGTACATCATGTGGACCGCCAACGGGCCGACGCTGATGATCCCGTCCGTCTTCATGTCCTGGACCGGAGAGTCTCTCGACAAGAAGATCCCGCTGCTCCGCTCCATCTCCGCGATGGACGCCGCGGCCCGCCGCGTGCTCACCCTCATGGGCGAGACCGACATCGCACCGCTCAACGCGAGCTGCGGGGCCGAGCAGGAGTACTTCCTCGTCGACCAGCACTTCGCCGTCGCGCGTCCTGACCTGCTGCTCGCTGGCCGGACCCTCTTCGGCGCCGCCCCGGCCAAGGGGCAGGAGTTCGACGACCACTACTTCGGAGCCATCCCGGAGCGCGTCCAGGTCTTCATGCAGGACTTCGAGGAGAAGCTCTACCGCCTCGGGATCCCGGCCAAGACCCATCACAACGAGGTGGCCCCGGGCCAGTTCGAGGTCGCGCCGTACTACGAGGACGCCAACGTCGCCGCCGATCACCAGCAGCTGCTGATGACCGTGATGAAGGCGACTGCCGCCGAGCATGGGTTCCTCTGCCTCCTGCACGAGAAGCCGTTCGCGGGTGTCAACGGCTCGGGAAAGCACGTCAACTGGTCGGTGGCCAACTCCACCCAGGGCAACCTGCTCGACCCGGGAACCTCCCCGGAGCACAACCTCAACTTCCTGCTGTTCTGCGGCGCTGTCATCCGCGGCGTGCACAAGTTCGGGCCGCTGCTCCGCGCGGTGATCGCCACCGCGTCCAACGACCACCGCCTCGGCGCCAACGAGGCCCCGCCGGCGATCATGTCGGTCTACCTCGGTGACCAGCTCGAGGGTGTCTTCAACGACATCATGGCCGGCAAGATCTCGGTCTCCACCGACGGCGGCGTGATGGATCTCGGTCTGTCCCAGATCCTCAACTTCAAGCGTGACCCGGGGGACCGCAACCGGACCTCCCCGTTCGCCTTCACCGGCAACCGTTTCGAGTTCCGCGCCGTCGGTTCCTCGCAGTCCGTCTCTGGCCCGCTGACCGCCCTCAACACCATGCTGACCGACTCCCTGACGTGGGTGGCCGACCAGCTCGAGGTGCAGTTCGAGGCAGGCAAGACTCCGCCCGAGGCTGTCGCGTGTGTCATCAAGGAGCTCATGGAACTCCACAGCGACGCCGTGTTCGGTGGCGACGGCTACTCCACCGAGTGGCACACCGCCGCCGTCGAGGAGCGCGGCCTGCGCAACTTGCCCACCACTGCTGAAGCCCTCCCGGTGTTCAGCGAGCCCGAGGTCATCGAGCTGTTCGAGAAGACCGGAGTGCTGTCCGCGGCCGAGCTCAACGCTCGGTACGAGGTCTATGCCGAGCAGTACGTCAACTCGATCGCGGTCGAGGCGAAGCTGGTCATCGACATGGCGAAGACCGTCATCTACCCGGCGGCTCTCTCCTACGCCGCGGATCTCGCGAAGACCTACGCCGTCGCCCAGGAGGTGGGTGCGTCCTTCGACACGACCCAGCTCAAGGTCATCGCCGAGAACGCAAACCTGCTGCTGTCGACGGTCGCCCAGCTGGAGTCGGAGCTGGAGTGCCACGACTTTGCCGACGCGAAGGCGCACATGTCCCACTCGGCGACCTCCATCCGCAGCCTCATGGACACCGTCCGCAGCTATGCGGACGCCCTTGAGGCCGAGGTGGATGACGCGCTCTGGCCGCTGCCGAAGTATCGCGAGATGCTCTTCATCAAGTGACGAGGTAGCCCTTCCGCAGTAGGGCTCACCGCAACGCCCCGCCGACCGTCTGGTCGGCGGGGCGTTGCGGGTTGAGGTGGTGGCGCTGACTCGGCGTTCGCAACGAGTCGAGGTGCGCCTGAGATTCGGAATAAAGTGACCAGAGCGACGCGGAAGAGCCGCTGCACGAACCGGTCGTAGTTCGCTTCAGGTGTCGAGGTGTGCCAGGAGCGTAGGGACGAAGTGGTGATGGTGGTGGAAGACGCCGCCGTGGCCTGAGGCCGGGTAGATGGCGAGGGTGCTGTCGGGTATGCGGGCGTGCAGGTCGCGGGACAGTGCGGTGGGGACCATGCGGTCGTGGTCGCCGTTGGCGATCAGCGTCGGCGCCGTGATCGCGGCGAGGTTCTGCGGCCGCTGGCGGCCCCAGGTCTTGATGCCGGTGATCTGGCGCCGGAATGCGGTCAGGGTGATGGGGTCGTCGCGGTCCATCACGCGTTCCCGGATCCTCGCGAGGTAGTCCTTCGCGGCAGCCTTGCCTGCGGGCGTGCGGGGGAAGAAGAGGAACTCCTTGACGTCGGTGCGGGCGAGCGCGGCGCGGACCATGTCGACGTAGATGTATGCCGCGCCGGTGGGGTGGTTGATTCCGGCGCCGCCCGCAGGCCCGGTGCCGGCGAGGACGAGCCTCCGCACGAGTCCGGGATCGTCCAGGGTGACCTGCTGCGCGACGAATCCGCCGAGCGAGAAGCCGAGGAGGTCGATCCTGGTGAGGCTGAGCGCGGTGACGAACGCGCGCGCGGCGTCGGCCATGCCCTGGACGGTCAAGGGGACGGTGCCGGTCGATCCGCCCACTCCGGGGAGGTCCACGGCGATGACGCGGCGACCGGCGGCGAGGGCGTCAACGACGCGCGGGTCCCACTCGTCGAGGGTGGCGCCCAGGTGGGTGAGGAGCAGGACCGGTGTCCCAGCGTCGGCGCCGAGCTCGCGGTAGGCGAGTGTGTCGCCGGCGACGTCCAGGTGGAGGGTGGGGGCAGTGACCCAGGTCATCGCGCGTGCTGCGAAGCGGACACTCTCGCGGGTGCGATGGCTCGTCGAGGCGGCGGGTGTGTCAGGCATGGTTGGTGCCTTCCTCGGGGGTCGTGGTGACGAGGATCTTGCCGCGAGCTCGACCAGCGAGGAGTTGGTCGAGTGCGGCCAGGGTGTCGTCAAACGGCAGCACTCGGTCGACGATCGGGTGCAGGATGCCGTCATCGACGAGCCCAGCAGTCGCGGCCAGGGCTTCGCCGTCGGGCTGGATGATCAGGAATCGGTAGCGCACGCCGAGGCGCCGGGCCTGCCGGCGCAGGCGGAAACTGAGGACGGCGAGTGCGGCCTTGACGAGGCGGCCCGCGCCGGCTTGATCGGCCAGGTGCGGGTCGGGCGTCCCGGCGATGCCGACGACGATGCCGCCGCGACGCAGGACGCGGAGGGAGCGGGTGGTGATGTCGCCGCCCTGGGTGTCGACGACGATGTCGACGGGGGTGTCGGCGAGCCGGTCGACGAAGTCCTCGCTGCGGTAGTCGATGACAATGTCGACGCCCAGGTCTTTGACAACGTCGGCGCTATCGGCCGATGCCGTCGTGGCGACGGTAGCGCCCAGGTGCTTGGCGAGCTGGATCACGGCCGAGCCGACCCCGCCCGCCCCGCCGTGCACGAGGACGGTCTGCCCCGGCTGGATCTGACCGACTGCGACGAGCGCCTGCCATGCGGTCAGGGCGACGACGGGCAGGGCGGCAGCGTCGACGAGAGGGATGCTCGACGGGGCGAGTGCCACGGCGGCGGCGTCGACGGCGACGACCTCGGCCCAGGTGCCCATGGCGACGACGCCCGTGTAGCCGTATACGCGGTCACCGGGGCTGAATCTCGTCACGCCCTCACCGACGGCGATGACCTCGCCGGAGAGCTCGCCACCCATGACCTTGGGCAGGTCGAGGCGGAAGACGGCCTTGAACTCGCCGGTGCGGGTGCGCTCGTCGGCGTGATTGACCCCGGACGCAGCCATCCGCACGAGAACCTCGTGCGGGGCCGGCGTCGGCTCGGGCATCTCGACCGCCCGGAGCGGCCTTCCGTACGTCTCTAGGACGAAGGCCTTCATCGTGTCTCCTCGGGCCGACTGGCGTCAGCCAAGTAGTTGCATTGTGTTACTAGTTGTTTCCAGCGTAGAGTGAGTGATCACAAAGTGCAACTACCCGGATGGAGGGCGATGATCTCCGAACCGCGCTCGTCGTGCCCGATCAATCGCAGCCTTGAGCTGCTGGGCGATCGGTGGAGCCTGCTGATCTTGCGTGACATCGCCCTGCACGACCGGCGGTCTTTCCGTGAGCTGCTCACCGGCAGTCAGGAGGGCATCAGTGCGCCTGTCTTGTCACGCCGGCTGGCCGACCTCGTCGATCAGGGCCTCCTGACGAAGGCCGAGAGTGCCCGCGGCAAGCAGGGCAGGTACTCGCTCACCGAACTCGGACTGGCGACGATGCCGCTGCTAGTCGAGCTCGCACACCTCGGAGTGCGACTCGACCCGTCCACCCGCGCCCACGCGCCCGACATCGGCGACGACCCCGACGGGATCGAAGCAGCCATCTCCGCCCTGCGCGCGGCGCACCTAGGCACCTGACGCGAGGCAACGGACGTGCCAGCCCCTACAGGGCAACGGGTGGATCGGTGAGCTCGACTGGGGCAGGAGACCGGGGCGCAGCTGCATGCCCGGCCCTCTCCGGCCCTTCCCTCGCTGGGGCAGTTGGCACACCGCGCCGTGGCAAACCTGTGGCAAAAGCACAGCACCCCGGTTGCCACAACGGGCGGCCGGGGTGCCAGCACTTCTTTTCAACTACTCACGACGGGTGTCGTGACCAGCGACGATCACATGTCGTAGTACAGCTCGAACTCGTGCGGGTGCGGGCGCAGACGGATGGGGTCGATCTCGTGGGTGCGCTTGTAGTCGATCCACGTCTCGATGAGGTCGGGGGTGAAGACATCCCCGACGGTGAGGAAGTCGTGGTCGGCCTCGAGGGCGGTCAGAGCCTCCTCGAGCGAGGCGGGAACCTGCTGGATCGCCGCGTGCTCCTCGGGGGGCAGCTCGTAGAGGTCCTTGTCGACCGGCTCCGGGGGCTCGATCCGGTTCTTGATGCCGTCGATGCCGGCGAGCAGCTGAGCGGCGAAGGCGAGGTAGGGGTTTGCCGTCGGGTCCGGGACGCGGAACTCGACGCGCTTGGCCTTGGGGTTGTTGCCGGTGACCGGGATGCGGATGCACGCGGAACGGTTGCGGGCGGAGTAGACCAGGTTGACCGGAGCCTCGTAGCCCGGGACCAGGCGGTGGTAGGAGTTCACCGACGGGTTGGTGAAGGCCAGCAGCGCGGGAGCGTGCTTGAGCAGACCGCCGATGTACCAGCGTGCGAGGTCGGAGAGGCCGCCGTAGCCCTTCTCGTCGTAGAACAGCGGGACGCCGTCCTTCCACAGGGACTGGTGGGAGTGCATGCCCGAGCCGTTGTCGCCGAAGAGCGGCTTCGGCATGAAGGTCGCGGACTTGCCAGCTTCCCAGGCGACGTTCTTGATGACGTACTTGAACTTCATGAGGTCGTCCGCGGCGGCGGTCAGCGTCGAGAAGCGGTAGTTGATCTCCTGCTGGCCGGCGGTGCCCACCTCGTGGTGCGCGCGCTCGACGTCCAGGCCCACCTGACCGAGGACTGCGCACATCTCGTCGCGCAGGTCAGCCATCTGGTCGTTGGGGGAGACGGGGAAGTAGCCGCCCTTGTAGCGGGTCTTGTAGCCGAGGTTCCCGCCCTCTTCGACGCGGCCGGTGTTCCAGGCCGCTTCCTTGGAGTCGAGGTAGTAGAAGCTCGAGTGCTGGCTCGTCTGGAAGCGCACGTCGTCGAAGACGTAGAACTCGGCCTCGGGGGCAAAGAACGCGGTGTCGGCGATGCCGGTGCTGCGCAGGTAGGCCTCAGCCTTGAACGCCACGTTCCGCGGGTCGCGGGAGTACGCCTCGTCGGTGAAGGGGTCCACGATCGAGAAGTTCACGATGAGCGTCTTGCGCTTGCGGAACGGGTCGATGTACGCCGTCGTCACGTCGGGGATGAGCTTCATGTCCGACTCGTGGATGGCTTGGAAACCGCGGATCGAGGATCCGTCGAACATCATGCCATCGGTGAAGGCCGACGCCTCGAACTGGGAGATCGGGATGTTGAAGTGCTGCATCACACCCGGCAGATCGCAGAACCGCACATCGACGAACTCGACGCCATCGGTCTGGGTGAAGGCGATTGCCTCCTCGGCGTTCTTGAACATCCGCTACTCCTTGGTCGGTGTCGCCCTGGGTCCGGGCACTGTCAAACCTAGAGGGAGTGGATTTCCCCTCCATGTTCCTCATGTTTCACGCATGTTACGAAGCGTCCACGTGTGTGACGTTCTCATGACGTGCACCGTCCCGACGCCGCTCAGCATGCGTCTTTGACCCTACTGCGGAGCCCACCCTCGGTGCACGTAGTCTTGACTGGTGGCATCACGTGAAGATCTAGGGTCCTGGCTTGAAGGCGCTCCGCAGGGGAGCGAGGGCTACCGCGGGCAACGACTGGGCCTGCCCGAGCACGGCCCCGGCTCCTTCGCTCCGATGGGGCGGCGGATCGGGGCGCTCATGGTGGACTGGCTCGTCGCCAGCCTCGCCAGCCTGGCGTTCTTCGGATACGACCCGATGGCGACCCTCGGCATCTTCGCCTTGGAGAACCTCCTGCTCGTGTCCACCCTCGGATACACGATCGGCCACCGCCTCTTCGGTATCACCGTCCGCCCCGAGGTGGCCGGCGTGCCGTACATCGGCTTCCTGCGCGGTGCGGTGCGCACTCTCCTGCTGTGCCTGGTCATCCCGGCCGTGATCTGGGACGCCGACGGCCGTGGCATGCACGACAAGGCCGCCCGCACGGTCATCGTCCGCCGCTGACCTGCGGCGTGCCCCAGACGCGCCGGACCAGGGGGTAGCGCCCCGAACGCACAACATCCCCCGGACGTCGGCGTCCGGGGGATGGTGTTGGGGATTCAGATCAGCGCATGCCCTTGCGGTCTGGGCGGGCGCGGTTGGGGTCGACACCCTTGGGGATGGGCATCCGGATCTTGCCGAGCGCGGTCAGACGCTTGCCTACCTCGCCGACCTCGGCCTTGGTGAGCTTCGGCTTGAGCTTCTGGACGTGGCGCGCCAGCTTGGCCAGCGGCACCTGCCCTTCGGCGTTGCCGCACTGCACCACGACGACGGGGACACCGGAGAGCACGCGGTTGAGCTTGCGCTGCTCGGCGTCGATGAGCTTCTTGACCCGGGTGGGCGGGCCCTCGGTGACGAGCAGCACGCCGGCGCGGCCCAGGCCACGGAAGACGAGGTCCTGCGTCTTGGGATCCACAGCGACGGGCTCGTCGTCGAAGGACCAGCCACGACGGATCGTGCCGAGCGCGGCGCGCGAGGCTCCTGGCTGGCCTTCGATCTGGGCGTACTGAGCCTTCTCGGCGCGCCGAGCCAGGATGAACATGGCCCCCAGCAGGGCGAAGGGCAGGCCGATGATCGTCATGTAGACGACCTGTCCCCAGATCAAGCCGATGGCGATCGCGACGACCATGATCGCCACGAAGACGCCGAGCATGAACCACGGGACCTTGCGGTCCCGCTCATAGGTCATCTTGTAGGCCTGGAAGACCTGGTGATACCAGCGGACCTTCTTCGGCTTCTTCTGCTTGGGGGCGCCCTGAGCGCCGGTCGCAACGCCCGTGGCGGTTGCGTCACTGTTCTTGCGAGCCATGGTTGCCAGTCTACTGGGACGGATGAGGCAGGTCGGGCACGAACCGCCGGGCGTCAGCGGTGGCGGTCAGCACCCGGGGGCCGGCGAGGTCACCGCGCGAGCAGCGTCTTCGCCTCCTGACGGGCGCTCATGGGTTCGGTGAGGTGAGCCAGGGCGGGCGGGACCTCGAGGCCGCGACGCTTCATCGCCTGACCCCACAGACGCCCGGCACGGTAGGAGGAACGCACCAGCGGACCGGCCATGACCCCCAGGAAGCCGATGCGCTCGGCCTCCTCGGACAGCTCGACGAACTCCTCAGGGCGCACCCACCGGGACACCGGGTGGTGGCGCAGCGACGGCCGGAGGTACTGGGTGATGGTGATGAGGTCGCAGCCGGCGTCGTGCATGTCCTGCAGCGTCTCCTTGGCCTCCTCGATCGTCTCGCCCATGCCGAGGATGATGTTCGACTTGGTCACCAGGCCTGCCTCGCGGGCCCGGGTGAGCACCGACAGTGACCGGTCGTAGCGGAAGCCGGGACGGACCTCCTTGAAGATCCGCGGGACCGTCTCGAGGTTGTGCGCGAGCACCTCGGGCCGGGACTCGTTGACGACGTCGAGCAGCTCGGGGATGGCGTTGAAGTCCGGGATGAGGAGCTCGACGCCGGTTCCCGGGTTGAGGGCGTGGATCTGGCGGACGGTCTCGGCGTAGAGCCACGCGCCGCCGTCGGGCAGGTCGTCGCGGGCGACGCCGGTGATGGTGGAGTAGCGCAGGCCCATGGCCTGGACGGACTCACCGACGCGTCGCGGCTCGTCGGCATCGAAGTCGGCGGGCTTCCCGGTGTCGATCTGGCAGAAGTCGCAGCGGCGGGTGCACTGGTCACCACCGATGAGGAAGGTCGCCTCGCGGTCCTCCCAGCACTCGAAGATGTTGGGACAGCCTGCTTCCTCGCAGACGGTGTGCAGCCCTTCGCTCTTGACCAGGCCTTTGAGCTCGGTGTACTCCGGGCCCATGGTTGCTCGGGTCTTGATCCACTCGGGCTTCTTCTCGATGGGCGTGGCGGCGTTGCGGGCTTCGACCCGCAGCATGCGCCGTCCGTCAGGTGCGATTGTCACGCGCTGTCTCCCAGGGTCAGAGGTCGGGCCAGCCTACGCCAGAGCTGTCGTGGTTCTGCCGGTCTGACCGATCCGTGAACGTGACGTGCACAACAGGGCCGCGAGCTCGCGGTCCAGGTGCGCACGCAGCATCGGTGTGGCGTCGGCGACGCTGAAGGGACGGCCCAGCTCGGCTGAGAGGGTCGTGACGTCCGCGTCGGAGATGCCGCACGGCACGATCGCGGTGTAGGGAGACAGGTCGGCGTCGCAGTTGAGTGCGATGCCGTGCATGCTCACCCCGCGGGCCACCCGCACCCCGATCGCGCAGACCTTGCGCTCGCGCTGGCGGGCTGAGGCGGGGAACCACACGCCTGACCGGCCCTCGACCCGCGCGGCGGACAGGCCCAGCACAGCGCACAGCGCGATGACGGCCTCCTCCAGCGCCCTGACGTAGGCGACGACGTCGACCGGGTCAGGCAGGGTGATGATCGGGTAGGCAACGAGCTGGCCCGGCCCGTGCCAGGTGATCTTCCCGCCGCGGTCGACGTCGATGACCGGCACGCCGTCGGTGGGACGCTCACCCTGGCGGGTGCGCCGCCCGGCGGTGTAGACCGAGGCGTGCTCGACCAGCAGCACCGTGTCCGGGCGGGTGCCCGCGACGACCTGGGCGTGGATCTCGCGCTGCAGCGCCCACGTCTGCTCGTAGTCCGCAAAGGCGGTTCCCAGGTCGACCGCGTGGAAGTCCATGGTTTCAGGCTAGCCCGTCGGCGCCCGAGCGCTCGGCGTCGACCATGGACAGCAAGATCGCGCGCAGCTGGGCGATCTGCTCCGGCGTGATCTTGGAGTGGGCGATGCGGTCACCCACCTCAGGGCTGGCGGCAGCCAGGGCGGCTGCGCGCCCGGCATCGGTGAGGCGGACCACGCGACGTCGGGCGTCACCGGCGTCGGGCCCGCGTGAGACGTAGCCCAGGCGCTCCAGGCGCTCCAGGGTGCGGCTCATGGTCTGCTCGGTGACCCCGGACGCGACGGCCAGCTCGCGCTGGGAGTGGTCGTTGCCGAGAAGGGCCAGCAGCACCGGCAGGCTCGCGTGGTTGAGCTGCCAGCCCTCCAGGTGGGCGTTCCACTGCCGCTCGAGGTCGCGCGCGACATGGGAGAGCAGGCGCCCGGTGGGCCAGCGGGCTGGGTCGTCTGTCATGTCACCTCCAGGTGCGCAGGTTGCATCGTGACTCGTCGTCATCAACAATACTCAGCATGCTGAGTAAAAAGAGGTCGGGCGTCCTTCGCGGACTTGCCATTCTTGCAGTGCTGGGGATCTGGTTGGGCATCGGTGCCGTGGGCGGACAGGCACAGGGCAAGCTCAGCTCGGTCCAGACCAACGACGCCGCGGCGTCGTTGCCCTCGAACGCGGAGTCCACGCGAGCCGCAGAGCTCGCCGCCGAGTTCGTCTCCTCCGAGTCCCTGCCCGGACTCGTCGTCGTGACGTCCGCCAGCGGAGGAGCGCTCACCCCTGAGCAGCTGGCCGCAGTGGACGAGTTCTCCCAGACGATCCCCGCCATCGAGATCCCCGGGGCTGGCCCGGACGACCCGCAGACCATCGGTGACTCCCTCACCGGGCCGGTCATCGTCGTGCCGTCCGAGGACGGGGAGGCGGCGCTCATCACCTTCTCCCTGGACGCGACTCTCGCTGAGGCCACGCTGGCCGACGGCGAGACCTTCACCCCGGTCGTCGTGGAAGCCCTGCGCGGCGCCATCGCCGACGGCCTCGCCGACGCCGACCTCAACATCTGGGTGACCGGCCCGGCCGGGTTCATCGCCGACCTCGTCGTCGCCTTCGGCGGGATCGACACGGTGCTGCTGCTCGTGGCCCTGGTCGCCGTGCTCATCATCCTCGGCTTCGTCTACCGGTCCCCGATCCTGCCCTTCGTCGTCATCCTCACCGCCGTCTTCGCGCTGTGCCTGGCCGGCCTGGTGGTCTACCAGCTGGCCGACGCCGGCAAGCTCGTGCTCAACGGTCAGTCGCAGGGCATCTTGTCCATCCTCGTGGTGGGCGCCTCGGTCGACTACGCGCTGTTCATCGTGGCCCGCTACCGCGAGGAGCTCACCCGGATCGCCGAGCCGCACAAGGCGATCGCTGCCGCGCTGCGCGCCTCCTTCGAGCCCGTCCTGGCCAGCGCCGGCACCGTGATCGCCGGGCTGCTCTGCCTCCTGCTGTCTGACCTGGCCTCCAACCGCAGCCTCGGCCCGGTCGCCGCCATCGGCATCGTCGCAGCCTTCATCGCGGCGATGACCTTGCTGCCGGCCATGCTCCTGGTGGGCGGGCGTCGCTCACGTGCCGTCTTCTGGCCGCGGGTGCCCAAGTTCACCACCGCGGAGAACATCACCGCCGAGCAGATCACCGCAGACCAGGTCGCGGGGGAGCCGGTCGCCGGGAAGCACGCCGCCGCGACTGCTGTCCGCGACGAGATCCCCACCACCGGCCTGTGGGCGCGCACCGCGGCCTTCGTGGCTCGTAACGACCGCAAGGTCTGGATCACCACCGCTCTGGTGCTGGCGGCCTGCGCTGCCTTCGTGCCGACCTTCAGCGCCTCCGGGACCAGCCAGTCCTCGATCTTCCTCACCCAGGTGGACTCCGTCGACGGCGAGGAGGTGCTCGCCGAGCACTTCACCGGCGGCACCGTGCAGCCCGCCACCGTCATCGTCCCCGAAGCTGACGTCGATGCCGCGGTCGAGGCGGCCCTGTCCGTGGACGGCGTGGTCTCCGCCTCGCCCGTCACCGCCCAGAGCGGTCAGGGACAGCCAGGCGCTCCTTCCCAGGAGCCGCCGACGGTCATCGACGGATCGGTCCGTATCGATGTCACCACGGACGCACCGGCCGACACCCAGGAGGGTGTGGCCACCGTGTCTGACCTGCGCGACGCGGTCCACGAGGTCTCGCCCGAGGCACTGGTGGGTGGCGCCGCCGCAGAAAGCCTGGACACCCAGAAGGCGGGCACACGCGACCTCCAGGTCATCGTGCCGGTCGTGCTGGCCGTGATCCTCGTCATCCTCATGCTGCTGCTGCGCTCGGTGCTCTCGGCAGTGCTGCTCATGGCGGCCAACGTGCTCTCCTTCGCCGCGGCGCTGGGAGTCTCGGCGATCATGTTCAACCACGTCTTCGACTTCCCCGGTGCGGACCCGACGGTGCCGCTCTACGCCTTCTGCTTCCTCGTGGCGCTGGGGGTCGACTACACGATCTTCCTCATGACCAGAGTCCGGGAAGAGACGATCACCCACGGCACGAGGCAGGGCGTGGTGCGCGGGCTCACCGTCACCGGCTCGGTCATCACCTCCGCCGGTGTGGTGCTCGCCGCGACCTTCGCCGCGCTGGGGATCATCCCGTTGATCTTCCTCGCCCAGATCGCGTTCATCGTCGCCTTCGGCGTGCTGCTGGACACGCTCGTGGTCCGCACGCTGCTCGTCCCGGCCCTCGTCCACGACATCGGCCCGGCGGTCTGGTGGCCCTCACGCCTGGACCGCGGCGCCGCTGAGCCCGCAGTGAAGGAGACCGATACGGTGGTGGGGTGAACATCCCCACAGACACCTCCCGACCAGCCCTGACGCCGACCGATGACCGGTTGCGCGTCGGGCTGGTCGGCTACGGCGGAGCCGGGCGTGGAATCCACGCCCGGCTTCTTCGCGCTGCCGGCCATGTCGTCACCGTCGTGGTCACCCGCTCGCCCGACCGCCGCGCGCAGGCGGACGCGGACTGGCCGGGTGTGCGGGTCGTCGACGACCTCGACGAGCTGCTCGACGCCCGCGACGCCTACGACCTCGTGGTCCTGGCCAGCCCCACCCCGGTGCACGAGGAGCAGGCCGCGGCCGTGCTCACCGCCGGCGTGCCGCTGCTGATGGACAAGCCGATCGGGCTGACCGCCGATGGTGCGCAGGTCCTCGTCGACCTCGCCGAGGCCGGCTCCGTGCCGTTCACGGTCTTCCAGAACCGGCGGTGGGACCCCGAGCAGCTCACGCTGCGCGCCGTCCTGGAGTCCGGTGAGATCGGGCGGGTGCACCGGCTGGAACGGCGGTGGGAACGGTTCCGACCCGTGCCCCTGGACCGGTGGAAGGAGAACGACCCCGACGGCGGCGGGCTGCTGCTGGACCTGGGCACCCACCTCGTGGACTCCTCCGTCCAGCTCTTCGGTCCGGTCGAGTCGGTGTACGCCGAGCTGCGGTCGCTGTCCACCCCCACCGAGGACGACGTGTTCCTCTCGATCCAGCACGCCGGCACCGGCGTGGTGAGCCACCTGTGGGGCGGCTCCCTCGTCGGCGCACCGGGCCCACGCACCCGGGTGCTCGGCTCCGAGGGCGCCTACGTCGTGACCACCTTCGAGAACGACGCCTCTCCCTTCGAGCTCATGGACGACGGCGCACCGGCAGGCAGCGAAGGCTGGATCGCGCGCGGGCGGGAGCGGTCCTTCGTCCCGCGCGCGCCCGGCGGGCACGGGGACTTCTACCCGGCCGTCTCCCGATGGCTGCGCGAGGGCGGACCGGTCCCGGTGGACCCGCGCGACGCGGTGCACACCGCACGCGTGCTCGACGCCGCCCGGGTCAGCGCCGCCACAGGCGCCCGCTGCACGGTCGACTGACCCGCCTCAGGTCGGCGCTGCGGCGAGGCGAGTCCTGTGGACAACGCCGGTGGCGGGCCGCGCCGGGGTGAGATGGGTCCATGGACGTCGACCTCACCCTGGAGCGCCAAGGCCGCCTCGCCGAGGCCGGGTATGTCCCGGCGCCTGCGCTGGGCACCGTGCCGGTGCGCGGGCGCATCCGCGTGCAGGACGCCGGCGGGAACCCCTTCGACCTCGAGCTCGTCGCCCTGGCCGACGGCGCACGCGAAGCCTCCGTCGCCCACCTCGCGGGCTGGTTCTCCGTCGCTGATCCCGCGGTGGAGCCGCTCGTGGACGCCCTCGACCTGGACGACGCGATCGGCTACCTCACGGCCGTCGCGGCCCCCTGCACCCTGGAGACCTTCGTCGAGGTGTCCGGACGCCTGGGAGCCGGCCACACGAGCACCCTCCTGGTGACGATCGGCCGAGCCCTCGCCCGCCTGCATGCCCGCGGTCTGCGCTACGGGCCCATGCGCCCCCAGGACGTGCTCATCGACGACGGACGGGTGGTGCTGACCGTGCCCAAGCCCGCGCCGGCCGGTGCCGCGCCGCTGGCCCCCTCACCGCAGGAGGACGCCTATCACCTCGCTGCCCTGGCGGACGCGGTCATCGCCCCCGCCCACGGACCCCAGGCCGGTGACCGCCCCGAACCAGGCTTGCGCGGCCTGGTCAAGCTCATCGTCAGCGCGCTGGGCGACGCCGAGTCGCGCCCCGGCGTCGGCACCCTGGCCACCCTCAGCCACGACCTGGCTCCGTGCCTGCCGCTCGTCCTGCCTCGGGCTGCGGTCCCAGACGCCGAGGAGATGGGGGAGCCACCCGTGTCGGGGGAGCCGCGCGCATCGGGGGAGCCCCGCGCATCGGGGGAGCCCCGCGCCGACGGACTACCGCGCGACCGGGCGTCGTCGCGGTTCCGGACGCCCAGCCCTGCCGACGCCGTGCGACGGGGCAGCCTGGACCGGCCACCGCCCCGGCGCAAGGCCTTCCGCGGCAGCACCTCCCGCCTGCCCGCGGCTGGCGCGCCCGCGCCAGGGCCACCCGATCCCCTCGGCGGAGCGGCACCCTCGACGCCAGAGCGGGAGGTCAGGTCTTCGACTCCCGACCCGGTGCTCAGGCGGTCGACCTCTGACCCGCAGCCCAGGCTGCGTCGTCCCGTGGTCCTCGTGCTGCTCGTGCTCGCTGGTCTGCTCGGCGGCGGCGTCATCGTGCACAGGGTGGGAGCAGATGCGCCGGCTCACGCCGCGCCGGGTGAGCTCGCGTCCGCGTCCGCGCCCGCGCCAGAACCGGCGCAGGAGGACCCCGGGGCGGCGGCCGCACAGCTGACCGCGGCCCGGATGGACGCCGTCGTTGCGCTGACCAACGCGCCGCTGGATGCGGAGGGTTCCCAGGCGTCTGGCGGTGCCAGCGGGGCACCCTCGGACGGCTGGGGCGGGGTGCTGGTCCCTGGCTCGCCCGCGCACCTGCAGGCCAGCGAGCTTGTCGCCTCTCTGCGGGCTGAGGGGGCCAGGATCAGCGGTCTCACGGTCGAGACCGTGGGAGTCGAGGTGCTCGCGCAGACGGCGGGATCACCGTCCGCCCCGGCGACCGCGCAGGTCCAGGTCACCTTCACGATCGGGGCGTACACCGTGGAGTCGGCCGACGGTGCCCGCACGGTCGCGGCCAGTGCCCCCAGGACCGCGGTGCTGGACCTGGTGGCGACGGACTCCGGCTGGCGAGTGGCCACCGTCGCCGAGACGGCACCACCCGGCTGAGGCGGGGGCTCTCACGCGGGAGCCCGCGGTCAGCGCGTGGGCGTGGCCCCTGCCAGCCACGTGGCGGCGGCGTGGATGGTCGGGTGGTCGAAGGTGAAGCCGGACTCCTCCAGGACCGTGGGGTGCACACGCTGGGACCCGAGGATCTCCGAGGAGAAGCCGCCGATGACGAGCTTGAGCGCCCACTCCGGCGCAGGAACCACGGTCGGACGGTGGAAGGCGGCACCCAGGGCCCGGGTCAGGTCACGGTTGCGCGAGGGGGCAGGCGCTGTGAGGTTGACCGGCCCGCTCACCTGCGACTCGAGCAGGTGGAGGATGGCACGGACCTCGTCGGCCATGGAGATCCAGCTCCAGAACTGCTGCCCGGACCCCAGCGGGCCCGCGACCCCGAGGCGCAGCAGCGGCAGCAGCCGTCCCAACGCTCCGCCCTTCGTCGTCAGGACGATCCCGGACCGGATGTCGACGACCCGGACGCCCGCCTGGCGGGCGGGCTCGGCGGCCGCTTCCCACTGCCGGACGACGTCGGCCAGGAAGCCGCGTCCGGGGGCTGAGGACTCGGTGAGCACCTCGTCGCCGCGGTCGCCGTAGTACCCGGTGGCCGAGGCCTGGATGAGGGTGATCGGGTAGGGCTCGCCCTCGGCGGCGGTGGCTCGCCGGACCTTGGCGAGCTCGCGGGCCAGCAGGCTCGTCGTGCTCACCCGAGAGCTGAGGATGAGCGCGCGGTACTCAGGCGTCCAGCGGCGGTCCCCGGCGCCCGCCCCGGCGAGGTTGATGACAGCGTCGACGCCGTCGAGCGTGCCGACCGGGAGGATGCCGGCCGCCGGGTCCCAGGCGATCTCGTCGTCCCGGCGGGCCGGGCGGCGAACGAGGCGGCGGACCGTGTAGCCGGCGGCTGAGAGAGCGGGGACCAGTGCTGAGCCGACGAGGCCGCTCGCACCTGCGACGACGACTGTGCGTGGAGGTGCCATGTCGTCATCGTGCCACAGCAGCGCCGTCGCGCACCGTGAGAGCGTGAAGCCCGCAAGACGCACACGAGCCCGCGACCACCGGTCGCGGGCTCGTGCAGCGAGCTGAGGAGTGCTCCTCGGTCAGAGACCGACCTCGGACTCGAACGCACCCTCTTCGATGCGGTTCTTGACGGCCATCAGGTAGCGCGACGCGTCGGCGCCGTCGACCAGACGGTGGTCGTAGGACAGCGACAGGTAGCAGATCGAGCGGATGGCGATGACCTCGGCGCCGTCGGCGTCCTTGATCACGGCCGGACGCTTGACGATCGTGCCGGTCGCCAGGATGGCGGAGGTGCCACCCGGGACGATCGGGGTGTCGATGAGCGCGCCGCCGGAGCCGGTGTTCGTGATGGTGAACGTGCCACCGCTGAGCTCGTCGGGGGAGACCTTGTTCCCGCGGGTGCGGGTGGCGAGGTCGGCGATCTTGCGAGCGATGCCGGCCAGGTTGAGGTCGCCCGCGTCGCGGATGACCGGGACCAGGAGGCCACGCTCGGTGTCGACGGCGATGCCGACGTTCTCCTGTGCGTGGTACGTGATGGTGTCACCCTCGAGCACGCCGTTGACCTTCGGGAAGGCCTTGAGCGCCTCGATGGCCGCGAGCGTGAAGAACGGCAGGAAGGTGAGGTTGGCGCCCTCACGAGCCTTGAAGCTGTCCTTGGCCTGAGCGCGCAGGCGCGCGATGCGGGTCACGTCGACCTCGACGACCGTGGTCAGCTGGGCCTGCGTGTGCAGTGCGTCGACCATGCGCTCGGCGATGATCTTGCGCAGGCGGCTGGCCTTCTCGGTGGTCCCGCGCAGCGGAGACACGGGCGGGACGCTCGTGGTCTTCGATGCGGCCGGAGCGGCTGCTGCGGGAGCAGCGGCCGGTGCCTTGGCTGCCTCAGCGGCCTTGGCGGCCTCTGCAGCCTTGGCTGCTGCCTCGAGGACGTCTTCCTTGCGGATACGTCCACCGACGCCGGTCCCGGTGAGGGTGGAGACGTCGACGCCCTTCTCGGTCGCGAGCTTGCGGACCAGCGGCGTCAGGTACGAGCCACCAGCGGCAGAGACGGCCGGAGCAGAAGCCTGAGCCGGAGCGGCGGCCTGTGCGGGAGCAGCAGCCGGGGCGGCCTTGGGCGCCTCGGTGGCAGCCGGAGCCGGAGCAGCGGCGGGAGCCGGTGCAGCAGCCGGGGCAGGTGCAGCCTCGGGTGCCGCAGCAGCGGCAGGTGCCGGTGCAGCCTCAGGTGCCGGTGCGGCAGCCGGAGCGGCAGCCTCAGGGGCGCCCGAGCCGACGACGGCGAGGACGGTGCCGACCTCGACGGTCTCGTCCTCCTGGACGAGGATCGACTGGACGATCCCGGCCACGGGGGAGGGGACCTCGGTGTCGACCTTGTCGGTCGAGACCTCGAGCAGCGGCTCGTCGACCTCGACGGAGTCGCCGACCTGCTTGAGCCAGCGGGTGACGGTGCCCTCGGTGACGGACTCGCCGAGCGCGGGGAGCTTGATCTCTTCGCCAGCGCCTGCCTCAGCAGCCGGGGCCGCTTCCTCGGGAGCTGCCTCGGCGGCCGGAGCAGCCTCAGCCGGTGCCTGCTCGGCCGGAGCCTGCTCGGCGGGGGCGGGGGCTTCTTCGGCCGGAGCCTCGGCTGCAGGTGCGGCCGGTGCCTCGGGAGCCGATGCTTCGGAACCCGAGCCGATCACTGCGAGGGTGGCGCCGACCTCGACGGTCTCGTCCTCCTCGACCAGGATCTGCTCGAGCACGCCGGCGAACGGCGAGGGGATCTCGGTGTCGACCTTGTCGGTCGAGACCTCGAGCAACGGCTCGTCGAGCTCGACCGTCTCGCCGACGGCCTTGAGCCAGCGGGTAACGGTGCCTTCGGTGACTGATTCGCCCAGTGCGGGCATCTGCACGTTGTCAGACATGACCTCTCCGGTCTCCTTTGATGGTTTGGTCAGTTGTGGGCGTGCAGAGGCTTGCCGGCCAGAGCCAGGAATGCCTCTCCAAGTGCCTCGTTCTGAGTGGGGTGTGCGTGGACGAGTGCGGCGACGTCCTCGGGGTAGGCCTCCCAGTTCACGATGAGCTGGCCCTCTCCGATGAGCTCACCGACACGGGCGCCGATCATGTGGACGCCGACGACGGGGCCGTCCTTCTGACGGACGAGCTTGATGAAGCCCTGGGTCGCGAGAATCTTGCTCTTGCCGTTGCCGGCCAGGTTGTACTCGAGGGTCTCGACCGAGTCCCCGCCGAACTGCTCCTTGGCCTTGGCCTCGGTGAGTCCGACGGACGCGATCTCGGGGTCGGAGTACGTGACGCGGGGGATGCCGGACTCCACGATCGGGGCCGGGTTGAGCCCGAGGATCTGCTCGGCGACGAAGATGCCCTGAGCGAATCCACGGTGGGCGAGCTGGAGTCCGGGGACGATGTCGCCCACGGCCCAGATGTTGCCCACGCCGGTGTGCAGCTTGTCGTCGGTGATGACGAAGCCGCGGTCGATCGTGATGCCCTGGGCCTCGAAGCCGAGGTCAGCGGTGCGTGCACCACGGCCCACGGCGACAAGGAGGAGCTCTGCGTCGAAGGTCTTGCCGGACTCGAGCGTGACGTGCACGCCGGAGTCGTCCTGGGTGACGCCGGAGAACCGGTCGCCGAGGTTGAAGGCGATGCCGCGCTTGCGGAAGGCGCGCTCGAGGGCCTTGCTCAGTGCCTCGTCCTCGTTGGGGACCAGGTGGGGCAGCGCCTCGACGATCGTCACGTCGGCACCGAAGGAGCGCCAGACGCTCGCGAACTCCGAGCCGATGACACCGCCACCGAGGACCACGACCGACTTGGGCACGTAGTCGAGCTTGAGGGCCTGCTCGGACGTGAGGACACGTCCGCCGATCTCCAGGCCAGGCAGGGAGCGGGAGTAGGACCCGGTCGCCAGGACGATGTTGCGTCCGGTGATCCGCTGACCGTTGACCTCGACGGTGTCCTGGGCGACGAGGGTGCCCCAGCCGTCGAAGACGGTGATGGCACGAGACTTGATGAGTCCCTGCAGACCCTTGTAGAGGCCCGAGACGACGCCGTCCTTGTAGCTGTTCACCCCCGCCATGTCGATGCCCTTGAACTCGGACAGCACGCCGAAGTGGCTGCCGTCGCGGGCGTTGTCAGCAAGCTCGGCCGCGTGAAGCAGGGCCTTGGTCGGGACGCAGCCGTAGTGCAGGCACGTTCCCCCCAGCTTGTCTGCTTCGACGAGGGCCACCTTCGCTCCCAGCTGAGCGGCGCGCAGTGCGGTGGCGTAGCCGCCACTGCCTCCGCCCAGGACGACGATGTCGAAATCGGTGCCGGGGGTCTCGGCCACGTGGAACTCCTTAGGCGCAATGGGTTTGGTACACGCCCATCTTGTCATCAAGGTGGCCGGGTCCAAAGTGTAAGTGCACCGTATGGGCGCGTTGTCGCTGTGATGCTCAAGACACCAGGGCAGATATTCCGCACATTTTGTGACGTGCGACGACGTGGGGAGGCTGGTCAGCCCTGGTGGGGGCGTCTGTGGCCCTCAGGGAACCCGCAGGGGCGGGATGTATTCTGCGTCCATGTCTCGACTGTCTCAGTTGTTCACCCGGCGCTCGGCACGCGCGGCCGAGCCGAGCGGGCGGGCGAGCGCCGCCGACCGGCGCCGCGAGACCCAGGAGCACCTGGCCGAGTTCACCCGCACGCGGGTGAGCGTGGAGGCGTACATCGAACCGCCGACCATCGACCAGCCCACCACCATCCTCCTCATCGCCGCTGACGGGGAGTGGACCCGGCGCCGCGTGCCCGACGCGGCCGCGGCGCGCAAGCTCGCGGCCGAGCTGGGCATCCCGGTCTACGACGTGAACTTCACCGGCTACCCGCAGCGGATGCGGGACTGGACCTCCGCCCAGCGCCGTCGCTGACCTGCCCGAAGCTGCCCCCACGCACAGTGCGGACGGACAGCCGCCAGATCGAGGATCTGAGGACCGTCCGCCCGCACCGGTACCTGCTGTGCGACCTGCTGGGTCGCCGCGCTACTTCTTGGGGGCGCGGGACTCCAGGTAGGAGAGCATGGTGCGCACGCCCACGCCGGTGCCGCCGACCGGGGTGTACCCGTGGGCGGACCCTTCGTTGAAGGACGGACCAGCGATGTCCAGGTGAGCCCACGGGGTGTCGCCGGTGAACTCCTTGAGGAACAGCCCGGCAACGAGCATCCCGCCGAAGCGGTCCCCGATGTTCGCGATGTCAGCGACCGAGGAGTCCATGCTCGAGCGCAGCTCGGTGGGCAGCGGCATCGGCCAGAACTGCTCGCCGGAGGCGTCAGCGGCCTCGACGACCGCACCGCGCACGTCGTCGGATCCCATGACGGCCGAGACACGGGTGCCCAGGGCGACCATCTGGGCGCCGGTGAGCGTCGCGATGTCGAGGATGACGTCGGGGTTCTCCTCGCCGGCTGCGACAAGACCGTCGGCGAGGACCAGGCGGCCCTCGGCGTCGGTGTTGAGCACCTCGACGGTCGTGCCGCCGCGGACGGTGATGACGTCCGAGGGACGCTGCGCCGTGCCCGAGGGCATGTTCTCCGCGAGGCACAGCCACCCGGTGACCGCGACGGGCAAGCCGAGCTGCGCCGCGGCCAGCACGGTGTGCAGGACGGCGGCCGCACCGGCCATGTCCGACTTCATCGCCTCCATGCCCTTGGCGGGCTTGATCGAGATGCCGCCCGAGTCGAAGGTGATGCCCTTGCCGACGAGGGCGACCTTCGAGGCAGCCTTGGCGGGGGTGTAGGACAGCTTGACCAGGCGCGGTCCGCGGGTCGAGCCGAGCCCGACGCCGAGCAGGCCGCCGTAGCCGCCGGCGGTCAGGGCCTTCTCGTCGAGGACCGTGACCTTGACGCTGGTGCCCTTGGCCGCCGTCTTGGCGATCTCGGCGAAGGCCGCGGGGAACAGGTCGTTGGGAGCGGTGTTGACCAGGTCGCGGGTGGCGTGCACGGCGGCCGCGACCACCTGGGCGCGGTCTCCGGCGGCCTTGATGCGGGGCTGGTCGGCCAGCGGCGTCGCGATGGTGATGGACTCCAGCGGCGTGTTGGCCGTCGCGGCGTCACCGGTGCGGTAGGTGCGGAAGGCGTAGGACCCGAGCAGGGCGCCCTCGGCGACCGCAGCGACGTCGTGCTCCTCGGCGGTCGGCAGTGCGATGACTGCTGAACGCACCCCGCCCAGCGTGCGGGTCGCGGCGCCCGCGGCGCGGCGCAGCGCCTCGGGGTTGAGCGCGGTCATGGAACCGAGCCCGGTCAGGACGATGATCTTGGCGTTCAGCCCGACGCCCGGGATCCGGGTCACGGTGTCCAGAGCGCCGCTCACGCCCAGCAGCGTGAGGTCGATGTTCGTGCGGACAGCCTCCGGGAGTGCGTCGCTCGGGCTGAGCGCGGGACCCGAGGGGGTCGCCGCGACGCCGATGACGAGCGCATCCGTGGTGAGGCTGGAGAGGTCTTTGCTTGTGAATGAGAGGTCTGCCACTCGCTGATGATATCCCCGCCGGTCCCCACACCCTGGGACCACAGTTCACTGCTGTGCGCGCCCGGGCGGTAATCTCGGACCTGTGCTGGCACCCCTGACCTACATCATCATGGCCGCCGCGACGGCGCAGGCGCTCTGGGCCCTGTGGTTCGTCATCAAGGACCGGGCTGTGATCCTCAAGCAGCTGTGGGGCGGAGCGGTGGTCGAAGGTCTGCTGCTCGTCCAGGTCCTGGTGGCTGCGGTCATGCTCGCCACCGGCGATCACGCGATCGCCGTCGGGGAGTTCTGGGGCTACCTCATCACCGTGCTGATCATCCTGCCGTTCGCGGCGGCCTGGGCCTTCGCCGAGCGGAGCAGGTGGAGCTCGGTGGTCATGGTGGTCGCGGCGCTCACCGTGGTGTTCTTGCAGTGGCGCCTGGTGCAGATCTGGACGAGGACCGGATGACCACCGGCCGCAGGACCCCAGACCGCGACGACGAGAGAGCTGACGTGCCCCCTGAACCTGCGTCCCCCGCACCGGGCGACGACACCACCGACCTGTCTGGCGTGCGTCCCACGAACAGCGGGTTCGGCCGGCTGCTCGTGCTGGTCTACGCGGTGCTGGCGCTGGCGGCGACCGCCCGCGCGCTGTACCAGCTGCTCACCCACGGCGACCAGGCCCCGCTCGCCTATGCGCTGTCTCTGCTCGCCGGCATCGTCTACATCGTGGCCACGATCGCCCTGGCCCGCGGCGGCGGGCGCTGGCGCACCGTCGCCTGGGTCGCCTGCTCCTTCGAGCTCGTGGGGGTGCTCGCGGTCGGCGTCGCCACGATCGTGGACGCCGGAGCCTTCCCGGAGAGCACGGTGTGGTCGTCCTTCGGGCAGGGCTACGGGTACGTCCCGCTGGTCCTGCCGGTGATCGGTCTGTTCTGGTTGTGGCGCACCCGCGGTCATGACGAGCCGGCTGACCGGCCCGACGATGGTCCTGCCTAGCCGGCGCCCGTCGGTGCGACGATCTACCGGATCCTGCCGCGGCCCGCGCTGCGAGTCGTCTCACGATCCGTCCAACGAACCCCAGCGTCACGACAGCCCAAGGAGCCCGGCCCACTCATGATCTACCGCTTCGTCTTCCGCACGTTCTTCGCCCGGATGGACCCGGAGAAGGCGCACACCCTCGTGTTCCGCCTGATCAGCACGGTCGGACGGGTGCCGGTGCTGAACGGCATCATCCAGGGTGCCTTGGCGCCGTACCTGCGCGAGGGCGGCGTGACGGTGTTCGGGCGTCGGGTACCGGCTCCCTTCGGCCTGGCCGGCGGCTTCGACAAGAACGCCGAGGCCATCCGCGGGCTCACGATGCTCGGCTTCGGTTTCATCGAGATCGGGACGGTCACCGCCCACCCTCAGCCGGGGAACGAGAAGCCGCGGATGTGGCGTGAGATCCCGCTCGGCGGGGTGCGCAACCGGATGGGCTTCAACAACGAGGGCGCCGCGGCAGCCGCCGAGCGGCTGCGGGCCCTGCGCGCGACGACGTCCGGACGGGCCGTCTTCGTCGGCGCCAACATTGGTAAGACGAAGGTCACGCCCGCAGCGGAGGCCGCCGGCGACTACGCCACGAGCGCGAGCCTGCTCGCCCCGTGGGCCGACTACCTCGTGGTCAACGTGTCCTCCCCGAACACCCCGGGCCTGCGGGACCTGCAGTCGGTGGACGCCCTGCGCCCGATCCTCGTCGCGGTGCGTGAGGCAGCCGACCGGGCGACCGACGCCAATGCCCGCCCCCGCATCCCGCTGCTGGTCAAGATCGCTCCCGACCTGGCCGACGACGACGTCGACGCGGTCGCTGACCTCGCCCTCGAGCTCGGCCTGGACGGCGTCGTCGCGGTCAACACGACGATCAACCACGAGCTCGGCGAGGGTGGTCTCTCCGGACGCCCTCTCCTACCGCGTGGCCTGGAGGTCGTGCGCCGTCTGCGCGCGCGACTGGGGGAGGACCCTGTGATCATCGGAGTAGGTGGCATCACGACCCCTGCCGACGCCCGTGCCTACCTCGACGCCGGTGCGAACCTCACCCAGGGGTACACCGCATTCATCTACGAGGGGCCGTTCTGGGCCCGCCGGATCAACAAGGAGCTTCTCGGATGATTACTCCCCAGTGGTTGTGGGAGTTCCGCGACGCGGCCGGGGCTGTCCTGCCCGAGCCGACCAGCCCGGTCTTCACCAACCAGTACGACGCCGAGCAGTGGCTCGGCCAGACGTGGCACGAGCTGGCCGCGGCCGGTGTGGCGAGCGCCGTCGTGCTCCACGCCGGCGCGCCGGCCGCGCCCGCGGTCGCGCTGTCGACGCAGGTCGGCTGACCTGGACTGACCTGTCAGGACGACCGAGGCCTCCAGAGCTGCGTGGATGCGCGCCCTGGAGGCCTCAGTCTCTCTCCTGCGGGGATGCAGGGATCGTCAGACCGGTCGTGACTGCGGTGCGCCCTCGGCCGTCTTGGCCGGGTCGCGCTCGACGACGTCACCGAGGATGGAGTCGATGCGCTCGAGCAGCTCGGCGGGGATCACCACACCGGAGGCCTTGACGTTCTCGGCGACCTGCTCAGGACGCGAGGCGCCGATGAGCGCTGCGGCGACGTTCTTGTTCTGCAGGACCCAGGCCACCGCGAGCTGCGCCAGGCTGAGGTCGAGCTCCTGGGCCACCGGAGTAAGCTGCTGCACCCGCTCGAGCACGTCGTCGCGCAGGAAGCGCTTGATGAACGTGGCGCCGCCCTTGTCGTCGGTGGCGCGGGAGCCCTCGGGGAGCGCGGCTCCGGGCTTGTACTTGCCGGTGAGGACGCCCTGAGCGACGGGGGACCAGACGATCTGGGAGATGCCGAGCTCGGCCGAGGTGGGAACCACCTCGTCCTCGATGACCCGCCACAGCATGGAGTACTGCGGCTGGGAGGAGATGAGCTGGAAGCCGAGCTCCTTGGACAACGCGTGGCCGGCGCGGAGCTGGTCGGCGGTCCATTCACTGACGCCGATGTAGAGGGCCTTGCCCTGGCGGACGATGTCGGCGAAGGCCTGCATCGTCTCCTCGAGGGGAGTCTCGGTGTCGTAGCGGTGCGCCTGGTAGAGGTCGACGTAGTCGGTGCCCAGCCGCGTCAGGGATCCGTTGATGGACTCCATGATGTGCTTGCGCGAGAGTCCCGTGTCGTTGGGGCCGCCGGGGCCGGTCGGCCAGTAGACCTTCGTGAAGATCTCCAACGACTCCCGTCGCTGTCCCTTGAGGGCGTCGCCGAGCACCTGCTCGGCCTTGGTGTTCGCGTACACGTCCGCGGTGTCAAAGCTCGTGATGCCCGCGTCGAGGGCGGCGTGCACGCACTGCGTCGCGGTCTCGTTCTCGACCTGCGAGCCGTGGGTGAGCCAGTTGCCGTAGGTGATCTCGGAGATCTTCAGGCCGGAGTTTCCAAGGTATCGATAGTCCATCCATCGAGGTTAGACCACCTCTGACCAGCGCGTGCGGTGGCCGGACCGGATGGAGGAGGTCGCCGCGCACCGACGCCCCTCGACGACCATGCCCGGAAGACAGCGATGGCTGGAGGTCCGAGGTGGACCGCCAGCCATCAGGTGCTGCAGACGTTCGTCAGGACGGGTATTCCCCGTGCTTGACCATCGGCTTGGGCAGGCGGGCCCGGCGGATCTGGAAGGCGCGCATCGCTGCGTACATGGCGGTGCCGCGAACCACGGCGTCCTCGCCGAACTTCGCCACGAGACGCTTCTTGAGCATCCGCCACATGATGAAGGAGTCCACGATGGCGATGAGGACTACGAGGTAGACACCGATGATCGCCAGGAAGGCCAGGCCGGGGGCCTGGTTGGCGACAAAGGTCAGCACGAGGAAGGCGGCCGCGACGAAGAGGAAGTACTCGGCGACGTTGCGCCGGGCGTCGACGTAGTTGCGGACGTAGCGGCGCACGGGGCCGCGGTCACGCAGGGGGAGGTTCTTCTCGTCGCCAGACTTCATCGCCTGGTACTCGAGGTCGCGGGCCTCGCGCTGCTTGATGCGGGCGGCCTTGGCCGCGGCGCGGCGGTCGTCCGGGACCAGCGGGCGCTTGTTGGCGGCCTCGGCCTCTCTGCGCTTCGGCGTCGGGCGGCCCTTGCCGCCAGGCTGCTCGATCTCCGCTGCGGCGGCGACCGGGTCGGCTGCGGATGCGACGTCTGAGGACTTCTTCCGTGAGAACACGTCTCCATGCTAGTGGACTGCGGGGGTGGGTCGTAGCGCGATACGGTGCACCGATGAGCGATCTTCTCGACCTCCGTGCCCGTGTCAGCCAGCTGTTCCCTGCTCTGCGGGGTGACCTGGAGGCACTTGTCCGTATTCCTAGCGTCTCGGCGCCCGCCTTCGACCAGTCTCACGTCGCCTCGAGCGCCGAGGCTGTCGCTGACCTCTTGCGGGGTGCTGGCCTCGACGACGTGCAGATCCTCACCGCCGGCGAGAGCCGTCCCGCGGTCATCGCCCGGCGCCCGGCGCCTGCTGGCGCCCCGACGGTGCTGCTGTACGCCCACCACGACGTCCAGCCCCCGGGAGACCGCGCGGACTGGAGCACCGACCCCTTCGTCCCAACCGAGCGGGACGGTCGGCTCTACGGGCGCGGCGCCGCTGACGACAAGGCTGGGATCATCGCGCACCTGGGCGCACTGCGGACCCTGGGGGAGGACCTCGCCGTGGGCGTCACCGTCTTCGTCGAGGGCGAGGAAGAGATCGGCTCGCCGTTCTTCGCCGAGTTCCTCGCCCAGCACGCCGACCTGCTGCGCGCCGACGTCATCGTCGTCGCGGACTCAGCGAACTGGAAGGTCGGCGTCCCCGGCCTGACCACCTCCCTGCGCGGGCTCGTCGACTGCGAGGTCGAGCTCACGGTCGGGTCGCACGCCATCCACTCGGGCATGTTCGGCGGACCGGTGCTGGACGCCATCACCCTGCTGTCCCGCCTCGTGGCCACCCTGCACGACGACGCCGGCGACGTCGCCGTTGCCGGGCTCGCCCACGCACCCGACCCGGCGGTGGACTACGAGGAGGCGGACTTCCGCGCGGACTCCGGGGTGCTGGACTCCGTGGCGCTGGCCGGCACCGGACCGATCTCGGCACGGCTGTGGACCCGTCCGGCGTTGTCGGTCATCGGCTTCGACGCACCGAGCGTCGCCCTGTCCTCCAACACGATCACCCCCAAGGCCACCGCCAAGCTCTCGCTGCGGATCGCCGCCGGGCAGGACCCGGCCGCCGCGCTGGAGGCGCTGCGCACCCACCTGGTCTCCCACGCCCCCTTCGGCGCGCAGGTCGTCGTGCGTGACGGCGAGCTCGGCCGGCCGTTCCAGGCGCCGGTCGACTCCGCCGCGATGCGCGCGGCGCGGGCGGCCTTCGAGCAGGCGTGGGGCACGCCGCCGGTCGACATCGGCATCGGCGGGTCCATCCCGTTCATCGCCGATCTCCTGGAGGTCTTCCCTGACGCCGCGATCCTGGTCACCGGTGTGGAAGATCCGGACTCCCGCGCTCATGGCGCCGACGAGTCGGTCCACCTGGGAGAGCTGGAGAAGGTCGTGCTGGCCGAGGCGCTGCTGCTGGCTGCCCTCGCTGAGCAGAACTGAGCAGGCTCAGACGCGGTGGGCGACGTCCACCGCGCGAGCCCAGGCCGCCACGTCCTCGGGCAGGTCAGGACTGATGATGTCGCCGCCCAGCAGGGCGGCGACATCAGGGGCCGGGATGCGCGAGCCGTCCTTGCTGAGGAAGCGGGCCGCCACCCAGCCGCGCGCTGACAGCGTGCCCCGGGTGGTGATGCGCTGTTCGAGGTAGACAACGCGTGGGTCCCACCCGAGCACCTGGCTGGTCACCTCGACCGGCTGGAACAACGTCAGCGACCGCTTGTAGGACATGGTCGACGCCGCGACCACCGGGTACCAGCCCCGGTCGTTGAGCAGCGTCATGGATCCGCAGTCGGCGAGCAGGTTGCTGCGCGCGGAGTCCATGAGGTTGAGGTACACCGCGTTGTTCATGTGGAAGTAGATGTCGAGGTCGCCAGGCCGGACCCGGGTACGGGTCACCGACGGGTCGAGGATCGTCTGGCCGGGGATGGCACGGCGAGGCCGGTAGGTGGCGAGCGCCAGCTGGATCTGTCGAGTCACCGCATCACGCTACTACGGGCGCCCGCGGGAGCCGGCGAGCGGCACGGCGACCATCAGCGTGTCGGACGCCGACCGGTGACGGCGACGGTTCAGGTGGGCACGCCCGGGGCGTAGTCCAAGGACCGGGCGGTCGTGGCGGCCACCTCGGGGCTGTCCAGACGGGCCACCACGCGCAGGGCAGCGTCCAGCGCACCGGCGGTCCCGGCCGAGGTGATGACGTCCCCGTCGTCGACGAAGGCCGCCTGGGTGTCCACCAGGGCGCTCGGCTCGGTCTCGGCGAGCAGGCCCGCCTGGTCGCGGTGGGTGGTGCAGGGCCGCCCGGCCAGCAGCCCGGCGGCGGCGAGGACGAGGGCGCCGGCAGACACCCCGACGACGAGGGGGACGGTCTCGCGCTGGTCGCGCAGCCAGGCCAGGTGCTCGGAGCTGGCCATGCGCAGCAGGGCGCCCTGTCCGCCCGGGTAGACGAGCACGTGCAGCGGGCCGCCTGCGTCTGCGGCGACGTCCGGGACCATGAGCAGGCCGCCGGCGAGGCGGACGCCGGCGCCGTCGTCGGAGAAGGTCACCACGTCCGGACGGGAGTGGGCGGCCTCCGCCCACCGGGTGAGCACCGTGTACGGGCCGACCACATCCATCTCGTCAGCGCCGTCGAAGACGTACACGCCCAGGCGGAGCGGTCGTGCAGTGCTCACGAGGACCTCCCGGGATCGAGTCCTGTGGTTCTGGCGTCGGGTGGGAGCGGGACCCGCGTGCTCCCAACGTACCGCTCAGAGTCCGGGCAGCGCGAGCATCTGATCGAGGGCGACGCGGGCCCAGTGAGCGTCGTCGCTGTCCACGACGATCTGGTTGGTGACCCGTCCGGCGACCAGCGACTCCATGATCCACACCAGGTGCGGCAGGTCGATGCGGTTCATGGTCGAGCAGAAGCACACGGTCGAGTCGAGGTAGTGCACGTTCTTGTCCGGGTGGGCAGCGGCGACCCGGCGGACGAGGTTGAGCTCGGTGCCGATCGCCCACGACGACCCCGGCTCAGCGTTGTTGAGCATCGTGATGATGTACTCCGTCGACCCGACGAAGTCCGCGGCGGCGACCACCTCGTTCTTGCACTCGGGGTGGACAAGCACATTGATGCCGGGCACGGCGGCCCGGATGTCGGTGACGTTGCGCTCGGAGAACCGGCCGTGGACCGAGCAGTGCCCGCGCCACAGGATCATCCGGGCGTCCTGCAGCTGCTGGGTGGTCAGACCGCCGCCGGGCTTGCGCGGGTCATAGACGACGCAGTCCTCGGCCGTGAGGCCGAGCTTGATCATCGCGGTGTTGCGGCCCAGGTGCTGGTCAGGCATGAACAGCACCTTCCCGGTCCCGTCCACCCCGCCCACCTGGTCGAAGGCCCAGCGCAGCGCCACCTCGGCGTTGGAGGAGGTGCACACGGTCCCGGCGTGGCGGCCGGTGAAGGCCTTGATCGCAGCGGTGGAGTTCATGTAGGTCACGGGCAGCGTGACGTCGGCGATGCCGGCGTCGGTGAGCACGTCCCAGCAGTCCTCGACCTGGTTGATCGCAGCCATGTCTGCCATGGAGCAGCCGGCCGCGAGGTCAGGGAGGATGACCTGCTGGTCGTCAGAGGTGAGGATGTCGGCGCTCTCGGCCATGAAGTGCACGCCGCAGAAGATGATGAACTCCGCGTCCGGCCGAGCGGCGGCCTCGCGCGCGAGCTTGAAGGAGTCGCCCGTGACGTCGGCGAAGTCGATGACCTCGTCGCGCTGGTAGTGGTGGCCGAGGATGAACGCCCGGTCACCCAGGGCCGCGCGCGCCACCCGGGCCCGCTCTACGAGGTCAGGATCGCTCGCAGCGGGCAGGTCGCCGGTGCACTCCACGCCGCGCTCGGAGGACAGGTCGGTCTTCTGTCCCAGGAGCAGCAGGGCCGGTGAGGCGGAAGGTTCGGTGAAGGACGAGTTCAGCAGTGTGCTCACGCGGCCAATCGTCTCACAAGGCCACAGCCGCAGGCCGGGACGGTCAGGCCCGCACGCCGCGCCGGAGCCGGGTGCGGCCGGCGGCGTGGGCAGGTAGGTGAGGATGGGGCCATGCATGTACTCATCACCACCGACCGGTTCACCGGCGCGGACACCTCGCGCCGCGTCAGCGAGGCGCTGGCTGCCGGGTGGCTGCGGGGCGCACCTCACGACACGGTCGAGCTGTGCCCGCTCTCCGACGGCGGACCTGGGTGGGCCAGTCTCCTGGCCCAGGTGTCCGGATGGCCGCAGCCTGATCCCGACGGCGTGCTCGTCATGGGGGAGACGGCCTACCTCGACACCGCGGTCGCCCTGTGCTCCGACCCGCAGGGCGGCTCGGGCGCCGTGGCTGCCCAGCTGCTGCGTGCGGTGGCCTCGGGGGCGAGCCGCATCGTCGTCGGGCTCGGTTCTCCTGCGGACCTCCCCGCACTGCCCGACGCCGGAGCCGGGATGCTGGCCGCCCTGGGAACGACGGTGGACGACGAGGACGCGCGCGGGCTGGGCGAGGTGCTGGCATCCCTGCGCGGTGTCGACCTCGTCGCGGCAGTGGCCACCGACATCCCGCTGCTCGGCCTGCACGGGGCGAGCGCAGGCGCCGCTGACGCCGGCTGGGCCAGCCGTGAGGCGGCTCAGCTGCGCGAACGGGAGATCGGCCAGCGTGCCGACGTGCTCTGGCGTGCCCGCCAGCAGGCATCGACAGATGCCGCTGCCTCAGGCGCGGCAGGCCCGTCTCGCTCTCTGCTCGCGGGCGGTGGCCCGGGTGGAGCTGGCGGAGCCGGCACGGGGGCCGGGGGTGCGTCCGGTGCCCGGACCGCGCGAGGACGCTCCCGTGACCTGACCGGGCTGCCGGGTGCGGGGGCGGGCGGCGGCCTGGGCTTCGCCTTCGCGCTGCTCGGGGCCCGGCTGCTGCCCGGCGCCTCGGTCTTCGCCCAGGTGGCCGGCCTGACCGCGCGTGCCCTGGCCGCGGACCTGGTGGTCACCGCCCGCGAGGATCTGGACGGCGCTTCCTTCCACGGCTCCGGCGTCGAGCAGGCGGCCGCGGCGGCGAGCAGCTACGGGGTGGCCTGCGTGGCGCTGTACGAGCGCAGCATGATGAACCGTCGCGAGCTGGCGGCCGTGGGTCTCAGCGCGTCGTACTCCCTGGCTGCAGGGCCGGCGGAGTCCGGGACGACCACGGTCGTGGACCGAGCGGGGACGGTGGCGCAGCGGGTGGCGCGGTCATGGTCCCCGGCCTGGTCAGGCGGTCATTCGCGGGATCGTGACGGCTCTGGGGGGTCGAGGGCATAGGCTGGTGGGAACAAAAGCCTCTGGCGCACGGTTGCTCATGAGCGTGGACTGTGACGCCAGTCGCATCCATGACGAGAGACCGACTGTTCGTCACTAGTTTTCTTCATTGTGGGGAGACACCATGAGCGAGACCACCGAGACTGCAACCCACGGCGTGCTGCTGTCTGACTTTGCCGGCCAGAAGATCCGTGCGCTGCTCGAGCAGGAAGGCCGTGACGACCTGCGTCTGCGCGTCGCCGTCCAGCCTGGCGGTTGCTCAGGCCTGATCTACCAGCTGTACTTCGACGAGCGCCTCCTGGAGGGCGACGCCCTGCGTGACTACGACGGCGTCGAGGTCGTCGTGGACAAGATGAGCGTCCCCTACCTCGAGGGCGCCACCATCGACTTCGCGGACACGATCGAGAAGCAGGGCTTCACGATCGACAACCCGAACGCCGGCGAGGGCTGTGCCTGCGGCGGATCCTTCGCCTGACCACTGCTCGTCCGCACCACAGCGTCTGAACCATCACAGCGGGACCCTGGTCATCCAGGGTCCCGCTCGTGCGTGCGGGGACGGTGGTGCGGGTCGCGGGCGCGGGATGCGGGGCGCGGCGCTGCGGCGGTCAGCCGCCGACGCGGACGGTGATCGCGGTGAACGCCCCGTCCGCCGCATCGACGTCCACCGATCCTTCGATGGCGTGGCCGCGCATCCGGGCCCAGGCCGGGACGTCGTGGACCGCGGCCGGGTCGGTGCTCCACACCGTGACGAGTTCGCCGGGGTCGAGGTCCTGCGCCCGCCGAGCCAGCCGGATGACCGGGATCGGGCAGCGCAGCCCGCGCGCGTCGACCACCACCGGCTCCTGGGTCACAGCGACCCCACGCCCAGCATCCCGCGGACCGTGGCCACCGCGGTGGGCAGCACGGCGAGGAACCGCTCGACGTCCTCGCGCGTCGTCGTGCGGTCGATGCCGATCCGGACGTTGCCGTGGGTGAGCACGCCCATCGCGGCGAGCACGTGGCTGGGCTCCAGCGCGCTGGACGTGCACGCAGAGCCCGATCCGACGGCGATCCCCGCCCGGTCGAGCTCGGAGACCAGCGCCTCGCCGTCCACGAACAGGCAGGAGAAGGTCACCACGTGCGGGAGACGGTTCGAGGGGTCGCCGACCATCTCGACGTCGGGCACGAGCTGGGGGACACGGGTGCGCACGAGATCGACGAGGGCGCGGCGCCGGGAGTCCTGAGCCGCGAGGTCGTCGGCGCAGGCCTGGAGGGCGACGGCGGCAGCGAAGGCGGACGGCACGGACACCCCGCCGGGGAACCAGGAGTCGGCGTCCTCGGGCCAGTCCGCGGTGAACCGCACGCCCCGGCGCACCACCAGCACCCCGACGCCGGACGGGCCGCCCCAGTCGGCGCTGTCGCCGGTGAGCACGTCCCAGTCCTCGGGGACCACCGCGTGCCCGAGCGCTGCACCCGCGTCCACGACGAGCGGGACACCCGCGGCGCGGGCCGCCGCGTGCACGGCGCGAACCGGCTGGATCGTCCCCACCTCGCCGTTGGAGTGCTGCAGCGCGGCGACGGCGACGCCCGGAGCGGTCAGCGCCGCGGCGAAGGCGTCAGCGTCGACCATGCCGGTCCCGTCGACGCCCACGACGTCGTGGCGGGCGTCCGCGCCGGCCCGCGCGGTGACGAAGCGTGCGGCGTCGAGCACGGCGGCGCGTTCCACGGCGGAGGTGACGATGGTCGTTCCGGCGCGGCGGCGCCCCAGGGCGACGGCCCGGACCGCCGCGTGCAGCGCGGCGACGTGGGAGGGAGCGAAGTGGACCTCTTCGGTCTTGGCGCCCACCGCGCCGGCGACGGCCTCGCGGGCGCCCCACAGCAGCGCTGCGGCGCGCCGTGACTCCGAGTGCAGGCGGTGTGGCTCGGCCCACCCCTCGGTGAGGGCCTGCTCGAGCCCTTGACGGGCGAGCGGGTGCAGCCGCGCGTTGCCTCCGGCGTCCAGGTGGACCCGGGCGGGCGGGGGAGGGGGGCTGGCGGGTGAGAATCCTGGATCGACCACGCTCACACCGTAGCGCGAGGGTGACGCAGGAGTGCCAGACTGGTGAGGAGGGCTGTGTCGCAGCCGGCGACGCCCGGACAATCAGGGCTTTAGGTCCTAGGTTCGTGACAGACCTATGGCCGCTGTTAGAAACGTTGGAAGTGCCACCTTTCTCACACCCGTAGGGCGTGCTCAAGGCCCGTTCTGTGCCAGATCCGCGCTACGCTTCATGCTATCGAGGACGAAGGTCCTGTGTGCTGCCCGTGCTCGGGTGGTGGGCAGGACGTGAAGTGAAAGGCCCCCCTTTGCGCTCGGAACGCCCCACCCCCAGTCGGAAGACGACCGGCAGGCTCGTTGTAGCCGCCGCGCTCGTCAGCCTTGTCGTATCCGGATGCTCCCCTGAGGCCCAGCGCGGCTTCCTCCCGGGGTTCACCGACGGGCAGGTGACCAACCAGACCGAACGCATCACGAGCATGTGGGTCGGGTCGTGGGTCGCTGCCCTCGCCGTCGGCATCATCACCTGGGGCCTCATGCTCTGGTGCGTCGTGGCTTACCGCAAGCGCAAGAACGACAAGACCCTGCCCATCCAGACCCGCTACCACCTGCCGCTCGAGATCATGTACACGATCGTCCCGATCGTCATGGTCGGCGTGCTGTTCTTCTTCACCCAGCGTGACATCGGTGAGATCCGCGCCATCGACGCGGAGCCCGACGTCACCGTCCAGGTGATCGGCAAGCAGTGGAGCTGGGACTTCAACTACCTCGACTCTGACGTCTACGAGACCGGCCAGCACGCGGTCGACGTCGGACACCTCGACACCGACCTGGGTGCACCGGGGACCAACGCGTCGTTCCCCACCTTGTACCTGCCTGTCAACAAGGTCGTCGAGTTCCAGCTCGAGTCGCGAGACGTCATCCACTCCTTCTGGATCCCCGCGTTCGTCGATAAGATGGACATGATCCCGTTCCGGACGAACATCTGGCAGGTCACCCCCACCCGCGAAGGCATCTACGCGGGCAAGTGCGCTGAGCTGTGCGGTGAGTTCCACTCCGGGATGCTCTTCAACGTGAAGGTCGTCTCCCAGGAGGAGTACGACGCACACATGGCGGAGCTCGCGGAGCGTGGACAGACTGGTTCACTCGGACTCGACCTCAACCGTCAACAACACGAGGCATCCAGTGCCTCCACGGAGGGTGAGCACTGATGGTCAGCGCAGTAAGCGCCGTAGATGTGGTCCCCGGGCTGGCGCCGTCGCGTCAGAGCCTGGGCCGGACCGTGATCAAGTGGATCACGTCGACCGACCACAAGACGATCGGGTACATGTACCTGATCACCTCCTTCATCTTCTTCTGCATCGGTGGCCTCATGGCCCTGGTGATCCGGGCCGAGCTCTTCGAGCCGGGCATCCAGATCGTCCAGAGCAACGAGCAGTACAACCAGCTGTTCACGATGCACGGCACGATCATGCTGCTGCTGTTCGCGACCCCGCTGTTCGCGGGCTTCGCCAACGTCATCATGCCGCTGCAGATCGGTGCACCTGACGTCGCGTTCCCGCGTCTGAACATGTTCGCGTACTGGCTGTACCTCTTCGGTGGCCTCATCGCCTCTGCCGGGTTCTTCACCCCTCAGGGCGCGGCCTCCTTCGGCTGGTTCGCCTACGCGCCGTTGTCGAACACGACGTTCAGCCCGGGCCTGGGCGGAGACCTGTGGGTCTTCGGGCTCGCGATGACCGGGTTCGGAACCATCCTCGGTGCCGTCAACTTCATCACCACGATCATCACCATGCGCGCGCCCGGCATGACGATGTTCCGCATGCCGATCTTCACCTGGAACACCCTGGTCACGAGCATGCTCGTGCTCATGGCCTTCCCGCCGCTGGCCGCCGCGCTCTTCGCGCTCGGTGCTGACCGCAGGCTCGGGGCCCAGGTCTTCAACCCCGAGAACGGTGGCGCCATCCTCTGGCAACACCTGTTCTGGTTCTTCGGTCACCCCGAGGTCTACATCATCGCTCTGCCGTTCTTCGGCATCGTCAGTGAGATCTTCCCGGTGTTCAGCCGCAAGCCGATCTTCGGGTACAAGGGCCTCATCTACGCCACGATCGCCATCGCGGCGCTCTCGGTGACGGTGTGGGCTCACCACATGTACGTCACCGGAGCGGTGCTGCTGCCGTTCTTCGCGTTCATGACCATGCTCATTGCGGTGCCGACCGGTGTGAAGTTCTTCAACTGGATAGGCACGATGTGGCGAGGCAAGCTCACCTTCGAGACGCCGATGCTGTGGTCGATCGGCTTCCTGGTGACCTTCCTCTTCGGTGGTCTCACCGGTGTCATCCTCTCCAGCCCGGTCATGGACTTCCACGTCTCGGACTCCTACTTCGTGGTGGCGCACTTCCACTACGTGGTCTTTGGCACCGTGGTGTTCGCGATGTTCGCCGGCTTCTACTTCTGGTGGCCCAAGTTCACCGGGCGCATGCTCAACGAGCGCCTGGGCAAGCTGCACTTCTGGCTGCTGTTCATCGGCTTCCACATGACCTTCCTCATCCAGCACTGGCTCGGCGTCGCGGGCATGCCCCGTCGCTACGCCGACTACATGCCGCAGGAAGGGTTCACCTGGATGAACCAGGTGTCCACCATCGGCGCCTTCATCCTGGCCGCCTCGACCCTGCCGTTCCTGTGGAACGTCTACATCACCTGGCGCAACGCGCCGCTGGTCATGGTGGACGACCCCTGGGGCTACGGTGGCTCCCTCGAGTGGGCGACCTCCTGCCCGCCGCCGCGGCACAACTTCACCTCGCTGCCGCGGATCCGCTCCGAGCGTCCGGCCTTCGACCTGCACCACCCTGAGGTCGCGGCCATGGACCACTCCGGTGGCGTGCAGAAGCACCTTGACCATGTGTTCGGCGAAGCCGACCGCCGCGGCCAGCAGGAGACTGGTGAGCAGCGTGTCATCGACGGCGACCCGCGTGACGGAGGCAACGACCGATGAAGATCGAAAGCAGACTGTTCACCTTCCTGGTGCCGTTCTTCCTCGTCGTGGCTCTGGTCTACGGCTGGCTCAGCGACTGGGAGCCGGTGGGAACTGTCGCCCTGCTGCTGCTGGTCGGCCTGGTCGGCATGGTCGGCTGGTACCTCGCGGCAACCGCCAAGCGGATCGACCAGCGCCCTGAGGACGACCCCTACGGGGAGATCGAGCAGGGCGCCGGCGAGCAGGGCGTCTACGCCCCGTGGAGCTGGTGGCCGCTGGCCATCGCTGCCGGTGCGGCGATCTGCTTCCTCGGACTCGCTGCCGGGTGGTGGATCTTCGGGATCGGCGTCATCGTCTCGGTGCTCGCCCTCGTGGGCTGGGTCTTCGAGTTCTCCCGCGGACAGCACGCGCACTGATCCACCTGCCGGTCACCTGACCGGATGCATGACCACCGAACGGCGGTGGGACACGAGCAACGCTCGAGTCCCACCGCCGTTCTTGTGTGCCCGGGGTCTGCGTCGAGGCGTGCTCGTGCGTGGGCGGACGGGGGAGGACGGGAACCTCGCTTCTGAGGCGCCAGGAGGCTCTGTGTGCCCCCCCGCGGGCCCAGCTGGCGCTGCGAGGTGCTCCGGCAGGCTGAGCGGAGCGTCGCGTCGTGTCACGGCGCCACAGGGGAGGCGTGGCGCTCTGCTCTCGTCATCGATGCGGTTGCCGACCCCCGGTCGACTGCAGCGGCCGAGTCCAAACTGGCACGGCGCGGAAGGTGTCGCAGGGCATGCCAGGGCACACAGAAGCGCCCTGTGCGGCGCCACCAGCCTGCGCGGCCTCCCGGGGGAGGGGCGGGCTGGTTCGGCGCGCACAGGGCGCTGGAGAGGTGATCTGCGGCCCGAGACCGGGCCGGTGCACGTTAGATCAGGGGACGATGAGTCCGGCCGTCTGCGTGCGGGCGCGAGCGAGGCGGGCCTCAGCGTCCGCCCAGTTCACGATGTTCCACCAGGCTGCGATGTAGTCAGCGCGGACGTTGACGTAGTCGAGGTAGTAGGCGTGCTCCCAGACGTCGAGCAGCACGATCGGCGTCAGGCCCATCGGGATGTTGCCCTGCTGGTCGTAGAGCTGGACGATGATGAGCTTGGAGCCGATGGAGTCCCAGGCCAGGATGGCCCAGCCGGATCCCTGGACACCCGCGGCGACGGCAGCGAAGTGCTTCTTGAAGGCCTCGAAGGAGCCGAAGTCCTCAGCGATGGCCGCGGCGAGGTCGCCGGTCGGCTCGCCGCCACCCTCGGGGGAGAGGTTGGTCCAGAACGCCGAGTGGTTGACGTGCCCGCCGAGGTTGAACGCAAGGTTCTTCTCGTGCAGGTTGACGGCTGCCAGGTCGCCACTCTCGCGGGCCTCGGCCAGCTTGTCGAGGGCCGTGTTGGCGCCGGTGACGTAGGCCTGGTGGTGCTTGGAGTGGTGAAGCTCCATGATCCGGCCAGAGATGTGGGGCTCAAGCGCTCCGTAGTCGTAGCCGAGCTCAGGCAGTGTGTAGACAGCCATGTTCGATCTCCTCCTGGAGGTTTCTCGCAACCGTGATGTCGCGACGTCTATATAAGCAGATGGCCTGCGGCGATGTTCCCACTGGGTGGAGACATCGTCGCAGGCCATCACTCAACTGTGCCGCACGATCAGTGCTGGTGCCCGTGATCGTCCGGGGTGTGGTCACTCAGAACCGCGCCGCCGTCCGTCGCAGCGAGCTGCGCGGCCGGGGCGTGAGACTCGAGCTGGTCGTGCTCGCCGTGCGAGTGCGCGGCGGCCAGCTCGGCCGGGGTGACCGGCTCGATCCGGTCTTCGAAGAAGAACCGGGAGAGCTTCTGCAGCATCTGGTCCTTCTTGAAGCCCTTGCGGCGAACTCCGCGAGAGTCCTCGCGCGGCTCGATCTCCAGCGGCTTGTGTGCGTCGTAGTTGACGCGCACCCAGCGCTCCTGGTCGTTGAGCGGCTTGTGCACCTCGATGTACTCGCCGTTCGCGAACCGGACGATGCGCCCGGTCTCGTGCCCGTGCAGGACCAGCTCGCGGTCCTTGCGCTGCAGGCCGAGGCAGATGCGCTTGGTGATCCAGAAGGCCAGCACCGGGGCGACGAACAAGGCGATCCGGAAGGTCCAGGTGATCGCGTTGATCGACAGGCTGAAGTGCGTGGCGATGAGGTCGTTCGAGCCGGCCAGCGCCAGGATGATGAAGGCCGTGAGGAAGCCGACTCCCAGTCCGGTGCGGACGGGGACGTTGCGCGGGCGGTCGAGGACGTGGTGCTCACGCTTGTCCTTGGTGACTGCCGCTTCGAGGAAGGGGTAGATCGCCAGGAAGGTGAACAGCAGACCAGGCACGACGACGGCCGGGATGAGCACGTTGAGCGAGAGCGTGTAGCCCCCGATGACGTACTCCGTCTGGCCGGGCATCAGACGCAGCGAACCCTCGAGGAAGAGCATGTACCAGTCAGGCTGGGCACCAGCCGAGACGGGGGAGGGGTCGTACGGTCCGTAGTTCCAGACGTTGTTGATCGCCATCGTGGCGCCCATGAACGCGATGACACCGAAGACGATGAAGAAGAACCCACCGGCCTTGGCGACGTACACGGGGAAGAGCGGGAAGCCCACGACGTTCTTGTCCGTGCGTCCGCCACCGGGGTACTGGGTGTGCTTGTGGAGCACCACGAACAGCAGGTGCAGGCCCACGAGCGCCAGGATGAGGGCGGGGACAACGAGGATGTGCATCGTGAACAGGCGCGGGATGATGTCCGCCCCGGGGAACTCTCCACCGAAGACCATGTAGGACATGTACGCGCCGATGAGCGGGATCGCCTTGATGACGCCGTCGGTGATGCGCAGACCGTTGCCGGAGAGGACGTCGTCGGGCAGGGAGTAGCCGGTGAAGCCAGCGGCCAGGCCCAGGATCATGAGGATGAAGCCGACCATCCAGTTGAGCTCACGCGGCTTGCGGAACGCTCCGGTGAAGAAGACGCGCATCATGTGCGTGACGATCGAGGCCATGAACAGCAGCGCTGCCCAGTGGTGGATCTGGCGCATGAGCAGTCCGCCGCGGACCTCGAAGGACAGCTTCATCGTCGAGGCGAAGGCCTCGGAGACGAGCTGGCCGTTCATCGAGGCGATGGGGCCGGTGTACTCCACCAGGCCCATCGACGGGACGAAGAACATCGTGAGGAACACGCCCGAGATGAGCAGCACCACGAAGGAGTAGAGGGCGATCTCCCCGAGCAGGAAGGACCAGTGGTCCGGGAAGATCTTGCGGGCGAAGCCCTTGACCGCGGTGGCGATGCCAGTCCGCTGGTCGAGGTAGTCCGCCGCGCCGGCCACAGGGCCCTGTGCTTGTGTGGTGCTCATTTGAGGCGCTCCCAATAGCTCGGGCCCACAGGCTCGTCGAAGTCGCTCTGGGCGACGAGGTAGCCCTCGTCGTCGACCATGATCGGCAGCTGGGGCAGCGGGCGCTTGGCGGGGCCGAAGACGACCTTGGCTCCGTCAGCGACGTCGAAGGTCGACTGGTGGCAGGGGCACAGGAGGTGGTGCGTCTGGCGCTCGTAGAGGGCGACAGGGCAACCGACGTGGGTGCAGATCTTGGAGTAGGCGACGATGCCGTCGTACGACCAGGACTTGCGATCTGGTGCTTCCTTCAGCTCTGACTGGTCCAGGCGGACCAGCAGCACGATCGCCTTGGCCTTCTCGGTGATCCAGTGGTGGGAGTTGCGCTCCTCCGCCGGGACGTCCGGGATGACGTGGACGATGCTGCCGATGGTGATGTCCTCCGGCTTGAGCAGCTTGCCGGTGGGGTCGATCGCCAGGCGGGTGCCGCGACGCCAGATGGTGTGCTTGAACTTGGCGATGTCCCAGTCGCCACCGATCGAGCTGATCAGCGGGACGACGATGGTCAGCGGGAAGAGCGCGAGGGCCGTCACGACGGCTCCCTTGAGGACGCCACGACGGGCGATGCCGGAGTCTTCGGCACCTTCCTTGAGGACGGCGACGGCCGCCTCGCGGACCTCGTCAGAGCTGCGCTGGGGGTGGCGCTCCTCGGACTTCTCGTGGTCAGACATGAGGGTCTTCGCCCAGTGCACGGCCGCCAGGCCGATGCCCATGAGAGCGAAGAACAGCCCGAGACCGAGGGCGAGGTTCGCGTTGCGCACGCTCTCGGTGGTGCCGTCGGGGCGGATCGTGAAGTACGCGATGAGCATCGCGATGGTGCCCACGATGGAGATGAGGAAGAGGATGACGACCTGAGCCTCGGCGCGCTTGGCTGCCTTGGGGTCCTTGTCGGCCATCCGGAGCTTGTGCTCCGGCATCCCCGGGTCGGGGAAGCGGTCCAGCTCGTTCGACCCGTCCGTGACGGTCAGGTCGGTGTTCTTGTGCTCGCTCATGAAGACTTGGCTCCGATCCACACGGCACACCCGATGAGCGAGCCGATCCCGATGATCCAGATCCAGAGACCCTCGCTGACGGGGCCGAGGCTCCCGAGGCTGAGGCCACCGGCGGATCCCTCACGCTGGTCCACGAGGAACGCGATGACGTCGCGCTTCTCTTCCGGCGTGATGGTCGCGTCGTTGAAGACGGGCATCGACTGCGGGCCGGTGAGCATCGCTTCGTAGATGTGCGTCTCGGTGGTCTCCCACAGCGACGGCGCGAACTTGCCCTCGGAGAGAGCGCCACCAGCGCCGACAGCGTTGTGGCACATGGCGCAGTTGGTGCGGAAGATCGCCGCGCCCTCTGAGATGTCACCGAGAGCCGGGTCGACCTGCTCTGCGGTGGGGGTGGACGGGCCAGGGCCGAGGGAGGCGACGTAGGCGGCCAGCTGGTTCGTCTGCTCCTGGTCGAACTGGGCCGGCTTGGCCACAGCCTGGGGGCCGTTCATCTGCATGGGCATGCGGCCCGTGCCGACCTGGAAGTTCACGGCAGCGGAACCGACGCCGATGAGCGAAGGAACCTCGTCTCGACCTTCGGCGTCCACGCCGTGGCAGGTGGCGCAGTTGGCCAGGAAGAGTTTTTCGCCTGCTGCGATGTCATCGACGGCTGCGGTGTCAGCGCTAGCCGACGTGGGTGCCAGGGCGGCGTACAGGCCGCCGGTCACCAACAGCGCCAGCAGCAGCAGCACGACCGGTGTCAACCGGTGGTGTCGGCGGGCGGCGAGTGCCTTCACGGATGGATCCTCGTCTCGCAAGTGGGGGGAGCAGTGGGGACAGTGGTCTACGCCCCCGGGGGCGCGGACGGGTAGAGCGACTTACTGAAGGAAGTAGATGATGCCGAAGAGGGCGATCCACACGACGTCGACGAAGTGCCAGTAGTAGGACACGACGATCGCGGTGGTGGCCTCGTGGTGGCCGAAGTTCTTCGCGGTGAAGGACCGGCCGAGCAGGAAGAGGAAGGCGATGAGCCCACCGACCACGTGCAGGCCGTGGAAGCCCGTCGCGAGGAAGAACACGGAGCCGTAGGGGCTGGATGAGATCGTGAGGCCGGCTTCGACGAGCTCGGAGTACTCAAAGATCTGGCCGGCGACGAAGAACGAACCCATGAGGTACGTCAGAGTGATCCACTCGTTCATGCCCCAGCGGTTGATCTGGAAGATGGACCCGGTACGACGGGGCTGGAGCCGCTCAGCGGCCCAGACGCCCATCTGGCATGTCACCGATGACAAGACCAGGACGCACGTGTTGATCAGCGCGAAGCTCAGGACCAGGCGCTCGGTCCCTCCGCTCCACTGCTCGGGAGGGATCGTCGCACGGACGGTGAAGTACATCGCGAAGAGACCCGCGAAGAACATGAGTTCACTCGCGAGCCACACGATGGTTCCGACCGACACGGGGTTCGGTCGGTTCACAGACACGTGGAGTTGGGCGTTGGGGGCAGCCGTTGCAGTCGACACGTTAATCATTATGGCCGATGTCGGCGTGTGTTTGGGCCCTAAGACCCACACTTCTGGGGGGTTGAATCTCACAATGACGGTAGAACCACGGTTCCGGATGCGACCTCGTGACGAAACACCTGCAACTGTCACGAAAATAGGGGTGTTGGCGTGCCAAGATGCTCTTAGGTACGTACCCGCCCAGCACGCTCGGCGTCGTCACGGACGATGTCGTCGGTACCGGACCGGGTCCCAGGACACGGACTGGTCCGTCTCACACGATCGCGAGGATGCTCATGCCAACGATTCTTCTCTACAGCGACGACCGCTCCGTCCGGGACGAGGTGCGGGGTGCCGTCGGTCAGGTGACCGGGGCAGGGGAGAGCATCGAGTGGCTCGACGTCGCGACCTACGACGAGGTGATCAAGCGCGCCGACGCCGGCGGGATCGACCTCTACGTCCTCGACGGTGAGGCGGACAAGGTCGGCGGCATGGGCATCTGCCGTCAGCTCAAGAACGAGATCTACAACTGCCCGCCGGTCGTGCTGCTCACGGGCCGGCCCCAGGACGCCTGGCTCGCCTCCTGGTCGTTGGCCGACGTGGCCGTGCCGCGTCCGCTCGACCCCCTCGAGCTCCAGAAGGCCGTGCGCGCGGTGCTCACCACGCCGCTCCGCCAGGGCGTCGAGCTGTGACCGCAGGCTCCACCACGTTCACCTGGCCTGACCTCACCGCGGCGCTCATCGCCGGGCAGGACCTCTCCGCCGCCGCCACCGCCTGGGCGATGGACTCGGTGATGTCCGGAGCCGCGACCCCCGTCCAGCTCGCGGGGTTCCTCGTGGCGCTGCGGGCCAAGGGGGAGACGACGGCCGAGCTGAGCGGCCTCGCCGACTCGATGCTCTCCCACGCGACGCCGCTGCGGGTCGCGGGCCCGGCTGTGGACATCGTGGGCACCGGTGGGGACCGGGCGCACACCGTGAACATCTCGACGATGGCCGCCATCGTGCTCGCCGGCGCGGGTCTCAAGGTGGTCAAGCACGGCAACCGTGCGTCGTCGTCGTCGTCGGGGTCGGCCGACGTGCTCGAGGCCCTCGGGATCCGGCTCGACCAGCCGGCCTCCCGGGTGGCGCAGATCGCCGAGGAGGTGGGCATCACCTTCGCCTTCGCGAACGTCTTCCACTCCTCCATGAAGCATGCTGCCGCGGCGCGCAGCGGGCTCGGCCTGCCGACCGCCTTCAACTTCTTGGGACCGCTCACCAACCCGGCTCAGCCGCGGGCCACCGCGGTCGGGTGCGCCGACGCGCGCATGGCTCCGTTGGTGGCCGGGGTGTTCGCCGGCCGCGGCACGTGCGCGCTGGTGTTCCGCGGGCACGACGGCCTCGACGAGCTCGCCGCCTCGTCCCCGGCCGACGTCTGGGAGGTGCGCGACGGCGTCGTCGTCCAGCACCAGCTGGACCCGGTCGCCGACCTGGGACTGACCCCGATCACCATCGCGGACCTGCGCGGGGCGGACGCGGAGTTCAACGCGGGCGTGGCCCGCCGCGTGCTCGACGCCGAGCCCGGACCGGTCCGCGAGACCGTGCTGCTCAACGCTGCAGCCGCCCTCGTGGCGGACGGCAGCCTGAACGGGACGGCTGAGGGCTCCCTCACCGACCGGCTGGTCGCCGGGATGGCGCACGCCGCGGCAGCGATCGACTCCGGCGCCGCTCGTGACGTGCTCGCCCGGTGGGCTGCCGCCGCCGGCTGAGCCGGTCTGTCCGGCGGCCGGTGGACCGGCCGCCGGCGGGTCAGTCCTCCAGGCCGAGCGCGAAGGCCGCGTCCAGGTCCTTGCTGGAGAACTCCCGGAACGCCAGGTAGGTGCGCGTGCGCTGCACGCCGGGGACCTTGCTGATCTTGTCGGCGATGATGTCGGCGAAGTCGTTGTGGTCGGTGACGTGCACCATCGCGATGAGGTCGACCTCACCGGTCACCGAGTAGACCGCCGACACCCCTGGGACCTCGGCGATGGCCGTGGCGGCCTCCGGGATGAGGGCCTGGTCGGTGTCGATCATGACGATGGCGGTAGGCATGGTGTGCTCCTCGACTGGGGTCGTGCGTGCGCGGTCCGGCCGCGCGGCCGGTGGGCTGACCTCAGTATGACGCGTCACCCTGCGCAGACAGGGCAGGCTGGGCGTGGTGGTCCGATGGCGCGGACTGCGCCACCACCTGCGCGGTCGAGGTGTTGACCACGTGCCGCTCGGCGCCGCGCACCGGGCAGGTCAGCGGGTCGCTCACCTCGACCAGCCGCACCCCCGGGCTGCCCAGCCAGGCGATGACCAGGTCGCTCTCCTCGGGGTGGCAGGCCGGCGCCGGCCACAGGGGAGGCTCCACGTGCTCGGCCGACGCCACGGCCGAGGCAACGGTGGCGAGGGGGTCGCCCGTCCGTTCGCAGACCGCCGTCGCAGCCAGGCGCCCGTACCGCACGACGACGATCTCCCATCCGCCCGCCTCCCTGGGGCGAGCCGCGACGAGCTGGCTGCAGGTGGTCAGGGGTGCCAGGCGCTGAGCCCGAGCCGCGCCGCCGAGATAGGCCTCGAGACGGTCGCGGTCCCCGGCGGCGTCCTCGAAGCGTTCGTCACGGACCAAGGCGGCGATCCGGTGGGCGAGAGCGTCGACGACCGGGCTCGCGTCACCCGCCATGGTCGCCCGCAGCGCGTCGATCACCTCGGGGTAGGTCTCCGGCAGGAGGTCGGCGTCCAGGGCCGCCCGCGGGCGGCGCTCGGGGGGCACGCACGGTGCGCTGCACCGTCCCATCTCTGCCAGCGCGCAGGCGGTGGCTCGCGCTGCGGGGGTGACGGGCAGGCGCCCGCCGCACTGGCGTACCGGGTGCGCGGCCTGCAGTGCCTCCAAGGCGGCTACCGCGCGCGACCGGGAGGCGAAGGGGCCGATGTGCGGCTCGGTCTCAGCCGGTTCCCCGAGGGACCCGTGCGCCCCGCGGGCGGGGGCGGACGCCGCTGCGGCTGCGGCGGGGTCTCGCACGATGGTCAGCCGGGGGTGCGCCTCTGCGGTGAGCCGGATCCAGTGCATCCGTTCGGGGTGCTTGGACCGCTGGTTGTACCGGGGGGCGTGCTCGGTGATCATCCGCAGCTCGCGCACGCGGGCCTCGAGGTCTGTGGCGCAGGGGATGGCACGTACCGACGTCGCGAGGCGGATCATCTCGAGCATCCGCCGCCGCTTCTCCGAGGCCGTGAAGTAGCTGCGCACACGCCGACGCACGTGCATGGAGGTCCCCACGTAGAGGATCTCCTCACCGGGGCCGACGAAGAGGTAGACCCCGGGCCCGTCAGGCAGGCCGTCGGCGAGGTGCTTGCGGCGACGGATGTCCGGCGGTACCGGGTCCGTCGCCCCGGCCAGGTCCTCCAGCGTGGTCACCCCGGACGGGGCGAGGCGCTCGAACAGCGCGTGCATGACGTCGACCGTGGCGCGTGCGTCCGACAGTGCCCGGTGGTCCGGGGTGATGGTCGCCCGGAACAGGGCGGCGAGCGTGGAGAGCTTGTGGTTGGGCGCCTCGTCGCGCGTGACCACGCGCCGGGCCAGGGTCACCGTGTCCAGCACCTGGTTCCCCGGCCAGACGAGGTCCATGGCCGCCGTCGCCGCACGCAGGAAGGAGATGTCGAAGGGTGCGTTGTGAGCCACCAGCACGGCGCCGCGGGCGAACTCGAGGAAGGAGGGCAGCACGGCCTCGATCCGCGGGGCGGAGGCGACCATCGCGGTGCTGATCCCGGTCAGCCGGGCGATGAAGGCCGGGACCGGCGTCCCGGGGTTGACCAAGGTCTGGAACTCGCCCAGCACCTCACCGCCGCGGACCTTGACCGCGCCGATCTCGGTGATGCCGCTGTCCTTGGGCGACCCGCCCGTGGTCTCCAGGTCGACGACGACGAAGGTCACCTCGCGCAGCGGGGTGCCGAGCTCGTCCAGGCCCAGCTGGACCGGCTGTCCGGTCCCGAAGGCGGGCTCGACCACCGGGGCTGAGGGGAAGAGCCGGCGGCCGGTGTCACGGGCGCCGGGCGCCGGTCGCAGCTCAGGGATCGAAGGAAGCATGCAGCGAGGATAGGCCGCGCCGCTGACACCGCCGCGCCACCTCGGTATCGCCCGAGGTGACGCGGCTGCGGGTCACTCGGCGTGGATGACGTCGGCGTAGATCGCCGAGATCTCCGGGGCGAAGTCCTTGAGCACCAGGGTGCGCTTGACCTTGAGCGAGGGGGTCAGGTAGTCGTTCGCGATGGTGAAGTCGGTGACCAGCACGGAGAACTTGCGGATGGACTCCGCCCGGGAGACCGCGCGGTTGGTGCGCTGCACCGCGGCGTCCAGGGACGCCAGCACGTCGACGTCGGTCGTGGCGGCCTCGACCGTCATGGGCTCCTTGCCGTGGGTGGCCAGCCACCCGGGCAGGCCCTCCGGGTCCAGGGTGATCAGTGCGCCGATGAACGGCTGGTTGTCGCCCACCACGACCACCTGGCTGATGAGGGGGTGCGCGCGCAGACGGTCCTCGAGGACTGCCGGGGCGACGTTCTTGCCGCCGGCGGTCACGATGATCTCCTTCTTGCGACCGGTGATCCGCAGGTAGCCGTCGTCGTCGATGGTGCCGATGTCCCCCGAGCGGAACCAGCCGTCGGCGAAGGCGTCCTCGGTCGCCTGCGGGTTGTTGCGGTACCCGCGGAAGACGTGCGGGCCCTGGATGAGGATCTCGCCGTCGTCGTCGAGCTTGAAGGCGTGGCCGGGCAGCGGGGGACCGACCGTGCCGATCGTCCCTGCCTCGGGCAGGTTGACGCTCGTCGGTGCGGTGGTCTCGGTCAGGCCGTATCCCTCGAGCACCACCAGGCCGACGCCGCGGTAGAAGTGGCCGAGGCGCTCACCCAGCGCAGCTCCGCCGGAGACGGCGTAGCGCGCCTCGCCGCCCAGTGCGGCGCGGATCTTCTTCAGCACGAGCGCGTCGGCTGCCTTGTGCCGCAGGCGCAGCCCCAGCCCGGGGCCGCCGGGGGTGTCCAGGCTGCGCGAGTAGCTGATGGCCGTCGCGGCCGCCCAGTGGAAGAACTTGCCCTTCCCCGCCAGCGCCGCCTTCTGCTCGGAGGAGTTGTAGACCTTCTCGAAGACCCGCGGCACAGACAGGATGTACGTGGGGTGGAAGGAGCCCAGGTCCTCCAGCAGCGTCTTGGTGTCCGGGGTGTGGCCCAGGACCGAGCCGGCCGGGACCACGAGGACATGGATGAAGCGGGCGAAGACGTGGGCGAGGGGCATGAACAGCAGCGTCCGGCGTCGGCCGTAGTTGAGGACGTCGGCCAGGCGCTCGCTCGCGTTGACGGTGACGGAGTAGAAGTTCTCGTGGGTCAGCTCGGCGCCCTTGGGACGTCCCGTGGTCCCGGAGGTGTAGATCACGGTGGCGACGTCGCTCAGGACCGCCAAGGACCGCCGACGAGCGATCTCCTCGTCGGTCACCGCCGCGCCGGCGCGTACGAGGGCGTCGATCCCGCCGTCGTCGATGACGAAGACGCTGTCCAAGGACGGGGTCTGCGCGCGGACCTCGGCGACCGTCTCGGCGTGCAGGGGAGTCTCGACGACGATGAGGCGGACGTCGGAGTCGGTGAGGATCCACTCGACCTGTTCCGCGCTGGACGTCTCGTAGAGCGGGACGGTCACAGCGCCGGCGGCCCAGATGGCCCAGTCGAGCAGCGACCACTCGTATCGTGTCCTGGACATGATGCCGACGGAGTCACCAGGGTTGATCCCCTGGGCCACGAGTCCCTTGGCGACGGCGACCACCTCTGCGTCGAACTCTCTCGCGGTGACCGGGACCCAGGTCCCGGACGCGTCCTTGCGTTCCATGAGAGGTTGGTCGCCGGAGGCCGCGACGCGTTCCGCAAGAAGATCGTTGAGATTCTTGCTGGGGTCGACGGTGATGAGTGCGGGTGTGCGGTGCTCGTCCATGCTGGCTCCAGTGACAGTGGTCGATGTGTGGGTAGACCTTACCCAGTCGGCGGGTGTGCGGCCGTGCACCAGAGGTGAGTAGGCTTCAGGCGAGTCGCACGAGTATGTGCACACTACGAGGTGAGGCAGGAAACGGATTCATGTACGCCATCGGGGTCGACATCGGCGGGACCAAGATCGCAGCCGGGGTGGTCGACGAGCACGGGCAGATCCTCGCCCAGACGCGGGTCAGCACGGAGCCCGACGATGCGTCGAGCATCGACCAGGCCATCGCCGAGGTGTTCCGTGAGCTGTCCCGGGACTACGAGATCGGTGCAGTCGGCCTCGCCGCCGCCGGCTTCGTCAGCCCGGACCGCAGGTCCGTGCTCTTCGCCCCGAACATCGCGTGGCGCAACTACCCGATCGCGGACCGTGTGGCTGCACTCATCGGCACCGACGTGCCGATCGTGGTGGAGAACGACGCGAACGCCGCCGGGTGGGCCGAGTTCCGCTTCGGCGTCGGCCAGCACGCCAGCGACATGCTCATGCTCACCGTCGGCACCGGCCTGGGTGGCGCGGTGATCGTGGACAACAAGCTCGTGCGCGGACGCTGGGGCGTGGCGGCCGAGGTCGGTCACATGCGTGTCGTCCCCTCCGGGCACTACTGCGGCTGCGGCCACGAAGGCTGCTGGGAGCAGTACGCCTCCGGCTCAGCCCTGGTCCGCGACGCCAAGGCTGCTGCGGGCTCTCGCCCGCGTGAGGCCGCACACCTGCTCGACCTCGCAGACGGTCGCATCGAGAACATCAACGGCCCCCTGGTCACCCTCGCGGCCCAGTCCGGCGACTCGCTCTCCGTCGAGCTCCTCGCCGACCTCGGCCGCTGGATCGGGGAGGGCGCGGCATCGGTCGCCGCGCTGCTCGACCCCGAGCTCATCGTCATCGGCGGCGGCGTGGGTGCGGCGGGCGACCTGCTGCTCAAGCCCGCCCGTGAGTCCTACGCCGAGGCGCTGCCCGCCCGTGGGCACCGCCCCGAGGCGCGCATCGAGCTCGCCGCACTGGGCAACGAGGCCGGGATCGTCGGCGCCGCCGACCTCGCCCGGGTCTGACCCCGCCTGCTCGCTGCCTGCTCGCTGCCTGCTCACCCCGCCTGCTCACCGGCTCCCCGGAGCCAGCACGATGTCAGACGACGGCCCCACCCGACCCGGGGTCGTCGTCTCGCGTGCTGGGCAGGCGCCAGACCAGCAGCCCCAGCCCGGCCAGGAAGGCCGCTGAGAGCGCCAGGTATGCCTCGGACGGGGCGAGGCCCCAGAACATCCGCATGCACACCGCAGCGAGCGGCGCAGCGACCACGGCGAACCAGCCGAGGTTGCGCATCCGGTCGCTGCTGAGGGAGAAACCGGGGTCCGGCGGCACGAATTCGCCGTCGGCGTCCTCGAGGGCCTCGGCCTCGGGGCTGCGGCGCCAGGCGCGTGGGTCCGAGGTCTCATGCGCGGGGCCGCTGACCCAGGGAGCCACCGGGAAATCGAAGCTCGCGGAGGTCACCGGGGTGCGCGCAGTTAGTTCCGGGTCCGGATCCGTGGAAAGATCGGAGAGTTCCGAGACGATCTGCTGCCATGCGGTGTCCGTCTGGTGAGGGTCGGACAGATCCACCCGGTCGGCCGGCTCAGCAGGCTGGTCCGGGCCCGGTTCGACGGGCTCGACAGGGTCGCCGGGACGGTTCTCGGGATCATCGGTGGTTCCTGACATGGTGATCACTCTAGAGTCGGTTGAGAGTCCCGCGAATGCGAGGCGCATGAGGAGGCGGGTTGTTCTACTGGCTGATGAAGCGAGTCCTGGTCGGACCGCTGCTGCGACTCATGTTCCGCCCATGGGTGCGCGGTCTCGAGAACATCCCCGGCGACGGTCCCGCCATCGTGGCGAGCAACCACCTCGCCGTCATCGACTCCTTCGTGCTGCCGCTGGTGCTCAGCCGCGAGATCGTCTTCATCGGGAAGTCTGAGTACTTCACCGGGACCGGCCTCAAAGGACGCCTCACCGCCGGCTTCATGCGCGGGGTGGGCACCATCCCGGTCGACCGCTCCGGCGGCAAGGCCAGCGAGGGCGCCCTGCGCACCGGCCTGAAGCGGCTCGACGAGGGTGGCCTGTTCGGCATCTACCCCGAGGGCACCCGCAGCCCCGACGGCCGCCTGTACCGCGGCAAGACCGGCGTCGCGCGTCTCGCGCTGGAGTCCGGCGCGCCCGTGATCCCGGTCGCGATGATCGGCACCGACAAGGCCCAGCCCATCGGCAAGCGGCTGCCCAAGCCCATGCGGATCGGCATCGTCATCGGCGAGCCCCTCGACTTCAGCCGCTACCGCGGCATGGAGGGCGACCGCTTCATCCTGCGCTCGGTGACCGACGAGATCATGTACTCCCTCATGAGCCTGTCCGGCCAGGAGTACGTCGACATCTACGCAGCCACGCAGAAGGCCCGCCTCGCCGCCGGCGTCAAGGCCTCTGAGACCGGTGCTCCCGCACCGAGCGCCCCCGGTGGGCGCCCGGCTCCTGACGTCCAGGTGCCGGAACCACCCCAAGAGACCCCAGATCCGTCAGTAGACTGAGATCTGATCCACACGAACGATTCAGCGCCCACCGACGACGTGCCCCCGGCACGCCGGAAGGGGCTCAATGAGAGGTTGTTTCAATGACGGTCCGTCGCGTCGCGCTCCTCACGGCAGGTGGCTTCGCCCCGTGTCTCTCCTCCGCTGTCGGCGGGCTCATCGAGCGGTACACCGAGCTGGCTCCCGAGGTCGAGATCATCGCTTACCAGCACGGCTACCACGGCCTGCTGACGGGTAACAAGATCGTGATCGACGACGAGGTCCGCAAGAACGCCGGTGTGCTGCACCGCTTCGGTGGCTCCCCGATCGGCAACAGCCGCGTCAAGCTCACCAACGCCGCCGACTGCGTCAAGCGCGGTCTGGTCAAGGAGGGCGAGAACCCCCTCACGGTCGCCGCTGAGCGCCTCAAGGCGGACGGCGTCGACGTGCTGCACACGATCGGCGGCGACGACACGAACACGACCGCAGCCGACCTCGCTGCCTACCTCGAGGAGCACGGCTACCACCTCACGGTGGTCGGCCTGCCCAAGACGATCGACAACGACGTCATCCCGATCAAGCAGTCCCTCGGTGCGTGGACCGCAGCCGAAGAGGCCGCCCACTTCGCCAAGAACATCATCGGCGAGCACCGCTCCGGCCCGCGCATGCTCATCGTGCACGAGGTCATGGGCCGTCACTGCGGGTGGCTCACCGCCGCCTCCGCTGCCTCCTACCGGTCCTGGCTGGACACCCAGGAATGGGTTCCCGGCATCGGCCTGACCAAGGAGCGGTGGGACATCCACGCCGTCTTCCTGCCGGAGCTCGCCCTCGACATCGAGGCCGAGGCCGCGCGCCTGCGCACGGTCATGGACGAGGTCGGCAACGTCAACATCTTCCTCTCCGAGGGCGCTGGCATGCACGAGATCGTCGCCCAGCTCGAGGCCTCCGGCGAGACGGTCGAGCGTGACCCCTTCGGTCACGTCAAGCTCGACACGATCAACCCCGGCGCATGGTTCGCCAAGCAGTTCGCCGAGCTGCTCGGTGCCGAGAAGACCATGGTCCAGAAGTCCGGCTACTACTCGCGTGCGGCTGCGGCCAACCCCGAGGACCTGCGCCTCATCAAGTCGATGACCGACTTCGCGGTCGACGCAGCCTTCCGCGGAGAGTCCGGCGTCGTCGGGCACGACGAGGAGGACGGCGACCGTCTCAAGGCCATCGCCTTCCCGCGCATCGCCGGTGGCAAGGCCTTCGACGTGTCGCAGCAGTGGTTCGGCGACCTCCTCGGTGAGATCGGCCAGCCTCTGGTCCCCGCGCCCGCGCACTCATGAGTGTCGCCGTCGATCCGGAGATCGCGGCGGGGCTCGACCACTTCCGGACGCTCGTCGCCGGTCAGCAGCCGGTCTGGCCGGATGCCGGCCACCTGCGCAGGGTCACCGACACGCTGGGCGGACTCCCTCCGCTCGTCGTCCCGACCGAGCTCGAGTCGCTCACCGAGCGTCTTGCGGCTGCGGGTCGGGGTGAGGCGTTCCTGCTCCAGGGCGGGGACTGCGCGGAGACCTACGCCGACGCGAACGCGGACCGGGTGCGCAACAAGGTCCGCACCATCTTGCAGATGGCGGTGGTCCTCACGCACGGCGCGAGCATGCCCGTCGTCAAGATGGGGCGGATGGCTGGGCAGTACGCCAAGCCGCGCAGCTCCAACGACGAGACCCGGGACGGCGTCACTCTGCCGGCCTACCGCGGCGACATGGTCAACGGCCACGCCTTCACTCCGCAGGACCGGATCCCCGACCCCGAGCGGCTGCTGCAGGGATACAACATCTCTGCGGCGACGCTCAACGTCGTCCGGGCCCTGACCACGGGTGGCTTTGCTGACCTGCGCCAGGTGCACGAGTGGAACCGGGGCTTCATGACGAACCCCGCCTACGCCCGCTACGAGCGCACCGCGACCGAGATCGACCGGGCCATCCGGTTCATGGCGGCGTGCGGTGCGGACTTCGAGGCGCTGCGCACCGTGGAGTTCTTCGTCAGCCACGAAGCGCTCCTGCTCGACTACGAGCGAGCCCTGACCCGGGTGTCCTCGCAGTCCGGCCTGCCCTACGACTCCTCCGGCCACTTCCTGTGGATCGGGGAGCGGACCCGCAGGATCGACGGCGCGCACGTGGACTTCCTGTCCAGGATCTCCAACCCGATCGGCGTCAAGCTCGGCCCGACGACGACGGCAGACGACGCGCTCGCCCTCCAGGACAAGCTCAACCCGGAGGGCATCCCGGGTCGCCTGACCTTCATCACCCGGATGGGTGCCGGCACGATCCGCGAGGCGCTGCCGCCCCTCGTGGAGAAGGTCACCGCGCAGGGCGGGCCCGTCACCTGGGTCACCGACCCGATGCACGGCAACACCATCACCTCGGACTCGGGGTACAAGACGCGTCGCCTCGAGGACGTCCTCGACGAGGTACGCGGCTTCTTCGAGGTGCACCGCGCCGCGGGGACGGTGCCCGGCGGGTTGCACGTCGAGCTCACCGGTGACGACGTCACCGAGGTGCTCGGAGGCAGCGAGGAGATCGACGACGCCGGTCTGGCGCTGCGGTACGAGACCCTCGTCGACCCGCGCCTGAACCACCAGCAGTCCCTGGAGATGGCCTTCCAGGTCGCCGAGATGCTGCGAGGTCGCTGACCGCGCAGCACGACGCGGCATGAACGATGCCGCACGAACGATGCCGCACGAACGATGCCGCAGGAACGAGGGAGCCCCGGTCCACCACAGGTGGGCCGGGGCTCCCTCGTACCTCCGTGCCGCTGGTGCGGCCCGCGGCTGCTCGTTCGCCCTACAGCTCGAGGGTGATCTTCGATCCCTTGCGCAGCTGGGTGCCGGGCTCTTCGCTCTGCTGGCGGACCTCGTTGCCGAAGATGCCCATGAAGTACTTGACCTTGACCTCGAAGCCAGCGGCCTCGAGGATCTGCTGCGCCTCGGCGACCGGCTTGAGCTTCACGTCCGGGACCTCGACGAAGGGCTGGCCGAGGGAGACCACGACCGGCACGCTGTCACCGCGGTGGGCGCGAGACCCAGAGTCCAGCCCCTGGGAGATGACGCGCCCCTCGGGCACGGTCTCGCTGTACTCCTCGGTGACGGTGGCCGTCAGGTCAGAGGGCTCGAGCCGGGCCTTCGCGTCCTCCAGGGAGAGCAGCGAGAGCTGGGGGACGGTCACCGGCTCCGGGCCCTTGGACACGTCCAGCACGATCGGGGTGTTGTGCGGCAGCGAACTGCCCTCGGCGACCGACACGCTCATCACTGCGTCGGCGGGGATCGTGGTGTTCCAGGCCGAGGTGGTCGAGACCTTGGTGAAGCCCGCGGCCTTCAGTGCGTCGACGGACTCTGTGACCGGCAGACCGGTGAGCCCGGTCGGGACGGTGAAGTGCTCGATCCCCTGGGAGACGGTGAGCGTGACGCTGCCGTCCTTGCTGATGCGGTCCCCTTCGCCCGGGTCGGCGCTGATGACGTCGCCCGCGGGGACGGTGTCGCTGAACGCCTCGACCGGGTCCGCGGAGAGGGCGGCGAGGGCGAGTGTCGCCTCCGCGTCCGCGACGGGGACGCCGGTCAGCCCGGTGGGCACGACCGTGTAGGCGCCAGGCCCGGCGTTGAACCACCAGTAGGTCCCACCGCCTGCCGCCGAGAGCAGCAGGACCAGGACGATGATCCACAGAGCCCGACGACGCCGACGGCGCGGTCCGGCTGCTGCCGCGAGCCGCTCCTCCTCGGCTGTGGCTGCGGCCTCGGCTGCCTCAGGAGTGCCCGGCATGAGTGCGCGGGCCGAGCTGAGGGACAGGGCGATGGTCGAGCCGGAGGAGGGGACGCTGAGCGCCTGGGTGAGGTTGTTGGAGCTGGACGGGGAGGCAGAGCTGCCTGCTGCGCCGACGGCGGTGACCACAGCGGTGTCGTCGGCCGGCCGGGGGACAGCAGAGGAGTCAGGGGGCGTGGCCGGTCCTGACGTGGCGTCCAGCAGCGCGGTCACGCCGGTGTCGGTGGGCAGGCTGACGACCGCCACGAAGCGTGACGGGGTGTCGGAGTCGCTGTCGTCGCTGTTGTCACTGCCGTCGCCGGTCCCGGTCGGCTCGTCGCTGTGACTGTCGATATCACTGTTGCCATCGGCGTCGGACAGGTCGGCGTCCGCAGCAAGAGCCCGCACGTCCTCACTGCTCGTGGCGGGGGAGCCACCGGCGCCGGCCGAGACCATCTGTGCGGCGCCGGAGGCACTGACCAGCAGGGTGTCGCCGTCAGAGGGAGCGTCGTCGTCCGTCTCCACCGGGGGCGGGGGGACCGGACGCTCCACGCGACGGTCGAGGACGTCGTCGGGCAGGGCGGTGCGCAGGCGGCGCAGGTAGGCCAAGGCGGTCGGGGCGTCGGTGGGACGGTCGCCGGGCTCGCGGGCGGCGAAGGCGCAGACAAGCTCGTCGATCTCCACCGGCAGCCAGGAGGCGACACTGGACGGTGCCGGGATGTCGTTGTTGACGTGCATGAACGCCACCTGGATGGGGGTGGCGCCGATGAAGGGCTGCGTGCCGGTGAGCATCTCGTAGGCCATGATGCCGACCGCGTAGATGTCGGTGCGGGTGTCGCAGTCGCCCGTGGCGATGAGCTCGGGGCTGAGGTAGGCGACGGTCCCCAGGATGGTGCCGGTCGTCGTCGAGGTGACCTCGGTGACCGCACGGGCCAGCCCGAAGTCGGCGACCTTCACCCGGCCGTCCGCAGCGAGCAGGATGTTCTCCGGCTTGATGTCGCGGTGGACGAGGCTCTGGCGGTGCGCGGCCGCGAGGGCGTCGAGGACGTGGTCGACGATGGACAGGGCGTCGCGGACGGTGAGCGGGCCCTCGTCCTCCATGCGGCGTCGCAGGTTCGTGCCGTCGACGTACTCCATCGTCAGGTAGCTCGTCTCGCCGTCCACACCCTGGTCGTAGACGGCCACGAGACCGGGATGGGTCAGCCGGGCAGCAGCCCGCGCCTCGCGACGGAACCGGGACACGAAGTCCGCACCGGAGGCTCCGTCGGCCAGGTGGGGGTGCATGACCTTGAGCGCGACCTCACGGTCCAGGCGCCGGTCTGTGGCGAGATACACCGTGGCCATGCCGCCGCGGGCGATGCGGGAGTCCACCTTGTAGCGCCCGTCGACCAGTTGGCCGACGAGGGAATCAGTCAGAGTGGTTGCCACGCGATGATTCTAGTGGGCGAGGTGGGCGAAATTGGGGATCTGCGCGATCTCGCCGCAGGCTCTCCACACCAGGTCGGACGCCCTGGTCACTGCTGGGCCTGCAGGGTGCGGACATTCGCGACGTAGCGGCGCGTGTCGTCGAACATCCCGTACTTCCGCACCGAGCTCTGCCCCTGGTAGTAGCCCGCGATCGCGGAGTCCACGGTGGGGCTGGTGGCGACCAGGCGCCCGATGATCGCGACGCCGGCGGTGACGTTGTCCTGCGGGTCGAGCAGGTTGAGCTCGCGACCCACCAGGTCTGACGCCCAGTCGCCGGAGCTCGGGATGACCTGCATGGTGCCGATCGCGTTGGCGGGGGAGACCGACTGGTGGTTGAAGCCCGACTCCTGGGTGGCGATCGCCAGCGCGAGGCTCGGGTCCACGCCGTGGGCGATGGCGGTGTCGCGGACCATCGTGCGCATCTGGTCCTTGGACGGGACCGTGGTGGCGAGCAGGGCCGCCTTGTTCTGGTTGGCGGCTGAGACCACGTCGCGGGAGTAGGTGCGTCCGGCGAAGGTGTCGCCGACGAGCTGGACGGTCGGGGCCGCCGTCGTCGTCGCGGAGGTGGCGACCGGGGCGCTCGACCCGATGGTCAGCGTCTGCCCGATCCGGATGAGGGCGGAGGGGCCGAGGTTGTTCGCCGAGACGATCGACTGCGCGGTGCACCCGTACCGCAGCGCGAGGCCCGAGACGGTGTCTCCGGCGACGACGCGGTGGGAGGAGGTGGTCGCGGCGGGGGTGGTCGCCGCCGGCTGGGCGGGGGCGGAGGTCGCCGCGGTCGGGATGACCAGGCGCTGACCGGCACGGATGCGGTACTGGGCGTCAAGGTTGTTCGCCGAACGGATGGAGGCGGGGGAGGCGCCGGTCTGCACCGCGATCCCCGAGACGGTGTCTCCGGAGACGACGTCGTAGGTCTCGTCCGCCGCGGAGGACGAGGCAGCTGCCACGATCGAGGCAGCAGCCAGTGCGAGTCCCGTGGTGCCGTAGCGCAGTGCGTAGCGGCCAGCGGTGCGGGTCAGGGACGGGGTGGGAGCCGTCGGTGCGGCGGCGCTGCGTGAGGCGGGCATGGTGCGTGTCCGATCTGTTGGCGGTTCCGTCGATCCGGAGGTCCGGGCAGCGCTCGTCCACGCGCCCACGTGACCAGTGTGACAGATGTTACTGCAGGTGCTGATGGTGCTCGTGGTACAGGATGACTGTAAGTCACGTTTGTCGCAGCCGACAGCGGGGGACTCCTCAGCGCCGTAGGCTTGTCCGGTGACCAACCCAGAACAGCAGCCGCAGCCCGACTCGGCGACCGACCCCCAGACCGCACGGATCGACGCCCTCGTGGGCGACTGGGTCAACCTGCCCGGGGTCGCTGACCGCCTGGGCACCAAGGTGACCTCGGTGCGCAGCGCACTCACCGACCGCCGGATCGTGGGGATGAAGCGCGGAGAGCGCAACATCTTCTCCATCCCCGAGCAGTTCCTCGTGCCCGCGCACCTGTCCAACCCGGCAGACCGCAAGCCGGTCGAGGTTCCCGAGGGCGAGTCCGAGCAGGTCATCATCCTGCCCGCGCTCAAGGGCACGATCATCCAGCTCGCGGACGTCGGCTACTCCGACCCCGAGATCATCGAGTGGCTCTTCACCGTCGAGGAATCCCTCGGGGAGACCCCGATGGCTGCCCTGCGCGGCGGCCGCAAGAGCGCCGTTCGCCGGGCCGCGCAGGGCCTGGGCTGACCGAGCCGGTCTGAGTTCAGGCGTGCCGCTCGACGGCCGCGCGCGCGAGTGCCACCAGGGTGTCTGACGCAGGCTGGGGCAGGTGCGCGGCGTCGAGCGCCTCGAAGGCCTGGGTGCTCAGGCTCGTGATGAGCTCTTCGATCTCCTCGACCGCGCCGCTGGCTCGGACGACCTCCTGGATCTGAGCGACCTCGCTGTCGCTGAGGTCAGGACGACCCAGCGCGGCGACGAGCTCGGCCCGCCCGGCGGGGTCGAGGGCGCGCATGGTGCGGATCATGAGCAGCGTGCGCTTGCCCTCGCGCAGGTCGTCCCCGGCTGGCTTGCCGGTGGTGGAGGGGTCACCGAAGACCCCGAGCAGGTCGTCGCGCAGCTGGAAGGCCTCTCCCAGCGGCATGCCGAAGGCTGAGCACGCAGCCACCTGGTCCGCGCTGGCGCCGGCCAGCGTCGCGCCCAGGGTGATGGGGCACTCGACGCTGTAGCGGGCGGTCTTGGACCGGATGATCTCCCGGGCACGGCGCTCGTCGCCGACGAAGTCCCCGTCCCAGGGCTGCATCTGGGCGTGGATGTCGAGGTACTGCCCCACGGTCACCTCGGTGCGCATCCGGGTGAAGATGTCGCGCGCGGGAGCGGCACGGTCGGCCGGCAGCGCGGAGACCGCGCGCAGGAACTCTTCTTCGCTCGAGATGAGGCTGAGGTCCCCCAGCAGGATCGCGGTGGACAGCCCGAACTGGTCCGCGTCGCCGGGCCAGCCGGCGTCGACGTGACGGCGGGCGAAGGCGCGGTGGGCCGTCGGCTCGCCGCGGCGGGTGTCGGACTTGTCCATGACGTCGTCGTGGAAGAGCGCGGCGGCCTGGAACAGCTCGAGGGCGGCACCCACCCCGATGATGTTGGCGAGCTCGGGGGAGTCCGCCGGCGCACCGTGCGAGCGCCAGGACCAGTAGCAGAAGGCGGCGCGCAGTCGCTTGCCTCCGCGCAGCATCTGTCCCCAGGCGTCGATGAGGGGGGCGGCGTCGGTGCTGATCTCGGCGAGGACGAGGCTCTGGTCCTCCAGCACTTGGGCCAGTCGGCCGTCGATCTTGTGGCGCAGGTCTTCGCGGTCGACGAGGGACTCTGTGGCGGCAGGCATGGGTCGAGCCTAGATCGGTTCCTGCGGGTTCCGGGAATCCGCCACACCAAGGCCCGGGTCCGCTCTCTCGTGGTCCACAGGGCGGCCGCTGGAACGCGTGTGCACAGAGGGGGCGCCCGGCGGCCCCGGGGTCGGGGACCTCGTCGCACGGTGAGGCATGACACCGACACTGCGGGTCCGTGACCCCCAAGAGCTCTTGGCGCTGATTCCCTACCAGCTCGGCTTCCAACCACGCGAGAGCGTCGTGGTGGTGAGCCTGCGCGAGCCGCACCGCCGGGTCGGCCTGGTCATGCGGGTCGATCTCGCCGCCCTCGCCGATCCCGACGACGGCCCTCAGGTCGCCCGGACCATGGTCACCCACGTCGCCCGCGACCGGGGGCGGGACACGGTGCTCGTGGTGTACACCGACGCCTCCGTCCCGGCCGTGCAGGACCCGCGCGTGCCGGCATGGCGGGCGACCGGGCACTACCTCGGAGCCGCCGAGGCCTTCCTGGGAGAGGTCGACGTCTGGGTGGTCTCGGGGACCGGGTACTGGGCCCTCGGCTGCGCCGACCCCCGCTGCTGCCCGCCCGGTGGACGCCCGCTGTCTGACCTGTCCGCGACGGTGGTCGGTGCGGAGATGGTGCTGGCTGGGGCGGTGGTCATGGCCACGCGGGACGAGCTGGCCTGGATCCCGCGGGCGAGCGATGCGGACAGGCGACGGGCCAATGCGGCCGCGAACCGGTGGCGGCGTCGGGCCCGGGAAGCCCGAGAGGCCCGGGAGGCCCGCGGTCAGGGCGCCAGCGCGCTGGCGCAGTGGCGCCAGGCTGGCTTCGCGACCTGGCGCGCAGCCCTGGCCGGGGACATGACGGCGGCGAGCCTGGGCCGGATCGAGGCGGCCCTGGAGGACATCGCCGTGCGGGACGCCGTCCTGCTGTCCATGGTCCCGGGCACCGGCGGCCTGCCCGAGGAGTATCTGGACGAGCCGGTGACGCAGGGGTCGCTCGCGACGGCGACGGCGGTGGGACGGGCGATGGCAGCGATCGTGGACCCGGGGGCGGGAGTCCGGCCGGAGGACGACCTCGCCAGCGCGGCCCTGCGCGCGCTGGAAGGGGTGATCGCTCACGGGAGGCGCCGTCATCAGGCTCCGGCCCTCACGCTGCTCGCCATGCTCACCTGGTGGCGGGGGAGCACCGCGCGGTCGGGGGCGCTCCTGGAGCGGGCGTACCTCTGCGACCCGGACTACCGGCTGGCGCGCTTGCTCACCCAGGCCCTCGAGGCGGGGATGGCGCCGGGCTGGGCGCGAGGGCCGGGCCGGTGACACCGGAGCTGACCTGCGCCGTGACGCCTGGCGCGGTCGACCTGACGGAACCGGCGCTCTCGGGTAGTTTCAGACCTGCAGGCGCCCGCGTGGGCGTCTGCAGTGCGATTCACGGAGGACTGATGACTGTTGTAGTGGGCTATCTCGCCACGGTTGAGGGACGTCAAGGACTGACTGCTGCGGTCGAAGAGGCCCGGCGCAGGAAGACCGACCTCGTCGTCGTGGTGACCGAGAAGGCTCACACGCCCGCCCCGGAAGCCGTGGAACAGCGTGAGGTCGAGCTCGAGGTGCTGGCCCGGACCGCGCAGGCCGAGGGCGTCGACGTCGACGTCCGGGTCCTGGGGGAACGCCGCGACGTCGCGGAGGACCTCATCGCCGTCGCCGAGGAGGTCTCGGCCGACGTGCTGGTCATCGGGCTGCGCCGGCGCAGCCCCGTCGGCAAGCTCATCCTCGGGTCCAACGCCCAGCGGATCCTGCTGGGCAGCCCGTGCCCCGTCCTGGCCGTCAAGCCGGACCGCGTCGTGGCCGCCGAGTAAGGAATCTTTCGGGCCTGCGAGTCGTTGGCATGAGGGAGTCGGCTGCCGCCGGCTCAGGGGATCACGGCCCAGCCGCCTTCCCGCAGAAACCAGTCGTCGCGTGGCTGAAAATCCCTGCAAGGGCGTGGATCAGCGATGCGGCGAGTATAATGGTGGTTTACGGCAGCTGAGATGAGTCGCTCTCGACCATCGCTGAAGTCAGCCGAACTCTGCCTCCCTGAGATGCCGAAAGGTCGTTTGTGGCGCCCATCTCTGAGAATCTCGCACTCCCCCGCGAATTCGAGCACCCAGCACTGCAAGAACTCATCCGTCGTGGCGCAACCCACGGCCGTGTCGACGCGGAGAGCTTCCGCGACGCCTGCGAGAAGGCCGAGGTTGCTGACGCGAAGCGGCTCAAGACCGTCTTCCGCGCGCTCGTCGCGGCTGGGGTTGACGTCGACCTGCCGACCACGACCGTCGCTGCCGCTGCGACCACCCGGTCCACGAGCACGACCGCGCGCGCCGTCAAGCCCAAGACCGCTGCCAAGAAGGCTGAGCCGGTGACCACCCGTCGGGCGGCCCCGGCCAAGGCCGCTGACGCAGGCGAGGCTGACGCTCCCGCGGACGCCGCGGCGTCGAGCACCGAGGCGGCTCCGGTCGCGGTCACCAAGCGCGCCCCGCGCAAGCCCGCTGCCGCGAAGGCTGCCCCGGTCAAGCGCACCCGCCGCAAGGCCTCCGACGACGTCGAGGAGACCGAGTCGGTCGAAGAGGTCGACGAGACCGACGGCGAGCCCGCCGCCAAGAAGGGCACCGAAGAGGTCGACGAGTCACGCGGCTACGTCTACTCCGACGCCGACGACGACGACGCACCTGCCCAGCAGGTCGTCACCGCCGGTGCGACGGCGGACCCGGTCAAGGACTACCTCAAGCAGATCGGTAAGGTCGCCCTCCTCAACGCTGAGCAGGAGGTTGACCTCGCCAAGCGCATCGAGGCCGGTCTCTTCGCCGAGGAGCGCCTGAACTCTGGCACGAAGTTCGAGGCCAAGGCCCGTCGTGAGCTCGAGTGGATCGCCGGCGACGGACGCCGTGCCAAGAACCACCTGCTGGAGGCCAACCTCCGCCTGGTGGTCTCCCTGGCCAAGCGCTACACCGGTCGCGGCATGCTCTTCCTCGACCTCATCCAGGAGGGCAACCTCGGTCTGATCCGTGCGGTCGAGAAGTTCGACTACACCAAGGGCTACAAGTTCTCCACCTACGCCACGTGGTGGATCCGTCAGGCGATCACCCGCGCCATGGCCGACCAGGCCCGCACCATCCGTATCCCGGTGCACATGGTCGAGGTCATCAACAAGCTCGCCCGCGTGCAGCGTCAGATGCTTCAGGACCTGGGCCGCGAGCCCACGCCTGAGGAGCTGGCGAAGGAGCTCGACATGACCCCCGAGAAGGTCGTCGAGGTCCAGAAGTACGGTCGCGAGCCGATCTCCCTGCACACCCCGCTCGGCGAGGACGGCGACAGCGAGTTCGGAGACCTCATCGAGGACTCCGAGGCGGTCGTCCCGGCGGACGCGGTGAGCTTCACCCTCCTCCAGGAGCAGCTGCACCAGGTCCTCGACACGCTCTCCGAGCGTGAGGCGGGTGTCGTCTCCATGCGCTTCGGCCTGACCGACGGTCAGCCCAAGACCCTGGACGAGATCGGCAAGGTCTACGGCGTCACGCGCGAGCGGATCCGTCAGATCGAGTCCAAGACGATGTCCAAGCTGCGTCACCCCAGCCGGTCCCAGGTCCTGCGCGACTACCTGGACTGACGGGCAGCTGCCTGATCAGACGACTCGACCCGCGGAGGCTGACCTCCGCGGGTCGAGTCGTCTGTGCGCTCGGCGGGTCCGCAGCCAGCGGGGCCATAGCCGGCAGGTCCACAGACGGCGGTCCACAGACGAGACGAGCCCGACCCCCACGATGGGGGTCGGGCTCGTCGGGTCTCGGGAGTGTGTGCTCAGCCGCGGGTGGCCGCACCGGCGCCGTGCTCGGCGAGGAGGCGGTCGGTCTCGTCCTGCACGTGGGTGGCCACGGGCGTGAACGCCTCGGAGTGTGCACGTGCGTGGTGCGCGCAGAAGAAGAGCTCGCCGGCTGGGAGCAGAACTCGTACGTAGGCCTGAGCGCCGCAGCGGTCGCAGCGGTCGGCCACGGTCAGGGCTTCAGTCGTTGTAGTAGTCACATGAATATGTAACCATCCCCGCTCGGTTTCCATACCACCCGATGGGGATGGTTCGCTCCCCGCGTATTCTTCGGCCGCCGGGCGCCGCGGGAGAGCGCGGTGATGGTCTTGTCAGCGGCACCGATTACCATCAAGACCGTGACGACCGCATCGGCAGAATCTAGCTACACCGCCCGCCACCTCTCCGTCCTGGAGGGGCTCGACGCGGTGCGCAAGCGCCCGGGCATGTACATCGGGTCCACGGACTCCCGTGGCCTCATGCACTGCCTGTGGGAGATCATCGACAACTCCGTCGACGAGGCTCTGGCGGGCCACTGCACGAAGATCGGCATCGTGCTGCACGCGGACACCTCCGTCACCGTCACCGACAACGGTCGAGGGATCCCGGTCGACGTGGAACCCAAGACCGGGCTCAGCGGCGTCGAGGTCGTCTACACCAAGCTGCACGCGGGCGGAAAGTTCGGTGGTGGCTCCTACACCGCCTCCGGTGGTCTGCACGGGGTCGGCGCCTCGGTCGTCAACGCCCTGTCCTCGCGCCTGGACGTCGAGGTGGACCGGGCCAGCAAGGTCTACCGGATGACCTTCCGGCGCGGTGAGCCGGGCATCTTCGACGACGCCGACGGCCAGCCGAGCCCCGACTCGCCCTTCACCCCGTTCATCGACAACTCTGAGCTGCAGATCGTCGGCAAGGCCAAGCGCGGCCAGACCGGGACGCGGGTGCGCTACTGGGCGGACCGCCAGGTCTTCCCCAAGACCGCCGTCTTCTCCTACGACGAGCTGGTCACCCGCGTCCGTCAGACGACCTTCCTCGTCCCGGGGCTGACCATCACGGTCCGCGACGAGCGGGGCCTGCCGGGCACGCCGGGGGAGGACGGGCCGCACGAGGAGACCTTTGTGCACCACGGCGGGACCGTGGACTTCGTCGAGTACCTCGCCCCGGACGCGCCGGTGACCGCCACCTGGCACATGACAGGGGCGAGCACCTTCAAGGAGACCGTCCCGGTCCTGGACGAGCGCGGCCACCTCATCTCCCAGGAGGTCGTCCGCGACTGCGAGGTGGACATCGCCCTGCGGTGGGGGACCGGTTACGAGACCGAGCTGCGCTCCTTCGTCAACATCATCGCCACGCCCAAGGGCGGTGCCCACCTGGCTGGCTTCGAGGCCGGGCTGCTCAAGGTGATGCGCAAGGCCGTCGAGACCAACGCCCGCCGGCTCAAGGTCTCGCTCAAGGACTCCAGCGAGCGCATCGAGAAGGACGACGTGATGGCTGGCCTCACCGCTGTGCTCACCGTCCGGCTGGCCGAGCCGCAGTTCGAGGGGCAGACCAAGGAGGTGCTGGGCACCGCGCCGGTCCGCGCGATCGTGGCGCGCGTGGTCGAGCAGGAGATCAACGCCTTGTTCTCCTCTCCCAAGCGCGACGACAAGACCCAGGCGGCGCTGCTCCTGGACAAGGTGGTCGCCGAGATGCGCGCCCGGTTGTCCGCGCGCAAGCAGAAGGAGATCTCGAGGCGCAAGAACGCTCTGGAGACGAGCTCGCTGCCCACCAAGCTGGCGGACTGCCGCAGCGACGACGTCGCGCGCAGCGAGCTGTTCATCGTCGAGGGTGACAGCGCGCTCGGCACCGCGAAGCTGGCTCGCAGCTCTGACTTCCAGGCGCTGCTGCCCATCCGCGGGAAGATCCTCAACGTCCAGAAGGCCTCGGTCTCGGACATGCTGCGCAACGCCGAGTGCGCCGCGATCATCCAGGTCCTCGGGGCCGGGTCGGGGCGGTCCTTCGACCTGTCCGCAGCGCGTTACGGCAAGGTCGTGCTCATGACCGACGCCGACGTCGACGGCGCGCACATCCGCACCCTGCTGCTGACCTTGTTCTTCCGGTACATGCGCCCCATGGTCGACGCCGGCCGGATCTACGCCGCCGTCCCCCCGCTGCACCGGATCGAGGTGATCGGGGCCGGGTCACGCAAGAACGAGTACATCTACACCTACTCCGAGGCCGAGCTCAACACGGTGCTCAAGAAGCTCGACCGCAGCGGCAAGCGCTACAAGGAAGACATCCAGCGGTACAAGGGCCTGGGTGAGATGGACGCCGACCAGCTCGCTGAGACCACCATGGACCCCCGGTTCCGCACGCTGCGTCGAGTGACCGCCGAGCACGCCGAGGCGGCCGAGCGCGTCTTCGAGCTCCTCATGGGGTCTGACGTCGCACCGCGCAAGGACTTCATCATCGCCGGGGCGAGCGCGCTGGACCGCGGCAGGATCGACGCCTGAGCCGTCAGCCGCCCTGTCGGGAGGTTTCTGCCGAGGAACGAGTCGGTTAAATCTGTACGGAGCAGTCCAGGAGTCTCTAGGCTGGGGCCATGGACGAGATCGCGGAGCCGAGCGGTGACCCGGACGCCACACCTGGGCGTGACGTCGCTGCCTTGACGTCGCTGCTGCCCGACGACCTCGGCCTCACCTGGCGCCCGCTCACGGTTGAGGACTCCAGCGCGCTGTTCAGGCTCATCGCCGCGATCGAGGCCGCCGACCGTCCCTCCTACCGCACCTCTGCCGTCGAGGTGGACGAGATCGTCGAGGGCGACTGGAAAGACCTGGCCGCGGACACGATCGTGGGGATCGACGCGACCGGCGAGCTGCGTGCCTATGCCGCCGTGGAGATTCGCCCCGGTGACGAGTCGACCGTCCGCGCCGTGGTCGTCGGCGGCGTGCACCCCGAGGCACGCGGCGTCGGGCTGGGAGCAGCGCTGGTGGCATGGATGACTGCTCGCGCCCGTGCCAAGCTCGAAGCCCGCACCGACCGGGGGCCCGGACGCATCGCGGCCTACCTCGACGACTCTGCCCCCGAGCACTGGCACTACCTCGAAGACGCCGGGTACACCGCGCAGCGCTACTACGCGACGTTGCGCCGCGACCTGACGTCTGCGATCCACACCGAGAGTCTGGATCCCGAGCTGCGGATCCAGGGCTGGAGTGCGGACGTCGACGACGCCACGCGACTCGCGCACAACGACGCCTTCCAGGACCACTGGGGCAGCGAGCCTGCCACCGTGCAGTCCTGGGTGCAGGGCCGCGCCACCTTCGCTCCCGCGTGGAGCTTCGTGGTGCTCGACGAGGAGCGCCGGTCCGCTACCGGCGAGCCCTACGTCGCCGGCTACCTGCTCTCGGGGCGGTACGAGAAGGACTGGCCCATCGCCGGCTACACCAGCGGCTACATCGAGACCCTCGGTGTGCGCCGGGCCTACCGCGGCCGCAAGATCGCCCTGGCGCTGCTCTCCGCAGCGATGACCGCCTACCGCGACGACGGCATGGAGTTCGCCGAGCTGGACGTGGACACCGACAACCCCTCGGGCTCCTTCGGGCTGTACTCGACACTGGGCTTCACCAAGGTCCAGGGGTCTCGGATGTACTCCATCGACGTGCCGCACGTGGGACCGCCTGAGCTGGAGACGGACGCGTACTGGACGCGCTTCCGGCCGGCGTGAGTCAGACAGCGTGAGACAGACGGGGCGAGACGGACGGCGTGAGACGGACGGCGTGAGACGGACGGTCGAGCCCGGCCCGAGAGATCTAGACTTCCTCGGGCCGTCTCGGCCGCTCCCGTTCTGATGAAGAGGATCTCGTGACTCGTCGATCTGTCCCGCTCGTGTCTGTTGCGCTCGCTGCGACGCTGTTCACCCTGACCGGCTGTGCCGGCTCCGACTCTCCCTCGGCAGCCGAGTCGGTGAGCCCGACGGCGACCGGGACCACCGCGGAGTCCTCCACCGGACCCACCGAGTCCCCAGCCCAGACCGCCGCCGCGTGGCTGGTCACCGCAGCCGACGGGGCTCCGCTCCTGCAGACGGAGTTCGACGGCGTGGCCTATGACGACTACGGCCTGACCGCCGACGTCGCGCTGGCGCTGCTGGCTGCGGGCGACTCCGCTGCGGCTGAGCCCTTCGTGGCCGCGCTGGCCGCCCCGGAGACCGTCGCCATGTACGTCGGTGACGGGGCCAGCGCCCAGTACGCCGGTGCCACCGCGAAGCTGCTGGCCACCCTGGACACTGCAGGCCTGGATGGGACCGACCTGGGCGGCCGGGACCTGGTGGCCGAGCTCCTCGCGCTCCAGGCGCCGTCGGGACGCTTCAGCGACCTCGGCGCCGACGACTACTCCACGACCGTCTCCCAGGCCTGGGCCGTCCTTGCCCTCGGCGCGACGGACGGTGCCCCGCAGCCCGCCGTCGACTTCCTCACCGCCCAGCAGTGCGCCGGGGAGGGCTTCCCGATCCAGCTCGCCGACGTGAGCCCGGTGGACTGCGCCTCGGACGTGGACGCCACGGCCTTTGCCGTCGCCGCCCTGCTCGACGCCGGGGTCCCGGCCTCGGCGCCAGCCGTCGCGGAGTCCCTCGCCTGGCTCGAGGCGACGAGCGCGACCGACGAGGCCGGCCAGTACTGGGTGGCCACCGGTACCACCGACCCCAACGTCAACAGCACCGCACTGGTGGCGGTGGCCCTCACAGACGCCGGGAGCGACTCCGCCGCCGCCACCGGATGGCTGGAGTCGCAGATGCTCACGGGCGCCGACGCGGGTGCCTTCCCTCTCGCCGGTGCGCCGGACACGCGCACGAGCGCCCAGGCGACGTTCGCCCTCGCTGGGACGGGCTTCAGCAGCCTCCTGGGCTGAGCATGACCAGTCGGGCGGGGGCGAGGGGACGGGTCGCGCGACGGCGCGTCGCCGGGGTGGGAGCGCGGGTGGCGCTCACGGCACTCGCGGTGCTCGGCGCTGGGCTCACCGCCTCGGCCGCCACCGCAGCGACCCCTGCTGCCCTGGTTCCGGCCTCGGCCTCTACCTCGGCCTCAGCCACGGCCTCCGCCACGGCGACCGCGACGGGCACAGCGCCGTCGGAGGTGGAGCCCTGTGGCGGCGTGAGCATCATCGTCGACTTCGGTGCGCTCGACGCTCCGGGGGTGCGCGGGTGCGCGCCGGTCGAGTCGCGCGACTCGGTCTCGGGCCTTGACGCACTGGTGGCAGCGGGCGTGAGCATCGAGGGGACCGCGCAGTGGGGGACCGCCTTCGTCTGCCGGGTCGACGGTCGCCCCGGCGCAGAGGAGGACATCGTCCTCCCCGACGGGCAGCTCGTTCGTGAGAGCTGTGCGCGCACACCCTCCCAGCAGGCCTACTGGTCGCTGTGGCACGCCGACCAGAGCGAGTGGCGCTACGCCACGACCGGCGTCGGTGACCTCGACCTGGCGGCGGGGGACACCCTGGCGCTGGTGTTCACGACCGGGCCGCAGGCTGCGGCCGCGCCGGAGGTGCTTCCTGAACAGGTGCGGTCCGGCGACCTGCCGGAGGGCTGGACGGACCGCACACCCGCTGGCTCCGTCGCGACCGACGATTCTCCTACCGGCGATTCTCCGACCGACGATTCTCCGACCGGCGGTTCTCCGGCCGACGGTTCTCCGACCGGCGATTCTCCGACCAGCGATGCCCCGACCAGCGACGATCCGACCAGCGACAGGGCGTCCGACGCCTCCTCCGGCGCCTCCCCGACCGGCGTCGGCATCGTGCCGGTCGTCGCGATCGGGCTGGTGCTGTGCGGGGGCGTGGGAGCGGCCGTCGTGGCGCGGCGGCGACGATGAGCGTGCACCCGGGAGCCTGGTGGGTCTGGGCGCTCGTGCTCGCCGGCGCGGCGGCCGCCACGACCAACCTCCTCGTCCTCGCTCTGCTCCTCACGGCGATCTGCCTCGTCGTCGCCTGCTGTGCTGGGGACGCCGCTCCGTTCCGCCTCTACCTCGTCGTGGCAGCTGTGGTCGTCGTCGTCCGCGTCGTCTTTCGGGTCGTCTTCCCGGCCGGCGGGGGCTCCGCCGTGCTGACCCTGCCCGCGGTGCGACTGGGCCCGCTCGAGCTCTTCGGGACGGTCACGGCTGAGGCGCTGCTCAGCGGCCTGGCAGGTGGACTCCAGCTCGCCGTCGTCATCCTTGCGGTGGGGGCGGCGCACACCCTCGCCGACGTGCTCGACCTGCTCAAGCACGCCCCGCCCGCCCTGGCCGGGGTGTCCACCGCCCTCGTCATCGCCGTGTCGGTCTTCCCCAGCCTCGGGCGGTCGGTGGTCGACGTGCGCCGGGCCTCCCGGCTGCGCGGAGCCAGCCGGCGCCTGCGGGGACTGCGTGCCACCGTCATCCCGGTGCTCGAAGGCACCATGGACCGCTCCCTGGCTCTGGCGGCGGCCATGGAGGCGCGGGGGTACGGCAGCCACGCTGCCACGCTGCCCGTCGGAGACAGCGGTCCCAGCGCGTCCATCCGGCCGGGGGAGCAGGGGGCGGCGACCAGCACCGCCACAGCCCGGTCGTGGGCTCAACCTGCGTGCGTGCTGACCGCGGTGGCCTGCGTGGCGCTCGCGGCCTACGGGCTCTTCGACTCTGCCTGGCCGGGCTGGTCACCGGTCGTCCTCACGGTCGCGGCGGTCCTCGCCCTCGGCAGCGCGAGCCGGCTGGACCGCTCGGCCCGGCGTACCGTCTACCGCCCCCGACGCTGGACCCTGGCCTCGACCGCGGTGGTGGTGAGTGCGGTGACGAGCGCCGTGCTGCTCCTGGTGGCTGTCCCGGCCGTGATCCGCCAACCGCCCGCTGTGCTGGCACCGGGTGCCACCTCCGTGACGGCGCTGTCCGTGCTGCCTGACCTCACCGTGCTCGCCCTGCTCGCTCCGCTCGTGGCCGCGGTGCCCGCCCTGTTCCCCTCGCTGGACCGCTGGAGACGCTCATGATCGAGCTCACCGACCTCGCCTTCGCCCACACCGGCGGACGCACCCTCTTCTCCGGCCTCACCCTCGCCCTCGAGCCGGGTCAGCTCGTGCTGGTGGCGGGTGGGACCGGGACCGGGAAGTCGACGCTGCTGGCCACCCTCAACGGACTCGCCCCGCACTTCACCGGCGGCACCCTCGCCGGGGAGGTCCGCGTGCACGGCCGGTCCACCCGGCACGTGCCCCCGCGCGACATGGCCGACCTCGTCGGCTACGTCGGACAGAACCCGGCCCTGGGCTTCGTCACCTCACGGGTGGAGTCCGAGCTCGCCTTCGGGATGGAGCAGCGTGGGGTCAGCCCGAGCGACATGCGCCGCCGCGTCGAGGAGACCCTCGATCTCGTGGGCATCGCCGACCTGCGCGACCGCGCCCTGGACTCCCTGTCCCTGGGGCAGCAGCAGCGGGTTGCGCTCGGCGCCGTGCTCACCGCCGGCCCGCGGGTGCTCGTCCTGGACGAGCCGACGTCCGCGCTGGACCCGGTGGGGGCGGAGGAGGTGCTGGCCACGATCACGCGGCTGGTGCACGACCTCGGTCTGACCGTCGTGCTCGCCGAGCACCGCCTCGAGCGCGTGCTGCCCTTCGCCGACCTCGTCCTGCACCTGCCCGGGGACGGCACGGTCGTGTGCGGGGACCCCGGTGACGTGCTCGCCGGTACCTCGGTCGCCCCGCCCCTGCTGCGCCTCAGCGAGGTCATGGGCTGGCACCCCGCCCCGCTCACTGTTCGGGATGCCCGACGACGCGTCCGCGGCGCGGGCGCTGCACTCCCGGCACCAGCCGGTACGCCTGACGTACTCGGCACTCCTGACACGGGTCGCGGCGCCGTGGTGCTCCGGGCCGCCGGGGTGCGGGTGCGGTACGGCCCGCGCGAGGCGGTCCGCGGGGTCGACCTTGAGCTGCGGGCCGGTGAGATCACCGCCGTCATGGGACGCAACGGGTCGGGCAAGTCGTCTCTGCTGTGGGCCTTGCAGGGGAGCGGGCACCGGGACGGGGGGACGGTGCAGGTGCACGGCGTCGACCCGGCGACGGCGCGGTCCCGCGCGCGATCGCTCGTCGCGCTCGTGCCCCAGGACGTCACCAGCCTGCTCTTCTGTGAGAGCGTCGAGGACGAGTGCGCGACCGCGGACCGGGAGGCTGGTCTGCCGACCGGTACCACATCGATGAGCCTTGATGCCTTGGTTCCCGGGATCGACCGGGGCGCCCATCCTCGTGACCTCTCCGAAGGGCAGCGCCTCGCCCTGGCCCTGGCGGTCATGCTCGCCGTTCCCGCGGCGACCCTGCTCCTCGACGAGCCCACGCGAGGGCTCGACTACGCGGCCAAGGACGCGCTGGTGAGAAGCCTGCGGGGATTGGCAGCCAGCGGCGTCGCCATCGCGGTCGCCACGCACGACGTCGAGCTGGCGGCGCTGCTCGTCGACCGCGTCGTACTCATGGCCGAGGGGGAGGTTGTCGCCGACGGTCCAGCGCGGGCGATGCTCACCGGGTCGCCGGCCTTCGCCCCGCAGGTGGCCAAGGTCTTCGCTCCGGCGCCGTGGATGACAGTGAAGGATGTCGATGCGTGCCGTACGGCCAGCGCGGCGGCGGACCACGTGACGGACCATGTGACAGCCCACGTGACAGCCCACAATCAGGCGCTGCCGTGACCGGGACCACGATGGCCCGGCCCGGCCGCGGCGTCGGGCAGGTGGCGCTGGTGGGGGTGGTCTCCCTGCTGGGGCTGGCGATGTTCTGCTGGCCGCTCGTGGCGAGCGTGCTGCCGCGCTCGGGTGGGCAGAGCACGCCGTGGCTCATGCTCGTTCTCGTGCCGGTGCTGCTGGTCATCGTGCTCAGCCAGGTCGCCTCCGGCGGGCTCGACCCCCGCACGCTGGCGATGCTCGGCGTGCTGTCCGCCGTCAACGCCGCCCTGCGGCTGGTCAGCGCAGGGACGGGAGGGATCGAGCTGGTCTTCGTGCTGCTCGTCCTCGCCGGGTACGTCTTCGGGGCGACCTTCGGCTTCCTGCTGGGCATGATCTCGTTGTTCGCCTCCGCGCTGCTCACCGCCGGCGTGGGGCCGTGGCTGCCGTTCCAGATGCTCGCCGCCGGGTGGATCGGGCTGGGTGCGGGGCTGCTGGGCCACCTGGTCGCCGGGCGGGTCCGGCCGCGTGGGCGGGCTGAGCTCGCGGTGCTCGCCGGCTACGCCGCCGTGGTGGCCTACGCCTTCGGAGCACTGATGAACCTGTGGTTCTGGCCCTTCGCGATCGGCGGCGACACGGCGGTGTCGTACATCCCGGGCGGCCCGCTCACCGAGAACCTGCGCCGCTTCCTCGTCTTCACCGTGACCACGTCAACGCTCACCTGGGACACCGTGCGGGCGGTGACCAACGTCGTCGCCGTGCTGGTGGTGGGCAGTCCGGTGCTGGGCACCCTGCGGCGGGCGCAGCGTCGGGCTGCCTGGATGACGACCGAGTACTCTGACGGCTACCCGGGCTCAGTGCCGAGCCCGGCGTCCCTGACGAGCCCGAGGAACTGACGTGCACCCAGCTGCCAAGAGATGTGTCCAGTGGTCGGTCGGTCTGCTCGTCCTCGGGACCTTGACCCTGGTGTTCCGCCCCGAGATCTACACGGTGTTCTCCCGGCTCGCCGGGCCGGAGTCGGAGATCGGGTACACGCTCCTGAACACGGCGTTCACCTTCGCGCAGGCGACCTTGTTTCCCGTCGGCTCCGCGCTGATCGGGGCTGCCGTGGTCATCCAGGTGCTCGGCGGTCAGGTGCGGCGCCCGTGGGAGAGCGCTGACCAGGACCGCAACCGCAACGCCTGACGAGCACAAGCGTGAGGGGCGTGCTTGGCTGGTCGCAGCCTGCGCGCCCGGCGTCGGCATGACGACGCCCGAGGGGGCACCATGGCTGAGCACGTCGACGCCGACACCTTCACCCGTGCCGAGACCGACCGCATGTTCGCCGACCTGCAGCGCGACGCAGGCGGGATCAACCAGTTCCTGCACAACCGCGAACCTGCCTCGGTCGACCACCAGACAGTCATCCGGATGAACCGGGACACGCTCTACAGCTTCGCCGTGGTGGACCTCTCAGCCGGGGCGACGCTCACCCTTCCAGACTCCGGCCGTCGCTATCTGTCCGCGATGGTGCTCGACAACGACCACTACGTGGTCGAGGTGCTGCACGACGCCGGCGAGCACCGGCTCGATGAAGGGACCGTGGGCACCCGCTACGCCGTCGTGGCCGTGCGGACCCTCGTCGACCCGGTCGACCCGGACGATCTCGCCGCGGCCGCCGCGGTGCAGGACGGTGTGCGTCTGGTCGCTGAGTCTGCGGAGCCCTTCGTCTCGCCCGACTACGACGAGGCGAGCATGAGCACGACGCGCGAGGCGTTGCTCGTGCTCGCGTCCGGCCTGCGCAGCTTCGACCGCATGTTCGGCACCCGTGAGCAGGTCGATCCCGTGCACCACCTCATCGGGACTGCGGCCGGCTGGGGAGGGCTCCCCACGACGGAGGCGTCGTACGTGGGCATCGACCCGCAGGTGCCCCCGGGGGAGTACACGCTGACCTTGCGTGACGTGCCGGTCGACGCGTTCTGGTCCGTCTCCGTGTATGACGAGCACGGCTACTTCGAGCCGAACCCCCAGGGCATCTACAGCATCAACTCCGTCACCGCAGTGCCAGACGTCGACGGCGGGGTCACCGTGCGCTTCGCCCCGCTCGGCGAGGTGGCGACCAAGCCGAACACCATCCCGGTCCCCGAGCGGTGGAACGTCCTCGTCCGGCTCTACCGTCCGCAGCACGCGGTGCTCGACGGCACCTGGACCGTCCCCGAGCTGCGCCCTGCCTGACCGGCCGCCGACAGGCACGCGGCACCCGAACCGTCGAGCAGGAGCGTGCGGCGTTGCAGGCAACTGATCCCCAGCTGCTCGAGACGTACTCAGAGATCACCGTCGAGGGAGTCGAGCCCGCGACGATCGTCTTCACCTACTCCTTCGTCGACCAGATCGACACTGCCGCGGCCGTGGAGCAGTTCGAGGTCGTCGCAGCGGAGCTGCAGACGGTGTGCGACAACCAGGTCTTCCCGGCCATGGAGAGCGTCGGCGTGACTGGCTCCCCGCAGGTGACCTACACCTACCTCAACGCCGATGGCACGCAGATCTGGACCCGGACCTTCGAGCCGTCCTGATCCCGTCCGGTGCTGGGTGCGTCATGGCGCGCCCAGCACCTCGCGCGGGTCCCACCCGCGCCGCGCGCACAGCCACGACCACCCCGCTCATACCGAGAAGTACTTTGCCTCGGGGTGGTGGAAGACCATCGCGTCGGTCGACTGCTCGGGGTGCAGCTGCAGCTCCTCGGAGAGCACGACGCCCACCCGTTCGGCGCGCAGCAGCTCCATGACCTTGCGGCGGTCCTCCATGTCCGGGCAGGCGGGGTAGCCCAAGGAGTACCGCGCACCGCGGTAGTCCACCTTGAACATCCCGTCCAGGTCCGCCGGGTCCTCGGCCGCGTAGCCGAGCTCCTCGCGCATGCGGGAGTGCCAGAACTCCGCGAGGGACTCGGTGAGCTGGACGGACAGACCGTGCAGCTCCATGTACTCGCGGTACTTATTCGCGGCGAAGAGCTTGGCGGTGTGCGCGTCGACCGTGGCCCCGACGGTCACCAGCTGGAAGCCGACGACGTCGATCTCGCCGGAGTCCTTGGGCCGGACGAAGTCAGCCAGGCAGAGGTGACGGTCACGGCGCTGGCGGGGGAAGGTGAAGCGCATCCGCTCGGTGCCCACCTCGCCGCCGGAGCCGCCGTCGGGTCCGTCGTGGTGCAAGATCACCATGTCGTCGCCGTCGGCGACGGCGGGGAAGTAGCCGTAGACGACGGAGGGGTCGAACATGTTCTCAGTCTTGATCCGGTCGAGCCACTCGCGCAGGCGCGGGCGACCCTCGGACTCCACGAGCTCGTCGTAGCTCGCGCCGTCCTCGCCGCGGCCCGGCTTGAGACCCCACTGGCCCATGAACGTGGCGCGCTCATCGAGGAAGGCGGCGTAGTCGGCGAGCTGGATGCCCTTGACGATGCGTGAGCCCCAGAACGGCGGCGTGGGGATGGGGTTGTCCGCGGCGACGTCCGAGCGGGCAGGAAGGTCCTCGTCGGGGGTCTGGGTGACCGTGACGGCGGCGTGGCGGCGCTTCTTGAGCGGCGGCAGGCCGACGGCGTCGGGCGCCTCGCCGCGCGCGATGCGCACGAGCGGTTCCATGAGGCGCAGCCCCTCGAAGGCGTCCTTGGCGTAGCGGACCTCGCCCTCGAAGACGTCGGCGAGGTCGTCCTCGACGTAGGTGCGGGTGAGCGCGGCGCCGCCGAGCAGGACCGGCCACCGCGTACCGAAGCCGCGGGCGTTGAGCTCTTCGAGGTTCTCCTTCATCACCACGGTCGACTTCACCAGGAGCCCGGACATCCCGATGACGTCGGCGTCGTGCTTCTCGGCGGCCTCGATCATCGCGGAGATCGGCTGCTTGATGCCGATGTTGATGACGGTGTAGCCGTTGTTGGTGAGGATGATGTCGACGAGGTTCTTGCCGATGTCGTGCACGTCCCCGCGCACGGTACCCAGCACGATCGTGCCCTTGCCGGCCTCGTCGGACTTCTCCATGTGCGGCTCGAGGTGCGCGACGGCGGTCTTCATCGCCTCGGCGCTCTGCAGCACGAAGGGCAGCTGCATCTCGCCCTTGCCGAAGAGCTCACCGACCACCTTCATGCCCTCGAGCAGGTGGTTGTTGACGATGTCGAGCGGCTTCATGCCCTGGGCCAGCGCGAGGTCGAGGTCGACGTCCAGGCCCTTGAGCTCGCCGTCGACGATGCGGCGCTCGAGCCGCTCACCGAGGGGGAGGGCGGCCATCTCTGCCGCGCGCTGGTCCTTGAGCGCCGCGGTGTCCACTCCGGCGAAGAGGTCGAGCAGGCGGGCCAGCGGGTCGTGGGTGAGGTTGCCGTCGGCGTCGTACTCGCGCTTGTCCCAGACGAGGTCGAGCGCCGCCTGGCGCTGGTCGTCGGGGATCTTGGCGAGCGGGAGGATCTTCGCGGCGTGCACGATCGCGGAGTCCAGCCCGGCCTGGACGGCCTCGTGCAGGAACACCGAGTTGAGCACGATGCGGGCGGCCGGGTTGAGCCCGAAGGAGACGTTGGAGACGCCGAGGGTGGTGTGCACGCCGGGGTACTTGGCCTTGAGGGCCCGGATCGCCTCGATGGTCTCGATCCCGTCGCGGCGGGTCTCCTCCTGCCCGGTGGCGATCGGGAAGGTGAGGGTGTCGACGATGATGTCGGCGACGTCCATGCCCCAGGTGCTCACGAGGTCGTCGATGAGGCGGCTCGCGATGGCGACCTTGGTCTCGGCGGTGCGCGCTTGCCCGTCCTCGTCGATGGTCAGCGCGATGACCGCCGCGCCGTGCTCCTTGACCAGGGGCATGATCCGCGCGTAGCGCGACGTGGGTCCGTCACCGTCCTCGAAGTTCACCGAGTTGACGACGGCGCGCCCGCCGATGAGCTCCAGGCCGGCCTGGATGACCTGCGGCTCGGTGGAGTCCATGACGAGCGGCAGCGTGGAGGCGCTGGCCAGGCGGGAGACGACGGCGCGGGCGTCGGCCACGCCGTCGCGCCCGACGTAGTCGATGCAGACGTCGAGCAGGTGTGCGCCGTCGCGGGTCTGCGCCCGGGCGATGGCCACGCACTCGTCCCAGTTCTCAGCCAGCATGGCCTCCCGGAAGGCCTTGGAGCCGTTGGCGTTGGTGCGCTCACCGATGGCCAGGAAGGACGCGTCCTGGTCGAAGTCGACGTGGGTGTACAGGCTCGCCACGCCCTGCTCAGGGACGGGGGTGCGCTCGGCGACCGGGCGGCCACCGACTCGCTCGACCACCTCGCGCAGGTGCTCGGGGGTGGTGCCGCAGCACCCGCCGACCAGCCCGAGGCCGAACTCCTGGGCGAACTGCTCGTGGGCGACGCCGAGCTCTGCGGGGGAGAGCGGGTAGTGCGCGCCGTTCTTTCCCAGCACCGGCAGCCCGGCGTTGGGCATGCAGGTGACCGGGACGGGGGAGTGCTTGGACAGGTGGCGCAGGTGCTCGCTCATCTCCGCCGGGCCGGTCGCGCAGTTGAGGCCGATCGCGTCGATGCCCAGCGCCGCGAGGGTGGTCAGCGCCGCACCGATCTCGGAGCCCATGAGCATGGTGCCGGTGGTCTCCACCGTGACCTGGACGAAGATCGGCAGCGTGATGCCAGACTCGGTCATGGCCGCCTTGGCGCCGTTGACGGCGGCCTTGGTCTGCAGCAGGTCCTGGCTGGTCTCGACGAGGATGGCGTCGGCGCCACCGCTGATCAGGCCGGCGGCCTGGGTCGCGAAGGTGCCCTTGAGGTGGGCGTACGTCGTGTGCCCGAGGCTGGGGAGCTTGGTTCCCGGGCCCATGGAGCCCAGCACCCACCGTGGCTTGTCCGGGGTGGAGTTCTTCTCCGCGCTGCGCCGGGCGATCGCGGCGCCAGCCTCGGCCAGCTCGAAGATCCGGTCGTCGATGTCGTAGTCGCCGAGGTTGGACCAGTTGGCGCCGAAGGTGTTCGTCTCCACGCAGTCCACGCCCACGGCGAAGTAGGCGTCGTGCACGGACTCGATGACGTCGGGGCGCGTGACGTTGAGGATCTCGTTGCAGCCCTCGAGGCCGAGGAAGTCGTCGAGGGTGAGGTCCGCGGCCTGCAGCATGGTGCCCATCGCGCCGTCGGCGACGACGACGCGGGTGGAGATGGCGTGCTTGAGCGCTGCGGCGCGGGGAGTGAGCATGGGGTCAGTGTAGGGAGCGGTGAGCGGGCGCGGTGATGCGCCCGCTGGATGGGCACGCACTGGAGCGATGGTCTGTTGATCGCCTTCGCCTCACGTCGAGCTCGTGCGCGGTGCACCTGCTCGCTCGTGAATCCGCTCGCTCGTGCGTGAACCCGCTCGCTGTTGCGGCCGGCACGCAGCTGAAGGGGGTTCGCGGACTCTGCGGGGTGTTGCGGGAGAGTTCCGGCCTATCAGCTGTCTCAAGCCCCGCGTCGTTGTTGAGCAACGTCGTAGGGCTGAGTGTCGCCGCGGCGTGGATTCTTGGCATCTGGCTGGGTACCTGGGAACGAACGACGAGAGAACGCCAGGCCTGGGGTGCTGACCGCCTGGCTCAGGGTTCGTGCACCGGTGGTTTCGGCACTGGTCATGTCGCGGGGGAGCCCGGCTGTGGCTCCGGTGCGGCTGACTCGTACGTCGCGGGTGCCTCCTGGTTCGCGGTCGATGGTGAGGTTGTGACGATGGACCTCGTGGTGGTGGTAGCTGCACAGGAGGATGCCGTTGTCGATCGAGGTTTCGCCGTGATCTCGGTCCCACCAGTCGATGTGGTGGACCTCGCACCAGCGGGCGGGTTGGGTGCAGCCGTGGAACTGGCAGCCGCGGTCGCGGACGATGATGGCTCGGCGTTGTTCGCGGGTGTAGAGGCGGACGGTGCGTCCGAGGTTGATGGGGACGTCGTCGGCGCTCATCACGATGCGGGTGAGCTCGGCGTCGCACAGGATCCGGGCGACCTCGCTGAGCGGAACCGGGGTGCCGTCCTCGAAGGTCGCGGGGGTCACCGGCTGCGGTAGACCTGTCGCCAGTCCGGGCAGTGCGCGGTCGGGACCAGCGTCACCGATGGTGGCGGATGCGGATGCGGATGCAGGCGCCGTGCCTGCCGTGCCTGCTGTGCTCGCGGTGCGCGCCCTGTTCGCCCTGCCTCCCGTGCTCGCGGTGCCCGCCGCACCCGCACCCGCACCCGCAGTGGCAGCGGCGGCTCGGCGACGCAGCTCGTGCCGGGCTTGGACGAAGGTCTCTTCGGTCAGGATGACGGACACGTGCGGGCGGACCAGAGCGCCGTTCTTGAGGGACCCGCCGTTGACGGCCCGGTCGGCCACGTCGACCAGGGCGTCGGCCATCCGTTGGGCGTAGTCGCGGTCGTCACCGTCCGGGGGACGGCTCATCGCGGCTTCCAATGCCACCTGCACCCGCTGACCGTCTACCACGTCCACGAACCCCTTGATGTGCGTGCCCTGCGCGGTGTGACTGATCGACAGGAACCGGCGCCGGCGGATCTCCTCGTGGGAGGCGTCGTGGGCGACGCTATCCCGCCGGGCCCACCACCGGTCTGCGGTCTTGGCGAACGCGTCAGCGCCTTCCTTCTTCGCCAGGTCCAGCAGCTCCTGGCTCTCGTCGGCGGTCAGCTCGAGCGACCCAGGACGCTCCGCACGAGAACGGACCTTCCCCAAGATCTCCGCGTGGACGACTGTCACCTGCCCCGAGACCACCGCCTCGGCTGCATCCGGTGACTCTTCCAGCACCGCCGCGACAGCGACCTGAGCTCGCGCCGTCCGCAGCCCCTCCCCAGACATCTGGCTGCGCCACGCTTCAAAGGACGCGTACCCGGCCCTCTTCCACTGCCCACAGTCTCGCTCGGCGACCAGCAATGCCGCCCGCTCCGCAGTCAACGCGGCGATCGACCGGTCCAGCTCGACGATGCGCTCGCACCGCACGACCGACTGCACGGCGACCGGCCGCGCCCCCACTGCGCCGCCAGGAACCGACCCAGCGGCTGACGCACCTGCTGGGCCCGTGCCCATCTCCTCGGTCCCGACCAGCATCAGGCCGTGCTGGACCGCTGCTCCCACCTGACCCGCCATGACCCACCACCCGACACCGTCGTCGACCGCCGCTGAAACCTGCCGTGTCCCCGGAGTAGACGGGGCTCCTACCTGATGCCTCGACCCTAGACCGAGCCACTGACACAGCCGCCGGCGACGAGCTGGGCCGCCGAACGCCGACACGGATCCAGGCAACCGCGGAGTACCAGCCTCACCCGCGGCGCACCACCATCCCGAGCAGCGCCTCGAGCTCGGCTCGGGTGTGCACCCCGGCGAACACCTCGGTCCCCGGTTCCAGGGCGAGCCCGGCCACCAGTGGCCCGGCGTCCACGGCGTCGAAGCCTATCGCGTCGATGAAGGTCGCTACAGCCGCCCGAGCACCGGAGTCGTCCCCGGCCACGGCAAGAGCCCGCCGGTCCAGAGCCCCGGGTGGCCTGAAGTCGGTGTCCAGGTCGTGATAGCCGATGTGGTTGAGCGTCTTGACCAGACGTGCGCCCGGCAGCACGGATGCCACCAGGTGCGAGGACGACGCGACGTCGGCCAGGGCTGGCATCGCCCCGTCGGTCTCGGCCCAGAGGTTCATCGCGTCGATGACGATCTTCCCGTCGAGCATCGCGGGGTCCAGAGAGGTCACCTTCCCGAGGGGGATGGCGAGCACGACGACGTCACCGGACGCGGCGGCCTCCGCGGCGGTCACCGCGCGGGCGCCGGGGGCCATGATCGAGGTGATGAGCTCGATGTCGGCGGGGTCGCCCGAGGCGGCGACGAGCACCTCGAAGCCTGCGTGCAGCGCCCGGCGGGCGACCGCGGTCCCCACCCGGCCTGCTCCCAGGACGGCGATCGTGGCGAGCGGGGTGGCGCCGGTGGGTGCCGCGGGGCTCATGCCTGCCTCAGCGCGGCGTCGACCAGTGGCTTGACCTGGGTGCCGAGCAGCTCGATGGAAGCCAGGAAGTCCTTCTGCGGTAGGTGCCCGACGTCCATCTGCAGCACCTGGCGGCTGTGGCCGAGGTGGCCGTGCAGCGCGACGATGCGGTCGGCAATCTCCTGCGGGGACCCGACGAAGAGGGAGCCGTCACCGGCGGCCTCGCGGTCGTAGGAGCTGCGCGGGGGACCGGAGACTCCTCGGGCGGGGCCGAGGGAGGACCACATGGTGCTCCACTGCCCCCACCACAGGTCCTTGGCGCCCTGGGACGTCTGCCCGACGAAGCCGGGGTTGGCCACCGCCACGGTGACGTCGGAGCCGGAGTGGCCCGCCTGGGCGGCGCTGGCACGGTAGAGCTCGGCGAGCGGGCGGAACCTGGAGGCCTGGCCGCCGATAATCCCGTAGACGACGGGCAGGCCCTGCTGGCCGGCACGGGCGGACGAGGACGGGCTGCCGCCGGTCGCCCGCCACACGGGCAGTCGCCCGGCGTCGGGACGGGGGACGACCTCGGCGTCGGTCAGCGGGGAGCGGAACTGTCCGCGCCAGGTGATGCGCTCACCGTCGGCCAGGTCGTTGATCTGCATGAGGAGGGCGAGCTTCTCCTCGTAGAGCGCGTCGTAGTCGGCCAGCTCGTAGCCGAAGAGCGGGAAGGACTCGATCGAGGAGCCGCGCCCGGCAGTGATCTCCGCGCGGCCGCCCGAGAGCGCATCGACCGTGGCGATCTGCTGGTAGACGCGAATGGGGTCGTCGGTGCTGAGCACGGTGACAGCGGTGCCCAGGCGGATCTGCGCCGTGGTGGCTGCGGCCGCGCCGAGCACGGTCGCTCCGGCCGAGGCGGGCATCTCGCGGGTGTGGTGCTCGCCGATGCCGAAGTAGTCGAGCCCGACCTGGTCGGCGAGCTGGATCGCCTCGAGCAGGTTGCGCATGGCCTGGGCGGTGCTGCCGAGCTTCCCGGTGGACGGGTCGCGCTGGACGTCGCCGAAGCTGTAGACGCCGAGTTCCACGGTTCCTCTTCTCGCTCGTGGTGCCTGCGGTCGAGCCGCGGCGCAGATGTGTTGTTCGACAGATCATATGTAGGTCAGATCGGTTGTGCAACCACGTGTCTGTCGCTAGAGTTCCCACCATGGAGCAAGCGACAACCCGACAGGTCGTGCCGGGTGCAACCGACACCACCGCCAGCGCCGCGGCCGTCGAGGACGACTTCGGTCGACACCTCGTGATGCTCATGCGCGCCTACCAGGCCACGCTCGGACCGCTCCTGGGGGAGCTCCCGCACGGCACCCGTGGTTACCAGGTGCTGGTCGCCGTCGTCGCCGGGGACCACCCCAACCAGCTCGCGCTCGCAGCCCACCTGGGGATCGACCGCACCGTCATGACGTACGTCATCGACGACCTCGTCGCCTCGGGTCTGGTGGAACGCCAGCAGAACCCCGCGGACCGCCGGGCCCGCCGGGTCGTGGCGACCGAGGCCGGGCGCAGCACCCTCGCCGAGCTCCAGCGCCGCGTGCTCGACGCCGAGGACGACCTCCTCGGCGCACTCCCTCCCGCTCAGCGCGCGGTGTTCCGCGACCTGCTCCAGACCGTCGCCTGTGGCGTGCGGGACGTCGCCCCCGAGGTCGACCCGTGCGAGGCTGCCACGTCCATGCTCGACTGAGCGGTTGCGCGGCTGAACGTGCCCCCTAGGACGTCCTCGCCTTGGACCAGCGACCCGCACGGATCGTGGCGCGCCGCTCGCGCGACGAGGCCAGGCGCCGCTTGCGCAGCGAGACCAGCAGGAGCGTATAGGCGGCGACGGACCCGGTGACCCCGCCCCAGACAAGCGCCTGCGAGGCGTCGACGGCACCGGGAAAGAGCGTGAGGAACGCCGAAGACGCCGCAGGCCCGGACAGCGGCCCCGGACCGAGATCAGTGGTCACGGTCCATCCTGCCCCCACGGTGCCCAGGCTCGCCCACAGGACGACGTGCAGCCATGCCTGCGCGGGGGCGAGCAGTGGGCCGCGCTCCCACGGCACGGCGCGCACAGCCTGAATCGTGCTGACGAACAGCAGGCCGATCAGCACCGGCACCATCGTCATGGCACCGACGACCTGTCCGAGGTCCCCGGTCTCACCGAAGAGCGGACGGGAGACGACCCAGACGCTCATCGCGAGGTTCACCGGGACCATGAGCGCGAAGACGAGGTTTGCCCAGCGGTGATGCCAGGGGACTCGCACGTCGGCCGCCGGGCGATCACGGCCGGAGCGACGTCCCCGCAGGCGCGTCGACAGGTCGACGACGAGCGCCAGCCAGGCGATTCCGGCGATCGCGGCGGAGGTCGTCGAGAGGGCGGCGAGGGGCTCGGTCCACCAGTCGTCGCGGGGCGGAGTGCTCAGGTCGACAGAGATCGGCACCGCCATCCGGGCTGCCCATGCCGTTGCGGACGCACCGCTCATCAGGACGAGGCCCGCCCAGGTCGCGCAGAACAACGTCCACTGGACGACGGTGAGGCGAGCGTCGTGGTGACCGGCACCTTGGCGCCGGGCCAGCGCGAGGGGCACGGTCAGCGCCAGCGCGACGCCGCACGACATCATGATCGACATCATGATGAGCTCGGGCACCCACAGGCCCGAGGCGAGGACGAACGCGGCGACTGCGAGGTTGACCACGGTGAGAGCAGCGAAGTTCGTACCGTCAGCCGCAGCGCGTGTCGTCACGCGACGCGAGCATAGGGCATTCCTGCCCACACCGGCCTGATCTGACCGCCTTATCCCACCGCGTGCACCGGTGCGTTGAGCGCCACTCCGGACCCGTCGCGGCGCGGGTCCGGCTCGGGCAGGGACACCGGCTGCCCGGCAGACCCGGTCGCGTGCGGGGGAGCGGTGCCCACCCAGGCGAGGATGAGGGTGTCCTCGCCCTTGAGGAAGCGGTGCGCTCGGACCCCGCCGGTCGCGCGTCCCTTGGCCGGGTACACCTCGAAGGGGGTGACCTTGATGGCGCCGGTCTGGGTGCCGGGGAGCGCGTCACGCGAACCGGCGACAGTCACCACCGCCTGCTCGTCGTCGCCCGGGGTGACGACGCCGAAGAAGACCACCTGCTGGTCCGGGCCCAGCTTGATCCCGGCCATGCCGCCGGCGGTGCGACCCTGCGGGCGCACGGCCGAGGCGGGGAAGCGCAGCAGCGCCGCCTCGGAGGTGATGAAGACGAGCTCGGCGTCGTCGGGCGCGGGGGCGGCGCCCACGACGGTGTCGCCGTCCTTGAGCGCGATGACCTCCCAGCTGTCCTTGGCCGGCACGTCGCCGCGGGCAACACGCTTGACCACGCCAGCAGCGGTGCCCAGGGCCAGCGGAGGCGCGTCCTCAGCCAGGGAGACCAAGGAGATGATCGTCTCGCCGGGATCGAGCGCGGTGACCTCGGCCGTGGGAACCCCGCCGGACAGGCTCGGCGCGCCCTGGGTGGGCGGCAGAGCCGGGAGGTCCAGCACAGAGATCCGCACGATCCGCCCGCGTGAGGTCAGCGCCCCGATCTCGGCGCGCGCGGAGGCGGGGACGACCGAGCGCAGCACGTCGTGGGCGTGGCGGTGGTCGTCGCGCACGATCGGCTCGTCGCTCGCCGTGCGGGCCAGCAGCCCGGTCGCGGACAGCATCACCCAGCACGGGGTGTCCTCGACCTCGAGCGGCACCGCGGACCCGCGGGCGGAGGTGGGCCCGGGCGCGCCGGTCACCCCGGCCCCGGCGGAGTCGAGCAGGATGGTGCGTCGCGGCGTGCCGTAGACCCGTGCGACGTCGGCCATCTCCTGGCTGACGACGCTGCGCAGGCGGGCGTCGGAGGCGAGGATGGCGAGCAGCTCCTCGATCTCCTCGACGAGGGCGGCCTGCTCCTTCTCCAGGTCGATCTGGGAGAACTTCGTCAGACGGCGCAGCCGCAGCTCGAGGATGTACTCCGCCTGCGCCTCGCTCAGGTCGAAGACGCTGCGCAGGCGGGTGCGCGCGGTCTCGGAGTCGTCGGAGGTGCGGATCACCTGGATGACCTCGTCGATGTCGACGATGGCCAGCAGCAGACCCTCCACCAGGTGCAGGCGTTCCTGGCGCTTGGCCAGGCGGTGCTCGCAGCGCCTGCGCACGACGTCCAGGCGGTGGTCCACCCACACCGAGAGCATCTCGCGCAGGCCCATCGTGCGCGGCTGGCCATCGACGAGGGCGACGTTGTTCATGCCGAAGGAGTCCTCCATCGGCGTGTAGCGGAAGAGCTGCTCGAGGACGGCCTCGGGGTTGAAACCGGTCTTGATCTCGATGACCAGGCGCAGGCCGTGGGTGCGGTCGGTGAGGTCGGTGACCGCCGTGATCCCGGAGAGCTTCTTGTTCTGGACGCCCTCCTTGATCTTCTCGATGACCTTCTCCGGGCCCACCAGGTACGGCAGCTCGGTGACGATGATGCCCTTGCGCTTGGGCGTGACGTTCTCGATCCGCGTGGTCGCCCGGGTGCGGAAGGAGCCGCGGCCGGTGCGGTAGGCGTCGCGGATGCCCTCCAGGCCGATGATCTTGCCGCCGGTGGGCAGGTCGGGCCCCGGCACGAAGCGCATGAGGTCTTCCAGGTCCGCCGCGGGGTTGGCCACGAGGTGGCGGGCGGCGGCGATGACCTCGATGAGGTTGTGCGGTGCGAGGTTGGTTGCCATCCCGACGGCGATCCCGGACGCGCCGTTGACCAGCAGGTTGGGGATCGCGGCGGGCAGCACCTCAGGCTGGGTCAGCTTGTTGTCGTAGTTCGGGACGAAGTCGACGACGTCCTCGTCCAGGCCGGCCGTCATGGCCAGGGCCGCGGGAGCGAGGCGGGCCTCGGTGTACCGGGGGGCGGCCGGGCCGTCGTCGAGCGAGCCGAAGTTGCCGTGCCCGTCGATCATCGGCAGGCGCAGCGAGAAAGGCTGGGCCATGCGCACGAGGGTGTCGTAGATCGCCGTGTCACCGTGGGGGTGCAGCTTGCCCATGACCTCGCCGACGACGCGCGCGGACTTCACGTGCGCGCGGTCGGGCCGCAGGCCCATGTCTGACATCTGGTAGAGGATGCGGCGGTGGACCGGCTTGAGGCCGTCCCGGGCGTCCGGCAGCGCGCGCGCGTAGATGACCGAGTAGGCGTACTCGAGGAAGGAGCCTTCCATCTCCGCCGAGACGTCGATGTCGACGATCTTCTCGGTGAAGTCCGACGGATCCGTCGTGGGACCGGCGGCGGTCGACTTGCGTGCCATCGGGATCGGCTCCTTGGTGTCGGTGGGCGGGCAGTGTACATATTCCCACGGTTGACGGTGTGCCCCGTCTCCGGTGGCTGCCGGAGGTCATAGCCTGTACGGGTGACCAGCGCAGCGGATGCCCCAGCGAGCCGACCGGCGCCAGGCCGTACGTATCCCCGCGAGTGGGAGGCCGACGTCGTCCTGCGCGACGGCACGACCGCCCGGCTGCGCCCGATCCAGGTGGGCGACCGTGAGGCCCTGCAACGCTTCCACGTCCGCCAGTCCGAGCGGTCCACGTACATGCGGTTCTTCGCCGCGATGGAGCGACTCTCCGCTCGGGACCTCACCCGCTTCACCGTCGTAGACCACCACGACCGGGTCGCGCTGGTCGCCGTGGTCACGGCGACCAGGGAGGAGGGGGACGGTCCCCACGAGGAGATCATCGGAGTCGGACGGTTCGACCGGATCGGCCCCGGCGAGGCGGAGGTCGCCTTCAACATCTCCGACACCCACCAGGGACGCGGGCTGGGGTCGGTGCTCCTCGAGCACCTCGCCGCCGCCGCCCGTGAGGTGGGGGTGCGCCGGTTCACCGCCGAGGTGCTCCCGCAGAACGGCAAGATGCTCACGGTGTTCCGCGAGGCCGGGTACAAGACGTCCCAGCACGTCGACGACGGCATCGTGACCGTGAGCATCGACCTCGACCCCACCGAGCGCTCTCGTCAGGTGATGGCCGACCGCGAGCACCGCGCCGAGGCGCGGAGCATGCGCGGTCTGTTCACCCCGCGCTCGGTGGTCGTGGTCACCTCCGCCGAGGCGGACACTTATCACTCTCAGCTCGCCGACCGCGTGATCGAGTCGCTGCTCAACGCCGTCCCCGCCACGCAGGACAGCGAGCCGGTCGCCCTGACCGTCGTCGGGCGGGCCGCCCCGAGCATCCCCGACGCAGACGTCGCTGCGTACCCTGCCCGCCCTGCCCGACCTGCCCGCCCTGTCACCTACGTCGACTCCCTCGACGCCGTGCCCGGCGCCGCGGACCTCGCGGTGCTGACCGTCCCCGCCTCCGAGGCCGCCGGCGTCGTGCGGGACCTCGCGCGGTTGTCCGTGCGTGGCGTCGTGGTGACCGGCCCCGGCTACGCCGAGACCGGGGAGGACGGCCTCGCGCTGCAGCGGGAGGTGGTGCGCTCGGCGCACGCCGCCGGCATGCGCGTCGTCGGCCCGGGGTCCTACGGGCTGTTCGCCCAGGGCACCGAGGCGACGTTCAACGCCTCCCTCGCCCCGCACCTGCCCCCGCCGGGCCGGGTCGGGCTGTTCTGCCAGTCCGCGCCGATGGCCGTGACGGTGCTGGCCACCGTGGCGCGCCGCGGGCTGGGGATGTCGACCTTCCTGTCTGCGGGCAACCGCGCCGACGTCTCGGGCAACGACCTCATGCAGTTCTGGCAGGACGACGAGTCCACCGACGTGGTGGGGCTGTACCTAGAGTCCATCGGCAACCCTCGTAAGTTCTCCCGGATCGCCCGCCGCCTCGGCATGGTCAAGCCGGTCGTGGTGGTCACCGCCGGCCGGTCCGGGCACATCGTGCCGCCCGGGCACACGGTGCGTACCACCCGCGCACCGCGCCGCACCCTGGAGGAGATGTTCCGGCAGTCCGGGGTGATCCGCGCCGAGAACACCCACGAGATGATCGACATCGTCCAGCTGCTCGCCCACCAGGGGCTGCCGCAGGGCCGGCGGGTCGCGATCGTGGCCAGCTCGGCCCCGCTGGCCGCGGTGGTCGCCGAGGCGGCCGGCTCGGCTGGGCTCGTGGTCACCGGCCGGACCGGCATCATCCAGGACGGCGCGAGCGACGCCGAGGTGCTCGACGCCGTCGACGCCGTCTACGCCGAGGGTGCCTGCGACGTCGTCGTCGCGGTGCACGTGCCCGTGCTGGGGCGCCACGACGACCGGTTCTGCGCGGCGGTCGCCCGGGCTGCCGCCCGTACCGGGCGCCCCACCGTGGCCTCCATCCTGGGCCTGCACGGCCTGGTGCCCCAGCTCACCGCTCCCGGACCGGACGGCACCGACGTCACCGTCCCGGCCTACTCCACCCCCGACGACGCCGTCCAGGCGCTGGGCGCCGTCGTGCGGTATGCGGCCTGGCGCGGCCGGGACCACGGCGAGGCCCTCGTCTACCCGGACGTGGACGTCGCCGGCGCACGGCGGATCATCGAGGGGCACGTGGCGGAGTCCCACCGCAGCGACCTCACCCCCGAGGAGGTCCGGGCGCTGCTGCGCTGCTACGGCATCGACCTGTGGCGCTCGATCCGTGTCTACGACGTGGACGAGGCGGTCGCCGCCGCCACCGAGCTGGGCTGGCCGGTCGCGCTCAAGAGCACCGCGGAGTCGTTGCGCCACCGGGCGGACCTGGGCGGGGTACGCCTGAACATCGCCGACGCGGACGAGCTGCGCGCCGACTACGAGCAGATGCACCAGACGCTCGCCGAGCACCTGCCGCCCGCGCGTACCGGGGACGCCACGGCGCCCTTCGAGGTGCAGCGGATGGCCCCCAGCGGGGTCGCGTGCGTGGTGCGCTCGACCGAGGACGTGCTCTACGGCCCGGTCGTGTCCTTCGGGCTGTCCGGGGACGCCACCGACCTGCTGGGCGACGTCAGCTACGGGGTCCCGCCGCTCACCACGACGGACGTGGCGCAGATGGTCCGGTCCATCCGCGCCGCGCCGCGTCTCTTCGGCTACAAGGGCCTGCCCGAGGCCGACGCCGGCGCGATCGAGGACCTCATCGGACGGGTCTGCGAGCTGGCCGACGACCACCCCGAGGTGCAGTCCCTCGAGCTCTACCCGGTCGTGGTCGCCGAGCACGGCGCCGCGGTGCTCAGCGCCCGGATCACGGTGGGGGCGGCCAACCGCAAGGACGGTCTGCGCCGGGCGCTGCCCGACTGAGCCAGGGTGACGGCGGCGCGTCCGCACGCCGCGCCCTGTGGGCGCGGCCCCCGCGCCGACGGCGGCGCTTACTATGGGTACGTGTCTTCGACCAGCCCTGACCTCCGTACCGACCTGCACCGCCAGCTCAACCGCGCGGGCTACTACCCTGACCTCGTCGCCGATGTCCTCGACGTCGCGCTCGCGGACGAGCCCGTCGAGGGGCATCTCGTCCACGTCGAGACGACGTTCACCACGTCCGAGGTGCGCCGCCACGTCACCGTGCTCGTGCTCACCGCCTCCCGGCTCGTGCTGGCCCACGTCGACGACCACTCCGAGGAGCACTCCGGTGCGCACGAGGGAGACGAGCCCACCGCGGTCCAGTCCAGCGCCGCGGCGACCACCGAGGCCGTCCCGCTCGCCCAGGTGAAGTCCGTGGTGCTCACGCACATGGTGAACTCTCCCGAGAACCACGTCCCTGGCGCGCCTCCCGCCGAGCTCACCCTCGCCGTCGGCTGGGGCGCGGTCTCCCGCATCGACCTCGAGCCAGCTCAGTGCCCCGACCCGCAGTGCGAGGCCGACCACGGCCTGACCGGCTCCCTCGCCAACGACGACGTCCTGGTGCGGATCAGCGCCCAGGCCGAGGGGCAGGAAGCCGTCCGGTCCGCCGTCGCCTTCGCCAAGGCGCTCTCGGCCGCGACCGGGCACGCCGCCCGGGGCGCGGTGCGGTGACCACACCGACCACCACGCAGCTGAGCGAGAGCGCCCAGCGTCTCGGCTTCCTGATCCCCGACACCACCGGACGCAGCCTGTCCTCGGTGCTGCCCGGCGTCGCGGCCAGCCTCGGTGTCCTCGACGAGGCCGGACGCAACGAGGCCGCCCAGCAGGCGCTGGGCCTCGCCCCGGCGGAGCGCGTGTGCGTCGTGCTGGTGGACGGCCTCGGCTTCGAGAACCTCTCCGAGCGCAGTGGCCACGCGCCGTTCCTGCGTTCGCTGCTCTCCGACGACGCCCACCTCACGTGCGGCTTCCCGTCGACGACCGCGGTGTCCATGGGCATCTTCGGGACGGGGAGCTCTCCTGGGCGCACCGGGATGCTCGGTTACACCGTCCGCAACCCCCACACCGGGGTCATCGCCAACATGGTGTCCTGGACCGGCCTCGGGGAGCCCGAGGCGGTCCAGCGTGAGACGACCGTGCTCGAGGAGATCACTGCGGCTGGCGTCGCGGTGACCACGGTGGGACCGGCGCGGTTCGCCCAGTCCGGGATGACCCGTGCGGCGCTGCGTGGTGGCCGGTACTGGGTCGCGGAGTCCCTCGCGGACCGGGTGGACGCCGCGGCATACGAGCTCATCCAGCCCGGTCTGGTCTACCTGTACTGGGGTGACGTGGACAAGGTGGGGCACCACGAGGGCGCGCAGTCCTGGCAGTGGGGCGACGAGCTCGAGGCCGCCGACCGGGAGATCGCACGGCTCGCGCGGATCCTGCCGCCCGGCACCCGCCTTGTGGTCACCGCGGACCACGGCATGATCGACGTCGACTTCTCCCGCCGCTGGGACGTGGCTGCGGTGCCCGGGCTGAGTGAGGGCGTCAAGGTCGTGGCGGGGGAGCCGCGTGCCGTGCACGTGTACTCCCGCAAGGCCAGCGGCGCCGCTGCGGTGGCCAGCCGCTGGCGCGACGTCCTCGGTGACGGCGCCCTGGTGGCCACCCGGGACGAGGTGATCGAGGCTGGATGGTTCGGACCCGTGGCCGACCACGTCGAGGCGTACATCGGTGACGTCATCGTGGCTGCCACCGGAGCCGGGACCATCGTCGACTCCCGGACCCAGAGCGCCGCGTCGCTCACCCTGCGCGGGGTCCACGGGTCGCTCACCCCGCGCGAGATGCGCATCCCGTTCCTCACGCTCACGACCTGATCGCGACCTGGACAGCCGGTGACCGCCTGGATATGCCTCTTCTTCGTCATGTATCTGGTGGTGCTCCTCGTCGACTATCGAAAACGGCGTGCGACCGAGTCGATCACGCGGGTGCTGTTCCGATTGAGTCCGCTGGCATGGGTCGCCACGCTGCTCTTCTGCATCGCGACGATCGTCGCGATCCTGGGTCCAGACACGTTTGCGGCGAGCTCGTGGACGGGCATGGACCTCACGAAGATCGTGGTGGCTTTCGCATCCGGTGCGCTGGGCGCCGTGGCATGGCTGGTCTTTGAGGCACTCAGTCGCAGGAGGGCCGAGGCCGGGCCTGTCGACCCGCTGCACGACCCACCGACGTCGCGCTCGTCAGAATCGGATCTCCCTGCGTTGGTAGGGATGGCCACCGGGGGGATGCTGAAGGGGTATCGGATCGAGATCTGGCCGGCGGAAGTCGAGGGGTGGGACACCTTCTACTTCGCCCCGGACGGAGAACGTCCCGAGTACAACTCCTACGCCGAAGACTGGGCGACGGCTCTCATGCAGAGCGATACGTTCACAGTGGTCTGGCACGGCGGCCTGGAGTGGGACGAAGGCTGGACGCCGGAGGGGCAGACCTGAGCGAACGACGGCGCACCCAGGAATCGTCCTTGGATGCGCCATCCGTGTGAGCTGTTCCGGTTTGCCGGTGGGCTACTCAGGCTTGGCGCCGAAGACGATCTCGTCCCAGCTGGGCACCTTGGACCGGGCCCGGCGGCTCGAGCGGGGCTTGGCCGGGTCGGCGTCAGCCGGGGCAGCCTCGGCGGCTGGCTCGGCCGGCTTCGCGTCTGCTGCGCCGGTGGTGGCGTCGGTCGTGTTCGGGTTCTGCGGCTCGGAGGACCCCGACGTGTCTGGGGCCTGCGGTCCCGCGCCGGTCGCCGGCGCGGTGGTGGCGCCGTCGGCAGGGAGCGCCGGCTGAGCGGGCAGGGAGTACACCCGTGCGTCCCGGTCGTCGCCGCCCGCCGGGTGCGCGCCGGGGACGTCGTCCTCGCGCGCCGGGGGCGTGTCGAGGTTGAAGGTCGACGGCGGGCCGAAGCCCTCGAAGCCGCTCTCCTCGTCGATGTCCATCTGCTGACGGACCCCGCGCCGTCCGCGCAGGTCGTCCAGCAGCGCGGAGGTCTGGTCCAGCGCGGCCTCCCGCGGGTCCGGCGTCACGGGGGCGAGGTCGCGCCGAGACTCCGAACGAGAGTCGACGGCGTCCAGCACGGGGCGGATCGAGCCGTCGGCCTCGACGTCGAACACGGAGGCGCGGACCGAGGCGAGGTGGCGGCGGGGGATCGGCTCGTCGGCGATCTCGGTCTCGGACAGCCAGCGGGCCTCGTCCTCGAGCGCGTGCAAGGAGCGGGCCGGTGCGTCGAAGGTCCAGCGGGCGATCCGCTCGGCGCCGCCCACGAGGAAGGTCACCGTGACGATCCAGCCGTGCCCGTCCGGGCGCGCGGCGTCCCACTCCAGCGTCTCGGTGTCCACGCCACGAGCGGCCAGACGGTCGGTGACGAGGTCACCCAGGCTCGGGGAGCTGTTGTCGCGGCCCACCCGGGTCGCGGCGGCCTGCTGGGCGATGAACGCGCGCTCGGCGAGCACGGGCCCTTCGTAGCGGCGCACCTGGGCGACCGTGATGCCAGACTCCTCTGCGATCTCCTCAGCGCTCTTCCCGGCGCGCACGCGCGCCTGGATCTCACGAGGGGGCAGCGCCCCGGCGCTCTGAGACTTCAGGTGCTCCAGGCGCGGGCGGTCCCCGCGCACCGCAGCGCGCAGCGCGTCGGTGATGGGCAGCTGGAAGCTCTTCCCACCCGGACCCGCCAGCACGAGGTGCTCACCGTCGTCGTGCAGCCCGACGAGCCGTAGTTCACCAGCGTTCAACTCAACCATGTGTGCCAGCGTGCCATCTCGATGGTCTCTCGTGGCGCACGTGACACGGTGCGCCGCACCAGAAGATCACCACTGCCGCCCCTGCCGGGCTCGCTCAGCCGCCGGTTCGCACGGCATTGCGGCAAGATGGGCCCATGACTGACCACCCCGGTGCCCCCGCACCCACTGACGCACCCGCCCTGCCAGACGCCGCGACGCTGGCCGCGTTGCGCGACCTCGCCGAGCGCGTCGCCCTGGCCGCGGCGGACCTCGTGCGGCGCACCCGGCCCGACGAGGTGACGGTCGCGGCCACCAAGTCCTCTCCGGTGGACGTCGTGACAGCGATGGACGCCGCGTCGGAGGCGCTGCTGCGCGAGCTCATCCTTGCCGAGCGTCCCGACGACGCGATCCTGGGCGAGGAGGACGGGCATGTCGACGGCACCAGCGGGCTCACCTGGGTGATCGACCCGATCGACGGGACGGTCAACTACCTCTATGGCATCCCGGCCTACGCCGTGTCCGTCGCGGTCGTGGCCGGGACGGCGGACCCGCTCGAGTGGACGGCCCTCGCCGGGGCCGTCGTCGCGATCGTCGGCGGGTCCGCCTGGACCGCCGCGCGTGGGGGCGGTGCGACCCGCGACGGACAGCCGATCACGGTCAACGCCGCCAAGGAGCTGTCCCAGAGCCTGGTCGGGACGGGCTTCGGCTACGCCAGCGAGCGTCGCGCGGCCCAGGCCCAGGTGCTCGTGCACGTGCTGCCCCAGGTCCGCGACATCCGCCGGATCGGTTCAGCGGCGCTGGACCTGTGCATGGTCGCCGAGGGGACGCTGGACCTCGTCTACGAGCGCGGTCTCAACCCCTGGGACATGGCGGCCGGCGCGCTCATCGTCGAGGAGGCCGGGGGAGTGGCGACGGGGCTGCGCGGGATGGCAGCGAGCCCGACGATGACTGTGGCCGGCCCGCGCGAGTCGGTCGCCGCGCTGGCGGCCCTGCTCGAGCAGCACGGCGCTGACCAGGGTGCCTGAGACACAACGACCAAGGGGGGCGGACTGGGGACGAAGACGCTTTCAGAGGGTAAGGGCGCGAATCCGGCGCGGGTGACCAACGTCATAGGACCGAAGATATGCGATCGGGCCAAAAATGTTGCACAATCCCTTCGCCACCTGGGAACAACCGGAGTGGCTCGAGCATTACATGCGTAAGCAACTGAGTTGCGTCTCACCGAAGGGCCTCAGAGGCCGCCTCGGCACCCACCAATCATCTGCAATGGAGTGTGAGCCCACACATGGCAACCGACTACGACGCCCCCCGCAAGACAGAGGAAGACCTCAGCGAGGACTCCCTCGAAGAGCTCAAGGCGCGTCGCTCTGACAAGAGCTCCGGAGTCGTGGACGAGGACGAGACGGAAGCTGCCGAGGGCTTCGAGCTCCCGGGAGCGGACCTCTCCGGCGAAGAGCTCTCGGTTCGAGTGCTTCCGCGGCAGGCGGACGAGTTCACCTGCTCGAGCTGCTTCCTGGTCCACCACCGCAGCCAGCTGGCCGTCGAGAAGGACGGCAAGCAGATCTGCTCGGAGTGCGCTGCCTGATCCTCAGGCTCGCACTCCCACCCGCAGCACAGCTCCACAGACCACGCACCACCCAGCACCACCCAGCATCACCCCGCGCGATCGTCTGACGGTCGCGCGGTCGCCTACGACGCGGCGGCTGCGACCGACTCCTCACCCCTGGTGGGTGAGAGCAGCCGCCAGGTCGTGGGCGCGCCGGCTGGACACGATCCAGTACGGCGTGGGGTCGCTCGGGTCGACGATCTCGACCCGCACCCCGCCCCCGGCCCACGTGCGCAGGCACGCGAAGGCCCGCGGGTCCCACTGCGTGCCCATCGCCTGGTGCACGCCGTCACGGTCCAGCACCGTGACCTCCCCGAGCAGCTCCAGCGGGATGTGCGCGCTGCCCGCCACCAGCTCGCCGTCGCGCACGGCAACCACCGGCGAGGTCCACCACGCCAGCGCCACGCCCACCACGAGAGCCACCACGGCGCCTACCGCGGCGGTGAGCAGATTGACCACGCTCAACGCGACACCGAGCACCAGCGCGAAGATCACCACACCGAACCACCCACCGACGCCAGGCAGCAGCCGCTCGGTGAACACCGTCCCCCCGGCGCGCGGCGCACCGACGGGGTGTTCAGGACGGCGATCAGGACCAGGACGCGAGGCAGCGGAAGTCATATCTGTCATTCTGCCAGGCGGCGCTGACCCCCAGCCCGCGCCGGGCTAGAGTTTCTCCCCGTGACCACGCACTCCCCAGAGATCCTCATCACCCTGCTCGACGACGGCATCCCCATGCCCGCCTACGCCCACCCCGGCGACGCCGGCGCGGACCTCGTGACGACCGTCGACGTGACCCTCGCGCCGCTGCAGCGCGCCACCGTCCCGACCGGGGTGGCCATCGCCCTGCCCGACGGCTACGCCGCCTTCGTCCACCCGCGGTCCGGGCTCGCCGCCCGCCACGGCCTGACCATCGTCAACGCGCCGGGCACCGTCGACGCCGGCTACCGCGGCGAGATCGCCGTCACGCTGTACAACTCCGACCCCACCGAGACGATCACGCTGTCCCGGGGCGACCGGATCGCCCAGCTCGTCGTGCAGCAGGTGGCACGGGCCCGGTTCGTCCAGGCCGAGCGGCTTCCTGGCTCCGCGCGGGGCGAGGGTGGCTTCGGTTCAAGCGGTGGTTGGTCTCGTTCACCCGTAGCGGAGAACTAGTCCGCCCCCCTGCCCGCGGCCTAGTCTGGTCTCGAGATGGTCACGGACGCCTTAGTGTTGTCCTGCTCACAGGGCGATGCTTGCGCCTACCAGCACAGATCTGAAGGAGACGAACCAGTGGCTCTGTTCCGACGCGGTTCCAAAGAGACCCCTGCACCGACGCAGGACTCCGGGACCGACAGCGAGTCCAGCTCGGACCTCGCACCGGCCGAGCCGGCTTCGTCCAGCTCCACCAGCGCAGACGCCTCCGCCGGTGCGGTCGGCCCGTGGGACGTCTCTGAGGTCCCCGAGCTCGGTCAGCGCATCGACCTGGGCGCCCTGCGCATCCCGGGGATCAACGGCATGGAGCTGCGGATGGAGGTCGACCAGAAGACCAACCGGGTGACCGGCGTCGGTCTCTCGGTCGACGGCTCGGCCCTGCAGGTGCAGGCCTTCGCCGCGCCCCGCTCCGAGGGCATCTGGGACGAGATCCGTGCTGAGATCGCGGAGTCGATCGTCAAGCAGGGCGGGTCCGTCGACGACGTCCCCGGCCCCTACGGCCGCGAGCTCCTCGCCCGGCTGCCCGCCCGCACCCCCGACGGTCGCACCGGGCACCGCCCCGCCCGGTTCATCGGTCACGACGGACCGCGGTGGTTCCTGCGCGGCGTGATCAGCGGGAAGGCCGCCGTCGACGTCGAGGCAGCAGCCACCCTCGAAGAGCTCTTCGGCAAGATCGTCGTCGTGCGCGGTGACGACGCCCGGCCTCCGCGCGACCTGCTCGCGCTCACCCTCCCCACCAGCCCTGCGGTCCCCGGTGCCGCTGCGGCCACGGATGACGGCACCCCGGCCGCTGACGGCGCTGACGGCGCGGCGCCTGCCAAGCACGCCGCGCCCGACTTCGACCCTCTGACCCGCGGCCCCGAGATCACCGAGATCCGCTGATGAACCTGCGGTCGACGCTCAGCCACGTGCTCGCCTCCCAGGAGGAGATCGCGGCCGACGAGGAGCGCACCGACTCCCTCGCGCAGGTCGGCTGCATCGCGGCCGCGACAGCCGGCAACAGGGTGCAGGTCGCGTTGTCCGGCGTCATCCGCTCGGTCATCCTGCGTCCGCGCCAGGGAGTGCAGGCCTTCGAGGCCGAGCTCTTCGACGGCAGCGCCTCGGTGGACCTCGTCTGGCTCGGGCGCCGGCGCATCGCCGGGATCGAGCCCGGACGCCGGGCCCGCATCGAAGGTCTGCTGTGCCAGATCGACGGTCGCCCCACGATCTTCAACCCGCGGTACGAGCTGCGGGTCCGCCCCGGAGAATGAGCGCACGATGACCACCGATCCCGCGGCACCCGCTGCGCAGCCGAGCCCGTCCACGGGCGTGCGCGCCCTCACCGCGCAGGAGTTCTCGCTCAGCGACTCCGTCGGCGGGGTGCGTGGCGCGATCGAGGCCATGCTCCCCGGGCTGGTCTTCGTCGTCGTCTACGTCATCACCCGTGAGCTGTCCCCGGCGCTGTACTCCTCCCTCGGGGTGGCGCTGCTGGCAGTGGCTGCCCGTCTCGTGCAGCGGACCCCGGTGACCCAGGCGTTCAGCGGGCTGCTCGGCGTCGCCATCGGTGTGTTCTGGGCCTGGAAGTCCGGGGACGCGACCGACTACTTCGCCTACGGGCTGTGGACCAACGGTGCGTACCTGGCTGTGCTGCTGGTGACCGTGCTCATCGGCTGGCCGGTCGTGGGCGTCGTCGTGGAGGGGCTCAAGGCGGGCTTCGGCCTGTCGGCCGGCGCCCCCGCCGCTGACCCGCAGACGCCGTCGACGCCGTCGTCGGCAGAGGCTGCCGCGTCGTCGGACACGACCGAGGCGACCACGGACACGGCGCAGGCCGGGTCGCTGTGGTCGACCGCGTGGCGCAAGGACCGCGTCCTCATGCGCCGCTACACGATCGCCACCTGGCTGTGGATCGCGATGTTCGCGCTGCGGCTGGGGGTCCAGCTGCCGCTCTACCTCAACTCGTCGGTGGGGTGGCTGGGGACGGCGCGACTGGTGATGGGGATCCCGCTGTGGGGACTGGTGCTGTGGGCGACGTGGGTGCTGGTGCGCCGACCAGCAGTGCATGCAGCTCAGCCTGCGGGGCATCACGTCCCGTGACGATGAGCAGCTCGTCCCCGACCTCGAGGGTGTCGTCGGGGCTCGGTGCGATGGGCTGAGCGCCCCGCACGATGGTGGCCAGGACGGTGTCCTCGGGCCAGGTGACCTCGCCGACCCGCAGGCCGGTGAGCGGGGAGTGCTCCGGCAGGGTGATCTCCAGGATGTCCGCACCGGACTGGTGGAAGGTGAAGATCTTCACCAGGTCGCCCACCGCCACGGCCTCCTCGACCATCGCGGTCATGATCCGCGGGGTGGAGACGGCGACGTCGACCCCCCAGGACTCGTCGAACATCCACTCGTTCTTCGGGTTGTTGACCCGCGCGACCGTCCTGGGAACCCCGAACTCGGTCTTGGCCAGCAGCGAGATGACGAGGTTGGCCTTGTCGTCGCCGGTCGCGGCGACGATGACGTCGCACTCGTCGACCTTTGCCTCGGTGAGGGTTGACAGCTCGCAGGCGTCGGCGAGCAGCCAGTCCGCCTCAGGGACCTGGGCGACGCGCATCGACGTCGGCTGACGGTCGATGAGGGTGACCTCGTGGTCGGAGACGAGCAGCTCGCGGGCGATCGAGCGTCCGACCGATCCGGCACCTGCGATGACGACGCGCATCAGCTCTCCACCTTCGGGGCGTGGGTCAAGATCCGTTCCATGTCCGAGGACCGGTCGGTGTGCACGAGCATGTGCAGGATGTCGTTCTCCTGGAGCACCATGTCGGTGTGGGCCACGACCCCGTCGCCGTAACGCGTGACGAAGGCCGCGCGCGCTCCGGCAGCTTCTTCGATGCTACGGATCGAGCGTCCGTACCACCCCGCGTGCACGTCGACCTGGCACAGCCTGATCTGACCGGAGGGGTCGCGGTACTCGTCGGTGGCGCCCATGGGCAGCATCCGGCGCAGCACCTGGTCCGCGGTCCATCGCACGGTCGCCACGGTCGAGATGCCCAGGCGCTGGTAGATCTCGGCGCGGTGCGGGTCGTAGATCCGGGCGACGACGTTCTCGATCCCGTACGTCTCTCGGACCACGCGCGCAGCGAGGATGTTGGAGTTGTCTCCGTCCGAGACGGCCGCGAACCCGAAGGTGTCGTCGATGCCTGCCTGGTGGAGGGTGTCGCGGTCGAAGCCGAGGCCCGTGACCTTCTTGCCGCCGAAGTCGGGGCTCAGGCGGCGGAAGGCCTCGGGGTTCTGGTCGATGACCGCGACGGAGTGGCCGTAGTTTTCGAGCGACTGGGCCAGCGTGGCTCCCACGCGCCCACATCCCATGATGACGAAGTGCACAACCGGGAACGCTATACCAGGTTCGGAGAAGTCGATACATGGACGACGACCTGGGGCCGCAAGGGTTCCGTAAAGGTTTCTCCTTCTGCCGGGCGAACCGGCGAAGTAGGCCTAACATTGCTCAACGTGTCGGATATCGCTGATGCCGCCAAGCGCCTGCTGATCGGACGTCCAGTCCGCAGCGACCACTTGGGGCACACCCTCCTCCCGAAGCGCATCGCACTCCCGGTGTTCGCCTCGGATGCCCTCTCGTCCGTCGCCTACGCCCCGGACGAGATCCTGCTCACCCTCGCGATAGCCGGTTTCACCGCCACCACCATCTCTCCATGGGTGGGTCTGGCCGTGGTCCTGGTGATGATCACCGTGGTGGCCTCCTACCGGCAGAACGTACACGCCTACCCCTCCGGGGGCGGGGACTACGAGGTCGCCACGAAGAACCTCGGCAAGAACTCCGGCGTCGCGGTCGCCAGCGCGCTCATGGTCGACTACGTGCTCACCGTGGCCGTGTCGATCTCCTCAGGTGCGCAGTACGCAGCGAGCGCCATCCCGGCGCTGCGCGACCACGAGGCGCAGTTCGCCATCGGTCTCGTGGTGCTCCTGACGGTCGCCAACCTGCGCGGGGTCAAGGAGTCCGGGAAGTTCTTCGCTATCCCGGTCTACCTGTTCATGTTCGCGATCGGGCTGACGGCCGTGGTCGGCTTCCTGCGAAGCATGACCGGCACACTGCCGATGGCCGAGAGTGCGGGCTTCGAGCTCGTCGCCCAGCCCGGCTTCGACGACGGGCTCATGGGCATGGCCGGCGCCTTCCTCATCGCGCGGGCCTTCGCCTCTGGGTGTGCGGCGCTGACCGGTGTGGAGGCGATCAGCAACGGGGTGCCCGCCTTCCAGAAGCCGAAGTCGCGCAACGCCGCCACCACCCTGGCGCTGCTGGGTGGGATCTCCGCGGTCATGATCATGACCATCCTCTTCCTCGCCCGGATGACCGGGGTGCACTACGCCGAGGACCCGCACACCCAGCTCGTGGCGAACGGCCAGCCGCTGCCGGTGGACTACGTCCAGCACCCGGTGATCGGTCAGCTGGCCGAGGCCGTGTTCCGCGGGGTGCCCTTCGTCTTCTACCTCATCTCCGCGATCACCGGCATCATCCTCATCCTTGCGGCCAACACCGCCTTCAACGGCTTCCCGGTGCTCGGCTCCATCCTGGCCAAGGACGGCTACCTGCCCCGCCAGCTGCACACCCGCGGTGACCGGCTCGCCTTCTCCAACGGCATCCTCACCCTGGCCGCCGGCGCCATCGTCCTCATCTGGGCCTTCGACGCCGAGGTCACCCGCCTCATCCAGCTCTACATCGTCGGGGTGTTCGTCTCCTTCACCCTGTCCCAGCTGGGCATGGTGCGGCACTGGACGACGGCGCTGCGCACCGAGACCGACCCGAAGGTCCGGTCCACGATGGGGCGCTCCCGCGTGGTCAACGCGATCGGGCTGGCCATGACCGGCACGGTGCTGATCATCGTGCTGCTGACGAAGTTCACGCACGGCGCGTGGATCGCGCTGCTCGCGATGGCCTTCTTGTTCGTGCTCATGAAGGCCATCCGCAAGCACTACGACATCGTGTCCGCCGAGCTTGAGCTCGGCGAGGACACCTCGCCCTCGCGCGCTCTGCCCAGCCGGGTGCACGCCATCGTCCTGGTCTCCAAGCTTCACAAGCCGACCATGCGAGCGATCTCCTATGCCCGGGCGTCACGACCCAACACCCTGGAGGCCCTCACCGTCGGGGTCGACCCCGAGGACGTGGCACGCCTCACCGCCCAGTGGGAGGCGCTCGACCTGCCGGTGCCGCTGCGCGTGCTGGACTCCCCGTTCCGCGAGATCACCCGGCCGATCCTGTCCTATGTGCGGTCCATCCGCCGGGAGAGCCCGCGCGACCTCGTGGTGGTCTACATCCCCGAGTACGTCGTGGGGCACTGGTGGGAGCAGCTGCTGCACAACCAGAGTGCGCTGCGGCTCAAGGGCCGGCTGCTGTTCACCCCGGGCGTCGTGGTGGCCTCTGTCCCGTGGCAGCTGGCCTCGACCCAGGGCCAGACCGGGCTCGAGGGCACCGGGTACGTGGAGAAGCAGCGCCGCATCGGGTACTGACCTCGGCGGTGAATGCGGAGGCGGTGCGCGGGGGATACTTGAGTGGTGCCTACCAATTCTGAGCCTGCCAACGCTGTGCCTACTGACGTGACCGCAACCGCCGAACAGGCCCCCGCCTCGCTCGTCGAGCTCGAGATCGGCCCGATCGCCCACGGTGGTCACTGCGTCGCCCGTCACGAGGGCCGGGTCGTCTTCGTGCGGCACACCCTGCCCGGTGAGCGGGTCCTGGCGCGCCTGACCGACTCCGGCGAGACGTCGAAGTTCTGGCGTGCCGACGCGGTCGAGATCCTCCAGCCGTCCCCCGACCGGGTGCGCTCGGCATGGCGCCAGGCCGGCGCGGACGGCGTCGGCGGCGGCGAGCTCGCGCACGTCTCCCTCGAGGCCCAGCGCCGCTGGAAGGCGACCGTCGTCGCCGAACAGCTGAGCCGCCTGGCCAAGATCGACCGTGAGGTGGTCGTCGAGGCCGCTCCCGGCGACGACGAGCGCGGTGGCCTCGGCTGGCGCACCCGCATCGACCTGGTGGCCGACGCCGACGGCCGGGCCGGGATGCGCATGTTCCGCTCCCACGACATCATCCCGCTGCACACCATGCCGCTGGCCACCGAGCAGGTGCTGGCCGCCGCGACGGCCGAGAAGGTCTTCACCCGCCGCTGGGCGCCGGGCACCACCATCGAGATCGTCGCGCCCGCCTCGGGCACCGACCCCATCGTGCTGGCCGACGGTGAGGTGGTGCGCGGGGGAGGCCTCGACAAGCGCCCCAACGTCCGTCGCGCCGTGACCGAGACCGTGACTGTCGACGGCGAGGAGATCACCTACCGCGTCGCCGCTGACGGTTTCTGGCAGGTGCACCGCGAGGCTCCGTCGCTGCTCGCCCAGGTGGTGCTGGACGCCGCCCGCGGAGGCGCCGACGGTGACCTGACCGACGCGACCGTCGTCGACCTCTACGCCGGCGCTGGACTGTTCACCGTGCCGCTGGCCAAGGCTGTCGGCCAGGTGGGCCGTGTCGTCTCGATCGAGGGTGACGCCCGCGCCGCCAAGGACGCCCGCCGCAACGCCCACGCGTACGAGCAGGTGGAGATCCACGAGGGCGCGGTGGACCACGTGCTGCGCACCGCCGGGCACGGAGCCATCGGTGGGGCCGACGTCGTCGTCCTCGACCCCCCGCGTACCGGCGCCGGCGCCAAGACCATCCGCGAGATCGTCGCGCTGGACCCGGCCCGGATCGTCTACGTGGCCTGCGACCCCGCCGCCCTGGCGCGAGACATCGCGTACCTGGCCCAGGACGGCTACGAGCTCGAGAGCATCCGTGCCTTCGACCTCTTCCCCATGACGCACCACGTGGAGTGCGTGGCGGTGCTGACGAAGTAGGTCCCTGCGGGGTCTGCGACCGGGAGCGTCCGGCTGGCTTCGGCCAGTCGGACGCTCTTGTCGTCTCCGGCCCCGGCGGGTGAGCCCGCGTGCGCGCAGTCCTACACCCACCGGTATGAACGGTCCGATCGGATATGTGCTGATGCGCTAGCATCCCCAGTGATGGGTGGCGACGCCGCGATGGCGCGGGGTCGGCCCCAGGTAGAGCGAAGCTCGGCAGAACAGAGAACGACCCCCGTGGCGCGGATCACAGACGATCCGCGTCATGCCTGGCCCCTTCGTCGGTCTCTCCTGGTGAGGGCCTCTGGGAGCGCTCCTACGCTCGGGTCCGCACAGCCCGAACGTCACTCTGTCCCGTGTTGAACTCCGGCTCCTGCCGGAACTCGTCCCCAAGGAGACTGCAGCGTGAAGACCGACCGACCACCGCATACCCATTCGCTGCGACGGGCTGCCGTCGCGACGGCCGCAGCAGTAGGGCTCCTGCTGACGAGCGCGACCCTTGCGACGAGCGCTGGCGCGGCGCCGCTACCTGCCGCACCGACGACAGCGATGGTGAACCCCTTCTCTGTCGCGCACGGGTTCACTCTTGTCTCGTTTGGGGACGTCGAGCTGTCCAACGCGGAGCTTGAAGGATCGGTGGCCGCGCGTGGTGACCTGACATGGGCCAAGGGCTCGACGTATCCGATCGTCCACCGCGTCGCCGGTGGCGGGAGCTACACCATCCCAGTGGTCGATGGCCGTGGAGTCCGAGCGCTCGTCGGCGGCCTCGACTTTGCCGGCTCGAACGAGCAGCTTGCAGTCACGTCGGCAGGCTGGGACTCACCTGCCCCGGGCAACTCGCTCAACCGCGGGTGGTTGCTCACCGAGAGCGCCGACTGGACGCACGCGCATGATCGGGCAGGCAGCACGGAGCTCTTCCTCAACGGTGCCTCTGACGTCAACACGACACCCTTGGTCCAGCAGATGTGGAACGGTGGCACCTTCGCCAGCGCGGCGGACGCCGCAGCCGGCCTGGTCGTGCCGGCAGGGACCTTCGACCGTGTCTTCGACGGCTCGCAGGCCCAGGCTGCTGCATGGAGTGAGTCGATGGCGGCGCTCGTCCCGAACGCTTCTGTCCCCGACTGGAGTCAGTCTGAGGTTGACCTCGTCACGACGGCAGCTGCAGGACCGCATGTCCTGCAGCTCACCTCGGCGCAGGTCAAGGCGTGGGGGTCCACGAAGAAGATCCGCGTCGGCGGAGGCTCCACGACGAGCGCTGGTCCTGTCTCCGCGGCGCAGCCGCTCGTGATCAACGTCCTGGTCAAGGATGGCGACGTGCTCGACCTGCCGTCCTTCGCTCACGCCACTGTCTCGAGCACGGGAGCGCCGAACATCTACGCCCCGTACATCCTCTGGAACATCGTGCCGGACACGGCTGGGGCCAGCGTGCAGCTCGGCGCGCAGAAGAGTGCGCTCTCGGGGTCGATCTATGCGCCGACCGTCAACCTGACGACGAACTTTGACCCCAGTGAAGGCCAGGTCGTGGCTGCCAGCCTGACTGGGCTCGCTGGATCGGGCGAGTATCACCACTACGGCTTCATGGGACTCATCGAGCTGCCTCTCGGCGGGCCGACGCCGGTGGGAGGCTTCTCGATCGCCAAGACCGTCGCCGGTGACCCCGGGGCCTCGGTGTCCTCCTTCTCCGGGACATGGACGTGCAGTGCCCCGAACCTGACCGGCGCCTCGTCCGGCACCTGGACCCTGGCTGGCGGTGCGACGACGACGATCGCCGGCTTCCCGGTCGGGACCTCCTGCGCCGTGACCGAGAACCCGGTCACCGGCGAGGCGAACGGCACCTGGACCGCCGCCCTGGACCGCCCGAGCATCACCGTCGTGGCCGGGACGGGTACCGCACCGGCCGACCGCGTCACCGTGACGAACACCTTCACGGCAGCGCCGACGACGGGCCCGGGCACCGGAGGCAATCCGGGTGGCGGCGGCAACGGTGGCGGCAGCACCGGTGGGGGAGGCCCGACCGGCGGTAGCGGCGGCGCCGACCCGGGCACCGGCCCCAGCACCACACCCGGCGCTCCCGGGCCCGGCGGGACGAGCGGCTCCGGATCCACCGGCTCCGGCAACCTGCTGCCCTCCACCGCCGGTGGAACCCCGGGAACCTCCGTCGCCCCTGCAGCAGGCAAGGCCTCGACCTCGGCGTCGAGCACCCTGCCTCTGACTGGCTCCAACCCGATCGGGGTGGTGGCCCTCGCCCTCGCCCTCGTCGCCCTGGGGGCCGGCGCCCTCGGCCTGGCCCGCGTGCGGCGCCGCACCATCGCCTGACCTGCAGGGCGCACATCGCACCACCACCTGGCGCGGGCACCGTAGGACGGTGCCCGCGCCGCCGTGTCGCACCCGCTCCGAGGCCTGCGCAGGGGGTGAACCGCATGTACTGGGTATCTTTGTCCAGGCAGACCACCGCGATGCGCAGGAGCACCATGAACGGATCTTCCACGACCGGGCTCACCAGCGCCGAGGTCGATGAACGGCGGGCCCAGGGCCTGGTCAACACGGTCTCTCACCAGACGTCGCGCACCTTCGCGGACATCCTGCGGGAGAACATCTTCACGCTGTTCAACCTCATCCTGGCGATCGCCCTCGTCCTGGTGCTGTCCACGGGCCGGTGGCCGGACGCGCTCTTCGGCTTCGTCATCATCATCAACGCGGCGATCGGCATCGTCACCGAGTACCGGGCCAAGCGCACCCTGGACAACCTCGCCATCCTCGACGCGCCCTTCGCGCGCGTCTCGCGCGACGGCGACGTCGCCCAGGTGCGCCTGGAGGACATCGTGCGCGACGACGTCGTGCACCTGGGGACCGGGGACCAGGTCCCCGCGGACGGGGAGGTGCTCGTCTCCCGAGGGCTCGAGGTCGACGAGTCGATGCTCACGGGGGAGTCCCGCTCGGTGCACAAGCAGGTCGGCGACGACGTGCTCTCCGGCTCCTCGATCGTGGCCGGCAGCGCCGTGTACCGCGTGACCCGGGTCGGAGCGGAGGGGTACGCCAACCAGATCACCGCCGCCGCCAAGAAGTACTCCACCGTGCAGTCGGACCTGCGCGACGGCGTCAACGCGATCCTGCGCGTCGTCTCCTTCGGGATCGTGCCCATCGCCCTGCTGCTCGCCTGGAGCCAGCTGCGGGCCACCGGTGGCTGGGACACCGCGATGCAGGACGGCAACTGGAAGGACGCGGTCGTGGCCGCGGTGGCCGGCGTGGTGGGGATGATCCCCGAGGGCCTGGTCCTGCTGACCTCACTGAACTTCGCGATCGCCTCGATGCTGCTGGCCCGCCAGAAGGTCCTGGTCCAGGAGCTCGCCGCCGTCGAGGTGCTCGCCCGGGTGGACGTGCTCTGCCTGGACAAGACCGGCACCATCACCGACGGGACGGTCTCCCTGACCGACCTGACCACCATCCACGACCTGCCCGGGGCGATGGCCGCGCTCGCGGCCTTCGCCCGCGACCCCGAGGGCAACGCCACGTCCAAGGCGCTCGCCACGGGAGTGGCCGACGTCACCGCGGCGAGGGTCGACGGCGCCGTCCCCTTCTCCTCGGCTCGCAAGTGGAGCGCGCTGGCCACCCCGGAGGGCGCGTGGGTGATGGGCGCCCCGGAGATCCTGCTCGGCCAGCGCAGCGACGCCGACGCCGAGCAAGCCCGGAGGCTGGTCGCCGCGGCCGCCGACACCGGCGCCCGGGTCCTGCTGCTGGCCTGCAGCCCGCACGGGCTGCCGGCCACCGACGCCCCGCTGCCCAGTGACCTCGACCTAGCCGTGCTGGCAGTGCTGGGGGAGCGGATCCGGCCCGACGCGGCGCAGACCCTCTCCTTCTTCCGCGACCAGGACGTGCACGCCAAGATCATCTCGGGTGACAACCCTGACACGGTCGCGGCCATCGCCACCCGGGTCGGTCTGCGCGGGGAGGGCGTGCTTGTCGAGGGCTTCGACGCCAGGAGGCTGCCGACGGACGACCCAGCGGCGCTCGCGCGCGTGGTCGACGACTACGACGTCTTCGGTCGGGTGACCCCGGAGCAGAAGCGCGAGATCGTCCACGCCTTGCAGGGCCAGGGGCACGTCGTGGCGATGACCGGTGACGGCGTCAACGACGCCCTCGCCCTCAAGGACGCCGACCTGGGCATCGCGATGGGCAACGGGGCAGGGGCCACCAAGGCTGTCGCCCGCATCGTGCTCGTCGACGGTCACTTCGCCACCCTGCCCGGGGTGCTCGCCCAGGGCCGTCGCGTCATGGCGAACATGGAGCGGGTCGCGACCCTCTTCCTGTCCAAGACGACGTACGCGGCGCTGCTCGCCGTCGTCGTGGTGCTGCTGGCGTGGCCGTACCCCTTCCTGCCGCGGCACATGACGATCATCGGGTCGCTGACCATCGGTATCCCGGCCTTCCTGCTCGCCCTGCCGTCCAACAACCAGCGGTACCTGTCCGGCTTCCTACGGCGCTGCCTGTCCTTCGCGATCCCGCTCGGGATCGTCACCGGGTCGTTGGCCCTCATCGTCTTCGCCGTCGTGTGGAACCTCGACTCCCTGGTCCAGGCCCGCACAGCGGTCTACATCGTGCTCATCGTCGTGGGGCTGTGGGTCGTGGGTGTGCTCGCCCGGCCGTGGCAGCCGTGGAAGGTGGCGATGATCGCCGCGCTCGGCCTGGCGGCTGCGGCGACGCTGTGGATCCCGTGGGTGCGTGAGGTCATCGACCTGGAGTATCCGAGCGCGAGCACGGTGCCGGTCATCGTCGGCGCGGTGGTGGTGGGCTGCGTCCTCGTCGAGGTGATCCACCGGTGGCTCAGGCCGTGGTTGGCTGCCTCGCACGAGGCGCGGGTACTGGCCACCGCGTCCGCAGAGCAGAATGTATCTTGACGTCAAGATATATGTTGTATGCTGGTCCTGGATTCGCTGATCGGGTCGCGTGAGCGCCCCGGGCAACAGCCATCACCCGGCGTAGGCTGGGATAAACCCCCCAATGTACAGATGAGGTGCTCGCACAGCGGCCGTCACGGCGCTGCGGCACCCACTCGCCATCGATGAAGGAGCCTACGTGAGCAGCGTGGACACGTTCGGGTCAAAGGGAACTCTTGAGGTCGCAGGCACCTCGTACGAGATCTTCCGGCTCGCAGCAGTACCGGGAACGGCCAAGCTTCCGTTCAGCCTCAAGGTTCTCGCTGAGAACCTTCTCCGCACCGAAGACGGCGCGAACATCACCGCTGATCACGTCACCGCGATCGCGAACTGGGACCCCGACGCCGTGCCGGACACCGAGATCCAGTTCACGCCTGCCCGCGTGATCATGCAGGACTTCACCGGTGTGCCGTGCATCGTCGACCTCGCCACCATGCGCGAGGCTGTCGCCGACCTCGGCGGCAACCCCGAGCGGATCAACCCGCTCGCCCCGGCCGAGCTCGTCATCGACCACTCCGTGCAGATCGACGTCGCCGGTCGCCGCGACGCCTTCGAGCGCAACGTCGAGCTCGAGTACGAGCGCAACCGTGAGCGCTACCAGTTCCTGCGCTGGGGCCAGACGGCCTTCGACGACTTCAAGGTCGTCCCCCCGGGCACCGGGATCGTGCACCAGGTGAACATCGAGTTCCTGGCCCGCACCATCATGACCCGCGAGGTCGACGGCGTGCTCCGCGCCTACCCCGACACCTGCGTCGGCACCGACTCCCACACGACCATGGTCAACGGCCTGGGCGTGCTCGGCTGGGGCGTCGGCGGCATCGAGGCCGAGGCCGCGATGCTCGGACAGCCCGTCTCCATGCTCATCCCGCGCGTGGTCGGCTTCAAGCTCACCGGCCAGATCCCCTCCGGCGTGACGGCGACCGACGTGGTGCTCACCATCACCCAGCAGCTGCGCCAGCACGGCGTGGTCGGCAAGTTCGTCGAGTTCTACGGCGAGGGTGTCGCGGCCGTGCCGCTGGCCAACCGCGCCACCATCGGCAACATGAGCCCGGAGTTCGGCTCCACCGCGGCGATCTTCCCGATCGACGGCGTGACCCTGGACTACCTGCGCCTGACCGGCCGTTCCGAGGAGCAGCTCGCGCTCGTCGAGGCGTACGCCAAGGAGCAGGGCATGTGGCTCGACCCGTCCTCGCCGACGTACGTCGAACCGCAGTTCTCGGAGTACCTCGAGCTCGACCTGTCCACGGTCGTCCCCTCGATCGCCGGACCCAAGCGCCCCCAGGACCGCATCGAGCTGTCCCAGGCAAAGTCCGCCTTCACTCGCGACCTGCCGGTCTACGCCCCTGAGGTCGTCGACGCGGTCGACGAGGCGGAGAAGGAGTCCTTCCCGGCCTCGGACGCCCCGGCCTTCTCCGAGCACACCCACCGCGTGGTCGACGTGACGGACACCCAGGGCCGGTCCTTCGGGCTGTTCCACGGCGCCGTCGCGATCGCCTCCATCACCTCCTGCACCAACACCTCGAACCCCTCGGTCATGATGGCCGCCGGGATCCTGGCGAAGAAGGCCGTCGAGAAGGGCCTCGTGGCCAAGCCGTGGGTCAAGACCTCCATGGCTCCGGGCTCGCAGGTCGTCACGAACTACTACGAGAAGGCGGGCCTGTGGCCCTACCTCGAGAAGCTCGGCTTCCACCTCGTGGGCTACGGCTGCGCAACCTGCATCGGCAACTCCGGTCCGCTCGACGAGAACGTCTCGGCCGCGGTCAACGACCACGACCTCGCCGTGGTGTCCGTGCTCTCCGGAAACCGCAACTTCGAGGGACGCATCAACCCCGACGTGAAGATGAACTACCTCGCCTCCCCGCCGCTGGTCATCGCGTACGCGCTGGCCGGGACGATGGAGTTCGACTTCGAGAGCGAGCCGCTGGGACGCGACGAGGACGGCAAGCCCGTCTTCCTGCGTGACATCTGGCCCACCCCCGAAGAGGTCCAGTCCACGATCGACTCCTCGATCGACCGGGCCATGTTCACCAAGGACTACGCCGACGTCTTCACCGGCGACGAGCGCTGGCGCGCGCTGCCCACCCCGGTGGGCAACACCTTCGACTGGGACCCCACGTCCACCTACGTGCGCAAGCCCCCGTACTTCGAGGGCATGTCCCTGACGCCGTCCCCGGTCAGCGACATCTCCGGGGCCCGCGTGCTCGCCAAGCTCGGCGACTCCGTCACCACCGACCACATCAGCCCCGCTGGTGCGATCAAGCCGGGCACCCCGGCCGCGGAGTACCTGGCAGCCAACGGCGTCGAGCGTCGTGACTACAACTCCTACGGCTCACGCCGCGGGAACCACGAGGTCATGATCCGCGGCACCTTCGCGAACATCCGTCTGCGCAACCAGCTCCTGGAGAACGTCGAGGGTGGCTACACCTTCAACTTCCTCAAGGGTGAGCAGTCCTTCATCTACGACGCCGCGCAGGACTACGCCGAGGCCGGCATCCCGCTCGTCGTCCTGGGTGGCAAGGAGTACGGCTCCGGGTCCTCGCGCGACTGGGCCGCCAAGGGCACCGCGCTGCTGGGCATCAAGGCCGTCATCACCGAGAGCTTCGAGCGGATCCACCGCTCCAACCTCATCGGCATGGGCGTCCTGCCGCTGCAGTTCCCGGCCGGTCAGAACGCCGAGACGCTGGGCCTGGACGGCACCGAGACCTTCGACATCTCCGGTGTCACGGGCCTCAACGAGGGCTTCACCCCGGACACGCTGCACGTGACGGCGACGAAGACCGACGGCTCGGTCGTCGAGTTCGACGCCGACCTGCGCATCGACACCCCGGGCGAGGCGGACTACTACCGCAACGGTGGGATCCTGCAGTACGTGCTCCGCTCGCTGGTCACCTCCTGACCGCAAGCGTCACCCGCAGCACCAGCACTGCCCGACGGCGGGGCGACCACTTCGGTGGGCGCCCCGCCGTCGGCGTCTGGGCAGCGGTGGCAACCACCGTCGTCCTCGGGTTTGAATGGCAGGCATGAACACCGCTGTACATCCCGCTGACCTGCTCGTCTACACCATCGGGCACTCCACGCACCCGATCGAGGAGTTCGTGGAGATGCTCACGCGCAACGGCGTCGACGAGATCGTCGACGTGCGCACCGTGCCCGGGTCCCGGCACAACCCCCAGTTCGGTCAGGAGGCCCTCGCCTCCTCCCTGCAGGCCCACGGCATCGGCTACGAGCGCCTCGCCGAGCTGGGAGGGCTGCGGCACACCCCGGTCAGTGCGCCCTCGATCAACGGAGCGTGGCGCAACGCGAGCTTCCGCAGCTACGCCGACTACATGCAGACCCCCGCCTTCGACGCGGGCATCGACACGCTGCTCGCCCTGGCCGCCCGCGGGCAGGTGGCCATCATGTGTGCCGAGGCAGTCCCGTGGCGCTGCCACCGCTCCCTCATCGCAGACGCCCTGCTCGTCCGCGGCGCGCGGGTCGAGGACATCATGTCGCCCACCTCGACCAAGCCGCACACCATGACGTCCTTCGCCCGCGTCGAGGGCACCCGGGTGTGGTACCCGCCAGAGGAGTCCTAGGCGTCGTCGAGGATCTCGGTGAGCGCGCGGGCACCGAGGATCGCGAAGCGCGGGTCGTCGTCGCTGTGGGTGAGCATCGCGGAGGCCATGACCAACGCCCAGCCGCGCGCGCGGCGCCACGTGGCGGCATCGACCGCGCCGAGGCGTTCCACCTCGGCGCGGAAGGCGCGTCGCCCGGCCGCGTCGAAGGTCAGCCACGCGGTGGCGAGGTCGCAGGCAGGATCGCCGCTGGTCAGGTCGCCGAAGTCGATGAGGGCGCACAGAGTGGCCGGTGTCGATGCCTGCGACGACCCGCTCGGCCGCGTGCTCGGCTGCGTGCTCGGCGGCGCCACGCCTGGCCGGGCGAGCATGTTGAACGGGTGCAGGTCGCCGTGCAGCCACACCGCTGGTCCCTCGTGCACCGGCGCGGCGAGGGCGTCAGCCCACACGCGGCGCGCCTCGTCGGCGCGCGGGACGGCAGGGTCGCACAGGCGGGCGTCGATGTCCGCGGCGCGGTGGGCGAGCGGGACGCCGCGGTAGGGGTTGGCCGGCGCCTCAGGTGGCGCGGGGCGGTGCAGCGCCCTCACACATCGAGCGAGATCGATGGCCAGCGGCGCGCGGTGCGCGATGGGCAGCGCGCCCACCTCGGTGCCCTCGAACCACGGGACGACGCTCCATGCCCACGGGAAGTAGTCGGACGGATGGCCCCGGTGGACGGGCGCCGGGACCGCGACGTCGACGACGGTGGCGAGGCTGGCGGCGAGGGTGGGCAGCCAGTGCTGCTCGTTGACCACCAGCTGTGCGGCCAGCTGGCGGCGGGGGACCCGGACAGCGAGGTCGGCCCCCAGACGCAGCATGACGTTGTCCCACCCTTCGCTGACCTCGGCGAGGTCGAGGTGAGCGAGCGCGGGACACTGGTCGAGCAGCAGCCGTCGGACCAGCGGGACGGTGATCTGGACCTCGGCGGCCGGGCGGTCACCCATGGACGCTGCGCTGATGGGCCAGGACCGCGTCGGCGAAGGTCGAGAACGCGACGAGGGCGCGGGGCACCAGGCTGGTGAACCGGCCACGGGCGTCGGCGGCGATCCGCTCGGCCTCTCCGGGGTGCAGGGCGGCGGTCATCTCGGGCCGAGCCAGCCAGTCGTGCAGCAGTGGGCCGTCGAGCTCGAGGTGGAACTGCAGGCCCACGCTGGTGCAGGCGCGGAAGGCCTGGACGGGTGTCGCGGCGGTGGCGGCGAGCACCAGGGCTCCCGCTGGCGCGTCGACCGTGTCGTTGTGCCAGTGCAGCACGACGGGGTCGGCCCCGGCGTCGACCGCGAGCGGGTAGAGGTACGGGTCACGCAGGCCGTCCCCGGTGAGCTCGACGCCGGCGAAGCCGATCTCTCGCACTGCGCCGGTGCGCAGGGTGGCGCCCAGGGCCACGGCGAGCAGCTGCATGCCCAGGCACACCCCGAGCACCGGGATGCCGGCGGCGTGCGCGCGGGCGAGCAGGTCACGCTCGACCGCCAGGCCCGGGTAGGTGGCGTCGTCGAGGGCGCCCATCGGTCCGCCCATGACCAGCACACCGGCGAGGTCGGTCAGGGCAGGGAGGTCTGGTGCCGGGTCCTCCGCGACCGACCGGACGAGGCAGGTGATGCCACGCTGGTCGAGGGCGCGCTCGATGAGCCCGGGCGTCTCCCAGGCGGCGTGCTGCAGAACCAGGACGGTGGGGGTCATGCCGCCATGCTATCGGCGCTGATCAGGCAGGCGCCTGGGACCGGCCCGTCGGGCAGGGCGTCTCAGAGCGGCACGTCGATGGGACGTGGCTCCCACGGCTGCGTCCACCCGAGCGCGTCGAAGAGCCCGTCGAGCACCAGACCGGTGAAGCCCCACACGATGCGCTCCCCGACCACGAAGGCCGGGCTGTCGAAGACCCGCGCGCCCCGGCGGACGATCGCGGAGCCACGGTTCGCCGGGTCCAGCAGCGTGGCGACCGGGACGCGGAAGACCGCAGCCGACTCTCCCGGGTCCATCACCGAGACCGCCGACGGCGTGTGCCACCACGCCAGCACCGGTGTGACCACGTGGTTGCTCACCGGCAGCGGCAGATCACCCAGCGTGCCGACGACGTCGACGCCGGCCGGGTCCAGTCCCGTCTCCTCCACGCCCTCACGCAGCGCCGCGGCCACCGGTCCGGAGTCACCGGGGTCGATCCGCCCGCCAGGGAAGGCGATCTGCCCCGGGTGGTGGTTGAGGGAGGCAGCCCGCTCGATGAGCAGCACGTCCACGGACGGGGCGTCAGCGTCGCCGAGCCGGTGGGGCTCCAGCAGCACCGCACCCGCCGAGCTCGCCGCCGCACCCGCCGTAACGACACGACCGGTTGGTCCCGCCGGCGTGTCCTCGTCGGCGAACAGCACGAGGACCGCCGCCGCCCGTGCCCGTGCCTGGGCAGGGGAGACCATGCGGTTCCACAGGTTCCCCGACCGCACGAGGGCGTCGAGCTGGGCGCGCACCAGGTGGGTCACAGCGTCACCACCCGGCGGGCAGCGGTCGACCCTCCTCGTAGCCCGCTGCCGACTGGATGCCCACCACGGCCCGCTCGGTGAACTCCGCCAGGCTCGTGGCGCCGGCGTAGGTGCAGGCGCTGCGCAGCCCCGAGGTGATCTCGTCCACGAGGTCCTCCACGCCCGGGCGGGCAGGGTCGAGGTACATCCGCGAGGACGAGATGCCCTCCTCGAAGAGCGCCTTGCGGGCCCGGTCGAAGGGCGACCCGCCTGCGGTGCGAGCGGCCACAGCACGCGCCGAGGCCATCCCGAAGCTCTCCTTGTACAACCGGCCGGAGCCGTCCTCGTGCAGGTCGCCGGGGCTCTCGTGGGTGCCGGCGAACCATGAGCCGACCATCACCTGGGAGGCGCCGGCGGCCAGTGCGAGCGCGACGTCGCGGGGGTGGCGCACCCCGCCGTCGGCCCAGACGTGCTTGCCGAGCTCGGCGGCGCGGGTGGCGCACTCGAGCACCGCGGAGAACTGCGGCCGCCCGACGCCGGTCATCATCCGGGTGGTGCACATGGCGCCCGGGCCCACGCCGACCTTGACGATGTCCGCGCCCGCCTCCACGAGGTCGGTGACTCCCTGTGCGGTGACGACGTTGCCGGCCACGACGGGGACCTGCGGGGACACCGATCGCACCGCTGCCAGCGCCGCGATCATCTTGGCCTGGTGGCCATGGGCGGTGTCCACGACGATGACGTCGACGCCGGCTGCGAGGAGCTCGGCCGTCTTGGCGGCCACGTCACCGTTGATGCCGACCGCGGCAGCCACCCGCAGGCGCCCCTGGGCGTCCACGGCGGGCTCGTAGATGCTCGAGCGCAGCGCGCCGATCCGGGTGAGCACGCCGACCAGCTCGCCGTCGCGCACGACGGGGGCGAGCTTGCGACGCGAGGCGTGCAGCTGGTCGAAGGCCGCGCGCATCCCGGCGGCCCCGGCGCCGTCGAGCATCGCGGCGTCGATGAGCGTGGGGTGGGCGGACATGACGTGGTTGACCTGGGTGAAGCGATCCACCCCGAGGCAGTCCGAGGCAGTCACGATGCCGACCGGGCGCCCCGCCTCCACGACCACGGCGGCTCCGTGGGACCGCTTGCCGATGAGGGAGAGGGCGGTGTGCACGGTGGCGCTGGGGGAGACGATCACCGGGGTCTCGATGACGGGGTCCTTGGACTTGACCGTGGCCACGACGTCCGCGACGACGTCGGTGGGGATGTCCTGGGGGATGACGGCGATCCCGCCGCGGCGGGCGATCGTCTCAGCCATCCGCCGCCCAGACACGGCGGTCATGTTCGCCACGACCAGCGGGATCGTCGTGCCGGTGCCGTCGGTGCTGGAGAGGTCGACGTCGAAGCGGGAGGCGACCTCCGAACGAGCCGGGACGAGGAAGACGTCGCCGTAGGTGAGGTCGGTCGTGGGCTGGTGTCCGTCCAAGAAGCGCATGAGACCAGTGTACGAAGCGCGGTGCCCGCCCGGTGCAGTCATCGCCGGTGGTGTGGATCCTGTGTGCTTCTCTCAAGAGTCCCGCACGATTTCGCCGGTCCGGCCGCCGCCGGGACGCGACGACGCTTCGCGGCCAATAGAGTGGGTCCTTGTGCATACCGCACGACGACGCCGTGCGTGCGCTCGCCCCGCGAGCCGTTGCGGCAGCATAGGAGGCAACGCCATGGGGCTGCTGGAATCGATCCAGTCACCAGATGATCTTCGCCGGCTCACGCCCGCCCAGGCGGAGGAGCTCGCCGCCGAGATCCGCGACTTCCTCGTGCAGTCCGTCTCGCGCACCGGCGGGCACCTGGGCCCCAATCTCGGAGTCGTCGAGCTGACGATCGGCATGCACCGCGTGTTCTCCTCGCCCGCGGACTCCTTCGTCTTCGACACCGGGCACCAGTCCTACGTGCACAAGCTGCTCACCGGCCGGCAGAACTTCGCCGACCTGCGCAAGCGCGAAGGCCTCTCCGGCTACCCCAGCCGCACCGAGTCCACCCACGACATCGTGGAGAACTCCCACGCCTCGACCGCGCTGAGCTGGGCTGACGGGATCGCCAAGGCGAACCTCGTCCGCGGGCTCACCGACCGCAACGTCGTCGCCGTCATGGGCGACGGCGCACTGACCGGCGGCATGGCCTGGGAGGCGCTCAACAACATCGCCGCCGGGCCGGACCGCCGCCTCATCCTCGTCGTCAACGACAACGGGCGTTCCTACGCCCCCACGATCGGCGGCATGGCCCACCACCTCGACACCCTGCGCACCACCCGCGGCTACGAGAACGTGCTGTCCTGGGGCAAGCGCACGCTGCACCGCTCCGGCCCGCCCGGACGCGTGGCCTACGACGCCCTGCACGGGCTGAAGAAGGGCATCAAGGACGTCGTCGCCCCCCAGGGGATGTTCGAGGACCTGGGGATCAAGTACATCGGTCCCGTCGACGGCCACGACATCGCCGGGGTCGAGCGTGCCCTGCGCGCCGCGAAGGCCTTCGGCGGTCCCGTGCTCGTGCACGTCATCACGGAGAAGGGCCGCGGCTACACCCCGGCCGAGCAGGACGTCGCCGACCGCTTCCACGCCGTGGGCCAGATCCACCCCGAGACCGGGCTGCCCGTCGCGCCGTCGCGCTTCGGCTGGACCAAGGTCTTCGCCGACGAGATCGTGTCCATCGGCCACGACCGGCCCGACGTCGTGGCGATCACCGCCGCGATGCTCGCCCCGGTCGGTCTCGCGCCCTTCGAGAAGGCGTTCCCGGAGCGCACCTTCGACGTCGGCATCGCCGAGCAGCACGCGGCCACCAGCGCCGCCGGCATGGCCTTCGCGGGGCTGCACCCCGTCGTCGCGCTCTACGCGACCTTCCTCAACCGCGCCTTCGACCAGGTCCTCATGGACGTGGCGCTGCACAAGGCCGGGGTGACGTTCGTCCTGGACCGCGCCGGCATCACCGGCGACGACGGCGCGAGCCACAACGGCATGTGGGACATGGCCATGCTGCGCATCGTCCCGGGCCTGCACCTGGCCGCCCCGCGCGACGAGCCGACGCTGCGCGCGGCCCTGCGCCGTGCGGTGGACATCGACGACGCCCCGAGCGTGGTGCGCTACCCCAAGGGCGCCATGGGTGAGGCGCTGCCGGCGATCGACTCCCTCGACGGGGTGGACATCCTGGCCCGCGAGGAGCCGGAGACTCCCTCGGTGCGGGTGCTCGTCGTGGGCGTGGGGTCCATGGCCACCACAGCGCTGGAGGTGAGCGAGCTGCTCGCGGCGCACGGGGTGGCCACGACGGTCGCCGCACCGACCTGGGTGCTGCCCATGCCGGACTCCCTCGTCAAGCTCACCGGCGAGCACGACCTCGTGGTGACCATCGAGGACGGGCTGGCCGAGGGCGGCATCGGCGCGCTGCTGGGGGAGCGGGCCGCTCGCGCGGACCTGCGCACCCGGGTCCACACGGTCGGTCTGCCCACCGCCTTCCTCGATCACGCCACCCGGGCGCAGATCGTCGAGGCGAACCGGCTGGGCGCGGCGGACATCGCCCGCGACGTCCTCGACGCACTGGCTCGCTGAGGTCACGTCCGCTGAGGTCTCGTCCGCTCGCAACCTGACCGGACCGGTCCTGTCGCGACCGGTCCGCGGACAGGGGTCATCGGCGCTCGCGGGCGGCCCTATGCTGTGCGGGTGATCACTCACAGCGTGCGCCTCTGGTGGCCGACCCGGTAACGGTCGGCCCCTCAAGCGTGCGCGGACCTTGCCCAACGACGGGTGGTCCCGCGGCCTTCGAGGCGGGGAGTAGCCCGCCGGCGAACCCGCGAGAGAAGGACCCCTATGAGCACCTCTGCGATCTCACGTTCCCTCGAGCCCCTCGGCTTCTCCATCCCGGCGAACGTGCCCACGCACTGGTACAACCTCAACGCCGACCTGCCCTCGCCGGTGCCCCCGCACCTGCACCCGGGCACGCGCGAGCCGCTGACCCCGGAGGACCTGGCGCCGCTGTTCCCGATGGCGCTCATCGCCCAGGAGGTCTCGACCGAGCGGTACATCGAGATCCCGCAGGTGGTCCGAGAGATCTACGCGCAGTGGCGGCCGGCGCCGCTGGTGCGTGCCCACCGCCTCGAGCGGGAGCTGGGCACGGCGGCGCGGATCTACTACAAGTACGAGGGCGTGAGCCCGGTCGGTTCCCACAAGCCCAACACCGCCGTCGCGCAGGTGTACTACAACGCGATCGAGGGCATCACCCGGCTCACCACGGAGACCGGTGCGGGCCAGTGGGGTGCCTCGTTGTCGATGGCCTGCTCGATGCTCGGCCTGACTTGCGAGGTGTGGCAGGTGCGGGCCTCCTACGAGTCCAAGCCCTACCGCCGCATGCAGATGGAGACCTACGGCAGCGTGTGCCACTCCTCGCCGTCAGAGCTCACCGAGGCCGGCCGGGCGATCCTCGCCGAGACCGCGGACACCACCGGTTCCCTCGGGATGGCGATCAGCGAGGCCGTCGAGGTCGCCGTCGGTGACCCGAACGCCCACTACTCCCTGGGCAGCGTGCTCAACCACGTGATGCTGCACCAGTCGGTCATCGGGATCGAGGCCCTCGACCAGCTCGACCAGGCGGGGGAGACCCAGGCCGACGTCGTCTTCGGCTGCGCGGGCGGCGGGTCCAACCTTGCCGGGCTGTCCTTCCCGTTCATCGGCAAGAACCTGCGTGAGGGCACCACGACCCGGGTGGTGGCCTGCGAGCCGGCTGCCTGCCCCTCCCTCACCCAGGGGGAGTACCGCTACGACCACGGTGACGTCGCGGGCCTGACGCCGTTGATGAAGATGTACACCCTGGGCACCGAGTTCGTCCCGCCGGCCATCCACGCCGGCGGGCTGCGGTACCACGGGATGGCGCCGATGGTCTCGCACACCGTCAACCTCGGCCTCATGGAGGCGGTGGCGATCGAGCAGGAGGACGCCTTCGCCGCCGGGGTGCTCTTCGCCCGGGTCGAGGGCATCGTGCCGGCGCCGGAGTCCACGCACGCGGTCGCCGCGGCGATCGCCTACGCACGCACCGTCACCGAGCCGGAGGTCATCGTCATCGGCCTGTCCGGCAACGGCGCCCTCGACCTCCCGGCCTACGCCGAGTACGTCTGAGCGTGCTGCGGCCCGGCCCGGTCACTCCCGGGCCGGGTCGCACCGTGCACGGCGCCCGACCGGTCGCAAGGGACGTTGGACCCGAGTCGCGGGAGAGCCCTTGCGACTCGCTGACCTGCGGGCGGACGTTGCATACCGGGCGGACAGAGGAGATGATCGAGGTCATGCCTGCTGAAACCACCCAGATCCTGTTCCTCGGGGGCGCTGCAGGCGTCGGCAAGACCAGCGTGTCTGTCGAAGTCAGCGCGGTGCTGCGGCGCTCGCGCGTCGCGCACGCCCTCGTCGACGGTGACAACCTCGACGCGAGCTATCCCGGTCCGCTGGACTCCGGGCGCCCGTGGCTGTCGTTGACCAACCTGACGAAGCTGTGGGGCACCTACCAGGCGGCCGGTCAGCACCGGCTGGTCTACGTCAACACCGTCAGCGTCCTGGAGGTCGAGGAGTTGCGCAGCGCGGTGGATCCGCAGGCCAGCGTCACCGCGGTGCTCCTGGAGGCCGAGCCGGACGCGCTCACTGACCGGCTCCGTCGGCGCGAGCGTGGCTCCGAGCTTGACGAGCACCTCTCGCGCAGCGCGCGGTGGGCCGCTGACCTGCGCTCACGCGCCCCGGAATGGGTCACGCGGCTCGACACCACCGGAGCATCGGTCTCGGCCGTCGCGGAGGCCGTCGTGGCCCTCACAGGATGGGTCCAGCCGCAGGCCAGGGCAGCGGCGGAAGGAGGTCGAGACGTTCCTCGCTGGGTGTGACGCACACCTCAGCACTCTGACGGCTTGAGGGCCTTAGGTCCCAAGTCGTCCCATCAATATCTTCCTAGTGTGGAAGACAAGATCAACAGGTCGAGGGATTCCCCAAGGAGACGGCGATGACCACCACAGCAGATGGCACGATGAACACCACCGGTGCCAGCACTCCCCAGCCATGGCGCGGGTTCAGCGAAGGCGCATGGACCGCGGACGTCGACGTCCGGGACTTCATCCAGCGCAACTACCGTCCCTACGAGGGCGACGCCTCCTTCCTGGAGGGGGCCACCGCGAAGACCCTCGCCGTGTGGGACACCCTGGAGAAGGACTACCTCTCCGTCGAGCGCGCCAAGCGCGTCTACGACGTCGACACGCACACCCCCGCTGACATCGACGCCTTCCCGGCCGGCTACATCAGCTCCGACGACGACGTCATCGTCGGTCTGCAGACCGACGTCCCGCTCAAGCGCGCGATGATGCCCTACGGCGGATGGCGCATGGTGGAGACCGCGATCAAGGAGGCCGGGCTGGAGCCTGACCCCCACGTCAAGGAGATCTTCACCAAGTACCGCAAGACCCACAACGAAGGGGTCTTCGACATCTACACCCCGCGCATCCGCGCGGCCCGCTCCTCCCACATCATCACCGGCCTGCCTGACTCCTACGGCCGCGGCCGCATCATCGGTGACTACCGCCGGGTGGCGCTCTACGGCGTGGACTTCCTCATCGAGGCCAAGATGAAGGACAAGGACGCCGTCGCCGACCAGCCGTTCTCTGAGAACTGGGCACGCTACCGCGAAGAGCACTCCGAGCAGATCCGGGCGCTGAAGAAGCTCAAGAACCTCGGTGAGCAGTACGGCTTCGACCTGGGACGCCCCGCGGCCAACGCCAAGGAAGCCATCCAGTGGACCTACTTCGGCTACCTCGCCGCGGTGAAGTCCCAGGACGGCGCGGCCATGAGCTTCGGTCGCCTCTCCGCCTTCTTCGACGTCTACATCGAGCGTGACCTCGCCGAGGGCACGATCACCGAGGTCGAGGCCCAGGAGTACATCGACCAGCTGGTGCTCAAGCTCCGCATCGTGCGGTTCCTGCGCACCATCGACTACGACCAGATCTTCTCCGGCGACCCCTACTGGGCCACCTGGTCCGACGCCGGCTTCGGCGACGACGGGCGCACCCTGGTCACCAAGACCTCGTTCCGCCTGCTGCAGACCCTGCGCAACCTCGGCCCGGCTCCCGAGCCGAACATCACCATCTTCTGGGACGACAAGCTGCCCCAGGGCTACAAGGACTTCTGCGCCGCGATCAGCATCGAGACCTCGGCCGTGCAGTACGAGTCCGACGCCCAGATCCGCCAGCACTGGGGTGACGACGCCGCGATCGCCTGCTGCGTCTCGCCCATGCGGGTCGGCAAGCAGATGCAGTTCTTCGGTGCTCGCGTCAACGCCGCGAAGAGCCTGCTCTACGCGATCAACGGTGGCCGTGACGAGATGTCCGGCAAGCAGGTCGTCACCGGCTTCGAGCCCATCACCTCCGACGAGCCCCTCGACTTCGACGAGGTCTGGGCCAAGTACGACGCGATGCTGGACTGGGTCGTCCAGACCTACGTCGAGGCGCTGAACATCATCCACTACAGCCACGACAAGTACGCCTACGAGGCGATCGAGATGGCTCTGCACGACAACGAGATCGTGCGGACCCTCGGGTGCGGCATCGCGGGCCTCTCGATCGTCGCGGACAGCCTCTCGGCGATCAAGTACGCCAAGGTCACCCCGGTCCGTGACGAGTCCGGCCTGGTCGTGGACTACATCACCGAGGGCGAGTTCCCGGTGTACGGCAACGACGACGACCGTGCCGACGAGATCGCGAAGCTCGTCGTCAAGACCGTCATGGACAAGATCCGTGCGCTGCCCACCTACCGTGACGCCCTGCCGACGCAGTCGGTCCTGACGATCACCTCGAACGTCGTCTACGGCAAGTCGACCGGGAACTTCCCCTCCGGTCACCGCGCCGGGACCCCCTTCGCCCCGGGCGCCAACCCGGAGAACGGGATGGACACCCACGGGATGGTCGCCTCGATGCTCTCGGTCGGCAAGCTCGACTACGTGGACGCGCTCGACGGCATCTCGCTGACGAACACGATCACCCCGAGCGGGCTGGGACGCACCAAGGAGGAGCAGGTCGCCAACCTCGTCGGTATCCTCGACGCAGGCATGAGCGAGGGCCTGTTCCACGCGAACATCAACGTCCTCAACCGCGAGACCCTCGAGGACGCCATCGAGCACCCGGAGAACTACCCCAACCTCACGGTGCGGGTCTCTGGTTACGCTGTGAACTTCGTCAAGCTCACGCGTGAGCAGCAGCTCGACGTCCTCACCCGGACGTTCCACCAGTCCGCGTGAGACCACACCTCCGACGGAGGTGAACCGGTCGGCGTCCCCCTCGCGGGGGACGCCGACCACCACAGCACGCTCGACCCGAGCACGGAAGGCACCCACCATGAGCACAACCTCACCGACGCAGCCGGTCACCGCACCGGACGCGCCCACCTCGTGCCAGCTCGGGATGCCCACCGTCCGCCTCGCCGACACAGACGCCAGCGACGCAGCTGGCGACGGTGGGGCGCTCGGCGACAAAGACTTTGCTGCCCCGACCCGCCGCGCGAGTGGCGTGGGGACCGGCGGCCTCGAGGTCAGCGACCTCGACCGCGGCTCCAAGCTCGAGCAGATGCGCAACGGCACGCTCGGGTCGATCCACTCCTGGGAGCTGGTGACCGCTGTCGACGGGCCCGGCACGCGCATGACCATCTTCTTCGCCGGCTGCCCGCTGCGCTGCCTGTACTGCCACAACCCCGACACGATGAAGATGAAGAACGGCGAGTCGGTCACCTCCGAGGAGCTGTTGCGCCGGATCAAGCGCTACAAGTCGGTGTTCAAGGCGACTGGCGGCGGCCTGACGATCTCCGGCGGCGAGGTGCTCATGCAGCCCGCCTTCGCGGCCACCCTCCTGGCCGGCGCCAAGGAGCACGGGATCCACACGGCGATCGACACCTCCGGGTTCCTCGGCGCCGCCTGCACCGATGCCATGCTCGAGAACGTCGACCTGGTGCTGCTCGACGTGAAGTCGGGCGACCCTGACACGTACAAGAAGGTCACCGGACGCGAGCTGCAGCCCACCCTCGACTTCGGCCGCCGGCTGGCGGACAAGGGCGTGGAGATCTGGCTGCGCTTCGTCCTGGTCCCGGGCCTCACCGACGACCCGGCGAACGTCGAGACGATCGCCGAGTACGCCGCCTCCCTCTCCTCTGTCTCACGCGTGGAGGTCCTGCCCTTCCACCAGATGGGCCGAGACAAGTGGTCCGCCCTCGGCATGGCCTACGAGCTCGAGGACACCCCTCCTCCCACGGTCGACGAGGTGGAGCGCGTGCGAGAGCAGTTCCGCGCACGAGGGCTCACCGTCTACTGAGCCGCTCCGCCGGCTCAGCCCGGACCGCTCAGCCGGGCCGCTCAGCCCGTCAGGCCGTGCTGTAGGCGACAGCCACGTCCAGCACCCACGTCACGCCGAAGCGGTCCGTGAGCATCCCGTAGGCAGGGGAGAACGCCGACGGCGCGAGGGCGTCCACGATGGTCGACCCCTGCGCCAGCCGGTCCCACAGCTGGCTGATCTCCGCCGCCGAGTCGCCACGCACGGAGACGAAGAGCGCCTTGTCGCCCTGGTCGTAGGACGCGCTGGACGGCACGTCGTAGGCCATGATCTGGAAGCCGCTGTCGGCGACGACCTGGCCGAACTTCACCTGCTCGGCCTCCTCGGGGATCTCGACGGAGTGAGCGTCGGCGTTGGTGAGGATGATCTTCTGTCCGCCGAAGACCGAGTGGTAGAAGTCCAGGGCTGCTCCGGCGTCGCCGCGGAAGTTCAGGTGAGGGGTGGTGATGACAGTCATGGCTGCTCCTTGCGATGAGGTCCAGGAGGTCTCCCGGACTGCTTCCACTCTCTCCGGCGTCTAGGACAGCCACGGTCCTCTTCTCGCCCTAGCATCGACGCATGGCGCCCCCGACGATCTCGACGACAGCCCGGCTCCTGCTGCTGCTCTCCCTCCTGCAGGCCCGGCGGGACTGGCCCGGGCAGGTGCTGGCCGAGCGGCTGGACGTCAGCCACCGGACCGTGCGCCGCGACGTCGACCGGCTGCGCGAGATGGGCTACAGCATCCAGGCGACGAAGGGTCCCGGCGCCGGGTACCGCCTCCAGGCCGGTGCCGACCTCCCACCGCTGCTCTTCGACGACGACCAGGTGATCGCCCTCGCAGTGGCCCTGCAGACGGTCTCCGGGGCCGGTGCTGGTCTGGAGGAGGCGGCCGAGCGCGCCCTGGCGGCGATCCGCCTCGTCATGCCGTCCCGGCTGCGTCACCGTCTCGATGCTCTCCGCTTCACCGCCCTTCCTGGGCGGGCGTCCACGGAGCCGGCGCGGCCGGACGTCCTCGTGGACCTGAGCGCTGCGGTGCGCGCGCGAGAGGTGCTGCGCCTGGACTACACGAGCCGGCTCCCCGATGGCGACGACGGTGGCGACGGCGTCACCACGACGGTGCGCAGGCGCGTCGAGCCCCACCACCTCGTCGCATCCCAGGGCCGCTGGTACCTCGTGGCGTGGGACCTGGACGTGGGCGACTGGCGCCTCCTGCGCGCCGACCGCGTCTCCCCGAGGACGCCGGCCGGTCCCCGCTTCACCCCGCGCGAGGTCCCCGGCGTGAGCGTGGCGGCCTTCGTCGCAGCACGGTTCAAGGGCTCAGCGCAGGAGGATCGCTGGCCGTGCCGCGGCAGCGTGGTTCTCGCTCTGGGAGCCGACGCCGTGCTTCCCTTCGCCGGCGACGCGGTCGTGGCGTCCCTAGGACCGGGCAGATGCCGTCTCGAGGCCGGCTCGTGGTCGTGGGTGGCTCTGGCCGCCTCCCTCGGGCGGTTCGACGCCGACATCGTCGAGGCAGCACCGGCTGAGCTGGCGGGTGCCTTCGGCCTCCTTGCTGACCGGTTCGCGACGGCGGCGGGCCGGTCCCCGAAGCCGACCGACCCGGGCCCAGGACGCGGGATCGAGCTGTAGAGACACCGAAGGCGTACGAGCCCAGGTCATCGATTTCCCCCCCGGGATCGACCTCGGACTCGCACGCCCTCGGAATGCGGACAGTACTACGAGAGCACCAGCTCCGCACGGTTGACGCCCACAGCGGCGGTGATCTCACCCCTGGTGTAGCCCTTGGGGGAGAGAGCGCGAAGCTCCCAGGCCCCGGGGGCGGCGTAAAAACGGAAGCTGCCCTCGGGGCTGGAGACCACCTCGGCGGTGAACTCCCCGGTGGCATCGTGCAGGCGCACGTAGGCGCCGCTGACCGGGGAGCCGGCCTGGCTGATGGTTCCCTCGATGAGGGTCGCCCCGGCGGCCACCACGGCGGGAAGGCTCTGGTCCGGTGCCCCGCAGGAGGTCACTTGGCGTCGACCTCGATCGGCACGCCGACGAGGGAGCCGTACTCGACCCACGAGCCGTCGTAGTTCTTCACGTCGGCCTGGCCCAGGAGCTGGCTGAGCACGAACCAGCTGTGGCTGGAGCGCTCGCCGATGCGGCAGTAGGCGATGGTCGGCTTGGAGGTGTCCAGGCCGGCCGCTCCGTAGAGGGCCGCGAGCTCGTCGTCGGACTTGAAGGTGCCGTCGTCGTTGGCTGCCTTGGACCAGGGGATGTTGATGGCGGAGGGCACGTGCCCGCCCTTCTGGGCGTGCTCCTGGGGCAGGTGCGCCGGGCCGAGGATGGTGCCGGCGAACTCCTCGGGCGAGCGCACGTCGACGAGGTTCTTCTCACCGATCGAGGCGACGACCTCGTCGCGGAAGGCGCGGATGGACAGGTCCTGGTCCTGCGCCACGTAGGTGGTCGCCGGGCGGGTGACCGTCTCGTCGCTGAGGGTGCGGGAGTCGAGCTCCCACTTCTTGCGACCGCCGTCGATGAGCTTGACGGAGGTGTGGCCGTAGAGGGTGAAGTACCAGAAGGCGTAGGCGGCGAACCAGTTGTTGTTGCCGCCGTAGAGCACGACGGTGTCGTCGTTGCTGATGCCCTTGGCCGAGAGCAGAGCCTCGAACTGCTCCTTGTTGACGAAGTCACGGCGGACCGGGTCCTGCAGGTCGGTCTTCCAGTCGAGCTTGATCGCCCCGGGCAGGTGGCCCTTGTCGTAGGCGGAGGTGTCTTCGTCGACCTCGACGAACACGAGCCCCGGTGCGGTGAGGTTCGTCTCGGCCCAGTCGGCGGAGACGAGGACGTCGTTGCGTGCCATGTGCAGATTTCTCCTCGGTGCAGTCCGCAGCGCTGGGCTGGGGATCGTGTCGGTCATGATGGCGCTGATGACGCTAATCGAGCGAATGGGATGGCATAGTCAGCGTCTCACTGGCTGAGCAGAGCGGCGCTCCCTGCGCGCCGTAATGCGACGTATGCGCCTCGCTGCACCGTATATCCGTCTTGCTGGATGAGACCGCTGCGCCTGCGAAAGGGAGAAGTCGGGCTCGGGGCGGCACCGCAGAAGCCTGCGGTGCCGCCCCGAGAGATCGGCGTCAGGCGGGGACGTTGGCCACCCCGTCCGGCAGCAGGCGACGCCCCAGCACCCGCTGGGAGTACCCGGTGCGGTCCAGGTACGGGCTGATGCCGCCGGCGCTGAAGGGCCACCCGGCACCGAGGATCATGCACAGGTCGATCTGCGACGGCCCGGACACCACGCCCTCGTCGAGCATGAGGCCGATCTCGGTGGCCAGCGCCGTCAGCACCCGGTCCAGCACACCCGCCTCGTCAAGCACCGCCGGCTGCGGGGCGCCGGGCCGGTCGAACACCTCCTGCAGCGCCGGGTCCACCTCCGCGGGGACCCCGCGCTCGGTGGAGGCCAGCACCACCGGGACCTTCTCCGCGACGACGCGCTCCAGCCCCGGTGAGGCAGGGAAACGCTCGCCCAGGTCCTCGCGCAGCGACGTCAGGACATGCAGCCCCACCGCCGGTCCCACGAGGTCGAAGAGTGCGAAGGGTCCCATCGGCAGGCCCAGCGGGCGCAGCGCGCGGTCGGCGACCACCACCGGGGTGCCCTCCTCCACGGCGCCGACGATCTCCCCGAGCAGCAGCACGAGCAGCCTGTTGACCACGAAGCCCGGCCGGTCGGTGACCCGCACCGCGGTCTTGCGCAGCGTCTTGGCCACGGCGAAGGCCGTGGCGAGCGCGGCGTCGTCGGTGCGGTCGGCGTCGATCACCTCCACGAGCGGCATCTGCGCCACCGGGTTGAAGAAGTGCAGCCCCACCACCCGCTCGGGGTGCGCCAGGCCCTCGGCCATGGCCGAGACCGACAGGGCGGAGGTGTTGGTGGCCAGGATCGTGGTGGGGGAGACGATCTGCTCGAGCTCGGCGAAGACCCGCTTCTTCAGCGACAGCACCTCCGTCACCGCCTCGATCACGAAGTCGCAGGAGGCCAGGTCCCCGATCTCGGTGGTCCCGCGGACCGCGGCCACCAGCTGGGCACCTGCCTCGGCCCCCATCCGGCCGCTCGCCACGAGCTTGTCGACGGTCGTGCGGACCGAGGCGAGGCCGTGCTCGACCCGTTCGTCGTCCAGGTCCCGCATGACCACCGGGACCCCCAGGCGCTGAGCGAAGAGCAGCGCGAGCTGGGCGGCCATGAGACCTGCCCCCACGATCCCTACCCGGGTGACCGGGCGCGCCAGGGCGGGGTCAGGTGCCCCAGCAGGTCGCTTGCCCCCGGTGACCAGGTGGAAGGCGTAGATGCTGGCCCGCATCTCGTCGCTCATGATGAGGTCGGCCAGGGCGTCGTCCTCGGCCGCGAAGGCGGTCGTCATGTCGCTGTCGCGGGCGGCGGCCAGCAGGTCCAGCGCCCGGTAGGGCGCCGGTCGGGACCCGTGCACCACGGCGTCGACCCGCTCCCGCGCGACTGCCACCGTGGCGCTCCACGCCTCGGGGGAGGCGAGCGGAGGTCGCTCGACCACGATCTCGCCGCGCACCACGGCGTCCGCCCACGCGACGGACTCCTCGAGGAAGTCGGCTGCGTCCAGCAGGGCGTCGGCGAGACCGATCTGGAAGGCCTCGCCAGCGCGGTAGGGCTTGTTCGCGGCGGGACGGGTGAGGATCACCTCGACAGCGCGCTCGATCCCGACGATCCGTGGCAGCAGGTAGCTCCCGCCCCAGCCGGGGATGAGCCCGAGGGAGGTCTCGGGCAGCGCCACGGCCGGGACGTCGGTCGAGATCGTGCGGTAGGTGCAGGCCAGCGCCAGCTCCAGGCCGCCGCCCAGGGCCACGCCGTTGATGAAGGCGAAGGTCGGCACAGCCATCTCGGTGAGCATCCGGTAGGCGCGGTGGCCGGCCTCGCCCAGCGCACGGGCGGCTGCGTGGGAGGTGACGGCGCTCGCTGCTGTGAGGTCGGCGCCGGCGGCCAGGAAGTACGGCTTGCCGGTGACCGCCGCGGCGGCGATCTCGCCGTCGTCGGCGCGGCGCGACACCGTGAGCAGCGCGGCCTCGAGCTCGGCGAGGCCGAGCGGACCGAGGGTGGTGGGCTTGGTGTGGTCGAGCCCGTTGTCCACGGTGATGAGGGCGAGCGTGCCTCCGGAGGGCAGGGCGACGTCGCGGACGAGGGCGTGGGTGACGCGTTCGGCCAGATCGGGGCGGGTCGTGGTCATGTCGGCTCCCTGTCAGTTCTCGGTCGGTGCGGCGGCGGTCGTGTGGCCGGAGTAGTCGGCGTGGTGCGGGTTCTCCCAGATGACGGTGCCGCCCATGCCCAGGCCGACGCACATCGTCGTCAGCCCGTAGCGGACCTCGGGGTGCTCGGCGAACTGCCGGGCGAGCTGGGTCATGAGTCGCACACCGGAGGAGGCGAGCGGGTGGCCCACGGCGATCGCGCCGCCGTAGAGGTTGACCCGCGGGTCGTCGTCGGGCATGGCGAAGTGGTCGAGGAAGGCCAGCACCTGGACGGCGAAGGCCTCGTTGATCTCGAAGAGCCCGATGTCCTCGATGCTCAGGCCGGCGTTCGCCAGTGCGCGCTCGGTGGCCGGGATCGGGCCGATGCTCATGACCTCCGGCGGCACCCCGGCATAGGCGAAGGACACCAGGCGCATCCGGGCCGGCAGTCCTAGCTCGGCGACGGTGTCGCCGTCGGCGAGCAGGCAGACGGCCGCGCCGTCGGTGAGCGGGGAGGCGTTGCCGGCGGTGACCCGCCCGCCGGGCCGGAAGGGGGTCTTGAGGTCGGCGATGTCCTCGAGGGTGGTCCCGGGCCGGGCGAGCTCGTCGGCGGTGGCCAGGCCCCAGCCGAGCTCGGGGGAGCGGACGGCGACGGGGGCGAGGTCGGCGGTGATCTGACCGGCGGCCAGGGCCGCGGCGTACTTGGCCTGGCTGGCGACGCCGTAGGCGTCAGCCCGTTCCTTGGTCAGGTGCGGGTGGCGGTCGTGGATGTTCTCCGCGGTCGCGCCCATGACCAAGGCGGAGGAGTCGACGAGCTTCTCCGAGACGAAGCGCGGGTTGGGGTCGGCGTCGAAGCCCATCGGGTGGTGCCCCATGTGCTCCAGGCCGCCGGCCAGGGTGACGTCCTGCTGCCCGAACCCGATCGCCGAGGCGGTCGTGGTGACCGCGGTCATCGCGCCCGCGCACATCCGGTCGATCGCGAAACCCGGCACCGTGAGCGGCAGCCCGGCCAGCACGGCGACCGAGCGGCCCAGGGTCAGGCCCTGGTCTCCGGTCTGGGTGGTCGCGGCGAGGGCGACCTCGTCGATCCGCTCGGTGGGCAGCTCGGGACGACGGCGCAGCAGCTCGCGCACGGCCTTGACGGCGAGGTCGTCGGAACGGGTGTGGGCGTAGAGGCCATCGGGTCGGGCCTTGCCGAACGGGGTGCGGACCCCTTCGACGAAGACCACGTCACGGACGGCGCGGCGTTGGGCCGAGATGGGCATGAGAGCTCCTGACTGACGGACGACGGTGTCCTGGGCGCTGGTCTGGGACCGGCGCGACGGGTACAGGCTACCGGGAGTCTCAGGAAAATGCACTGGACTGCTCGGGCAGGGCTCGGGGCGGGCGGTGCCGTCGTGGCCGGCCCGCCACCCTTAGAGTGTTCGCGTCCGGGGTGCGGACCGATCCCGCACCTGCTCAGCCGGACCCGGCGCAACGAAAGAAGACCGCTGGTGGATCAGATGAGATTCCGTGATCTCTTCCGTGGGGCCGTCGCGATGTGGATCGTCGTAGGCCTGCTCGGCGGGCCGTCCCTCCTGCTCGTGGCGGCAGCCGCCTTCACCGCGACCGGCCCGTTCGCCCCGCACAGCACCGTGACCACCGACGCGCAGTTCTCGCCGGGGGAGGAGATCACTGTCCGCGGCACGGGCGGCGTGGGTATCCGGCCGGGAGACTTCGTCATCCTGGCCGCGCCCGCCACGGTGGACCCGGCCGCGGTGACGTGCGAGTGGAAGAGCCGCGTGTACAGCACCGGCGAGCAGCGGTCGGGGACCGTCGAGCCCGTTGCCGCAGAGGACCTGAAGGCCGTCGTGACAGACAGCCGCAGCGGCGTGGAGTACCGACCGGTCATGACCACGGCTCGAGGGACGGGCTGGATGGAGATCGACCACCTGACGTGCCGCGGGGAGGGGGTCGAGACCTTCGCCGTCACCGAGAGCGGGGGCATGTCCGCCTCCGACCGCTCGACGGCGGGAGCCGTGGCAGCGGTGTTCGGGATCGTCATGATCGTCACGGGGTTCATCGCCCTGCACCTCACCCGGCGTCACGGACGCCAGCGCACGGTGCCACCACAGCTCGCCTCTGGTCCTCCCGGACCGTACGGCACCGGCCCAGGTGCGTACCCGCGCAACGGCCGGCGGTGACTGCGGCGCCGTGTCGCCGGGTCGTCGCGGCGCGTCGCCCATAGTCTCGTAACCATGACGTCCACCCCGCCGTCGTCGGCGCCGGCTCCGGCTGGCCCGGCTCCTGTCGCTGCGACGCCGGCCGCTCCAGCGCCGGCCACCAGCACCTGGCGGCGCGGACTCGCGCGGCTGGCGGGCGGCCCGGGCCGCCTCACCGGCCTCGACGTCGCGCGCGGCCTCGCGGTGCTCGGCATGTTCGTCGCCCACCTGTACACCCCTGACCCGGTGACGGGCGCAGACCCGATGTCGTGGAGCTGGGTGTTCGACGGGCGGTCCTCGATCCTCTTCGCCACGCTCGCCGGGGTGTCGCTGGCGATCATGTCCGGGCGGACGCGTCCGCTCGAGGGGGTCCCCGCGCTCCAGGCGCGGATGCGTATCCTCGTGCGCGCCCTGCTCATCTTCACCCTCGGCGAGATCCTCACGATGCTCGGCACACCGGTGGCGATCATCCTGCAGGCCTACGCCGTGCTCTTCGTGCTGGCGCTGCCGTTCCTGCGCTGGTCCGCACGCCGGCTGTTCGTGCTGGCGGCAGCCAGCGCAGTGGTCATGCCCGTCCTCACCCCGCTGGTCGCCTCGACTCTCGCGTGGGCTCAGCTGGGCTCCGTCCCGCTCACCGGGTTGCTGGTCACCGGCATGTACCCGGGGATGATCTGGTTCACCTTCATCGTCCTCGGGCTCGCCATCGGACGGTGCCAGTTGTCCGGCACCGATGTCAAGCTGCGGCTCGTGGCGGTCGGTGCGGCGGTCTCCACCCTCGCCTACTCCATCGCCGCGATCGCGGACGGCGCACCGCCGACGGACCCGATGGGCGGAGGGTCGATGGTCACCGAGGGGCGTCCTGCCTTCGTGCTGCCTGACCTCGCCGCCCTGGCTCGCACCGCCGAGCCCCACTCGGGCGGCGTGGCCGAGGTGGTCGGGTCGGGCGCCTTCGCGATGGCGGTGATCGGGCTGTGCCTGCTCGCCGTGCAGGGCGGCCGGTGGCTGCGCGCGCTGCTCACCCCGATCGCGGCCGTCGGGTCGATGGCGCTGACCGCCTACACCATCCACATCGTCGCGCTGTGGCGGGTCGGTGACGCCTACTGGCAGGAGACCGGCCTGCAGCTCCTCGTGCCCTTCGTCGAGGTCACCCTCATCGGGTGCACCCTCTGGCGGTTCTTCCTCGGCCGCGGTCCGCTCGAACGCCTGCTGACGTGGGTCTCGTGGAAGGCGGCGGGCGTCACGCCCGCCGCCCGTGGCCGCGCAGCGACCTGAGGATCAGCGGCGCACCTTGCGCACGATCTTCTTCGCCGCCGGCAGTGCGCGGTTCCACGTCGAGTACCAGTACGAGAACGGCACGTCGATGGATCCCACGAGCTCGTCGGTGTGCTGGGAGAAGCTCCGCTTGAACTCCGAGATCCCATCGTTGAGCAGGCCGTTCATGTCGTACCGCGTGAGCCCGGCGGACTTGGCCTCCAGGATCGAGGCCCACTTGACCGCTGCGTTGGCGCGGAGCTTGCGGCCGGCGTCGTTGACCCCGCCGTACAGCTCGAAGGACGTGGTCGCGGAGTTGACGCACCACACGAAGGACACCGGCCGGTCGCCGTCGAAGGCGGCCGTGAGGACCGAGTGCTCCCCGAGCAGGCGGTGCAGGTCGAGGTAGTAGGCGTCGGAGTGCAGCGCGAAGCCGGCCCGCTCGGCCGTCTCGCGGTAGACCTCCAGGACCGCCGTCACCGTCTCGACGTCGCGCACCCGGCGTACCTCGAGACCGGTGCGGGTGGCCTTGCGGATGTCATAGCGCGTCGACTTGGACATCGCGGCCTGGAGCTCGTCCTCGGTCTGGGTGAGGTCGAGGATCAAGGTGGTGGGGTAGAGGATCGGGTTGGTCGCCAGCCGTGCACCGGTGATCGGCAGCGGCTCGGTGGTCTGCTCCCAGTCCGGCTCGAAGGTGATCCCGACGCCGCGCACCTCACGGCGGCAGTACTCGGCGACCGCGTCGCACACCGGACCGCGCTCGGCGGGGTCGGGGACGGACGGTCCGCGTGGGACGTAGCTGAGCGCCCGGAACACCCCCGGCAGCGGGCGGACGAGAACCTGGGCGGCTCCCACCCGGCGTCCGCCGTCGCTGACCAGCAGGCGCAGGGCCCGCCAGCCGTGGGCGGCCTTGAGCTCACCCCATCCCCAGAGCTGGAGCGGGTGGCCTTCCAGGGCGAGCACGTGCTCGTCCCAGGCAGCAGGATCGGTGATGACGTCGATACTGAGCATTTCTCAGACCCTACCGTGACGCGGGCGCACCGGAGGGCTGCGTCGGCTGCGGGGGCCGTGCAGTCGACAGGGCGGTCGCCAGATCAGCGGCCAGCAGCTCGACCTGCCACGGACGCGCACCGCGCGAGCGCAGCTGCTCGGCGACGGTCTGCTCGGTGATCTCCTTCGGAGGCGTCCAGCACAGCCGGCGCAGGGCGTCGGGCTGCAGCAGGTTCTCCACCGGGATGTGGTGGACCGTGGCCAGGTGCCCGACGACGGCACGAGCGGCCTCCAGCCGCGCCGCGGCCGCCGGGTCGCGGTCCGCCCATGCCCGGGGGGACGGCGGTGCGTCGGTGCGCGGGGCGTTGAGCGAGGGCAGCTGGTCGGCGGGCAGGGCGAGCGCCCGGTCGATGGCGGACTGCCACAGCACCGCCCGGCGCTGGGTGGCCTTGCCCGAGAACGCCGGCAGCGCGGTGAGCGCCGGGACGGACCGGGGCATGGCCTGGGCGGCGGCGATGATGGCGCGGTCGGGCAGCACCCGTCCGGGTGCCACGTCGCGGCGTCGGGCGTTGTCGTCGCGGGCGAGCCACAGCTCGCGCACGACGGCGAGCTGGCGGGCCTGGCGCAGGGTGTGCGAGCCCGACACGCGGCGCCACGGGTCCACCCGCGGGGCGGGCGGGGGAGCGAGGCGGACGGCCTCGAACTCCTGGCGGGCCCACTCGGCCTTGCCGGCGGCCTCCAGGCGGGCGGCCATCTTCTCCCGCAGCTCGACAAGCACCTCCACGTCCAGGGCGGCGTACCGCAGCCACTCCTCGGGCAGGGGGCGGGTGGACCAGTCCACGGCCGAGTGCTCCTTGGCTAGCCCCAGACCGAGCACCTCGGCGACGACGGCGGCCAGGCCGACCCGTTCCATGCCCAGGATCCGGGCGGCGAGCTCGGTGTCGAAGATCGAGGACGGGACAAGCTTCTGCTCGGCGAGGCCGGGCAGGTCCTGGGAGGCGGCGTGCAGCACCCACTCGACGCCGTCCAGGGCCTGGCTCAGCGAGGAGAGGTCCGGCAGGGCGATCGGGTCGATGAGCGCGGTGCCCGCACCGGCGCGGCGCAGCTGGACGAGGTAGGTGCTCTGGCCGTAGCGGTAGCCGGAGGCGCGCTCGGCGTCCACGGCCACCGGGCCGGTGCCGGCCGCGAAGGCGGCGACGGTGCGGGCCAGCGCCGCGGGGGTCTCCACGACGGCGGGGACGCCGTCAGCGGGGACCGTGAGGGGGGTCACGACCGGGCCGGGCGGCGTCTGTGGTGCGGCGTCGGACGCCGGGTGCGGTGCGCAGGGATCGGTCAGTGCGGGGTCAGTGGTGGCCGGGCCGCCGGCCGGTGCTGGTGAGCTCATGGGCCAACGGTATTCCTCGCAGGACCTGATCGCGGTATCGCCGCCCCGGCGGGCACGGGGTGAGGGCGGGTGAGATCAGCGGAACGGGCGGAGCGTGCGCACGCCGTCGGGCATGCGGGGGACGCCGGCGACGGCGGCGAGCATCTGCTCCCAGGCCAGCAGATGAGCGCCCAGATCGGTGGTGCGCGGGGTCCACGAGGCACGGATCTCGATCTCCACGCGGTCGCCGCGCCCGGCCATCGCTCCGAAGGTCTGGCTGACCACCCGGGTGACTGTGCCGCCGAGCACATCGACGTCGCCCACCTGGTCGGCGATGGAGTCCAGGGTCCAGGTCCAGGCGACCTCGTTGAGCATCGGGTCGGAGCCCATGTCGGCGTCGACGTCACCGCGCACGAGGGTCACCACGCGGAAGGTGCCCTCCCACTCGTCCTGACCGGCTGGGTCGTGCAGCACGATGAACCGGCCGTCTGCGAGCTCGTCCTCGTCCTGCGCCGCAGATCCTGGCCGCAGCAGGCTACCGGTCAGCGCCGCGGCGTAGGGAGCCACACGTGCTGGTCCGGGGACCTCGCTCAGGCGCAGGTCGGGGCGCACGGGCGTGGCGCGCAAGGAGGCCAGGGCGCGCACGAAGGCGTCGGGCGCGTCGTCGGCAGCGGTGATCACAGTCGCACTGTAGGTCGGACATGGGACAAAAACGCCGAGGCACGCCATCGTCACCGGGTGAGATGGGAGGAAGGGGGTGAGCCGTCACGGCTATTCTGTGGGGGAACCGAGTTCGAAGCCACGAAGGAGAACCTTGATGTCTGCACGCGCACAGATCGGCGTCACCGGCCTTGCGGTCATGGGCCGCAACCTCGCGAGGAACTTCGCCCGGCACGGATACACCGTCGCCGTCCACAACCGGTCCTACGCCAAGACTGCGTCGCTCATCGCAGACCACGGCTCCGACGGCGACTTCATCCCGTCCGAGTCCATGGCGGACTTCGTCGCCTCGCTGGCTCAGCCGCGCAAGGTCGTCATCATGGTCAAGGCCGGCGCTCCGACCGACGCCGTGATCGCCGAGCTCGTGCCGCTGCTGGACGAGGGCGACATCGTCATCGACGCAGGCAACGCCCACTTCCCTGACACCATCCGCCGCGAGGCTGCGCTCAAGGAGGTCGGGCTGCACTTCGTGGGGACCGGCGTCTCCGGCGGCGAGGAGGGCGCCCTCAACGGCCCCTCGATCATGCCCGGCGGCTCTGCGGAGTCCTACCAGTGGCTCGGCCCGATCCTCGAGGACATCTCGGCCAAGGTCGATGGCGTCCCCTGCTGCACCTACGTCGGCCCCAACGGCGCCGGCCACTTCGTCAAGATGGTCCACAACGGCATCGAGTACGCCGACATGCAGCTCATCGCCGAGGCCTACGACCTGCTCAAGCAGGGTCTGGGTGCCACCGCGCCGGAGATCGGCGAGATCTTCGCCGAGTGGAACAAGGGCGACCTGGAGTCCTTCCTCATCGAGATCACCGCCGATGTGCTCCAGCACACCGACGCTGAGACCGGCAAGCCCTTCGTCGACATCATCCTCGACCGCGCCGAGCAGAAGGGCACCGGCCGCTGGACGGTCCAGAACGCCCTCGACCTCGGTGTGCCGATCACCGGTATCGCCGAGGCGACCTTCGCCCGCGCGCTGTCCGGCTCCGTGCCTCAGCGCACCGCTGCCGCCGGCGTGCTCGTCGGCGATGCCGGCGCGTGGGAGGTCACCGACCGCGAGGCCTTCATCGAGGACGTCCGCCTCGCGCTCTACGCCTCCAAGGTCGTCGCCTACTCCCAGGGCTTCGACCAGATCGCCGCCGCCTCCGAGGAGTTCGGCTGGAACATCGACCGCGGCGCCATGGCACGCATCTGGCGCGGTGGCTGCATCATCCGGGCCCGTTTCCTCAACCGCATCACCGAGGCCTACGAGCGCGACGAGAACCTCGCGCTGCTGCTCGCTGACCCGTACTTCACCGAGAAGGTCGGCGAGGGTGTCTCGGCATGGCGCCGGATCGTCTCCCTCGCCGCGCTCAACGGCGTCCCCACCCCGGCCTTCGCCTCCTCGCTGTCCTACTACGACGGTGTCCGCGCCGAGCGTCTGCCGGCCAACCTCATCCAGGCCCAGCGTGACTTCTTCGGCGCGCACACCTACCAGCGTGTCGACAAGCCTGGCGTCTTCCACACCGAGTGGTCCCTGGACCGCAGCGAGACGCAAGAGTCCTGAATGACTGAGTTCCTCCCTGTCGGTGTCGGCGGCGACATCGGCGTGTATGCGCTGCTGCGGGCGTTCCACGAGCAGTACGGGACCCCCGCGGTAGCGCTGTCCTCGGTCGCCACCCGGGCCATGACCGACTCGACCTTCGTCACGAACGTCGTGGTCCCTGGGATCGACGACGCGGCCGTCCTGGTCACGGCGCTGGAGGAGGTGGCCGCGGCGCACCCTGGGGTGCGCCTGGTGCTGCTGACCAACGCCGACTGGTACGTGCGGGCGATCATCGAGAACCGCGAGCGGCTGGAGAAGCACTACCTCGTGCCGTTCTGCTCCCTCGACGTCCTCGACGTGGTCTCCAGCAAGGAGTCCTTCGCCGCCGTGTGCGCGCGGCTGGACATCCCGACCCCGCGGGAGGTGCCGGTCGACGTCGCCGACCTCACCGCCCGCGGTGGGCGGGAGCGGATCGCCGAGCTCGAGGTGGACCTGGACTTCCCGGTCGTGGCCAAGCCGTCCTCGAGCGCGGAGTACCACTACATATCGTTCCCGGGGAAGCGCAAGATCCACCACGTGGCCACCCGCGCGGAGCTCGACGAGCTGCTCGGCCACCTCGTCGACGCCGGGTACACCGGCACCTTCCTGGTGCAGGAGTTCATCCCCGGCGACGAGACGCAGATGCGGTCGCTGACCGCCTACCGCGACTCCCACGGAGACATCACGCTGCTGGCCACGGGCCGGGTGCTGCTCGAGGAGCACACCCCCGGCACGCTGGGCATCCCTGCGGCGATCCTCACCGAGCAGTACGAGGACGCGATGGAGGCAGCGAGCCGGTTCTTGGACGAGGTCGGCTATCTCGGCTTCGCCAACTTCGACTACAAGTGGGACCCGCGCACCGGGCGTCACGTGTACTTCGAGATGAACCCGCGGATCGGGCGCAACAACTACTACGTCACCGCGGCCGGGGCCAACCCGGCGCGGGTGCTCGTGGAGGACCAGGTGCACGGCAACCGGATCAAGCCGGTGCGTGCCTCGGGCGAGGTGCTCTACACGGTCGTCCCGGTGCGTCTGCTCATGCGCTACATCCTTGAGCCGGGGCTCCGGTCGCGCCTGCGCGCGGTCGTGCGCCGCGGCGCCGTGGTGAACCCGCTGAGCTACTCCCGCGACGGCGGGCTGCGGCGTCGGGCCACGGTGTGGGCGATGACGATGAACTTCTACCGCAAGTACAAGACGTACTACCCCAAGCCCACAGAGACCGGTTACTGACCGGCTTCTGACAGGCTCTGAGCCCAGGCACGACGACGGCCGCTGACCCAGCAGGGTCAGCGGCCGTCGTCGTACGCGGGTGTGGTGCGGGTCGGTGACCGGCTGAGGTCAGCCGATCTCGCTGGTGCCGGAGTACAGGTGCAGCACGGGCACGTGCAGCTCCTCGCGGGCGCGGGAGGCCCAGTCGCGGTGGAAGGTGTCCTCGACGAGGTGGGGGTAGGTCACCACGACGACGTCGCGGACGGCCTCGCCGCCCTCGGCGATCGCGTGCCGCAGGGCGGGCAGCGGGTCTTCGTCGACGAGCGTGCCGGAGGCGGTGCACCCGGCCGCCTGGAACTCCTTGATGCTCTCGGCCAGACGCTCGCTGGCTTCGGTGCGGGCCTCGGTCCGGGACGGCACTCCCTCGGTGGCGTCCTCCCAGGCCTGCTTGAACTGCCCGGAGTCCAGGTGCTCGAAGAGCGCCCCGAGCAGGCTCTGGTGGGTGTCGGCGGGGACGAGGACCCGGTAGGTGAGATCGTCGTCGCCGTACAGGCCGACGATCTTCGCGACGTCGGCGGTGAGCAGGGTGTCTTCGGTCAGGACGAGGATGATGTCAGTCACAGTGGACACCTTACTGCTGGTCACCGGCGAGGACCCAGCGTGCGAGCAGAGAGCCGTCACTGACCAGCAGGTGCCCCAGGCGCGCCGTGGGCACCGGGTCCAGGTACCACTGCGTGCGCACGATGCGCTCTGCCAGGCCTCCCACGAGCATCGGGCTCGTGGTCACGCACAGCTCGTCCACCAGGGACGCGGCCACGAGGTCGCCGAGCAGGGTGGGTCCGCCCTCGCACAGCACCCGCGACAGCCCGCGACCGGCCAGCGCCGCCAGTGCCGCAGCGAGGTCCACGCCACCGTCACCGGTGACGATCAGCCGGTCGGTGGGGACGCGCTCGTGGAGCACCTGGGCGCCGGCGGAGGTGGTCAGCACGAGCGTGGTCGCCGCACCGGGGGAGTCCAAGAACGACTCCGGCAGGTCCCCGGACCGCGTGACGACCGCAGTGACCAGAGTGGGTGCCAGACCCGCCGCGGCGCGCGTGGCCGCCAGGTCCGCCGGCACCTGCAGCGGGGTGTACCCCTCGGCGCGCACCGTCCCGGCGCCCACGAGCACGACGTCGGCCATCGCGCGCATCGCGCAGAACGCGCGGAAGTCCGCGGAGCTGTTGATCGACGCCGAGCGTCCGGTGGCCCCCCACGCGGAGCCGTCGAGGGTGGTCACCATGTTCGCGCGCAGCCAGGGGCGGTCGGTGGGCGCGGGGTGTGCGTACAGCGCGCACAGCGCGCGCTCGGCCGGGTCCGGGGCGATCCGGTCACCCGCTGCGGGGGTGGGACGCTCACCGGCACCGGCCACCGGACCCGAGCCGGCCACCGGACCCGCAGCGGGGCCGGTGGCGACCAGGACGTCCAGGTGCGGGACGGGCGCCTCCTCAGGCACCGGTCGCTCCCGGGCGCAGCCGCGCGAGCTGGTCGTGCACCTGACGCTGGATGCGGCCCTGCAGCGAGGCCATGCCGCCCAGTCGCAGCGGGCTGATGAGCGCGTCCAGCCCCAGCCGGGAAGGCAGGTCGGTCGGGACGGCGAGGACCTCGTCCGCGGTCAGCCCGGCCAGGCCTTCGCTGAGCACCCCGGCGAAGCCGCGCGTGGTGGGGGCCTCGGCGGGCGCGCTGATGTGGATCACCGTCGGGTGCGGGGCCTGCGCTGCGACCTCGGCGGCGACGTAGACGGGGGACTGGCACTCGGTGACCTGCTCCATGAGCGTGAGATCGCTCGCATAGGGCTCAGGGAGGTCGGGGACCTCAGCGCCCATCTCGACGAGCATCTCGAGGCGCTGCGCCGGGGCGAGCGCCCCGAAGTCCTCGATCAGCTCGGCGAGGGCCGAGGGGAGGGCAGCGGAACCGGGGGTGGATGCAGTGGTGATGGACACAGTTCCAGCCTAGGCCGTTCTCGCCTGGGCCGTCGCCGGTAAACTCGAGACTCGTGACTGCCGCTACGACGCACCTGACCCAGGTCCGTCCCCACGTCCCGACCCAACGACTCCTGGCTGACCTCGTTCCGCCGCGACACTTCGCCGGAGCGTCCTTCGCCTCCTACCGCTCCAACCCGCGCTACCCGAGCCAGCAGGCGGCCGTCGATCGTCTCGCCGAGGTCGCCGAGACCCTGACCGGCGGATCGAGCGGCTGGTTGCGACGCCTGCGCGGGGCACCCAAGAAGGCCCCTGCGGTCTACCTCGACGGCGGTTTCGGCGTGGGCAAGACCCACCTGCTGACCTCCCTGGCCCACGCGGTGGGCTCCGAGCAGGCGTACTACGGCACCTTCGTGGAGTACACCAACCTCGTGGGGGCCCTCGGCTTCGCCACGACGGTCGAGGCGCTGTCGACGAAGAAGCTCGTCTGCATCGACGAGTTCGAGCTCGACGACCCGGGTGACACGGTGCTCATGTCCCGTCTGCTGCGCGAGCTCGCCGACCGCGGCGTGGCGCTCGCCGCGACGTCGAACACGCTGCCGGACTCCCTCGGGGAGGGGCGCTTCGCCGCGGAGGACTTCCTCCGCGAGATCCAGGCGCTCGCTGCGCGTTTCGAGATCATGCGGGTGGACGGCGAGGACTACCGCCAGCGAGCGATCGTCCTGGACTCCCTCGGCATGCCCGACGACGCCGTCGTCGAGGCGGTCGCCGACCGCAGCGGTGCGATGATCGACGACTTCGACGAGCTGCTCGCTTACCTGTCCCGCGTGCACCCCAGCAAGTACGGCGCCCTGCTCGACGAGGTCACGCTGCTCGGGATGACCGGGGTGCACCCGGTGATCGACCAGTCGACCGGGCTGCGCCTCGTGGTGCTCATCGACCGTCTCTACGACCGTGACGTCCCGGTGCTGCTGGGCGGGTCCGGGCTGACCGACCTGTTCAGCGAGCAGATGCTCACCGGCGGCTACCGCAAGAAGTACTTCCGTGCGCTGTCACGCCTGGGCTCCCTCGCCCAGGACGGTCAGACCCTCGCCGAGACGGCTGCGTAGCGGCTCACCTCATGGGCGTCGCGTCGTGGCGCGCGGTGGTCACGCTCACGACTGCTCCAGGCGGGCGCGCTCGGCGGCGACGTCGAAGGTGGGCAGCGGCCAGGTGAGGTCCAGCCCCGTGAGGGCGTCCAGCAGGAGCTGGGACACCGCCAGCCGGGCGTACCACTTCCGGTCGGCCGGGATCACGTGCCAGGGCGCGACGTCGGTGCTCGTGCGGTCCAGCACGGCCTGGTAGGCCTGGCGGAAGTCGGCCCACCGGCGTCGGTCGTCGACGTCGGAGGGGTGGTACTTCCACAGCTTGTCCTCCCGCTCGAGCCGCGTGAGCAGGCGCTTCTTCTGCTCCTCGGGGGAGATGACGAGGACGACCTTGATGATCTGAGTGCCAGCGGCGGCGACCTTGGCCTCGAAGGCGTTGATCTCGTCGTAGCGCTTGCCCCACACCTCGGGCGTCACGAGCCCGTGCACCCGCGCGATGAGCACGTCCTCGTAGTGGGAGCGGTCGAAGACACCGAGATAGCCCGGCTGGGGCAGCGCGTTGCGCACCCGCCACAGGAAGTGGTGCTTGAGCTCGGCTGCGGTGGGCACCCCGAAGGAGGTGTGCATCACCCCTTGCGGGTCCACCTGGCCGACGACGTGGCGGACCACGCCTCCCTTGCCCGAGGTGTCCATACCCTGCAGGATGAGCAGCACCGAGCGGGTCCCGCCCGAGCGCCCGTCGGCGAAGAGCTTCTCCTGCAGCTCGGAGAGGCGCTCTCCGTTGGCCGCGAGCTGAGCCTCTGCCGCTGTGCGGTCGCCCGCCCAGCCGGGAGTCGAGGAGCAGTCCAGGGCGTCGAGGTCGCCGGGGCGCAGGGCCTCGGCGGCCGGTTCGATCCAGCCGACCGGGTGCTGAGCGGTCTTCCCCGACGCCTTCGAGGACTTGGACGCCTTCGCCGACTTCTTGGCTGCCTTTTTCGCCTTCTTCGCCAGCGCCTTCAGCTCGGCCTTCTCAGCCTTCTTGGCTTTCTTCGACTTCTTGCCCTTGCCCGCACCTTTGCCCTTGTTCTTGGCCGCAGGCGGGGCGGACGTGGCGGACCGCGGGGATGTGGACGTGGACATCATGCCTCCGGACGGCGTCCGTCTGCGACGACGGACGCGCTGAGTGCGCTGGGCTGCTGCGGGTGCCGCGGTGGGTGCCTCTGTCTGTGCGATGCTAGCCGACCACCGCGACGCCGCGACCTGGGACGGTGAGCACGGCGTCGGCCACGGTGGACTCGCCCCACGACGCCAGGATGTCACCGCCGGCGGGCAGCGGGGTGCGCTGGGCGGACGGGGCGAGGTTCACCGCGACGGTCACGGGTCCGCGCTCCACGATCAGCAGGCCCTCCCCGGGACCCGCGTGCACCCGCACCGTGCCGCGATCACCGCTCGACAGGGCGGGCACGGTCCGGCGCAGCTCGACGAGCCGCCGGTGCCAGCTGAGCAGCTGCGCGTGGCGGGGGTCGTCCGGCTCGGACCAGTCCAGCCGGCTGCGCTCGAAGGTGAGCGGGTCCTGGGGGTCGGGGACGTCCGCGGTGGCCCAGCCGTGCGCCGCGAACTCCGCGCGCCGTCCGTGGGTGACCGCGCGGGCCAGGTCCGGGTCGGGGAAGTCGGCGAAGAACAGCCACGGGGTGGACGCACCCCACTCCTCGCCCATGAAGAGCATGGGGGTGAAGGCGGAGGTCAGCACGAGGGCCGCGGCAGCCGCGGCGAGGTCGAGGTCGCGGCCCCCGGCCTCGTGCGCGGCTGACCCGGGCCGGTCACCCAGCGCCCGGTTGCCGACCTGGTCGTGGTCGCAGGAGAAGACCACGAACCGGTGCCCGTCGATGTGCTCGGGGACCGGGTGGCCCCACGGGCGCCCGCGGAAGGTGGACCAGCCGCCGTCGTGGACGAAGGCGCCGGTCAGCGCGCGGGCGAGCACGTCTACCTCGCCGAAGTCCGCGTAGTAGCCCTGGCGCTCGCCCGTGAGCAGAGCGTGGATGGCATGGTGGACGTCGTCGGCCCACTGGGCGGTCATGCCGAGCCCGCCCTCGGCGACCGGGGTGACCGTGGCCGGGTCGTTCGCGTCCGACTCGGCGATCAGGGCGAGCGGCCGCCCGATCGTGCTGGACAGCTCGGCCACCGCGCTCGAGAGCTCGGCGAGCAGGTGCACGGGGGAGTCGTCGGCGATCTGGTGCACGGCGTCCAGGCGCAGGGCGTCGATGTGGAAGTCCCGCAGCCACCGCAGGGCGTTGTCGATGACCCACCGGCGCACCTCGGTGCTGCCCGGACCGTCGACGTTGATGCCCTGCCCCCACGGAGTGTGGTGACGGTCGGTGAAGTACGGGCCGAACACCCCCACGTAGGCGCCGCTGGGACCGAGGTGGTTGTAGACGACGTCGAGCGCGACCGCGATGCCGGCCGCGTGCGCGGCGTCGACGAAGCGGGCCAGGGCCGCCGGGCCGCCGTAGGGCTCGTGCACGGCGTAGAGGTGGACCCCGTCGTAGCCCCAGCCATGCTCGCCGTCGAAGGCCGCGACCGGCATGAGCTCGACCATGTCCACGCCGAGGTCGCGCAGGTGACCCAGCCGCTCGATCGCGGAGTCGAGGGTCCCGCCCGGGGTGAAGGTCCCCACGTGCAGCTCGTAGAGGACCGCGCCCTCCACCAACCGCCCGGGCCAGGCCTGGTCAGTCCAGGCGAAGGCGGAGGTGTCCACGGCCTGGCTGGGCCCGTGCACCCCGGCCGGCTGACGCGGGCTGCGCGGGTCAGGCCGCGGCGGCCCGCCGTCGACGCTGAACCCGTACCGACGGTCCGCCCAGCCGCCGGGGACCGGGGCAGACGGCACCCACCACCCGGGCCGGTCGGCGTCGGGCACCAGGGGCAGGTGCTCGTCGGCGGGGGAGAAGGTGTCAGCGCCCGCGGGCACCAGGACGAGGTCGACGGTGGTGGCGGCCGGTGCCCACACCGCACCCGCCGCGCTCATCCGCGCGCTCCGTCCGCGGTCGCGGCGTCAGTGCCCGCCGTGGTCGCCGTGCCCGCCGTCTCAGCCGGGACGAGGAGAGCCACCGGCAGCACGTCCAGCAGGTCAGCCACCGGGCCCAGGCCGCCGGAGACCGGTCGGCCGGTGAGCACGTCCAGCCAGTCGCCCTCGGGCAGGGCTAGGGTGTGCTCGCCCCACCCGCCCAGCCGCGCCAGCCGCTCCGCGCCGCAGGTGGCCACGGTCACCGCGGCCGGCTCGCCCCCCTCGGTCCGGACGAAGGCCAGCGTGCTGCCCGACGACGCCGCGAGCGGCCGGTACCCGGCCTCGGGTCCCACGAAGGCTCCGGGGCGGGCGCGCCGCAGGCGCAGCGCCTGGGAGGTCACCCACAGCTTCTCCTCCGCCAGGTCCCGCGGGCGGGCCCCGTCGTCCAGGCGGGCCAGCGTGGCCGCGAGGTCGCCGGTGTGCACGCGCTGGCGGTTGTCCGGGTCGACGAGGGTCGGTGCGAGGGTCTCGCTGCCCTGGTAGACGTCGGCGACCCCAGGCATGGTCAGGCGCACGAGCTTTGTGCCCAGGGTGGCTGCGCGCACCGCCGGGGCGGTGCGCACGGCCCACTCCCGGTACAGGTCCATGCTCACCGGGTCGTCGAGCACCCAGCCCGCGAGCGCGAGCACCGCGTCCTCGTAGTCGGCGTCGGGGTGGACCCAGGAGGTGTGGGTCTTGGCCTCGCGGACGGCCTTGCGCAGGTACTGCTCCAGGCGCTCGCGGCTGATCGGGCCGTCCGCCGGGGCGGCGGCGTGCGACCAGGTCCCTGCGATGGTCTGCCACAGCAGGTTCTCGGTGCGGCCGTCGACGGCGACGCTGCGCGAGCGGGCCGAGCGTGCCCGCAGCGCGGTCACCAGGTCCGCCCACTCGTCGGCGACCTCGGAGAGCACACCCAGGGTGGCCCGGGTGTCCTCGCTGCGCTTGGTGTCGTGGGTGGACCCGGCGGTCAGCGCGGCCGGGGTGTGGTTGAGCAGCTGGGAGGAGAAGGCGTGGAAGTCGTCGAGCCCGAGGGCGAAGCGGCTCGGCTCCCCGCCCACCTCGCACAGGGAGGTCAGGTGGGTCCAGCGGTAGAAGGCCGTGTCCTCCACGCCCTTGGCCATGACCGCCCCGCAGACCTGCTGGAAGCGCACCACGAGCTCGTCGCGGCGGGCCTCGCGGGTCCGGCCGGCGCTGCCGGCCTCGCGTCCCAGCAGCAGGTCCACGAGCACGTCGAGGGTCTGGGCGCGCTCGGCGTCGAGCCGGGTGCGGGCCCGGGCCGCCGCGGCGGCCATCGCCTGGAGGGAGTCGCGGGAGGTGACCTCGCCGGGGACCACATAGGCGCGGTACCGCTCGAAGGACACGAGCAGCTCGGTCAGGCACGCGTGCAGGGCGCGCCAGGTGTGGTCGCGCAGGCGCAGGTCGTCATGGCAGATCTCGGCGGCGAGGTCGGTCAGGCGGTGCACCTCGGCGTACAGCGGACCGGCGATCACCTCGCGCTTGGACTCGTCGACCAGGGCCGGCAGACCGTCGCTCTCGTCCCCGGTGACCCGGTGCATGACGCTCGCCAGACGAGCCTCACCGGCCGGGTCGACGAAGGTCGACTGCACCCGCCACAACCCTTCGTAGCCGGTGCTGCCCACCGTGGCCCAGTCCCTGGGCAGCTCCTCGTCGCCGGCGAGGATCTTCTCCACGACGAGCCACGCCCCGCCGGTCCGCTCGTTCAGCCGCGCCAGGTACCCGGCCGGGTCCGCCAGCCCGTCCGGGTGGTCGATGCGCAGCCCGTCGACCACGCCCGTGCGCACCAGCTCGAGGATGAGGCCGTGCGTCTGGTCGAACACCTCTTCGTCCTCGACGCGGATCGCCACGAGCGTGCCCACGTCGAAGAACCGGCGGTAGTTGAGCTCCTCGTCACCGACCCGCCAGTGCGCGAGGCGGTAGTGCTGACGGTCGACGAGCTCGACCATCGGCAGAGACTCGGTGCCCTCACGGACCGGGAAGACATGATCGTAGTAGCGCAGCACGAGGGTGGGTCCGCTGCCAGGCACGTCCAGCGTCTCCAGGGACAGCTCGCCCGCGGCCAGCACGTCGCCGATGCGTGAGCCGAGCACCGGCATGAGCACCGCTCCGTCGTCGGCGGAGAGGTCCATGTCGAACCACCGGGCGTAGGGCGAGGCCGCGCCGTGGGCCAGGACCGACCACAGCGCACCGTTGTGCCACAGCGGGGTGGGGACGGCCATGTGGTTGGGCACGATGTCCAGCACCAGGCCCATCCCGGCCGCGCGGGCGCTCGCGGACAGCCGCTCCAGCCCGGCCCGCCCACCCAGCTCCGCGCTGACCGTGGTGTGGTCGACGACGTCGTAGCCGTGGGTGGATCCCGGCGCCGCCGTGAGCACGGGAGACAGGTACAGATGGGTCACCCCGAGCGAGGCGTAGTAGTCCAGGTGCTCCCGCACGTCGTCGAAGGTGAGGTCGGCGCCGAGCTGGAGGCGGTAGGTGGAGATCGGGAGCGGGTGCCCGGGCGCCGGGAACCGGCGGTCCACGGCGCGCTCGCCGGCAGGTCCGTGCTCGATCATGACGGTCAGCCTTCCAGCGGGGGCCGGGTGAGAAGCACCATGCTGCGCGCCGCCACCATCCGGGTGCTGCCGGCCGCCAGCGGCGTCGCGGCAGGCTGGCGCATGTCGATCCGGCCCGACGTCGAGTGCTGACCGGCCACCGGTGCGGCGACCATCCCGGTGACCGGCTCCGCCGCGACGGCTGAGGCGAGCACGGCCGCAGCGGTCGCCTCTTCCCCGGGCTGGGCCGTGTCGAAGACCACTGACCACGACTCCCCGAACTGCGCGTCCGGGAGGGTGAACTCGAGCTCGTCGTCGTGGGCGTTGAACAGCACGAGGAAGCTGTCGTCGACGACGCGCTCGCCGCGCTGGTCGGGCTCGGCGATGGCCTCTCCGTTGAGGAACACGGCGACGGAGCGCGCGAAGCCTTGGTCCCAGTCCTCGTCCCGCATGTGCTCGCCGTCGACGTTGAGCCACGCGATGTCGCCGAGGGCGTCGTCAGACCAGTCGTGGTCCCCGGAGAAGAACCGGCGACGGCGCAGCACCGGGTGGCGCAGACGCAGGTGCACGAGGTGCTGGGTGAAGCTCAGGATGTCACGCTTGCTGTCGTCGAGGTCCCAGTCCACCCAGGAGAGCTCGTTGTCCTGACAGTAGACGTTGTTATTGCCCTGCTGGGTGCGGCCCAACTCGTCGCCGTGGGCGATCATCGGCACCCCCTGCGACAGCAGCAGGGTCGCGAGGATGTTGCGCTGCTGGCGGGCGCGCAGAGCGAGGATCTCCGGGTCGTCCGTGGGACCTTCGACGCCGCAGTTCCAGGACCGGTTGTGGCTCTCGCCGTCGTTGTTGCCCTCGCCGTTGGCCTCGTTGTGCTTCTCGTTGTAGCTGACGAGGTCGGCCAGGGTGAAGCCGTCGTGAGCGATGACGAAGTTCACCGAGGAGATCGGCTTGCGGCCGGTGTGCTCGTAGAGGTCGGAGGACCCGGTGATGCGGCTCGCGAACTCCGCCAGCGTCGCCGGCTCACCCCGCCAGTAGTCGCGCACCGTGTCGCGGTACTTCCCGTTCCACTCGCTCCACATGGAGGGGAACCCGCCCACCTGGTAGCCGCCGTCGCCCAGGTCCCACGGCTCGGCGATGAGCTTGACCTGGCTGACGATCGGGTCCTGGTGGACGAGGTCGAAGAAGGCAGAGAGCCGGTCGACCTCGTGGAACTGGCGGGCCAGGGTCGAGGCGAGGTCGAAGCGGAAACCGTCCACGTGCATCTCGGTCACCCAGTACCGCAGGGAGTCCATGATGAGCTGGAGCACGTGCGGGTGGCGCATGAGCAGGGAGTTGCCGGTGCCGGTCGTGTCGAAGTAGTGCTCGGGGGCGTCGTCGACCAGGCGGTAGTAGGCCTGGTTGTCGATGCCACGGAAGCTCAGCGTCGGGCCCAGGTGGTTGCCCTCGGCGGTGTGGTTGTAGACGACGTCGAGGATGACCTCGATGTTCGCCTCGTGCAGCGCCTTGACCAGGGTCTTGAACTCCTGGACCTGCTGGCCGGTGCTGCCGGAGGAGGAGTAGCGGTTGTGCGGGGCGAAGAAGCCGATGGTGTTGTAGCCCCAGTAGTTGGACAGCCCCTTCTCCACGAGGGTGGAGTCGTTGACGAACTGGTGGACCGGCATGAGCTCGACGGCGGTCACCCCGAGCTCGGTCAGGTGGGCGATGACGGCGGGGTGCGCCATCCCTGCGTAGGTGCCGCGCAGCTCCTCCGGGACGGCAGGGTGCAGCTCGGTCATGCCTCGCACGTGCGCCTCGTAGATGACGCTCTCGTGGTACTCGTGGGTCGGGGGACGGTCATGGCCCCAGTCGAAGAAGGGGTTGATGACCACGGACTTCATGGTGTGCGCGGCGGAGTCCTCGTCGTTGCGCGTGTCCGGGTCACCGAAGGTGTAGGAGAACAGGCTCTGGTCCCCGTCGACGTCGCCGTCGATCGCCTTGGCGTAGGGGTCGAGCAAGAGCTTGGAGGGGTTGCACCGCAGGCCACGGGAGGGGTCGTAGGGCCCGTGCACCCGGAAGCCGTAGCGCTGGCCCGGCTGGACCGAGGGCAGGTAGGCGTGCCAGACGAAAGAGTCGACCTCGTGAAGCTCGATCGCGGTCTCGGTGCCGTCGTCCTCGAACAGGCACAGGTCGATGCGCTCAGCCACCTCGGAGAAGATGGCGAAGTTCGTGCCGCTCCCGTCGAAGGTGGCGCCAAGGGGGTAAGGGTGTCCAGGCCAGATCTGCATGGAGACAGACTGCCCTACGAACGTCTGATCGTCCTGTGCTCTGGCCAGGTGTTGCGAGAGTCACGCCGCAAAACGCCCTGATCTGCACCGACGGTCCAAAACGAATCGCCGGGCGGTGCCTTTGCTGGACCCGGCGCGCCCGTTCCGGCGCTGGCAGGCGGAGCGGCGGCCCCGCTGCCGTAGCCTGTTGACTTCGTGACAGCTGTGACCCCTCCCGCGACCGTCCGGGCTGCCCTGCGCAGCCCTCGGCTGCTGCGCACCGAGGTGCTCGGTGGCCTCGTCGTCGCCCTCGCGCTCATCCCCGAGGCGCTCGCCTTCTCTGTCATCGCCGGCGTCGACCCGCGGGTGGGCATCTTCGCCGCCTTCACCATGGCGGTGTCCATCGCCTTCCTCGGCGGCCGCCCGGCGATGATCTCCGCGGCGACCGGAGCGGTGGCCCTGGTCATCGCCCCGCTCATGGCCTCCCACGGGCTGGACTACCTCATCGCCTGCGTCATCCTCGCCGGCCTCATCCAGGTGGCGCTCGCGGTGTGCGGTGTGGCGCGGCTGCTGCGGTTCATCCCTCGCTCGGTCATGGTCGGCTTCGTCAACGGCCTGGCGATCCTCGTCCTCATCGCCCAGCTGCCCGAGCTCATCGACGTGCCGTGGGTGGTGTACCCGCTGGTGGCGACGGGCCTGGCGATCATCGTGTGGCTCCCGCGCCTGACCACCCTCGTCCCCGGCCCCCTGGTGGCCATCGTCGTGGTGACCGCGGCCGTGGTGGTCTCTGGGGTCACGGTGCCCACCGTCGGCGACAAGGGCGCGCTGCCTGACTCCCTGCCCACGCTGTTCCTGCCCGACGTTCCGCTCACCCTGGAGACGCTGCAGATCATCGCCCCCTACGCGCTGGCGATGGCCGTCGTCGGGCTGCTGGAGTCCTTGCTCACCGCCAAGCTCGTCGACGACGTCACCGACAGCGGCTCGAACAAGACCCGCGAGGCCTGGGGTCAGGGCGCGGCCAACGTCATCACCGGCTTCCTCGGCGGGATGGGCGGCTGCGCGATGATCGGCCAGACGATGGTCAACGTGAAGATCGCCGGTGCGCGGACGCGGCTGTCCACCTTCCTCGCCGGCGTCTTCCTGCTCGGCCTCGTCGTGGGACTGGGCGACCTCGTCGGCCTCATCCCCATGGCGGCCCTCGTCGCAGTGATGATCATGGTGTGCGTGGCCACCTTCGACTGGCACTCCATCCGACCCTCGACCCTGCGCCGGATGCCCAAGAGCGAGACGACCGTCATGATCGTCACCGTCGCCCTCGTGGTGGCCACCCACAACCTCGCGATCGGCGTGGTCGCCGGGGTGCTCACCGCGGCCATCCTCTTCGCCCGCCGGGTGGCGCACGTCGTCGAGGTCCGCCGCACCCTGTCCGGGGACGGCACGTCGGTGCGCTACGAGGTGCTCGGTGAGCTGTTCTTCGCCTCGAGCAACGACCTGTTCAGCCAGTTCGACTACGCCGGCGACCCCGAGACGGTGGTCATCGACCTCACCGGGGCGCACGTGTGGGACGCCTCGAGCGTGGCCGCGCTCGACGCGGTCGAGACCAAGTACGCCCGGCACGGCGCCACCACGTCGATCATCGGCTTCGACCCGGTCAGCGCGCAGATGCACGCGCGCCTGGCGGGCCACCTCAGCGCCGACTGAACCTGCAGGTCACCGCGCCGCGGGCGGGCTTGCTCTGGCGGTGACGGCCAGAATTTGGTGTCATGAGGCATGACCACAAACACCCCGCAGCCCGACGCCGCCACCCCGCGTCGGGGAGCCACCCCGGTCCCTGACTCCTTCGACGCCCGCTACCACGACGCTGACCAGCCCGGCATGGGAGACGTCCTGTCCGGAGGGGACGCGAGCCGCGCCCCGAAGTCCCTGCGCGACCCTGAGCGCAAGCCCAGCGGCGACGCGATCCTCGCCGGCCACGACTGGGACGCCCCCGAGGAGATCTGAAACCGTTCACCTGAGCCCGGTACGGAGCCCGGTCATCTGCGACAGGTGACGACCAGGCCGTCGCGTGACGCGACGATCGATGGATGGCCCTCCACGAACGTGACGCGATCCGCGACGAGATGAACGCCCCGCTGTTCGGCAGCGGTGCCCTGCGGGGCAAGGTGCCCAAGTACGCCTTCCCGCCGACCGAGGCCCCGGCCGACGACGCCTTCCAGCTGGTCTCTGACGAGCTCATGCTCGACGGCAACAGCCGGCAGAACCTCGCGACCTTCTGCCAGACCTGGGAGGAACCCCAGGTGCACAGGCTCATGGACCTCTCGATCGACAAGAACATGATCGACCAGGACGAGTACCCCCAGACCGCGGAGATCGAGCGGCGCTGCGTGCACATGGTCGCCGACCTGTGGAACGCACCCGAGGCAGGAAACCCCGTCGGCACGTCCGCAGTGGGCTCCTCCGAGGCCTGCATGCTCGCCGGGATGGCGGCGCTGCACCGGTGGCGAACGCGGCAGGAGGCAGCCGGGCGACCGACCGCGCACCCCAACATGGTGTGCGGCCCGGTGCAGGTGGTCTGGCACAAATTCGCCCGGTACTGGGACGTGGAGATCCGGGAGGTCCCCATGGCGCCAGGGTCCTACGCCATGACGGCGGAGCAGATGCTCGACCGGGTCGACGAGAACACCATCGTCGTGGTGCCCACCCTCGGGGTGACCTACACCGGTGCCTACGAGCCGGTCGCCGAGCTCGCACGGGCGCTGGACACCTTGCAGACGGACACCGGGCTGGACGTGGACATCCACGTCGACGCGGCCAGCGGCGGGTTCGTGGCCCCCTTCTGCACCCCCGACCTCGTCTGGGACTTCCGCCTGGAACGGGTGAAGTCGATCAGCGCCTCCGGGCACAAGTTCGGCCTCGCGCCGCTCGGGGCGGGCTGGGTCGTCTGGCGCGACAGCACCGACCTGCCGGCTGAGCTCGTCTTCCACGTGAGCTACCTGGGCGGGGACATGCCGGTCTTCCAGATCAACTTCTCGCGCTCGGCCGGACCGGTGATCTCCCAGTACTACGACTTCATCCGGCTGGGCCGGGAGGGCTACCGCGCCATCCACAGCTCCTGCTACGACAGCGGCCGGCTGCTCGCCCAGGCGATCCCCACCCTCGGTCCCTTCGAGATCGTCTTCGGGGCCGATCCCCAGACCGGCATCCCCGCGGTCACCTGGCGCATCCGTGAGGGCGAGGACCCGGGATACACCCTCTACGACCTCGCCGACCGGGTCCGCATGCGCGGCTGGCAGGTCCCGGCCTACCCGCTCACCGGCGCGGCCTCGCACATCGCGGTGCAGCGGGTGCTCATCCGTCAGGGGGTGAGCGGCGACCTGGTCACCGCCCTCGTCGACGACCTCCGCGCTGCCGTGGACCACCTCCACCGCCACCCGGTCACCGTGCCGCTGACCCCGGCGGAGGCGAGCGGCTTCAGCCACCTCTGACCCGTCCGGCACGGCCAGCGGCAGACGGGGAATCTCACCTGGAACTGGTGAGGTCAGGGTCCCCACCGTGGGGCACCGTGGAGGCCACAGCGTCGCCGACGCCCTACACACGGAGGTCCACCATGTCAGAGCTCATCGTGATCGGTTACGACGACCAGGCAGTCGCCACGCAGGCCTACGAGCAGGTCCTCGCGCTGCAGAAGGACTATGTGGTCCAGCTCAACGGCCTGGCCATCGTGGAGGTCGACACGGAGGGCAAGAGCCACGTGCACACCCCGACCAAGATCGTCGGCGTCTCGGCTGCCTCCGGTGCGCTGTGGGGGATGATCATCGGTCTGCTCTTCCTCGTGCCCTTCGTCGGCCTGGCGCTGGGCGGCGCTCTCGGTGCGCTCATGGGCGCCATGGGGAAGTCAGGAATCGACTCCGAGTTCCGGTCCCAGGTCCAAGAGATGCTCAAGCCCGGAAGCTCGGCCGTCGTGGTCATGGCCTCCAAGATCACCGAGGACAAGTTCGCCGACGCGATGAAGCAGTTCGGCGGCACCCTGCTCAAGACGTCCCTGTCGGAGGAGGACGAGCGTGAGCTCGCCCACGACCTGACCGAGGGCGCGTGAGGCTCAGCAGAGAAGAACGGGCTCGCCACGGGCGGTCCGTCCGGGACGAGCTGCCCCTGGAGGACCACGCCCAGCTGGTCACCGCAGACCGCCCCGACCCGGTCGACCTGCTCGAGAGCCAGGCAGAGGTACGGGTGAGCGACCTCGTGCCGATCCGGTACGGGCGGATGGTGGCCTCACCCTTCGCCCACTACCGGGGCGGTGCTCTCCTCATGGCCGCTGACCTGGCCCGCAGTCCCCACACGGGGCTGCGGGTCCAGCTGTGCGGGGACGCCCACCTGTCGAACTTCGGGGTCTACTCCTCCCCGGAACGGCACCTCGTCTTCGACATCAACGACTTCGACGAGACCTACCCGGGGCCCTTCGAGTGGGACGTCAAACGCCTGGCGGCCAGCCTGCAGGTCGCCGGCGAGAGCTCAGGGTTCACCGCCAAGGAACGCCGCACGATGGTCCGCCGGGCGGTGCGCGGGTACCGCGAGGCGATGCGCGGCTTCGCTGAGGAGGGGAACCTCACCGTCTGGTACTCCCACCTCGACGTCGAGGACCTGCTGCCGCGGATCGGCAAGCGGTTCGACGCCGAACGCCAGGACCGGGTGCAGATCCTCCTGGACAAGGCCCGGAAGCGTGACAGCCTGCACGCTCTCAGCAAGCTCACCACGATGGTGGAGGGCCAGCCGCGCATCGTGAGCCAGCCGCCGCTGGTCGTCCCGGTCGAGGAGCTGTGGGGGGAGGCGGCTGCCGCCGAGACCCACGCGCGCTTCCACGATCTGGTGCAGTCCTACTCCCAGAGCCTTCCCCGCGACCGCCGCCACCTCATCGCGGAGTTCGACCTCGTGCACGTGGCCCGCAAGGTCGTGGGGGTGGGGAGCGTCGGCACCCGGGCATGGATCTTGCTCTTCCAAGGGCTCGACGCGGGAGACCCGCTGTTCTTGCAGGCCAAGGAGGCACAGGCGTCGGTGCTCGCCGCCTACCTGCCCCCGGCCCCGGCCACCACCGAGGGCGAGCGCGTGGTCACCGGGCAGCAGCTCATGCAGGCCTCGACCGACATCTTCCTGGGGTGGGACCGGATCCTGGCGCCCGACGGCGTGGAGCGTGACTTCTACGTCCGCCAGCTCCGCGACGGCAAAGGATCTGTCCCGGTCGAGGAGCTGCGCGCCGAAGGGATGACGTATTACGGACGGATCTGCGGAGAAGCGCTCGCCCGCGCCCACGCCCGCTCCGGGGACCGGGTGGCGATCGCCGCCTACCTGGGCTCCAGCGACCGCTTCGACCACGCCGTGGCGGACTTCGCCGAGGCCTACGCCGAGCTGAACACCCGAGACCACGCGGCGCTCGCGGCCGCGATCAGGTCCGGACGGATCACCGCCCAGACCGGCGTGTAGCCATCAGGCGGGCCCGCCCGCCCCAGGGGAAGGATGTCGACGATGTCCCAGGACACCACGGGACCCGAGCCGGACGACGCCGCCCGGTTGACCGCGCGGCTCAGAGAGCTCGAACGAGAGAACGCCGCGCTCCGCGACCAAGCGGCCCAGGCTGCCCTGGCAACCGCCGGGGCGCAGGCGCCGGCCACCTCTCGACGCTCCCACGGCGTCCGGTCGACCGCCGCAGTGCTGCTCATCATCCTGGGCGTGCTGCTCGCCCCGGTCGCCGTGGTCGCGCACTGGGCCCAGCAGGAGCTCACCGACACCGACCGCTACGTGGCCACGATCGGTCCCCTCGCGAGCGACCCGACAGTCCAGTCGGCGGTGTCCAACCGGCTGACCGCCGTCGTCATGGAGCAGCTCGACGTCCCGACCCTCGTCGGCGATGCCCTGTCCGCGTTGAACAGCCCCGACCTGCCGCCCACGGTCGGCCTGGCGCTGGGGGCCGCCCAGCAACCCCTCACCGACGGCATCGAGTCCTTCGTCCACAAGACCGCGACCGCCGTCGTCGAGAGCCCGACCTTCGAGGACGCCTGGGTCGAGGCGAACCGCCTCGCCCACACCCAGCTCGTCGCCGTCATGGAGGGAGACACCGGGAACGTCCTGCAGGTAGGGGACGACGGGCAGCTGACCATCGAGCTCGCCGGGCTCATCGAGACCCTCAAGACGCGGTTGGTGGACAACGGCTTCGCCGTCGCAGCGAACATCCCGGAGGTCAACGCCTCGTTCACCATCGTGGAGACCAGTCAGCTCGTCACCGCCCAGAACGCCTACGGTGCCCTCGACGTCATCGGGACATGGCTGCCGTGGCTCAGCCTCGCGCTCATCGCCGCCGGGGTGCTCACCGCCGTGCACCGCACCAGGGCCCTCGTGGTGGCAGGGCTCGCGCTCGCGGTCTCGATGCTCGTGCTGGGCATCGCGCTGTACCTGGCCAGGACGCTGTACCTGGACGCCCTCACCGGCACGGTCGACCGCCTGGACGCCGCAGAGATCGTCTTCGACCAGCTGGTCGCCTTCATCCGGGCCGCGCTGCGCACCGTCGCCGTGCTGGGCCTGGTCCTGGCCGCCGCGGCCTACCTGGGCGGCGGCAGCGCCTCTGCGCGCAGCCTGCGGGCCAGCGCCGGGCGGGCCTTCACCACGGTCCGTGGCTGGGGTCAGCAGCGCGGGGTGACCACCGGGCCGGTCGGCACCTGGTTGTACGTGCACCGGACCTTCCTGCGGGCGGTGGTCCTCGCGGTCGCCGGTCTGGTCGTCCTGCTGGCACCGGCACCGACCCCGGCGCTGCTGGTCACCACAGCAGTGGTGACGCTCGTGGTGATCGGGCTCCTGGAGCTGCTGGCGCGGCCGCCGCTCGCCCAGGAAGCGGCTGGCCCCGCGCTCCCGTGACCCACGACGACGGAGCAGACGACCTAGGCGGCGTCGAGGCTGGCGATCACGCCGGCGCCGAAGGCAGCGACGAGGCTGGCGACGAAGCTGGCGACGCGGGCCAGCAGGCCGAGCATCGGTGGCCGATGGCGCTGGCGACGCTCACCGCCGGGGTGCTGCACCAGTTCCTGCCAGCGGACTTCCTCGTCTCCCCGCGGTGGATCTTCCCGGCCTTCCTCGTGGTCTTCCTCGGGGTGCTCATCGCCGGGGACCCTGGTCTGATTGACCGCCAGCGACCGTGGCTGAAGGTGACCACCGGGCTGATGATCGCCTTGATCGCCGTGGTCAACGCGGTGACTGCGATCCGCCTCGTGCGAGGGATCTTGTGGGGGCAGTCCTTCGAGGCCGCCGGCCCGCTGCTCGCGGTCGGTGCGATCGTCTGGACGACGAACATCATCATCTTCGCGCTGTGGTTCTGGGACTTCGACGGTGGGGGAGCCTCGGCGCGGGCCGCGGCGCACCATCGCGGAGCGGCAGCCTTCGTCTTCCCGGAGATGTCCAACCCTGACCTGGTCCCACCGCGCTGGACTCCGCAGTTCGTGGACTACCTCACGCTCTCCTTCAACACCGCGACCGCCTTCGGTCCCACAGACGTGTCTGCCTTGCGGCGCTCGGCCAAGCTCATGATGATCGCGGAGTCGTCCATCTCGCTGGCCCTGGCCACTCTCGTGGTAGCCAGGGCAGTCAACATCATGTGAGATGTCGCCGTCAGGAGGAGTCAGCGCGCCAGGATGCGTTGCTTCTGCGCCTCGAACTCCGCCTCCGTCAGGACGCCCCGCTCCTTGAGCTCACCGAGGGAGGTGAGCTGGGCCAGGACGTCATCCATCCCACCGGCGGCAGGCGCAGGCGCGGCAGGTGGCGGCGCAGCGGGAGCCGGTGCGGGCGGGGGCGGCGCTGCGGCCTGCGGTTGGGCGGCTGCCTCCTGCCCGGCCCAGCGTCCCGCCTGGCGGCGCGAGACGCGGTTGGAGACGGCGGTCGCGGTGCCCGCGACGACGGCCGTCCGGGCAACTCCACGAAGCAGACCGGGCATGATGGTCGTCCTTTCGTCGGTGTGGGATCAGGTGTTGTTCTGCTCGGCCGCGTCCAGGGACGCGAGGATGGCCTGGACCGGGACGCGTCCGCTCGCCACGAGCTGGGCGCCGTCGCGGCGCAGCGCGGTCGCGAAGGGTGCGGCCCAGCTGTTCTCATAGACGAGGACGGCCGCTGAGCTGCCGGGGGAGATGACGGTCGCGGCCTCCTCGAGGTCGTCCTGTCCGAGGAGCCCGGAGGAGACGCCGTCAAACACGGTGAGGTCGAGGTCACCGTCGGAGTCGAGGTCGGACAGCTCGATGCCGCTGAGGGTCCCGTCCTGGTCCTTCTGGACGAACAGCAGGTCGAGGATGCGGATCACCCCGCGGTCCACGAGGTCCACCAGCAAGGGCAGGCCTACGCCGGTGAAACGGCTCCCGGGGAACTCCACGACGACGTAGTCGACGGGCCCCATCTCCTCGATGCTGCGCTCGTCTGAGCCTGAGAGGTCCTCAGTCATGCTGACCACCTGTCCTTGCGTGTCGTCCTACGTGTCAGTGCTACGGTCGCGCACCCTGACCGTGCGCGCGTCATCCAGGACGGACGAGATCATCGGCTCTCCCCGCTGACCACCTGGGCGCCGGTCATCAGACGCAATGCCGCGCCGACGTAGAAGACGTTGATGAGCATCTGCGCGGTCACGATCGACCGGGCAGCGGCCCCGGCCGCATGGATGTCACCGAAGCCGACCGTCGAGACCACGGTGACGGTGAAGTACAGCGCGTCGGCCCGGCTGTCGATCCCGGAGAACTGGTCGGGTGAGGCGGTCGCCAGGCGGTCGTAGGTGATCGCGAAGACGAGGATGAGCAGGTAGAGCACCGTGAGCAAGGCCTCGGCACGCCCCCATGTGGTCAGCCGGCGCCGGAAGGCGCGGACCTGAAGATGCAGCACGATCACGAAGCCGGTGAGGGCCAGGATCGACCCTCCGGTGCGCAGCCCGGACTGGCGATCGGCGAGGAGGCCGCCGTCGGGCAGGACGAAGTAGCACGCGGTGAGCAGCACGATCATGAGGGAGGTGCGGGCGGCGAAGGCGCCCAGCTCCTGCGCCACGGACCGGGTGCCGAGCGGGGGAGCCGCCTCGTCCGCCTGAGATGTGTCCATCGCTCAGCCTTTCTGCGCGCGGACCTGCGGCGCCTCATCCGTCGGTGGTGAGCGACGAGCCGGCGCCCGTGGTGGTGGAGCGTCTGCGGGGATCCGCCGGGAGAACAGCAGGGAGAGCAGCCCGATGACGGTCAGCGCGAAGAGCGCCAGACGCAGCGAGGTGACCTGGGAGTCGGTGTAGAGGGTGGTCAGGGTCTGTCCCTGCGCCGTGGTCAGCCCCGCCTGGGCGGCGATCGTGTCCACGCTGGACGCCTCGACGATCGGGACACCGTCCTGCGTGCTCGCCGAGACGAGCGACTGAGCCGATGCCGGCAGGTCGCTGGCGGCCACCGCGCTGGTGAAGGACGTGGTGAGCGACGCGATGAGGACAGACCCGATGACCGCAGTGCCCAACGACGAGCCGAGGTTCTGGAACACCCCTTGCAGGCCGCCCACCTCGCTCGTCTGCTTCTCCGTCACCGCCGACATGTTGACGTTGCCCAGCTGCGAGGCGAGCAGACCGAGGCCCGCCCCGGCGCAGAACATGCCTGCGGCGAAGAAGCCGTTCTTGAGGTCGATGCTCACCGAGCCGAGGAGCACGAGCGAGCTCACCACGAGGATGGACTGCCCCCAGCGCACGATGCGCCGTGGGGACCACCGGGCGGACAACCGGGTGCCCACCACCGAGAACAGGATGAGCGAGACGGACAGCGGGAAGATCTTCGTTCCGGTCGCCAGTGCGTCGAGGCCGAGGGTCATCTGCAGGTAGACGGGCACCATGAAGAACAGGCCTGCGGTGATCGCGTACTGCGCACCGAGCACGGTCAGCCCGCTGCGCAGCACCCGGATGGAGAACACCTCCATGTGGACCAGGGGCGGGCGTCCGCTCCGCACCAGGGTGCCCTGGCGACGGACGAAGGCATAGAGCAGGAAGGTGCCGGCGAGGATGAGCCACGAGGTCAGGGAGATGCCCAGCGGCGTGATCTCCCGCCCGGCGATGTCCGGTGAGGCTGCCGGGCGGACCCAGCCCCAGGTCTTGCTCTGCAGCATCCCGAACACGGCGAGCACCAGCCCGGAGGAGGACAGCAGGACGCTCCAGATATCGATGCGCACAGGCTCGCGCGGGGTGGAGTCGGTGACCAGGCGGGAGAAGGACACGACGATGATCATGATGACCACCTCGCCGGCGAAGACGTACCGCCAGCTGGCGTAGGTGGTGAGGAAGCCGCCGATGAGCGGCCCGGCGGCCACGGCCGCACCCGAGAGCGCGCCGATCGTGGCGTAGGCCTTGACCCGGTCGGTCCCGGTGTAGTTGTCCGCGACGAGGGCGGCCACGGCTGGGATGACGAGCACCGCCCCGAGTCCCTCGACGATGGACCAGCCCAGGAACAAGAAGGCGAAGTTGGGGCTCAGGGCGGTGATGAGCGACCCGGTGGCGTAGATCATGGACCCGACGACGAAGGCCCGACGCCGGCCCCAGACGTCACCGAGCTTGGCCCCGAGGAGCATGAGGGCGGCCATCGTCAGGGTGTAGAAGGTGATCGCTGCCTGCATGGCGGTGACGGTCGTGTCGAGGTCTGCCACGACGGTGGAGATCGACACGTTCATCACGGTGCCGTCGAGCACGAGGACGAACTGCGCGCAGCCCAGGACGATGAGGACGGACCACTTTTTCATGTCCGGTACCTTCCGGTTGGTCGCTCTTGGCCCTGACTCCTCGTTCGAGTATCGCTGGGGTGGTGCGTCTCGGCCACGCGTGTCGGTGGCCGCTGCTAGCGTGCGGTCCAGATCGACCGGCCGTCGGGGCCGGACGGGCGGAGGGAGAAGCGATGAAGCACGTCGAGGTCGGGCCGGACGGGGCGCACCTGGGGTACGTCGAGATCGACGGGCGCGCGGACCTCCCGCCCCTGGTCTACCTGCACGGACTGGGGTCCAGCTCGGCCGTCTACTTCGCCGGGTCAGCGGCGGACCCGTCCTTGGCCGGGCGCCGGGTCCTCATGCTCGACTTCCTCGGGTTCGGCATCAGCGACCGCCCCGCGTCCTTCGGGTACACCCTGTCCGAGCACGCGGAGACCGCCGCCCGAGCGCTGGACCTGCTCGGTGTGCGCGGCGCGGACGTCATCGGGCACAGCATGGGCGGCGGCGTCGCGGTGCTGCTGGCCGAGCGGCGCCCGGACCTGGTCGGCCGGCTCGTCCTGGCTGAACCGAGCCTGCGCCCCTCGCCTCGCCCGCGGGTGGAGCCGTACACGGAGCAGAGCTACGTCGACGGCGGGTTCGCGACCGTGCTCGACGAGGTCGGTCTGACCTGGGCGGCGACCATGCGCCTGGCGTCCCCGGTGGCGATGTACCGGTCCGAGCACGCGCTCGGTGCCACGATGCCCGTGCTCGACGACGTGCTCCTCGCCCTGCCGATGCCGCGCGCGATCATCGAAGGTGACCAGTCCGGATGGTTGCACGACGACCCGCAGCTGCGCGCCGCCGGGATCGACGTCCACGTGGTGACCGGTGCCGGGCACACCCTGATGCTCGACAACCCGGCCGGTTTTGCCCAGGCTGTCGCGCGGGCGCTCGACGGGGTCGCGCCCGTCCCGGCGCGCTAGCTCAGATGGGGCGGGGGGCGTACATGATGACTGCCACCCCGACGAGGCAGATCAGCGCGCCGGCCACGTCCCAACGGTCGGGCCGGAACCCGTCGACCACGTAGCCCCACACGAGGGAACCCGCCACGAACACCCCGCCGTAGGCAGCGAGGATCCGTCCGAAGTTGGCGTCCGGCTGGAGCGTCGCGACCAGCCCGTAGAGGCCGAGCGCGATGACACCTGCTCCGATCCAGGCCCAGCCGCGGTGCTCGCGCACCCCCTGCCAGACCAGCCACGCACCACCGATCTCGAGGACCGCGGCAGCAGCGAACAGCGTGATGGACCGCAGGATCGTCATGGAGGCAGGCTAGGGGAACAGCCGATAGAAGCGCCACAACCCGAAGCCGGCGTCCTCGAGCACCTCGAAGCGGGACAGCCCCGCGCGCTGGGCGTAGCGACGCAGCGTCTCGGGGCGCATCACCGTGCCGGTGGCCTCGGAGGGCGTGCGGGACATGCCGTCCGGCAGGCAGACCAGCAGGCTGTACCCGTACATGAGGCGCTCCACGTCGTCGCCCGGGGGAGCGAAGGTGGGCGCGACGGCCTCGTCCATGACGATGACCGACCCGCAGGCACGCAGGGACTGACGTGCCGCCGAGAGCACCGTCACCGGCTCGGACAGGTCGTGGATGCACTCGAAGGCGAAGACGACGTCGTAGGTGTCAGCGGGCAGCCCGGCGGCGTCGGCGACGGCGAACTGGACGCGGTCGCCAGCGGGGGCCACCGGGTGAGTGGTGGGATCCGTGGGCCCCGCAGCACCCGCAGGATCGGCGGTGGGCAGGCTGGCGCGGGCGAGGTTGGCCTGGGCGAGGGCCACAGAGGGCGCGTCCACGTCATAGCCGTGGATGGTCGCGCCGGGGTAGGCCGCGGCGAGGGCGAGCGTGGACCATCCGGCGCCGCACCCGATGTCGGCCACCCGCGCGCCGGGCCGCCTCAGGGTGGAGTCGAGCGAGGGGACGCCAGCCAGGGCAGCCGGCAGCGCATGGGTGAACCAGGGGCGGTTGAGGTCGGCCTGCGACTCGCGCGCATCGGGCCCGAGCTGGCTCCAGCTCACGCCTCCTCCGCGGCGGTAGGCCTCCAGGATCCCGGGCAGCTGCTGCATGCTGGCGGCGAAGGTGCGGGCCAGCGGCGCGAGGTAGGACAGGCTCTGGGTGTCGGTGAACACCTCTCGGGCAGCGTCGGAGAGGGCGAAGCGGCGCTCGCCCTGCGGCGTCGGCTCCGGGCCGGTGACCTCGACGAAGCCGGTGATCGCCTGCTGCTCGAGCCACTCGCGGACGTAGCGCGGGTGCGTCTGGGTGCGCTCGGCAAGGTCGCCGGCGCTCGTGGGGCCGTGGGTTGCCAGGCTCTGGTAGAAGCCGAGGCGGTCCCCGAGGTAGATGGCGAGCAGGTCCGTCGTGCCGAGGGCGGCCTGCAGCACCCGGTCCGCCACCTCCTCGGCAGTCGGACGCCGGACGGGCACGGGGTCGTCTGGGTGTGCGCTCATCTGTGGTCCTCATCTCCACTGTGCGCTCCCCGCCGGCGTGCGGCAAGCATGCCCTCCCATCTGGGTGCCACCGCTCCTCGTCCTCGTTCCAAAGTCCCAGATCCGGGCTGTTCTGGCGGCCTACAGTCGATGGACGGCACTCGCCAGCGGGCGGGGCCGCCACGGGAGGACGACCCATCAGCATCGACGCGCAGTCCCGGCCCAGCACCGCCGCGCAGGACGAGAGCGCCCACCGGCCACGGCTGGTGCTGGACAGGCACGTCGTCGGGCTGGTGGTGGGCCCGCTGCTCGCGATGATCGCCTACCTGGCCATGCCTGACTACGTCATCGAGGGCGCGGCTGCGGACTTCAACGAGCGGTCGGCGGCAACGGTCGCGGCCGTGCTGGTGCTCATGGGCGTGTGGTGGATGACCGAGGCGCTGCCCCTGCCGGTGACCGCGCTCGTCCCGCTCGTCCTCTTCCCGGTGCTGGGTGTCGCGGAGATCGGGGACGTCGCTGCCCCCTACGCCAACAAGGTCATCTTCTTGTTCCTCGGCGGCTTCGTCCTCGCCCTCGCGATGCAGCGGTGGAAGCTGCACCTGCGGATCGCCCTCAAGGTGGTGCTGATCGTCGGCTCTCAGCCCACGCGCTTGGTGCTGGGGTTCATGATCGCCACCGCCGTGCTGAGCATGTGGGTATCCAACACCGCGACTGCGGTGATGATGCTGCCGATCGGCATGTCCGTGCTGCGTCTGGTGGAGAAGGCGACCGGCGGTGAGGGGGACCGCAACTTCTCGACCGCGCTCATGCTCGGCATCGCCTACGCCGCGACGATCGGGTCCTTCGGCACCATCATCGCCAGCCCGCCGAACGCGCTCATGGTCGGGTACCTGGAGGAGACGCACGGCGTGGTCATCGGGTTCGGGCAGTGGATGCTCGTGGGGGTGCCGCTGTCGGTCGTCTTCCTCGTCCTGGCGTGGTTCGTCCTCACGCACGTCGTGTTCAAGCCGCGGCTGACGGTCATCCCCGGCGAGGGGCAGATCATCCGCGACGAGTACGAGGCGCTGGGACCGATGACCGCGCCCCTGTGGCGGGTCGCGGCCGTGTTCCTCACCGCCGCGCTGTCTTGGGTGCTCATCCCCGTCGTCTGGCCGGGGACGCCGGTGACCGACGAGGTCATCGCCGTGATCGTCACGGTCGCGGTGTTCCTCATCCCCTCCGGCGCGAGGCCGGGCGAGCGGTTGCTGGGTTGGCAGGACACGAGCGAGCTGCCGTGGGGGATCCTGCTGCTGTTCGGGGGAGGGCTCGCTCTCGCCAGCCAGATCAGCGCCTCTGGTCTGAGCGTCTGGATCGGCGAGCGGGTCCATCTCTTCGCCGACCTGCCGCCGATCCTGCTCGTCGCGGTCGTCTGCCTGCTCACCGTGGTCCTCACGGAGTTCATGAGCAACACGGCGACGGCGGCCACCCTCATCCCCATCATGGGCGGGGTGGCCGTGGGCCTGGGCCTCAGCCCGATGATGCTCGTCATGCCGGTCGCCCTGACCGCTGCGTGCACCTTCATGATGCCTGCGGCCACGCCGCCCAACGCCATCGCGTTCTCCTCGGGCTACGTCACCATCCCGGACATGATCCGCGGGGGCGCGCTGCTGAGCATGTCCGGGATCGTGCTCATCACGGCGACCATGTACACCCTCGGGGCCTGGGTCTTCGGTCTGACCTTCTGAGCGCACACCGCCGCGACGCAGGCTCGGGCGGGGTGCGGGGATCCGCGCGACCGCGACCCATCCGAGCCGGGCACGGCTCCGAACCTTGGGTGAGGCATCTCAAGAAGTGGGGTCGGCCTCAGCGAGGGGTTTGCGACCGCGGCCCCCTCGCTCTGAGTTCCCCGCCAGGGCAGTACGCACAACCAGCCGGGCGGGGACCCTCCGCCTCAGACCCGAGGTCGCCTGGAGCTCTCCGGGCGGCCTTTGGTCTGACGTGACTTCGAGGGAGGCGCCTAGGTCGCCCGCCCGGGCTCCTAGGCGCGTCGCGCCTCCTCCCGCCCGGCTAGTGAGCCGGGCAGCATCTCCTGGGGCAAGGCCTCCACCGGCACGAGCACGAGGTCCTGGATCTTCCAGTCGAGGGCGATCAGCCCTTCGCGGGCTTGGCGCAGCTCCTCGAGACCGGGCATCGCGTCGTCCTTCGGGACGACGAAGGCCTCGACGTGGAAGACGTGCCCTTCGTCGCGCACCCTCGACCCCACCTCGGCCACCCACGGAATCCCCGCGAGGTGCTCGTCGATGCGCACCACCAACGGGTGGAGCTCGTCGCCCTCGACGGTCGTTGCTCGGGCGTCCATGAGGGCTGAGGTCGCTACGCGGAGGTTCACCACGCCGTCGCGCATGATGCTCACCGCGATGAACAGCGCCGCAGCGGAGTCCGCCCACCACAGGCCCGCACCGATGCCGAGGATCCCGACGATGCTCCCGAGGGCGGTCATCCAGTCGGCCTTGTTCATGTCGGCGTCCGCGTAGAGCACGCGGTCGTGCAGGGTGCGGGCGAGGGGCATCTTCGCCCGGCCGAAGAAGACCGGCGGGATGCCGGTGACGACCATCGCCGCGATCATCGGCCACCCCGCCCAGACCGGGTGCCCGGCGATCTCCATGAGCCCGACAGGCGGGTGCTCGCCCGCCAGCAGACCCGAGCCAGAGTCGACGATGAGGAAGGCGCCCATGGCCAGCAGCGACGTGCCGGCCACGAGATGGCCGACGCCGACCGACCGGTGGAGGCCATAGGGGTGACTCTCGGACGGGCGCCGTCGGGCAAAGTGCACGGCCACGAGGAAGGAGACGGGTGGGATGAAGGACAACAGGTCCTCCACCCAGGCCGCCTTCATGGCTTGGGAGCTCCCCATGGTCAGGTACACGAGGGTGACGGCGCCGACGAGGAAGGCGATGGTGCCCCACGCGAGGCGCTTCGCCGTGCGCAGGGCGGCCGCCTGCTCCTCGGGGAGGTCGGTGTGCCCGAAGGTGACGGTCATGGCTGCACGTCCTTGTGCTCGAGGAGGAAGGTCTCGAGGGCGACGAGGAAGGCGTTCTCGCCCATCGGAGCTGCCATCACGTGCGCCTGAGGTGCTCCGTCCGCGCCCGGCACGGTCGTGTACGGGTAGGTGAGCGCGCTGTGCTCGGCCCACGGTGAGGCGGCGGTCAGCCCGCCGATGACCAGGTCCAGCTCGGACCGGTCCAGCTGGGCCATGAGGTCTTCCTCGCCGCTGGCCGTCCACTCGACGTCGGCGTCGAGGGACTCAGCGAATTCCGTGACCAGGTCCACCTCCAGCCCGGTCGGTGCGCCGTCTGGCGCGACCTCGGTCCAGGGGGAGTGGGCGGACACCCCGACGCGCAGCACGCCGCCCTCCACCCGGTCGAGGGTCCCCTCGGGGTCTGCGGGGAACCTGCCAGCGCACCCTGTGAGCAGGAGCAGCCCGACGATGCCCGCAAGCACTGGTCTCACCACGCCACCTCCGATGTCCTGTCAGTCCTGTCAGTCCTGTCAGTCCTGCGACTGGAAGCCGTTGACCTTGTGGGTCCCGTCGCAGAAGGGTTTGATCGCCGACCCTCCGCAGCGGCAGAGAGCCACCGTCCCGCGCCCTCGGCTGACCTCCGTGCCGTCTGCGTCGAGGATGACGGGCCGACCGCGGACCAGCAGCGGTCCGTCCGGGCAGAGCACGATCTGGACCTCCGCCTCGCCCGGCGTCTGCTCGACCAGCTCGTGTCCTTCGTGCGGCTGGGGGCTGGTCATGCCAGTCCCTCGCGCAGGGCGGACTCGTTGCGCTCCCAGCTGGCCAGGACGCTCTCACCTGCCCACCCGTCGACCGCCAGGCACGCGGCCGCGCCGAAGAGGATGTCCGGCAGCAGCGAGGGATCCTGCTCGGCGAGTCGCCCCGCGAGGTCGCGGCCGGCGATCTGCTCGTGGACGGCGTCGGCCTCGACGTGCTCGTCGAAGTACTCGGTGGTGGCCGGTGTGTGCCCCAGGCGCCGGAAGCCGTTGCCGTACATCCGGTTCGGGATCGAGGAGGTCATCTCGAAGGCAGCGAGGTGGCCCACGATCGCTCCTCGCAGCCGCCGGTGCAGACCGAACATCGACATCATGTTCAGCGAGGCGAGGGTGGACGCCGGCACGAGGTCGACGTAGGTGCCGTAGGTGTCGTCCAGCCCCAGTCCGCGCATCGCCTGGGCGAAGAGGGCCGAGTGCATACGCTCGGGGCGCCCGTCGCCGTACTCGTCGGCCTGGATCTCGACGAGCGCTGCCTTGGGTGCCCCGCTCAACCGGGGGATGGCCCAGGTGTGGGGGTCGGCTTCCTTGAGCTGATAGACGGACCGCAGGATGAGGAACTCTCGCAGCTGCTCCTGGGTCGCGTGCTTGGCCACGAAACGGGAGAGGCTCGGTCCGCTGGTCTCGGCCGTCATGGCGAACAGCGCCTCAGCAACAGACCGAGGGTCTGACGCCTCGCAGGTCGGCTGGCTGACGCGGGCCCGCAGGTCAGCCTCGACGTGCGTCTCAAGGACCGCCCGCGCGGCCAGGAGGCCGGGGTGCCATTCCCACTCGTCGCTGACCCCCGCCAACCCGCGGTAGTGCAGCTCGTACAGGCACAGGAGCGTGTGCTGCAGGTCCTCGTCCTCGGTGGGCGTCCCGTGGTCGCCGCGCACGTGCTCGACGACGGCGCTCGCCAGGGCGGGCACCTCGTCGCTCGCCGGGGGCGACGCGATCGTCGCGAGCAGCACCTCGCCCAGCGGCCCGCGGGCGCTGGGCACGGCCATGGGTCCACCATCGATGCGAGTGGCTGTGGTGGCGGTCATATCTGTCCCTCTTCCTCGAGCTCGATGACGAACCACCCCCCGGTGCCGCCGTGGTGCGCCTCGTTCGGAGGTCGCCGATCAGGGCCGCGCCAGGGGTGTGATCAGCCCCGATGCTAGTTGAGGGGAACGCAGACGGCATGTGGAACGCGAGGCCGGACCGCGCGTGCCACACCGACGTCGAGGGTCAGCGGCTCAGACCCCCGCGCGGGCGTCGAGGGCGTCGGTGAGCAGCCCGACCAGGGCGTCGAGCTGCACCGTGGTGGAGGAGGCGACGTCGTCCTCGCCTGCGCCGTCGAGCGCGCGGGCAGCCAGACCGGACTTGCTGTCGATGAGCTCGGCGATCCTCGAGTCGATGGTCTGCGCGGCGATGACCCGCCACGCGGTGACCGGCTCGTCCTGGCCGATCCGGTGGATCCGGTCGATGGCCTGGGTCTGCTCGGCGTGGGTCCAGGACAGCTCGGCCAGCACGAGGTTCGAGGCCACCTGGAGGTTGAGACCGACCCCAGCAGCCGTCAGGGAGCACACGACGATCGACACGTCCGGGTCGCCGGTGAACGCGGCGATGTTCTTCTCGCGTGCCTTGGGCGTCTGGTCCCCGCGGATCGAGGCGTAGCGGATGCCCCGGTCGGCGAAGAGCTGCTCGGCGGCGTCCATCACGTCCACGTGCTTGGCGAAGAACACCACCTTGCCCACGTTGCGGGCGAGCTGGGCGGCGTAGTCGGCGGCCAGCTCGGCCTTGGCCTGCCCGATCCGGCGGACCATCGTGAAGACGTTCTCACCGCCGGCCTTGGAGCTGGAGTCCTTGAGCTCCGCCGCCGCGACCCGGCGGACGAGCTCGTGGTCGATCTCGTCAGTTCCGGTGTCGGCGCGCATCTCCAGGGCGGTCCGGTACCGCTGGACCAGCCGGTCGACGAGCGCGGCCTCCGCGGCGCGGACGGACCGGCCGGCGGCGCCGTCGAGCTCGACGACGAGGTCGGCGACTCGGCGCACGGGGATGTCCGCGACCACGTCAGCCTTGCGGCGGCGGACGATGCCCATGTCGATGACGCTGGACCGCGCGGCTGCCGAGAAGCCCGGGTCGGCGGGGGTGAGGCCGGTGTCTTCCAGGGCGGCCTGCAGCGTGCCCAGCGGCGTCGTGTCGTCGATCCAGCCGAGGAACTGCCAGATCGCCCGGAAGTCCTCGATGTCGTTGATCAGCGGGGTCCCGGTGAGGGCCATGAGCAGCGGCCGGGCGACGCGCGTACGGATCCTGTCAGAGAGGGCGATGACGTGCTGGGACCGCTGGGAGGTCCTGTTCTTGATGAAGTGCGCCTCGTCGACGACCATTCCGCGGAACCCCAGCTCGCCGAGCCATCCGACGTGCCGGTCCAGCAGCTCGTAGTTGACGATCACGACGTCGGCGAAGCCGTCCATCCGGTCGCCGTCACCGTGCACCACCGTGGACCGCCGTGACGGGGTCCACAGCGCCACCTCGTGCGCCCAGTTGGCCTTGACCACGTTGGGGACCACGACCAGCAGCGGGTAGGCGTCGGCCGCCTGGGCGGCGAGCAGCGCCTGGGCGGTCTTGCCCAGCCCGGGCTCGTCGGCGAGCAGGAAGGTGCGGTGCCCGCGGGCCGTCGCGGTGACGACCTGGGCCTGGTGCGGCATGAGCTCCCGGTCACGGGGGAGCGGCACCGGCCGAGGGTCGGGCAAGGGCATGCACGAGGGTGCGCCGGGGGCGGCCCGCTCGAAGGAGCGGAAGAGCGGTTCGAGCAGCTCCCAGCCGGCCAGTCGCCGGGGGCGGGTGGCGACCCGCGCGGCCGCAGCCTCGAAGTCCGGAGCGAGGAACGGGTTGGCGAGCTGGCGGGAGACGACCGAGCGAGGCACCACCTGGGTCGAGGCGCCGGGCGCGGGCGCGGGCGGCGCCGCGGGCGGGGGCTCCTGCGGCGGTTCCAACCCGCCGGCGCGCATCACGGTCGCCTTGAAGGCGCGGGCCGCGTCGGAGACCTGGACGTCGTCAGCGAGGAGCGCGAGCAGCGAGGTGTCCCGGGCGGCGGTCTTGGCCAGCATCGTCGCGACGCCGTCGAGGCGCTTGAGCTCTTCGGTGCGCCGGGCAGCCGTCAGGGTCGTGTCGGCCATCACCCGGGCGCGTTCCTCACGCACCAGCAGCGCGACGACCTGGAACTTTGTCCGCACGGGGCCGCTTGCCGGGCCTCGCTTGACGGCGCCGTCAAACTCGCGGGCGACGTCGGCGAGCACCGAGATGATCCCTTGCTCCGTGCGTTGGGGCGCGCGGCGTCGCTGTGCGCCGGCGGCACGCTGTGCGCCTGCGGCGCCCTGGGGCCCACCGGATCGGCCTTGGCCTCGTCGTGCCACGTCTCCTCCTTCTCATGCGCACGCCAGCAGCGGCGCGGCGTGGACGTGCCACGTCGGCTCGGGGCCGGTCGGCGGTCGAACTTTACCCCGCATCACAGGCAGTCCATGGGGGCCGCGGCGGCTGGGGGAGTCCCTGATCGCGTCACCGTTCTCGGTCCTCTGCTGTCAGATTACCCGCCACGGGCGGGGTCCGATCAGCGGAGGAAGGTCCTAACGCTCGCTCTCACCAGTGAACACAAGAGGCCGCGTCGGATCTCTCCGAGACGGCCTCTGAAATGCTGTGCTGGTGGTGGGCGATACTGGGATCGAACCAGTGACCTCTTCCGTGTCAGGGAAGCGCGCTACCGCTGCGCCAATCGCCCATGTGAAATTAGCTGTGGTGCTGTGCTGCGAGGTGGAGACGGGATTCGAACCCGTGTGGACGGCTTTGCAGGCCGCTGCCTCGCCTCTCGGCCACTCCACCATCGAGTCTCGTCCAACAGGCTGCTGCCCGAAGAATGATCTCCGAGCGGACGACGGGATTCGAACCCGCGACCCTCACCTTGGCAAGGTGATGCTCTACCACTGAGCCACGTCCGCATGCTTTCCAAACCGCAGAGAATTGCTTCCCGGCGTCTCGGTGCGTCCCAGACTCTAATGGACCTGTGCGGCTGCCGTCCAACCAGCCCCACCTGGTGAGACCCACGTCACAGGGCGTGACGCGCGCCGAATTCTCCGACCGAGACAATGCACCGACTCGTGGATTCTCCGCCGCGCGCAGCTAACCCGCTATCGCGCCGAGCTCCAGCAGGTCGTCGTCGGAGAGCGCGAGGCCGGCGCCGGCGATGTTCTCCTGGAGGTGCTGGGCCGACGAGGTGCCGGGGATGAGCAAAATGTTGGGTGAGCGGTGGAGCAGCCATGCCAGCGCGACGGCCATGCGCGTCGCGCCCAGCCGGGCGGCGACCGCGGACAGCCCGTCGGACTGCAGGGGGGTGAAGCCGCCGAGCGGGAAGAACGGTATGAAGGCAACGCCGTCGTCCGCGAGGCGGTCGATGAGGTCGTCGTCGCGGCGGTTGGCGAGGTTGTACCAGTTCTGCACCGACACGATGGGCGCGATCGCCTGGGCTTGTGCGACCTGCACTGCGGTGGCGTTGCTGACGCCGAGGTGGCGGATGATGCCCTGCTCCTGGAGACCGACGAGGGTCTCGAACGCGTCTTGGACCGGCTCTGCAACGGGTCCGTTGGCGTCACCGAGCCGCAGGTGCACGAGGTCGAGGGCGTCGACTCCGAGGGTCTCCAGGTTGTCGTCGACCTGCTGGCGCAGCTCGTCGGGCGTGCGGGCTGCGGGCCATCCGCCCTGCGCGTCCCTGCGTCCGCCGACCTTCGTCGCGACAACCAGGTTCTCTGGATAGGGGTAGAGGGCTTCTCGGATGAGCTCGTTGACGACGCGCGGCCCGTAGGTCTCTGCGGTGTCGATGTGGGTGATGCCGCTTGCGACGGCGTCTCGCAGGACCGTGAGAGCCGCTGCTCGATCGCTCGGTGGTCCCATGACCCATGGGCCCGCCAATTGCATGGCGCCGTAGCCGACCCGGGAGACGGGGGTGTTGCCGAGCGTCCACGTTCCGCCGGGCAGGTCAGGGGTGATGGTGGTCATCGGGAGCCTCTCGAGTACTTGCCGTATGAGCTGTCATCGACCACTCTCATGGAGACGCTTCCGTAAAGGAAGTAGTTACCTATAAGTGCGTTGATACCCGGAAGGTGATCGTGATGACCAAGACGGCATCTCAGAAGAAGGCCGACGCGAAGGTCCAGTACGACGCCTTCTTGGCGGCGTGCCCCAGTCACCAGCTTCTCAGTCAGGTCTCTGGAAAATGGGTGACGCTCGTCCTCTCGGCGCTGGGGAGCGGCCCCGACTGCGCTGGTGACCCACGCCCGATGCGGTACTCCGAGCTAGGCCGGATCATCGCAGGGGTGAGCCCGAAGATGCTCTCGCAGACCCTGAAGTCCCTCGAGCGCGACGGCCTGATCCGCCGCACTGCCACGGCGACCGTCCCTGTCACCGTGACCTATGAGGTCACCGACCTCGGTCTGTCGCTGCACCACACCGTTCGACAGCTCAAGATCTGGTCGGAGAGCCACCACGACCAGGTCGCTGCGCACAGGTCGCGCTTCGACGACGAGCAGGTCGAGCCCGCCACCCTGGCGATGGTCACCTCACGCAGGTAGAACGGTGTTCAGGTGGCGGGTGCCCTCGATGAGGAAGGGTGAGCTCGGTCTAGGTCGGTCCAGCTCGGTCCAGGTCGGTGCTCGTCAGCGCAGCCAGCGGCGCAGGCGCTTCTTCTTCGCCGCAGCCCAGACCGATGGCACCCTCGCCTCGATGTCATGGGCGCGGACCTCCTCCAGGGCGTGCAGCCGACCGTAGGCGAACGCAGCGTTCGGGTCGGTGGTGCTCTCGGCGAGCTCGCGTAGTCGCCGACGCAGCACGACGGAGTCCTGGTGCTGCCCGAGGAGCTCCTGCACGCTCTCCATCGCGGCGGCGAAGGCCCGGGCGTCGGGACCACACACGGCGGTGGCCAGCTCCGCCGCGTAGCGGGTGCGCTTCGCGGCCTTGCGGGCGTCATGGAGGAGCTCGTCGCGCTGCTCGGGCTCGGTCGCCGCCATTGCGCGCTTCACCAGCCGCCGGAGGCGGGCGTACTCCTCCGCGACGCCGCGCTGGAGCACTCTCCCGGCCGATCGGTTGCCGCGCGTGGTGGTCGGCAGGTCACGCACGAATGCCTCGAGGTCGTCGAGCAGCCGGTCGTACCGCTCGCCGTCGAGCTCGTGAAGGGCTGCCTCGCGCGCTGTCGCATGCGCGGACCGCAGCTGCGCGTCGACCTCGGCGGCGACCGGCGAGAGCTCGGCGCGTGTGTCCTCACCCCGCAGGACGCCAAGGACCCGGTCATGCATGACCTCCGCGTCGCGGACCGCACCCAGGACTCCCGCGAGCCACTTGAGCTCATCGCGCAGCGGCCCGACGTCCACCGACCCGAAGGACGACCGAAAGGTTGTCAGGGCGCTGCGCAGGCGACGGGTCGCCACGCGCATGATGTGCACGCTCCCGGGCGCATCCAGACGGACGCGGAGGTCCTGGGCTCGCAGCTGCTCGAGCTGGTCACAGACGTACCCCAGGCCGACGTGACTCCTCCCGGCCTGCGCCGAGGCGGACTTGGCCGTGGTGCCGCCGGCCGGCTCAGCATCCTCATCGATCTGGAGGACGCGGGCAAGCTTGGAGGTGTATGGCGCCCGGGTGAGTGTGCGGGCGCGGAGCGCGGCAGCGACCGACGTCAGGAGCTCCTCGCCTGCGTCCAGCGCCTCGATCTCGATCTCACGCCACACCTCCTCGTCAGCTGCTTCCGCGGACCCGGCGAGGGGCAGGAGACGCCGGGCGACGACTCGGTCGTCGGCGAGCTCGAGCAGCGGGTGGTTGCTCGCATCGACCAGCCGGCGCACGGCTCTGTGCGTGGTGATCGTCGCGACGGGGACGAGCGGCTGACCCATGGTCCGGACCCGCACGAGGCGCTGCAGCGCCGCAGGGACGACGCGACCCGAACGCCCCGGCGGCAGACGGACCTCCGAGCGCTCCGACCCGGCCGCCGGGACCTTGAGGTGCCATCCGGCGTCCGTGCCGCCGACACGGCGACGCAACGTCAGGCCGTGGCGGGCGAGATCCACGTCTGCGGTGTCGAAGTATGAGGCACGCAGCACGTGCTGGGTGGGCTCGGACCAGGTCAACCTCTCACCATCGGTCCCGGGGCCCGCGAGCTCAGTCGGGGCGGGAAGCTCGTAGCCGTCCTCGACGGAGAACTTCATCTCGATCTCGGGGTGAACCTCAGCCATTCTTCAGTTCTATCTCAGAACGCGCAGACGGACCGTGCGAAGGGCGGGCGCCTGGCTATCTGAGCGGACTGCGCGCGGTGTGGGCCCTCGCGCGCCAAAGATTCGGTGCATGGTTCCCGAGTCCCGACGTCTGCCACCACGTCAGGATTGTTCTTTGAGGTGCCTTACAGCCCATCTCCTCGGAGATGAATGAACCGTCCACCAGCTTCGCGAGGCCAGTGCGGCGAAGTTTCGCTCGCTGATTGTCTGACTTTCCGTTCGAGACGACGAACAGCCGCCACCGTCGCTCACGAAGGAGCTTGAGTTCCTGTGTCACCCCGTCGAACGGCTCAGCCAGTCGGGGTATCTGATCGCGGTAGTCATCCCAGAGAGCAGTGCTGGACCCTCCAACTCCGTAGCGCGCGTACACCTTCGCGAAGAACGTCTCGCGGGGGCGACAGGTGGAATCGAGGTCATGCAGCCACGTCCACTCAGTCTCACCCAGATCATGCGCGTCGACGAAGCGTCTCGCCCAGAGGGTGAATGCGCTTCGCCGATCGATGAGGGTCTCGTCGAGATCAAGAAGGGCGAGCATGGCGCCAGACTCTCACGCAAGGGCTGGCGTGCGCGAGGTTCTCGGTGGCCGAGCCAGCTGCGATCTTCTGGCTGATCTGGTCCGAGCCCACCCCGGCCCATGTCGCCAGGAGTCACCCAGCGAGGGAGCCCCCGAAGATCTGCCACGCCAGGGCAGACTTCGCCACCAGGCTGAGGACCAGATAGACCTTCTCGCCATAGCTGTAGTCGGCCCATCTACCGATGCGGCGGTACTGAAGAAACTGGTTGACTGCAAAACTCATGAAGAACACGAACAGGGACACGACGATCCCGTAGACGAATGCCGGCACCTCGTTGGAACCGCCGCTGGCGCCGATCAGGTTGATGAGGATAGCCACCCAGGGCGCCGCGCCCGCTATACATCCGAACCAGAAGGGGGCCATCGTCGTGCGGACCCGGTCAGGGGGATTCATCAGCTCCTGCACCCAGCCGAAGAGGATCATTGCGACGTTGGCCCCGCAGATGAGCACCACCTCGGTGATCCCGGTCAGACCGTTGTAGAACCCGATGAGGATGATCATGATCGTGGCGCTGAACGAGTACTCGATCCACCGGAATCGGTTCAGTCCCGCACGCAGGTCTGTCTCATAGCGGGCACGGAACACCGTCGCGGTGAGCAGGTGGTCGAGCGCCGCGAGAGCGAGGAAGACAGCGATCGCGGGCCCGATCGCGACGTCGAACAGCGCCTTCGGTGCTGACGTGGCGGTTCCCGGTGGCCCGGACGGATACTGCGAGGTGACAGTGATCGCGAAGCCGCTGGCCAGCAGGAGGACAGCGAGCGCCTGTGCGCCGTGCAAGACGCTCAGTCCGAGATTCCAACGGCGCAGGCCGGGGAGACGGGACTCGTTGACTGCGCGTGATTCCATGGCTTCCCCATCCAGAGTGGTGCCGCGGCCCTGCGGTGGACGACGTGGTTTCCGCGGTGACGGAGGCTCGTGGTCGCGTGCGCGTTTCGCCTGTTGTCAACGTAAGTGCTTCCTCCAAGGCTCGCTTGCCGGAGAGCGTCCGGAGCGAGAACGCAGTCCACGCGCATCTGCGGCTGGGACCCACGTGCTCACGCCGGGTGCCCCTCGCGAGGTGCGCGAGGCCTCAGTCGCCTTCGGACGGGACCGCCATCTCCGGTGTGATCTCGAGGGCGGTGACGCCGGCTCGTTGAATCTCGTTCAGGAGTGACCGGGAGCCGCTGACGTAGAGGGAGTCGTGGTAGATCGGGTTGGACACCACGAAGGCGCCGTCGGCCGGCCACCAGAACACGGGGTAGTGCGCCGTGAGCTGCTGGGAGCGCTTGACCAGCCACTCGCCGTCCCCATCGCGCAGGATGAGCCCGCCGTAGCGACTATGGAGCTCCTCCGTGCCGGAGGGGAAGGTATGCCCGAGGTCGTCGCCTTGCTCCTCGACGTATCCCTCCCACATCGCGTGATGGAAGCGATCGGGTGTGGCCGTGCACCGGCGCAGGATCGACGCCAGTCGTGCCACCAGTGCGGTTCTCATCTGGCCCTCGGCGGGATGAACCGTGGTGGTCACCTCCGGGGGGAGTGTGCTCTGCACTGTTGACCAGCGAAGATCACTCGTCAACGGGACCCCGGCGAGGCTGGCGAGTTCGGGCCAGGGGTAGAGGCGATCCCAGGTACCGGTGGCCGGGAGAAAGATCCGAGCGCTCACCTCATGGGCGCTCGAGACGAAGGCGGCCACCACTGAGTCGTCGGTACCGATCGTCGATGCGAGGAGTCCACGGCCTGTCATGGGACAGTCCCTGGCGGCAGATCGTCACTGGAGCCGCCGACGAGGCGGGATGCGGTGACGTCCTTGAGGAGGAAGCCGCTGGCCCCGGTGCGCAGCGCGTCATAGACGTACTCGTCGAAGTCGAAGGTCGTGAGGATGAGTGCCCGGGTGCCGGGGTGCTCGCTCGTGATGCGTTGCGTGGCGACGAGGTGCAGCAGTTCCGCGCCGTCACGCATCTCGCCGACACTGACCTCACGCACCGAGTTCGTCATGGTGACACTGATGGTAGACCCGTCGTGCCTCCGGTGAGGGCCAACAAGGTCGGCCGCTCGCACAAAGACCGCCGTCCACGGAAGTCATCGAGAATCGGCACGGGTACACGTAGGGCTACGCCCCTCCAGCCCACGCAAAAGACCGCCTCGGATCTCTCCGAGACGGCCTCTGACGTGCTGCTGGTGGGCGATACTGGGATCGAACCAGTGACCTCTTCCGTGTCAGGGACAGGAGGGGTGCTTGTGGGCGTCCAGGAGTGTCCATACCTGCGGGTCACGGCGTTGGCGTGCATTCCTGGTCATCGCTGGACGCCCCTGGACTCATCGCGGTAGGGGTATGCGTAGGGGTATGGCGAGGGGACAAGGGGATGTCCCACTCGGAGCACATCGGCCCGTACCCGAAACGGTCATCTTCCTGAGCCTGCTACTCCGACCCTCCTCCCCGGAGAATCTATCTGATGAACCGCTCATATGCCGCAAGGCATCCGCCCAGGCGCGTCGACGCCTGTGTCATCGATGCGCCGGCGGCCGGTGGACAGCTCGACCACCGCCAGCACCGACCACGTGTCGCCCAGGCGGTCCAGCACGTCGCGAATTCCGCAGTCCTCGTGCTCGGGCAACCCGCAGGGCTCCATCTCGACGACATCGGATCCTGGCTCGTTCGCGTCGAGCACGTCGCTGACCTCGTCCGTTACCGCGGTGTGCCCTGCTGACACGAAAGTGCCTCCTTGTCGGACCCTCGGTGGCTCCGGACGATGGTGACCGTCACCGCCCCCGGGGGCCAGCTAAGTCCGAGAGCTGGGCGTCATCTTTGGTCGCCGGAGACCCGAGTGCAGGTGGTGGCCGGTTCGGGGGCGACACCCGTAGCATTCCCTGCTGTCTGCCGCGCGACTGCTCAGGCGGTGGTCGGCTTGCTGCGTCGTCCCTTCTTGGCGACGAACAGTTCGTACTCAGCGTCGTAGTACGCGTTGGTGGTCCCTGCGTCCTCCATGCCGAGACGACGGCAGATCCGGTGTGACGGAAAGTTGTCAGCGTGAGCAACCGCGAGGATGCTGTCGAGCCCCGCAGCGAATCCGTGTTCCAGCGCGACTCTGGCCGCATCAGTCGCGTAGCCGCGCCCCCAGGCGTCCGGGTGGAAGTGCCACCCGATCTCCACCTGGTCGGAAGGGCTGGACGTCCCCGAGAGCCCGATTCCTTGGAGCATCACGGTACCCACGAGGGTGCCGGTGTCGGCAGCCTCGACTGCCCAGTAGCCGAGGGCCGGATCGTCGACCGCCCGAAGGCGCTCGATCAGCCCCTCGGCTTGCGTCGGGTTCTCCATCACACGAGGTTCATGGCCGAGGTAGCGCTGAACGTCCCACCTGGAGTACAGGTCAAAGACAAACGGCGCGTCGCTCGGGGCCCAACCTCGAAGGTTCACTCGGTCACTGCTCAGCTTTTTCACCACAGAAGCCTCTGGGTCATGGCGTTGGTGACGTCGGGGGCGTGTGGGCGTGGGGAAGGGCAGGTGCCGGCATAGGGGGAATTGCGACCAGCCGTGTGAAGAGTTCAATTCACCACAGGAGGGTAAATGAAGATTCAACTACTGAAAGATGATTTGCCGCGATTATCAACCGCGACCGTGATGGACCTTCGAAAAAAAGGCCAAGAAGTCCGACGCGCGCCTCTTGTGCCCGGTTGTAACCTCCGCTAGCATGCAGGTGTCTTGAAGGGTAATGGCGGATCAATAGGGCTCCGTCAGGCCCGTGGTGAGGGGAAAGCGAATGCGTATTGCGCGCACTTTTCTGGCGGTCTTCATTTCTGGGGCAATGTTGCTCTCGGGCGCTGCTTTCGCTAGTGCAGCAAGTTGGGGTCCGAAGACATCCACCTATCAGGGAAACGTAAAGGTCACAGGCAGTGGCAGTCTGACTCGGTACGCAGGATATTCTCGGTCCGTCGTCAAGGTCACGGACGCAGCTACTGACAACATCGCCTCCTACGGATACACCGACTTCACGAAGATCAAAGAAACGTGCACGACTTTCGGGGGCAGCTACTGGGTGGTCGCGACGGCTGGATCGTGTAACCTCACCGGTTCGGCAAAGCACTACTCGAGCGCAGAGAAGACGAACACGACCTTCTCTACGACGTTTGACAAGCCCTGGTGCGATTCTAACGGGAATGACTGCGCAAACTACGGTTACAAGGTTGTTGCCGGAGCGTGTGCTCAGATGCCGTGGCCTATCCCCGACAGTTGCACGTATGCCTATGTCGAGTACCACCGTCCGTGAACTCCCTGCAAGAGGCCGCTGAAATTAAGCTCGCAAATTATCGCGTCGCACGACGACGGCGTACGGTCGTTGATGTCGACTCTTTGCGATTCGGTCTTGGTAGCCATGTCTTGGCAGGGGCGAATGGATCAGGCAAGTCTTCACTTTTGAAGGCCATCGCAGGGTTGCTGCATTCCTCTGGTGAGGTAACGGTGGGCGGACGGGCGGCCGAGGAGATTCCGGGACGGGGCGTTGCCTATCTGCCCCAAGATTCGCACGGACTTGAGCACCTTTCGGTGCTCGATGCCGTGCGGTATGCCCAGCACGCCACCCGCTCGCCGGGGTCTGCCGACGAGTGGGTGGCAGCGGTGGACATGACGGACCGGGCTACTCGTCGGATCGGTTCACTCTCGGGGGGTGAACGCCGTCTGGCTTATCTGGCGATGCTCCTTTCTCAAGACGTTCCTGTGCTGTTGCTCGATGAGCCGACGGCGGGTCTGGATGCTTCGCACCGTGTCGCGTTGAGGCGAGCGCTGCGCGTTGCGGCACAGAGTCGAGTGGTGATCACTGCGAGCCACGTTGCGGACGACTTGGATGATCTCGGCGACCGCGTCGTGGTGCTGAGCGCGGGTCGGGTGGTCTTCGACGGCGCTGGTGAGCAGCTGGTGACGTCTACACCGGCGGGGACCTGGGATGCTGCGCTGATGGCGGTGGAAGGCGCATGAGGACAACGATCGCTTCGCCCCAGGCCCCACTGGCCCGTCCGGTCACAACGGCTCTTGAGGGTGGGGTCCCGAGCCCGATGTCGCAGGCAGCCTGTTGGACGGCGTGGGGTGCGCTCGTTGCACTCCAGATTGCGCACCTGTTCGCGCGGCAAGCTGGGTGGGTCGTCGACATGCGCTGGGCCTCGAGTCAGTACCTGTTCTCGATCACGCTGCTGGGACCGCTGCTGGCAGGGATTGCCGCCTACCAGGGCCGTGGCGCGGCCCGCTTGGTGTGGGTGCTGCGCGCTGCTCCCGTGCGCAGCGTGGTCGGGTGGTTGCGCGGACCGCTGGGCATCGGGGTGACCGTGTTCGTCGCGGGTTGGTGCGCGGTGGAAGTGGTCGCGATCAGTTCTGGGGCGACATGGAACCTGACCTTCGCGACGGTCAGGAACCTCGTCTCGGCGCTTCTCGGCGTGGGTGCATACGCTGCCGCTGGGTTCGCGATGGGAGCGCTCTGGCCACGCCGCCTCGTACCTGCCGTCGCGATGATCGCCACCTTCGCGCTCACGATGGTTGCGTGGACTGGCCTGGCACCATCGCTCGTGTGGTTCGGCGGAGCGTCGGCCGGTGTCACAGGCACCGAGCTGAGCACGGCTGCAACCATCGCGCGGGTTGTCTTCGATGTCGCGGTCGTGATATTCGCTATGGTGATCGCGGCACGTGCGCTGGGAGCTGACCCGCCGCACGTGAGCGCCCTCGTGCCGGGCACCGTGATGATCGTTGCGGCACTCCTGTCGACCATGACTCAGCCGGTTCAAGGGACAGACATGGCTTGGTCCTGCGACGACAGCGTTCCGGCGGTGTGCGTCCCGGTGGACTTCGAACGCTTCCTGCCCGAAGTCAAGGAGGCCTTGGCCCTATCCGGCATCGCTGGCCTCGTATCGGCAGCCTCGGACCGGACCGCAGATGCGTTGCACGTCGACGACTCGCTCCTGTTCGCCGAGCTCGACCGGCACGGGATCGCTTCCCCCAATGTCGGAGAGCGGGTGGGCGACGCCATCTACAGCACGCTCGTCTCCCCAGGGTGCTTCCCGGCCGACGACCAGCCGGTGCTCGACGACGCGCAGATTGCAGCGTCAGATTCGGTCAACGGGTGGATTGCCTACATGACCATGGACCCTGCAACGCTGGCGTCCTATGGCGTCACCTCGGTGACGGCCTATGGTGCACCGGACGTTCAGCCCGGCACCCCAGAAGCAGACACGTTCGTCGCTGACAGCCTCGCGCTGCTGCCTGCATGCCCGTGACCGTGGTCCTGCGAGCGTGGCGGATCCCCACGCTCGTGGGGACCATGGTCGTCTATGCCCTGGGGATCGTCCTCATCGCTGCACCGATCCCGATACCGGGACGCGACTTCAGCGATGTCTTGTGGCCCGCGCTGCCGATCCTCGTCGTCGGCGCGGTCGTGCTCTCCCGACGTGTGATCGCCGATGTTCCGTTCGAGGCAGTGCACCCCCGCCGGACCTGGCGTCGTCTCTCACTGCTCATCGGGCCTGTCCTCGCGGTCGGCCTGGTCACTGCGGTGTTAAGCCCCTGGGTCGATGTCGATCCACTCGTGGCAGCTCGCAACACCGGAATCATGCTCGGTGTGGTTGCGCTCTGCGGGCCTAGCCTCGCGACAGCTGCAATGCTGGGCCTCGCCGCCTTCTCCTGTGCCTCGTGGATCCTCGGCGCAGGCGGTATGGGCGCACCGCCTGCTTGGTGGGCCGTGCTGCTCCATCCGATGGGGAGTGCTGCGGCGTACTTCCTCGCAGTGGGCCTCCTGGGTGCCGGAGCGGTCATCGACGTTCGCCGGCGCGAATGAGGAGAGGGCCAGGAAACCTTAGGACTTGCTTCGCTCCGACGGCATGTCGACTGCCGCGTGTGCTGGACCTGCATCGACCGTGGAATCGACCGTGGAGCCAGGTTCAGATTCCGGGAGCCTGCCGTCACCCTGGGCGGGTGGCTACCCGGTGCTGACCGTCGCGCTCATTTGGGCTTGGCGTGCAGGCCTCGTCGTTGATGACCGAGATTGAGGGCTCGTCACTGAACGGAGACAAGGACCAGGTGGGTCTGGGAGGGGCATCCTGGGAGACGTAGGCGGTGAACGTGCGGGTGGCGTTGTTGGATACGTTGATCGTCGTCGAGAGGCTGCCAGTGTTGGAGGTCCCGCAGATGTTGAAGGTCGCGTTGCAGGAGGTGAGGCGCCGGCCCTGGTCGTCATAGATCGACAAGTAGTACGGGTAGGGGACCGCCGCGCTAGTCGTCGCGGTGACCACCGCTGAGGTGTTGTGTATGTCGACCTGCGTGCGCGAGATCGTCAACGTCGCCGTCCCCGACCACGGCTCCACCGCGGCCGCCGTTGCGGCCGGCAACGCGATCAGGAGTGTTCCCGCGAGGGCAGCGGCAGTGGTTGCACCGATCAGCCGCCGGAGAGGCGCCAGTATCGCGTGTCTTCTCAGGTGGACCCCCGTCGAACGCACCAGGTTCCGCTTGCCTGCGTGAAACCACATGAAGCTTCCTCCTACCGCTTCGCACCTTTATCACCAAATCGACGCCAATGGGTAGGAGCTTGAGGCTCGACAGGCAGTCGTTCGTTGGGATCTTTGGCCAGGGTGTCGGCCTGATGTCGCAGCGTCCGTCAACGACCGTTCGCAAGACATCCACGGGAACTGGTCTCGACATCGGCGCGTCGTGTCTCATAGCCCGTGTCCGAGATCTACGTGCCGCGAGGCGCGTGGGCGGAACAGATGCCAGATGTGTCATGGATCCTGAAGCGCCCTCGAGCACGTGTTGGCATGCGTCCTCCCGGGCCGCTGCTGTCCGTGGCGGACAGGCTCGGATCGTCGACGTCGCGGGGGTGAGCTAGACGATGTCGATGGTCCTCGCCTGCCTCACGCGACACCTGGCCCCGCGGCGGTGACATCAGCGTCGTCGCCGCGCCAGCGGGCCAGCGGTTCCCGGTTCTCGCGGATCGTTGCGAGGTCGGCAGCGCGGTCAGGTTTGCGCTGTCCCGTGGCGCCGATCGACAAGTCCGCGAAGTGCAGCACGACCAAGCGGAGACCGTGCAGTGGGATCTGCTCAGCGCGACGGGCGTCGTAGATGCGCCGCTGCTCCGCGCGTCCTACCCCCGCTGAGGGTCTGTCGGCGGTCGAAGAATGGTGCTGGCTCATAGTGTTGGGACTCGTGGACCTCGACGATGAGGTGCTCGTCGGGCCAGTAGGAGTCGACCCGCAGCCGTGCGCGGTTGCCTTGTGCGTTGGGATCGCCGAGCAGCCAGCTGAAGGTGTGCTCGCGGCTCCCGCGTGTGCCAAGGATCTCGTCGCACAGGTCGAGCACGTACGCCGCGCGACGCGATTGCAGAGACTGAACGCCGGCATCTGGTTCTGGCGCGAGTACGGGGCGGACTGGTGAGGCCAGGGCGTCTCTGACGTCGTCTTCGGCGAAGACGTATCTCGAACCGTCTTTGCGTCCTGGAATGCGTCCTGCGCGAGCCCACACCCGGATAGTTCGCGCGGAGACGCCAAGGACGGTGGCGAGCTGTTCTGAGGTCAATGCGCTGGTCTGTGGCACATGACAGTCCTACAGGTCCGGGCGATCAGCGTCCAGGACGAACTTCGCGTGTGTGTCCCGCGCCGCGACGCACACCTCCTATCAAGCACGTGATCTCGTAGCGCCGAAGGTGGTCGGCAACGCGAGCTCATGTGAATTCACAGGTGCTGCTTGTTCGGTTTCGTGCACCGAGGGGGCGGTCGTGGGAGTCGCGTCATGCGGGAGGGGCGAGCCTGGAGGGAGCACCACGGCGGCCAGTCCAGAGGCCTCCTGCTGGAGGTGGGGAGGAGGTCTCGTGGCGAAGCGGTCGAACGGTGAGGGGTCGGTCCGCAGGCGCCCGAACGGGACGTGGGAGGCCCGGCTCTACTACGAGGACCCGCGCACAGGCGTGCGGAAGCGCCGGTCGTTCTATGGCCAGACGGCGGCGGAGGCGCGCCGGCAGATGCGCGAGGCGAGGGAGCGGCTGGCGGCGGGTGCGCCTGTGGCGGATTCGGTGATGACGATGCAGGAGTGGTGCTGGCGGTGGTTGGAGACCACGGTTGCGGCGTCGAGCAGGCGTCCCGCGACGCGAGTTCTCTACGAGAGCCTGGTGCGTTCGCATCTGTCACTCCCGCCCTTGGGGCAGATGATGCTCGGGCGGGTGCGCCCTTCCGATATTGAGGCGCTGGTCTTGCGACTGCGGGCGCGCGGGCTCGCGGAGTCCACTGTGCAGCGGATCTTCATCGTCTTGCGGATGGCGTTGGAGGGGGCGGTGCGCGACGGGCTCATCGCTCGCAACCCTGCGGCGCTGGTGCGCCCGCCGCGCATCGAGCGGACCGAAGCTCGCCACCTTTCCGTTGAGGAGGTGTCCGCGCTGCTGGAGTGTGCGAGGGGAACCCGGTACTACTCGCTGCTGCGTCTGATCGCGACGACGGGGCTGCGCAAGGGGGAGGCGCTGGCGCTCACGTGGGACGCAGTCGACCTGGACCGGGGTGAGCTCCAGGTGCGGGCCACTCTGACCCGGATCGAGGGTGAGCTCGTGGTGTCCGCGCCTAAGACTGCGCAGTCGCGGCGGGTGCTGCCTTTGGCGCCGGCGGAGGTCGAGATGCTCGCCGCGCATCGCGAGCAGCAGGCGGTAGAGCTGTCCCGGGTGGGGGAGTGGCAGCAGGACGGCTTCGTCTTCACCACCGAGACCGGTGAACCGATGGATCCGCGCAACGTCCTGCGCGCGATGACGACCGCAGCGGCGAACGCCGGGTTGAGCGATGTCAACGTCCACACCCTCCGCCACTCCGCGGCCACCGCGTGGCTGGAGGCGGGCGTGAACGTCAAGGCCGTCAGCGCACTCCTGGGCCATGCGGACATACGCATCACTGCCGACGTGTACGGCCACGTCTCTGAAGCCGTCTCGAGAGCGGCGATGGTCGGCCTGTCCGACAGTCTGCGCGAGCCTCCGCGGGACTAGCGAGACCGTCCCTCAGGTCATCTGCGCTGCTCAGACGAGGTGCGTCATCGACATGTCTATATGACGCGGTGGGCAGTGCGCCCACGGCCAGGCTCAGTCGCCTTCGGATGGACCTCCATCCCCCGTGCGGCAGGCGCCATAGGCGTGGGTGCCGCTCGCCCCTTGACCTACGTGCCTGGAACCCACGTCGCGGTGGCGGGGTCCCATGTCTGGCCGATGCTGTCTGCGGCCATGGCCGGGTCGAGCATCGCCGCGACGAGTCTGACGGCGGCTGCCGTGGTCGTGAGGTCTGCGCTGGGCGGGGTCTGGCGTGCCAGCGGCGGGTACGTGCTCTCCCAGGCGCCGGGCACGGTGAAGTGTGTGCGGGCTGGCAGGTGCCGGATGGCGCGCTCGGCGCGGATTGCCTCGTGCAGCGCGGTTCCGTCGATGCGCTGGGTGCGGGCGAAGATGACCAGGTCGACGAGGTCACGTGGGCGGCTTGAGCCTCGGCCGTTCCCGTAGGTCGTCTCGGTTGCGCAGACCTTGTCGGCGATGTGGTCGACGACCGGGTACAGCCGCACCAGAGGAGCCGCGATCCCGGGGAGGGTCAGGGGCGGATTCGAGGGCTCGACGTCGGGGGCGGTGGTCATGAGAGAGCCGGTGACCAGGTCCACGCCGAACGCGTCCACCTTGGAGTTGCCGCAGTAAGCCTCGATGGCGACCCGGGCGCCGTTGACGTAGGGCTGTTGGTCAGTGTCGCCGGCGTCGCGGACGGAGAGCACGACGAAGCGGAAATGGTCCCCTAGGTCGGGTGTGAGTGCGGCGCGCAGCGCGTCGACGGCGTCGTCGAGGTTGCCCAGGCTGTGCATGAGGTCGATGTCCTTGCTGTGGCGGGCATCGTGGACTCGTACGAGGACGGCGGTGCCGCCCTTGAGGACCCACGGTGAATCCGATTCGGCGAACACTCTGGCCAGGAAGCGTGAGAAGACGAACCGCCGGACGTACTCACTGGGTGGTCTGCCGGAGGCGCGGGCGGCCGCGCGGGCGCGCTCGGTGACTGCCTGCCACAGGGCTCGACCGGAGGCATACACCTGCTCTGTCACTGGTCCACCCTCGTGCGGGTGCGCGTCAGTCTGTCGACCAGATCCGCCCCGCTCGGTTCGCCGCGACGGGCCGCGGCGGTCTCGAGTGCTGCCGTGAGTGTGCGGCGATCGGTGAGGCCGGCGCGCAGCGCATCGGCGATGACGGCGGCGACGTGGTCGTCGTCGTGCCCGGCGGCGAGCAGGTCCGCGATCGTTCGGGCGGCGGTGGTGACTGGGAGCCCGGCGACGATGGTGACCTCGGAGGCATCGAGGACTGCGCGGCGCACCCGAACGCCGACGCGCCGTGACTGGAACCGGTCGGGCAGCACGAACTCGTGCTCATCGGCCAGGAGGTCGCCGAGCCCGTGAAGCTGGGCGGCGGAGCTGTGGGAGACGACGCCGGCGCTGGGCAGATCAGCCAGTCGCTCCTGGACCGAGCGGGCCGGTTGGAGGGCGAGCCATGCGGACCGCAGTGGGAGGAGGTGGTCGCCCTGGACCGCGGGGGAGACGTAGACCCCGTGCTCGAGCCGGTCGAACAGGCCGGCGTCGACCATCCGTGAGAGCTGCATGCGAGATAGCCCCTGCGCCTGCGCCTGGGCCGCTGTGAACAGTCCCCACTGGGCAGCGGCGAGGTCGTTCGCTCGCACAATCACCGCCGTCTGCACGCTGCAACTGTAACAGTCTGAGTGTTACAAATGAAGCCATTTTCGTGATCGGAGGCGTCCCGCCTTGGCTGCGAGCCGGCGCGAGGACGTAGGGGCGGGCCGCTTCTTGCCTGCACCGTCTACTACCCGGATCTACCCCCGTCCACGGACGTCTTCCGGAACCGGTAGGGGTACACGTAGGGGTACGCCCCCTCCAGCCAACGCAAAAGGCCGCCTCGGATTTCTCCGAGACGGCCTCTGACCTGCGGTGATGCTGGTGGGCGATACTGGGATCGAACCAGTGACCTCTTCCGTGTCAGGGAAGCGCGCTACCGCTGCGCCAATCGCCCATGTGAAATTAGCTGTGGTGCTGTGCTGCGAGGTGGAGACGGGATTCGAACCCGTGTGGACGGCTTTGCAGGCCGCTGCCTCGCCTCTCGGCCACTCCACCGTTGAGATCCATGCTTCAAGCTGACAGCCCGAAGAGATGTCTCCGAGCGGACGACGGGATTCGAACCCGCGACCCTCACCTTGGCAAGGTGATGCTCTACCACTGAGCCACGTCCGCATGCTCACGAACTCGCTGGCTTCTGTGTCCCCAGCGTTTTCGGCGCGTCACAGACTCTAATGGAACTTTGCCGTCGGCGTCCAACTGGCCTGCTGGAACCCCGGGACTTCGGCGGAAACATGCGAGATCGTTGCGGTGGTGCAGAGGTGACCTGGGGTGTCGGTAGCGTTGAGGCGTGGATGGATACGCGCGTTTCGCAGGGATCGAGGCGACCCGAGCCGTCGAGATGGTCGATGTTCTCCAGGACCCGGAGGCCATCTCCCGGGGCGGTGTGTGGTTCGTCGTCGCCGAGTTCGATGGCCCGGTGAGGGCCTGGCGCTTCGCCGACGCGCGCCGGACCGACGCCGCCGGAGCGCCCCCCGCGACGCAGGACGTCGATGCACCTGCCTGGGAGGGTCCGAGCGTGCAGGCGTGGACCAGCTCACTGTCCCACGCCGCCTACACCGGCGCGGTCTCCGCGGTGCGGGACTACATCCGTGACGGCGAGGTCTACCAGGCCAACATCTGCCGGGTGCTCTCCGCGCCGTTGCCTCGCACTCCTGCGGGCGCCGAGCCGGACCCCCGGGCCCTCGCCGACATCCTCGCCGCCGGCAACCCGGCCCCCTACCAAGGCGTCGTCCACGTCCCGGCCGGCACGGCCGGGCCTCGCTCCGGCCTCGACCCGGTCTGGGTCGTCACCGCCTCACCCGAGCTGTTCCTACGGGTCGACAACCTGAGTGGCGCAGGCCCCGCGGTCATCACCTCCAGCCCCATCAAGGGCACCGCGCCGACGGAAGCCACCCTGGCCCCCAAGGACGACGCCGAGAACGTCATGATCACCGACCTGGTCCGCAACGACCTGCAGCGGATCTGCGCCCCGGGCACCGTCGCGGTCACCGGGCTGCTGGAGGTGGAGCACCACCCCGGCCTCGTCCACCTGGTCTCCACCGTCACCGGCGAGCTGCTCGACGACGTCGCCTCCGCCCCCGACGTGTGGCGCACCATCCTGGCGGCGACTTTCCCGCCCGCGTCGGTCTCCGGCGCGCCCAAGTCCTCCGCGCTGCGGATCATCGACGAGCTCGAGACCGCCCTGCGCGGTCCCTACTGCGGCGCCGTCGGTTGGATCGACGCCGACCAGGGCACCGCCGAGCTCGCCGTCGGGATCCGCACCTTCTGGTGGGAGGGAGGCGCCGGAGCCGGCCAGCTGCGGTTCGGGACGGGCGCCGGCATCACCTGGGGCAGTGACCCAGAGGGGGAGTGGGCCGAGACCGAGCTCAAGGCGGCGCGGTTGATCGCGCTGGCCTCAGAGCACAGACTGAGGCCATGACGACTGGTGCCACGTCCGTGGTGATCTGGAAAGACGGGCGCTTCCTGACGCCCGAGGAACCCGCGCTGGCCGCCGTCGACCACGGCGTGACGGTCGGCGACGGACTGTTCGAGACCTGCGCGGTGTACGACGGCCAGGCCTTCGCGCTCAGCCGCCACCTGCGCCGCCTCGCCCGGTCCGCAGCCGGTCTGGGCCTCGAGCCGCCCGCGGAGTCGCTGGTGCGCGACGGCGTCGGGCAGGTGCTCGAGCGGGCGGGGGAGAGCGCGGGACGGCTGCGCATCACCGTGACCGCCGGGCCGGCGCCGCTGGGGTCGATGCGCGGCGACGGCCCGCTGTCGGTCATCGTGGCGGCCGGGCCGGTCGGCCCTGCGGCCGTGACCAACCGCGTGGTGCGCCTGCCCTGGGTGCGCAACGAACGCTCGGCCGTGGCCGGGCTCAAGACGACCTCCTACGCCGAGAACGTCGTCGGCTACGCCTACGCCACCGAGCGGGGGGCGGACGAGGGACTGCTGGCCAACACCGTGGGCGCGCTGTGCGAGGGCACCGCCTCGAACGTCTTCGTCGAGGTGGGCGGCGAGCTGCTCACCCCGCACCTGAGCACCGGGCCGCTCGCTGGCATCACGCGTGAGCTGCTGCTGGAGTGGGGCGCGCAGGAGGGCCTGCCAGTGCGCGAGGCTCGCCCCGACGAGCTCCCCTTCGCCGTGCTCGACGACGTGGCGACCGGCCGGGTGGGGCTCGCCCTGGCGGGCAGCATCCGTAACGTCGTCCCGGTGGTCTCCCTCGACGGTCAGGACTGCGCACCGGGGCCGCTCTCGCTGGCCGCCCAGGAGCTGTTCACGCGCCGCGCGAAGGAGCAGATCGACCACTGAGGAGACCCGCCGGGACGGTCGACCCGGAGGCCAGTTCGCTTCTGAGGGCAAGATGCGGTTACGATCTTCCACGGATACCGCAACACGCGGAGTTCACCGGGACGAACGGTTCTGATGAGCGCTCGCGTGTGGTGTTCGCCAATCGGGCGATTGGCGCAGTGGTAGCGCGCTTCGTTCACACCGAAGAGGTCACTGGTTCGAACCCAGTATCGCCCACAGTTGTTATCGCAGGTCAGAGGCCGTTTCTGTCACAGACAGAAGCGGCCTCTTGCGTGCCCGAGGACGTCCAGCTCAGTGCACGAACACCTTGAGCGACAAGGTGGCCAGCCCGAACATGCCCGCGACCGAGGCGTTGAGCAGCGCGCGCGGCCATCCCATGTGCTCTTGCCTGCCGATCACCAGCCCATAGGCGAACAACGCCACGATGCCTACCACCAGCGCAACCACGACCGCCGTCGAGCGTTCCAGGATCCCGGTGACCCCGAGCATGAGCGCCAGCAGGATGGGCCAGGACGACTGCAGCATCGGCCATTCCGCACGTGCCAGGGAGACGAGCTCGTCGCGGCGGACCGGGCGGCGAAGCACCATGCGAGCAGCGAGCGCGAGGGAGTAGACGTGGGCCAGCCAGAAGATCACGGAGGTGCCCAGCACCAGGAGTGCGGCGCGGTCGATCGTCGCGGGATCGTGGCCGGCAGCGGCGACCACGCTCGTCGCCAGGATCGTCCCGTAGATCGCGCCCGCCAAGTGATGCGCTTGCTGCACCAGCGGCGTCTGGGTCACCTGGCGAGCGTATAACTGCCGGGACTGCTGCGCCCGTCTGGCTGCGCGCATCCAGACCCGCGGCCGCTCCGGCGGTGGCGCGCAGGGCGTTGTCGCGCGACGCTGGCACGACGAGCCGGATGGACACACAGCCGGTAGAGGAGAGCTGATGACCACCATGACCCTTGCCGTGACGGGTGCCACCGGGCACCTCGGCGGCCTTGTCTCCCAGGACCTCGACGCCGCCGGGATTCCGCACCGCATCGTCGCGCGAGACCCAGCGAGCCCCAGGGTGCCCCGCCATGCCACCGTCACCGAGGTCACCGCCGCAGAGTTCGGCGACCGGGAGGCCGCGACACGGGCGCTGGCCGGCGTGCAAGTGCTGTTCATGGTCTCGGCCTCTGAGAGCGCGGACCGTCTCGCCCAGCACCGCACCTTCATCGACGCCGCTGCCGCCGCCGGGGTGCAGCACGTCGTGTACACCTCGTTCCTGGGCGCCGCGCCGGACGCGACCTTCACCCTCGCCCGTGACCACTACGCCACCGAGGAGCACCTCAAGGCCTCCGGCATGGCCTGGACCTTCCTGCGCGACAGCTTCTATCTCGACTTCACCGAGGCGATGGTGGGGGAGGACGGCGTGATCCGCGGACCGGCCCGGGACGGCGCCTGCGCCTTCGTGGCCCGTGCCGACGTCGCCCGCACGGCCGCCACTGTGCTGGCGGACCCGGCCGAGCACGCGTTGCGCACATACGACCTCACCGGGCCCCAGGCGCTCACTCTGGAGGAGGTCGCTGCGACCATCTCCGCCGTGCGCGGGACCACCGTCACCTACCACGACGAGACCGTCGAGGAGGCGTACGCCTCCCGGGCCAGCTACGGCGCCCCTGACTGGCAGGTCGAGGCATGGGTGAGCACCTACACCGCGATCGCCGACGGCTCGATGGCGACGGTCAGTACCGCGGTCCGCGACCTCACCGGGTCGCAGCCTCTGGGCCTGGAGGAGTTCCTGCGTGCCAGCCCCTCACGCTGACCGCGAGCGACTCACCCGGCCCTCGCACAGTCAGAGGCCATCCCCGCAGCAGCGGAGACGGCCTCTGGTGCATCCGTGGCGTGGTGGCAGGGTCACTGCCGCCGTACCGCAGGCTCGGTCCGTGGCGTCGTCGCCGTGCGGCGCGCCGGCCACAGGGCGATGACCAGACCGAGGACCGCGCTGACGGCGTGCAGCACGTTGTCAGCGGCGTTGATGTTGAGGAAGTTGATGTCTTCGTCGTTGACGGCCCACAGGCCGTACACGAACGCCGCTCCGTAGCCGACGACGAGGATCCACCCGAAGGTCCGGGCGCTGCGGTCGGTGGTCCACAAGATCACGCCGAGCACACCGATCGCCAGGTGGATGATGTTGTGGAGGGGGTTGATCGCGAACCCGAGCAGCGTCTCGGAGTGGTCGTGCTCGGTGAATCCGTCGAAGCCGGTGATGAAGAAGCCCCAGATCCCGACGACGAGGTACGCCAGTCCGACGATGAGGGCCAGCCACTGGTGCACCTGCCGTGCAGGTCGGGTGTACTCAGGGGACCGTGAGGCCCCAGTTGACGAGGTTGTCATGGTTCTCACTCCTTGTGCGGTGTCGTTCCGGTCACGGGACGAGGACGGCTCTGACACAGCCGTCCTTCTTGTTCTTGAACAGGTCGTACGCGTGAGGTCCCTCAGTGAGGGGCAGCTCGTGGGTGGCGAGGTGCTCGGTGAGGATCTCGCCGCGGGACATGCGCTCCAGGAGCATCGGGATGTACCGCTGCCCGTGCATCTGCGCGCCGCGCATGGTCAGCCCCTTGTTCATGAGCGACCCGAGCGGGAAGCCATCCACGATGCCGACGAACACCCCGAGCACAAAGACGCTCCCGCCCTTGCGACAGTGGTAGATCGCATGCCGCAGGGCCGTGGGGCGGTCGGTCTGCATCCGCAGCATCTGCTTGGTGCGGTCGAAGGCGTTCTCGATCGGACCGCCGGTGGCCTCGGACCCGACCGCCTCGATGCACACGTCCGGTCCCCGGCCGGCCGTAGCCTCCAGCAGCGCTGCGCCGACGTCGTCGTAGCCCTCGCGGAGCGTCTCGCAGCCGATGTGCCTGCGTGTCATGTCCAGGCGGTACTCGAGCGGGTCGATGACCGTGACGCGCTCGGCACCCAGCAGCATGGCGGACCGCGCCGCCATCTGCCCCACCGCGCCGGCGCCCCACACCGCGACGTGGTCGCCGGGCTTGACCCCTCCCAGGTCCGCCCCCATCCATCCGGTGGCGACCGAGTCCGAGGCGAACAGCGCACGCTCCTCGGGGACGTCGTCGGGGATGGTGAATGCGCCGACGTCGGCATAGGGCACCCGGATGTACTCGGCGTGGGAGCCTTCGTAGCCGCCCATGGCGTGGGAGTACCCGAAGCACCCACCGGGGGCGGAGCCCCACAGTGCCTCGGTGATAGCGGGGTTGCGGTTGCCGTTCTCGCACAACGAGTAGAGCTCGTTGCGGCAGTACCAGCACGCCCCGCAGGAGATGAACGAGCAGACGACCACCCGGTCGCCCGGGTGGTGCTTACGCACCGCGGAGCCCACCTCGACGACCTCGCCCACGAACTCGTGCCCGATCACGTCACCGGACCGCATGAACGGCACGTACCCACCGATGAGGTGCAGGTCGGAGCCGCAGGTGACGGTCCGGGTGACCCGCACGATCATGTCGCCGGGGTTGGCCAGCTGGGGATCTGGGACGTCGCCAACCGCGAGCTGGTTGACGCCCATCCACTGGAGCGCCTTCACAGTCGTCCCTCTCGACCGGAGCGGCGGATCGCCAGCTCGAGGGGGAGGGAGGTCAGCGTGCGCCGCCGGGTGACGGGGATGTCCGGAGGCATGACCTCCCCGGTCTCGATGAGCTGACGCGTGGTGCGCAGCGCCTGCCGCGCATCCGTGCGGTTGATGCGCTTGTCCGACAAAGAGAGCCGGATCTCGGTGCCACGCTCTCCGGGCGCCGCAGTGAGGTCGATCTCGGTGCCGGGGCCGAGCTCCGCGAGCGGCGCCGGGAGGCCGCCGTCGGCGAGATGCTGCTTCAGGGCAGCCAGGGGGCGGTCGACCGTGATGGCGAGCGGTCGGGGATCTGCGCTGGACCGCGCGCGAGAGGCCAGGACGGCGGCGGCGGCACAACCGACACCGAGGCCGAGGACGATGAGCTTCTTCATGAGAGTCCTTCCGGGGGACCGGGTGCGACTCTCCTCGCAGGAGCGGGAGGTCGGCAGCCGCCGGACCGCGCCCGCTTCTCGACGCTCATCTCCCACTCTGCCCTCGGTGGGGCGGCAACGCAATGGAACGGCGGAATAGTTGTCCCTGTCCCTGTCGCGGTCCCCTAGGGTGGCGGGATGCGTGAATCGACGGGACGCCTTGCATCGGTTGATGAGGCGAGCCTGGTGATCGACCATGCTGGTCAGGTCAACGTGTTCCTCATCGCTGGACTGCTGGCAGCAGGCGGCTTCGTCGATCGTGACGGCGCCGCCGACCTGGCTGCTCTGCGTGCAGGGCTGTGCGCCCGGATCGCGGTGATCCCAGCACTGCGCCGCATTCCTGCCCCGGTCGGTCGCAGGCACCGGTGGGTCGACGCCTCGCCCGACCTCTCGCACCACATCCGGCTCGTCGACCCCGTCGACGGGCTCGGGGGACTCGAGCGGATGTGCGGGGAGCTGATGACTGTGCCGCTGCCGCTGGACCGCCCACCGTGGGAGCTCCTCGTCGTGCCGGGAGCGGGCGCCAGCCAGGTCGGCTTCGTGCTGCGCATCCATCACGTGATCGCCGACGGCGTTGCAGCCCTCGCGATCGTGGAGCAGCTCTTCGAGCCCGACCCCCAGGGCCAGCCCCAGCACCTGCGCTCGCACCCGAGTCCGGCGGCCACGAGTCCGGCGCCAGGCCCGCTCGGGTCCAGTGCGCTCTCTGCCTTGCGCCGGGCAGGTGTGGGTGTGCGTCGCGTGCTGACGATGGTCGGTGGCCGGGGGACCGGACCGACGGTGCTGCTCGGATCCTGCGGCCCGAACCGCGGGGTCGTCTTCGTGGATGCAGACCTCACGGCGCTCCGGGCGCGGGCGCGGCCGCTGCCGGCGACGGTGAACGACGCCCTCCTCGCCGCCGCCGCTGCGGGGTACAGGTCTGCCATGGCAGCCGGCGGGGACCACGTCCCCGCCGACCTGCCGGTCTCAGTCCCGGTCGCCTTGCGCCGACGCGGGACATCGAGCAACCAGATCGGCGTCATGCGTGTGCTGCTGCCCCTCGCGGTGACGGACTCCGACGCGCGCCTGCGACTCGTCGCTGCCCGGACCAGGGAGGAGAAGGCCCTTGCTCGCGAGCAGGGGACGCTGGAGTTCATGCGCGGACCGTGGGGTGCGCGCATCATGGACCGCGTCGCTCGCCGCCAGCATGTGGTGGCGGGCTTCATCACCAACCTGGCTGGGCCCGCTGAGCTGCGCTGCCTCGCGGGCGCGCCAGCGGTCGCGATCTGGCCGGTCGCGGGGCTCGCCGGCAACGTCCGGCTCGGCGTCGCGGCGGTGTCCTACGCCGGCAGGCTCCGGTGCAGCGTCCATTTCGACGCAGCCGCTGTGCCGGGCGAGGTGTTCGCGCACGCCATGAAGGAGGAGCTGACGCGCGCGCCTGGATGACCAGCGCGGCCGCGCGCATGACGCGCCCGGCTGATGACTTAGGTGTCGGAGTCTTGGCCGGTCCCCGCGGAGACAGGCGCGTCGATGGGGACGACCTCGACCGGGCAGTGGGCGTGCTGCAGCAGGGCGCGGGTGATGCTGCCCGGGTTGGTCATGCCGACGCGCGTGCCGAGCTCACTGCGGCCGTGACGGCCCATGTACAGCACGTCGGCGTCCTGGGAAGCCCGGACGAGGGCGTCAGCGATCTCGGAGTACTCCATGTGGGTCTTCACCTGCACGTCGGGGTAGCGCGTGGACCATTCCTCGACCAGCTCGTCGATCCGGCTGTGCGTCTGCTGGGTCCACTCCTGCTGCACCGACCACTCGTCGACGAGGTACCGGTAGTAGGGGTCCAACCGCCAGCAGTGCACCACGTCGAGCCGGGCGGACCGAGCCTGCGCCGCGGCGAAGGCGCGTGCCAGCACGGACGACGACGCCGTCGAGCCGTCGATCGCGGCGACCAGCCGGTCGTGGCGACGCTCGGGGTTCCACGCCTCGGGGATGCTCACGACCGGGCAGTGCGCCCGTGCCGCCACACCGAGAGTCGTGCTGCCGGTGAAGATGCGCTGCACCGCGCCTGCGGGGCTGTGCCCCAGCACGACCAGCTGGGCCTTCTCCGAGGCTGTGGTCAGCACCTGGACGGCCGGTCCGAGCGAGGCGAGCTGCCGGCATGTCACCCGCCCCGTCGACAGGTCTTCTGCCGCACGGGCGGCCTCGGCCAGCACCTCGCGTCCCGCCTCGGTGAGCCGTTCGCTCGTCAGGGTGGGCCACATCGGGGCGAAGGGCACGGCCTCGTGGACCGCGTTGACCAGCCACACCTCGGCGTGTGATCTCTCCGCCTCGGCGACTGCGAAGCGCAGGGCGCGCACGGAGTCGGGTGAGCCGTCGACCCCGACGACGATCGGGGCGTCGGATGCTGCGTTCGCGTCGTGCGTGGGGTTCGTCATGATGGGCTCCATACCTCGTGGATGTGCGTCAGTGCTGGGAGTGCAGAGGCCGTCCCCACGCGGGTGGAGACGGCCTCTTGTGCATACGGGGAGCGCGGCGCCTGCGGGCAGGCGCCGCGCGGCTCAGGACTCCGCGGCCTTGATGATCTTCTCGTCGCCCTCGTTGACGGCCTTGACGACGGCGTCGTAGTCGCCCTTGTCGATCGCCTTGTCGACCTTCTTGGTCGCCTTGTCGACGGCCCTGTCGACCCGGTCCAGGTAGAGGTCGTCGACGACAGCGACGATGGCGGAGGACCCGGCCGGCAGCCACTCGTCCGCGTCCACCCCGATCTCCTTCTCCTCGTGGCGCTTGACGATCGCCCCGACGCCGGCCCCGATCCCGGCACCGATCACCGTCGTGAGCAGCAGCGGGGGTGCGAACAACCCGACCACCAGACCCGCGACCGCACCGACGGCCGTTCCGCCGCCCACCAGCTGGCCGCCGTGCTCCTTGACCTTGACCTCGCCGGAGGAGTCGCGGGACAGCACCACCGCAGCCACGACCGCCGTGTCTCCGACCTCCTTGAGCGCCTTGAAGTCCTCGGCAGCAGCGGACTCGTCGTCGCTGTAGGTGGCTACCAGCAGTGTGTAGTTCGGATCCGTCATCATGCGACCTTTCGTCGGACTGGCTGGGGCCCTCCGGACTGGAAGAACCCGTGCACCTCAGTCTCGCAACGCGATCGAGACGCCGTATCACCCACTTCCAATGAGGTGAGTGCCTCTGTGGCGGTCCGATACTGAGACGTGATCCTTCGACGTCCCGCAGTCTCACTGACCTGTTCAGCGGCCCTGGTGGCCACGCTGGCGCTCGCGGGCTGCGGTGGTGACGACGCACCCCCCGAGGTGTGCTCGTCGGTCTCCTCGCTCCAGCAGTCCGTGGCCCAGCTCGGCGACTTGGAGATCGGTCAAGGCACGCTCACGGAACTGCAGGACACCTTCAAGACTGTCCAGTCGGACCTGCACGAGGTCGCCGCCGACGCCGGGGACGAGTTCGGCGACGAGGTCGATGCCGTCGAGCAGGCAGCATCCGCGGTCGGGGAGAGCCTCCAGGGGGTCGTCGCGGCGCCGTCAGGCACGACGCTGGCTGCGGTCGGCGCGGCCGTGCAGGAGCTGGGCACCTCGATGTCCGCCCTCGAGGACGCCCTCACGACCACCTGCTGATAGCGATGCCCGCCTCAGCCACCCGGTTGGCTCGGGTCAACACTGTCGCCGCGGTCGCGTTCATCCTGGGCGGGTCGCTCTTCGCGCTCGGCGCTCTGCTCGCCCAGCTGCAGGTCGGCAGCATTCGTCAGGTGGACCTGGTCTATCTCGTCGGAGGAGTGTGGTTCAGCGCCGGTGGTGGGGCTGGCAGCCGCAGCAGATCGACTGGCGCAGCGCGGCCGTGCTGTTCGTCGGCACGCTGTTCTTCGGAGTCAGCCTGGTCGCCGCCTTCGCCTCTGACCTGACTGCCCGCCAGGCGGACCTGCGGATCTGGCTCCCGGACATGGTCGGCTGCGTGTGCTTCCTCGTCTCCGGGCACCTGGCCCTGCTCGCTGCCCGCCGCACCCGTCGTCGCAGCAGGCACGGTGACCTCGGGTGGTGGGTGGTGGCGGTCAACCAGGTGGGGTCGGTGCTGTTCTTCCTCGCAGGGCTCGCGGCCTTCGTCCGCCCGGCGACGTCTGCTGTGGTCAACCTCGCGTTGGTCAACTGGGGAACCTGTGCGGGCGCGGGGTGCTTCGTCGTGGCCGGGGTCCTCCAGCTCAGAGAGCGTCCGCTCACCAGCCGGGGGTGAGGCGCCCGGCGACGGGCGGGCGTGTACTGGAGGTGTGCTCCCTGGACGGGCGCACCATGGCGGCTGGGATGAACAGGTGGTGGGTGGAGATGTGTCGTTGGCTCGCGTACTCGGGGTCCCCGTTGCTCCTGGAGGACCTGCTCTTCAAGCCCGAGAACTCCCTCGTGGTGCAGAGCAGGCACTCGCGCATGGGCGCAGAGTCGGTCAACGGCGACGGCTTCGGGGTCGGTTGGTACAGCACCCAGGCGGTGCCGGGGGTGTTCACCAGCACCGAGCCGGCGTGGAACGACCGCAACCTTCGCGAGCTCTCGGCGCAGGCCAAGACCGGACGGCTGTTCGCCCACATCCGCGCCACGACCGGCACCGCCGTCCAGCAGACCAACTGCCACCCCTTCCGCCACGACGACTGGCTGTGGATGCACAACGGCTCCATCACCGACTTCCCGACGGTCAAGCGTGACCTCGCACTGGCCGTGGCCCCCGAGCTGTTCCCGGACATCGAGGGCTCGACCGACTCCGAGCTGTTCTTCTACCTCGCCCTGACCTTCGGTCTGGAGGAGGACCCGCCGACCGCGGTGGCGCGGGCCGTCGGGCTGATCGAGGAGACCGGTCACCGGCACGGGATCGAGCAACCGATCCAGATGACGGTGGCCACCACCGACGGGAACGCGACGTGGGCCTTCCGCTACTCCAGCGCGCACGAGTCCCGGTCGCTGTTCCACAGCCAGGACGTCTCGACGCTGCGCCAGCAGTACCCCGAGCACCCCGTCCTCCACGAGCTGTCCGACGACGCACGCCTGGTGGTCTCTGAGCCGCTGGGGAACCTGCGCGGGGCCTGGCGTGAGGTACCTGAGTCCACCTGCCTCGTCGTCCGTGAGGGCCGTGAGACGATGCACGAGTTCGTGCCCTCGCGCGTGGGGTAGCCGAGCAGAAGCCGTGGGAGGCCGCTATGTCATCGCAGTCGTCGTCGTTCCAGTCTCCGCCGCGGATCGAGGAGCGACCTGCGCGGCCCTACGTCGCGATCCGCGCGAGCGTGACGATGGCGGAGATCGCTGACGCCCTGCCTCCGCTCACTGCGGAGGTCATCGCCTGGTTGAAGGCTCGTGGTGTCTCCCCGGACGGACCCGAGCTGTGGCGGTACCTGACCATCGACATGGCCGGCGAGCTGACCATCGACGTGGGTTTCCCCGTGGCCGAGCCTCTCGACGGAGACGACCGGGTGCTCTCGGGCGAGCTGCCCGGCGGCCCCTACGCGGTCGCGCTCTTTCACGGGCACCCCGATGGACTCATGCAGGCCACCGCCGACCTGCTGCGGTGGGGCGAGGAGACCGGCGTGACGTGGGACAAGCACCCCGACGGCCCGGGCGAGGCCTGGGGGGCACGCATCGAGTGGTACCTCAACTCCGAGGAGCCGGACCTGGATGCCTGGGACACCGAGCTCGCCTTCCTCACGTCCGCGAGGCCCGGTACCGCGCCCGCCACGCCGGCGGCCGGGTCCTAGCGCTCCCGCTGGGAGCCGGAGGCACGGGCGGAGCGCACCGCCTGACCGGCGCCGGTGGTCTTGGACGGGCGCACATAGGCGGCCGCCTCACCCACCAGTCGCGTGACCGCGGCGCTGCCGACGGTCACGACCTGCGGCTTCGCACTGATCTTGGCCAGACGCGCCAGATCACGCATCTCCCCGTGCTGCTCGGGGAGCACGATCGTCACCACGTCGCCCCCGCGACCGGCGCGCGCGGTGCGCCCCGACCGGTGCAGGTAGGACTTGTGCTCGGTGGGTGGGTCGACGTGGACCACCAGCTCGATGTCATCGACATGGATGCCTCGGGCTGCGACGTCCGTGGCCACGAGCACCCGGACGATCCCCGCAGTGAAAGCCTCGAGGTTGCGCTCGCGGGCGTTCTGCGCGAGGTTCCCCTGCAGGTCGACCGCGGGGATCCCCTGAGCGGTGAGTGCCTTCGCCAGGTTCTTGGCCTCGTGCTTGGTCCGCGTGAACAGCACCCGCCGTCCGCTGCCTGAGGCCAGCCGGGAGACGACGGCGTACTTCGTCGCGGCGTCGGGCACGGCGAAGACGTGGTGGGTCATGGCAGCGACGGGGGACTGCACGCTGTCGACGGAGTGGACGGCCGGCCGGTCGAGGAAGCGCTCCACGAGCAGGTCCACGCCGTTGTCCAGGGTGGCGGAGAACAGCATGCGCTGCCCGCGCCGAGGCGTCTTGGCCATGATGCGCTTGACCCCGGGGAGGAACCCCAGGTCAGCCATGTGGTCGGCCTCGTCCAGGACGGTGACCTCCACCGTGTCCAGCGTGAGGACCTTCTGCTTGAGCAGGTCCTCCAGCCGCCCGGGGCACGCGATGACGATGTCGACGCCGCCGTTGAGGGCCGAGACCTGGCGGCGCTGGGAGACCCCACCGAAGATCACCGTGGTGACCAGGCCGAGCGCTCGGGCCAGCGGCTCCATCGTCGCGTTGATCTGGTTAGCCAGCTCGCGGGTGGGGCACAGCACGAGGGCGCGCGGGCGGCGGACCGGGAGCCGGGACGGTGCCGCGGCGAGCCGCGTGACCAGTGGGAGGGTGAAGGCGAGCGTCTTGCCCGAGCCGGTGCGTCCGCGCCCGAGGACGTCCCGCCCCGCCAGGGTGTCAGGGAGCGTGGCCGCCTGGATGGGGAACGGGCTCGTGATGCCCTGATCGGCGAGGGCCTGGTGCAGGGCGGGGGGCAGGGGGAAGTCCTGGAAGCTCGTCATCGACATGGTGCCCCCATTGTGCCTGAGTCGAGCGGCGGTCCACGGCGATCCTCACCTGAAGCGGATGAGGACCTCCCCGGCTGCCCGACCTACCGTGAACAGGGAAGATCCGCCTCGAAACGGTCACCGGAAGGGACGTCGCGATGGTCAGCTCCACGCAGGTCAGCACCCGGGCGGGCGGGGTGCTCGCGGCCACGTGCGTCTCCACCCTCGTGGTCAACGCGAACACCTCCGCGATCAGCATCCTGCTCCCCGCCATCTCGGCGGACACCGGGATGTCGGTGACCACCCTGCAGTGGGCGGTCACCGGGTACTCCCTCGTCGGCGCCGCGGTGATCGTCACCGCCGGGTCCTTGGGCGACGTCTTCGGGCGACGTCGGATCTTCCAGCTCGGGTTGGCCCTGTTCGTGGTCTCCTGCGTGCTCATCGCGCTCGCGGACTCGGGCGGGATGGTCATCGCCGGCCGGGTGATCCAAGGGGCCGCCGGAGCCACCATCCTGGCCTGTGGTCTCAGCCTGCTGTCCGTAGCCAACACCGGGGACGCACAGCTGCGGGCGGTGTCCTTGTGGGGAGCCGCGGCGGCCGTCGGGGCCGCTGCCGGCCCGCTGGTCGGCGGGGTGCTCGTGGACGCCACCGGCTGGCAGGGGCTGTTCTGGATCGACGCGGGCATCGCGGTGCTGTGCATGGTGCTGACCGTCGCGACCGTGCGCGAGTCGAGGGACCCGGACCGGCCACGCACCATCGACTACGCGGGGACGGTGCTCATCGCCCTGACGCTGACCCCGCTCATCCTCGGGGTGACCAAGAGCGGGGAGTGGGGGTGGATCTCGGCCGGCACCCTGGGGTGCTTCGCCCTCACGGTGGCCGCTGCCATCGCCTTCGTCGCTGTGGAGGGGCGGGTCGCGGTGCCGCTCGTCGACCTCGCTCTGCTGCGCAACCGCGTGCTGGTGGGCTCGACCGTCGCCATCCTCATCGCCGCCGGGACGATCAACGGCCTGATGTACCTGCTCAGCCTGTACTTCCAGGACCCGGCCACGCTCGGCTTCAGCCCGCTCGAGGCGGGCCTGGCGACCTTGCCGGCGACCGTGGGGCTGGTGGTCATCGCTCCCTTGGTGCCCAGGCTGGCCGCGCGGCTCGGCGGCAGGCAGACCATCGGGGTCGGCTTCGCCGTGACGACCGTCGGGTTCGTCCTGGTGGGCTTCGTCGATGACGCGTGGGCGTACCGCGCCTTCTTGCTGCCGCTCCTCGCCATCGCCGTGGGGATGGGGATGGCCAACGGTCCGGCGTCGTCGGCGGCGACCGCCTCGGTCCCGGAGAAGCAGGTCGGTGGCGCCTCGGGAGTCTCCAACATGGCGCGGTACGTCGGCGCCGCGGTGGCCACCGCCCTGGCCGCCACCGTCTACGGCGACGTCATCGCCAACCGGACCGACGACGGCGCGTCCGCCGGGGACGCCCTGGCGGCCGGCCTGGGCGCGGCCTCGTGGATGATGGCGATCTTCAGCTTCCTCGGGGTGCTCATGGCCTTCGTCATCGCCCGGCACCGCGAGCCCAAGGGCACCGTGAGCGACGCCGCCGCTGCCGCTGCGGCGCACACCTACACCCTGCCGACCTCGGCGACGCCCGGACGCGCCGGCGGTGAGCACGACGCAGCCCGCACACCCCAGGAGGAGTCATGACCAGCACGCCGCCGCCCAGCACGCCGCCCACCCGCACGCCGCCGCCACCGTTCACCGTCGAGGACTACACCGCGCGCATGCGCCGGGCCGCCGCCGACGCCGCGGCGGCGGGCCTGGACGGGTTGGTCATCACCCCGGGGCCGGACCTGGTATGGCTCACCGGCTACCGGCCCACCGCCGTCACCGAGCGGCTCACCGCGCTCGTGCTCACCCCGGGCCAGGACCCGGTCCTGCTCCTGCCGCGGCTGGAACGGGCAGACGCCGAGGACGCGGTCGCAGCGCCGAGCCTGACGATCATCGACTGGACCGACGGGGAAGACCCGTTCGCACGTCTCGCGGCCTTCGTCGGCGCGCACGCGAGCATGGGCATCGCCGACTCAGCCTGGGCGCTGCACCTGCTCGGCCTGCAGGACGCGGTGCCCGGGTCCTCCTACCGTGCGCTGACGCAGTGCCTGCCGATGCTGCGGGCGGTCAAGGACGCCGACGAGCTGGCCCGGCTCGCTGCGGCCGGTGCGGCGGCAGACGCCACCTACGAGCAGATCGTCGACGTGCCCTTCGCCGGACGCAAGGAGACCGACGTCGCAGCGGACCTCGCGCGCCTGCTGCGCGAGCACGGGCACGAGCAGGTGGACTTCACCGTGGTGGGCTCCGGACCCAACGGCGCCAACCCCCACCACGAGGCCGGCGACCGGGTGATCGAGGAAGGCGACGCGGTCGTCCTGGACTTCGGCGGCTTGATGGACGGCTACGGCTCGGACACGACCCGGACGGTGTGCGTGGGGGAGCCGTCCGCCAGGCTCCGCGAGGTGCACGAGGTCGTGCGGGTGGCCCAGCAGGCCGGGGTCGACGCGGTCCGCCCGGGTGTCGCGTGCCAGGAGGTCGACCGGGCGGCGCGCGCGGTCATCACCGACGCGGGCTACGGCGAGCAGTTCATCCACCGCACCGGCCACGGGATCGGCACCACGACCCACGAGCCGCCCTACATGATCGAGGGTGAGGAGCAGCCGCTCATCCCGGGGATGTGCTTCTCCGTGGAGCCGGGGATCTACCTCACCGGTGAGCTCGGGGTGCGGATCGAGGACATCGTCACCGTCACCGACACCGGAGCCGTGCGGTTCAACACCACCGACCACGGTCTGCGCGTCGTCGGATAGCCAGCGCTCGCGCACCGGACCGGAACGCGCGGGTGCTCCGGATATCACCTGTTGTGGGTGAGGTTCGACGGGCTCTGCCGGATCCACACTCAAGGCACAGGCTCGACTCACGACGCCCTGGACGGAGGCACCCATGACTACCCATGCGTCCCATCTCCTCACCCCGCCTCGGCAGGCCGTGCTGTGAGCGCCGCGGACATCCCCGCCGACGGCGCAGCCGCCGTCCCCGCGCCGGTCGCCCGCACCCGGGCGACCAGCACCCAGTGGATCTCCTGGGTCGCCCTGGCCATGATGACCACCAGCTCGGTCGCCAGCCTGCGGGCGGCGCCCACCATGGCCGTCTACGGCCTGGCCTGCGTGTTCCTCTACCTGCTGCCCGCCCTCGTCTTCCTGCTCCCGACCTCGCTGGTCTCCGCCGAGCTCGCCTCGGGCTGGACTGGCGGCGTCTACAAGTGGGTCTCGGAGGGCATCTCCAAGCCGATGGGCTTCCTGGCGGTGTGGTGCCAGTTCGCGATGACGATCTTCTACTACCCGAGCCTGCTCGGCTTTGTCGCCAGCACCCTCGCCTACGTCTTCAATCCCGACCTGGCCAGCAGCGGGGTGTGGACGGCCGCGGTGATCATCGTCGTGTACTGGTCCGGCGTCTGGGTGTCCTCGCGCGGGACCAAAGGAGTGGCCGGGATGGCCAGCGGGGGCCTGATCATCGGCACCCTCATCCCGGGGGTCGTGCTGGTGACCCTGGGCATCGTCTTCCTCGGAGACGGGAACCCGTCCGCCGCCCCGATGACCGCAGAGAACATCTTGCCGGCCTGGGCCGGGCTCTCCAGCCTCGTGCTCATCGTCAACAACTTCCTGTCCTACTCCGGCATGGAGATGAACGCGGTCCACGTCTCCTCGCTGAAAAAACCCGACAAGGAGTTCCCCAAGTCGATGTTCCTGGCCATGGGCATGGTGCTGGCGATCTTCATCCTCCCGGCCCTCGCGATCAGCTGGATCGTGCCGGCCGAGCAGCTCTCCCTGACCGCCGGGGTGATGCAGGCCTTCGACGCCGTCTTCTCCAACTTCGGCTGGCAGTGGCTCACGCCGATCGTGGGGATCATGCTCGTCACCGCGTCCCTGGGTGGGATGCTCACCTGGCTGGCCGGCCCGTCCAAGGGGCTGCTGCTCATCTCGCGGCAGGAGGGGTACCTGCCACCGTTCCTGCAGCGCCTGAACAAGAACGGCGTCCAGCAGAACATCCTCGTGGTCCAGGGCGTGGTCACCACCGTCATCGGCCTGGCCTACGCCCTCATCCCCAACGTCTCCAGCGCCTACTGGATCTTCTCCGTCATCACCACGCAGGTGTATCTGATCATGTACCTGCTCATGTTCGTGGCGGCGGTGCGGCTGCGGCGCCTGCAACCCGACCATCGCCGCGGCTACCGGGCCCCGATGCTCCTGGGGCTGTGCGGGGTCGGCTTCGGAGCGTCCTTGGCGGCGCTGCTCGTCGGCTTCATCCCGCCGTCGCAGTTCGCCTCGGGCAGCCCGCTCGTCTACTTCCTCATCGTCGGTGGCGGCGCGCTGGGCCTCGGCCTCTTCGTGCCGTTCCTCTTCTACCGCTTCCGCAAGCCGTCGTGGAAGCAGCCCGTACCTGAGGAGGTGACCCCCTCATGACCGCACCAGCACAGACCCCAGTCCCCGCGCCGCCTGAGCACCAGTCGCGGCGAGAGCGCACCTGGATCTACGTCGTGTCCTGCATCATCCTGCTCGCTCTGGCGGTGTGGGCTGTCCTCGCCTTCAGCGCGGTGCGCGAGAGCGTCCGTGCCCAGGAGAAGGCCGACGAGCTGATCGCCGCCCTCCAGGACGCTGGACTGCGCACCCCGGAGAGAGACCAGATCATCCGGGTGCTCGGTGAGGACGGCGGCGCGACCTGCTCCAGCCCGAACGAGGCCCTGTCCAGGGCGACCCTGCTCGCGCTGCTCAGCAACGGCGCCACCGGACCGGGAGAGCGCCCGGTCATCGCCGACAGCCGAGCAGTCCGGGGCCAGCTCATCATCATCGAGGTGTACTGCCCCGAGGAGCTGGAGGACTTCCAGCAGTTCATCGACGACCTCAAGACCGACGACGTGGCGGGAACCCGATCATGACCCTGCGAGAGAACGTGTCCCAGCTCATGCCCCAAGCCCGGCAGGAGCTCGCCGAGCTCGTCGCGTTGCGCTCGGTGGCCGACCCACGCCAGTTCCCGGCGACCGAGTGCGAGCAGGCCGCCCGGTGGGTGCTCGACAAGTTCGCCGAGATCGGGTTCGCCGACGCCCACCTGGAGGTCACCCCGGACGGCAGCGCGGCTGTCGTCGGGTCCCGGGCGTGCAGCGACCCGCAGGCGCCGACCGTCCTGCTCTACGCCCACTACGACGTCCAGCCTCCGCTCGACGACGCCGCCTGGCGCACACCGCCCTTCGAGCTCACCGAGGTGGACGGGCGGTGGTACGGGCGCGGTGCCGCCGACTGCAAGGGCAACATCATCATGCACCTCGCCGCGCTGCGGGCCCTGGGCGAGGACGTGGCCGTCAACCTCAAGCTCGTGGTGGAGGGCTCGGAGGAGCAGGGCACCGGCGGGCTCGAGGAGTTCGTGCCCGGCCACGCGGACCTGCTGCGCGCCGACGCGATCATCGTCGCCGACACCGGGAACGCCGCCGTGGGCTACCCGGCCGCCACGGTCAGCCTGCGCGGGATGGTCAACGTGGTGGTCACGGTCGAGGCGCTGAGGTCGGAGATCCACTCCGGGATGTTCGGCGGTCCCGCCCCTGACGCGCTGGCAGCGCTGGTGGCGATGCTGGCCACGCTCCGCGACGCGCACGGCAACACCACCGTCACAGGGCTGGACAGCACCCGGCGCTGGGAGGGGGCTCCGTACCCCACCGAGCAGTTCATCTCGGACGCAGGCCTGCTCGACGGCGTCCAGCTCCTGGGCGACGGCAGCGTCTCGGACATGCTGTGGGCCCGACCGGCGGCGACGATCCTGGGCATCGACTGCCCGCCGGTGCTGGGCTCCTCAGCCGCTGTGGTCCCGCGCGCGGCCGCCCGCATCAACCTGCGCATCCCGCCCGGCACGACCCCGGAGGAGGCTGAGGCTGCCCTCCTGGCCCAGCTGCGCGGGGCCGCGCCGTGGGGGGTGCACGTCACGATCGAGGTCGAGGCGATCGGCAACCCCTTCGAGGCGTCGACCGACGGCCCGGCGTACCACGCGATGGCGGCCGCGGCGGAGGAAGCCTACGGACGGCCGATGGCGCGCCTGGGCCAGGGAGGGTCGATCCCGTTGTGCACGGTGTTCCAGCAGACCTATCCCGGCGCCGAGGTGATCCTCATCGGCGTCGAGGAGCCGTTGGCCCTCATCCATGCCCCCAACGAGAGCGTGGCCCCGAGCGAGATCGAGGACATGGCGTTGACCGAGGCGCTGTTCCTGCAGCGGTACGCCGCGCTGCAGCGCTGACCGCGCCACCGGCTGCCGCCCCTGCGGGTGGCAGCCCTGCGGGTGGCAGCCGGTGAGTGGTGGTGAGGTCGCTCAGACCTCGGCGGTGCGGTACCGGTCGGCGAGCGGCCCGAGGACGGTCTCCAGGTGAGCAACCACCTGGGTGACGTCCTGCCCGGCGTCGAGCATGCGGGTGCCGGCGTGCACCATGGCGTTGATCATCTGTGCCACGGACTCGGGATCCTCGACGCCCAGCTCGGAGAGGGTCTCCACGAGGGGCTCTTGGATGCGGGTGTGCATGAGCCGGGCCTGCTCGTCGATCTCCGCGCCGGGGGCGAGGTCCGCCAAGGCGGAGGCGACGGCGTGGCTGCCCTCGTCGACGAGGATGATGTTGGCCCTGGCATAGGCGAGGAGACGGTCCGCGGGGGTGGGGGCGGAGCGCATGGCAGAGGCGATCTGCTCGGTCCATCGGGGGAAGACGTCACGCACGAGGGCCTGCAGGAGCTCTTGGCGGGAGCCGAAGTACTGGTAGATGCTCGGGCGGGCCAGGCCCGCGCGCTCGGCGACCTGAGCCAGGGTGGGCGCCTCTCCCGTCTCTCGCAGCAGCGCGTCAGCTGCGTCCAGCAGCCTGCGCTCCTGCGCGGCGCGGTGCTCCGCGACGGACGGGGCGGTGATTCGGGGCATGGGGGTAGTCCGCCTCTCTCGTGGCTGGCGCCTGGTCCAGGCGCCAGCCACCGACGCTACACCGAGGCAGTGAGCCTGCCATCGGTCATCTCGAGGACACGGTCGCAGTGCTCGAGCACGCCGTGGTCGTGGGTCACCATGACCGTGGCCACGCCGAACTCGCGGCTCTGCTCGGCCAGCAGGCCGACGACCTCGTGGCTGCGCGCGCGGTCCAGCGCGGCAGTGGGCTCGTCGACGAGGAGCACGCTGGGCCGGGTGACCAGCGCCCGGGCGATGCCCACGCGCTGGCGTTCGCCGCCGGAGAGCTGACCGGGGCGGTTCTTGGCCTTGCCGGCCATCCCGACGGCTGCCAGGAGCTCGGTCGGGTCGAAGCTGCGCGGGCCGCCCGCGAGCTTGTTGACCAGGCGGAGCTGGTCGGCTGCGGTCAGAGCCGGGATGAGGTTCCCGGACTGGAAGACGAAGCCGATCGTGTGCAGCCGGAAGTCCGCGCGCCGGGCGCGGCTGAGCTGCCCCAGGTCCTGGCCGTGGATGGACACCTGGCCTGAGTCTGGCGTGGCCAGCGCTCCGGCGACGGCCAGCAGCGAGGACTTCCCTGAGCCGGAGGGGCCGACGATCGCGACGAACTCGCCGGGGGCGACGTCGAGGCTCACGCCGTCGAGGGCGCGGACCCGGGTGTCGCCGTCGCCGAGCTCCATGACGGCGTCACGGATGGACAGGCCAGCGCTCGCGGTCGCGGTGGCCGGGGGTGTGAGGGTGCGGGTGTCGGTCATCGGTTTCCTCCGAGAGCGTCGAGCGGGTCGATCCGGGAGATCCGCACGATCGCGACGGCTGCGCCGACGAGGCCGAGGCCGACGGTGAGGGTCGCTGCCGTGAGGATGGGGCTGGCTTCGAGGGCGAAGGGCATGGCCTCGGGCATCGCTGAGCCGAGTCCGAGGCCGGCGGCGAGGCCGAGGGCGGTGAAGGTCACCAGCAGCAGCGCTGCCTGGACGAGTCCGTCGCGGAGCAGGTACCGGGTGGAGGCCCCGATGGCCCGCAGCACGGCGATCTCGTGCTTGCGCTGGATGGTCCACACGGTGAAGAAGGCACCGACGACCAGGGCGCAGATGGCGTAGAGGAAGACCTGGATCATGCTCAGGGTGAGGGTCTCGGCCTCGTAGCCGGGGGAGGCGTTGAATGCCTCGGTGAGGGTGCTGGTGGTGGTCGCAGCTGCCGCGTCGCCCGCCTTGAGGTCGAGGCTGGCTCCGTCCGCTGCCTGCAGGGCGATGACGCTGGCGGTGTCGGTGGGCACGGCGTCGAGCTGCTCGGCGGTGGGGGGACCGGGCTGGGCGAGCCCGGAGCTGATGAGCTGCCAGGTCGCCAGGGGGAGGTAGGCGACGTCGACGTGCCCGAAGGTCGCCTGACCGTCGGTGAACCCGACGACGACGAGCTCGGTGCCGAGCTGGTCGAGGGTGAGCGTGGTGCCCAGCTCGATCCCCTCGGCCTGGGCCGTCGGTGACACGACGATGCCGTTGGGGCTGGCGAGGCCGTCTCCCTCGGCGGGGGCGGGAGCCAGGAAGGAGTCCGTCTCCACGCCGAAGAGGCTCAGGTCCACCTGGGTGCCGTCGGTGGCCGTGGCGTTGACCAGCGAGACGCCGAGGAGCGTCGCTTCTGCGATGCCGGGCTGGGTGCTCCAGGTCGACAGCTGGTCGGAGTCGACGACCGAGCGGGAGAAGGCGTTGTCGGTCTTGGTGCCCTCGTCGAAGGCGAAGGCCGTGACCGGCAGGGACTTGAGCCCGGAGACGCCGTCGTTGACCAGCCCGGACGAGAGCCCGGACAGCATGACCATGAGCACGGCGATGAGGGCGACGACGGCCCCCATGAGGCCGAAGCGTCCTCGCGCGAAGGTGAGCTCGCGGAGTGCAAGAAACATAAGGATCCTCTGCGGGGAAGATGCCAACACCCTGTTGGCAAGATACCAACATCGTGTCACGAAACCTGTCGGCAGGCAAGGGATCTGCTCAGCGGATCGCGCTCGCAGAGGTCCGGGGCGCAGGGATCCTGGGCGCAGACGACGGCGCGCCGGCCAGCCCGAGGGCTGACCGGCGCGCCGGTGATGAGGATGAGGTGCGGTGCTGGTGGCGCCGCGGTCAGACGGTCAGACGGTCAGGGAGACCTCGTCGAAGCCCAGTCGCGTCTGGCGCGGGTGAGAGGCGCCCTCCGACGCCGGGGTGCCGACGTTGAGGACGACGAGGGACTTCCAGCCGTTCTCAGCGAAGAACTCCGCGTCGATGCCCTCGGCGTCGAACCCGGTCATCGGGCCGACATGCAGCCCGGCTGCGCGCAGCCCGACGATGAAGTACCCCACCTGGATGAGGGCCGAGGTGCGAGCCATCGGGACGCGGACCCCTTCGCCTGCTGCGTCAAAGTTCTCGCGGGCGCCGGGGACGTGCGGAGCCAGGACCGGCAGGTTCTCGTGGAAGTTCGGGTCGGCTGCGGCGACGATGGTCAGCGGCGCGGCCAACGTCTTGGCCTGGTTGCCCTCGGACATGTGAGAGACCAGGCGGGCACGAGCCTCGGCGTCGCGCACGATGAACAGTCGCAGGGGGAGGGTGTTCATCGCCGTCGGGCCCCACCGCACCAGGTCGTAGGCGGCCTGGATCTTCTCGTCCGGGACGGCCTCGTCCTCGAAGACGTTCACGGTGCGCGCCTCGCGGAAGAGCAGGTCTGCTGTCACCGCGTCGATCTCGAGGAGGTCGTCGAAGGCGGCGTCGGTCGGGGTGAAGGTCTGTGTGGTCATGCCCGTTTCAACGAGATGACCCGTTCGCCCCCTTCCCGATCTGGCTGTGATCTGACGCACATCGAGAGCGGGTGTCCTGATCACAGGGCCGCCGCGGCGGCCCCGCACCATGCCGGCGCGAGACCCGCACCCCGGATCAGCCCGTCACAGCAGCCCGCGCTCGGTCGCCACCCGCACCGCGTCTCGGCGCCCCTCCACGCCGAGCTTGCGGTAGATGGCCCGCTGGTGGGTGCGCACCGTGTTGATGGAGACGAATGCCGCTGCAGCGATGTCGGCCGCCGTCATCGACGTGCGCAGGTACAGCAGCACCTCGTGCTCACGCGGGGTCAGGGACCAGTGCGAGGTCAGCGCGGGGACGACCGGGGCAGCGGGGAGGTGGTCCAGCAGGGAGATGGTGAAGGTCGCATGCTCGGTGCCCCAGGACAGGTGCTCGGCCAGCAACGGCAGGATCTCCTCGCGCCGGTCGGTGAACGGACGCCGCACATCGTCCAGCTCGCCCGCGGCCAGCGCTGCCTCGAGGAGCTGATGGGCACGGTCGCGTTCATCGGCGGCCACCGCCAGCAGCGCCGCCACCAGGTGGCGGCGGGTCAGGAGCTGGCTGGCCTGGCAGTCCGGGGGAACCAGCGTCAGCACCTCTGCTGCGAGCTCCGGAGCGCCCGTGCGCCGCAGGATCTCCGCGGCCCACACCACCGACCCCGGGTGCTCGGCCAGACCCGGACCGGGTCCGGACCGCGTAGCCAGACCGGTCACGATCGTCGACGCCGCCGCCACCTCTCCGCGAGCCAGGTGCCGGCGCGCGGAGAGCACCGCGGCCAGCGACGGCCAGTACGGGGGCAGGCGAGAAGCGCCCATGGATGCCAGGGCGTCGAAGTTCTCCTGGGTAGCCGCAGGGTCGCCCGCCGCCAGTGCGATCTCCAGCAGCGCTGCCCGGGTCAGGGCCCGTTGGCTCCAGTCCCCACGCTGGACGGTGCCCAGCGCCTGGATGGCCCAGTCCCGTGCGGTGTCGAGGTCGTCGCGGTCGTACTCGGACAGCGCCAAGGTCAGGTACGCCGCGGACAGGATCGGCGCGCTGCCCCACCCCAGCTGCTGCCCCTCGTCCACCGCAGCCCGTGCCCGGCTCCGTCCCACACCGCAGCCCTGGGACTCGCGCACCAGCAGCGACAGCTCCGACTCCCCAGCCAGACGCAGAGCGGCCATCGACCGCGCCGTGGCGACCGCGGTCGAGACCTCGAACAGCGCCGCTGCCGGCGCCGGGCGCCCCGCCCTGGCCAGCAACCGCCCCACCACGTGCTCGGCTCCGGCCACCACCACGGCGTCCTCGTCCGGGGGAGCGGAGTCCAGCAGCTCCTCCCCGAGGGCAGCCATCACCGAGGGGTCCACGTGCCCGCTGGAGATCACCACGCCGAGCAGCTGCTCGAGCAGCGCAAAACGATGCTGGCCCGGCCGGGTGCTCTCGCCAGGCTCGCCCGCGGCGCTGGCCCCCGTGCGTCGCAGCATGAGATCAGCCTGGGCGAGGTCCCCGTCGAGATAGTGGCACACCGCCATGAGGAGCAGCAGCTCAGGGCTCTCGTCCAGGGGGGCCGGTACCCGGTGGCACAGCTCCAGCAGCAGGGCGTGCTCCCCGCGTAGCACCAGCTCGATCCACCGCTCGTGCAAGAAGGTGGCAGCCAGCCCGGGACGGCCACCCCGCAGGGCGTGCGTGACCGCCTCGTCGAGGTCCTTGTCCCGCCAGTGGTGAGCGGCGGCGCGGTGCAGCACCCGCCACCGCCGAGGGTGCGCCGTCGCCAACCTCGTCTGGCACTGTGCCGCGAAGGCGTCATGCCACCGGTAGGTCACCGGCTCCCCCTCGCCGGTCACCTGGCGATCCAGGAACAGCCCACGCTCGACGCACTGGGCGAGCAGCTCCGCCCCGCCGTCGCCGCCGTTGAGCGCGTCCGCGAGCTCGGCGTCGACCGAGCGGCACGTCGTCGCCGCGAGCACGAACTCACCCAGGCGGGGACCCAGGCTCGTCAGCACCTGGGTGACCAGAGCGTCCGCCACCTCGCTGGTGGGCCGCAGCGTGGCCCGCGCCCCGGCAGCGGTCGGTGCCGTCGCCATCGCCCCCAAGGTCATCTTCACCGCGACCGGCCACCCCTCGGTCACCCGCACGAGCTCCTGCTCGTCCTTGGCCCCGAGCTGGACACCCCACAGCTCAGCAAGCTGACGGGTCTCACCGACACTGAACCGCAGGTCCTGCGCACCGATCTCGTTGAGCCGCCCCGCCGCACGCACCCGTTGCCAGTTCACCGGCGGGTCGAAGCGCCCCGACAGCATGAGATGCACGTGCGCAGGGGCGTACCGCACCAGGCGGTCGAGCATGGCCACCGACCCGGGGGAGGCGATCTCGTCGACGTTGTCGAGCACGAGCACCAGGGGGAGGGGCAAGGCGTCCAGGCGTGAGACGAGGTCGTCGATCGCCAGGCCGGTCTGGTCCTCGTGCACGGGGACCTCGATCTCTCCCAGGCCCACCGTGTCCCCGAGCCCCGCACTCACCAGCGCCGCCGCGATCGTGTGCCGGACCCCGCGCCACAGGGCACGCGCGTCGTCGTCCAGCTCGTCGACCGTCAGCCAGGCGACCGGGTGCACGCTCGCAGCCGACCACGCCGCCAGCAGGGTCGACTTCCCGTAGCCGGTCGGGGCGGACAGGAGAGAGACCGCCCCCGCCTCGACCCCCTCGTCCAGCCGCGCCGAGAGAGCGTCACGGGGGACGTAGAGCGAGGGCAACGCAGGAGATGCGATCTTGCGGGAGGGAGGCCGGTGCTCCACCGGGCGCGACTCGCGGGTGTCGGTGTCCTGCTCCATGGTCGTCGCCTCCGATGAGCGGGATGCGTCGGGGTTGGACCTCGAACCGGCGGGGCGACCCCGACAACCCCCCACGTGCGACTATCTCACCCTCTTCGGGTGATGTCCTGGCGAAACGGTCGCAGCAGGATTGCGGGACGAGCGCCCGTCGGGTGCCCCTGTGGGAGGAGTGCTCATGGCACGTGCAACAGCGTGGGTGGGGTGGATCTGGTTCGCAGCAGTCCTGATGATGGCCGCAGGAGTGCTCAACTTCATGACAGGACTGGTCGCCGTCATCGGCGACGACAACGCCTACATCGACACTGGCGTCAACCTCCTCGTCTTCGACGTGGAGGGATGGGGCTGGGCGCACCTGATCTTCGGGATCGTCATCTTCCTCATCGGTGCCTTCCTCGCCGTCGGACAGACCTGGGCACGGCTCCTGGCAGTCGTCCTGGTCACCCTCAACCTCATCACCCAGTTCCTCTGGCTGCCCGCCTACCCGGTGTGGTCGATCATCGTCATCGCGATCGACGTCGTCGTGCTGTGGGCGCTCATCGTCCACGGAGACGAGGTCCGCGAGGACTGACACCGTGGTGGGACTGGAGCGCTCGCGGACCTCGACCGGACCACTTTCACTGGACATGTGACAAACCGGGGTGACCAGCGGATGTATAGACGACAAGGCGCGTCATCACCGCCACCCCTGGTGATCAGCTTGCTGTGCGCGAGCCGTCTCGTCAGCCCGGAAGGGACTCCGTGGCGGAGCCCGGTCTGAGCCGAACGTCGCAGGGGGGCGTTCAGCTCGGACCGGGCCCCGCCCGGCTAGACGCAGCCGGTGCCCGGCGATCAGGCGGCCACCTCAGGCGCCTACCTCAGTCGCCCAGGGCCGCAACCCACGACGACGTGTTCCAGGCGGTGAAGCCGGTCACGGACTGGGCGACGGGTCCCTGCGGGTCAGTGACGGCGATGGTCTCCACCCCGAGCAGCTGGCCGTCGGTCGGGGAGATGATGAGCACCGTGACCGCCTCCGGGGTTCCCAGGGCAGGTGCGACAGCGACAGCCAGCCCGGGCCGGCCGAACCGGTCGGTCGTCGACCCGAGGTCGGAGACGGCGGGCTGCTCGGCCAGGACAGACCACATCGCCGCAGCCAGGTCGCCGGGCACCACGTACTGGGAGAAGAGCTGCTGCACCGCCACGACCAGGCAGGCTGCCCGTGCCGCGTCGTCGGCCGTGCACGTCTGGGCGCCGGTCAGGGCGAGCAGCTCGGTCGTCAGGCCCGCGGTGTCCCGCGGCAGACCCGCGAGGGTGGCCGGGACCAGCGACCCCGCGGGGAAGGTGTCGGTCGAGGTGCCCGCGGCCTGCACGGGGGCGGCCGCCGGGTCGATCTGACCGTCGGCGGTGATCGCCCCGGTGCGCACCTGGGTGGACTGGATGGCGCCGTCCGCCGAGAGCCACCACATGCTCTGCGTCGGCACGGTCGAGATCTCGCCGGTGTCCCCGTCCTGTACGTGCAACCAGGCGTAGGTCGCCACGCGCTGCACGTCCCCGCCCACCTCCGGCGCCGGGGCGGACAGTGCCGCCTCGGCGAGGACGGTCAGGGTCGCGGTCGCGCTGGGTGCGGTGCCCGCCGCGACGTCGAGGGCGTCGGCGCCGGAGAAGACCAGAGCGGCGGGGGACCCGGCGATGGCCTGGGGGCCTGAGGACAGCTGGGTACCCAGCACCGCGGCGAGCACCGCGGCCCCGGCAGCGGCGAGGGTCAGCACTCGGCGACCGGTGCGGCTGAGCCTCCTGCGACGGCTCGCACGCGCTGACTCGATCGGAGTGACGGCGGCCGGCTGAGCGAGCGGCGTCGCTGGCTGCGCGCCGTCGGGCTGGTCGACGGCGCGGTCAGCCTGGTCGCCGGCGTGCGCCTCGGCGAGGATGCGGCTGAGCAGGGCCTCGCGCCCTGTGACGTCACTGGTGAGGGCGGCGGGGATCGCCGGGAGCATGCCTGCGGCGCTCATGAGGTCGCGGAGCTCCGCGACGTCGACGTCGCGGGGTTGGGTCGTCATCGCTTCTCCCTCCCGGCGTCCTGCTCGGTGAGGATCTGGCGCAGCCGCTTCCGAGCGCGAGCGACGCGTGTGGTGACCGAGCTGACCGAGCAGCCCAGGGCGGCGGCCGTCTCGGTCGAGCTCAGTCCGGCGACGACCATGAGACTCAGCGCGTCCCGCTCTGCCGGGGGCAGGAGGGAGAGCAGCCGGCGTGCCTCGTGGAGAGCCTCGAGATCGTCAGGATCGAGGGCGGCCTCGGCGTCGAGGACGCTCGCGGCCCGGTGGGTGAGGCGCAGCTGCCGGTTGAGGGTCTCCGTGGCCTGCAGGATCTTGTTGCGCAGGATGCCGTAGACCCAGGCGCGCCGGCCGGAGAGGTCCAGCGGGATGTCCGCCCAGCGGCGCCACACCACGAGGAAGGTCTCGGCGATCACGTCGTCGACGAGGTCGAGGTCCATGCGCCTGACGAGATAGGTGCGCAGCTCGGTGTGCATCTGCCGGAACAGCTCTGAGAACTCGGTCTCCTGGGCGTCGCTCAGCAGCTCGCGCTGGTGCTCAGTCTCGCCGACGACGACCAGTGACTCGTCGACGTCGCCTTCGAACCTGGCGCCAGACACACCGAGAACCCACTTCCTGCAGAGCCCGAGTACACATACGCGGCCTTCGAGGAGTTGTTCCATGCCGAACGAGCCACGGTGAATACTGCCACATTCGTCGCAGACGTCGCGGAGGTGGAGAAGAAGCTCCCGCTGTAGAAGGTCGCGCTCCACAGACAGACCGTGCCGCTGGCGCACTGCGACTGGGTGGCGGGCGCGACGACGGCGTCGGTGGCGGCGCTGAGCCCGGCGGCGGGGCCGCTGACCAGGAGGGCCGCGACGAGGCTGGTGACCGAGACGGCCAGCGATGAGGGGGAGGGGGAGACGTGCTTGCCGGCGCGCAACGGTCGTGTCATACCGGTACATCCCTCGCACACGATGATTTGTCACACCTCACCCGGGTGAGGTCGTCGATGGATCGCCGCAGGCGTCCGCGATGGCTCCCGCGGAGCCGCTGAGCGCTCGCCCCGCCCTCCCGTGTCGCGGTACGTTCGAGACAGCGTTGTCGACCGCGGCAACACCGACAGGCTGGAGCTGACCATGGCAGAAGAGGGCAAGGGCGGTCTGGGAGGCCTCGTGGGCAAGGCGAAGGACTTCCTCACCGACGAGAAGATCGACACCATCGCCGAGAAGGTCAAGTCGGTCGCTCCCGACTCGGTCGACAAGCACGTGGAGACCCTCGCCGAGAAGGCCAAGGACGCCAACCGCTGAGATCAGGCGACCGCCCGGCGCGGTCGTGGCCCGCAGAGCGGGCCACTATCGGTAACATCGAGGGGCATGCTCGCACGAGCGTGCCCCTCGATCGATCTAGGAGAAGACCACCGTGTCTGAGTCGTCGCCGTTGCAGCCCCCTGTCACCCTGACCGTCGACGGCGAGCTGACCACGGTGACCACGGGCACGACCGCAGCCGACCTCTTCGCCGATCGCCGCCACGTCGTCGTGGTCCGGATCGACGGCGAGCTCAAGGACCTGGCCACCGAGCTGACCGCCGGTTCCGTCGTCGAGGGCGTGCCGATCGACTCCCCGGACGGCCTCGCGGTGCTGCGCCACTCGGCGGCCCACGTGCTCGCCCAGGCGGTCCAGCAGGTCAACCCGACCGCCAAGCTGGGCATCGGCCCGCCCATCAAGGACGGCTTCTACTACGACTTCGACGTCGCCGAGCCCTTCACCCCCGAGGACCTCAAGGCCCTCGAGAAGGCCATGATGCGCATCATCAAGGAAGGCCAGACGTTCCGACGTCGCGTGGTCACCGACGCTGATGCGCTCACCGAGCTCGCGGGCGAGCCCTACAAGGTCGAGCTCATCGGCCTCAAGGGGTCCAGCGACACCGCCGGCGAGGGCGCTGACGTCGAGGTCGGCGCGGGCGAGCTGAGCATCTACGACAACGTCCGCCGCAACGGCGAGGTTGCCTGGTCAGACCTGTGCCGCGGGCCGCACCTGCCCTCGACCAAGCTCATCGGCAACGGGTACCAGCTCATGCGCAGCGCCGCGGCGTACTGGCGCGGCAGCGAGAAGAACCCCCAGCTGCAGCGCATCTACGGCACCGCCTGGCCCACCAAGGACGAGCTCAAGGAGTACCTCGAGCGTCTCGCCGAGGCCGAGCGCCGCGACCACCGCCGCCTGGGCACCGAGCTCGACCTCTTCTCCTTCCCCGACGAGATCGGGTCGGGTCTGGCCGTCTTCCACCCCAAGGGCGGCATCATCCGCTCCGAGATGGAGCAGTACTCCCGTCAGCGGCACCTGGAGGAGGGCTACTCCTTCGTCAACACCCCGCACATCACCAAGGAGCAGCTCTTCCAGACGTCGGGGCACCTGGACTGGTACTCCGAGGGCATGTACCCCCCGATGCACCTCGACGAGGAGCGCGACGCGGACGGCACCGTGCGCAAGGCCGGGCAGAACTACTACCTCAAGCCCATGAACTGCCCCATGCACAACCTCGTCTTCTCCTCCCGGGGACGGTCCTACCGCGAGCTGCCGCTGCGGCTCTTCGAGTTCGGCACGGTCTACCGCTACGAGAAGTCCGGTGTGGTGCACGGCCTGACCCGCGCCCGCGGATTCACCCAGGACGACGCCCACATCTACTGCACCCGCGAGCAGATGAAGGCCGAGCTGACCGACGCGCTGAACTTCGTGCTCGGGCTCCTCAAGGACTACGGCCTGGACGACTTCTACCTCGAGCTGTCCACCCGCGACCCCGAGAAGTCGGTCGGCTCGGACGAGGTGTGGGAGGAAGCGACCCGCACCCTGGAGGAGGTCGCGACCGAGTCCGGGCTCGAGCTCGTCGCCGACCCCGGTGGCGCGGCGTTCTACGGGCCCAAGATCTCGGTGCAGGCCAAGGACGCCATCGGCCGCACCTGGCAGATGTCCACCATCCAGCTCGACTTCAACCTCCCGGAGAAGTTCGACCTCGAGTACGCCGCCGCTGACGGCACCCGCCAGCGCCCGGTGATGATCCACCGCGCGCTCTTCGGCTCGATCGAGCGGTTCTTCGCGGTCCTCACCGAGCACTACGCCGGCGCCTTCCCGGCGTGGCTGGCGCCCGTCCAGGTCCTCGCGGTCCCGGTCGCCGAGCCCTTCAACGACTACCTCGCCGACATCGTCGCCCAGCTGCGCAAGAGCGGCATCCGCGCCGAGCTCGACGACGGCACGGACCGCTTCGCCAAGAAGATCCGTACCGCGAGCACGCAGAAGATCCCCTTCGTGCTCATCGCCGGGGGAGAGGACGCCGAGGCGGGCGCGGTGTCCTTCCGCTACCGCGACGGACGCCAGGACAACGGCGTGCCGGTGGCCGAGGCCATCGAGCGCGTGCTGACCGCCGTGCGCGACCGGGTCCAGGTGTGAGCGAGTCAGCAGCCGAGCATCCCGGGGTCCCGGACGGTCTGGAGCGTCTGTGGACCCCGCACCGGATGGTGTACATCGGCGGACAGGACAAGCCGGCGGACTCCACGGCGGCGTCCTGCCCGTTCTGCACCATCCCCGCGCGCGACGACGCCGACGCGCTCATCGTCGCGCGCGGGTCGGTGGCCTACGTGGTGCTCAACCTCTACCCGTACAACTCCGGTCATCTGCTCGTGTGCCCCTACCGGCACGTGGCGGACTACACCGAGCTCACCCCGGCCGAGGTCGCTGAGGTCGCCGAGCTGACCCGCACGGCCATGCGCGTGGTCCGCGAGGTCTCCGCGCCGCACGGCTTCAACCTGGGCATGAACCAGGGCGAGGTGGCCGGCGCGGGGATCGCCGCGCACCTGCACCAGCACGTCGTGCCGCGGTGGGCCGGGGACGCCAACTTCCTGCCGGTCGTGGCCCAGACCAAGGCCCTGCCCCAGCTGCTGTCCCAGACGCGTGACCTGCTCGCCGCTGCCTGGCCGGCGCCCACCCCGAACGACACCGAGGAGTAGCCGCTGTGCTGAGCCGCCTGAGAGGCGTCATGACGACTCTCTTCAACCCGTTGGCACGAGTCCTGCTGCGGATCGGTGTCTCCCCGGACGCCGTCACGGTGTTCGGGACCGTCGGCGTGCTCGTCACGGCGCTGTGGGCCTTCCCCACCGACCACCTCGCCGTCGGGGCCATCGTCATCGGTCTGTTCGCCTTCCTCGACTCCCTCGACGGGACGATGGCCCGCCTCGCCGGACGCTCCGGCCCGTGGGGGGCGTTCCTGGACTCCACCCTCGACCGGCTGGCGGACGCCGCGATCTTCTGCGGCCTCGCCGTGTACTTCGTGGTGCACACCTCCGGCGCCACCCGCACCTGGGGCGCGGTGGCCGCGCTGGCCTGCCTGGTCCTGGGATCGATGGTCTCCTATGCCCGGGCCCGCGCCGAAGGCCTGGGCATGACCGCGAGCGTCGGCATCGCCGAGCGCGGTGAACGTCTCGTGGTCTCGCTCGTGGCTGCCGGCCTCGTCGGCTTCGGGCTGTCGGTCCTCGTACTGGTCGTGGCCCTCGTCGCGCTGGCCGCGGCGAGCCTGGTCACCGTGCTGCAACGGATGGCCACCGTGCGAACGCAGGCGCTGGCCGCCGCGGTCGCCTCGAGCGAGGCCTGAGCCGATGGGGCTGAGCGCGGGCACCGTCTTCCACCTGGCGTGGAAGCACGCAGGCAAGGTCCCCGGCCCTGTGCTGCGCGGACTCCTCACCCTCGGCGCCGACGTCGCGTGGCTGACCGGCGCGGGCGGCGTCGGGCAGCTGCGCCGCAACCTCGCACGGGTGCGCCCGGAGGCCAGCCCGCGTGAGCTCAACGCCCTGACCAGGGCGGGCATGCGCTCCTACATGCGCTACTACGGCGAGGCCTTCGTGCTGCGCCACGCCAGCGCCGCCCAGATCCAGGCGCGGGTGCGCCTGGTCGACTACGCCCACTGCTCGCAGTTCACCACCGCCGGCATCTCGCCGGTGCTCGCGCTGACCCACCAGGGCAACTGGGACCTCGCCGGCGTCTACGCGAGCTCGCACATCGCCCCGGTCCTCACGGTCGCCGAGCGGCTCGAGCCGCCGGAGGTCTACCAGGAGTTCCTGGCCTTCCGGCAGGCGCTGGGCATGGAGATCCTCACGGCCGGCGACCCGGGTGTCTTCCGCCAGCTCATGCGCGCCGCCCGCGGACCCTCGCCCGAGGCCCGCGCGGCCGCCGCCGTCAACGACTCCGACTCCGACGCCACGGGCGGTGCTCGGGTCATCTGCCTGCTCGCCGACCGCGACCTCAGCCACAACGGCATCGAGGTGGACTACCTCGGTCACCGCGCCCGGGTGGCCGCCGGCCCGGCCGCCCTGGCGGTGACCTGCGGCGCGCCGCTCGTCCCCGCGGGCATCTACTACGAGCGTCTCACCGGTGCCCGACGCCGCGACGCCGGCACCCCGTGGGGCATCGTCGTGCGCTTCCACCCCCCGGTCGCTGTGCCGACCGAGGGCACCAAGACCGAGCGGATCGCCGCGGTGACCCAGAGCTGGGTCGATGCGCTGAGCGCTGACATCCGCGAGTTCCCCCAGGACTGGCACATGCTCCAGAAGGTCTTCGTCGAGGACCTCGACGCCGACCGCTACGCCCGTACGACGGCGGCCGCAGCCGCCGCAGCCGGGGCGGAAGCTGCGCCCGGGGCGGCTGCGGCGCAGACCGAGGTGCCGGCTCAGGCACCCACAGACCAAGCCCTGCCGGTGCGGCAGGAGACGGAGTGACGATGGCATCGCGCAGTCTTCGGGTGGGCATCGTCTGCCCCTACTCCTTCGACGTGCCCGGAGGGGTCCAGTTCCACATCCGTGACCTCGCCGAGGCGCTCATGGCGCAGGGCCACTCGGTCTCGGTGCTCGCCCCTGCGGACGACGACACCCCCATCCCGGACTACATCACCTCCGCCGGCAAGGCGATCCCGGTGAAGTACAACGGCGCCGTCGCGCGGATGACCTTCGGGCCGCGCACGGCCGCCCGGGTGCGGCGCTGGCTCAAGGAGGGCCAGTTCGACGTGCTGCACCTGCACGAGCCGGTCACCCCCAGCCTGAGCATGCTCGCGCTGTGGATCGCCCGCGGTCCGATCGTCGCCACCTTCCACACCGCGCTCATCCGTTCCCGGGCGCTGCAGGCGGCCTATCCGCTGGTCCGCCAGTCGCTGGAGAAGATCTCCGCGCGCATCGCCGTCTCCGAGGACGCCCGTCGCACCCTCATCGAGCACATGGGCGGTGACGCCGTGGTCATCCCCAACGGCGTCTACGTCGACGCCTTCGCCGAGGCGAGCGCCAAGGAGGAGTGGGTCGGCACGCCGCAGGCGCCGACCATCGCCTTCCTCGGTCGCCTGGACGAGTCCCGCAAGGGCCTGCCGGTCCTCACTGCGGCCATCCCGGAGATCGTGGCCCAGGTGCCCGGTGCCCGCTTCCTGGTGGCCGGCCGGGGCGACGAAGGGCGCGCCCAGGCCATCGAGACCCTCGGTCCCGAGCTCGCCGCCTCGGTGGAGTTCCTCGGCTCGATCAGCGACGAGGAGAAGGCGCAGCTGCTGCGCTCGGTCGACCTGTACATCGCTCCCCAGACGGGCGGCGAGAGCTTCGGCATCGTGCTCGTGGAGGCGATGAGCGCCGGTGCCTGCGTCGTGGCCAGCGACCTCGGCGCCTTCCAGCGCGTGCTCGACGACGGCCGGGCCGGGTACGTCTTCCGTGCCGGCGACTCCGCGGACCTGGCCCGGGTGGTCTGCCAGGCCCTCGCGGACCCGGACGAGCGCGCCCGGCTGTCCGCCCTGGCGAGCGTGGCGGTGCGCCAGTACGACTGGTCCACGGTCACCGCTCAGGTGCTCACCGTGTACGAGATGGTCCTGGAGGCTTCCCGGGCCCTGGGCGGCGTCGAGGAGGACCCGTCCTCCACCCGGCGCCGCGGATGGACGGAGGTCACTCGATGAACTGGTCAGAGACATTGGTCGTGGTCGGCATCGTGCTGGTGCTGCTCGTCTGGCTCACCTGGGTCTCAGCGACCCGGCTGGACCGGCTGCACCGCAAGGTGGTGGCCTCCCGCCTCGCCCTGGACGCCCAGCTCGTGCGCCGCTCGGCGGCCGCGGCGGAGCTGGCCACCTCAGGGGTGCTGGACCCGGTCAGCTCGGTCCTGCTGGTCGAGGCCGCACGAGAGGCGTCCTCGGGCGCCGACTCCGGAGCCCGTGAGCTCATGGTGGCCGTCCCCGACCTCGCCGAGCTGGTGGAGTCCACCCGGCTCGACGCACAGACCAAGCGCGCGCCGTCGCGCTCGACCGTCTCCAACGCCCTGGACTCCGGGCTCGGTGAGCACCGGGCCCAGGCCGAGAGCGTGCTCTCGGCGACGCTGCGCACCGCCCTCGAGGACCCGGCCGAGCTGACCGACCTCTACGCCTCCCCGGACAGCGCAGCGCTGCTCGACGCCGTGGCCGCTGCCTGGTACCGGGTGCAGCTCGCGCGCCGCTTCCACAACGAGGCCGTGGCCCAGGCGCAGCGCGTGCGGGCCAAGGTCCTGGTGCGGGCCGTGCGCCTGGCCGGGCACGCCGCCATGCCCCAGACCGTCGAGCTCGACGACGCCTGGCCAGCGGGGTTGCGTCGCCCCGGAAGCTCCTCCGGTCACCCCGGGATCGCGTCGGCCCCCGCGGCGTAGGATCGTCCCCATTGTCGCGGTCAACGGACCGCGGTGCTCCGACATGACGAGTGAGGTTTGTTGTGCCAAGCGAGTTCGCATCACCTGAAGCCACCAGCAGCGAGAACGACGCCGTCGTCGGCAGTGCACGGGTCAAGCGCGGCATGGCGGAGATGCTCAAGGGTGGCGTCATCATGGACGTCGTCACGCCCGAGCAGGCCCGGATCGCCGAGGACGCCGGCGCCGTGGCCGTCATGGCCCTCGAGCGGGTCCCCGCCGACATCCGCGCCCAGGGCGGCGTCTCCCGCATGAGCGACCCCGACATGATCGACCAGATCATCGCGACGGTCTCCATCCCGGTCATGGCCAAGGCCCGGATCGGCCACTTCGTCGAGGCGCAGGTCTTGCAGTCCCTGGGTGTCGACTACATCGACGAGTCCGAGGTCCTCACCCCGGCCGACTACGCCCACCACATCGACAAGTGGGCCTTCACCGCTCCCTTCGTCTGTGGTGCCACGAACCTGGGAGAGGCGCTGCGCCGCATCAACGAGGGCGCCGCGATGATCCGCTCCAAGGGTGAGGCCGGCACGGGCGACGTCTCCAACGCGACGACCCACATGCGCACCATCCGCGGTCAGATCCGTCACCTCACCTCCCTTCCCGAAGACGAGCTCTACGTGGCGGCCAAGGAGCTCCAGGCGCCCTACGAGCTCGTCAAGGAGGTGGCCCGCACCGGCAAGCTGCCCGTGGTGATGTTCACCGCCGGCGGCATCGCCACCCCGGCCGACGCCGCGATGATGATGCAGCTCGGTGCGGAAGGCGTGTTCGTGGGCTCGGGCATCTTCAAGTCCGGCAACCCCGCCCAGCGTGCCGCCGCGATCGTCAAGGCAACGACGTTCTTCGATGACCCGGGCGTCATCGCCGACGTCTCGCGGGGTCTGGGCGAGGCGATGGTGGGCATCAACGTCGAGGAGATCCCCGAGCCGCACCGCCTGGCCGAGCGCGGCTGGTGAGCGAGGCAGACGACAGCCACTACCTCGACGCGGGCTGGTTCCGCGGCGAGGACGGCATGCTCACCCGGTACGCCGCCCGAGTCCTGCTCATGGACTCGGGCGGGCGCACCCTGCTCGTGCGCGGGCACGACGGAGACGAACCCACCCGGAGCTGGTGGTTCACCGTGGGCGGCGGGATCGACCCGGGGGAGACCCCGCGCGAGGCCGCCGTGCGCGAGGTGCGTGAGGAGACAGGCATCGTGCTGTCCCCGCAGGACCTGGAAGGTCCGGTGCTCACCCGGTCGGCGATCTTCGACTTCGCGCGGGAGCACTGCCTGCAGCACGAGGAGTTCTTCGTCGCCCGCGTCTCGCCCAGCGGCGAGCTCACCCGCGACGGGTGGACGGACCTCGAGGTGAGCTTCGTCGACGAGATGGCATGGCTGACCCCGCAGCAGCTGCGCTCTGCCTCTCTGGAGGTCTTCCCCCGGACGCTGCCGGACCTGCTCGAGGAGCTGGCCGACGGGTGGGACGGCGTCGTGCGGGTGATCGGTGTGGAGCACGACTGAGCAGCGACGCTCAGGGCGTGGACGTCCCGTAGGGCGGCGGGGGTGGAGGTGGCGGAGGTCCGGCGGGACCCGCCGGCCAGGAGGCCGCCCGCTGGCGGGCCTTGCTCCGGGTGTTCCACCAGATGGCGCCGCCGATGGCCAGGCCCAGGCCGAGCACCCCGCACAGCGCCGAGGCGACGATCGTCACCACTCCCAGCGCCGTGCGGCCGAAGACCTTGGCCAGCTCGGAGGCGTCCACGGCGGTGAGGCTGCCGGGCAGGTCCGCCGAGCCGCCGGTCACGGTCGCGGTGTAGACGCCGTCGACGGGTGCGGTGAAGGTGAGCGCACGCACGTCGGTGTGGGAGTCGGAGGTGCTGTTCTCGAAGTTGAGCGAGGCGGTGTCCAGGTCGACGGAACGTCCCCCGGGGGCGGTGACCACGACGTCGTCGAGGTCGATGGTGGTGGTGGACGTGCTGACCACTACCACGGCGTACTCCTCGCCGTCGTCGCCGATGAAGCTCAGGGAACCGGGGAGCTGGACGTAGTCGAGGGCCGGGGACGACCCCGACGGTTCGTCGGCGAACCGGGAGACGGCAGTGGCCACCTGGACGATCCCGGCGATGAGCGCCGCGATCGCCACGAGGATCAGGCCGATGCCGATGAAGGTCATGACCTTGGGGCCGGTGGTGGACGTGGCGGGCGGGCGCTGCGGGTAGCTCTGCCGCGCGGGGTAGGGCGCGGTGGCGTAGTAGGCAGGCGGGCCCTGGGGCGGGGGAGGGCCGTAGGGACCCGCGCTGGACGGCCCAGGCGTCCCCGGACGCTCGGGTTCAGGCTGGCGCTGCGGGAACTCCTGGCTCATCTCCCTGATCGTCCCACCGGGACAGGCGACCGGCAATGGGACCTGTGGCCCGGGTCGAGGGAGCTGCGAGCCTGCGCGCGTAGAGTGGCTCCCCGTGAAGCCACAGATCGGGGTGCTGGCCCTGCAAGGTGACGTCCGCGAGCACACCGCCGCGCTCGAGGCGGCCGGTGCACGCGCGGTGCCCGTCCGCCGTGTCAGCGAGCTCGCCGAGGTCGACGGGCTCGTGCTGCCCGGCGGGGAGTCCACGACCATCGACAAGCTGCTGCGCGCTTTCGACCTCTTCGACCCGCTGCGCACGGCCATCGCCGACGGCCTGCCGGTCTACGGGTCCTGCGCCGGGATGATCCTGCTCGCCGACCACATCCTGGACGCCGCTCCCGGCCAGCAGACCCTCGGCGGCATGGACCTCACTGTGCGCCGCAACGCCTTCGGTCGCCAGGTCGACTCCTTCGAGACGGAGGTCACCGTGGACGGGGTGGCGGGGGACCCGGTGCACGCCGCCTTCATCCGGGCTCCCTGGGTCGAGTCGATCGGCCCCGCGGCGCAGGTCATCGCGACGATCACGTCTGGCCCTGCCACCGGTAGGATCGTAGGAGTCCGTCAGGACGCACTGTTGGCGACATCGTTCCACCCGGAGATCACCGGCGACGGTCGCATCCATGATTTGTTCGTATCGATCGTTCGTAGGGAGTACTAAGCGATGTCAGGTCACTCCAAATGGGCCACCACGAAGCACAAGAAGGCGGTCGTCGACGCCCGGCGTGGAAAGCTCTTTGCCAAGCTCATCAAGAACATCGAGGTCGCTGCCCGCACCGGCGGCGGTGACGTCACCGGGAACCCGACCCTCTTCGACGCCATCCAGAAGGCGAAGAAGACCTCCGTCCCCAACGACAACATCGAGCGCGCGGTCAAGCGCGGCTCGGGAGCCATCGCCGGTGGCGCCGACTACCAGACGATCATGTACGAGGGCTACGCCCCCGGCGGTGTCGCGATGCTCGTGGAGTGTCTGACCGACAACCGCAACCGCGCGGCCGCCGAGGTGCGCATCGCCTTCTCCCGCAACGGCGGGCAGATGGCTGACCCCGGGTCCGTCTCCTACCTGTTCTCCCGCAAGGGCGTCGTGCTCGTGCCCAAGGAGGGGACCGACGAGGACTCCGTCCTGGAGGCCGTGCTCGACGCCGGTGGCGAAGAGGTCACCGAGTCCGGTGACTCCTTCGAGGTGCTGTGCGAGGCGACCGACCTCGTCGCGGTCCGCACCGCGCTGCAGGACGCCGGGATCGAGTACGACTCGGCCGACGTCGTCTTCCACCCGGCCATGCAGGTCGAGGTGGACGCCGAGGGCGTGCGCAAGATCATGCGTCTCATCGACGCGCTCGAGGACTCTGACGACGTGCAGAACGTCTACACGAACTTCGACGCCTCCGACGAGGTCATGGCCGAGCTCGAGAACGACGAATAGCAGTCGGTGCGCGTCCTCGGGGTTGATCCTGGACTGACCCGCTGCGGCATCGGCGTCGTCGACTCATTGCCGGGTCGGCGCGCCGAGCTCGTGGCGGTCGGGGTGGCCATGTCCCCACCCTCGGCGTCGGTGGATCAGCGGCTGCTGCAGATCGCCGCGGAGCTGGACACGTGGATGGACGCCCACGTCCCCGACGTCGTCGCCGTGGAGCGGGTCTTCGCCCAGCACAACGTCTCGACCGTGATGGGCACCGCGCAGGTCGCCGGCCTGGCGATGCTCGCCGCGGCGCGGCGCGGCGTCCCCGTGGCGATGCACACCCCGAGCGAGGTCAAGGCCGCCGTCACCGGCAGCGGCCGGGCCCACAAGGAGCAGGTGCAGCGCATGGTCGCCGGCATCCTCGGCCTCGCCGAGGTGCCGCGCCCGGCCGACGCCGCGGACGCCCTGGCCATCGCGATCTGCCATCTGTGGCGACCGTCGGCGATCATGGACAAGGCCGAGCGCTTCGCCCAGACGCCCGCCCAGCGCGCGTGGGCGGCAGCCGAGCAGGCGGCGCGTCGCGCGAAGGGCGTACGGTAGAGCCTTGCTACCGTAGTCGTACACCTGTTCGCCCTGCCCGCCCTGCCGTCGCTGGCCGCTGGGCTGCGGGCACCACCGTCCCAGAGAGTGAGTTGGCAGTGATCGCGTCCCTCAGCGGAACCGTGCAGGCCCTGCGGCTGGACAGCGCCGTGCTCCAGGTCGCCGGGATCGGCTACCTCGTGCAGGCCACCCCGGCCACCCTGTCCACCCTGCGGGTGGGCAGCGAGGCCACTCTCGCGACGTCGCTCGTGGTGCGGGAGGACTCCCTCACCCTCTACGGCTTCACCGACGACGACGAACGCTCGATCTTCGAGGGCGTCCAGTCCGTCAGCGGCGTCGGCCCACGGATGGCCCTGGCCATCCTCGCCGTCCACACGCCCGACGGCGTGCGCCGCGCGCTGGTGGGCGGGGACGTCAAGGCGCTCACCCGCGTCCCTGGCATCGGCCCCAAGGGGGCGCAGCGCCTCATCCTCGAGCTGGGCGACAAGCTCGGCAAGCCCTCCTCCCTCATCGCACCCGACGGCACCACCCCGGCCGCCCTGCCCGACGCCGACCTCTCGTGGCAGGTCGTGGAGGCGCTGGTGGGACTGGGCTGGACGGCCAAGGTGGCCGAGGAGGCCGTGGCGAAGGTCGTCGCCGACTCCGGGCTGGAGATCGTCGAGCTCGCTCAGGTACCGGTGATCCTGCGCGCGACCCTGAAGTTCTTCGGCGGTCCTCGTGGCTGACCCGCGCGGGCGCAGCGACGCCTACGCCGGCGTCGACGACGCGGGGTACGGCTCGGGCTACGACGAGACCGACGACGCCTTCGGGCTGGAGATCGCACCGGCCCAGGTCACCGGCTCCGGGGCCGACGAGCTCGAGCGGGCCGCCGAGGCTGCGCTGCGACCACGGCGCCTGGAGGAGTTCGTCGGTCAGCGCGTGGTGCGCGACCAGCTCTCCCTCGTCCTGCAGGCGGCGCTGGGCCGCGGAACCGCCCCCGACCACGTCCTGCTCTCCGGCCCGCCCGGGCTGGGCAAGACGACCCTCGCGATGATCATCGCCGCCGAGCTGGGCGCGTCTTTGCGCGTGACCTCCGGTCCGGCGATCCAGCACGCGGGCGACCTCGCGGCCGTGCTGTCCTCCTTGGAAGAGGGCGAGGTGCTCTTCATCGACGAGATCCACCGGCTGGCCCGCCCGGCCCAGGAGCTGCTCTACGTCGCGATGGAGGACTTCCGGGTCGACGTCGTCGTCGGCAAGGGGGCGGGGGCCAGTGCGATCCCGCTGAGTCTTCCCCGGTTCACCGTGGTGGGCGCCACCACGCGGGCCGGGCTGCTGCCCGCGCCGCTGCGCGACCGCTTCGGCTTCACCGGGCACCTTGACTTCTACTCCGCGGACGAGCTGGAGCGGGTCCTCACCCGGTCCGCCGGCCTGCTCGGGGCGGAGTTGGCCGGGGAGGCCGCGGCAGAGCTGGCGTCCCGGTCACGCGGCACGCCGCGCATCGCCAACCGGCTGCTGCGCCGGGTGCGGGACTGGGCGCAGGTCCGCGGGGACGGGTCCTTGGACCTGCGTGCCGCCCGTGCGGCCCTGGATGTCTACGAGGTCGACATCCTCGGCCTGGACCGCCTCGACCGGGCGGTGCTCACCGCTCTGTGCGTGCGGTTCGCCGGTGGTCCGGTGGGTCTGACCACCCTGGCGGTGACGGTGGGGGAGGAGCCGGAGACGGTCGAGACCGTGGCCGAGCCCTTCCTGGTCCGCGAAGGGCTGGTGGGGCGCACCCCGCGCGGGCGCGTGGCCACCCCCGCTGCGTGGCGCCACCTGGGTCTGACCCCGCCTGCAGACAGTGCGACGCTCTTCTCCTGAACTTCTCCAGAAGATCTCCCGATCTGGCGGGCACGATATCGGTCGCTGAGGCGTTAGTCACTTAGGCGCTCGTGCGCCTAGACTCCGGTAGTTCCCTACGCAGAACAGGAGACGTGATCCCACGTCATGGATATTGTCATCATCATCGCGCTGGCAGCCGGTGCGATGTACCTCATGTCACGCAGCTCGAGGAAGAAGCAGAAGGAGGCCATGGCCTTCCGTGACAACCTCCAGATCGGGCAAGAGGTGATGACGGGTTCCGGCTACTTCGGCACCATCGTCGCCGTCGACGACGACGCCATCACCCTCGAGTCCACGCCGGGGAACACCTCTCGCTGGCTGCGTGCGGCGATCGCCAAGCTCATCGACCCGCCCGTCGTCGACCTCGAGACCGAGGATGAGGACGAGGACGAGGCTGGCAGCTCCGCTGCAGCAGCCGCGCGGATCGACGCCGAGAACAAGCGCGCCTTCACGATCCCCGACGACATCTCGGGCCTGATCGAGAAGCCGAACCTCGAGAAGCCGAACCTCGACAAGACCCAGTCGGACGAGTCCGACAAGTAGGTCCGCCCATCTGACGTCACGGCCCCCTGTCCCGGCGGGTCCTGGTCCCGCATCCGGAGCGCGCGAGCGTTCCGGGTGCGCGCACGAGAAGAGACACTCTGTTGGCTACCACCAACCACAAGAAGTCGCGTCCGAGCCGGTCGCTCATCGGCCTCGCCGTCATCATCCTCGCCATCTTCGGATCCATCTTCGCGGGGACCAAGTTCGACGATGCCTCATGGACCCCCAAGCTGGCGCTCGACCTGGAGGGTGGGACCCAGATCATCCTCACCCCGGTGACCGAGAACAACGAGAAGGTCACCTCCGAGGACATCGATCAGGCGATCGCGATCATCCGACAGCGAGTGGACTCTTCCGGCGTCGCCGAGGCGGAGATCACCAGCCAGGGCGGGACGAACATCGTCGTCGCACTGCCCGGCAACCCGAGCCAGGAGACCCTCGACCTCGTGCGAGAGTCGGCCCAGATGCAGTTCCGCCCGGTCCTGTACTTCGGGGCAGGTGTGGGCACCGACCCGATCGCCCCTGAGTCGGAGACCGACGCGGCCACCGGCGGCCCGACCGCTGAGCCGACCCTCGAGCCGAGCGCCGAGCCGAGCGACGCGGCCACCGATGCCGCCACCCCGGCTCCCCAGATCACCGACCCCTCGGACTTCTCCCAGGTGACCCCCGAGCTGCTGGCCGAGTTCGACGCGCTCAACTGCACCGACCCGGCCAACCTCGCCGGCGGCGGCACCCAGAACCCGAACGAGGCCATCGTGGCCTGCTCCGCCGACGGCGCGATGAAGTACATCCTCGGCCCGATGGAGCTCGCTGGGTCGGACATCGACAGCGCCAGCTCGGGTCTGCAGGTCAACGCCCAGGGTGTGCAGCTGAACACCTGGGCCGTGAGCATCAAGTTCACCGGCGAGGGCACCAAGAAGTTCACCGAGGTCACCAGCCGTCTGTCCAAGCTGCCGACCTACGAGACCTGGATCGCCAGCCAGCCCCCGACGCAGGCACCGGGCATGTTCGCCATGGTCCTGGACAACCTCGTCATCTCTGCACCGGGCGTCGAGGTGGTCATCTCTGACGGTCGCGCCGAGATCACCGGCAACTTCACTCGCGCCAGCGCCACGACCCTGGCCAACCAGCTGAACTTCGGGTCTCTGCCGCTGACCTTCGAGGTGCAGAGCGAGTCGCAGATCTCCGCGACCCTGGGCAGCGAGCAGCTCCAGAAGGGCCTGCTGGCAGGCCTCATCGGTCTGCTCCTGGTGGTCATCTACTCCCTCATCCAGTACCGCGCCCTCGGCCTGGTGACGGTCGCCTCGCTGGTGATCGCAGGAGTGATCACCTACGGCGTCATCACGCTGCTGTCCTGGACCCAGGGCTACCGGCTCTCGTTGCCCGGTGTCACGGGTCTGATCGTCGCGATCGGTATCACCGCCGACTCCTTCATCGTGTACTTCGAGCGCATCCGCGACGAGCTGCGCGACGGCCGGTCCCTCACCTCTGCGGTGGACACCGGCTGGGACCGCGCCCGGCGCACCATCCTGGCCTCGGACGGCGTGAACTTCCTCGCCGCCGTGGTGCTCTACTTCCTCGCCGTCGGCGGTGTGCGCGGATTCGCCTTCACCCTCGGCCTGACGACCATCGTCGACGTCGTCGTCGTGTTCTTCTTCACCCACCCGCTGATGAAGCTGCTCGCCAAGACGAAGTTCTTCGGCGAGGGGCACCCGGCCTCCGGCCTGGACCCGCACCGTCTGGGTGCCACGAGCGTGCGCTACGGCGGACGCGGACGCGTGGTCCGGGTGGACCGGGAGTCCGCTCCGGCGAAGGGAGCCGCTGCGGGCACCACCAAGCCGCGCAAGGCAGCCAAGGAGCTCGTGGGCGCCTCGACGCGCCCCGGCGCCCAGGGTGGCGGGGCCACGGCCGGCATGACCATCGCCGAGCGGCGCGCCGCCCGCGCGCTGGCTGAGAAGGAGGCCTCTGCCAAGGAGGCCGTCGCCGCCGACGACGCCACCGTCACCGAGGCCACGACGCCTGAGGCGCCTGAGGCGACTGAGGCGACTGAGGCGAGCGTGGCTCCGACGGCTGAGGACGCGGCCCAGCACGACGCCGGCGACGAGCGGTCCGCGGACCGTGCCGAGACGCCCTCCGACGAGAACAAGGACGGAAAGCTCTGATGGCTGTCGGATTCGCCCAGTGGGGCAACGACCTGCACACAGGTCGCAAGTCGTACAACATCGTCGGTCAGCGACGGAAGTTCTACCTCGTCTCGATCGTGCTCTCGGCCATCTGCCTCGTGCTGCTCTTCAAGCCGGGATTCAACCTCGGCATCGAGTTCCGCGGCGGCTCGGAGTTCACCGTCTCCGGCGTCTCGACCCAGAGTCAGCAGCTCGCTGAGGAGGCCGTCACCTCGGTGGCGCCGAGCGAGGTCCCGCGCGTCTCCTCGGTCGGCAACAACGCCGTGCGGATCCAGACCGCCGAGCTGAGCACCGACGAGGTCGAAGAGGTCCGCACGGCCCTCATGGAGACCTTCGACGTGGGCGAGGACCAGGTCACGAGCTCCTTCGTGGGCCCGTCCTGGGGCAAGGACGTCTCGCAGAAGGCGCTCACGGGCCTCATCGTCTTCCTCGTCCTGGTCGGGCTGGTCATGACCGCCTACTTCCGGGCGTGGCGCATGGCCGTGGCAGCGCTCATCGCCCTGTTCCACGACCTCATCATCACCGCCGGCGTGTACGCGCTCATCGGCTGGGAGGTCACCCCGGCGACGGTGATCGGCTTCCTGACCATCCTCGGGTACTCGATCTACGACACGGTCGTGGTCTTCGACAAGGTCCGCGAGAACACCGACGGGGTCCTCGCCCAGACCCGCAGCACCTACGCCGAGCGGGCCAACCTCGCCGTCAACCAGACCCTGGTGCGCTCCATCAACACCTCGGTCGTGGCACTGCTGCCGGTCGCCTCCATCCTCTTCATCGGGGCGTTCATCCTCGGTGCGGGAACGCTGCGGGACATCGCCCTGGCGCTGTTCGTCGGTATGGCCGTGGGCACGTACTCCTCGATCTTCCTCGCCACCCCGCTCGAGGTCTCCCTGCGCTACCGCGAGCCCGCGATCCGGGAGCACACCGCCAAGGTGCTCGCCGCGCGTGCGGCAGCTGCCGCGGCTCCGGCCGACGGTGGCAGCGCCGTGGTCAGCCCGATGGCCTACACCGGGTCGCTGCGCCCCGGTGCCCACCAGGGGAACGCCGCACAGCCCCGCAAGCGCAAGAAATAGACGCAAGAAACGAAGTGAGTTCCAGCATGCTGCACACAGACCTGTCCACCTACGTCCGCGACGTGCCCGACTACCCCAGCGCGGGCATCCTGTTCAAGGACATCACGGGTCTGCTCGTCGATCCGGCGGCCTTCGCCGCCGCGATCGACGCCCTCGTCCCCTTCGTCCCGGCCGAGACCGACCTCATCTCCGGGATGGAGGCGCGCGGCTTCATCGTCGGAGCCGCTCTGTCCTCCCGCCTGGGCAAGGGGTTCGTCCCGATCCGCAAGGCCGGCAAGCTCCCGCCGCCCACCCGCAGCCTGACCTACTCCCTCGAGTACGGCGAAGCCTCGGTGGAGATCCGTGAAGGCACCGTCGACGCCGGAGCGCGCGTCATGCTCGTCGACGACGTCCTCGCCACGGGGGGCACGGCGGCCGCCGGGGCCGAGCTGCTCGAGATGCTCGGCGCCGAGGTCGTGGGCCTGGGCTTCCTCCTGGAGATCTCCGGCCTGGGCGGTCGCGAGCGCCTGCTCGGGCGCACCGTGTCCACCGTGCTGGCCACGGCGTCGTAGAATCGCTTCCTTGGAGACAGTCCCGGACCCTAGGAGGCGCGCGTGAGCGAGACATCGGCCGCGTCAACGGAACCGCGACCTGGCACAGCGGGCGACGGCGGGCAGGGCAACCCTGCCACTCCGCCGCTGGGCATCAGCTCGGCGAGCCGCGTCCGGTCCCGCCTGGTGCGCTTCGGTTCCCGGCACGCGGTGGGCACCCCCGCCCTCGAGCCGTTGCTCCGTGCTGTGCGGTCCAACCACCCCAAGGCCGACACGGCGATCATCGAGCGTGCCTACGTCACGGCGGAGAAGGCCCACCGCGGCCAGATGCGCAAGAGCGGTGACCCGTACATCACGCACCCCGTGGCCGTCGCCACGATCCTGGCCGAGCTGGGGATGACCCCGCCGACCCTTGCGGCAGCGCTGCTGCACGACACCGTCGAGGACACCGACTACTCCCTGGACCAGCTGCGCTCGGACTACGGCGACGAGATCGCCATGCTCGTGGACGGGGTGACCAAGCTCGACAAGGTCACCTACGGCGACGCCGCGCAGGCCGAGACCGTCCGCAAGATGGTCGTGGCGATGGCTCGCGACATCCGCGTGCTGGTCATCAAGCTCGCTGACCGCCTGCACAACGCCAGGACGTGGAAGTTCGTCCCGTCCAGCTCCGCCCAGCGCAAGGCCCGCGAGACGCTGGAGATCTACGCCCCCCTCGCGCACCGCCTGGGCATGAACACGATCAAGTGGGAGCTGGAGGACCTGTCCTTCCAGACCCTGTACCCCAAGGTCTACGACGAGATCGTCCACCTGGTCACCGAGCGCGCACCGGCCCGCGAGGAGTACCTGGCCCTGGTGCGCGAGCAGGTCTCGGCAGACCTGCGCTCGGCGAAGATCAAGGCCACCGTCACTGGCCGGCCCAAGCACTACTACTCGATCTACCAGAAGATGATCGTCCGCGGGCACGACTTCGCCGACATCTACGACCTGGTGGGCACCCGCGTCCTGGTGGACTCGGTGCGGGACTGCTACGCGGCGCTCGGCGCCCTGCACGCGCGATGGAACCCGGTCCCCGGCCGGTTCAAGGACTACATCGCGATGCCGAAGTTCAACATGTACCAGTCGTTGCACACGACGGTGATCGGCCCGGGCGGCAAGCCCGTGGAGATCCAGATCCGCACCCACGAGATGCACCGGCGGGCCGAGTACGGTGTCGCAGCGCACTGGAAGTACAAGGAAGCCGACAAGAGCGCCAAGCCGGGTGAGGACGGCGGCAACGACATGCAGTGGTTGCGCCAGCTCGTCGACTGGCAGCGTGAGACCGCCGACCCCTCGGAGTTCCTGGACTCCTTGCGCTTCGAGATCAGCGGCGGCGAGGTGTACGTCTTCACGCCCAAGGGGGACGTCGTCGCGCTGCCCTCCGGGTCCACCCCGGTCGACTTCGCCTACACGGTGCACACCGAGGTCGGTCACCGCACGATGGGCGCGCGCGTCAACGGACGCCTGGTCCCGCTCGACTCGGCGCTGGACAACGGCGACGTCGTCGACATCCTCACCTCCAAGTCGGAGACCGCCGGGCCCAGCCGGGACTGGCTGAACTTCGTCAAGAGCCCCCGGGCCAAGAACAAGATCCGGCAGTGGTTCTCCAAGGAACGCCGCGAAGAGGCGATCGAGCAGGGCAAGGACGCCATCGCCAAGGCGATGCGCAAGCAGAACCTGCCGATCCAGCGGATCCTGTCCCACGAGTCGATGGTCACCGTCGCGCACGAGATGCGCTTCGCCGACGTGTCCGCGCTCTACGCCGCGATCGGCGAGGGCCAGGTCTCTGCCGCGAGCGTCATCCACCGCCTGGTGCAGTCGATGGGCGGGGAGGAAGGCAACGCCGAGGACCTCGCCGAGACGGCTCGTCCCGGTCACGCCGCCCGCCGCCCGCGCACCGGTGACCCCGGCGTCAAGGTCAAGGGCGTCGACGACATCTGGGTCAAGCTCGCCAAGTGCTGCACCCCGGTGCCCGGCGACGACATCGTCGGGTTCATCACCCGTGGTCAGGGCGTCAGCGTGCACCGCACGGACTGCGCCAACTTCCAGGCCCTGAAGTCCCAGCCCGAGCGGATCGTCGAGGTCGAGTGGACCGTGGGCGGCAACGCCCTCTTCCTCGTCCAGATCCAGGTCGAGGCCCTCGACCGGTCACGGCTGCTCTCGGACGTCACCCGGGTGCTCTCCGACCACCACGTCAACATCCTCTCCGCGACCGTCTCGACGTCGACCGACCGGGTGGCGCTGTCCCGGTTCGTCTTCGAGATGGCCGAGCCCGCCCACCTGGCGACGGTGCTCGCCGCGGTGCGCAAGATCGAGGGCGTCTTCGACGTCTACCGCATCACCGGCTCCAAGCCCGACGCGCGCGTCTGACCGCGAGCAGGCGGGCGCGTGCCGTCTCGGCCCCGCGCCAGCTGGCGACGAGGTCGAGACGGTGGAGCGCGTCGTCGACGTCCAGGCCGGCGTCCATCAGGTAGGCGAGGAGCTCTGCTGACTCCTGGTCCGGGTACCAGGTCGCCACGTCCATGGCGGTGCGGGTCAGGGTGGTGACCGGCAGCGACCGGTCGCCTCCGGCGGCGACGGAGACGATCTCCCACCGCCGGACAGTCGCCTGACAGGCCTCGAGCCGCGCGGGGTCGCGCGGGCGGTGACCGCCGGGGGCGTAGAGCACGCAGACCCGAGGCCGGTGGCCTCGGCCCGTGTGCACCCACACCGCGCTCGCTCGCCCCACGACGGCGCCGGTAGGCACCAGGTGGGCCAGCGCCAGGGCGCGCAGCCCGGCGGTGACCGGCGTGCCCGGGGTCACCGCGAAACCGGGACGGATCTCGACGATGTCCCCGTCGCGCAGCAGCGTCGCCCACGCCAGGGGAGAGGCGCCCAGGGCGGCTGGGGTGAACGGCGCCTGGACGGTCGGTGGGGGCCGGAGCAGATCGCGCAGGAGGGGCCGATCACCGGGCGCGGGTGCGGCGACGTGCAGAGGCGGTGTCATCGTCCCACCGTCCCTTGCCAGGCCCACGGTTGGCTAGGGCCGACGCCGATCTGTGGAGGGGGAGTGGGCCGCGCACGACGGCCATCCTCGCGGACGACGAAGGGCGGGTGCGCATCCAGGATGCGCACCC
>NZ_BCRT01000011.1 GCF_001552735.1 Sanguibacter suarezii NBRC 16159
CATCCAGGATGCGCACCCGCCCTCAGCGGTTCAACCGGTCACCAGGGGCCTGGTGTCAGCCGCGGGACTCCTCGGCGGCCTTGACGACCTGCTCGAGCCAGGCGCGGCGTGCGGCGAGGTCGGTCTCGATGTCCTTGACCTTGCGCTTGTTCCCGGCAGCCTCAGCGGCGGCCAGGTCAGCCTCGAGCCCGGCGATGGCGGCCTCGAGCTGGGCGAGCATGCCCTCGGCGCGCGCACGCGTCTCGGGGTTGGTGCGCGTCCACTTGGCCTGCTCGGAGTCACGGATTGCCGTCTCGACGGCACGCATGCGGGCCTCGACACGCTGCACGTCACCGCGCGGGACCTTGCCCGCGGCCTCCCAGCGGTCCTGCAGGTTGCGCAGGGCGGCCTTGGCCTGGGCCAGGTCGGTGACCGGCAGGAGAGCCTCAGCCTCGGCCAGGATGGCCTCCTTGACCACGAGGTTCTCGCCGTACTCGGCGTCGATCTCGGCGTTGGCAGCGTCACGGGCAGCGAAGAAGGCGTCCTGAGCGGCGCGGAAGCGGGCCCAGAGAGCGTCGTCGTCCTTGCGGTTGGCGCGGCCGGCGGACTTCCACTGAGCCATGAGGTCGCGGTACGCCCCGGCCGTTGCACCCCAGTCGGTGCTCGAGGCGAGACGCTCGGCCTCGGCCACGAGAGCGGCCTTGGTCGCCTTGGCGCCAGAGTTCTGCTTCTCCAGCTCGGCGAAGAAGTGACGGCGTTCGCGGTCGAAGGTGGTGCGGGCGTGGCTGAACCGCTTCCACAGAGCCTCTTCGCTGGGACGGTCCAGGCGCGGACCGGAGCGCTGGGCTTCCTTCCAGGCCTCGAGCAGGACGCGCAGCTCTTCACCGGCCGGCTTCCACTGGATCTTGGCCGGGTCCGTGCTCGCCAGACGCTCAGCAGCCTCGACGATCGCGGTGCGGGCAGCCAGCGCGACCTCCTTGGCGGCGGCGCGCTCAGCCTCGAGCTCGGCGCGGCGACCGGCCGCGATGGTGCGCAGTGCCTCGACGCGGGCCCGCAGACCGTCCAGGTCACCCACAGCAGCGGGCTCGGCGACCTCCTCGGTGAGCTTGGCCAGGGTGGAGTCGATCTCCTTGGCGGTGAGCTCGGCGGTGCCCAGGCGTGCCTCGAAGAGCGCGACCTTGGCCTGCAGGTCGAGGAAGCGGCGGACGTACAGGCTCATCGCCTCGGCCGGGGTCACACCGGGGAACTGACCCACGACGCGCTCACCGGCGGCCTCGGTCACGTAGACCGTGCCGTCCTCGTCGACCCGGCCGAAGGCCTGGGCCGCCTGAGTCTGAGCGCCCTCGTCGGGGACGACTGCGACCGGCTCGACGGCGGCAGGGGTGACTGCTGCCGGCGTGGGGCGCGGGACCGGACGCGGGGTGGGCCGCGGCGTCGGGCGAGGGGTGGGTGCTGCAGCGGGAGCGGGCGTCGTCGCGGCGGCGGGCTCTGCCTCGGAGGGCTCTGCCTCAGCTGCCGCAGCTGCCTCAGGCTCAGCAGGCGCCGGCGTGGCGTCGTCCGGCGCCGGTGCGGCTTCTGCCTCGGCAGTCGCGGGCGCGGCCTCGGCCGGTGCTGCGTCGTCGGGCGTGGGGACCGTGGGCTGCGTCGAGGCGGCGGTCGCCTCCTGAGCGTCGGCTGTCACCACAGCGTCCTGCGCGGCGTCCGTAGCGTGGTCGGTGCTCTCGCTCACTGGGCTCAACTCCTTGGATGATGACGGCGCGGGCGCGTGAGCGCGTACTGGTCGTCAGCGACTGCTTGGGGATACCCAAGCCGGTGATCTGCTGTCTCGCCGGCGCTGCGGGGGCAGTGTGCCTGCTCCCAGCATCGACGAGTTGCACCCATAGTCTAGAGAAGAGTTCGGCGCTGTGCTGACGTGTCCATCCTGCGCGGCGCGTGGACCTCGGCGCATCTGGAAGAATCTGCTCCATGGCCCGACCCACACCCCTCTCAGGTTTCCCCGAATGGCTCCCGGCTGACCGCATCGTCGAGACCCACATCCTCGACTCCGTGCGCCGCACCTTCGAGCTGCACGGCTTCACCGGCATCGAGACCCGCGCCGTCGAGCCGCTCGACCAGCTGCTGCGCAAGGGGGAGACCTCCAAGGAGGTCTACGTGCTCCGCCGGCTGCAGGCCGAGGACGACGCGAACGTCTCCGCCGCCGACAAGCAGGGCCTGGGACTGCACTTCGACCTCACCGTGCCCTTCGCCCGCTACGTGCTCGAGAACGCCGGCCACCTCGCCTTCCCGTTCAAGCGCTACCAGATCCAGAAGGTCTGGCGCGGGGAGCGCCCCCAGGACGGCCGCTTCCGCGAGTTCACCCAGGCGGACATCGACGTGGTCGGCGCGGGAGACCTGCCCTACCACTTCGAGGTGGAGGTGCCGCTGGTCATGGCCGCGGCCCTGGCCGAGCTCGAGGCGATCGGTGTGCCCAAGGTCCGCATCCTGGTGAACAACCGCAAGGTCGCCGAGGGCTTCTACCGCGGGCTGGGCATCGACGCTGTCGACGACGTGCTGCGCATCATCGACAAGCTCGACAAGATCGGCCCCGAGAAGGTCGCCGCAGCCCTCGTCGCCGAGGTCGCCATGAGCGACGAGCAGGCGCAGGCGTGCCTCGAGCTCGCCGCGATCTCCGGAGCCGACACCACCGTGATCGACCGGGTCCAGGCGCTGGCCGCCGCCCGCTCGGTGACCTCTGAGCTGCTGGACGAGGGCCTGCGCGAGCTCGGCGCCCTCATCGAGGCTGCAGCCGTGCGCGCCCCGGGCGTGGTCCACGCCGACCTCAAGATCGCCCGCGGGCTCGACTACTACACCGGGTCGGTCTACGAGACGGTGCTCGTGGGTCACGAGGAGCTCGGCTCCATCTGCTCCGGCGGTCGCTACGACACCCTCGCCTCCGACGGCGCCAACACCTACCCCGGCGTCGGGCTGTCCATCGGCATCTCCCGCCTGGTCTCCCGGCTGCTCAGCGCCGGCCTGGTGCGAGCCAGCCGTTCGGTGCCCAGCGCCGTCGTCGTCGCGGTGACCTCCGAGGAGACCCGCCCGGCCTCCGACGCCGTGGCGACCGCCCTGCGGGCGCGCGGCATCCCGGTCGAGGTCGCCCCGACCGCGGCGAAGTTCGGCAAGCAGATCAAGTACGCCGACAAGCGCGGCGTGCCCTTCGTCTGGTTCCCCGCCGGGCTGGGAGCCGACGGCGAGCCCGTGGCCCACCAGGTCAAGGACATCCGCACCGGGACTCAGTCCGAGGCCGACCCGACCGCCTGGGAACCGCCGGCCGCTGACTGGTGGCCGAGCGTCGCCGCGGCTGCGCAGCCGACCGACTAGACTTGACCTCTGCTTGTCCGTCCGGGTGACCGGATGCCACACCCCCACGTCTGAAGGGCTTCTTCGTGCTACGCACTCACACTGCCGGATCGCTACGGGCCGAGAACATCGGCCAGACCGTCACCCTCACCGGGTGGGTGGATCGTCGTCGTGATCACGGAGGCGTGGCCTTCATCGATCTGCGCGACGCCAGCGGCATCGCCCAGGTGGTCATACGCGACGAGTCCGTGGCCCACCCGCTGCGCAGCGAGTTCGTGCTGCAGGTGACCGGAACGGTCTCCCAGCGCCCGGACGGCAACGAGAACCCCAACCTGGCCACCGGCCAGATCGAGGTCGTCGCCAGCGACGTCGTGGTGCTCAACGAGTCCGCGCCGCTGCCCTTCCAGGTCTCCACGGCCCTGGACGGCACCGAGACCATCGGTGAGGAGGCGCGCCTCAAGCACCGCTACCTCGACCTGCGCCGTCCCGCGCCGTCGCACGCGCTGCGCCTGCGTGCCAAGGCCAACGCGGCCGCGCGCCGCGTGCTCGACGCCCAGGACTTCGTCGAGATCGAGACGCCGACGCTGACCCGGTCCACCCCTGAGGGTGCCCGTGACTTCCTCGTCCCCGCGCGCCTGGCGCCGGGGTCCTGGTACGCGCTGCCCCAGTCCCCGCAGCTGTTCAAGCAGCTGCTCATGGTGGCCGGCATGGAGCGGTACTACCAGATCGCCCGCTGCTACCGCGACGAGGACTTCCGCGCCGACCGCCAGCCGGAGTTCACCCAGCTCGACGTGGAGATGAGCTTCGTCGAGCAGGACGACGTGATCGCCCTCGGCGAGAAGATCCTCGTGGCCCTGTGGGAGCTCATCGGGTACACGATCCCGACGCCGATCCCGCGGATCACCTTCAAGGACGCGATGGAGCGCTACGGCTCCGACAAGCCTGACCTGCGCTTCGACCTCGAGCTGGTCGAGCTCACCGAGTACTTCAAGGACACCCCCTTCCGGGTGTTCCAGGCACCGTACGTCGGTGCTGTGGTCATGCCCGGTGGGGCCTCGACGCCGCGCCGCGGCTTCGACGCCTGGCAGGAGTGGGCCAAGCAGCGCGGGGCCAAGGGCCTGGCGTACGTGACCTTCACCGAGGACGGCGAGCTCGCCGGCCCCGTCGCCAAGAACCTCTCCGAGGCCGAGCGTGAGGGCCTGGCCGCAGCCACCGGCGCCAAGCCGGGCGACGCGGTGTTCTTCGCTGCCGGTTCCGCGGCGGCGTCGCGCGCCCTGCTCGGCGCCGCCCGCCTGGAGATCGGCAAGAAGGCCGGCCTCATCAACGAGGACGAGTGGTCCTTCGTGTGGGTCGTGGACGCGCCGCTGTTCAAGCCCACGGGCGAGGACGACGACGTGGCCGTCGGCGAGGGTGCGTGGACCGCTGTGCACCACGCCTTCACCTCGCCCACCCCCGAGTGGATCGACACCTTCGAGCAGAACCCCGGTGAGGCGCTGGCCTACGCCTACGACATCGTCTGCAACGGCAACGAGATCGGTGGCGGCTCGATCCGTATCCACCGCCGCGACGTGCAGGAGCGCGTCTTCGCTGTCATGGGGATCGGCGAGGAGGAGGCCCAGGAGAAGTTCGGCTTCCTGCTCGACGCCTTCGCCTTCGGCGCCCCGCCGCACGGCGGGATCGCCTTCGGCTGGGACCGCATCCTCGCCCTGCTCACCGGCTCGGAGTCGATCCGCGACGTCATCGCCTTCCCGAAGTCCGGTGGCGGCTTCGACCCGCTGACGCAGGCACCCGCCCCGATCACCGCCCAGCAGCGCAAGGAAGCCGGGGTCGACGCCAAGGCGAAGGCCCCCGCCGCCGACGCGCAGCCGGCCGATGCCACGGCCGGGACGTCGACCGAGGCCGTCGCAGCCCCGTGACCCGACGCTAGGACCGGCCCGCCGGCCCCGCAGCACCCGAGCCCCCCTCGAGCCCACGCCCGAGGGGGGCTCCCTGCATCCCCACCCCACCCACCCCACCCACCCCACCCACCCCAGCCCCCCGCCCCCGAACGCCCGAGCTCGTGAGCCCTCCGCCGAACTCGTGAACGGATCGCCGAACTCGTGAGCCAGGGGCATCTCTGGCCACCTGAGACCGTCTGGCTCACGAGTTCGCGAGCGGGTTCACGAGTTCGTCGAGGGTGACGGGCGGGGGCGGGGGGCAGGGGAGAGGTGGGAAACGCTGGGTGCAGGTGGGTGGGTTGCTACCAGCGGGTGGGGGGTTGGGCGGTGCCGTCGAAGGCGCCGTGGCGGGGAGCGTCGGGGGAGTCGGGGAGCGGGGCGAACCGCAGGGGGTCGACGCGTGCCCGGTAGACAGCGCGCCACAGTCGCAGCAGCCACACGGCCAGCAGCACCGTGAACAGGAGCAGCACAAAGCCGCCGGGGGCGAATCCCCGGTCACCCAGGCCCTGCTCGATCGCCGCATCTCGGGCGCTGATGACCCGGAACCACAGAAGACCGAAGATGACCGCCGCGGCGACCGTGGCGGCAGCGGCTCGGCGCACCTGTGACCGGTGCTGCGCGACCGCGTGGGCGTGCTGCAGGCCTTGGATACCCCGGTCGCCGCGGATCCGGGTCACGAGGGCCGCGCGTTCACGGCGGTCACGGTGGGTGTGCGACCACTCGTCCCAGGTGGTGGCAGACGTTGAGGCCGCCTCCGAGACCGTCCATGGGACAGGGGTGAAGCCGTCTCCTGCGGTCACGCCCTCGCTCCGGCGGGGTGCCCCGACGGGGCTAACGTGCGCGTCCGGCTCGACGGGTACCGGTGTGCCACCCGCGGGCGGCCGGAAACGCTCCAGGTGTGCGTCGTCGGGCACGGGACTACCAGCTGCGGGGACGCAGGCGCGGATCCGGGGGCACCGAGCCGAAGGGCAGCGGGTTGGCCGCGCGGTCGTCGTCCTGCTGGGCGATTCGTAGCATCTCGCCGGGGAAGCTCGGGTAGCCGGGGCGGCCCAGCAGCGTGAGCACGTCGTCGCGCCACAGCAACCACGGTACGAGCAGGCCGGTAGGTACGAAGTTGAGCGCCGTCGGCGTGCCGAGACCGTTGGCGATGAAGGCCATCGCGACGAAGGGCACGAGCGCGACGACGATCAGCGTGACGGTCACCGCGCGGGCCGCGATCGTCCAGCGCCGGTACCGCGTGACCGCAGCTTCGTGGCGCTCCATGACGCGCCGCGCGGCGGGTCCCATACCGGCAGAGGTCGGATTCATCCGGACAGTGTGGCACGACGGACCTCCGGCTGTCTGCGCCACGCCAGGTGCATCGTCGCCGCTGTTCAGCGGTACTCAGGGGCTAGGGCGCACCAGAGGGAGCGCCCGCCGTCTGAACCATCGGTCAGTGCGTGATGCCGATCCGTTCATGGAGCCGGCGCAGCGGGGCAGGTGCCCACCAGTTCCACTTCCCGAGCAGCGTCATGGTGGCGGGGACGAGCAGCATCCGCACGATCGTGGCGTCGATGAAGATCGCCACCGCCAGGGCGAAGCCGACCTGCTTGATGATGAGCAGCTGGCCGAAGACGAAGCCGGCGAACACGACGATGATGATCGCAGCGGCCGACGTGATGATCCGTCCGGTGCGCTGCAGGCCCACCCGCACCGCCGTCTCGGAGTCGACCCCGGCGTCATGCAGCTCCTTGATCCGTGAGAGCAGGAACACCTCGTAGTCCATCGCCAGCCCGAAGGCGAAGGCGATGACCAGCGCGACGACGAAGGTCTCGATCCCTCCCGTGGACGTGAAGCCGAGCAGCGAGGACAGGTGCCCCTCCTGGAACACCCACACCAGGACTCCCAGCGAGGCGGCGAGCGAGATCGCGTTGGTCAGCAGCGCCTTGATGGGGATGACCACCGACCCCGTCATGAGGAAGAGCAGCACGAAGGTGGCCAGCACGACGATCGCGACCGCCCACCACACCCGGTCGGCGAGGGCGTCGGTGAAGTCCAGCTGACCGGCGGCCTGACCGATCACCCAGAACGGGCTGCTGGGGTCGAGGTCACGGATGGCGGAGACCACCTCCAGAGCCTGCTCTCCGCCGGGATCACCGGAGGGGATGTCCACCCCGAAGGTCGCGTAGTCGTCGATGGCCACCGGCGCGGTGACCGCCTCGACGCCGTCGATGCCGGCGACGGCGTCCGCGAAGGTCTGCGCCGCGGCCTGGTCTCCCTCGACGAGCACCCGGATCTCCGGAGCCGCGGTGGCCGGGTACTGCTCGCTCAGTGCGACGACGAACTGCCGCTGCGGTGAGGAGGTCGGCAGCAGCTCGATCCCGGAGTTGCGCATCTGCAGCCCCAGCACCGGCGCCGCGAGGACGAGCAGCACGACGACGCAGGCGCCCGCGACCCACGCGGGGTGGCGCTGCACCCGGCTCGCCAAGCGGGAGAAGAAACCCTCGTCCTTGTCTACCGCGGAGGAGTGGCGCAGCACCACGCGCAGGCCTGGGACCGTGGACAAGATGTCCGGCCGCACGAGGCGCTTGCCGGCCAGCCGCAGCAGCGCCGGGACGAGCGTGAGCGCGGTGGCCACGGCCACGAGGATGATGATGAGTCCGGCGGCGCCGATGGCACGCAGGACCTCAGGGGTGAAGACCATGAGGCCAGCGGTGGAGATCGCCACCGTGAGGGCGGAGAAGGCCACCGTGCGCCCGGCGGTGCCCATCGTCGTCACGAGCGCTTGGGCGACCTGGGCGTCGTCGCGGCTGCGGCGGCGCTTCTCGCGGTTCTCCGTGGCGGAGGCGTTCTGACGCAAGAGCTCTTCGCGGAAGCGCGAGACGATGAGCAACCCGTAGTCGATGGACAGCCCCAGGCCCAGCAGCGTCACGACGTTGACGATGGAGGCGTCGATGGTCATGACGTAGGACATGGCCAGCAGGGCGCCGAGCCCGGTGCCGATCGAGGCGAAGGCGCCGGCCATGGGCATCGCGGCGGCGAGGAACCCGCCGAACACGGCAACCATGATGAGCAGCGCGATCGGCAGCGCGATGGCCTCACCGGTGGTGAGGTCGCGCTCGACCTGGGAGGTGATGGCGTCGAGGATGAGAGAGTTCCCCCCGACCAGTCCGCTCACCTCAGGGTCCTGAGCCGTCAGGTCCGTCGCTGCGGTGCGCAGCGTGGCGGTGACGTCGTCCACCGCGGCGGCTTCGACGTCGTCGGGCAGGCCCGCCTCGATGCCCACCACGACGAGGAAGCCGTCGCCGTCCTGGGCGGTGAACATCTTGCCCACGTCGCTCTCGGGCCCGGCGGGCACGATGATCGGGTCGAGCACCGACTCGACGCCCTCGATGCTCACCAGCTCGGCATGCACGCCGGCCATGACCTCCGCCACACCCGGGTCGCTCGGCGAGGCGCCGTCGACGATGAGGGAGATGTTCTCCGCCGAGGGGTTGATCTCCTCGAGGATGGCCAGGCCCTCGTCGTTCTGGGACCCCGGGATGACCGGCGCCCCGGAGGTCAGCCGCGAGAACAGGCTCTCCCCGTGGACGCCGAAGACGGCGAGGGAGAAGCCGAGGACCGTGATGACGGCCCACGTCACGATGGCGCTGCGGGGATGGTCGGCGATGCGGCGACCCAGACTCTCGAACACGCCTCACAGCATCGCACACGAGGACCGTCTCGCCCGAGGACCTAGGCTGGCCCCATGGATCTGTTCGACGCCACGACGCAGGCGACCAGCGGCGTCCCCAGCGTCGGGACGAGCTCTCCCCTCGCGGTGCGCATGCGTCCCGCCTCCTTGGCCGAGGTCGCCGGGCAGGCGCACCTGCTGGTGCCGGGCTCGCCGCTGCGCCGTCTCGTGGAGCCCGCGGAGGAGTCGTCGCGCCGTGCGGCGCCCGGATCGGTCATCCTGTGGGGCCCGCCGGGGACCGGGAAGACCACCCTCGCCTACCTCATCGCCGCCAGCTCGGGCCGGCGGTTCGTCGAGCTGTCCGCGGTCACCGCGGGGGTCAAGGACGTCCGCGCGGTCATCGAGGACGCCCGGCGGCGCCTGGCCACCGGCGGCGCCGAGACGGTCCTGTTCATCGACGAGGTGCACCGCTTCTCCAAGTCCCAGCAGGACGCCCTGCTGCCGAGCGTGGAGAACCGCTGGGTCACTCTCGTGGCCGCGACCACGGAGAACCCGAGCTTCTCGGTCAACTCCCCGCTGCTGTCCCGGTCCTTGCTGCTCACCCTGCAGCCGCTCACAGTGGAGGACGTGCGCACCCTCGTGGAGCGCGCCGTCGCCGACGAGCGCGGCCTGGCCGGCACCGTCACCCTGGCCGACGACGCGATGGACCACCTGCTGCGCCTGGCCGGCGGCGATGCCCGCAAGGCCCTGACGATCCTGGAGGCCGCGGCCGGAGCCGCACTGTCCGGAGGGTCCGACGACGACGCGGACACCGAGGAGACCAGTGAGCCGGTCGTGCTCGACCTGGCGACGATGGAGCGGGCCATCGACGTCGCCGCGGTGCGCTACGACCGTGACGGGGACCAGCACTACGACGTCATCAGCGCCTTCATCAAGTCCATGCGCGGGTCGGACGTGGACGCGGCGATCCACTACCTCGCCCGGATGATCGCGGCGGGGGAGGACCCGCGGTTCATCGCGCGACGGATCGTCATCTCGGCAGCGGAGGACGTCGGCATGGCTGACCCGTCCGCGCTGCAGACGGCGACGGCCGCGGCTACCGCGGTCGCCCTCATCGGGATGCCCGAGGCGCGGATCATCCTCGCCGAGGCGGTCGTGCACATCACCACCGCGCCCAAGTCCAACGCCGCCTACCTGGCCATCGACGCTGCTCTGGCCGACGTGCGCGCGGGCAAGGCCGGGACGGTGCCGGCGCACCTGCGTGATGCCCACTACTCCGGGGCAAAGACGATCGGGCACGGGCAGGGCTACCAGTACGCCCACGACGCCCCGCACGCGGTCGCCGCCCAGCAGTACCTGCCCGACGAGCTCGTCGGGTCGCGCTACTACCGCCCGAGCGACCGCGGGTACGAGCGGGCCGTGACCGAGCGGATGGACAAGATCCGCGCCATCCTGCGCGGGGACTAGCCGCATCGATGCTAGAATTCTCAGGTTGCCTTCACTGGTGACCACTGGGACCTCGGCCCTGTGAGCGGGACCCGCGTCGTACGACGCCCGGCCCGTTCCGTCGGCTGGTCCCGCATCCCACGCGACCCGCGTGAGGTATGCGACGTCAATCACGACAGGAATGGACGACTTTTTATGTCTTCTGTGACCCGTTCGCGCCGCCAGGTTCGCCTGAGCCGCGCGCTGGGCATTGCGCTCACCCCGAAGGCCGTCAAGCACTTCGAGAAGCGCCCCTACCCCCCGGGCGAGCACGGCCGCGCCCGTCGCCGCACCGAGTCGGACTACGCGGTCCGTCTTCGTGAGAAGCAGCGTCTTCGCGCCCAGTACGGCCTCCGCGAGAAGCAGATGGCCCGTGCCTTCGAAGAGGCTCGCAAGGCTCCGGGTCTGACCGGTGAGGCTCTCGTCGAGATCCTCGAGGTCCGTCTCGACGCCCTCGTGCTGCGTGCCGGCTTCGCCCGCACCACGCTCCAGGCTCGCCAGGCCGTGGTTCACCGCCACATCCTCGTCGACGGCAAGATCGTCGACCGCCCCTCGTTCAAGGTGAAGCCGGGCCAGACGGTCCAGGTCAAGCCGAAGAGCCAGGCCACGGTCCCGTTCCAGGTCGCCGCCGCCGGTGCGCACCGCGACGTCCTGCCGGCCGTCCCGCCGTACCTGAACGTCCAGCTCGAGAAGCTGTCCTTCACGCTGGTGCGTTCCCCCAAGCGCGCTGAGGTCCCGGTCACCGCCGAGGTCCAGCTCGTCGTCGAGCACTACTCGCGCTGATCAGCTTCTGATCTGCCTCCAGGACGCCCCGTCCGCAGCGCTGCTGCGGGCGGGGCGTTCTTGTGTGCGGGTAGTCTCGTCCCCAGTGCCTTCTCCGCCCGGTGCGGAGCAAGGCTGCCTGACGTCCGCAGAGCGCCGCCAATGGCCGTGCTCACGGGGTCGGGGTCGACTTTGGTGTCTATGGCAAGGAGCGCGACAGTGGTCGGAGATATTGCGGGACTCATCGCGGCGGTCGCCTTCGTGGCGCTGGTCGGACTCGTCGCTGTGCCGTTGGTCAAGCTGGGCAAGGTGTTCGACACCACGACGCAGTCGATCAAGGACCTCACCGAGCACACCGTGCCGATCCTCGACGAGTCGGCACAGACCGTGGCCAGCACCAACACCCAGCTCGTCAAGGTCGACACCATCACCACCGCCGCTGCGGAGGTGAGCCAGAACGTCTCCGCGCTCACCGGGCTGTACGCCGCCACCTTCGGCGCCCCCCTGGTCAAGGTCGCGGCCTTCTCCTACGGCGTGCGCAAGGCCTTCGGCCAGGCGACCTCCCGGGTGCGCGACGGCGCAGGCAGGAAGGCCCACTGATGGCCCGCCTGTTCTGGGTCGGCACGGGCGTCGTCCTGACGGTCGTGGTCGTGGTCAAGGGACGTCAGGTCATCCGTCAGTACGCACCCGCGGCCGTCGTGGACCGCGCCTCAGCGACCGCCACGGCCACCGGCTCCGCCCTGTCCGAGGCTGCCGGCCACTTCATGGCAGACTTCCGCGCCGCCCGTGACGAGCGCGCGGCCCAGCTCGCAGACGCGCTCCTGGCCACGACCCAAGGGTCCGTGGAGGACCTGCAGGCCCGCCGCGACGCCTATGACTCAGCGCCCGGGCGCAGCGCGGGACGGCACTCCAGCGAGGCCGCCACCCGCGCCCGCTACGCCGCGATCGACGACGACGACTCCGTCGACGACGAGCTCGGCTACTCCTTCTGACCATGTCGGGTGCTGCGTCCGACTAAGATTGAGTCGCGCCTCCGCCCTGCCGAGGTGCCACCCAGAGCGTCGTCCGCTGCGTCATCCGCGGCGCGGCGCCCGCACCGCCTTTCCCATCACCGCCTTCGATAGAGGACATCATGCGCACCGCCGAGATTCGCAAGCGTTGGCTCACATACTTCGCCGAGCGCGATCACGCGGTGGTCCCGTCCGCGTCCCTGATCTCCCCGGACCCGTCCACGCTCTTCACCATCGCGGGCATGGTCCCGTTCATCCCGTACATGACCGGTCAGCAGACCGCCCCGTGGAAGCGGGCCACGAGCGTGCAGAAGTGCGTGCGCACCCTGGACATCGAAGAGGTCGGCAAGACGACCCGGCACGGCACGTTCTTCCAGATGAACGGCAACTTCTCCTTCGGTGACTACTTCAAGGAAGAAGCCATCACGTACGCGTGGGACTTCATCACCGGATCCGTCGACGACGGCAAGCTGGGCTTCGACCCGGACCTCGTCTGGGTCACCGTCTTCCACGAGGACAACGAGTCCCGGGAGATCTGGAAGCGGGTCGCCGGCCTGCCCGACGAGCGCATCCAGTCCCGCGGCATGAAGGACAACTTCTGGTCCACCGGCGCCCGCGGCCCGGCCGGTCCCTGCTCGGAGATCTACATCGACCGTGGCCCCGCCTACGGCGTCGAGGGTGGCCCCGTCGCCGACGAGGACCGCTACATCGAGATCTGGAACCTCGTGTTCATGCAGTACGAGCGCGGTGACGGCGGCGGCAAGGACTCCTTCCCCATCCTCGGTGAGCTCAAGCAGCGCAACATCGACACCGGCATGGGCCTGGAGCGCGTCGCGTTCCTGCTCCAGGGCGTCGACAACATGTACGAGATCGACGAGGTCTTCCCGGTCATCGAGGTCGCTCAGCGCCTCTCGGGCAAGGTCTACGGCGCCGTGCACGAGGACGACGTGCGCATGCGCGTGGTCGCCGACCACATCCGCTCCGCCCTCATGCTCATCGGCGACGGCATCCGCCCCTCCAACGAGGGCCGCGGCTACGTGCTGCGCCGCCTCATCCGCCGCGCCGTGCGCGCCATGCGCCTGCTCGGCGTCGAGGACCCCTCGTTGCCGGAGCTGCTGCCCGCCAGCATGAACGTCATGAAGGACTCCTACCCCGAGCTGGCCACGGACTTCGACCGGATCTCGGCCATCGCCTACGCCGAGGAAGACGCCTTCCGCCGCACCCTCACCGCCGGCACCACGATCCTCGAGTCGGCCGTCGGCTCGGCCATCGCCAAGGCCGGACCGTCAGCGACCCCGGTCCTCGGCGGCGCTGAGGCCTTCGCCCTGCACGACACCTACGGCTTCCCGATCGACCTCACCCTGGAGATGGCCTCCGAGCACGGTGTCACCGTGGACGAGACGGCCTTCCGCACCCTCATGCAGGAGCAGCGCAGCCGCGCCCGGGCGGACGCCCTCGCCAAGCGCAACGGCGGCGCCGACAAGGCCGCCTACGAGTCCCTGGCCAGCGACATGGCCAAGCCCGTGGAGTTCCTCGGCTACACCGACACCACGGCCCGGGTGAGCGTCGTCGGCCTCGTCGTCGACGGGACGCCGGGCCCGGTGGCCACGGCTCCGTCCACGGTCGAGGTCATCCTCGACCGCACGCCGTTCTACGCCGAGGCCGGTGGCCAGCTCGCCGACCAGGGCACCATCGTGCTCGACGGCGGCGCGACCATCGAGGTCGACGACGTCCAGGCGCCGATCAAGGGCCTGTCCGTGCACCGCGGGCGCGTCGTCGACGGCATCGTGACGATGGGGGAGACCGGCACCGCCACCATCGACGTGGCGCGGCGCAAGGCGATCAGCCGTGCCCACTCCGCCACCCACATGATCCACAAGGCGCTCCAGGAGTCCCTGGGCAAGGACGCGACGCAGGCCGGGTCGGAGAACGCCCCGAGCCGCATCCGCTTCGACTTCCGCTCCAGCCAGGCCGTGCCGCAGGGCGCGCTCAAGGAGATCGAGGAGCGGGTCAACACCCAGCTCGCCGAAGACCTCGAGGTCACCGACCAGGTCATGAACATCGACGAGGCCCGCGCGCTGGGCGCGATGGCCCTGTTCGGGGAGAAGTACGGTGACCGCGTGCGCGTGGTCTCCATCGGTGGCGACTGGTCGCGCGAGCTGTGCGCCGGCACGCACGTCAAGCGGTCGGGCCAGCTGGGCCTGGTCACCCTGCTCGGTGAGGCCTCCATCGGCTCCGGGGTGCGTCGCGTCGACGCTCTCGTCGGTGACGGCGCCTACGGCTTCCACGCCAAGGAGCACGCTCTGGTGGGTCAGCTCACCGGTCTGCTCAACGTCCGCACGGACGAGCTGCCGGACCGCGTGGGCGGCCTGCTCGCGCGCCTGAAGGAGACCGAGAAGGAGCTGGCCGCGCTGCGCCAGCGCCAGCTCCTGGGTGCGGCCGGTGCCTTGGCCGCCGGCGCCGAGGTCGTGGGCGGTGCCCGCGTCGTCGTGCACGACGCCGGCGAGGTGGCCTCCGCGGACGACCTGCGGGCGCTCGCCCTGGACCTGCGCGGACGCCTGGGCGAGGGTGAGCCCTCCGTCGTGGCGATCGGTGGGGTGTCCAAGGACCGTCCGCTCGTGGTCATCGTGACGAACATGGCTGCCCGTGAGCGCGGCCTCAAGGCCGGCGCCTTCGCCAAGGCCGCCTCGGGCGTGCTCGGCGGCGGCGGTGGCGGCAAGGACGACATGGCGCAGGGTGGTGGCCAGAACGCCGCCGCGCTGCCGGCCGCCCTCGCCGGCGTGCGCGACGGCGTCGCGGCGGTCCTGCGCGCATGAGCGACGCGCTCGAGCGCGGTCCGCGGCTGTGCATCGACGTCGGGAGCGTGCGGGTCGGGGTCGCGGTGAGCGACCCCGACGGGCTCGTCGCCACGCCCGTGGAGACGCTGGCCCGGGACATGGTCACGGCGGAGAAGAACCCCGCCGCTGTGCCCACGGACGTCGCGCAGATTGCGACCGAGGTGCACGAACGAGGTGTCAAAGTTGTGTACGTCGGTCTTCCGCGCCATCTTTCTGGCGCAGAGGGCTCGGCTTCTGCCAGTGCGCGGGCGTACGCTGGTGCTTTGGCCCGGATCATCGACCCCGTCCCGGTGCATCTGGTCGACGAACGCATGAGCACGGTGAGTGCCCACCAGGCACTGCACGCCTCGGGTCGAGCGGGGCGCAAGCACCGTGCGGTGATCGACCAGGTCGCCGCCGTGGTGATCTTGCAGTCGGCTCTCGAACGCGAGCGGGCCAGCGGTGGTCGCGCCGGGGAGCTGGTCACCTGACGTGACATCCTGCGACGAGGCGTCGCGGATGTGTTCTTGACCAGGCTTGTGCAGTAGGTTGTGGCATTGTCCGCGCGGCGCAACGACGACCATGATGAGTGTGGAGGCTCCAGACCGGTGAACGATCTCTTCGAGGGCCCGACACGCATCGAGCGGCCTGATGACGAACAGCAGCTCTCTCGCAGCGAGAAGCGAGAGCTGCGAGCCGCGCGCAAGCGGGCCGCCCAGCGCCGCCGCCGCGCACTCATCAGCGTGCTCATCGCCGTCGTGCTCGTCGGGGCGGGTGGGTACTTCGTCTGGACCAAGGGCACCGCGTTCTTCGACAGCTTCGACCTCTTCGGTTCCGAGCCCGTCGACGAGATCGTCGACTACCCCGGCCCGGGCACCGGCTCGGTCCAGGTGACAGTGGCGACAGGTGCCGCCGGGTCACAGATCGGTGAGGTCCTCACCGAGGCTGGTGTGGTGGCCTCCACCAAGGCCTTCGTCGCCGCGTACACTGCCAACCCGCAGGCCGGGTCGATCCAGCCGGGAACGTACAACCTCTTCAAGTCGATGAAGGCCTCCGACGCGGTCACCGCGCTGCTGGACTCGGCGAACCGGGCCGACTTCATCGTCGAGATCCCGAACGGCTTCGACAAGGCCAAGGCCATCGCCCGGATCGTCAAGGTGACCGGCTTCTCCGAGGCTGACGTCACCGCCGCGATGAACGACGCCGCGGCCATCGGGCTGCCGGCCGAGGCCGGTGGCAACGCCGAGGGCTGGCTCGCTCCGGCGCGCTACGAGTTCGCCCTGGACGCGACGCCCACCCAGATGATCGCCCAGATGGTGGCGGGGACCGTCGCGACCCTCGACTCCCTGGCTGTCCCGGTCGAGAACCGGCAGACGCTGCTCACCACCGCCTCCATCGTCGAGAAGGAAGCGGGCACGGACGAGGACCGACCACTCATGGCCTCGGTGATCGCGAACCGGCTCGCGATCGACATGAAGCTGCAGATGGATGCGACGCTGCACTACGTCATCGGCGGATCCGATGACGCGAGCACCTCGAGCGCCGACCTGGAGTACGACAGCCCGTACAACACGTACAAGAACGCCGGTCTTCCGCCGGGACCCATCGCGTCGCCCTCGGTCGCCTCCCTGCAGGCGGTCCTCACGCCCGCGGACACCGAGTACCTCTACTGGGTGGCGGTCGACCCGGTGAACAAGGTGACGAAGTTCGCCGAGACGTGGGCAGAGCACCAGGAGAACAGGAAGCTCTACGACGCGTGGCGCGAGGCGCACAACGCGGACAAGGAGTGACTCCGGTCGAAGCCGGCGCTGGCGCGCTGGTGGCAGTCAGGCGCGCCGCGGTGCTCGGTCACCCGATCGGCCACTCGCTCTCCCCGGTGCTGCACCGGGCGGCCTATGCCGCGCTCGGCCTGACCGGGTGGGAGTACAGCGCGCTCGACGTCACCGAGGAGACGCTGGCGGAGGTCGTCGGGGGGCTCGACGACTCCTGGGCCGGGTTGAGCCTGACCATGCCGCTCAAGCAGACCATCATCGGGATGCTCGACCACATCGAACCTCTCGCTGAGGTGACCGGGGCGGTGAACACCGTGGTGTTCTCCGGGACCGGGGGCGGGCGGACGCTCGTGGGTACCAACACCGACGTCTATGGCCTGGTCACTGCGCTGGGCGAAGGATTCACCGCGCCCGATGCCTCGTCGGCTGATGTCACCGGCGTCGAGGCGCTGCGGGCGGCTGTCCGCCGCGGCGCGGTGGTGCTGGGAGCCGGTGCCACGGCGTCGTCCACGTTGGCGGCGCTGGCCGAGCTGGGGCAGGCATCGGCGAACGTCTATGTTCGCTCTCTCGGGCGGACCGGGGACCTGCAGCGGGCCGCGCACCGGATGGGAGTGAGCCCGCGTTTCCACACCATCGACGGTGCCGCGCGCGCGATGCTCACCGCAGGGGTCGTCGTCTCCACGTTGCCCGCCCACGGGGCGGACGCCGTCGCCGGGGAGCTCACCGGGCTGCTCGCAGACCGCGTGCCGGGGGAGTCTGCGCTGCACGGCGTGCTGCTCGACGTCAGCTACGAACCTCGCACGACGGCGCTGTCGGCCGCGTGGCGGGCCGGTGGCGGGGCGGTCGTCGGCGGGCAGCGGATGCTGCTGCACCAGGCCGTCGAGCAGGTGCGCCTCATGACCGGGCGCATCGCCCCGGTCCAGGCGATGTCCGACGCGCTCGACCGCGCCCTGGCATCCTGAGCGAACTTCATCCTCGTCACGCTCACCTTCGGCGACGGTTCTGCCGATAACTCCTCGGACGATTGAATCTCGCTGCACGCCCCTGTCCGCGGTGGTGCGCAGCGGTCGGTGAGGGGAATCCATGAAGCAGCTCGGTGAGATCTTGCTCGAAGAGGGTCTGGTGAGCGAGGCGCAGCTGATGGCCGCGCTCGACGAACAGATCATCCGCGGCACCAGCCTGGGGCGCGTCCTGGTGGAGCTGGGAGTGCTCTCCGAAGGGCAGCTCGTCTCGGCGCTGGCCGCTCAGGTGGGCATGCAGTTCGTGGACCTGGACGTGTTCCCGGTGGACCGGAACGCGGTGACCCGTCTCAACGGGTCCGTGTGCCGGCGGTACACGGTGCTGCCGATCGCCTTCGAGGGGGACGCGATCGTCCTGGCGATGGCCGACCCGGGCAACGTGCTCGCCGTCGACGACGTGCGCTCGATGACCGGCATGCAGGTGCTGCCGGTGGTCGCCACGCACGAGGACCTGTCCCGGGCGATCGACCGCTACGTGCGCGCCGACGACGAGATGGACAACCTGACGAATGCCTTCGTGGAGGAAGGCCGCTTGGAGGACGTTGATCTGTCCAAGATCGGCGGATCGGTCGAGGACGACGCGCCGATCGTGCGCTACGTCAACCTCATCGTCACCCAGGCGATCACTGACCGGGCCTCCGACATCCACATCGAGCCGGCCGAGCACGACCTGCGGGTGCGGTACCGGATCGACGGCGTGCTGCACGAGATGCAGCGGTCGCCCAAGAGCATCTCCGCCGGGGTCACCTCGCGCGTGAAGATCCTCTCCGACATCGACATCGCCGAGCGACGCAAGCCCCAGGACGGGCGCATGTCCGTGGTGCACAACGGCCGCAAGATCGACCTGCGTGTGGCGACGCTGCCCACGGTGTGGGGCGAGAAGATCGTCATGCGCATCCTCGACAACTCCACCGCCAGCCTGGACCTGCGCGACCTCTCTTTCGGGGAGGAGAACTACGCGGTCTATTCGGAGGCGTACAACAAGCCGTACGGAATGATCCTTGTCACCGGGCCTACCGGTTCTGGGAAGTCGACAACTCTCTACGCCACGCTCAATGCCGTCTCCAAGCCCGAGATCAATGTCATCACGGTTGAAGATCCGGTTGAGTACCGTCTCGACGGCATCAACCAGGTGCAGGTCAACCCCAAGGCAGGTTTGACCTTCGCTGGCGCGTTGCGCTCCATCCTGCGCTCGGACCCCGACGTCGTGCTTCTCGGCGAGATCCGCGACCACGAGACCGCGCAGATCGCCATCGAGGCCGCGCTCACCGGTCACCTCGTGCTGTCCACTCTCCACACCAACGACGCGCCGTCCGCGGTGACCCGGTTGGTGGAGATGGGCATCGAACCCTTCCTTGTTGGGTCAGCTATCGACTGCATCGTCGCCCAGCGGCTGGCTCGCAAGCTCTGCGGCAAGTGCAAGGTGCCATATGAGCCGGATGAGGTCGAGCTCATCGCCTCTCGCTTTCCGTGGGTGCCTGGGGAGCCCAAGCCGCAGCTCTACCGGACGGGCGGGTGCACCACCTGCTCGGGGACCGGGTATCGAGGGCGCCTGGCCCTCCACGAGGTCATGCGGGTCACCGAAGAAATCGAGCGCCACGCGGTCGCCGGGTCCTCTTCGGCAGAGATCATGAAGACGGCGGTTGACCAGGGAATGCGTAGGCTGCGCGACGACGGCTGGATGAAGGTCGTCCAAGGGCAGACCTCGATCGAGGAGATCATGCGAGTGGTGGCTTAAGGTCCGCTGTCGCGGCGCCGATAAGAAGACGTCACATGAGCACTGTGGCTGTCGACGCGAGAGGCTGACCCATGAGCGAGTCCACCCTGCCGGATGGTGCGGCACCGTTCGCCACCCGGCGAACCATGGCCGACCAGGCCGGACAGTGGCAGCCCCAGTCCGCGGCGGTCCAGCCGGCCCCGATCCAGGGCGCACCTCCCGCCGCAGGCACGCCGCAGCACCCGTCGCAGCGGGTTGCGACGTCTGACCTCATGGCGCTTCGAGCACAGCAGGCAGCGCCTGCTCCCGTGCGGGTGTCTGCCGTCGCTCCACAGCCGCAGGCTCCCGCAGCTCCCCAGCAGCACGCTGCGCCACCCCCTCCCGCTCAGCGTGCCCGTCCGGCGTCGGGCCAGGCCCGCATCGGCATGTCCCGTCAGGTCCAGGACAGCGACGTCGTGCTCGATGCGGTTCTCCGCGAGATGGTCGAGGCACGGGGTTCCGACCTCCACCTGACCGTTGGTGCCCCGCCGATGGTGCGCCGAGACGGCTCGCTCTTTGCCCTCGATCAGCACGCACAGGTCACGCAGGAGAGTCTGCAGCGCACCCTCTATGCGATTCTCACCCAGAAGCAGCGCGAGAAGTTCGAGGCGAACCTCGAGCTCGACTTCTCGTATGCCGTCCGCGGCCTGGCACGCTTCCGCGTGAACTTCTACCAGCAGCGTGAGTCCATCGGCGCAGCCTTCCGCGTGATTCCCTACGACATCAAGCCGCTCGAGGACCTCGGCATCCCTGCTGTGGTGGCTAACTTTGCGGGACTTCCGCGTGGGCTGGTCCTCGTGGCGGGGCCGACGGGGTCGGGAAAGTCCACGACGCTGGCGTCGATCGTCGACCTGGCGAACCGCACGCGCTCGGACCACATCATGACGGTCGAGGACCCGATCGAGTTCTTGCACCGGCACAAGAAGTCCATCATCAACCAGCGTGAGGTCGGGTCCGACACCCACAGCTTCGCGAACGCTCTCAAGCACGTGCTGCGCCAGGACCCAGACATCATCCTCGTCGGCGAGATGCGTGACCTCGAGACCATCTCCGTCGCGCTCACCGCGGCCGAGACCGGACACCTCGTCTTCGCAACCCTGCATACACAGGACGCAGCGCAGACGATCGACCGCATCATCGATGTCTTCCCGCCCGAGCAGCAGGGACAGGTCCGTACGCAGCTGGCCGGCGCGCTGCAGGGTGTGGTCTGTCAGACGCTGTGCAAGCGCGCCGACGGGCCCGGCCGTGCGGTCGCAACCGAAGTCATGATCGCGACACCGGCCATCCGCAACCTCATCCGTGAGGGCAAGACGCACCAGGTGTACTCGGCGATGCAGGCCGGGTCTCAGCAAGGCATGCACACGATGGACCAGCACCTCGCCGACCTGACCCGGGCAGGACGCATCTCCTACGAGACCGGCCTCGAGAAGTGCCAGCACATCACCGACTACAACCGGCTGACGGGGCGGGCGACCGGTTCGACCGCTGGAGCTGGCCTCGCCAACGCGAACATGGGCGGTTCCAGCCACCAGAACAGGACAGTGTGATGGCCACCGGCACGAAGGTTTTCGACTACGTCATCCGGGACAAGCAGGGTGCCCTGGTTAAGGGGCGACTCGAGGCCCCGAACCAGGCTGCTGTGGCAGGCCGCCTGAAGACGATGGGTGTCTCCGCGGTCTCGATCAGCGAGGTGCAGTCGACCGGGCTGCAGCGTGAGATCACCATCCCGGGCTTCGGCGAGAAGATCACGCTCAAGCATCTGGCGATCATGGCACGGCAGCTCGCCACCATGATCAACGCGGGACTGTCTCTGCTTCGTTCGGTGAGCATCCTCGCCGAGCAGACCGAAAGCAAGCCGCTAGCCAAGATTTTGGGACAGGTGCGCAGCGACGTCGAGACTGGTGCGGCCTTCTCGGTGGCGCTCGGCCGACATCCCGAGACCTTCCCGCCGCTCATGATCAACATGGTCAAGGCCGGAGAGATCGGCGGATTCCTCGACCAGGTCCTCGTGTCCGTTGCGGAGAACTTCGAGGACGAGGTCAAGCTGCGCGGGAAGATCAAGTCCGCGATGACCTACCCCGTGGTCGTCTTCGTCATCGCCATCCTCGCCACGACTGGCATGCTGTTGTTCATCGTGCCGGTCTTCGCCGGAATGTTCACCTCCCTGGGAGGTGAGCTCCCGCTCCCGACGAAGATCCTCATGCAGATGTCTGTCGGCGTGAAGTGGGGCGCCATCCCCACAGTCGTTGCCCTCGGCGTGTTCGGCGCGTGGTGGGCCAAGCACAAGAACGACCGTTCGGTCCGTGAGCTGCTCGACCCGTGGAAGCTCAAGGCACCGGTCTTCGGCAACCTCTTCCGCAAGATCGCCGTCGCTCGCTTCACGCGGAACTTCGGTGCGATGATCCACGCGGGCGTGCCGATCCTGCAGGCTCTGGACATCGTCGGGGAGACCAGCGGAAACATCGTCATCGAGAGAGCGACGAAGGCTGTGCAGGAGTCTGTGCGATCTGGTAAGTCGTTGTCGGGACCGCTCGCCGAGCACAAGGTGTTCCCGCCGATGGTGGTGCAGATGATGGCGGTCGGTGAAGACACCGGTGCCCTCGACACGATGCTTGCCAAGATCGCGGAGTTCTACGACCAAGAGGTCGAGGCCACCACGGAACAGCTCACAAGCCTCATCGAGCCATTGATGATCGTCGTCCTGGGCTCGGTCATCGGTGGGATGGTCATTGCCATGTACATGCCGATCTTCGGCATCTTCGACCTCATCCAGTGATGAGCACTCCGCATGGCCACCTTCCAGCGCGTCGGGAGAGCGGGTACCTTCGGCGCAGCGAGAGGGGCTTCTCGCTGATCGAGGTGCTTGTCGTCATCGCGATCCTCGGGATACTCGCAGCGATCGTCGTCCCGCTTCTCATGGGACAGCGTGAGCGTGCCGCCGACGCGACGGTCAAGAGCGACTTGCGCCTCGTGGCCGGGGCGGTCGAGGCGATCCGCACTGTGGGCGCTCCGCTGTCGCAGGCCACCCTGCGTGAGGGACTCCGGCTCACGGCGGGTACGACCATCGAAGTCTACGAGAGTGGCGACAGCTATTGCCTCATGGGTTCCAGGACGACGGGAGTTCGAGGAACTCAGGACTGGACTTATCGCGGGGGCAGCGGACTGGGCGACAGAGACGACGAAGTCTGTGCTGGAACGCTGTCCTTCAACCTTCCGTGATGAGTTCCCTCCAGAGCGGGTGAATTTCACGCGATTGTGACGCAAACCCTCAAGATGTGGACCGAGAAGGTCGATGCAGACGCGTGCGACCCGGTCGACGACATGTGACCGGCTTCATTCTTCATATGACACTGAATCTGAAAAGAGGCCGAGCATGATTGCTCGCATCCACAAGTCCATGAACGAGAAGGACAAGGGCTTCACGCTCATCGAGCTCCTCGTCGTGATCATCATCATCGGCATTCTCGCGGCGATCGCGATCCCGGTCTTCATGAACCAGCGCAAGAAGGCTGTCGACTCCTCCGTGAAGTCTGACCTCCGTACCGTCGCTAACGAGATGGAGACGTACTACACCGACAAGCAGGCGTATATCGCCGTGACGGCGAACGTTGCGGGCACGCCCAAGGTCACGATCGGCGCCGCGCCCGACAACAAGGACGTCGCGCTGAGCCCGGGGAACGTTCTGTCTGCCAAGCTCGTCGGTACCGACGGATACTGCATCACCGGCACCAACGCCAAGGGTGACAAGGCCGTTGCGGGCTTGTACTACAACAGCACCACCGGCGGTCTGACCACCACACCGTGCCCCTGATCACTCAGTGAATATCGTGGGGAATGGGCGCAAGCCCATTCCCCACGAGGCCGCATCCGGACACCTTGACAGGAGACAACACGGCCGTGGACGTTGCCACACCCCAGCCCGATGAAGCGCGACACGGCGTGCACGCTGGCGTCGAGGAGGGCTTCTCTCTGATCGAGGTCGTGGTCGCTCTCTTCCTCATCGGAATCGTCGCTGCCGGGGCTCTCCTCTTCTTCGTGCGCGGCGCGCAGAACGCCTCGCACCTCCAGCGCACCCAGGCCGCGTCGACCATCGCGACGCAGGGCATGGAGCTCGTTCGCTCTATCGACCCCCGCCCGGCCACTCCCGCCGCGACGAGCGGTCTTCTCACGGGTCGCTCGAAGGCCGACGTGCAGGCCGTGTGGGCGGCTGCGGATCCCCAGGACACCGCGCAGACGGTCGCCACTTGGGACGCCATCACCCCCCAGTCCGGCCACGCGAACGACTCTCTCCCGCAGGTCCGTGAGACGACGGCGTCGGGGATGGACTACACGATCACGACTCTCATCGGCACCTGCTACCGCCCCGCTGCAGCCAGCGTCGGAAGGCAGTCGTGCACCGCGGCCAACCTCGTCGGCAGCGTCCAGATGTACCGTGCGACTGTCGTAGTGACTTGGGCGGCAGGGAAGGCCGACCAGTGCGACTCCGGGAGGTGCACCTACCGGCTGAGCGCGCTCATCGACCCGTCGACGGACGCCAGCTGGAACCTCTCCACGAAGCCCGTTGCCTATGATGACGCAGCGAAGTTCTCTGCCGGTGACCCGCTGACGATGATTGACGTCCTTGCGAACGATGTGATCAGTACTGTTACCTCTAACCCGACGACCATCCTCACTGCGCCCGCCTACGGAACTGCAGTTGTCGTCTCGAGCGGTCTGAAGATGGGCGCGATCAACTACACCGCCCCCACGAACTATTCCGGCCCCGTCGAGCTGACCTACAAGCTCCGGGACGTCCAGGGACGCAACTCGAACGAGGCGACAGTCCGCATCGCCGTGCTGCCCAAGGCGGTCAACGACACGGCGACGGTCGCAAGGGGTGGGACGGTCGTCATCCCGGCCGTCGCGAACGACTTGGGCACCGGCCTCGTTCCCTCCATCACCACGCCGCCGGCCGGTTCTTTCGGAACGGCGACTGTGGTCGGGAGCGACATCAGGTTCATTGCGAGCGCCTCGGCGCCACTCACTTCGACCACGTTGAAGTACACGGTCATTGATGCCTCGGCACAGAACAGCCTCCTCGAGGCGACGATCACGATCTCGGTTACCGCCCCGATCGTCTCGGCCACCGACGTGGTAGTAGACATCCCCGCTACGATGACTCCGGGCCAGACCACGCTGGCGATCGGCCCAGCCGGCTACAAGGTCTTCCCGATGACACCGGTCGTCGCGGTGGGCACGACCCCTGCCGCATCGGTTGGTACCCTCACCGGCGCGGGATCCACAGCTATGAAGTACCAACCGAAGGCTGGCACGGTCGGCGTCTACGCTTTCACGTTCCAGCTCGAGGACGCCACGGGCACCCGCTCCGCGACCAAGACCGCGACCATCAGGGTCACACCGGTGGCCAAGGCGTACACGCATACGCCGACAATCACCCGCACTGACAAGCAGACGATCACTGTGATCGGGGCGGGCCTCACAAACATCCCGAATGCCAAGACCACTGGGATCACCTATGCGGTTGCGTCCCCACCCGTCTGCGTGTCCGAAGGGCCAGCCCCGTCGAAGACGGTGAGAACACCGGCCATAGTCACGGTGGCGTCAGACACAGGGTTGGGAGCTTTCGAGTTCACAAGGCCAGTGTGGAGTGGCACGCAGTCCGCGACTTGCACCTTCGGATACACGGTGACGATGACGTATGGCTCACAGCCATTCACGACTCCCGTCGCCACAGCGACAGTGAAGGTGCAGCAGTGAACGCCGGGTGGGGTGGACGTCGCGTCAAGGCTGATCGGGACGCGGGCATGACACTGGTGGAGCTCATCGTGGCGATGGGGATCTTCACGGTCGTCATCGCGGTCTTCATGTCAGGGGTGGTCGTCATGACGAAAGACACCGCGCGCGCCCAGTCGGTCGCGGACGCCGGCGACGAGGTGCGCCGGGTGTTCCAGCGTCTCGACAAGGAGGTCCGGTACGCCTCGGCGATCAACATGCCGGGCACGGGCACGAGCGGGGCCTACTACGTGGAGTACCTTATGACAGCGGTGGAAGCGGGGACGCAGCCGACGTGCATACAGTGGCGTTACGTGCCGTCCTCCGGAACCGTCCAGCGCAGGTCGTGGGCAAACGTCACCGCAGGGGTTGCCCCCAGCGCCTGGTCCACGCTTGCCTCACGTGTGCGCAACAAGCTTCCGGCGGAGCGGCCCTTCGTGTTCACCAAGGCCGGTAGCGTGAACACCAACCAACAGCTGCGCGTCTTCCTCGACGTGGGCCCAGGGACCAACAAGGGCGCTCAGCTCGATTCCCAGTTCGTGGCACGGAACACGGACACCTCGACCACGACCAATGCCGACGTCGACAACAATGGCGCAAGCGACTCGCCCGTGTGCCAGCAACCAGGAACGGGACGCCCGTGAGAGCTCACCGACTCGATCAGACCACACGCCAGCCCGGCGATGAAGGCATGGCCCTCATGACCGCCGTCCTGCTGATCATGGTCGTGGGTGCGCTGAGCGTGCTCATGCTCGGCGTAGTCGTGGCGCAGGTCCAGCCGACGATGTTCGCCGCGAAGAATAGCCGCACGATCGTGGCTGCCGAGGCTGGCGTCGACGCTGCGCTGAGCCAGATGCGGTCGGCAACGGCCGTCCATGCCATCAGCCACCAGGTCCTCGGCGATCCCAGCAAGCTACCGTGCACCGTCCAGGGCCAGGTGAACGGGGTGTCCACCGACTATTCGTACAAGGTGCAGGTCACGTACTTTGACGAGGACCCGAAGGGGCGGAGCGCCGCGTGGCGGTCAACGAACGCTCTGACGTGCGGCGCCACAGGGCTCTCGGCTGCGCCAAGCTTCGCCGTGATCACCTCCGAGGGGCTCGACAGCGGAGTCCCCGGGCTTGCCTCGACGGCTGGGGACCGCAAGCTCGAGACCGTCTACACGTTCCAAGTCACCAACAACAACATTGAGGGTGGGGCGATCTACTCCTTCGGTGTCGCTACGTGCCTGCAGGCGGACGGACAGACGGTCGGTTCGACCATCACGTACGTTTCGGCCGAGCAGTGCCGCACCGACGATCCACGTCGCCTGTGGAGCTGGAAGGATGACTACGGCATCCACCTCGCGGTGACCGACCTAGCGGGATCGACTCCGTTGTGCATCACCGGGCGCCCGAGCAGCGGCGCCGTCAATGCGACGCTGCAAGTCTGCAACGGAGCGAGCAACCAGCTCTTCTCGTGGCACGGCGGTGCTCTCTTCAAGGTGCAGAACGCTGGCAACACCAACTACTCGGGCTTCTGCCTCGGCACCGGTGCGGCATCGAAGAGCGTCCCACTGGGTCTCAAACTCGCCGTCGGTGACTGCGGGAACAACATCGCTTGGTCATCGTTCGATCCCGACGCCCGCGTCGGAGCTGCGAAGGCGTCCGCCACAACCAATCAAATCGTCAACTTTCTCGAGTTTGGGCGCTGCTTCGACGTCACCCAGCAGCAGGTGGGAAAGGCGTTCATGATCGTCTACCCCTGCAAGCAGGACCCCAGCCCGGCCGGCGGATTGCTCGATTGGAACCACGAGTGGTACTACATCGAGCCGCCCAACCAGAAGGGTTCGAAGGGAGCGCAGCAGATCTACGTCAACCAGGAGAAGAACACGACGAAGAAGTACTGCCTCAAGACGCCGTCGACGACGGCGAGCCCGGCATACGTCACGCTCACCACCACGTGCAGCGGTGACGACGTGACCTGGACACGTGATGCGGACACCGGGGTCTACGCGGAGAGCTGGCGTTTCCGCGACCGGTATGATCGGTGCATCTCGATCGGACCCAAGCCGCCCTACGACCCTGCCGCCCCAGATCTTGTCAACTGGTCCACCATCGTCGTCGCGGCATGCTCCGGCGAGCCTGCGCAGAAGTGGAACGCACCGCCGACAGCACAGAACGCATCCCTGGACAACTATCGAGAACTCTCCAACTGATCGTGGAACTGAACGACTTCCTCGTCGACGACGAGTTTTTGCGGACGTTCGCGATCGTCGCGATCGGTGGCCTTGGGCTGCTCGTCGGGTCGTTCCTTAATGTCGTCATCTGGCGGGTACCGCGAGGTGAGTCGATCGTCAGCCCACCGAGTGCATGCCCTGGGTGCGCGGATACGATTCAAGCTCGCGACAACGTGCCGGTACTGTCCTGGGTCCTATTGCGGGGCCGGTGCCGCGCTTGCCGGGCCCCCATCTCCATGCGCTATCCGTTGGTCGAGGCCGGTACTGGTGTCATGTTCGCCCTCGTGTATCTCCGTGTCGGTCCGTCTGTCGAAGTCGTGGCGTATCTCTACCTTGCTGCAATCGGTATCGCGCTACTGCTTATCGATCTTGACGTCAAGCGCCTGCCTAATGTGATCGTCTTGCCCGCCTATCTCGTGCTTCCCGTACTTCTCGCTGTGGCGAGTGCCGTAGACGGAGACTGGTCTGCGATGCTTCGTGCGGCGATGGGGGGGATGCTTTTGTACGCCTTTTACTTCGGTGCCATGGTCGCCTACCCAGGCGGGATGGGCTTCGGAGACGTGAAGCTCGCCGGTGTCCTTGGAATCGGGCTGGCGTGGATGGGGTGGGGCGCACTCGTGGTTGGGGCCTTCGGAGCATTTCTGCTCGGTGGCATCTTCTCCATCGGGCTGGTCCTGAGCAAGCGCGCCCACCGCAAGACGGGTATCCCCTTCGGCCCGTGGATGCTTGCCGGCGCAGCGATCGGCATCGGTTGGGGCGAGGGCATATGGGGTGCGTACCTCTCCCTGATGCAGTGACCGCGCGCAAGATCAGCTCGTGCTTCCCGCCTCAAGGCGGATAACGCCCGTGCCGATAAGCAACTGAGATCATCTGGGCCGAGAAAGGACTTTTTGTGGCCAAGCATCGAGCCATTGGGCTGGACATCGGGACGACTGCGGTTCGCGCTGCCGAGATCGAGTTCACCTCCGACCGCGGCACGCTCGTCAGCTATGCCGAGGTGGCGCTTCCACTGGGAGCGATCCGGGACGGCGAGGTCGCGGACTCGCCCGCAGTCACCTCAGCGCTCAAGGAGCTGTGGAGCAAGGGCAAGTTCCAGTCGAAGGAAGTCATCCTGGGCATCGGCAACCAGCGCGTTGCCGTCAGAGAGCTCTCCCTCCCCTGGATGCCGATGCGCCAGCTCCGCCCTGCGCTCGCCTATCAGGTGCAGGACATGATCCCGATGTCTACGGACGATGCGCTCCTGGACTTCTATCCGACAGATGACTTCGAGGGCGAGAACGGGCGCACCCTCGACGGTCTCTTGGTGGCGGCCGCACGGGACACTATCGCTGCCAACGTTCTCGCGGTGGAGTCTGCAGGGCTCCGCCCGGTCATGGTCGATCTCAACGCTTTTGCTCTGCTGCGCGGACTGACTCACGGCGCGCTGAGGACTCAGACTGCCGCGCTCGTCGACATCGGGGCCCGAATCACCAATGTGGTTATCGTCGACCAGGGCGTGCCGCGCTTTGTCCGTGCACTTCCCCACGGTGGACAGGAAGCCACGGACGCTGTTGCGCGTGCACTCGGTGTCTCCAACAGTGATGCCGAGCGGCTGAAGTCTGAGATCGGCGTCGGCGGAGCGACCCGCCCGGAACACGCTGAGGCCGCGGCGGCGCTGTCGCACGTCTCGAACAACCTCATCGAGGCGATCCGGAACACCTTTACGTTCTTCACCGGAACTCAGAACGGCTCAGCGATCGACATGGTCGCCCTCACCGGTGGTGGTGCCCACCTACCTGGACTGGGCCAGTATCTGGCCAGCGCTAGTCGGCTGAACGTCTCGCTAGGCGACCCTCTGGCCCCGCTGCATGTGGCAAAGAGCCTCGGTGGTCGGGAGCAGTTCATCGGGCACGAGTCGCGCATGGCTCTGCCCATCGGCCTCGCATATGGAGTTGCAGCATGACCTCGATGCTCACAAAGGCGTCCAGCCTTCCGAAGCAGCGCAGCTCCAGCCAGCTCGGCGCACCCCGCATGCCCCAGGTGGACCTCCTGCCACCCGAAGTGCGGGCGGGGCGTGGACTGTCCCAGCTCAAGCGGCTGCTAGCCGCTGGGCTTGTTCTGGTTCTCATTCTCGCGGGTGGGGTCTACGGCTGGGCGCAACTAGCTGACCAGTCGGCCAACGACCACCTCGCAGAGTCCCAGGACGAAGCCTCGGCTTTGGTTCGCGAGAGGCAGAAGTACGCCGAAGTCCCCGCCGTACTCAAGGCGCTCGAGAACATCACGGCGGCACGTGGCTTTGGGATGTCAACTGAAATCCAATGGCGACCATACATCGACGCAATCGCCGCAGTGCTTCCCGTGAACGTGAGCATCGATTCCTTCAACGTCACCCAGGCTGCGCCGCTAGCGCCCATGGTGCTCCCTGCTGAACCGACGGCGCAGATGGGATCCGGGTCAGTGATGTTCAGCGCTCGTTCGCTGACCCTGGCCGATGCCTCACTGTTGCTGGATGCCCTCGACTCTATCCCTGGCTTCGCCGACCCGACCCTGCAGAGCTCGACGATTACGGAAGAAGACGGCACGGTCTATTACGTCGTCACCGCGACCATCCAGGCCGACACGTCGGCGCTGTCCCTGCGATTCCTCGAAGAAGGCCAGTGATCATGGGCAACCCAAAAGCAAAGTCATGGATAACGGGGACCGCAGTGATCGCGATCGCCCTGCTGGTGGGCGCGTGGTTCCTGCTCATTGCTCCGGTCCGGGAGGCCACGGCGGAGACGACGGCCGAGGCCGTCTCCCAGGACGACCGGAACGCACGTGAGAAGAAGCAGATCGAGGCTCTTGCGGCCCAGTTTGCCGACATCGAGACATACCGCGCCCAGCTGGCTGATCTGCGCCAGCAGATCCCCACGTCGCCACGACAGGGAGAGTTTCAGAGCCAGATCGCGGCGATCGCAGTCACGCACTCTGTGACGATCGCATCGCTCACGATCACCCCATCGACGGAGGTCGTGGTAGCTGGACCCGCTACGGCGTCAGCACAAGACGCTGAGGAGAGTGCAGGCGACGAGGCCGCTCCTGCTCCTGCTCCTGCCAATCTGTTCGCCGGGTTCTACCAGATGCCGATCACGATCGAGGTCGTCGGCACCTATCAGAACGTGCTGAGTTTTATGGGTGAGCTGCAGACGATCAACCCTCGGGCGTTCCTCATCACGGGACTGGCAGGAACCGGGCAGAAGCAGGCCGACGGATCGGGTGGGCTTCCTCCGACAGCACCTGGTGACTTGAACCTCGTGATCTCGGGCCAGATGTATGTCTTGGCAGATCCGAATGCTGTTCCTGACGCCATAGATCCCGGATCGATCTCCCCGTTGCCTGTACCGCCACATGAGAAGAACCCACTTTTCCCGGCGGCCGGAAGCTAGCTTCGGTGAGCAAAGGAGGCCCGACCCAGGTGCCGCGCATGCGCCTCTGAGTCCTCCTTGTGTCCGCTGTGGGTGGCAACGACCTGAGACTTTCGGCACCTGACAAAGGGCTGCGAGACCGATTCGCCGCCCCTACACACGCATGAAGTCGCCTGAAGCGCGCGAACCGGGGACTACGTGACGCGCTAGGTCGTCCACCCGGCATGGGTGGTTTCCAGAAGAAAGCCCACGCCGGGATCTGGGGGAGGGCGGGGTCTTGTACTGTCCGGCAGCGTGACAGAGATGCGCTCCGAGTGGGGATCGACCTTGGCGCGAGCTGGGTGGCCGCCGACTCGGAGCCCCCGACGGTGGCAGTGCTGTATGCACGGCAGGGCGTCTTCTTGGCATTGGCCCGTCTGACACACGAGCGAGCTCGAGTGTCGAGGAAGATGCCGACACGGCCGGCTACGCCCAGGAACGCGTATCTGGGGTCGAGATGGCTCCCGAGCCAGCCTCACGGATCACCGTTGCGCACGCTTGGTGGATCGCGAGTGAGGGGTTCCGGCGAAATTTCTAGGTACCGGATCGCGGAAGAGAATTCCGAATGGATGGTTTCTATCGTGGGCTGGCGGTCGGTGAACAGGCGGCTGGCCACCATGTCTTCATGAATTCCGGTGGCCAGTTCGTGTTGGCATATACGTGGCACCAAGTGCTGGCGACGGAGCACCTTCGCGGTGGTCGAGGCCATCGGGGGACAGATGGGTGGGTCTCGGCGGACGCCACCACGCCACGAGCGGTGAACAATCGCGTGTTCTCGACTTCCTTGACCCGCCAGACCTACGACCTGCACCGCCCGCGAACTCCATGCCCGGTCGGCAGACCTGCTGCGGGGCCTGCCGCACGTGTGTGATGCCCTGCGCGGTATGTCTACGATCCGTGGGACGAGATGGTCGTGGTCGCCCACCCGCCGACCGACGAGCCGGACCTGTCCTCCGGGCTGGCTGCGCTGGAGGACTACGAACCGTCCGCTTGGGGTGGCCGGCCGGTGACGATGGTGTTCGAGGGGCTCAGGGTTGTCCATCGTGAGGGCGCGATCGCTGTCCCGGCAGCGGCAGTGCTGGTCCCCAGGGGAGCCAGACTGCTTGAGCGAACAGACGTTCGAGTTTCTGAGATGTGTGCAAACAGGCACGGCTCGGCCGATCGTTCGCGAACGTGGCCCTGTCGCCAGCATCGCGTTCCCGCGAACGGCGGCTGCGTCATCCCTGCGCGGCGCGGTCCGGTGTGGCACGGTGTCGAGCGGGCGCAGGCGGCCCCAGGTGTGGGCGGCGAACCTCCGTGTCACCGGCGCCGACGCGGTTGCTGCGCTCGGTCAGTGCAATGAGTGCAAGGTGCTGGTCAGCAGTCCAACAGATGACTTTGCCCTTGTGGTCCTTGGTGCGGGAGAGGATGCCCACCTTGGCCAGCTCGACGAGTGCGCGGTGAGCTGCCGCCGTCGAGACCCCGTGCTTGCGAGCGGCCGTCTCGATGGTCAGCACAAGATCAGTGGCCAGTGAATCAAGGATGCGCAGCACCACGGCGTCGCGACGAGGCCTGGCGGGTGAGAGCCCGTTGGCGTGGCGGTAGCTGACGAGGTCCTTATGAACCTGTGAGTCAAGGTCACCGAGGTCCGTGGACAAGCGTACTGCGTTGCTTGCAGCGAGCTCTGCTGCCTGCGCAAAGGCGATGTTCCAGTCGTCCAGGCGAGGCGGGTCAGCGCGGCAGGCGGTAGGAGGTCAGTCCGGCGATGTAGGTCGTGGGGTCACCGGCAAAGACGGTGCTGATCGGGATGAGGGTGTTCCGCAGAGCATTCCCGCGACGGAGGACCGTGTGGCTGAGGGTGCGCCCGGTGCGCGTGTTGCCGTCGATGAACGGGTGAATGGTCTCGAACTGCGCGTGTGCGATCGCCGCTCGCACGAGTGGATTTCCCGAGGTCTCGGTGACGAAGCGGGCGAGATCGTCGACGAGGCGCCCCGCCTCAGACTCGGGCGGCGGAACGACGTCGGCGCGCAGCGCGCTCCATCCGGGACCGCCGGCCCAGTTCTGCTCAGTGCGCAGGCCGGGGACCCGCGACGGTACGATCACATGCTGCAGATGCTCGATGTCGGCGGTAGTGACCGGGCGGGTGCGATCGGCAAGGTCGGTGGTCGCTTCCTCCGTCGCCAGGACGTTCGCGACGACATCGAAAGCGACCCGGGTGCCGCTGCTGAGGAGCTCGGCGACGGCCAGCTTCTTGGGGGTGACCCGATTGCCTTCGATCCAGGACGAGGAGGTGCTCTCCGACCGGATGAGGAGGTGATGGAGGCAGCGACCGCGCGCCCCGATGCGCTCGTCAGCTCGGGCGAGAGCCCCGAGAGCATCCTCAGCCGCCTGGTGAGCGGGTTGGCCAACCCTGGGCAGGTGGCTTCGGAGCTCGTCGGGGACGAATGTGCGATAGCGGCCCGGCGCCAGGTCCTTCCGGCTCAGGTGAGCAGAGTCCCGCGGGTTCCACACAAGCTCGACGTAGTGGGCCATGCGATCCCTCCTGACGTCAACAAGTCCTGGTGTAAATCAACTTTAGGAAGACTAAAGATGATTTCCTTCCAGGACGACGGCTACCCATCCGACCCAGCAGGCGCTCGCGGACGGCGGGTCCGGAGTGGCCCTGAACGAGCCCTGGGCGGCGAGCTGCGGGGGGGGCGTCCGACTTACGGGCGCTCGCAGCCAGGGGTCCATCCGTCGTGGGAAGATGCACGCATGCTTCGTTGGCTGACTTCAGGTGAATCGCACGGCCCCGCACTCGTGGGCATCATCGAGGGTGTTCCCGCAGGTGTGGAGGTTCTGACCTCTGACATCCAGGACGCCCTGGCACGCCGCCGGCTCGGCTATGGCCGCGGCGCCCGGATGAAGTTCGAGCAGGACGAGGTGCGCATCCTCGCCGGCCTGCGCCACGGGGTGACCCAGGGTGGGCCGATGGCCATCGAGATCGGCAACTCCGAGTGGCCCAAGTGGGTCGACGTCATGGCCTCCGACCCGGTCGACCCTGCCCTGCTCAACCGCGCCCGCAACGCCCCGCTCACCCGCCCGCGCCCGGGGCACGCGGACCTCGTCGGCATGCGCAAGTACGCCTTCGACGACGCCCGTCCCGTCCTGGAGCGCGCCTCCGCCCGCGAGACCGCGACCCGCGTGGCGCTGGGCACCGTGGCCGCGAAGTTCCTCGAGCAGGCCCTGGGCATCCGCCTGGTCTCCCACGTGGTGAGCATCGGCCACGTCGCCGTGCCCGACGACGCCCCGCTGCCCTCCGCCGACGACGTCGCCTACCTCGACGCCGACCCGGTGCGCTGCTTCGACCCCGCGACCTCCGCGGAGATGGTCGCCGAGATCGACCAGTGCCACAAGGACGCCGACACCCTCGGGGGAGTCATCGAGGTCCTTGCCTACAACGTGCCCACCGGCCTGGGTAGCTACGTGCACGGCGACCGCCGCCTGGACGCCAAGCTCGCCGCCGCGCTCATGGGGATCCAGGCCATCAAGGGCGTCGAGGTCGGCGACGGCTTCCGCACCGCGGCCCGCCGCGGCTCCCAGGCCCACGACGAGATGTCCCGCGGGGACGACGGCGTCATCCGCCGTGCGACCAACCGCGCCGGTGGCATCGAGGGCGGCATGACCAACGGCGAGGTCGTGCGCGTCCGCGCCGCGATGAAGCCCATCTCGACCGTCCCGCGCGCCCTGGCCACGGTCGACGTCGCTTCGGGGGAGCCGGCCACCGCCCAGCACCAGCGCTCCGACGTGTGCGCGGTCCCGCCCGCCGCCGTCGTCGCCGAGGCGATGGTCGCCCTGACCCTCGTCGACGTCGTGCTGGAGAAGTTCGGGGGCGACTCCGTCGAGGAGGTCCGGCGCAACGCCGAGTCCTACCTCGAGGCGATCCCCGAGCTGCTGCGCTGAGGCCGGAGCCATGACCACCCCGGTTCCTCACCCCCCGCGCTCCACGCCGGCCACTCCGGCGCCGGCTCAGCCCGCGACGGCGGGCGCGAGCAGGCCCGGTCCCCGCGCGGTGCTCATCGGCCCGCCCGGCTCAGGCAAGTCGACTACCGGGCACGCCCTGGCCCACGCCCTGGGCGTGACCTGGCGCGACACCGACGCCGACGTGGAGACCACGGCCGGCAAGGCCATCGCGGAGATCTTCTTCGACGAGGGCGAGCCGCACTTCCGCGCCCTTGAGCGAGAGGCGGTCGCCGCAGCGCTGGCCAGCCACGACGGTGTCCTGGCCCTCGGCGGCGGAGCCGTCCTGGACCCATCGACCGAGGGCGCCCTGGCCGCGTACTCCGCCGCCGGGGGAGTGGTGATCTTCCTCGACGTCTCGCTGGCCCACGTCGCGCCGCGGGTCGGCTTCAACCAGTCCCGCCCGCTCCTGCTCGGCAACCCCCGCGCCAAGTGGCAGGCCCTCATGGAGGCCCGCCGCCCCGTCTACGAGCGGGTGGCCACCGTGCACGTGCACACCGACAACAAGACGTCCTCGCAGGTGGCGCAGGAGATTCTGCACGCGCTCACCGCCGAGGATCCCCACACCACCAGTACCGAGGACCCCGCGTGAGCGACCAGAACGACATCCAGACACCCGCCCGCGTCCGCGTGACCGCCGAGCGCACCTACGACGTCGTCATCGGGCGCCAGCTGCTCGGCGAGCTTCCCGGGCTGCTCGGGACGAGCGTGCGCAAGGTGCTCATCGTGCACACCGAGGCCCTCGAGGCCTCCGCCGCGGCCGTGCGCGAGGACCTCCTCGCCCAGGGCTACGAGGCCCTGCTCGCCGTGATCCCTGACGCCGAGGGCGCCAAGTCCATCGATGTCGTCGCCTTCTGCTGGCAGGTGCTGGGCCAGTCCGACTTCACCCGCTCGGACGCCATCGTCTCCATCGGCGGCGGCGCGACGACCGACGTGGCCGGCTTCATCGCCGCGACCTGGCTGCGCGGCATCCAGGTGGTGCACATCCCGACGACGCTGCTGGCCATGGTCGACGCGGCCGTCGGCGGCAAGACGGGCATCAACACCGCCGAGGGCAAGAACCTCGTCGGCGCCTTCCACAGCCCCAGCGGCGTGCTCTGCGATCTCGTCGCGTTGGAGACGCTGCCCAAGTGGGACTTCGTGGCCGGGCTGGCCGAGATCATCAAGACCGGGTTCATCGCCGACCCGGTCATCCTCGACCTCGTCGAGGAGAACGCGGCCGCGCTGCAGGCCTGGCCCGTGGCCGACGACCACCTGTGGTCGGTCGTGCGCGAGCTCGTCGAGCGGTCCGTCGCGGTCAAGGCCCGCGTGGTCAGCGAAGACCTCAAGGAAGCCTCGCTGCGCGAGATCCTCAACTACGGCCACACCCTCGCCCACGCGATCGAGCAGGTCGAGCGCTACGCCTGGCGGCACGGGGCAGCCGTCTCGGTCGGCATGGTCTTCGCGGCGGAGCTCGCTCGCCTCGCCGGACGTCTCGACGACGACGTGGTGGACCGCCACCGGGCGATCCTCACCTCGGTGGGCCTGCCGGTGACCTACCGCGGGGACCGCTGGGAGCAGCTGCTCTCGGTCATGCGCCGGGACAAGAAGTCCCGTGGTGACCTGCTGCGCTTCGTCGTGCTCGAGGCCGTCGGCAAGCCCGCTCGTCTGGAGGGCCCGGACCCGGCGCTGCTCGCCGCGGCGTACGCGGAGATCAGCGCGGAGGCCCCGACCAGCCGGGTCGTCTCGCTGTAGTCGCCGCCGTCGGGTCTGGCCGCTGGAGCCAGGGCGATCCGCACGGCAGCGTCATCGCGGCGGTGGGCGGGTCGCCGTCGGGCAGGCAGTCTCCAGTAGGCTCACGGCCATGACGCGCGTACTTCTTCTCAACGGACCCAACCTCGGCCGGCTCGGTGTGCGCGAGCCGGAGGTCTACGGCTCGCTGTCCTTCGCCGATCTGGTCACTTCCGGGGCGCAGTGGGGGAGTGAGCTGGGGCTGGACGTGGAGGTCCGCCAGAGCGACGATGAGGCGGAGCTGGTGCACTGGCTGCACGAGGCCGTCGACACGCGCAGCGACGTGGTGCTCAATCCCGCCGCCTTCACGCACTACTCCTACGCGCTGCGCGACGCCGCCGCGCAGGTGACCAAGGGTGGGCTCCGGTTGATCGAGGTGCACATCTCCAACCCGTACGCCCGCGAGGAGTTCCGGCACCTGTCGGTGATCGGGCCGGTCGCGACGGGGACGGTTGCCGGGTTCGGCTTCGACTCCTACCGGCTGGCGCTTTTGGCGCTTGTGCCCGCCTGAGAGAGCATCTCCGCTCGATTAATAGTGTGCCAAGCAGTGGCGCCAGTCGCCGAGGTCGCCACGGACGCTGCCGATAGTTCAATACTGCAGCCTTGATGTGAGGCATTCCAGGCCTGAGCCTTGAGCGTGCTGGGAGTCGGGAGGTCCGCGAGTCCAGTGCGCGGAGGCCGGTGGCCGGTTGACCGCTCAGTCGGGTGGACGGGCCGGACGGCGGCGTCTGCTTGCCGGTACCTCGGCTTGTCAGTGCCTCGGTCTAGGGTCGTATCAGCAGTCAGGTCCAGGCGGTTCGGGCCTGTGGGACTCTTCGACAACGACGTCGGGCGGTGAGGCATGGCAGGCAGCACGCGCAGCGCGGTGGATGTAGGTGGGCTGGCGCTCGTCGGTGCCGTCCCTGCCACCTCGCCTGGTCCTGCTCCTTCTATTACTGGTCCCGGGATCATGCCCGGTGTCCAGCCGCTCTCGGTGCAGTCGCGGGTGCGGTGTGCGCGGATCCTCGAGCTGGACCGGTCGATCGCAGCGTTGACCGCGGAGCGTGCGGCGTTGTTGGTCGCGGAGCGCGACTGCGGGGAGTGGAAGAAGGCCGGCTATCCCTCGTTTGAGGTGTGGCGTGGGCAGGTCTCGGGGGAGGGGCGGCGGGTCGCCCGGTCCCAGCTCACGGTCGCTATGGAACTCGAGGAGTCAGCGGAGGTCGCCGAAGCGGTGGCCAGCGGTGTGGTGACGTTGGTGCACGCGGAGGTGCTGGGGCGGGTCCGAGCGCAGGTGGAGCGCACCAGCGCTGGCCCGCTGACCAGCAGCGACACGCAGGAACTGATGGATCTTGCGGCAGGTCAGGACGCGGATACCTTCGCCAAGCAAGCGGATGTGTGGATGGCGCGCAGGGACTCGGTGGCGCACGATGCCACGCATGAGGAGGCGCGTCGACGCCGGTTCTTGTCGGTCAGTCACACCGCCACCGGCACGCACGTGAAGGGGTTCCTTGACGTTGTGGCCGGGCAGACCCTGCGCATCGCGTTGGAGGCGGCGATGAACCGTCCCGGAGACGACGACGACCGGGACTACGGCCAACGCTGCGCGGACGCCCTCGTCGACGTCGCCGAGCGGGCGGTGAACGGTGGGTCGCTCAAGGGTGGAGCGCTGGTGCGTCCCCACGTCTCGGTCATCATGACCGAGGCCACCTTCGCCCAGGCCAGTCGTGAGCTGCGCCGCCGTGCCGCCCAAGCGGCAGCCGTGCGGCCTGCAACTGCTCGCCCTGGCACAGTGTGTCCTGGCACGGCGCGCCCTGATGTTACGCGCTCGAACGCCGAGAATGTCGATTCCGTGAACGACACCGCGTCGACCACGACGATCACGAGTGCGTCGGCTCTGAGTGCGCCGGAGCCGGTGGACCCGGTGACGTTCGAGGACGGCACCCCGGTCCCGCTCACTGAGGTGGCCCGGATCCTGTGCGACGCCGAGCTCACCCGCATCGTGGTCGACGCCGACGACGTACCCGTCAACCTGGGCCGCACGGTGCGGCTGTACTCCCGCGAGCAGCGTCGAGCGATCATTGCTCGCGACCGCGGGTGCCAGTTCACCGGCTGCACCAAGCCCGCCCGGTGGTGCGAGGTCCATCACATCGACTGGTGGGACCGCGATCAAGGGAACACGTCTGTCGACAACGGCATCCTGCTCTGCAACTTCCACCATCACGAAGTCCACCGCGACAACCTCACCGTCCGACGCCGCCCCGGCGGCAGCCGGGACGTCCAGCTCAGCCGACCGCAAGGCCGAGCCGGACCTTCGCCGGCTTCACCGCCCGGAAAGCCACGAGGCGCGCCGGCGGGTACGCCATCTCGTGCACCAGCAGGTGTGCCGGCAGGTGTTTCAGTTCGTGCACCAGCAGGTGTGTCAGGTATGCCAGCAGACGCGAGAATGGGCAGGGCGCCGCGCACGCTGGCAGGTGAGCGACGCCCACCGCCTCTGGGTGTGCCAGACGCGCCAGTCGGCCGGTCGAGGGATCGCGTGAGCGCAACGGCTCGGGACAGCGCGCCGACTCGGGGGACCGAGCGTGGGGGAGGGCTGCTCTCCAGCACACTCTTCGACGAGCCCGACTGGACGAGCTGACCCCGCTGACCTGACACGCTCACACAGATGTAGACCACACGGTTGCTGACGGATCGCCTGAACCGAACGCCCCTACCGAGGGGCAAGAGCGGGGGGTTGGGCCGAGGGTGGGCGTGGAGGTGGAGGCGAGGAGTGCGGACATGGAGCGGCGTATGGCCAGGCCGATGGGAGGGCCGACACCGATGAAGCCTCTCACGACGGCATCACCAAGTAGGATAAATAGTGTGCCAAGCGGATCGAGTCGATCCGCCGCGACACACAACTCACCGCACCGCGTAAAAACCAAGGCACGACGACGGGAGTCAAGGCTGAAGCATTGATTTACAAGAATCAAGGCCTTAGTCTTGACTTATGTTCGTTCTCACAGTTGACCAGCAGCGGAGCACAACCCGCGGTGACGGGGTGCCTGATCTCCTGCGCCGCATCAACTCCTTGACGCTCCGGCTTCCGGGAGTGCGTCTCCCGCTCGAGCGGACGGTGGGGGACGAGGTGCAGATGGTGCTCACCGAGCCACGGCCCACCCTGATGATCGTGCTGGAGATCCTCCGGGCGGGCGGATGGTGGATCGGGCTAGGCATCGGGTCTGTCAACGAGCCCCTGCCCGAGCACTCCCGTGAGGCGGCAGGCCCCGCCTTCATCCGCGCGCGGGCAGCCGTCGAGCGAGCCAAGAGCAAGTCCGCGTCCGTCCCGGTTGCCGTCGTGGGGGACTCGGCGACCGGCGACGTCGCGTCCGACGCCGAAGCGCTGCTCCGCCTCCTCGGGGCGATCGTGGAGCGCCGCACGGCCCACGGCTGGGAGGTCGTCGACCTGCTACGGCCCGCCGACGGCGGCGGCGAGTCGCCCCCGACCCAGCGCGACGTCGCCCGTATCCTCGGCATCAGCGAGCAGGCCGTCAGCCAGCGGGTACGTACCGCCTTGTGGGCCGAAGAGGTCGCGGCCTGGCCACTCGCGACTCGACTACTCCAGGAGGCAGACGCATGGGACCAGGCGTGACTTTTGCGATCGTCATCGGATCGCTGGTCCTGAGCATCGTCGGCGGCTACTACGTCACCCGCGGCGTCCTCGCCCTCGCGGCGCGCAACACCGCCCGCGAGTCGCTCCCGCCAGCGCCTGCCCCGGATGCGAGCGCGGAGGAGGGGCCGGACGGCCCAGAGGCCGCACCCGTGCCCGACGTCGGCCCCACCAGCCCGCAGGCTGTCGCCGCGCTGCGCGGAGGAACCTGGATCGGCATCCTGGAGCGCCTGGCCATCACCGGCCTGATCCTGGTGGGCTACCCGGGCGGGATTGCGATCCTCGTGGCGATCAAGGGCCTGGGCCGGTACCCCGAGCTGCGTGAGAAGCCTGAGGCCTCCGAGCGGTTCGTCATCGGCACCCTCGCCTCGATGGTCTGGGCGACTGGCCTGGGCGTCCTCGCGCTGTGGCTGATCGGCTGACCGCGACGAAGGATCGGCGGGTTAGAATGAACACCGCTCTCGCGCGGTCCGTCCCTGGCACGTCCCCTTCCGGGTGATCGACGAGCGCTGATCCTTGCAAACTCGACAGGAAGACCGAACGTGGCTACCACTAACGACATCAAGAACGGCACCGTGCTCAAGATCGACGGTCAGCTCTGGACCGTGACTGAGTTCCAGCACGTCAAGCCCGGTAAGGGTGGCGCGTTCGTCCGCACCAAGATGAAGAACGTCACCTCCGGCAAGATCGTTGACCGTACCTTCAACGCGGGCCTGAAGATCGAGACCGCGACCGTCGACAAGTCCGACATGCAGTACCTGTACAAGGACGGCACGGACTACGTTTTCATGGACCTGTCGACGTACGACCAGATCAACATCCCTGAGGTTGCCGTCGGCGACGCGAAGAACTTCCTGCTCGAGAACCAGAACGTCGTCGTGGCGACGAACGAGGGCAACGTCCTCTACATCGAGCTCCCCGCCTCGGTCATCCTGGAGATCACCTACACCGAGCCTGGCCTGCAGGGCGACCGCTCGACCGGTGGCACCAAGCCGGCCACGCTGGAGACCGGCCACGAGATCCAGGTCCCGCTGTTCCTCGAGCAGGGCACCAAGGTCAAGGTCGACACCCGGGACTCGAGCTACCTCGGCCGAGTGAACGACTGACGTGGGAGCCCGTACCAAGGCGCGTAAGCGCGCACTCGACGTTCTCTTCGAAGCGGAGCAGCGTCACCTGGACCCGATCCGCCTGCTCTCCGACCGACTGGTGGAGCCGGGGACCGAGTCTGCGCTGCCGCAGTACTCCATCGACATCGTCGAAGGAGTCCTCGAGCGTCTTGACTGGATCGATGAGCTCCTGGAGACCTACTCCCACGAGTGGTCTCTGGACCGCATGCCTGCCGTCGACCGTGCGCTGCTGCGCATCGGCACGTGGGAGATCCTCTTCAACGAGGACGTGCCCGACGCAGTAGCCATCGACGAGGCCGTCGAGCTGTCCAAGTCGCTGTCGACGGACGACTCGCCGGCGTTCATCAACGGTCTGCTGGGGCGCATCGTCGAGCTCAAGCCGACGATCCTCGCCTAGGCTGACCCGCTGCACCGAGCATCACCCGCACCACCCGGAAGGAGTCGCCCACAGGGCGGCTCCTTCCGTCGTTCCCACCCTGTTCCCTCAGCGGACCGGGAGAGCGGCGGCCGGACGGCCGAGCATGTTCCCCTGGGCACGGCGCACGCCCAGGCTCACCAGGCCCTCGAGCTCGCTCACCCGCTCGATCCCCTCAGCCACGACCTCCAGGTCGTGGGCGCCCGCCAGGGTGACGATGGCGCGCAGCACCGCCAGCCCGGCGGGGCTGGCCATGTCCCGGACGAAGGACTGGTCGATCTTGAGGATGTCGATGGGCAGGGTGGCCAGGCGAGCCAGTGAGTTGTACCCGGTCCCGAAGTCGTCCAGGGCGATCCGCGCTCCACGTCCGCGCAACCGGCCCAGCACGCTCACCGCCTGCTGCTCGTCCTGCAGCAGCGCACCCTCGGTGATCTCCACGGTGAGCAGGGACCAGTCGCGCGTACCCCATGCTGCGGTGAGGTCGCCGATGAGAGACGGCTCGGCGAGCTGGCGGGCAGAGAGGTTGATCGCCACCGGCAGGTCGAAGCGCTCGGTCGCGGCGAAGGCCTTGCGGAAGGTCATGTTGCCGATCGCGACGATCAATCCCGACGTCTCGGCGTAGTCGAGCCACTCCTTGGGCTCGCGCAGCTCACCGCCGAACTCCCACCGTGCCAGCGCCTCCAGGCCCAGGACAGCGAGGGTCACGGTGTCCACGATCGGCTGGAAGTGCACGCAGAACTGCTCCTCCTGGACTGCGGCGTTGATCTCGCGGTGCAACCGGTTCTCCGCGGCTACCTGGTCCTCCAGGCGCTTGTCGAAGAGCATCACGCCGGCCTTGACCCGCTTCGCCTCGAGCATCGCGATGTCCGCGCAGCGGGTGAGAGCCTCGGCGTCGACCGTGTCCGAGGGCACCGTGGCGGTGATGCCCACGCTGATCCGGGGGATGGGGCGGGCCTGGGACGTGCGCTGGAACTCGGTGCGGATCCGGTGGGCCAGGCGCACCAGCTCCTCGTCGTCGCCGGCGCGCTCCACAACGATGATGAACTCGTCGCCGCCGAGCCGGGCGACGAAGGCGTCGTCGCCCACGGTGCGGCGCAGGTGCGCCGCGGCGAGGGCGAGGATCCGGTCTCCCCAGGCATGCCCGTACTGGTCGTTGGCCCGCTTGAACCCGTCCAGGTCGGCGTACAGCAGCGCCACCCGACTGCGTTCGACGCTGCCTCGCTCCAGGGCGCTCACCAGGTGCTCGTCGATCGCGTTGCGGTTGGGCAGGCCGGTGAGCGCGTCGGAGAAGGCGGCCCGGCTGAGACGGTCTGCCAGCGCCTGGCGCTCGGCGGCGGCCGAGACGATGTTCGCCAGGGCGACCAGCAGCTTGCGGTCGCCGGGGTCCGTGCGTACCAGGGGGTAGGGGGACAGGTCGGTGACGAACCGCCCGCGGGACAGGGTGCGGATGGTGCCGCGGATGGTCGGGTCGCCGAGCAGGGCGCGCGCCTCCTCCTCGGCGCGGCGCAGCAGGGCCTGCGGGTCGCGCACGTACCAGGCCAGGTTGCTCACCCGTGCCTGGGCGTCGCGCATCGAGCGCTGCTGCTCGGCGAGGTGCTGGCCGTAGCGGATGCGGCGCAGCGCCAGGATCTCCAGGGCGATGATGAGCGGCACCAGCCACGCGCTGGTGAGGGCGGTGCGCACGGTCTCGCTCGGAGCGAGATAGGAGGCGCCCAGCAGGACCACGCTCAGCGACGCCGCCCCCACAAGTGCCTGGCGGGTGCGCTGGCTCGGCGTGCGCCGCAGGCTCACCGCGAGATAGAGGCCGACGACGGCGGCCGGCACGAGGAAGGAGATTACCCCGCCGGTGGTCTCCAGCGCGGTGGTGCGCGGCTCGGCGCGGGCGGTGACCGCCCCGGCGACGAGCAGCCCGACGTGCACCGCGAAGCCCGCGCTGGCCAGGACCAGGTAGGTCCGGAACGGTGGGCCGTCGGCGTAGGACCGGGCCACCGGCAGCGCGAGGACGAGTGCGACCGCGAGCGCGACGGAGGCCAGCACGGTGAAGGGGTCGTGCCACGAGCTCCCTCGCGAGGCGAGGGCGAGGGCGTCGCAGAAGAAGACGGCCGCGAGCGCCATGGACCAGATGAGGGTCCATCGGGAGTGCTCGTTGGCGGGGTCGTCGCCGCGCCAGACGGTGTGCAGGACGCAGAGCCCGGCGACAAGACCTGCGGCGATGCACTGCGCCATGACGGTCCAGACGGCAACTGTGTCGGCCATGTGACGTTTATCGGCATACCTCGCGGGGACTTGAGGCGGGATCCCTGGGAGCGCGACCTACGTCCTAGTAACTTACGGACCCGTAGGTTAATCTGTGAGCGTGACTTCGCCTTACGCACAGCGCCCGTGGTTGTCCTCCTACGCCCCCGAGGTCTCGCCTGACGTCGTGGTGCCCGACGAGCCGTTAGGCGCAGCTCTGGAACGTGCTGGGCGTGCGTTCCCCGACCGGGTCGCCCTCGACTTCATGGGCCGTACGACGACGTACGCACAGCTGGTCGACGAGGTCGACCGCGCGGCATCGGCGCTGCGGAACCTGGGCGTCAAGGCCGGTGACCGGGTCGCGATCGCGCTGCCCAACTGCCATGCGCACGTCGTGGCGTTCTACGCCGTGCTGCGACTGGGCGCCGTCGTGGTCGAGCACAACCCCACCTACACCGAGTCTGAGCTCGAGCACCAGCTCGCCGACTCCGGCGCCGTGGTCGCCATCTGCTGGGAGAACACAGCCGTCAAGGCTCTGGCGGTCGCCTCCCGCACCGCGCTGCGCACGGTCATCGCAGTGGACATGTCCCGTGACCTGCCTGCGGTCAAGCGCCTCGCGCTGTCCCTGCCGATCAAGAAGGCACGCCAGCTGAAGTCGGCCATGCGCGCGGATGTGCCCGCCGGCACGCTCATGTGGCACACCCTGGTGCGCAGTGCCAGCCCCTTGGCTGACTCCTTCCCCCGCCCCGCCGGGGGAGACCTCGCGCTGCTGCAGTACACCGGCGGCACGACCGGAACCCCCAAGGGCGCCATGCTCACCCACCGCAACCTCGTGGCCAACGCGGTCCAGGGCGCGGAGTGGACCGGAGCGCGGCACAAGGCAGACGCGGGGGAGCCCGGCGAGGTCGTCTACGGCGTGCTGCCGTTCTTCCACGCCTTCGGCCTGACCCTGTGCCTGTCCTACTCCCTAGCGATCGCCGCGACCCTCGTGCTGTTCCCCAAGTTCGACGTCGCCTCGGTGCTGGAGGCTCAGCGCCGGCGACCGGGGACCTTCCTCCCGGCCGTCCCCCCGATGCTGGACCGTCTTGCCGCAGGCGCGACGGCCAAGGGTGCGGACCTGACGTCCTTCCGGTACGCGATCTGCGGAGCCATGCCGTTGCCGGCTGCGACCGCCAAGGCGTGGGAGACCGCGACCGGAGGACTGGCCATCGAGGGCTACGGCATGACCGAGACCTCCCCGGTCGCCCTGGGCAGCCCGCTGTCGGAAGCACGGCGTCCGGGCATGCTCGGCCTGCCGTTCCCCTCGACCGACATCCGCGTCGTGGACCAGGACGACCCCACCAAGGACGTGGCGCCGGGTGAGCGCGGTGAGCTCCTCATCGCCGGCCCGCAGGTCTTCGAGGGCTACTGGCAGCGCCCGGAGGAAACCGCGCAGGCCCTGGTCGTCGCCGACGGCACAACGTGGGTGCGCACCGGTGACGTCGTGGTCATGGACGCCGACGGCTTCGTCGAGGTGGTCGACCGCATCAAGGAGATGATCATCACCGGCGGCTTCAAGGTCTTCCCCTCCCAGGTGGAGGAGTGCCTGCGCCGCATGCCCGGGGTGGCTGACGCCGCCGTCGTCGGGCTGCCCGGGGGAGACCTCGGCGAGAAGGTCGTGGCCGCCCTGGTGCTGGCAGCCGACGCCACGAGCATCGACCTGGACGCGGTGCGGGCCTGGTGCGAGAAGAACATCGCCCGGTACGCCCTGCCCAAGCAGCTCGTCATCCTGCCGGACCTGCCCCGGTCCCAGATCGGCAAGGTCCTGCGCCGCGTGGTCCGCGACCAGGTGATGTCCGCCGGCTGACGCAGTCCTGACCGGATCCCCGGGTCACCGGGGACGCAGACGACGAGGGTGGGCCCGGATACCGGACCCACCCTCGTCGTCGACAGTCAGACCTTACTCAGGCGTGAGTCAGGCGTGAGTCAGGCGTGAGTCAGGCGGCCCGCGCACGAGGCGCGGACCGCCTGCTGATCGTCGAACGGCCTACAGCGCCAGCGCCGCCACGAAGCCGGCGTTGATCGCGTCGCCCGCCTTGCCCGGCGTCGTGCAGTCCCCGACGGCCCGGAAGCCGATACCCGCCTCGGTCAGCGCGGCTGCGAGCGCGGCGTCTGCACGCACCCCGAAGGCGGCCACGACGGTGTCGGTGGCCAGGACCACCTCGCCGTCCGGGCCGGTGGCGTGCACGCCGGCGTCGTCGACGTGGCTGACCGCGTGGGAGGTGAGCACCCGCACCCCGGCCTCGGCGAGGTCGCGCAGGAGCGTGATCCGGTTGATGAGGATCATGTCCCGGGCGAGGTCGTCAGCGAGCTCCACGACGGTCACCTCGTGCCCCTGCGCAGCCAGCTCGAGGGCCGCGTCGCAGCCGGAGAGCCCGCCGCCGGCCACCACGACACGGCGTCCCACCGGGGCGCCCTCGTGGAAGGCCAGCACGTCGATCACCTCGGGACGGTCGATCCCGGTGATCGCGGAGGGAAGGATCGGCACCGAGCCGGTGGCCACGATGACCTCGTCGGCGGCCAGCAGCTCGGGGGAGTCGGGGCTGATCGGGTGCGAGAGGTGGACGGTCACCGGCAGCGCGGCCAGCTGACGCTCCCACCAGGCGATCATGGAGCGCAGCTCTTTCTTGAAGTCCGGCGTCGCCGCGGGCCACAGCACCCCGCCCAGGCGGTCGCTGGCCTCGTAGACGTCCACCCGGTGCCCGCGCAGGCCCGCCACCCGGGCGGCCTCCAGCCCACCCGGGCCGGCGCCGACGACCACCACGTGGCGGGGTCGCTCGCTCAGGGTGATGACCCGCTCCCGCTCCTGACCCACCTGGGGGTTGACCGCGCACCCGAGCGGCAGGGCGTAGAAGGCGTTGCCCACGCACATCGCGTTGCAGCGGATGCACGGGCGGATGTCCTCCCGGCGTCCGGCCGCGAGCTTGTTGACCAGGTCCGGGTCAGCGATGAGACCACGCCCGATGCCGATGAAGTCCGCGTCGCCGTCGGTGAGGATCCGCTCCCCGTCCTCGGGGGTGATGTTGCCGACCGCCATGACCGGGATGCTCAGCACCTCCTTGAGCGCCCGGGCGGCGGGCACCATGCACGCGTCACCGAGGTAGTAGGGCGGGAAGACGTAGTCCATGGCCTCGTAGGAGCCGTCGTCGGCGATCATGAGGTCGAGCCCGGCCTTCTCCAGCTCGACGGCGATGGCCTGGGCCTCGGCCACCCCGCGCCCGCCGGGGAACTTGTGGTCGACGCTGAGGCGGAAGCTCACCGGCAGTCCCGGGGCGTTGGCGTGGACGGCCTCGATGATCTCCACCGCGAAGCGGCAGCGGTTCTCCACCGACCCGCCGTAGGAGTCGGTGCGCCGGTTCCACACGGCGGAGAGGAACTGGTCGATGAGGTACCCGGTGTGCCCGTGGATGTCGATCGCGTCGAAGCCGGCGGCGGCCGCGCGCGCTGCTGCCTCTCCGAAGCGCTGGACGATGAGCGCGATCTCCTGCGTGGTCAGTGGGCGGCAGGTGACCGACGGGTCGGCGAACCACGTGTTGTCCGAGGCAGAGACGGGCGGCTGGCTCGGGGTGAGGGTGTTGATGTTGCGTCCCAGGCCCGCGGTGAGCTGCAGGCCGATGCGCCCGCCCACCGCGTGCACCGCGGCGGTGAGCCGAGCGAGGTCGGGGACGTGGGCGTCGGTGTCGATCCGGCCGAGGCCGTGCGCGAGCTGCTCCACGTCCTGCTGCACCGCGGTGATGCCCGTGAGCACCAGACCGGTCCCACCGCGTGCCCGCTCGACGTAGTAGGCGATCTCGCGGTCGGTGGACCGCCCGTCCTCGGTGCACATCTCGGTGCCCATGGGCGCCATGATGATCCGGTTGGGCAGGGCGAGGGAGCCCAGGGTCGTAGGGCGCAGCAGGGTGTCGTACGTGGTCATGGTTCCTCCAGAGGGGGGGTGAGGTACGTCTCATCTGATCACTGAAACCGTGTTCACCCCTGGGCTGATGGTCCCGGTCCACCCACCGTTCGCCCTGCTGGGAGCCGTAGGAGGGCCGCCGTCCCCGTCCGTGGACACCGATCAGGGCGCCTCCTCGCAGGAGGTAAGATCGAGCCATCCTGCTTGCCATCCTTTAAGAGCCGTCCAGAGAGGCGGAGAAGGAGGTCGCCAGATGACATCTGGCCCTGTGACGCCCGCATCCGGTCCCAACATGCCCCCCGAGTCGACCGAGGTCCTCGGAGCTGCGGAGATCTCCCGTGCGCTGACCCGCATCGCGCACGAGATCCTCGAGCGCAACAAGGGCGGCGCCGACGTCGTCCTGCTCGGCATCCCCACCCGCGGTGTGCCGCTCGCCCGTCGCCTCGCCGAACGCCTCGCCGAGGTCGAGCCCGGCCTGGACGTGTCCGCCCTCGTCGGCACCCTCGACGTGACGATGCACCGCGACGACCTGCACCGCCAGCCGCCCCGCCTCATCGGCTCGACCGAGCTGCCCGACGGCGGCATCGACGGCCGCGTCGTCGTGCTCGTCGACGACGTGCTCTTCTCCGGACGGACCATCCGCGCCGCCCTGGACGCCCTGAGCGACATCGGCCGCCCCCGCGCGGTCCAGCTCGCCGCGCTCGTCGACCGAGGCCACCGCGAGCTGCCCATCCGCCCCGACTATGTCGGCAAGAACCTCCCCACCTCCCTGAGCGAACGGGTCCAGGTCCGCCTCGTCGAGATCGACGGTGACGACGCGGTCCTCATCTCCCAGCCCGCCGGGGAGGCCCACGCATGAAGCATCTGCTCAGCACGAAGGACCTCTCGCGCGCCGACGCGATCCGGATCCTCGACACCGCCGCGCAGATGGCCGCCACCCAGTCCCGGGAGATCAAGAAGCTCCCCACGCTGCGCGGACGCACCGTGGTCAACCTCTTCTTCGAAGACTCCACCCGCACCCGGATCTCCTTCGAGACCGCCGCCAAGCGACTCTCGGCCGACGTCATCAACTTCTCCGCCAAGGGCTCGAGCGTGTCCAAGGGGGAGTCCCTCAAGGACACCGCCCTCACCCTGCAGGCCATGGGAGCCGACGCGGTCGTCATCCGCCACCAGTCCTCCGGCGCCCCGCACACCCTGGCCGCCTCCGGCTGGGTGGACTCCTCGGTCATCAACGCCGGCGACGGGATGCACCAGCACCCCACCCAGGCGCTGCTCGACGCGTACACCCTGCGCCGCCACCTCTCCGGAGAGCGCCGCGACGCCCGTGACCCCGCTGCTCAGCCGCTGCCCGGCGCCGGTATCGGGGGAGACCTCGCAGGCCTCAAGGTCGCCATCGTGGGAGACGTGCTGCACTCCCGCGTCGCCCGCTCCAACGTCCACCTGCTGCACACCCTGGGCGCGGAGGTCACCCTCGTCGCACCGCCGACCCTCGTCCCGGTCGGCGTGGACGCCTGGCCCTGCCAGGTGTCCTACAACCTCGACGAGGTGCTCACCGACCTGCAGCCCGACGCCGTCATGATGCTCCGCGTGCAGCGCGAGCGGATGTCCAGCGCCGGTGGCGGGTTCTTCCCCAGCCCGCTGGAGTACACCCGCAACTACGGCCTGGACCCGCGCCGCCTGGCGCGCCTGTCCGACCACACCATCGTCATGCACCCCGGCCCGATGAACCGCGGCCTGGAGATCTCCGCCGAGGCCGCCGACTCCCCGCGCGCGGTCATCGTCGAGCAGGTCGCCAACGGCGTCGCTGTGCGCATGGCAGTCCTCTACCTCCTGCTCGCAGGAGACATGTCGAACGAAGTCTCATCACAGAAGGCAGGCCAGTCATGACCGCGGCTCCCACCCAGGACCGGTACCTCCTGCGCGACGTCGCCCCCCTGGGTGGTGACCGCGTGGACATGCTCCTCGCCGACGGCGTCATCGCCGCGATCGAACCCGCCGGCACCCTGACCGCCGACGACTCCACCGTCGTCATCGAGGCCGGCGCGCTCATCGCCCTGCCGGGCCTCGTCGACCTGCACACCCACCTGCGCGAGCCCGGCCGCGAAGACGCCGAGACCATCCACTCCGGCACCCGTGCCGCCGCCGCGGGCGGCTTCACCGCGGTGCACGCCATGGCCAACACCACCCCGGTGCAGGACACCGCGGGCGTCGTGGAGCAGGTCTGGCGCATCGGCACCGAGGCCGGCTGGGTCGACGTGCACCCCGTCGGCGCCGTGAGCGTCGGGCTGGACGGCACCCACCTCGCCGAGCTCAGCGCGATGGCCGACTCCGCCGCCCAGGTCCGCGTCTTCTCCGACGACGGCAAGTGCGTCTGGGACCCGGTCCTCATGCGCCGCGCCCTGGAGTACGTCAAGGCTTTCGACGGAGTCATCGCCCAGCACGCCCAGGAGCCGCGCCTGACCGAGGGCGCCCAGATGAACGAGGGCGTCGTCTCCGCCGAGATCGGCCTGGCCGGCTGGCCGGCCGTCGCCGAAGAGGCGATCATCGCCCGCGACGTCCTGCTCGCCGAGCACGTCGGCTCCCGCCTGCACGTGTGCCACCTGTCCACCGCCGGGTCGGTCGACCTCATCCGCTGGGCCAAGGCCCGCGGGATCAACGTCACCGCCGAGGTCACCCCGCACCACCTCGTCCTCACCGACGAGCTGGCCCGCGGCTACGACCCGCTGTTCAAGGTCAACCCCCCGCTGCGCACCGCGGCCGACGTCGAGGCGGTCCGCGAAGGCCTGGCTGACGGCACCATCGACATCGTCGCCACCGACCACGCCCCGCACACCCGCGAGGACAAGGACTGCGAGTGGTCCGCGGCCGCCTTCGGGATGACCGGCCTGGAGACCGCGCTCAGCGTGGTCCAGCAGACCATGGTCGACACCGGTCGCATGACCTGGGCCGACGTCGCCCGGGTGCTGTCCACCGCGCCGGCCCGGATCGGCCGGATCACCGACGGGCCGCGCCCGCAGGGACGCCCGCTGGAGGTCGGCGAACCGGCCAACGTCGTGCTCGTCGACCCGGCCGCCACCCGCCTGGTCGTGCCCACCGAGCAGGCCACCGCCAGCGCCAACTCGCCCTTCGGCGGCCAGGAGCTGCCCGGGCAGGTCGTGGCGACCTTCCTGCGCGGGCGCGCCACCGTGCTCGACGCCCGCCCCGTCGAGCGGGCGGGGACCCTCGCATGAACCTCCCCATGCCGGTCGCGGTCGGCCTCATGCTCGCCGTCGGCGCGCTGATCCTGTGGGGGATGTGGCGCGGCTGGCGCGGCCTGGCCCGCCGCAGCGAGCCCCGCGTCGGCGCCCTGCCCACCCTGCCCGACGCCGCAGCGCTCGGCCAGGCGCGCACCGCGCCGATCGAAGGCACCTACGTCTCCACCACCGGTGCGGGCGACTGGCTCGACCGGGTGGGCGCCGGTGACCTCGGGTTCCGTGCCCGCGCCGTCGTGCAGGTCCACGACGCCGGCGTGCAGATCGCCCGCGCCGGTGCCACGGACCTGTTCATCCCGGTCAGCGCGCTCGACGGCGCGCGGCTGACCTCCGGCATCGCCGGAAAGTACGTCGGCGGGAAGGGCATCGTCGTCCTTCGATGGACCACCCTCGCCGCGGACGGCACCCCCACCGCCCTGGACACCGGGATCCGCACCCTGCACGCCGCGGACCGATCCACCCTCATCGATGCGGTCACCGCCCTCGTGGCCACCCCGCCCCCGCTTCCCCCTGACTCGCACAACCTGAAGGAGTCCGAGTGACTACGCACCTGCACGCGACCAAGACCCCCGGCGAGGCGGTCTCCGACGCCGCGCTGCTCGTTCTCGAGGACGGCCGCACCTTCGCCGGACGTGCCTACGGCGCGACCGGCACCACGACCGCAGAGATCGTCTTCAACACCGGTATGAGCGGCTACCAGGAGACCCTGACGGACCCCTCCTACCACCGCCAGATCGTGGTCATGACGGCTCCGCACATCGGCAACACCGGTGTCAACCACGACGACCCGGAGTCGGTGAAGATCTGGGTCGCCGGCTTCGTCGTGCGCGACCCTGCCCGCCGCCCGTCCAGCTGGCGCTCGGAGGGGACCCTCGACGACGAGCTCGTCCGCCAGGGCATCGTGGGGATCTCCGAGGTCGACACCCGCGCCCTCACCCGCCACCTGCGCGAGGCCGGCGTCATGCGCGCCGGGATCTTCTCCGGCGACGCGCTGCTCGACGGCGGCTACCCGCGCTCGATCGACTCCTTCGTCGCTGAGGTCCGCGCCACCGCCTCCATGGCCGGCGCCAACCTCGTCGCCGAGGTGAGCACCCCCACCGCCTACGTCGTGGAGCCGCTGGGCGAGTTCGCCGGCAAGGAGCCGATCAAGACCGTCGTCGCGGTGGACCTGGGCATCAAGTCCATGACCCCCCAGCGTCTGGCCGAGCGCGGCATGCGCGTGCACGTGGTGCCGCACTCGGTGACCATCGAGGACATCCTCGCCCTCAACCCCGACGGCGTCTTCTTCTCCAACGGCCCCGGTGACCCCAGCGCCGCCACGCACGAGGTGGCCCTGCTCCGCGAGGTGCTCGACCGCGGTCTGCCGTACTTCGGCATCTGCTTCGGCAACCAGATCCTCGGTCGCGCGCTGGGCTTCGGCACCTACAAGCTCGCCTACGGCCACCGCGGCATCAACCAGCCCGTCATGGACCTGGCCACCCGCAAGGTGGAGATCACCTCCCAGAACCACGGCTTCGCCGTCGACGCCCCGATCGGGGAAGAGGCGCCGGCACCGCACGGCGAGGGCCGCTACGGCCGCGTCGTCGTCTCGCACATCGGCCTCAACGACAACGTCGTGGAAGGCCTGGAGTGCCTGGACATCCCAGCCTTCTCCGTCCAGTACCACCCCGAGGCGGCCGCCGGCCCGCACGACGCCGCATACCTCTTCGACCGCTTCCTCGACCTCATGACGTCCGGTGCCCCGTCGGCGGAAGGCCTCTCGGCCGCGACCGCGTCCACCGAGCCCGCCTCCGACTCGCTCTCCAAGGAGAACTGACCAGTGCCTCGCAGAACAGACATCAACTCCGTCCTGGTCATCGGCTCCGGCCCGATCGTCATCGGCCAGGCGTGCGAGTTCGACTACTCCGGTACGCAGGCCTGCCGCGTGCTCAAGGAGGAGGGCATCCGTGTCATCCTCGTCAACTCCAACCCGGCCACGATCATGACCGACCCGGAGTTCGCCGACGCCACGTACATCGAGCCGATCACCACCGAGGTGCTCACCTCGATCATCGCCAAGGAGCGTCCCGACGCCGTCCTGGCGACCCTGGGCGGGCAGACCGCGCTCAACGCGGCGATCGCCCTGGACGAGGCCGGCGTGCTGGCCGAGTACGGCGTCGAGCTCATCGGGGCGAACATCGCCGCGATCCAGAAGGGCGAGGACCGCCTGCAGTTCAAGGAGGTCGTGGAGAAGTGCGGCGGCGAGTCCGCCCGCTCGGTCATCATCCACGCGATCGACGAGGCCGTCGCGGCCGCCGAGGACCTCGGCTACCCGATGGTCGTGCGCCCCTCCTTCACGATGGGCGGGCTCGGCTCGGGCATCGCCTACGACGAGGAGCAGCTGCGCCGGATCGTCGGGCAGGGCCTGCACTACTCACCCACGACCGAGGTGCTCCTGGAGGAGTCCATCCTCGGCTGGAAGGAGTACGAGCTCGAGCTCATGCGCGACAAGGCTGACAACGTCGTGGTCATCTGCTCGATCGAGAACGTCGACCCGGTCGGCGTGCACACCGGCGACTCCGTCACCGTGGCGCCTGCCCTGACGCTCACCGACCGCGAGTACCAGAACCTGCGTGACATCGGCATCGCGGTCATCCGCGAGGTCGGCGTGGACACCGGCGGCTGCAACATCCAGTACGCCGTGCACCCCGAGACCGGGCGCGTCGTGGTCATCGAGATGAACCCCCGCGTCTCGCGCTCCTCGGCGCTGGCCTCCAAGGCCACCGGCTTCCCGATCGCCAAGATCGCCGCCAAGCTGGCCGTCGGGTACACCCTCGACGAGATCCCCAACGACATCACTGGCTCCACCCCGGCCTCCTTCGAGCCTTCGCTCGACTACGTCGTGGTCAAGGTGCCCCGCTTCGCCTTCGAGAAGTTCCCGGCCGCGGACGACACGCTCACCACGACCATGAAGTCGGTCGGCGAGGCCATGTCCATGGGCCGCAACTTCACCGAGGCCCTCGGCAAGGCGCTGCGCTCGATCGACAAGTCCGGCGCGACCTTCCACTGGGACGGCGAGGCGCCCTCCGGCGCCGCCCTCGAGGAGCTGCTCACCACGATCGCCCGCCCCACCGAGAGTCGCCTGGTCCAGACCCAGCAGGCGCTGCGCGGGGGAGCGACCGTCGAGCAGGTCTTCGAGGCCACGAAGATCGACCCGTGGTACCTCGACCAGATCCAGCTCATCAACGAGATCGCCGCCGAGGTCGCCGCGGCGCCCGCGCTCACCAAGGACGTCCTGGCCCGCGCCAAGCGGCACGGCCTGTCCGACGCCCAGATCGCCTCGCTGCGGGGCATCGGCGGCACCCGGGCAGCGGGGGAGGCCACGGTCCGCGAGGTCCGCCGCGCCCTCGGCGTGCGCCCGGTCTTCAAGACGGTGGACACCTGCGCCGCGGAGTTCAAGGCCGAGACGCCGTACTACTACTCGACCTACGACTCCGAGACCGAGGTCCGTCCGCGCGAGCGCGAGGCCGTCCTCATCCTCGGCTCCGGCCCCAACCGCATCGGTCAGGGCATCGAGTTCGACTACTCCTGCGTGCACGCGGCGCTGGCGCTCAAGGGCGACTACGAGACCGTCATGGTCAACTGCAACCCCGAGACCGTCTCGACCGACTACGACACCGCGGACCGCCTGTACTTCGAGCCGCTGACCTTCGAGGACGTCCTCGAGGTCTACGAGGCCGAGCTCGCCGCCGGTCCGGTCAAGGGCATCATCGTCCAGCTCGGCGGACAGACCCCGCTGAGCCTGGCCCAGCGCCTGTCCGACGCCGGTCTGCCGATCCTGGGTACCTCGCCCGAGGCGATCGACGCCGCCGAGGACCGCGCGGCCTTCGGCCGGGTGCTCGCCGAGGCGGGCCTGCCCGCACCGGCCTTCGGCACCGCGACGACCCTCGCCGCGGCCGTCGAGATCGCCGCCGGCATCGGCTACCCGGTCCTGGTGCGCCCGTCCTACGTGCTCGGTGGGCGCGGTATGGAGATCGTCTACTCCGAGGAGCAGCTCACCGGCTACGTCGAGCGTGCCCTCGGTGAGGTCGCCCGCTCCGGCGGTCACCTCGCCCCGATCCTCATCGACCGGTTCCTCGACGACGCGATGGAGATCGACGTCGACGCCCTCTACGACGGCGAGGAGATGTTCCTCGGTGGCGTCATGGAGCACATCGAAGAGGCCGGCATCCACTCCGGCGACTCCGCCTGCGTGCTGCCGCCGGTGTCCCTGTCCGAGGCCGAGATCGAGCGGATCCGCCGCTCGACCGAGGCCATCGCCAAGGGCGTGGGCGTGCGCGGCCTGCTCAACGTCCAGTACGCGCTCGTCTCCGACGTGCTCTACGTCCTGGAGGCCAACCCGCGCGCCTCGCGCACGGTGCCCTTCGTCTCCAAGGCCACCGGCGTGTCCCTGGCCAAGGCGGCGTCCCTGGTCATGGTCGGCCACTCCATCGCCGACCTGCGCGCCAGCGGCGTGCTCCCGCTGACCGGCGACGGCGGCACCCTCGACCTCGACGCACCCATCGCGGTCAAGGAAGCCGTCCTGCCCTTCAAGCGCTTCCGCACCACCGAGGGCGTGGCCGTGGACACCGTCCTGGGCCCGGAGATGCGCTCGACCGGTGAGGTGATGGGCTTCGACGAGGACTTCCCGACCGCCTTCGCCAAGTCCCAGGCCGCAGCCTTCGGCGGGCTGCCCACCTCCGGCTCGGTGTTCATCTCCGTGGCGGACCGGGACAAGCGCGCGATCGTCTTCCCGGTCAAGCGCCTCACCGAGCTCGGCTTCGAGATCCTCGCCACCGCGGGCACCGCGAACGTGCTGCGCCGCAACGGCATCCCGTCCACGGTGGTGCGCAAGCACTCCGAGGGGCGTGGGGCCAACGGCGAGCCGACGATCGTCGACCTCATCACCGCGGGTTCGGTCGACATGGTCGTCAACACCCCCTCCGGCCAGGGCGCCCGCGCCGACGGCTACGAGATCCGGGCAGCCACGACCGCGGCGGACAAGCCGATCGTCACCACGGTCGCCCAGCTGGGTGCCGCGGTGCAGGGCATCGAGGTCATCCGGGACCGTCCGTTCACGGTCCGCAGCCTGCAGGAGTACGTCAAGGTCGAGGTGCGCCCGTGACGTCCTCGCTCCCGTCCGCCGCCACGGCGGCCCGGCCCGCTCCCTTCGGGGAGCGGCTCGCGGCCGCCATGGCGGCCCACGGTCCGCTGTGCGCGGGCATCGACCCGCACCCCGGTCTGCTCACCGCCTGGGGCCTGTCTGACGACGTCGAGGGGCTGCGGTCCTTCGCGCTGACGGTCGTCGACGCCCTCGGCGGGCGGGTCGCGGCGCTCAAGCCGCAGTCCGCGCTGTTCGAGCGGCACGGCTCGGCCGGCGTCGCGGTCCTCGAAGAGGTCATCGCGGCGGCGCGCGCAGCGGGCACGCTGACCATCGTCGACGCCAAGCGCGGAGACATCGGTTCCACCATGGCCGGCTACGCCCAGGCGTACCTGCAGGAGGGCTCACCCCTCGCCGGAGACGCCCTGACCGTCTCGCCGTACCTGGGTTTCGGCTCGCTGCAGCCGGCCATCGACCTGGCAGCGGCGAACGGTCGCGGCCTGTTCGCCCTGTGCCTGACCTCCAACCCCGAGGGCGCGCAGGTCCAGCACGCCCGCACGGAGTCGGGGGAGAGCGTGGCTGCGCTCATCGCCCGGGAGGCCGCGGCGGCCAACGCCGCCGAGCTCTCCGCCCAGGGGCTGACGGCCGGTGGCCTGGGGTCCCTCGGGCTCGTGGTCGGTGCCACCATCGGCGACGCCGCCCGGACCACCGGGGTCGACCTCGCCGCGGTGCGCGGTCCGCTGCTGGCCCCCGGTGTGGGTGCGCAGGGGGCCGGGCCGGCCGAGCTGGCCGAGGTCTTCGGGGACGCTCGCGAGCAGGTTCTTGCCTCGTCCTCACGCGGCGTCCTCGGTGCGGGACCGGACGTGCGGGCTCTGCTGGCCGCTGCGCGCCGGGCCGCGGACGACGCCGCCCAGGCGCTGCGCGCCTGACTCCGCGCCGTGCATCGGCGCAGGTCACCGACCTGTGCCGAGGTCACAGCGGCTCCGCGTGCGACCACCCGCAGACCATCAGCGGGTGGCCGCGCGCGGTGCGCGCGAGACGCTGCCGAGCTCACAACGGGCGACCTCATCAGTTGTGAGTGATCATGCAGGTGACGGCATGTGAAGGTCTGTTGTTCACGTTGCCGACGCTGGTGATCATGGATAGTTTCGCAGTACGTTTCCGCGCGTTAGAAGAAGGTGACCGGTGTGCCTCTACCTGAGCTAACCCCAGAACAGCGTTCCGCCGCGCTTGAGAAGGCCGCCGCTGCCCGGCGCGCACGTGCGGAGGTCAAGAACCGACTGAAGTATTCTTCAGGTGTCCTCTCGGAAGTGATCGAGCAGGGTCGCACCGACGACGTCATCGGTAAACTCAAAGTACTCTCGCTGCTCGAGTCCTTGCCCGGCATCGGCAAGGTCAAGGCACGCGCGATCATGGCTGAGGTGGGCATCGCCGAGAGCCGTCGCGTGAGGGGCCTGGGACCGCACCAGGCCGCAGCGCTCATCGAAAGGTTCGGCTGATCATCTCTGCTACGCCCGCACGGTCTTCTTCCCCCCGCCTGACGGTCCTTGCCGGACCCACGGCGGTGGGGAAGGGGACCGTCTCTGCTGATATCCGTGCCCGCTACCCCGACGTCTGGTTGTCCGTCTCGGCGACCACGCGCGACCCTCGCCCCGGCGAGGTGGACGGTGTGCACTACCTGTTCGTCGGCCCCACCCGCTTCGCCGAGATGATCGAGCGGGGGGAGCTCCTGGAGTGGGCCGTGGTGCACGGCCAGAACAGCTACGGCACCCCACGCGGCCCCGTCGAGGAGAAGCTCGCCGCAGGCGTGCCCACACTGCTCGAGATCGACCTGCAGGGCGCCCGTCAGGTGCGCAAGTCCATGCCCGATGCGCGGTTCGTCTTCCTCGCCCCGCCGAGCTGGGAAGAGCTCGAGCGCCGTCTCGTCGGCCGCGGCACCGAGGGCCCCGAAGAGCGTGAACGACGCCTGGCGACGGCCCGCGTCGAGATGGCTGCCGCCTCCGAGTTCGACCACGTGATCGTCAACGACGACGTCCAGCGCGCCGCCGACGAGCTCATGTCTGTCATGGGCGTGCCGGTCGCGGCCGAGCACAGCCGCTCGACGCAGTAGACTGGTCTATTGATCCGCAATCCCTCAACACCTTCGGAGTTGACCTGTGTCTGGAACCGTCGCCGCCCCCGTGGGCATCACCGACCCGCCCATCGACAAGCTGCTCGAGCGCGTGGACTCCAAGTACGCCTTGGTCGTCTTCTCCGCCAAGCGTGCTCGTCAGATCAATGCGTACTACTCCCAGCTCCACGAGGGCCTGCTCGAGTTCGTCGGCCCGCTCGTCGAGACGCGTAACCAGGAGAAGCCGCTGTCGATCGCTATGCGTGAGATCAACGCCGGCCTGCTGACCAGCACCCCGGACGAGGAACCCGTCACCGACGCCACCGCGTCCTGACGCACGAGGAGCAGCCGGTTATGCGTGTGATCCTCGGCGTGAGCGGAGGCATCGCCGCGTACAAGGCCGTGCTGCTCCTGCGGCTGCTGACGGAGGCCGGGCACTCGGTGCGGGTGATCCCCACCGAGTCCGCCCTGCGCTTCGTCGGCGCCCCCACGTGGGAGGCCCTCTCGGGCCAGCCGGTGACCACGTCTGTCTTCGTCGACGTGCCCGGCGTCCAGCACGTCGCCCTCGGGCAGACGGCTGACCTCGTGATCGTCGCCCCGGCCACCGCGGACCTCCTCTCCCGGATGGCCACCGGCCGCTCGGACGACCTGCTCACCGCGACCCTGCTCACCGCGCGGTGCCCGGTCCTGGTCGCCCCGGCCATGCACACCGAGATGTGGCAGCACCCCGCCGTCGAGGCCAACGTCGCGACGCTGCGAGAGCGCGGCGTGACCGTGCTCGACCCTGCTTCCGGACGCCTCACCGGCGCCGACACCGGCCCGGGACGGTTGCCCGAGCCGGAGCAGATCGCCGCCGCGGCGCTGGCTCTGGTCGCGGACGCAGGGCACCCTGCCGACGCAGACGGCTCGCTCGGCTCAGACGGCTCAGCTGATGCTGCCGCGGACCTGACCGGCGCTCGAGTGCTCATCACTGCCGGCGGCACCCGCGAACCCATCGACCCGGTGCGGTTCATCGGCAACCGCAGCACCGGACGGCAGGGCTATGCCCTCGCCGCCGAAGCCCGCCGTCGCGGCGCCGACGTGACCCTCGTCGCCGCCAACGTCGACCTGCCCGCCCCGGACGGCGTGCGCGTGGTCCCTGTCGAGACGACCCAGGAGCTGGCCGACGCCGTCCAGGACCGGGTGGAGAGCGCGGACCTGATCATCATGGCGGCCGCTATCGCGGACTTCCGTCCGGAGGCGGTCACCGCCCACAAGGTGAAGAAGACCGGCGACACCGTCGTCTGGCCGATCAACCTCGTCGTCAACCCGGACATCCTGGCCGGGCTGGTCGTCAACCGTCCCGACGTCGTCGCCCGCCGCGGCGGCGCGCGACAGGTCATCGTCGGCTTCGCCGCAGAGACCGGTGACGCGACCGGGGACGTGCTCGAGCACGGCCGGGCGAAGGCTCGGCGCAAGGGCGCGGACCTCCTCGTGGTCAACCCCGTAGGCGGCGGGCGCGGCTTCGGTGACGTGGCCAACGACGTGACGATCCTCACGGCCGACGGCGACGTCGTCGCGTCCCTGACCGGCAGCAAGGATGCCGTGGCGCGGACGATCCTCGACGAGGCCGCACGACTGCTCGCCGGCGACGTCTCACCGGTCTGACGGTCTCCCCAGAGGGACCGTCGGGGGCCGTATCCTGTTCCCCATGACTGAAGCCCTGCGCCTGTTCACGTCCGAGTCAGTGACCGAAGGCCACCCGGACAAGGTGTGCGACCAGATCTCCGACGCGATCCTCGACGCGCTGCTCGAGCAGGACCCGGCCTCCCGCGTCGCGGTCGAGACCCTCGTGACGACCGGCCTGGTGCACGTGGCCGGCGAGGTCACCACCTCCGCCTACGTCGAGATCCCGCAGATCGTGCGGCAGGTGGTCAAGGAGATCGGCTACACGTCCTCCTCGATCGGCTTTGACGGAGACTCCTGCGGAGTGTCCGTCTCGATCGGCCAGCAGTCACCGGACATCGCCCAGGGCGTCGACAAGGCCCTCGAGATGCGCGACGACGCGGGCGACCTGGACCCCCTCGACGCCCAGGGGGCCGGCGACCAGGGTCTGATGTTCGGCTACGCCAGCGACGAGACCCCCACCCTCATGCCGCTGCCCATCTACACCGCGCACCGCCTCGCCGAGCGCCTGGCACAGGTCCGCAAGGAGAACTCGCTGCCCGGGCTGCGCCCCGACGGCAAGACGCAGGTGACCATCGCCTACGACGGGGACCGCGCGGTCTCGGTCGACACGATCGTGCTCTCCACCCAGCACGACCCGGACATCCGCCAGGATGAGCTGGCCGTCGCCGTGCGCGAGCTCGTGGTCGCTCCGGTGCTCGGTGAGATCGACCTGCCCTCTGACGGGGCACGCCTCATCGTCAACCCGACCGGGACCTTCGTCATCGGCGGTCCCAAGGGCGACGCCGGGCTCACCGGACGCAAGATCATCGTCGACACCTACGGCGGCATGGCGCGCCACGGTGGCGGGGCGTTCTCGGGCAAGGACCCGTCCAAGGTGGACCGTTCGGCCGCCTACGCGACCCGGTGGGTCGCCAAGAACGTCGTCGCCGCAGGCCTCGCGCGCCGCTGCGAGGTGCAGGTGGCCTATGCGATCGGCAAGGCTCACCCGGTCGGGCTGTACGTGGAGACCTTCGGGACCGAGACGGTGCCGCTGACGGCGATCACCCGGGCCATCCGGACGGTCTTCGACCTGCGCCCCGGCGCGATCGTGCGGGACCTGGACCTGCTGCGCCCGATCTACGCCCAGACCGCCGCCTACGGCCACTTCGGCCGTGAGCTCGACGACTTCACCTGGGAGCGCACCGACCGCGTCGCCGAGCTGCAGGCCGCGGTCTGAGCCGGGCTCGCGCCCTCCCGCACAGGCGGTGACGGGAATGTCGGTGGGGACTGACATGCTGAGCACTGGTGAGAGACCTGCTGCGCGGCACGTGCGGTGAGGCTGACCACCGTGGGGGAGACGCTCACAATGCGGCGATGATCGGGGGTGGTGATGAGCACGCAGCTCAGCGGTGGCGAGCAGCTCGCGCTGCCCGGCCTGGCGCCCGCCGCCCCCCGCAGCCGCGCTACGGTCTCCGAGACGGGTCAGCCCCTGGCCGCCCGGCTCCCCATCGCCCGGGTGTGCGTGGACGTGACCCCCGCGCACCTGGACCGCCTCTTCGACTACACGGTCCCGGAGTCCATGTCCGAGGCCGCCCAGCCCGGCGTGCGGGTCAAGGTCCGTTTCGGGGCGCAGGACGTGGATGGCTACCTCGTCGAGCGGGTCGAGCGCACCGAGCACACCGGACGCCTGGTGGCCCTGCGCCGCGTCGTCTCACCTGAGCCTGTGCTCTCCCACGAGGTCACCACGCTGGCCCGGCTCGTCGCCGACTACTACGCCGGGTCGTTGACCGACGTGCTCCGCCTCGCTGTCCCGCCGCGCCTGGCCAAGGTGGAGACGGAGACATGGGGAGCGGCGCCGGGGACGGTTGAGGGCGCTCCCGCGACCCCGACGGCCGACCCTGGACACAGTGGGGCGCCCAGCACGGCCCTGAGCGCCGCTCCGATTGCCACTCCTGTTGCCGCTGCGAGCGTCCCGGTGAGCGAGTGGGCGGCGTTCCGCGGTGGCGAGGCCTTCCTGACCCGCCTCGCCGCAGGGGACTCGCCCCGGGCGGTGTGGACGGCGCTGCCCGGCACCGGTGCGGTCAACGGCTGGCCGCTGGCCCTGGCCGAGGCGGTCCGCGCCGTGACCCTCAGCGGCCGTGGCGCCCTCGTCGTGCTGCCCGACACCCGTGACGTGGACCGCGTGGCGCAGGCCCTCGCGCAGGCGGGCATCGCCGAGTGGGCTCCCGCCTCGTCGGCGCCCCAGGACCCTGCAACCGGAGCCGTCCCCGCGGCCACCTTCGTCCGACTCACGGCAGACCTGGGTCCCACGCCGCGCTATCGCAACTTCCTGGCCGCGCGCCGCGGGCGGGCCAGCGTGGTCATCGGCACCCGCGCCGCAGCCTTCGCCCCGGTGCGTGACCTCGGGCTCGTCGTGTGCTGGGACGACATCGATCCCATGCACCAGGAACGCCGCGCGCCCTACCCCCACGTGCGTGAGGTGCTCGCGCTGCGCTCGGAGCAGACCTCGTGCGCCATGCTCGTCGGGTCGTTGAGCCGGTCGATCCACGCCCAGGCTCTGGTGGTCAGCGGCTGGGCCCGCGAGCTCGTCGCCGACCGTGCGACCGTCCGCAGCCGCACTCCCCGCGTCGCGGCGCTCACCTCGGTGGACCTGGCGCGTGAAGGGCCCGCCGCTGCGGCGCGCCTGCCCGGGGCGGCCTGGAAGGCGATCATGCAGGGGCTGGAGACCGGACCGGTCCTCGTCCAGGTGCCGCGCGCCGGGTACATCCCGGTCGTAGCGTGCGTGCGGTGCCGCACGGCCGCGCACTGCACCACCTGCCACGGTCCGCTCGCACTGACCAGCGCCCACGCTGTCCCGCAGTGCGCCTGGTGCGGCGCCCTGGCCGGAGGCTGGTCCTGCGAGGAGTGCTTCGCCACGGGTCTGCGCTCGGTCCGCGTCGGCAGCGACCGCACGGCTGAAGAGCTCGGCAAGGCGTTCCCCGGTGCGACCGTGCGGGTCTCCGGCGCGCGCTCCGCGGCGGGCGTGCTGGCGGAGGTCCCTGACCGGCCGGCCCTCGTGGTCGCGACCCCCGGGGCCGAGCCGGTCGCCCCGAGCGGCTACTCCGTCGGCGTCCTGCTCGACGCAGCCTCGTCCACGAGCCACATCGGCCTCTACACCGACCAGGAGGCGCTGCACCGCTGGATCACCGCAGCCGCCCTCGTGCGCCCCTCCACGGCCGGTGGGCGTCTGCTGCTCGTCGGCGACGCAGCCCCGACACCGACCAACGCCCTCGTGCGCTGGGACCCCGCCGGTCTGGCCGAGCGCGAGCTCGACGAACGAGTCGACCTGAAGATGCCCCCGGCGATGCGCATCGCCTCGGTGACCGGCGACCGTCTCGCCGTGGCGATGTTCCTCGAGCGGGTCGAGCTGCCCGAGGGCGGTTCCGTGCTCGGACCGGTCGACCTGCCCGAGCCGCCTCCTGGGGCAGCTGCACCCGAGACCGGCCGTGCCCCGGCCCGACGTCGCAGCGAGACGCTGCTTGCCGCCGCCTCAGGACGCAGCGGAGGTGCGGCCAGCGGAGGGACGGCCAGCGGGGGAGCGGGCGGCGGACGTGGTGTCGCGGCGCGCACCGCGGGTGCCCTGGAGGTTCCCGTGCGCGCGATCATCCGCGTCCCGGTGGCCCGCGGACGCGACCTCGCCCGGGTGCTGGCCAGTGCCCTCGCCCAAGCCAGCGCCAAGCGCGAATCCGGCCTGATCTCGGTCGTGCTCGACCCGAAGGAGATGCTGTGACCCCCACCATCGACGCCGTCCTCTACGACCTGGGCAACGTGCTCGTCGGCTGGGAGCCGTACGCAGCCTTCGACGGGCTCAGCCGCGCGGAGGTCGACGCGTTCTTCGCCGAGACCAGCTTCCTCGAGCACAACCACGCCCAGGACGCCGGCCGGTCGTGGGCCGAGCTGCGCGCGCTCCTCGCTGACCTCGACCCGCGCCACGGCGAGCTCGTGGACCTGTACGTCGAGAACTTTGCCCGCACGCTGACGGGCCCGGTGCCGGGGTCTGAGGCCCTCGTCGAGGAGCTGACCCAGGCCGGTGTCCCGCTCTACGGCCTGACCAACTGGTCCGCGGAGCTCTTCCACCACGCCGTGCCGGCCGCGCCGGCCATCGGCCGCCTGCGGGGGATCGTCGTCTCGGGGGAGGTGGGGATGGCCAAGCCGGACCCGGCGATCTTCGACCTGACCACCGAACGGTTCGGGCTGGTCCCAGAACGTACCGTCTTTGTCGACGACTCACCGCGCAACGTCGCCGCTGCCGCCGACCGCGGCTACGTCGCCGTGCACTTCACCACGACGGAGGCCTTCCGCCTGCGGCTGCGTGAGCTCGGCGTCGAGGTGACGGACGCGACAGCGGTCACGGGCTGAGGGGGCCCCGGTGGGGTAGGAGGCCGTGCTCGCGGCCGTACCAGCGACCCCGGGACTGCTCGTGGGAGGCCCAGCCCGCGCACTCTCCTAGAATGGGTCCATGCGTCTGCTCTTCGCCGGGACCCCGGCCGTAGCTGTTCCTGCCCTGGAGGCCCTGCTGGCCTCCCGCCACGAGGTCGTGGCGGTGCTGACCCGCGCGGACGCCCGGGCCGGTCGCGGCCGGCGCCTCGCACCGAGCCCGGTGCGCGAGCGCGCCGAGGCCGCCGGCATCGAGGTGATCACCGACCGCCCCCGCAGCGAGGGTTTCGTCGAGCGGCTCACCGCCCTCGAGATCGACTGCGCGCCGGTCGTCGCCTACGGGGAGATCCTGCCGGCCGAGGTGCTCAGCGTCCCCCCGCTCGGGTGGATCAACCTGCACTTCTCCGTGCTGCCCGCCTGGCGCGGAGCTGCCCCGGTCCAGCGCGCGATCATCGCCGGTGACGAGATCACCGGGGCGACGACCTTCCGGATCGAGGAAGGCTTGGACACCGGCCCGATCCTGGGCACCGCGACCGAGACCATCCGCCGCCGCGACACCGCCGGCGACCTGCTGGGGCGCCTTGCGACGTCGGGCGCGGGGCTGCTGGTGGCAACCCTCGACGCGCTCGAGGACGGCGACCTCAACCCCGTCCCGCAACCGGCCGAAGGCGTGAGCCTGGCTGCCAAGCTCACCCCCGAGGACGCCCGGATCCAGTGGTCGCGGCCGGCCCACATCGTCGACCGGCTGATCCGTGGCTGCACCCCCGCACCGGGGGCATGGACCACCCTCCCCGACGGCTCGCGCCTCGGCATCGGCCCGGTCACCCTCGTCGACGACGAGCAGACCCCCGCCGGGTCGCTCGCCCCAGGCCAGGTCGAGGTGACCAAGCGCGCCGTCCGGGTCGGGACGGCGTCGGGCGCGGTCGAGCTCGGCGAGGTGGTACCGGCCGGCAAGAAGGCGATGGCAGCCAGCGACTGGGCCCGTGGGGCGCGCCTGGAGCCGGGCACCGTGCTCGGTGCCTCGGGCGAGCCCCGGTGACGCCCACGACCACGACGCCCATGACCCCCGATGACGCCCGCAGCTCCACCGGCGCGGCACCCCGGCGACGCACCCCGCAGTCGCCACGAACGGAGCACCAGTGAACGACGACGCAGCACGCAGCACCCAGCCAGGACACCGCAACGCCCAGGGCCGCGAGCGCAGCGCCGCGCGCAGCCGCGGCGACGGCAACCGGGGCCAGCTGGCTCCGGGGGAACGGCGCAAGGGCACCGACGACTCCCGCACCATCGCCTTCGACGTGCTGCGCCAGGTGGCCGACTCCGACGCCTACGCCAACCTCGTGCTGCCTCCCATGCTGCGGTCGCGTGGGCTCTCGGGCCGGGACGCGGCCTTCGCGACCGAGCTCACCTACGGGACGCTGCGCATGCGCGGACGCTACGACGCCGTCATCGCGCTGTGCGTGGACCGCCCCCTCGACAAGATCGACGCACCGGTGCTGGACGTGCTGCGCCTGGGCGCCCACCAGCTCCTGGGGATGCGCGTGCCGTCCCACGCCGCCGTCTCCGAGACGGTCGGCCTGGCGCGGTCGCGGGTGGGAGCGGGCAGCGCGCAGTTCGTCAACGCGGTGCTGCGCAAGATCTCCCGCACCGACGTGGAGGAGTGGCTCGAGCTCATCGAGGCCCGCGAGAGCGACGAGATCGCCAAGATGTCGGTCGTGGACAGCCACCCGCAGTGGATCACCCGGGCACTGCGTGACGCGCTCGTCGCCTCCGGTCGTCCGGTGGACGAGCTGGCGTCACTGCTCGAGGCGGACAACGCCTCTCCCCGGGTGACTCTCGTGGCACGGCCCGGTCTCATCACCACCGCCGAGCTCGGCGCGCAGGTGGACTCCCACCCCGGCCGGCTCGCGCCCACCGCACTCGTCCTGGACGGGTCAGACCCGGGTGCGATCGCTGCGGTACGCGACGGCAAGGCGGGGGTACAGGACGAGGGGAGCCAGCTCGTCACGCTCGCCTTCGCCCAGGCGCCCGTCGACGGACCGGACGCCCGGTGGCTCGACATGTGCGCGGGCCCGGGCGGCAAGGCGGCGCTGCTGGCTGCCATCGCCGGGACCCGCGGCGCGCGGATCGTGGCCAACGAGGTCCAGCCCCACCGCGCGGACCTCGTGGAGCGGTCCCTCGCGGCCGTCCCGGCGCACTCGGTCGAGAAGGTCCAGGTGTGGGACGGGCGGGACATCGGCGCTCAGGAGCCCGGAGCCTACGACCGCGTGCTGGTCGACGCTCCCTGCACCGGGCTGGGCGCCCTGCGCCGCAGGCCGGAGTCGCGCTGGCGTCGCACACCCACAGACGTCAAGGTCCTCGCCGCGCTGCAGCGTGAGCTGCTCACCTCCGCGCTGGTGGCGGTGCGCGAGGGCGGCGTCGTGGCCTACGTGACGTGCTCGCCCCACCTGGCCGAGACCCGCACGGTCGTGGCCGACGTGCTCCGGGCGCTGCCTGAGGGCTCCGTGGAGACCCTGGACGCACGGTCCCTCGTGACCGAGATCGCCGGCACCGACGTGCCGCTCGCCGAGAGGCTCGACGTCCAGCTCTGGCCGCACCTGCACGGCACCGACGCGATGCACCTGACGCTGCTGCGCCGAGTGGGCTCTACGGTGGAGGCATGAGCGCCCTCATCGCCCCGTCCATCCTGTCCGCCGACTTCACCAACCTCGAGCGCGACCTGCACGCCATCTCGGGCGCGGACTACGCGCACGTGGACGTCATGGACAACCACTTCGTGCCGAACCTGACCATCGGTCTGCCGGTCGTGGAGCGGATCGTCCAGGTGTCCCCGATCCCCATCGACGTGCACCTCATGATCGCCGACCCGGACCGCTGGGCCCCCGGCTTCGCCGAGGCCGGCGCGCAGTCGGTCACCTTCCACGCCGAGGCCGCCGCAGCGCCGGTGCGTCTGGCCCGTGAGCTGCGCCGCCTCGGGGCGCGAGCCGGGCTCGCGCTCAAGCCTGCGACCCCGGTCGAGTCCTTCGTCGACCTGCTCTCCGAGATCGACATGCTGCTCATCATGACCGTCGAGCCGGGCTTCGGCGGGCAGTCCTTCATCGAGGGCACCCTGCCCAAGATCCGTCGGGCCCGCGCGGCGATCGACGCCGGCGACCTCGACGTGTGGGTCCAGGTCGACGGCGGCGTCTCACGCGCCACGATCGAGCGCGCGGCCGACGCCGGCGCGAACGTCTTCGTCGCGGGCTCTGCCGTGTACGGGGCGCAAGACATCCCGGCGGAGATCGAGGCGCTGCGGGCGCTGGCCTCCCAGCACCGTCACTGAGATGGGTGCTCGGCCGTCCTGAGCGCGGTCCTGAGCGCCCGGTCGTCGAGCTGGTCGTCGAGCACCTCGTCGCGCACGTCGATCTCGAAGATGATCTCCAGCCCGTCCTCCTCGTCCCACTGCTCGCCCGTCTCGAGGAGGCCGTGCTGGAGGATGAGCATGCGCGAGGCCGCGTTGTCGGGGCTGACGGTCGCCCGCAGGGTGCGCACACCGGGTGCGGCGCGTGCGACGTCGAGCAGGATGAGCAGCGCGGCCCGGGCGTAGCCCTGCCGCCGGTACGCCGGGTCGATCTCGTAGCCCACCTCCACCATCCCGGCGTCGTCGGGTGCGCCGTGGAACCCGGCGCGGCCCACGACGTCCCCGCCGACCATCACCACACGGGTCACCCAGTCGTTGTCGGCCGGGGTGGTCGCGAGCTGGTCGCTGCGGATGGTCCACACCCGCCGGCAGGTGTCTGCAGCGAGAAAGTCTGACAGCGGGAGGCCTGAGGCCGACCGCGCGGTGTCCACGTCCCCGGCTGCGAGCGCGTCGACGGCCGCTGCGGGCAGGCGCACGAGGTGGACGTCGAGGGCCCGCGGGTCGGTGGAGGTCCAGCTCGGTGCTGCGGGTGCGGGGGAGTGGAGGGTCATGGCCACAGTCTCTCCTGTTCTGGCATAGTGGTGGGCAGCAAGTTCACGTGCTCTGGGGTCGGTGAAATTCCGAGCCGGCGGTTACAGTCCGCGACCCGCACCTCGGTGCGGTTGACCTGGTGGAACTCCAGGACCGACGGTTAAAGTCCGGATGGGAAGAGTCTCGTGGCGACGGTCGTGACGACCGTCGTGGTTGTGGTGCGCCCTTCTGGCGACCCCTGACCGACCCCGGAGCGCTTGGCGTATCCGGAAGGTTGGGGATGGACTACCTCACACTCGACGCGGCGATGGCTCGCGCTCTCGAGCTCGCCGCGCGCGGCCCGGCGCGCGGTCCCAACCCCCAGGTCGGCTGCGTCCTGCTGGCTTCTGCCGAGCCCACCGACCCTGCCGCTCCCGCCGTGCCGCGTCCCGGCGAGGCTGTCGCTCCCGCCGTGCCGCGTCCCGGCGAGGTTGCTGGCGTGCCGCGCCGCGTGCTGGCCCAGGGCTGGCACCGCGGGGCCGGGACACCGCACGCCGAGGCCGACGCACTGACCCGCGCCGCCGCCGCGGGGATCGATGTCACTGGCGCCACCGCCGTGGTCACCCTCGAACCGTGCTCGCACACCGGTCGCACCGGTCCGTGCGCCCAGGCCCTCGCCGAAGCTGGCGTGGCCGACGTCGTGGTCAGCGTCCCTGACCCGACCGAGACGGCTGGCGGCGGGGCGGACCTCCTGCGGTCCCGCGGCGTGCAGGTCACGACCGGCATCCGGCGCGCCGAGGGCGAGGCGCTGCTGCGGGTGTGGTTGACCGCCGTGCGCCGGGGGACCCCCTACGTCACCCTCAAGACCGCCAGCACCCTGGACGGCTGCGTCGCCGCGGCGGACGGCACGAGCCAGTGGATCACCGGCTCGGTGGCCCGTGAGCACGCCCACGTCGTGCGCAGCCAGGTGGACGCGATCCTGGTCGGCACCGGGACGGTGCTGGCCGACGACCCCAGCCTCACCGCTCGCCCCGCCGCCGGGCGCGCCGACCAACCCCTGCGCGTCGTCGTCGGGCACCGGGAGGTGCCGCCGGACGCCCGGCTGCGCAGCGGGGCGCCGTACCTGCACCTGCGCACCCATGACGTGGCCGAGGTGCTCGCCGAGCTCGCCGCGCGCGAGATCCGCCACGTCCTCGTCGAGGGTGGCCCCGGGCTGGCGACCGCCTTCCTGCGCGCCGGCGCCGTCGACGAGGTGCACGCCTACCTCGCCCCGGTGCTGCTGGGGACCGGGCACCGGATGATCGGCGACCTCGGTGCGGCGACCCTTGCGGACGCACCGCGCCTGACCACCGTCGCCGTCCACCAGCTCGGCGAGGACGTGCTCGTCGTGGCCCGCGCGCATCGCGAGGCTCTGTCATGACCACGCACCAGCCTGCCTCGCCCCTGCCCCCGCCGCAGTCGCAGCCCCAGTCGACGTCCGAGCCACAGACCCAGCACCGCGCACCACAAGGAGACCCCTGTATGTTCACCGGAATCGTCGAAGAGATCGGCACGATCACCGCGCTCGAACGACCAGACGCGGCAGGCGACGTGAGGATCACCGTCCACGGGCCGCTCGTGACCTCCGACGCCCGCCTCGGCGACTCCATCTCCGTCAGCGGCGTGTGTCTGACCGTCACCTCGCTGCCGGGGGAGGCCTTCACCGCCGACGTCATGCCCGAGTCCCTGGACCGCACCTGCCTCGGCGCACTGGTGCCCGGATCCCGCGTCAACCTCGAGCGCGCGGTGCGAGCCGACGCACGCCTGGGCGGGCACATCGTCCAGGGCCATGTCGACGGCGTCGCGACCCTCCGCTCGCGAGCACCGGGACCGCGCTGGGACGACCTCGTCTTCGACGCTGATCCTGGCCTGACCCGCTACGTCGCGGAGAAGGGGTCGATCGCCGTCGCCGGCGTGTCGCTGACGGTCACCGCGGTGACCCAGACGTCCTTCGGTGTCTCGCTCATCCCCACCACCCTGGAGGCCACCGTGCTGGGTGACCTGGTCCCTGGCGACCGGGTCAACATCGAGGTCGACGTCCTCGCCAAGTACGTCGAGCGCCTACTCGGGGCACGGGCATGACCGGGGGCGCGGGTGCGCCGCTGGCCACGATCGAGGCCGCCCTCGACGAGCTGCGCGCAGGGCGTCCGGTGCTCGTCGCCGACTCCCCGGACCGCGAGAACGAGGCCGACGTGATCTTCGCCGCCTCCAACGTCTCGGCCGAGTGGGTGGCCTGGACCATCCGCCACTCCTCGGGGTACCTGTGCGCGCCGATGCCGGCGGCGCGGGCAGACGCCCTCGCGCTGCCGCTCATGGTCCCGCACAGCCAGGATCCCCGGCGCACCGCCTACACGGTGACCGTGGATGCCGCGACCGGCGTCACCACGGGCATCTCTGCCGCGGACCGGACCCGGACCCTCTCCGTGCTCGCCGACCCGGGGACCGGGCCCGTCGACCTCATCCGCCCCGGGCACGTGCTGCCGCTGCGGGCGGTGCCTGGGGGAGTGCTGCACCGCGCCGGGCACACCGAGGCCGCCGTCGACCTCGTCCGGCTGGCCGGGCTCGGGGAGGTCGGCGGCATCGCCGAGCTCGTCAACGACGACGGCACGATGATGCGCATGGACGACGCCGCCGCCCTGGCAGGGCGTGACGGTCTGCTGCTCATCACCATCGCGGACCTCATCGCCTGGCGCCTGGTCCACGACCCGGCCGTGGTCAGCCGCGACGTGCTGCCCGAGGCGGTGCGCGTGCAGCCGGTCGCCGTCGCGGACCTGCCCACCGAGCAGGGACTCTTCCGCATCCACGGTTTCCGGGACGTGCGCACCGGCGCCGAGCACATCGCGTTGCTGCCGGTCGCGCCGACCGAGCCCACCGCGGTCCCGGTCGTACGGGTGCACTCGGAGTGCCTGACCGGCGACGCCTTCGGCTCGCTGCGTTGCGACTGCGGACCGCAGCTCGAGGCGTCCTTGGAGGCGGTCGCGCGCGACGGTGGGGCCGTGGTCTACCTGCGCGGGCACGAGGGGCGCGGGATCGGGCTGCTCGCCAAGATCGCCGCCTACCAGCTCCAGGACGCCGGCCGTGACACGGTCGAGGCGAACCTCGAGCTGGGTTGGCCCGCCGACCGCCGCGAGTACGGCGCGGCCGCGGCCATCCTCACCGCGCTCGGCCTGCACCGTATCCGGCTGCTGACCAACAACCCGGCCAAGGCCCTAGGGCTGAGCGCCCACGCGATCACGGTCACCGAGACCGTGGGGATCGAGGTCGGGCACACCCCGGAGAACCTCCACTACCTGCGGACGAAGAAGATGTCGATGGGGCACCTGCTGCACACCGTCAGCGCGGACGCCGCACCACCGAACCTTGTGCCCACCGCACCTACCGCACCCACCGCACCCACCGCACCCACCGCACCCCGACCAGCATCACCCACCACCCCGACCCAGGAGGACCCGCGATGAGCGGAGCAGGAGCACCCACCATCACCCCCGACGGCACCGGGCTGCGGATCACCGTGATCGCGGCACAGTGGCACACCGAGATCATGGACGGTCTGCTCGGCGGGGCCCGCCGGGCGCTGGCAGCGGCCCACGTCAGCCACGTCAAGGAGATCCGCGTCCCCGGGTCCTTCGAGCTGCCGGTCGCGGCGGCGCGGGCGGCCGAGGCCGGGGCGGACGCCGTCGTGGCGCTCGGCGTCGTCATCCGCGGCGGCACGCCGCACTTCGAGTATGTGTGCCAGGCCGCGACCCTGGGGCTGACCGAGGTCGCCGTGCGCACCGGCGTGCCGGTCGGCTTCGGCGTGCTCACCGTCGACCACGAGGAGCAGGGCTTCGACCGAGCCGGCCTCCCCGGCTCCCGAGAAGACAAAGGCGCCGAAGCCGTCGAAGCCGCCCTCGCCACGGTCCTAGCCCTCCGCTCCCTCTAACCCCACTCACCAACCACCCTCCCAGCCCGCTGAGTGCACGATTGTGTACGCGACTCGCCGGTGCGACATGCGCACTTTCGTGCACTCAGCGGGGTGCGTGTGGGGTGCGGGTGGCGGGGCGGGAGCGGGGGTGGGGTGGTCAGCTGGCGGACGGGGGCGGGAGTGGGGGCGACGGGCGACTATTCTTGAGGGGTGAAGACGTTCGAAGAGCTGTTTGCAGAGCTCACCCTCAAGTCCGTGGAACGCCCCGCCGGTTCTGGCACTGTCGCCGAGCTCGACGCCGGGGTCCATGCCATCGGCAAGAAGATCGTCGAAGAAGCCGCCGAGGTGTGGATGGCCGCGGAGTTCCAGTCCGACGCCGCCGCCGCCGAGGAGATCTCCCAGCTCCTCTACCACCTGCAGGTGCTCATGGTTGCCAAGGGACTGCGCCTCGAGGACGTCTACAAGTACCTCTGAGCCTGACCCACTCCCTCCGACTCGAACGCGAGAAACCCGTGCTCCGTATTGCCGTCCCCAACAAGGGGTCACTGTCCGAACCCGCCTCCGACATGCTCCGTGAGGCCGGATACCGTCAGCGCCGCGACAGCCGCGAGCTGGTGCTCGCCGACCCGGCCAACGACGTGGAGTTCTTCTTCCTGCGCCCCCGCGACGTCGCCGTGTACGTCGGCGCCGGCACGGTCGACGCCGGCATCACCGGCCGTGACCTGCTGCTGGACTCCGGAGCCGACGCCGAGGAGCACCTTCCGCTCGGCTTCGCCCGGTCCACCTTCCGCTTCGCCGCGCCCGTCGGGGAGATCACCGAGATCTCCCAGATCGAGGGACGCTCCGTCGCCACGTCCTACGCCGTCCTGGTGCAGAACTACCTGGCCGCCCAGGGCATCACCCCCAAGTCGATCGTCCGCCTCGACGGCGCGGTCGAGAGCTCGGTCAAGCTCGGGGTCGCCGAGGTCATCGCGGACGTCGTGGAGACCGGCACCACGCTGCGCGCCGCCGGCCTGGACATCTTCGGGGAGCCGATCCTCAAGTCCGAGGCTGTGCTCATCCGTCGCCGCGGCGCCGACATCCCGGCCAAGCTCGACCAGCTCACCCGCCGCCTGCAGGGCGTGCTCACCGCTCACGAGTACGTGCTCATGGACTACGACGTCCCCGTGCACCTGGTCGACGCCGCCGTGGCGATCACCCCCGGGCTGGAGTCGCCGACCGTCTCCCCGCTGCACGACCGCGACTGGGCAGCCGTCCGCGCCATGGTCCGCCGCGACCAGACCAACCAGGTGATGGACACCCTGTACGAAGTCGGCGCTCGTGCGATCCTGGTGACATCGATCCACGCCTGCCGGCTCTGACGATCGGCCCAGCGCACGTGGTCGTGTGCTGGGCGCAACGGCAGGCTCGAGGGAGTGTGTCATGGCGTCGACCCGAGGGCTCTACGACCCCTTCGCGCCCCGGTTCGTCCGGTACGTCGCGTGGGCGTCGATAGGCCTGCTCGTCGTCGGCCTCGCACTCGTCCTCTACCTGGCCCCGGGCACCGGCGGGGCCGGGTACAGCCCGAGCAACATCGTGGGTCTGAGCCTCGTCGTGGTGGGCGGGTGCGTGTACCTCTGGCGCCAGGCCACGGTCCGCGCGACGGTCGACATGACCGGCATCCGCGTCCGCAACCTCTTGTGGGTACGCAGCTATGACTGGCCTCAGGTCCTCGCGGTGACCTACGGCCCCGGCGACCCGTGGGTCATGCTCGAGCTCTCCGACGGGCACCGCACGGCCATGATGGCCATCCAGCGATCGGACGGGCGCTACGCCCAGCGCGAGGTGGACCGCCTGGTGTCCTTGGTGACGTTGCACGGAGAAGCCCACGGCGCCGACTGATCCGACTCGCAGCACGCAGAAGGCCGGGCCCCATGGGGACCCGGCCTTCTCGTGTCAGCTGCGCGTCATGCGCGAGCGGTCACCGCTCAGTAGCGGGGCGTGCGCTCGGAGCGGTCGTAGCCGGTGCGCTCGGTCGGGCGCTCGAAGCGCTCCTCGCGGCGACCCGACGGCGCGCTGTTGCGCGGTCCGCTGGCAGCACCGGTGTGCCCGGCGCGCGGGCCGCGGGAGACCGCGGGTCCCTCGTCGAGCTTGATGCGCAGTGCCTTGCCGGCGACCCGGGCACGAGAGATCTTGTCGATCGTGTCGTTGTCGAGCGGGGTGGCGATGTCGACGAGGGAGAAGCTCGGGAAGATGTCGATCTTGCCGAGGTCCTTGCCGGACAGGCCGCCCTCGTTCGTCAGCGCGCCGACGATCCCGCTCGGCTGGGCGCCGTGCGTGTGGCCGACGGACAGACGGTAGCGGGTGCCGACGACGTCGCGGCGGGCTCCGCCGGTGCGCGGTCCGCGGTCGTCACGACGCTCGCGCGGTCCACGGTCGTCACGGGAGTCCCGTGCGTCGCGGGTCTTGCGCTCGTTGCGTGCCTCGGCGCGCTGGGCCTCGAAGGCAGCCTCTTCCTCGCGAGCCTTGGGGCCGTCGTCGCCCACCGCGAGAGCGGCGAGGATGGCGGCGAGCTCGGCGGGGTCGGTGCCCTCGTGGGTGGCGAGGTACTCACGGACCAGGTCGACGTACATCGACAGGCGACCGGCCTCGCGACGCTCGTCGATCCGGGCCAGGGTGGCCTTGACCTTGTGCGCGGAGACGTCCGCGGGGGAGGGGATCTCGATCTCGACGAGCTGCTGACGGATGGTCCGCTCGATCTGCTTGAGACGGCCACGCTCGTTCGGGGTGACGAAGGAGAGCGCGACACCGGTGCGGCCGGCGCGGCCGGTACGACCGATGCGGTGCACGTAGGCCTCGGGCTCACCCGGGATGTCGAAGTTCACGACGAGACCGATGCGGTCGACGTCGAGCCCGCGGGCTGCGACGTCCGTGGCGACGAGGACGTCGAGGGCGCCGGCGCGCAGACGCTCGACGATCTTCTCGCGGTCCTTCTGGGCCACGTCACCGGAGATGGTGGCGGCGGAGATGCCACGCTCGATGAGCGCGGAGCCGACCTCTTCAGCAGCACCACGGGTGCGGCAGAAGACGATCGCGGCCTCGGCGTCGGAGGTGGCGAGCACGCGGGTGAGCGAGCCGATCTTGTGACGGAAGGGCACGACCGCGTACTGCTGGGTCACGGCGGTGACCGTGGAGGACTGACGCGAGACGGCGATCTCGATCGGGTTGCGCAGGTGGTGCGCGGCGACGCGGCGGATCTGGGGAGGCATGGTCGCGGAGAACAGGGCGACCTGGCGCTCGACCGGAGCGGCGCCGAAGACCTTCTCGACGTCCTCGGCGAAGCCCATGCGCAGCATCTCGTCAGCCTCGTCCAGGACGAGGAAGCGGATGGCGCCGAGCTTGAGGGTGCCGCGCTCGAGGTGGTCGATCACACGACCGGGGGTTCCGACGACGACCTGGGCGCCGCGGGCGAGGGCACGGGCCTGCGGGGGGTACGGGGACCCGCCGTAGACCGGGACGACCTCGATGCCGGGCAGGTGCTTGGCGAAGGTCTCGATCGCCTCGGCGACCTGCATGGCCAGCTCGCGGGTCGGTGCGAGGACGAGAGCCTGCGTCTGGTGCAGGGTGGGGTCGATCGCGGCGAGCATCGGCAGGCCGAAGGCCGCGGTCTTACCGGTTCCGGTCTGCGCGACGCCGGTGATGTCGTTGCCTGCGAGCAGAGCCGGGATCGCCTCGGCCTGGATCGAGGAGGGGGTGGTGAAGCCGAGGTCGAGGACCGCGGAGAGAAGCTCGGCGGGGAGGCCGAGGTCTGCGAACGTGACCGTAGGAACGTCAGCGGCGTTGTTTACGGGCGCAGCAGTGTCGACAGAAGTCATAAAGAGAGCAACCAGCCATTCAGTGGTGTGGGGAGCGATGGACAGCTCGAATGAGCTGAACCGGCGTCGCAATCCCGAAAACACACACTGGGCCTAGTCAGGCCACTGACACACGCACACGCGGGACTCGCGACAAACTCCGAGGGATGTCCCTACAGTACGCGGTCGATGCCCTGCAGGTCGAGTGGGTGCGCGGTGACCTCGACCACAGACAACTCGTGTCTCAATCGTTGCCATATATTCCGCTCTCGGGTGCGGGACGCTCACTCGGCGCTCATAGGATAGCCAGATCGCGCATTGCGGCATGCAGGGCGCAGGTAGCGCACGAAAGATGGGTCGGTCAGCGGTGGGCGAGGCAAGAGAGCAGCGGGTGAGCACCCGTGTGGTGACGGTTCCCAACCTCATCAGCATGCTGCGTCTGGCTCTGGTGCCTGTCTTCGCGGTGCTCATCATCACCGAGCACGACGTCGCCGCCCTCGCGGTGCTCGCCTTCTCCGCGCTCACCGACTGGCTGGACGGGGTCGCCGCGCGGATGCTGGACCAGGTGTCCAAGCTCGGCCAGGTCCTCGACCCGGCCGCGGACCGCCTGTTCATCCTCGTCACCCTCGTCACGCTCGCGTGGCGTGACATCGTCCCGCTCTGGCTGCTCGTGGTCATCCTCGCGCGCGACGTGCTCATGATGTCGCTCATGCCGACGCTGAGCCGGCTGGGGTATGGGCCGCTGCCGGTGAACTTCATGGGCAAGGCGGCGACCTTCGCGCTGCTCTACGCCTTCCCCCTGCTGCTGCTGGCCGAGGCACCCGGTGCGCTCGGTGCCTGGGCCGCGGCCCTCGGCTGGGCCTTCACCTGGTGGGGCGTGGGGCTGTACTGGTACTCCGGAGCCCTCTACCTGGTCCAGGCCCGCCAGCTCACCCGCGCCGCCGGAGCCCGCCCATGACTCCCGAGGGCCCCGGTATGCGCCCGGCCCGTGCGGTCGATGCGTCGATGACCTTGCTCAACGAGGTCATGCACCGGCCGCTGGACGCGGGGTACGCCGAGGCGGCGCAGCGCCGAGCGGAGGGCGCAGCGCCCTCGCGCGGCGCGGCCACCGTCGTGGTGCTCCTGGTGATCGCGGTGCTGCTGGGCTTCGTCACGACGCAGGCGGTCGCTGAGCTGCGCGAGCCGCAGCCCGGCGTCGTGGCGGCGCGCACCCTGCTCCAGGACGAGATCGTCAGCAGCCGTGAACAGGTCGCTGCCCAGACGGCGCAGAACGCCGCCCTCGGTGCCTCCATCGACAGCCTGCGCGACTCCGCGCTCGAGCTCGTGGACCCGCAGATGGTCCAGACGGCGGCGCGGGACAGCTTCGCCAACGGCACGGTCGCCGCGCGCGGTCCGGGGATCACCGTTACGGTGGCCGACGGCGCGGACGCGGCCACCAACCCGGGGGCCTTCGTCCAGGACACCGACCTGCAGTCGGTGGTCAACGCCCTGTGGTCCTCGGGGGCTGAGGCCATCGCCGTCAACGGTCAGCGTCTGACGTCGACCACGGCGATCCGTAGCGCAGGCAGCGCCATCCTCGTCGACCTTGTCGGCGTGGCTGGGCCGTACGAGGTGGTGGCCCTCGGGGACCAGAACGGGCTGGAGACCGGCCTGGCCCGGTCGTCGGCGGCGCAGCAGCTGAGCACCTTGGGCTCGCAGTACGGGATCAAGACGAACGTGGCCACGCACGAGGAGCTCCTCGTGCCCGCGGGCCCGACCAGGGTGCTGTTCACGGCCCGACCGCTCGACGACACGAAGGACGACCAATGACAACGGCGTGGGGGAGTGCATCGTGATTCCGGTCCTCGGACTCTTGCTCGGGATATCGGCTGGGTTGATCCTGGAGCCGACGGTCCCCATCTACCTGCAGCCCTATCTCCCCATCGCGGTGGTCGCCGCCCTCGACGCCCTCTTCGGCGGCCTGCGCGCGCTGCTGGACGGGCTCTTCGACGACAAGGTCTTCCTCGTCTCCTTCTTGTCCAACGTCGTGGTGGCCGGGGTGATCGTCTTCCTCGGTGACCAGCTGGGCGTGGGCACGCAGCTCTCCACGGGCGTGGTCGTCGTGCTGGGGATCCGGATCTTCTCCAACACCGCGGCGATCCGCAGGCACCTGTTCAAAGCATGAGTGACCACGACACCGCCCCTGAGGTCCCCGAGACCCCCGACGCTCCCGGCGACGCCTCCACCGCCGAGACGCCGGGCGCTGCCTCCGGCCCGCCCCCGGCTCCCCGCCTCCCCGCGACCGCGTGGCGCCGGGTCCGTGGCGCGCTGAGGCCGCGTGCCACGCGGGCGCAGATCCTCGCGGCGGTGCTGTGCGCCGTCCTCGGCTTCGCGCTCGTCGTCCAGCTGCGCCAGACGCAAGAGGACGAGTTTGCCGGACTGCGCCAGTCGGACCTCGTCCGCATCCTCGACGACGTCAACCGCCGGTCCGACGCGCTGACACGCGAGGCAGCAGCCCTGCGTGAGACCGAGTACGAGCTGCGCTCGGGCACGGACTCCCAACGCGCGGCGATCGAGCTCGCCGAGCAGAACGTCGTCGTGCAGGGGATCTTGTCCGGTCGGCTGCCGGCCGAAGGCCCCGGGCTGACGATCACCGTGGTGGAGGGGGACAAGCGCATCACCGCCGCGCGCCTGTTCAACGTCCTGGAGGAGCTGCGCAACGCCGGCGCCGAGGCGATCGAGGTCAACGGCATCCGCATGGTGACCAGCAGCTACTTCGCCGACAGCAGCGACGGCGTGATCATCGACGGCATCCCTGTCCATGCACCGTACCGGTGGACGGTCATCGGCGACCCGCAGACTCTCGAGCCGGCCATCGCCATCCCCGGAGGTGCGATGGCGACCATCGCGAACAACGGCGGACGCGCCACGACCGAGCAGAAAGAGCTCGTGGAGATCACCGCCGTGCGCGAGCCGGCCGAGCCCACCTTCGCCACGCCCGACCCTGGAGAATGATCCGACCTGCCACAACGTCGGGGCGAGTTGCGTGCAAGACTGCGCCAGAGACTTCTGTCCAGGGCAGATCGCCTCTAAGGTTGTGATGAGACGGTTGAGACATCTCACAGCTGTGGTCCACCTGCCGATAATGTTGGCGGCGCAGTACACCCGGACGTAATCGCAGTGACGTATTCGCAGTGACCAGGAGGCGACATGACCAGCAGCACCGGACACCCAGGACGACCGGGTCTGCCCGAGAGCTCCGCACTGCCAGGTCTCGGGGACACCACCATCAGCTTCGGCACGCCCGTCGCGGACGAGGTCCTCGGGGCCCGCGGGCTCACCGCCGAGCAGCAGGCAGCTGTCGCGGCGCTGCCGCGCACCTCGGCTCTGCTGATCATGCAGCGCGGCCAGAGCGGCGGCTCCCGCTTCCTGCTCGACGCCGACCGCACGGTCGCAGGCCGCAGCGAGCAGGCAGACATCTTCCTCGACGACGTGACGGTCTCGCGCAAGCACGTCGAGTTCGTCCGCGAGCTCGACGACTTCGTCGTGCGGGACATCGGCTCCCTCAACGGGACGTACGTCAACCGCGAGCGGATCGACTCCGCGCTGCTCAAGGCAGGCGACGAGGTGCAGATCGGCAAGTACCGCATGCTCTTCTACCCGAGCCCGCTGGCCGGAGCCGCCACTGACGAACCCGCAGCCGAGTGAGCGCTGCGCTCTCTCCGCATTCTGGCGGCGCGCAGTCTGACGGCGGGCAGTCTGACGGCGACGCTCAGACGACGGCCCCCGCGGACGTCGTCGAGCGGTCGTGGCCGCACGGGATCTCTCGGGACGCCTCGATGCGCATCTCCGACGTGCTCTCCGGGCTGCGCCTGGAGTTCCCGGCGATCAGCCACTCCAAGCTCCGTTTCCTCGAGGAGCAAGGGCTCGTCGAGCCGGTGCGCACCGCCTCCGGGTACCGCAAGTACAGCCCCGCCGACGTCGAGCGGCTGCGCTTCGTGCTCATCGAGCAGCGGGACCGGTACCTGCCGCTCAAGGTGATCAAGGGCAAGCTGGCCGCCCTGGACGCCGGCGTGGCCAGCTCTGACCAGCCGCTCATCCCGCGTCTGGCGACCCGGGACGGGGAGACGGCAGCGTCCCGGCCTCAGTCCACCACCGCTGCGCTGGCAGCGACCTGCGGCGTGGAGCCCACCTTCGTCGACGCCCTCGTCGCTGCGGGGATCCTGCGCGCCGACGGTGCCGGGCAGTTTGACGCCTCGGCCCAAGAGATCGTCCGTCTCGCAGCCGGGCTCGGGGAGTTCGGCATCGAGGCCCGTCACCTGCGCTCCCTGCGCACCGCCGCCGAGCGTCAGGTCGACCTCATCGACCAGGTGGTCTCGCCGCTGCGGGGTCAGCACGCCCCGTCGGCACGGGGACGCGCCGGGACGACGGCTGCGGAGCTGGGGGAGATGTTCGCGCGACTGCACACCGTCCTGGTGCGTCAGGGCGTCGCTGATCTCCCTGGGTGAACAGCCCGTTCTCCCTGGTCAGAGCGGGCTGGCTGCGACACGCCAGAACTGCTCCGGCAGTGGTCGTTGACCCTGCACCACCCGAGCCATAGCGTGAGCCTGTCACTCGGAAGGCGCAGCGCTTGCGCCGGGAACACGAGATCCTCGCTCGTCGATCATCTGCAGTCCATGGACTTCATGTCACCATGGAAGCAGGTGTGCGCCGGGTCCGAATGACCGGCGGCTCGAGACGGAGGCAGACAAGTGAGCGACAGCGGACAGAACGGTGGCCCTGGTGCATCCGTGACCCGCACGCAGGGTCTTCTCTTCGACGACGACCTGCCCAGCCTGAACGATTCCATCGGCTACCGCGGCCCCACCGCGTGCCGCGCCGCCGGGATCACCTACCGTCAGCTCGACTACTGGGCACGGACCGGGCTCGTCGAGCCGACCGTGCGCTCGGCGACCGGGTCTGGCACCCACCGCCTCTACAGCTTCCGCGACGTCCTCGTCCTCAAGGTCGTCAAGCGGCTCCTGGACACCGGGGTGTCGCTGCAGCAGATCCGTGCGGCCGTCGTCCACCTGCGTGAGCGCGGTGTGGAGGACCTGGCCCAGATCACTCTCATGAGCGACGGCGCCTCGGTCTACGAGTGCACCTCGGCCGACGAGGTCATCGACCTGGTCCAGGGCGGTCAGGGAGTCTTCGGTATCGCGGTCGGTCGGGTCTGGCGCGAGGTGGAGGGGACGCTGGCGACGCTGCCTACCGAGCGTCTCGACGCCCCGCAGGACGTGCCGGCCCACGACGAGCTCTCCGCCCGTCGTCAGGCTCGCTCGGCGGGCTGAGGCCCGCGCCACTGCCGAGCGCCCTCGTCGCGAGGTGCGCCTCGGAAGGTGCCATCGTCAGGCGCGCGTGGGGTGCGGTCAGGCCTCGGCCATGGCCCGCATCGCGCGGGCGAGGATCGTGTCGAAGGCCTGTGCGAGCTCGGCGGCGGGTGCGCCGGGCCAGTCGTGGATCGCCCGTCCGGCACCCTGGGCCTGCTGCATGGCAGCGCGCTCGGGGATGATGGGGGACAGGATGAGCGGGCCGTACATCTCTTCGAGCTCCTGCTGGCGGTAGGCCTGCTCGCTGGAGCGTGCCCGCACCCGGTTGATGACGACGCCCAGCGGCTGCAGGTCGGGTGCGGAGGTGCGGCGCAGCTCGTCGATGGCCTTGAAGGCCCGCCCCGCCGCGGTGACGGAGAACAGTCCCGGCTCGGTGACCACGATCGCGCGGTCGCAGGCCGTCAGCCCCTGCCGGGTGAGGCCGCCCAGGGACGGCGGGCAGTCGACGAGCACGAGGTCGTACTCGTCCTCGTCGAGGGTCTCCAGTCCCGTCGCCAGGCGCCCGAGGCGGTGGGCGAAGGTGGGTCCGTCGTGGCGGGCCGACTCGGCCGACCCCATGAGGACGTCGAGCAGGTCCGGGTCCCAGCTGGAGACGGCGAGCGCCGACTTCACGACGTAGTCGGCTGGGTTGTCCAGGACTGCGGCGACGTCTTGCGCGGCGGCGCCGGTCGCGCCGAGGGAGAGGGTGGTGTCCGCCTGCGGGTCGAGGTCGACAACCAGTGTCCGCAGTCCGGAGGCGAGTGCCGCCGAGGCCAGTCCGAGGGTGATGGACGTCTTGCCGACGCCGCCTTTCAAGCTGCACACTCCGAGCACGGGCACGAGGGGCACTGTCCTTCCGGCGAGGTCGCCACTAGGTCGAGCTGCTGGTCACCCGAGATCGAGGACGTGCACCGCGGGTGTGCTGAAAGCGTTCATCCGGGATCAGAGTACCGAACGCGGAGATTTCTCCGGTCCCGTGATCGAGCGCAGCCAGAATCGTGGGAAGATCGTGATGATCCCACGCCTGTGGTGTGCGGGGATCTTCTGGGACCGAGGTCGACCTGTGCTGGACGCGCCCGTGGCGGCGCACGGCGGCACCGGGTCCCGGAATCGTCGACTGATGGGATATATCGAGTGTTCTCCAAGGTCCTGGTTGCCAACCGTGCAGAGATCGCCGTCCGAGCGTTCCGCGCCGCCTATGAGATGGGCGCGCGCACCGTCGCGGTGTTCCCGCAGGAGGACCGCAACTCCGAGCACCGCCTCAAGGCCGACGAGGCCTACCTCATCGGCGAGCCGGGTCACCCGGTGCGTGCCTACCTCGACATCGAGGAGATCGTCCGGGTCGCCAAGGAGGCCGGCGCGGACGCGGTGTACCCCGGCTACGGCTTCCTGTCGGAGAACCCTGACCTCGCCCGTGCGTGCGCCGAGGCCGGCCTGACCTTCATCGGCCCGCCGGCAGAGGTGCTCGAGCTGGCCGGGAACAAGGTCCGGGCTCTCAAGGCCGCCCGCGAGGCTGGCATCCCCGTTCTCGCCTCCTCGGAGCCGTCCGCCGACATCGACGAGCTCATCGCCGCAGCCGACGAGATCGGCTTCCCCATCTTCGCCAAGGCCGTGGCCGGCGGTGGTGGTCGCGGCATGCGCCGCGTGGACAACCGCGAGGACCTCCCCGAGGCCCTCGCGGCCGCCATGCGCGAGGCCGACAGCGCCTTCGGCGACCCGACGATGTTCCTCGAGCAGGCCGTCCTGCGGCCGCGCCACATCGAGGTGCAGATCCTCGCGGACGGGGAGGGCAACGTCGTCCACCTCTTCGAGCGCGACTGCTCCGTCCAGCGCCGCCACCAGAAGGTCATCGAGATCGCCCCGGCCCCCGACCTGGACCCGGCAGTCCGCGACGCGCTGTGCGCCGACGCGGTGAAGTTCGCGCGGTCCATCGGCTACCAGAACGCCGGCACCGTGGAGTTCCTGCTGGACACGGTGGGGGAGCGGGCTGGCCAGCACGTGTTCATCGAGATGAACCCGCGCATCCAGGTGGAGCACACGGTCACCGAAGAGGTGACCGACATCGACCTCGTGTCCTCGCAGATGCGCATCGCAGCCGGAGAGACCCTGGCTGACCTCGGCATCCGTCAGGAGGACATCCGGGTCAACGGCGCCGCGCTGCAGACCCGCATCACGACCGAGGACCCTGCCAACGGCTTCCGCCCCGACACCGGCCGCATCGTCGCCTACCGCTCACCGGGCGGCGCGGGAGTCCGCCTGGACGGTGCGACCGCGACGGCCGGCTCCGAGATCAGCGGTCACTTCGACTCCATGCTCGTCAAGCTCACCTGCCGGGGCCGCGACTACCCGACCGCGGTGCGCCGCGCCCGGCGTGCGCTGGCGGAGTTCCGCATCCGCGGCATCCGCACCAACATCCCCTTCCTGCAGGCAGTCCTGGCCGACGACGAGTTCGTGGCCGGCCACCTGTCGACGTCCTTCATCGACGAGCGCCCTGAGCTGCTGGTGGCCCGGGAGAGCGCCGACCGCGGCACCAAGCTCTTGTCCTTCCTCGGTGACGTGACCGTCAACCGGCCGCACGGCGCCGGGACCGGGGCCATCGACCCGCGGCTCAAGCTGCCCACGTGCGACATCGCCCAGCCGGCGCCGGCAGGCACCCGCCAGGCGCTGCTGGAGCTCGGCCCGGAAGGGTTCGCCCGGGCGCTGCGTGACCAGACCGCGGTGGCCGTCACCGACACCACCTTCCGCGACGCCCACCAGTCACTGCTGGCCACCCGGGTGCGCACGCACGACCTCGAGGTCGTCGCGCCCTACGAGGCGCGGATGCTGCCGGGCCTGTTCTCGGTCGAGGCGTGGGGCGGGGCGACCTACGACGTCGCGCTGCGCTTCCTCGGTGAGGACCCGTGGGACCGCCTGACCAAGCTGCGCGCCGCCTTCCCGAACGTGGCGCTGCAGATGCTGCTGCGCGGGCGCAACACGGTGGGGTACACCCCGTACCCGACCGAGGTGACCGAGGCCTTCGTGCGCGAGGCCGCGGCGTCGGGCATCGACATCTTCCGCATCTTCGACGCGCTCAACGACGTCGAGCAGATGCGACCGGCGATCGAGGCGGTCCGTGCCACCGGGACAGCCGTGGCCGAGGTGGCCTTGTGCTACACCGGCAACCTGCTGGACCCGGACGAGACGCTGTACACGCTGGACTACTACCTGGAGCTGGCGGACCGGATCGTCGCGGCCGGCGCGCACATCCTCGCGATCAAGGACATGGCCGGGCTGCTGCGCCCGGCAGCGGCCGCCACGCTGGTGACCGCGCTGCGCGAGCGCTTCGACCTGCCGGTGCACCTGCACACCCACGACACCACCGGTGGTCAGATGGCCACGCTCATGGCGGCGATCGACGCCGGCGTCGACGCGGTCGACGTGGCCTCGGCCGCGATGGCCGGGACCACCAGCCAGCCGCCGATGTCCGCACTGGTCGCCGGCCTGGAGCACACCCCGCGCGACACCGGTCTGTCCCTCGCTGCGGTGTGCGACCTGGAACCGTACTGGGAGGCTGTGCGGCGCATGTACGCACCCTTCGAGTCCGGCCTCGCAGGCCCGACCGGACGCGTGTACACCCACGAGATCCCCGGCGGTCAGCTGTCCAACCTGCGTCAGCAGGCGATCGCGCTGGGCCTGGGGGACCAGTTCGAGCAGATCGAGGCGACCTACGCGGCCGCCGACCGGATCCTGGGGCGCCTGGTCAAGGTCACGCCGTCCTCGAAGGTCGTGGGAGACCTCGCGCTGCAGCTCGTGGCCCGCGGGGCGGACCCGGAGGACTTCGCCGAGAACCCGCAGGACTACGACATCCCCGACTCCGTCATCGCCTTCCTCGGCGGCGAGCTCGGCGACCCGCCCGGTGGCTGGCCCGAGCCCTTCCGGTCGAAGGCGCTGGCCGGGCGGACCGTCCGCGAGGGTGTCCACCCGCTCACCGAGCAGGACGAGGCCGACCTTGCCGGATCCTCCCAGGTACGCCGGGACCGTCTCAACCACCTGCTCTTCGCCGGTCCGACCAAGGACTTCCTCACCACGCAGGCCAAGTTCGGCGACGTGAGCGTCCTGGACACGCACAGCTACCTGTACGGCCTCGAGCGTGAGGAAGAGGTCGAGATCGCGCTCGAGCGCGGGGTGCGTCTGATCGTCGGGCTGGAGGCAGTCGGCGAGCCCGACGTGCGCGGCATGCGGACCGTGATGTTCACCCTCAACGGTCAGATCCGACCGATCCAGGTCCGTGACACGAGCATCGAGGTGGACAGCTCTGCCGTGGAGAAGGCCGACCTGGACACCCCTGGGCAGATCGCCGCACCCTTCGCCGGTGCCGTCACGCCCGTGGTCCAGGAGGGTCAGCGGGTCGAGGCCGGCCAGACCGTGGCGACCGTCGAGGCGATGAAGATGGAGGCCTCGATCACCACCCCGGTGGCCGGGACGGTCCAGCGCCTGGCGATCGGCGCGGTCCAGCAGCTCGAGGGTGGAGACCTGGTGATGGTCATCTCTTAGCAGGTGGCAGGCCTGGCTGCGGTGGCGGCCAGGCCGAAAGATGCCTAGCGTGGTCGGGACCAACCCTGAGGAGGAAGCGCACATGTTCGCTCACCCGGACGGCCCTGACGGCCCCGACCACGCAGTCGCCGACGAGCTCGCCGAGGACGTCGCCCAGCAGCTGCACGATGCGCACCCGGAGTTCGGCGAGGTGCCGTTGCTCGAGGTCGACGAGACCGTGCCGCCGCGCCCGGAAGAGCAGATCGCCGACGCCGCACGCGAGTGAGCGCTCTGGCGTCGCGCTGGTGCGGCGCGCCGCACCAGCGCTGTCGGCGCTGTCAGCGTTGTCGGTGCTGAGAGCGCAGGGTCAGAGCAGCGGGCTCAGCGGCGTGAGGATCAGCTCGCCGAGCTTGGCCACGGGGGAGCGACGCTCCCAGTCCTCGAGCAGGAGCTCACGGCAGTTGCTCAGGTCGACCGCGAAGATGTCTTCCATCTGCGCGGCGAGGGTCTCGTCGTAGATGTTCATGTTGATCTCGTAGTTACCGGTCAGGCTGAGCCGGTCGATGTTCGCGGTGCCGATGGTGGTCCACCGTCCGTCGACGGTCGCCGTCTTGGCGTGGACCATCGCGTTGCGGTACAGCCAGATGCTCACCCCGGCGCGCAACAGCTGGGAGTAGAGCCCGCGCGAGAGCCAGTCGGTGAGCACGTGGTTGGACGCCTCGGGCACGATGATCCGCACGTCGACGCCGCGGCGTGCGGCTCCCACGATGACAGCCAGCAGCTCACGGTCCGGGATGAAGTACGCCTGGGTGAGGTACACATGGTGGGTCGCACGCCGGATCGCCTCGAGGTAGAGGTTGCGGATCGGGTAGACGCGGCGCACCGGGGCGTTGCGGGCGGCCTGGAGCTCCGGGGCCCAGACGTGGGTGCCGGGGGAGGGGATGGTGGGATTGTCCCCGCGCAGGTTGAGGTTCCAGAAGTCGATGAAGGCGCTGGACAGCTCCCACACCGCAGGGCCGGTGAGCTTGAGGTGGGTGTCGCGCCATTGCGTGGCGTAGAGGGTGCCGATGTTGTACCCGCCCACAAAGCCGACCTCGTCGTCGACGACGAGGATCTTGCGGTGGTCGCGCCCGGTGTGCTTGATGTCCATGAGCAGGACCTGCGGGCGGAAGATCGGGTACTGCAGGACGTGGATCGGCTCGGGGAAGCGGAAGAACGTGCGGGGGACCACGAGGTTGGCGAATCCGTCGTAGACGACATAGACGTCGACGCCGCGGGCGGAGGCCTCTATGAGGGCGTCCTTGAAGGTCTGCCCGACCTCGTCGCCCTTCCAGATGTAGGTCTCGATGAAGATCCGCGTCGTGGCGGACCGGATCGCTGCGAGCATCTCCGCGTACAGGTCCTCACCGAAGGAGTAGACCGTGGTGGTGGAGTCGCCGATCGTGGCCTCTCGCGGGCGCGTGTGCGGGAACACGGCCTTGCGCGATTCCGAGCGCTTCTTCCAGTGGTCGAGGGCGATGATGGCACCGGCCGCGACGAAGGGGGCGGCCACCGAGACGAGGGCGGCGCGCTTGAACGTCTTCTCGGCGAAACGGATCGCACTCTGCTCGACATCATCCACCCGATGAACATAGCCGACGCGCAGGTGGGAGGCGCTCTCTGGCGCGCCTCGGAGTGTCCCGGGCGCACGCGTCTGCGGGCTTACAGGCGCCGCTCGAGGAGGACGACGTCGAGCCAGGTGCCGGCGAGCGGTCCATGGGTCATGAGGCCGAGCCTCTCGCGGGTGCCGACGACGCGAAACCCCGCTGCGCTGTGCAGCGCCAGGCTGGCGGTGTTCTGCGGGAAGACCCCGGACTGGAGCGTCCAGATGCCACCGCGCTGGGCGGACGTGGTGAGCCCGTCGAGCAGCGCCGCGCCGACCCCGCGTCCTCGCGCGAACGGTGCCACGTACACGGACAGCTCGACGACTCCTGCGTAGACGCAGCGCCCGGACACGGGGGAGACGGCTACCCATCCGAGGACCGTGCCGGCGTCGTCGAGCGCGACGTACCGGTGGTCGTCCAGGTGGCTCGAGGTGAACTCTGCCCAGGTCGGGGCCTCGTGGCTGAACGTCGCCAGGCCGGTCGCGATGCCAGCCGCGTAGATGTCCAGCACCGCAGGGCCGTGCCCGGCGTCCATCGGCGCCAGGTGCAGGTCGCTGCGAAGGGTAGCGGGGTGGTCGTGTGTCATGACACTGATCGTGCCGGCTGCGGCGACGTCCGCGACCGCAGGTATGCGAGGTGGCACCACAGGCCCACGAGCACGACCAGCACGCAGACGTGCCATCCCACCGAGGCGGTGGACTCCAGGATCCACGTCTGCGCTGAGATCCTCCAGAGACCTCCCATGACCAGCGCGGCGATGGCCAGGTGTGGTGAACGCAGCCGTAGTGCCAGCACCAGTGCTGTCAGCGCGAGCATGTTCGTCGGGCCGATCATGACCGGGACGCCGACAAAGATCACCAGGGCGCTCACCACTGCGAGGAAGCCGAGCTGGCGCGTCCGCAGGGGATCGGCAGGGTGGTTCCATGGAACGAGCGCGAAGAGCGTCCACGTCGCCGGTGCGAGGAAGAACACCAGGGTGAAGGGCAGGCGTCCGTACACCAGCACCACGCCGATAATCGTGGCGACTGCTCCGGCGAGAGCAAGGATGCCTAGCTGCTCGACGCTGCGTCTGCCGTCGTCAGAGGCGTTGAGGTACCGCATCCACAGAGCCCGCACACGCGTCATGGCGTCACTCTACGCAGATCGTGCAATGAGTCAAGAACTTCGCAGGCGGGACGTCTTGCTTCTCGACGGGAGGTGGGCGGGCGGTTCGATCGAGCTGGCGGCAGGGGAGCACCCCGTCCGACGGCGAGCGCCGCTCCCGGGCAGCGTCCGGCCGCTCTGCGCCGCCGTAATGTCATAAGATACATTATCGGCGGGGCGGATGGTTGGGCTGGTGGGGTCAGAAGGGGCTGGTCAGGGCCCGAAAGGGCCGGGTAGCGCATGGGAGGCAGACGCGCCGTGATCCCGACAGTCCGCAGGGGCTCGTCAATCTCTAGGTCAGGGCAAACTGCACAGTCGCGGTGGTGGGTCGCTGGCTGCAGGCGGACAGCAAGGCGGCAGTCAGGCTGGGTCGATACGCGACGTCGGTGAGCATCGACGGCAGCCCATGCGGCTGTCGGCTCTGCGGCTCGATGTGACTCGGTGGCGGCGCGTCGGACGGCAGCGTCATCTGCGTCACGGCCGCCGGGACGGTCGCGCAAGCGTCGAGGTGCCTGAGGGTTCTGTAAGAGCTCAAGCACTGGAATCGCTGATCACCGAGCGCCACCGTTGAGCGCTCCGCTCCGTTCTGTGCCGTTTGTCGCACTTACTACGTTGTACGCTGCAAGAACGTAGTATCCGTTTTGGGGCAAACAGGTCCCCCAGTGCGACGCTGAGGCTCGCTCTGGCCGCCTAGAGATCACCTCTGTCACCCGTCGTCTCACGAGTGTCAGAGGCTGTCACTAGGCTCCGCAGAAGTCCTCCGTCCGCTGGAGGCTTCAGTCGAAGGAGCTCGTCCCGTGGTTGCACCACCGTCCCTTGTCCGCCTGACTGTGGCAGTCGCTGTAGACACCTACACCGGCACCTTCCCCCGGTCTGTCGTCATGGGGTCTCTCTCCCAGGTCACGGTGGACAACTACGTCCGCGACCTGACCGAGTTCGTCGAGATCATCGGTGGCGACAGGATCCTCGACGACCTCACCAGCGAAGACCTCGACGACGCCGTCGTGACCTACGGCTCCAAGCCGGACGGACGGTTCAACGACCCAGGTGATCGGACGCGGTCGCTCGGTGCGGCCGCGCGCTTCATGCAGTCCGTCTCGCGGTTGTTCTCCCACGCGACCCGCGTCGGCTGGGTTCAGCTCAATCCGGTCCCGGACATGCTCGTCACCTTCAAGGGTGGGCGGACCAGGGCCAAGTCGCGCACGGCACTCCCCCAGTCCGGCGCTGCGGCGCTGCTCTCCACGACCGATCCGGCCGAGAAGCACGTCACGCGCGCCGACCAGGACATGTTGCTCCGGGACCGGTTCATCCTTCACCTCCTCATGGAGGTGGGGCCGCGCGTCTCCGAGCTGTGCAAGGCAGACCGCGCTGACATCAGCGTCGACGACGACGGCGCCGCCTGGTTCGACATCCGTCACGGCAAGGGCGGTGGGCACCGCAGAGTCCCCCTGTCCCCCAGGACCATGGAAGCATTCACCGACTACGACCGCGCCCGCCCGACACCGGCCCCGCGCACCCGCAAGGTCAAGGGCGTCCTGGTGGAGACCGTCGGGGTCGAGGACGCCAAGCGGGCGCTGGTCCTCACGTGGCGGGGCCTGCGCATGCAGCCGCGCGACGTCGAGCTGATGGTCCACCGTCAAGCCGCACGGATGCCTGCCGCCCTCATGCGCGAGGTCACTCCGCACGGCCTGCGCCACACCGCGGCCACCCTCCTTCTAGCCTCCGGCGCCGCCGACGTCATGACCGTCCGCGACATCCTCGGCCACGCCTCCGTCGCCACCACGAGCATCTACCTCGACTCTCAAGCCGACCACATGGTGGCAGCCGTCAAGCTGCACCCGGTGACGATGCCGAAGGTGTGCTGAGCCTGATCGAGGCGTGACCTGGCGTGGCTCCCTGTCCCAGACGCAGAGCGACCCGACCTCACAGAGAGGTCGGGTCGCTCGGTACGTCGCTCAGGCCGCTCCGTCGAGCGCCGTCAACGACTGCTGTGGCGACGCACTGCGGCCAGGAGGCCTACTCCCCCGGCGATCGCGCTGGCAGCAGCCAGCGCGAGACCAGCTGTCGTGGCTCCGGTCCAGGCGAGCGATGTGGTGGACGGCGTGGTGGACGACGGTGCGCTCACGGCCGTGTCGCTCTGACCCGCAGTCACGACCCCATCAGAGGACGTCGAAGCTGAGTCCTGAGCATCGGCGGTCATCGATGCCGCGGAGCGCTCGGCAGGGGCCTGCGCCTGCTCGCTCGGGACGGCGGGTTCGGCAGGCTCGACCGAGTCAGCCGGGTCTGCCGGGTCGGCGGGCTCCCCCGGGTCCACCGGCGGGTCGACGGGATCGACCGGCGGGTCCACGGGGTCCACGGGCGGGTCGACCGGGTCCACGGGCGGGTCGACCGGGTCCACGGGTGGGTCCACCGGGTCGACCGGCGGGTCCACGGGGTCCACCGGCTTCTCCGGCTCGGTCACCTCCGGGACGCAGTACGTCCAGTCTCGCTCGTCGACTCCCCCGCGCCCGGAGTTGTCTTCGCCGAAGTGGTAGTTGTAACCGTTGGACTCGGTCCAGGCGATGCACATCCCCGGTTGCAGGCCGAAGTACGACCACGGGATGAAGGTCGTCCCGATGAGCTCACGATTGGTGTCGATGCTCACGTTGTTCGCGCCCGGGACATTGATGTTCACGTATCCGGACGCGGGGATCGGATCCCGGAAGTGTAAGCCGTCCGAGGCCCACCAGAACGGCCGGTCGTAGCCGTCCTCGTGGTAGCCGTCGGTGACGGCAGCCAGGGGGGCAGGCGCGGTCGTGTCGCTGGTCTCGTCCGCGGCGCCGTCGGGTGCTGGGCTCTCCTCCTGCGGGATGCCGAGGGGCGCAGTCAGCGCGAGGCCCTCGACGTCCTTCTCAGAAACCTTCTCGACCTCGGGCGCCGGGTCGGTGGCCTCATCGGGCTGTTCCGCTTCCTCAGACGCCTCCGGTGCGTCCTCCGCACCGAACGACTCCGACTCCTCGGTCACATCCTCGGCGCCGGCCTCGGGAACCTCTTCCGGTGCAGGCATCTCGGGGGCAGGAACCTCCTCGACTATCTCGACCTCCGGCGCCGGATCCACGGGGGTGGTCTCGGTGGCGACCGTGGTGGTCGGGTCCTCGACGAGGGGCGCCCCATCCAGAGCCCCCGGCGAGGAGATGGGGACGGCTGTGAGGACCGCTGCGAGAGCGACGGCAGGGACGGTAGCAGGTGTCATGATCTCCTCCCTTGTCATGGGCTGCAGGGTGCATTGCGTGGTCGCACGACCATGAAACCGCCTCCTCAGGAGCGCACGGCCCGCACGCGCGATGGTTGAGAAGCGGCACGCGCCAGATGGAGCAGCAGGCTGCCGACGGCGTAGGTAGCGCCGTCGCGTCCCACTGAGCAGCGCCGGTGGCGCGGCGGGCAGGTGCGGGGGCCTAGAGCAGGGCTGCGACCTCGTTGCGGGAGGCGACGCCGAGCTTGCGGAAGATGCGGTAGACGTGGTTGTCGACAGTTCGGCTGCTGACCACGAGCCGCTCGGCGATCTCCTTGTTGGTCAGCCCTGCGGCGATGAGCCGGGCCACCTCGACCTCGCGGGCCGTGAGAGTGTCGGCAGGCGCCGAGGCCGGTGTCACCAGGTGCAGCTCTTCCCCCGCCACCGCCAGGCGGCGCGCGAGCGTCGTCTCCTCATCCCTGGCACGGGTCGTCAGGCCCTCAGCCCGCAGCAGGCGGACCGCTGCGGCGTGCGCACGCACCGCGAAGGCGTTGAGCCCGTGCGCGCTCAGATCGTCCACCGCGTCCAGGAGTGCCTCGGGATCCTGGACCGCGCACGCCCGGATGTACCGCCCCAGGCACGGCAGCATCGCACCCTGGGCGGTGGCGGCGAGCTCAGCCAGCTGGGTCAGCTGACCGGCACGCTGCGGGTCGGCCCAGAGACCCGCCAGGTGCGCGCCGTCGACCACCGCAGCCAGCACGTGCCCCTGGTCGGCCAGAGACTGGACGCCGTCCCAGGCGGGCGCCGTGGCCTCACGGACGTCTTGTCCCGATGCCACCTCGAGCATCGCCGTGAGGGGTCCTGGGCGCGCGAAGGGCGACGACGCGGCCAGCATCCGCAAGGAGGTGACCTGGGAGATCATGGACCGGGCGCTGGGCAGGTTCCCCTCCAGGATCGAGAGCACCGCTCCGATCGACAGCAGCCCGGCGCGTGTGCTCGGACGCAGCGGCGCGGGCGACCCCATCGCGAAGACGGACGTCAGGTGCTCCCGCAGGCTCGTGAGCCTGCCCTGCAGGTACAGGCCCAGCGCCACGACGTAGCCCAGCGGCTCGATCTGGTCCCCCTCGAGCATGGCGAGCGCCTGGTCGAGCAGGCGCGACGACCGTTCGGTGGCCGACTCGATGTCCCCCACGCACAGCAGCGACACGGTCACCATCGAGCGGGCGTCCTGTCGAGGTGAGGACTCGGGCAGCGACACGGCAGCGAGCTCGCTGTGCGCGTCGTTCACTGCTCCGCGCGCCAGCAGCGCCTCACCGTGGACGAGTCGGACGACCTCGTCCGCCTGGGCGGTGAGCGGGGTGCGGTGCCGGCGCGGTGCCGTTGCAGCCGTGCCGTTCGCGCCAGGCCGCGGGGAGGTCCGCGCGACGTCCGCTGCGCTGTCCCCCACGGCGAGGCGGATGTGCTCGGCGACGGCGTCATACACCGGTCTGTTTGCGGGGTCACTGTCCGCGAGGTCGGTGAGCTTCGCCAGCCCCTCGACAGGATCGTGAAGGATGAGAGACCGGTAGACCGCTTCCCACATCCAGACGAAGGTCAGGTGGCGCGCGTCCTCCCCGGTCTCCTCGTGGGCCTTGTGCAGGACAGTCTCGATGGTCTCGGGCGCAGCCCCGGCGGTGACGAGCGCGTCGAGGTACATGACGATGTTGCGGTTCGACGGGTTGACCTCCCACGCATCGCGGCAGACGAGCAGCCGGGTTGCCGACCGTTCCCGCAGCACCCGCCCCAGCACTGCCGCGGACTCCGGTGACGACCAGGTCACCGGCGAGCTCAGCGGGAGCCGCGGGACCTGTGCCTCCTCCGTCTTGGTCAGGACCGTGCTGATCGCCTCGACCGCGCGCATCCCGCGGGAGGTGTGCTCATAGTGACGCAGGTGCTCGGCGACCAGCGGCGGGAAGAGCGCCACGAGGGTGCGGTCGGCCTCCTCGACGAAGCGCAGCAGCCCGTGGTCATCGAGGGTCACGATCACCGACCACGGCAGCAGGCGACGCACCGTCGCGACCTCAGCCGGCCCCAGCGCGGCGAGAGTCCACACCGCGTCCGTCTCGTCATCGCCGAGCCCCGCCACGAGCCGGTCCACCACGACGCTCAGCGCAGCGGTCCACAAGTCCTGCTGGGCGACCCAGAGATTCTCCTGGCGCACGAGGCGGCCGGCGCTGCGGGCCTCGAGCGTGATGGCCCGGGCGATCCCGGGCAGCCCGCCGGAGAGGGCGTAGATCCGGCCGACGGCGTCGGAGTCCACGTCGCCACCGAGGACGTCGTGAGCCAGCCGGTGCACCACCTCGAAGGGCAGCGGCGGGACCCACAGGACGGTGGCGCTGCGGCCCGCCATGATCCTGTCCACGGATGCGAGCCCCGGGTAGGGAGGGCGCAGAGCTGCCACCACGGTCACATCGTGGCTCGCCACGGTGGCCGCCAGCACCGCGGCCGTGGCGTCGTCGACCGACTCGGCGTCGTCGATCAGCACGAGAGCGCGCCCGGACCCGACTGCTGACGCCACCCGGGCTGCGGCGGCGGCCGTCGCACTGGTCGTCGCGGCAGGCGCGGTGAACAGCCCGGCCAGGACGAGGGGCTCCAAGGGGCGTCCGCCGCGGCCGAAGGCAGGGAGGGAGAGCACCGTCCAGTCGTCCTCCTGTGCGCCCAGGCGTAGCCGGTCGAGCAGGGTGGTGCGGCCCGAGCCGGGAAGGCCCACCACAGACACGCAGGTCCGCCGCGAGACGGCGTCGCGGACCGCTGCGAGCAGGGGCCCGTCGCCGGGGGAACGGTCATCCGTCCACGATACGGAGCGGCGGCGACCCGCGCCCCAGGGACGCTCAGCGGGCCACGTACTCCGCGAGGTGCTCGCCGGTGAGCGTCGACCGTGCGGCCACGAGGTCGGCTGGCGTCCCTTCGAAGACGACCAGCCCGCCGTCGTGCCCGGCGCCCGGACCCAGGTCGATGATCCAGTCCGCGTGCGCCATGACCGCCTGGTGGTGCTCGATCACGATCACCGACTTGCCGGAGTCCACGAGCCGGTCCAGCAGCCCGAGCAGGTTCTCTACGTCAGCCAGGTGCAGGCCGGTGGTCGGCTCGTCGAGGACGTAGACCCCACCCTTCTCCCCCATCTGCGTGGCGAGCTTGAGCCGTTGGCGCTCGCCGCCTGACAGGGTCGTGAGCGGCTGACCGAGGCTGATGTAACCCAGCCCGACGTCGGCGAGACGGGCGAGGATGGTGTGAGCGGCGGGGATGCGCGCCTCGCCGGTGGCGAAGAAGCTCTCCGCCTCGGTCACCGACATCGCAAGCACCTCGGAGATGTCGCGCCCGCCGAGGTGGTACTCGAGCACCGAGGCCTGGAATCGCTTGCCTTCGCAGACCTCGCAGGGCGCGGCGACGCTGGCCATGATGCCGAGGTCGGTGTAGACGACGCCGGCGCCGTTGCAGCCCGGGCAGGGGCCCTCGGAGTTTGCGCTGAACAGGGCTGGCTTGACGCCGTTGGCCTTGGCGAAGGCCTTGCGGATCGGGTCGAGCAGCCCGGTGTACGTGGCCGGGTTGCTGCGCCTGGAACCGCGGATCGCGCCCTGGTCGATGGACACCACGTTCTCGGTGCGGGCGATCGATCCGTGCACGAGGGAGCTCTTGCCGGAGCCCGCCACGCCGGTCACCACGACGAGCACGCCGAGCGGGACGTCCACGTCGACGTCGCGCAGGTTGTTCTCGCTGGCGCCGCGGATCGTCAGCGCACCCGAGGGCGTGCGGACGGAGTCCTTGAGCGAGGCGCGGTCGTCGAGGTGACGCCCGGTGAGGGTGTCGCTGGCCCGCAGCCCTGCCACGGTGCCTTCGTAGACCACCTCTCCCCCGGCCGAGCCGGCACCCGGACCGAGGTCGACGGCGTGGTCGGCGATGACGATCATCTCCGGCTTGTGCTCGACGACGAGCACCGTGTTGCCCTTGTCCCGCAGCTGCAGCAGCAGGGTGTTCATCCGCTGGATGTCGTGCGGGTGCAGACCGATGGTCGGTTCGTCGAAGACGTAGGTCACGTCGGTCAGCGAGGACCCGAGGTGGCGGATCATCTTGGTGCGCTGGGCCTCACCACCGGACAACGTGCCTGCGGGCCGGTCGAGGGAGAGGTAGCCCAGCCCGATCTCCACGAAGGAGCTCAGGGTGTGCGTCAGTGCGGTGAGCAGCGGGGTCATGGACGGCTCGCGCAGCTGAGCGACCCACACGGCCAGGTCGCTGATCTGCATGGCGCAGGCCTCGGCGATGTTGATCCCGGCCACGCGTGAGGCTCGGGCACCCTCGTTGAGCCGGGTGCCCCCGCACTCGGGGCACGGGGTGAAGGTCACCGCGCGCTGGACGAAGGCGCGGATGTGCGGCTGCAGCGCATCGACGTCCTTCGACAGGTAGGACTTCTGGATCTGCGGGACGAGGCCGGAGTAGGTGAGGTTGATCCCGTCGATCTTGATCTTGGTCGGCTCCCGGTAGAGCAGGTCGTCGAGCTCCTGCTGGGAGTAGTCGCGGATCGCCTTGTCCGGGTCGAAGTAGCCGCAGCCACGGAAGATGCGCCCGTACCAGCCCTCCATCGAGTAGCCCGGGATGGTCAGCGCGCCCTCGTTGAGCGACTTGGAGTCGTCATAGAGCGCGGTGAGGTCGATGTCGTTGACGGTGCCCATCCCCTCGCACCGTGGGCACATGCCGCCGGTGACGGAGAACTCGCGTCGTTCCTTGACGGACGTGCCGCCCCGCTCGTATGTCACCGCGCCGGCGCCGCTGACCGAGGCGACGTTGAAAGAGAAGGCCTGGGGCGGGCCGACGTGCGGCTGCCCCAGCCGGCTGAAGATGATCCGCAGCATGGCGTTGACGTCGGTCGCCGTGCCCACAGTCGAGCGGGAGTTGGCACCCATGCGCTCCTGGTCCACGATGATCGCGGTGGTCAGGCCCTCGAGCAGGTCGACGTCGGGACGGGCCAGGTTGGGCATGAAGCCCTGCAGGAACGCACTGTAGGTCTCGTTGATCATCCGCTGCGACTCCGCGGCGATGGTGGCGAAGACGAGGGAGCTCTTGCCTGAGCCTGAGACTCCGGTGAACACCGTCAGGCGGCGCTTGGGGAGCTCGAGGGAGACGTCCTTGAGGTTGTTCTCCCGGGCGCCCTGGACTCGGATGACGTCATGGGTGTCAGCCACGTGCGCTGCCGACGAGGTGGTCTCGGTGGTCATCGGATCTCCATCGGTCGGCAGGCAGGTGGGAGGTCAGGTCCAGGCGGCTTCGGCGTCGCGCAGGTAGGAGCCCAGGGTGCCCAGCGCACCCGGCACCAGGGCGTAGATGGACCACACGCCGCGCTTGTCCCGGGTGAGCAGCCCGGCGTCGACGAGGATCTTGAGGTGGTGGGAGACCGTCGGCTGGGTGAGGTTGAGAGGTTCGGTGAGGTCCACGACCGACGCCTCTCCGTTCTCGTGCGCCGCGACGAGTGAGAGCAGGCGGAGTCGAGTCGGGTCGCTGAGCGCTTTGAACGACAGTGCCAGCGCGGACTCGCCGCTGCGTTGGGTCATGAGGTTGATGTCTCCGTGCCTGCTCGATGAGCCTGTGAGGTGGGCGCGTCGACTCGAGCACCCAGCGTGCCAATCCTACGCAGCCCCAGCGGTGCGCCACTCCCCCGACAGCCGCCCGCACCACCCGACGGGGCCCGACAGTGACGAGTGCAACCATGGACGACCATGCGGGCGATGGGTCCGCCGCGCTACAATGGCAAGGCTCACCAGGCCACGGTCGCGACGCTGATGACTTCCGTCATCCACTGCACGCATCCCCGCGCATGGTCCTGGAGCACCACCCGAGTCAGCCGAGACATCGAGATGCGCAGTGTTCGACCGCCATCTCGACGAGTCGGAGCGGCGCATTCACGGTACCTTCACTCAGTGGAGGAACAGAGCGCCTGATCGGCTCGTTGAAGAACTAGAGCTTGAACTACCGACGTCGTAACACACACGCATCAGGCGGCGCGCGCATCACACGATGACGACACCGCGGATTACTTGGAGGACAACATGGCAGACCGGTCTTTGCGCGGTATGAGCATTGGTGCCAAGAGCATGGAGTCCGATGAGGGCGTCGACTTCGCCCCCCGCTTCCAGGCCCACTACGACTGCCCCAACGGGCACACGATCATCCTTCCCTTCTCCACCGAGGCTGAGGTCCCCCTGGTCTGGGAGTGCCGCTGCGGCGAGGAAGCGCTGCTGCGCGACGCCGAGCAGCCCGAGCTGAAGGCCGGCAAGGCCCCGCGCACGCACTGGGACATGCTGCTCGAGCGCCGCACGGTCAAGGAGCTCGAAGAGCTGCTCGACGAGCGCCTCGCCCTGCTGCGCGCCGGAAAGCTCCGCCGCAGCGCCTGAGCCGCACGGCACCTGCCGCAGCGACCACCGATGCTCCCGCCCCCTCTGGGGGTCGGGAGCATCGTCGTGTGCGGGGTCGGCCCCGGCGCGGGGTCAGCCCCGTCGAGCCGGCGCCGACCGGGGCGCTGCCTTGGCTCGGCGCGTGACCGGTGGCACGGCGCGCGCCGCGCGCCGGTCACGCAGGCTGGTGATCATGCCGGCGAGGGTGAGCGCGCCGGCTGCCACGAGCACGACCCGGGCGGGCCACTCCCCTGCCCGCACAGCCGGGGTCAGGGAGGTGCGCAGCGCGACCGAGGAGATCATCTGCTCCGCGGTGAACAGCCCGGTCCGGTCCAGGAGCACACCGTTGGGCGCGATGACCGCACTGACCCCCACGGTCGAGATCTGGATGGTGGTGCGGCCGGTCTCGATGGCGCGCAGCCGGGACATGGCCAGCTGCTGAGTGGACTCGTTGGTCGGACCGAAGGAGGCGTTGTTGGTGGGGACGACGAGCATCTCCGCCCCGGCTGCCACCGACTGCTGGACGAGGGCGTCGTAGGCGACCTCGAAGCAGATGACGTCACCGATCGTGACCATGCGCCCCAGCCGGGGTGAGTCGAGCTCGATGATCCCGACCTCGGTGCCGGCGATCATGTCGTTGGTGACGAGGTCCACCGCGGAGGAGAAGGGGCGGACCAGGTCGCGGATCGGGATGTACTCGGCGAAGGGCGCCGGGTGCTGCTTGGCATACCGGTCCACCACGCCTACCCCGGGCTCCCACAGGAGCGACACGTTGTACCGGCCGCCGCTCGGGGGGAACTCCTGGGAACCGACGAGGATCGGGGCTCCCACGGCCGCGGCGGCGTCATCGATGAGGGTGGCGGCGTCCGCGTCGACCTGCGGGTCGATGTCGGTGCCGTTCTCGGGCCACAGCACGATGTCCAGGTCACCCTGGGCGACCTCGTCGAGCAGCGCGTACGTCCCGGTGACGTGGTTGTTGAGGACCTCACGACGATGGTTGAAGGCGTCCAGGCCCGGGGTGGCCACGTTGCCCTGCACCGCGCCCACCTGCAGCGTGCCGCTCTCGGCCTGGGTGGCCAGTGGCACGACCAGGCCGACGCCGACCGCGGCCGCCGCCGCGAGGGCGCAGCCGCCGGCCCGGAAGAGATTGAGCCGTCCCAGGGCCAGCACGGCGATGGCGAGCAGCGCGGCGGCGACCACCGCGACGAGGGACACCAGCGGCATCCCACCGAGCCAGGCGAGACGGCCGATGGGCGACTCCGACTGGGAGAACGCGACGCGGCCCCACGGGAAGCCGCCGAAGGGCACCGCTGACCGGGCGAGCTCCCCTGCCACGAAGACCAGGGCGAAGGTCAGGGCCTGCAGGGAGGCGTGCCGCCCGACCACAGCGATCCGCCGGACGTAGGTCCAGGCGAGCATGGACGCCCCGACGAACAGCGCCTCGGCGGCGCTCAGCGCCACCCATGGCACGTCACCCACGGCGTACTGGGCCCACCGGATGTGCACGAGGAAGAAGGACAGCCCCCACACGGTCCCGACGAAGAAGTTCCAGGCCGGGGAGTCACGCACGGTCGCGATGAAGAGCAGAGCGACCCCGGCGAGGGTGGCCAGCCAGATGCCGATGTCAGGGAAGCCGGCGTCGGCGAGCAGCCCACCGGCGACGGCGAGGACGAGGGTGAGCCACCGGGGCAGGCGTACGAGCACGTGAGCAGGGTACGCCACCCCTCTGGGGAATGGCTGGGCGGGTGGTGGGTGGGGCGGTCCGTCCGTCCTTCGTGCCGCTGAGGACATCGCTGTCACCTGCGTTTTCTACTGAACGGACGGACCGCCCCGGGCGCATCGAGGACGCGCCACGTGGGACTCCCCCGCCCCGCCGGAGCGGGCCAGGGAGGTACGTGAAGAACCTACTTGTTCGGTCCTACCTGCTGTCAATACTGCGTTTGTGCTGGTTGACGACATACGCGCAGGTCACGTGGTTTGACGGACAAATGGGACCGGGTGAAAAGCCTCGGGGCCACGTCAGTCGAAGGTGTCGAAGATGACCTGCCCGGAGCGGACCGTCTGACGGCACGTGGGCAGGGCAGCCTCGAGGCTGAGGTCGGGCAGCAGCGGCGTCCCCGAGCGGGCGTCGGTGCTCCAGGAAGACAGCCCGGCTGCCTCGGACTGCACGCCCACGTGCTCGGAGGTCCACACCGCCAGGTGCGCAGGGCTGCCTACCCGGATCTCCCCCGCACCGGTGTGGTCCAGCCCGGCCAGCCGCCAGCCACCGCGGGTCGCGGCTCGGAACGCCGCCCGTGCCGAGATCCGCTGCTCAGGGTTGTGGTGGTAGACGGCGGCCCGGACCCCGGCCCACGGGCTCAACGCCGTCACCGGTGCGTCGGACCCGAAGGCGGTAGGCACCCCGGCAGCGGCGATCGAGGCGAGCCGGTTCATCTGCCCGGCCCGCTCGGCTCCCAGCCGCCGCTCGTAGAGACCGCCCGGGCCACCCCAGGCCGCGTCGAAGGCGGGCTGCATGCTCAGGCCCACCCCGAGGGTCGCCAGCGTCGCCAGGGCGGCGTCGTCGAGCATCTCGGCGTGCTCGATGCGGTGACCCAGGCGCCGCATGGCGCTGCGCTCCTGAGCAGCGGCCGCGACCAGGCCGGCCACCACCTCGTCGCCTGCGCGGTCGCCGATGACGTGGAAGCCGGCCTGCAGCCCGGCGGCCGTGACAGCGAGCACGTGCGCCTCGACGTCGGCGGCATCCAGGTAGAGCTGACCGCGGGTGCCGGGGGCGTCCGCGTACGGCTCGCGCAGGGCCGCCGAGCGGGCACCGAGGGACCCGTCCACGGACAGGTCACCGCCGATCCCGGTGAGCCCAGAGATCGCCGCAGCGAGGGAGCGGGCCTCCTCGACCGTGCGGCACAGCTCCCCGCGGTAGCCCACCACGAGGGGGCGTCCGCTCGCCGGGTCGGCCGTCGCGGCGAGCAGCGCCGCCAGACCCTCCCGGGTACCGGCCCCGGGGGTGCTGTTCTCGTGCACCGCGACCACGCCGCGAGCCGCCGCCTCGCGCAGCACGGCATCGGCCATCTGAGCCTGGCGCGCCGCGTCCACGCGGCGAGCCACGGCCCGCGCTGCGGTGTGCGCCTCCCCGCGCACGACGCCGTCCGGGGCCCAGCCGGGCAGGGCGTCCAGACCTGCAAGCTCGGTCAGCCGGCTGGAGACCACCGCGCAGTGCAGGTCGACCCGGGCGGCGTAGACCGGCGCTCCCCCGCACACGGCGTCGAGGTCGGCCGCGGTGAGCGGCCGGGCGTCGGCCCAGGCGGTCTCGTCCCACCCGTGGGCGAGCAGCGGGCCGTCGGCGCTGCGGTGAGTGGCAGCCCGCTGGGCGAGCGCCTCCAGCGCGGCAGCCCGTGACGGCACCTGCGACAGGTCGAGGCCGGTCTGGGTGAAGGCCTCCTCGAGCAGGTGGACGTGGGCGTCGACGAAGCCGGGAGCCACCAGCGCCCCGTCCAGGTCGACCACCCGGGTGGCGCGGGCGGCCAGACCGTCCGCAGTGTCGTTCGCCCCGATCCAGGTGACGACCCCGTCGTCGACCAGCAGGGCCTCGGCGAAGGGGTCCGTCGGGGAGTGGATGATGCCGTTGCGGTACAGGATCGAAGTCACCGCACGACTGTATGCCACCACCGCCCGCCACCACCGCAGAGGGGGCTGCTAGACGCTCGAGTACGCCACCACGCCCCGGCGCAGCGCCTCGATGGCCTGGTCGGCTGTGCCGCGCATGCGTTGGTCGGGTGCCGCCTTGGTCAGCTGGCCCAGCACGTCGATGATCTGCTTGCACCACCGCACGAAGTCACCGGCAGCCAGATCGGTGTCCTTGAGCACCACGTCGAGGCTGCGTCCCGACGCCCACCGGTGGACCGCCTCCACGAGGCCGAAGTCCAGCGCCCCGGTCGACTCCAGCCGGTGCGCGGCCTCGAGGTCGTCCAGGCGGGACCACACCCGGACCGTCTCGTCCAGCGCGAGGGCCAAGGTGCCCGCAGGGCCCCCGGGAACCCGCGGCTCGCCGTCACCCTCGTCGCGGCGGGCGGAGTACACGACCGTGGACACCGCCGCGGCCAGCGCCGCCGCGTCCAGGCCCTCCCACACCTTGAGCCGCAGGCACTCCGCGAGCAGCAGGTCGCTCTCGGCGTACAGCCGGCGCAGCGCCGCTCCGGGAGCGGTCACCACGAGCTCACCCTCACCGTTGCGCTCGAGGTAGCCCAGGATGCTGAGCACCTCGCAGATCCGGTCGAAGACCTTGGCGATCGACCCGGTCCGTCCCTCGATCCGGCGCATCAGCGCCCGGTGCTCGGCGTCGAGCTTGGACCAGCGGTTCGCCCACCGGGCGTGGTCCTCACGGTCGGGGCAGGAGTGGCACGGGTGCGCCCGCAACGCGGTCATCAGCCGCGCCAGCTCCTTGTCCTGCCCGGCGGCGTGACGCACCCCGCGCCCACCCCGGCCCGGCGACGTGCCACCGCCACCGGACTCACCCAGCTCGCTCACCGCTCCGCGCAGCTGCGCGGCCAGCTCGCGGCGCGCTGCGGGGTTGCGTGCGTTGAAGGACTTGGGGATGCGCACCGCGCCCACCGTCTCCACCCCGTGCGGGACGTCAGCCAGCGTGAGCTTCTTCACCTGGCGCTCGCTGCTCAGCACGGTGGGGCGGGGACCGTCGAAGCCGGTGTCGTGCCCAGGGTCGAGCACGATCGCGTACCCGGCGCGACGCCCGGACGGGATCTCGATGACGTCCCCACGCTGCAACGAGGTCAGCGAGGCGATGACCGCCGACCGCCGCTCCCCCGACGCCCGCTTGGCCAGCTCCCCCTCGCGGGCGCTGATCGCCCGCCGCAGCCGCATGTACTCCGCGAAGTCACCCTTGTCGCAGCGCATCGCCTCGGCGTACCCGTCGAGGGCCTCGGAGTTCGCAGCCGCCTGCTTGGCCAGCCCCACCACACCGCGGTCGGCCTGGAACTGCGCGAAGCTCGTCTCCAGGATCTCCCGTGCGCGCTCGCGGCCCACCTGCGAGACGAGGTTGACGGCCATGTTGTAGGTCGGGGCGAAGCTCGAGCGCAGCGGGTACAGCCGCTTGGACGCCAGCCCGGCCAGCGCCACAGGGTCGAGCCCTGGGTGGTCCACGACCACGGCGTGCCCCTCGATGTCGATCCCGCGCCGCCCGGCGCGCCCGGTCAGCTGGGTGTACTCCCCGGGGGTGAGGTCCACGTGGTTGGACCCGTCCCACTTGACGAGCTTCTCCAGCACGACGGACCGGGCCGGCATGTTGATCCCCAGCGCCAGCGTCTCGGTCGCGAAGACCACCTTGACCAGACCAGCGCTGAACAGCTGCTCCACCGTCTCCTTGAACAGCGGCAGCATGCCCGCGTGGTGGGCGGCCACACCGCGGGTGAGGGCGTCCAGCCAGCCCCAGTACCCCAGGACCGCCAGGTCCTCCGACGGGATGGCGGCGCAGCGCTCCTCGACGATCTCGCGGATCTGAGCCTCCTGCGCGGGGGTGGTCAGACGCAGCCCCGCGCCCAGGCACTGAGCGACCGCACCCTCGCAGCCGGCCCGGGAGAAGATGAAGTAGATGGCCGGCAGCAGCCCCGCCCGGTCCAGACCGTCCACCACGGCGAACCGCGGCGGTCCGCGGCGCCCGGAGTGCTGAGCCACCGCGGGCGCGCCACCGGACCCGGACCCGGTGTACCCGCCTCGGCCACCACGCCCCCGTCCACCGCCGCGTCCGCCACGCCCGCCGTAGCCGCCGCCACCGGAGCCCCGGAAGGCGTCGCTCTGGCGCATCACGGCGAGCAGGTCCGGGTTGATGGGCGGGTTGGTGCCCGGGTCGGTCGGGTCGACCGTGTGCGCGTACAGGTCGAGGATCCCCCCGGGGTGGGTGCCGCGTCCGGCCACCACGACGTGCTGGGACAGCGGCACCGGGCGGTGCTCGCTCACCACCACGGCCGTGTCCCCGCGCACCATCTCCAGCCAGTCCCCGAACTCCTCGGCGTTGGAGACGGTCGCTGACAGCGAGACGAGCTGCACGTCCGGGGCGAGGTGGATGATCACCTCTTCCCAGACCGCCCCGCGGAACCGGTCCGCCAGGTAGTGGACCTCGTCCATGACGACGTAGCCCAGCCCGTCCAGCGTCGGGGAGCCCGCGTAGAGCATGTTGCGCAGCACCTCGGTGGTCATGACGACGACGGGAGCCTCACCGTTGATCGTCGTGTCACCGGTGAGCAGGCCCACGGAGTCGGTGCCGTAGCGGCGCACCAGGTCGGTGTACTTCTGGTTGCTCAGGGCCTTGATCGGTGTGGTGTAGAACGCCTTGCGCCCGGTGCTCACCGCCAGGTGGACGGCGAACTCCCCCACGATGGTCTTGCCGGCCCCGGTGGGGGCAGCCACGAGCACGCCCTGCCCACGCTCCAGCGCAGCGCACGCCTCCACCTGGAAGTCGTCGAGGGCGAAGTCCAGGGAGGAGCGGAACTCCTCGAGCTGAGGTCCGGACTGTGCGGCGCGCTCACGGAAGCGGCGGTAGCGCTCCGACGGGGAGAGAGCGTCAGGATCGGTGCGGTCTGCGCGGGAAGCCATGCCTCCAGCCTAGGTGCCTGGTCAGACGAGCACGCGCAGAGCACCCGGGTGGACCTGCACACGCAGCGGGACCGGACCGATGACCTCACCGTCGGCGAAGGCCACAGGCGGGAAGGCCCCAACACCCGTCGGCTCGATGATGACGACGGAGGTGCGCTCGGTGCTCACAGCGCGGTGGCGCACGTGGGTGCCGCGGTACATGCCAGGGAAGAGGGCGAGGATGGCGCGCTTGGACAGTGCGCTCGCGGACACGAGATCGAGCTGGCCGTCGTCGACGAGAGCGTCCGGGGCGATGCGGACCCCGCCGCCGAAGTGCGAGGAGCTGGCCACCGCGACGACGGTCCCCACGAGGTCGCGGGTGCCCGCATCGGTGGTGAGACGGTAGCCGTAGGGGGTGAAGCCGCGCAGGCAGCCCAGGACAGCGCGGACGTACTTGGCCGGCCCGGAGGGCCAGCGGTAGGTGTTGGCCCGGGCGTTGACCGCCGCGTCCAGGCCCACCGAGAGGACGCCGGCGAACCAGGACCCGCCCCAGGTCTCGCCGTCGGGCGACTGGGCTCCGGCGACGTACGGGGCGACGTGCACGGCGTCGACCGCGCGGGGCGGATGGCCCAGCGCGACGACGATGCGGGCCACCGCAGCCTCGACGCGGTGGGCGGGCAGCCCGAGCACGCGGGCGAAGTCGTTCCCCGACCCTGCGGCGACGATCGCCAGCGGGGTGGGCGTGCCCACCACCGCATTCACCCCGAGGTGGACCATCCCGTCCCCGCCGACGACGACGAGGGCGGCGAGCCCGTCGATCGCGGCGCCCCGAGCCCGGGCGAGGGCGTCGGCGACCGACTCCCCCGAGAGCTCGAGCACCTCGACGCCGGCCTCGCGCAACAGCTGTGCGGTGCGGCGCCCGGCTGCCCGGCCGCGGCCCTGTCCGGCTGTGGGGTTGACGACCAGGCCGACGCGCGCAGGCGCACCGGAGACGGCGCAGTGGTCAGGTGGTGTCACGGGTCAGACGTCGTACCCGGCGACTTCTTCGTCGAAGGCTGCCTGTCGCTTGTCCACCCGGCGGTCGTGCAGGATGCAGACTCCGAGGGCGACGAAGTACAGCAGACAGATGGGCAGGGCGACGAGGATCATCGTCAGCGCATCCGGGGTGGGGGTCATGATCGCCGCGAAGGTGAAGGCGACCACGATCGCCCATCGCCAGCCCTTGGCCCACGTGTCGGCCCGCACCAGGCCGAGGAAGTTCACCGCGACCATGAGGACGGGCATGACGAAGGCGAGGCCGAAGGCCACGAGCAGGCGCATGACGAAGCTCAGGTAGGTCTGGGCGTCCTGGAAGTTCGTGGAGTCGGTCGGCAGGAAGTCGGTGAGGATCCGCACGGCGTGCGGCAGCACGAGCCAGGCCATCCCGGCGCCGGCGGCGAAGAGCGGGACCGCTGCTCCGATGAACCCGACGGTGTAGCGCTTCTCCTTGCCCGTCAGCCCCGGGGTGATGAACGCCCACAGCTGGTAGAGCCACCACGGGCTGGTGATGATGAATCCGACGAAGAACGAGACCTTGAACTTCATGTCCAGCGCAGCGCCGGGCGCCCCGAAGTTGATCGAGGCGAGCTGGTTGCGGCGCGCGGCCGCGTCCAGGATCGGCTGCTGGAGCAGGTGGAAGACCTGGTCGTAGAGGAACCACCCGCCGACAGCGCCGATGACGATGCCCAGCGCACCGAGGAAGAGTCGCTTGCGCAGCTCGAGCAGGTGCCCGCGCAGCGACATCCTCCCCTTCGCGGCCAGTCGTTCCGCGCGCTGCTCGGACTTCGACTTCGAGCCGTTCGCCACGCCTATACCTTCGGCGGAGCGGTGCTCTCAGACGAAGCGCTGGGAGCAGGGTCGCCGGGCTGGGCGGCGGCCGGTGGTGTCACGACAGGGGTCACCGGGGCGACGGGGATCACCGGCGGGACGGGGGCGACAGGGGCGACGGGTGCGACGGGTGCGGCCTTCGCCACGGGTGCGTCGTCGTCCTCCTGGAGCTCCTTGATCTCCTTCTTGAAGATCTTCAGTGACTGTCCCACGCTCTTGGCGAGGTCGGGGAGACGCTTCGCGCCGAACAGCAGCAGGACGACGACGAGCAAAACAATCCAGTGCCAGGGCCTCATGGCGCCCATAGGATCCTCCAGGTGCGGTGGTGTTGGTTCAATGGTAGTTCGGTTGACTCCTGCGCAGGGTACCTGTGCGTGATGAACGAACGGTGCACCGGGCGGTGAACGTCGCCTCATCGTCGAAGCGCTTCGCCTATTGTGTCCTACCGCTCTCCCCTGTCAAGGTGCCCGCCCCGGACTGAGCCATCGACACGCATCGATGCAGTGGCGTGGCGGTGGTGGCACCGCGGTGATCCGGCGGCTACAGGTCGATCCGGCGCCACCGCTCGTAGCGGTCGGCGTGGCCCGCCCGGCGCGCTGCCGCGCGGCTGCGGCGCAGCCGGCGTCGCTCGGCGACGCGCTCGGCCTCGTCGTGGGGGTCGCTGAAGACGGTGACCGGTCGCGGGGTGGTGGCCGGCCCGGCTGCGGTGAGCTCGTCGACGCGCACGGACATCCGCTCGAGCGCCTGGCTCAGGCCCGTGCCGGCGCGCAGCATCACCTTGAGGCGACGCCACAGGTCACGACCGAGGAAGAACGCGCCGACACCCGCGCCGAGGACAAGTGCGCACCAGATCCAGAACCACATCTGCCCAGCCTACGCATCCAGGGCGGCGTAGGCGTCCAGCGCGGCGCGGGCCGCGGTGACCACGTCCTCGCGCAGCTCGGCCGGACGGACCGAGCGGACGTGGCGGGCGTGGCGCAGCAGCAGGTGCCGCAGCCACAGGGGGTTGGCCACCCGGACGGCCGCGGCGAAGGTCCCGTCGTCGAGGTTGACGACCTTCTCGACCGGGATCTGCTCGGCGATCCAGCGCGCCTGGCTCGACAGCACGAGCTCGGCGACGGTATCCCCCGCCGGACGGTAGTCGCCGGGGGTGCTCAGCGGTTCGTCGTGCTCGACAGGGTCGTCCAGGACCTCCGCCCGCAGGATGCGGTCGGTGCGGAAGGTGCGCTGGTCCTGGGCGCTGTGGCACCAGGCGTGCAGGTAGGTGAAGGTGTCCGAGGGCAGCAGGCGGAAGGGGTCCACCACGCGGCTGGAGGTGACGTCGGAGGCGTTGACGTACTCGATGCGCAGCTGGCGCCGTGCTGTGAGCGCGGTGCGCACGGCGGCGAGCACAGGTGGGGTCGCGTCGACCCGCAGCCGCACGTCCAGGGCTGAGGCGGCGTCGCCCGAGGCGAGGGTGAGCTTGGTCAGGGCGGACTCGATGACGGCGGCCTGCTGGTGGTCCCCCGACTCCGCGACCACCTCGGCGAGGGCCCGCAGCGCGGCGATGAGCGCGATGCCCTCGCGGGTGCCCAGGCGCAGCGGCCGGGTCATCCCGCGGGCTTCGGTCAGGTGCACCACGCCGCGGTCGTAGGAGTCGGCGTCGAAGTCGATGAGGTCCTGCGGCCAGTAGCCGGGGGTCCCGGAGATCCACAGGGTGTCCACGTCAGCGAGGATCTGCTGCGGGGTGACCGAGAAGTGCCGGGCGAGCTCGGCGACCGGCACCGGTCCGGACACCTCGAGGAAGGACACGAGCGCGACGAGGCGCACGAAGCGTTCGGTGGCGCGTTCAGACATCGTCGTCTCCGGGTGGGGTCAGGGGCAGTGCGGCCGCTGCGCGCAGCCGCTCCAGGACGTGCTCGCGCAGCTCGGGCGGGTCCAGGACGAGGACGGCCTCGCCGTAGCCGGCGACCTCGTCGGCCAGCGCCTGGGTGGAGGTGTAGGGCACCGCGACGAGCTCGCGGTCGGCGACGGCGCGAGCCAGGCGGGGGTCGTCGGGGGCTGGGGCGTGGGCGCTCCCCCGGGCTCGCAGCGCGCTGGCGCGCTCGGGGCGCAGGGCGAGCAGCGCCTGGCGCACCGGAGCCAGCGGCGTCCCGCTGATGAGGGCGTCGACGTCGATGTCGGCCGGTGCGGTGAAGGCGCCCTGCGCCCCCACGGTCTTGACCGGACCCTCGATCCGGGTGAGGCGGAAGGCGCGGGCGGCGTCGCGGTCGCGGTCGTGGCCGAGCAGGTACCAGCCGCCGTCGCGCACGGCCACCTTCCACGGCTCCACGGTGCGCCGGCGCACCTGACCGGTGCTCGCCGCGCGGTAGGTGAAGACGACGACGCGGCGGGCCAGGATCGCCTCGAGCAGCGGTTCGTAGGCGGCTGAGACCGACCGGACCCGTGGGGCCAGGCCGGCGACGGCGTCGGCGGCCTCCCCGGCGGCGCCGGTGTCCATCTCCCCGGCCGAGCGGAGCTTGGTCAGCGCCCGGGTGGTGTCGACCGCCACCGTGGCGTCCTGCCAGAACTGCGCGGCCAGGGAGAGGACGCCCAGCTCGGCCGGGGTGAGGTTGACCTCGTCCAGGGCGTAGGAGTCCTTGTCGATGCGGTAGCCGATCTCCTCGGAGTGCCCGCCGGTCTCCACCGTGATGATGGGGACGCCGAGGTCACGCAGGGCATCTTTGTCCCGCTCGAACATGCGTTCGAAGGCCTCGGGTGAGGCGGTCGTGTCATAGCCGGCGACGGACGTGCGGATCTCGTCCTTGGTCATCCGCGCACCGGTGTTCATGAGCGCGATGACAAGGTTGAGCAGGCGGGCCGCGGGCGAGGTGAGAGGAGGCATCGGTCCTACGCTAGCGTCGAGTAGCGTTGACGCCGTGATTACGTCGCGAGTTGGTGTGGTGGTGTCGCTCGGGCGCGCCTGGTCCGGAGCCCAAGAGCTCACCGTCGACGTCGAGGGCGTCGGACCCGTGCGGTCCCTCGCCTACCCCGACCTCGTCGGCCCGGCCGCCCCCGGGGACACAGTCGTCCTCAACACCACCGCCCTGGACCGCGGGCTCGGCACCGGGGGGTACGCCCTGGTCATCACGGTGCTGTCGGCCGACGCCGGTGCCGGTGGGGCCGCAGCCCCCACCGCGCCCCCTGCCAGCGGTCCCGGTCACCTCGTCAAGGCCCGCTACACCCCGCTGCAGACCATGGTGCTGGGCGTCGACGAGCAGGAGTCCCCCCACCACGAGGTGCTGCGCGAGGCCGACGACCTCGCCGGGCTGCCCGTGGTGGTCGCCGACCTGCACTCAGCCCTGCCCGCGATCGTGGCCGGCGCCCGCCTGGACGCCGCACAGCGCGGCGCACCGGCCCCCCGCGTCGTCTACGTCATGACCGACGGCGGCGCCCTCCCGGCCGCCTTCTCCCGCACGGTCGCCGGCCTGCGCGACGCCGGCTGGTTGGCCGCGTGCATCACCGTCGGACAGGCCTACGGCGGCGACCACGAGGCCGTCACCACCCACACCGGGCTGCTCGCCGCAGCCACCGTGCTCGACGCCGACCTCGTCGTGGTCGCCCAGGGCCCGGGCAACCTCGGCACCGGGACCCGCTGGGGATTCTCCGGGGTGAGCGCCGGGGAGGTGATCAATGCCGCTGCCGTGCTCGGGGGCCGTCCCGTCGCCTCCCTGCGCATCTCCGGCGCTGACCCGCGCGACCGCCACCTCGGCGTCTCCCACCACTCCCTGACCGCCTACGGGCGGGTGGCGCTGCGCCCGGCCGACGTCGTCGTGCCGGTCCTCGCCCGAACGCCTGAGGCCTTCGCCGCGGGGGGCGGGGACCCGGTCGCTCTCGATGCGCGGATCGCCGAGCAGGTCAGCGCGCTGGCGGCTGCCGGGCACCGGCTGGTCACGGTGGAGACCTCCCCGGAGCTGCTCAGCGCCCTCGCTGCCAGCCCGGTAGGACTGTCCACCATGGGTCGCGGGCTCGCAGCCGACCCCGCCGCCTTCCTCGGCGCCGCCGTCGCCGGCCAGCACGCGGCACGACACATCCGGGCCTGACCACCCGATTCGTCCGCTCTCTCCGCTAGGGTGGGCGCCACGATGACGCCACAGACCCGACCGCCCACGGAGACCCACGCGGACATCCACGCGGCGCGGCCGACCGGCACCACCGACTCGATGGACACCGTCGTCCTCGCCGACGACAGAGAGCCGCGCCCAGGACGGCGGGCGCTCGCAGCCGCCCTCGCCGCCGTGACCGCACTCATCCTCCTCGTGGTCGTCGGCGCTGCGCTGGCCGGGGACTGGGGATTCGACCCCGGACCAGCGCCGACCGCCAGCGTCGAACCTCCCCCCACCCAGGACCCCTCTCCCACCGCAACCCCGGTCGAACCCGACCCGCCGAACGAGACGGTGCAGCGCACGCTCACCACCGTGCTGCTGGTCGCCGGGGGGCTCGTGGTCGCCTTCCTCCTCTACCGCGTGGCCCTCTGGGTGCGACGCACCGTGCTGCCATGGCTGGCAGCGCACAAGGACAAGCCCCAGCCCCCGCAGCCCGCGCCGGGTCTCACCCTCGAGGCCCTCCCGCTCACCGAGCTGCGCGAGGCCGCCACCCACGCCGAGACGCTCCTGCACGAGGGGGACAGCTCCCCCGACGCGATCATCGCCGCATGGCTGGCCCTCCAGGAGGCCGCGGAGCGCAGCGGGGCGACCCGTGCCCCCGCCCAGACCCCCACCGAGTTCACCGTCGAGGTCCTCTCCTCGACGCCCGCCTCCCCCGCGGCCGTCACCGAGCTCCTCGGCCTCTTCCACCTGGCCCGCTTCGCCCGCGCCGACATGACCCCGGCGCAGGTGGCCGCAGCCGGAACAGCCCTGCGCCAGCTCATCGAGGACTTCAGCCGCGCCGTGAGAGACCGGCCGACCTCCCCCACCCCTGACCACCCTCCGACGGAGCCGGCACCATGAAGATCCTGTGGGGGTACCTCCCGCTCGAAGCGCTCGGGGTCCTGCTCGCCCAGCAGGCGCTCGGATTCTCCATGGTGCACGCGGCGATGACCATCATCACCGCCGCTGCGGTGACCGTCCTCCTCGTCGCCCTGCCCGCCGTCTACCACCCGCACTGGCCCCGCACCTCCACCGGCCGCCGTGACGGCGCCCGGGACCAGATCTCCGCCCTGTCCTGGGCATTCATGACCCGCGACGAGACCGTCAGCGCTCGCGGCCTGCAGACCGTCCGCGAGGCTGCCACCACCCGCCTCGCCCTGCACGGCGTGGACCTGACCGACCCCGCCCACGAACCGGCCGCCCGTGCCCTCCTCGGGGACGCGTCCTACGACCTCTTCCAGGACACCCAGCCCGCGACCATGACCCGGGTGGGCCGCTGCATCGACCGCCTCGCCGAGATCACCGCCACGAGCCAGCCCGCACACAGCCAGCCATCACAGCCGACCCAGCCACCATCACAGCCGAGGACCACCTGATGACCGCTTCACCCGACCAGCCCGTCACCGCCCCCACCGCCCCCACCGCCTCTGCGACCCCGGTCGCCGCCCCGGGCCCGGTGGAGGGACTGCCTGTGAGCGAGACCGCCAGGCTCGCCGACCATGTGCTCACCGAGGTCGCGACCGTCGTGGTGGGGATGACCGGACCGATGCGGATCGCGCTCGCGGCGATCCTGGCGGGTGGGCACGTGCTCTTCGAGGACGTGCCCGGGCTGGGCAAGACCCTCGCCGCGCGCAGCCTCGCCGGTGCGCTCGGGCTGGACTTCACCCGCCTGCAGTGCACCCCCGACCTGCTGCCGGCCGACATCACCGGGTCCTCGGTGTACGACCCGGCCGAGCGAGAGTTCGTCTTCCGGCCCGGGCCGGTGTTCACCGGCCTGTTCCTGGCTGACGAGATCAACCGCACCGCCCCCAAGACGCAGTCGGCGCTGCTCGAGGCCATGGCGGAGCGCCAGGTGACCATCGACGGCACCACCTACCCGCTCGACCTGCCCTTCCACGTCATGGCCACGTCCAACCCGGTCGAGTACGAGGGCACGTACCCCCTGCCCGAGGCACAGCTGGACCGCTTCATGGTGCGCCTGGCGGTGGGCTACCCCGACCGCGAGGCAGAGTTCGACGTCCTGCGTCGCCGCCTGGACCGCCGCCAGGAGTTCTCCTCCGTCCGCGCGATCGTCGACCCCGCCACGCTGCTGGCCATGCAGGCCGGGGTGGAAGACGTCGCCATCGACCCCGACGTCGTGCGGTACTGCGTCGACCTGGCTGCAGCCACCCGCGAGCTGGACGAGCTCGAGGTGGGCGCCTCGCCCCGCGGCTCCCAGACGCTCATGCTCGTGGCTCGGGCGCTGGCAGTCATCGACGGACGTGACTACGTGCTGCCCGAGGACGTCAAGGCCGTCGCGGTGCCGGTCCTGGCCCACCGGCTCACCCTGAGCCCCGGTGCCTGGGCCGCCGGGATCAACCCGGCGACCCTCGTCGCCCGGATCCTGGACCGCGTCCCGGGACCGGCCACCGTCTCCGCGCCATGACGAGCCTCACGGCGGACGCCGCCGTCTGGCGCCAGGACGCCTCCCTCATCGTGAGCGCGGCAGCCGGCGTGCTGCTCGCAGCGGTGGGTCTGCTGTTCGGCCGCCCGCAGATCGTCGCCCTGGCCACCCCCCTCGTGCTGTGCGTGGTGTGGTCGGTCGTCCAGCGTCCGCGCGGTGACGTGACGGCCACGGCCGCCACCGCGTCGACCGCCGTCCGCGCAGCCGCGCTGGACGTCGAGCTCACCATCACCGCTCCGGCCGGTGCTGACGTCGCCGTGGTGCGCGCCCTCAGCCCCGGCAACCCGACGGTCGACGCCCTCGTCGCGGTGCCGCACGGCCAGCGCACGCTGCGGCTGCGCACCCCGTCGGTGCGCACCGGGACCCGTGAGCTGTTCACCGTCGACGTCCTCGCGCTGGCTGGTCCCGGCGGGTGGAACCAGGGCCCGGTCCACGTGCCGCCCTCCCAGATGCTCGTCCTGCCGCCGCACGGTCGTCTGACCCTGGTGCCCGTCTCCCAGCAGCTGCGTGGGCTGACCGGCCCGCACAGCTCCCGCCGTCTCGGCGACGGCCCCGAGATGCGCGACGTCGCCCCGTTGCGCGCCGGGGACTCCCTGCGCCGGGTGGACTGGCGTGCCACAGCCCGGCGGTCCCCCGACCTCGCCCAGCTCTACGTGCGGCGCACCTTCGCCCCCTCGGAGGCGTCGGTCGTCCTCGTGGTCGACTCCCGCGACGACGTCGGCCCTCGGGTGGCCACGTGGGGCGGCTTCCAGGACAGCGCGCCCCACGAGCAGACCTCCCTCGACCTCGCCCGGGAGGCGGCCGCCGCGGTCGCCAAGGCCGTGGTCGACGCGGGTGACCGGGTGGGTCTGGACGACCTGGGCCGCCTCGCGTCCCCGCTCCCGCTCGCCGGGGGCAAGCGCCACCTGCAACGGCTCACCTATGCCCTGGCGCTCAGCCGCCCCGTCGGAGCCCCGCCCACCCGGCGGCGCGCCCCCCAGATCCCTGCCGGCGCGCTCGTCTATCTCTTCTCCACCTTCCTCGACGACAACGCCGCCGACATCGCCAGCCAGTGGCAGTCCCACGGGCACCGCGTCATCGCGGTGGACACGCTGCCCGAGGCGAACCTGCGCGGGCTCTCCGTCCGCGAGACCTACGCCTGGCGCCTGACCGAGATCCAGCGCGGCAACCGTCTGGAGACGCTGGCCCGCTCCGGGGTGGACGTGCTGCGCTGGGCCGGCGGGGACGCGGCCCGCGACCTGCGGGCCGCCGCGCGTGCCCAGGCTGCTGGACGGCCCCGATGAGCCGCATCCCGGGTCCCGAGATCGACTGCGGCCCCACGGTGCCGGGCTGGGCCCTGCACCTCGGGCTCGCCGCGGCGGCCGTCGGCGTCTTCCTCGCCGCAGCGGCCGGCACCGGCCTGCCGGTGGGTGTCATGGTCACGGTGATCCTGGTCATCGTGGTCACCGCCACGGCCGGGTCCGCGGTGCGCGGACCGGGGTACCTGACGCTCGGGCTCAGCCTGTTCCCCGCGACCGTCGCGATGCTCACGCTGGCCCCCGTCGGCTATACCTGGCGCACCCCCGTCCTCATGGTCGCCATCCATGCGACCGTGCGGCTGAGCTGGTACGCCACGCACGTGCTTCCGGCCACCCGGGTCGAGCTCGCGGTGCTCGGCGCCGAGGGGCCTCGCTTCGTGGTGATCAACTGCGTCGGCCAGGCCGTCGCCCTGCTCGCGGGAGCGGTGACAGCGGTGACTGAGCAGGGCTCCGGTTCCGCCTCGACGGGCACCGGGTGGGCTGGCGTCCTGGGGGCTGTGGCGCTGCTGGCGCTGGCGCTCGCCTTGCGCGGCGCAGCCGTGCGCAGACCGTTGACCAGCAGGTGAGCACACCGGCAGCAGGCGCACGCTCGCGAGCACCACAGCCGTGAAGTTCTGCGAGGTCGGCTCGTTGCAGGCACGATGAGGTGAGGGGATAGCCCCCGCACGAACACGTGGAGGAATGAGCCAATGACTGCACGCAAGCAGCTGCCCAACTACACCGTCCCGTCGCTGACCCCCACCCAGGGAGCCAAGGTTGCCGGGATCCTGCAGCAGCGTCTCAACGCGCTCAACGACCTCGCCCTGACCCTCAAGCACGTTCACTGGAACGTCGTGGGGCCGCACTTCATCGCCGTCCACGAGATGATCGACCCGCAGGTCGAGGCGGTCCGGGCGATGGTCGACGCGATCGCCGAGCGCATCGCGACGCTGGGCGTCGCCCCGCGCGGCACGCCGGGCGCGATCGTGGCAGAGCGCACCTGGGACGACTACGCCCTCGGACGCGCCTCGACGATCGCCCACCTGGGTGCGCTGGACGAGGTGTACCAGGGCGTCATCACGAGCCACCGCAAGGCAGCTGACGACACCGAAGAGCTCGACGTGGTGAGCAACGACCTGCTCGTCGGGCACCTGCACGACCTCGAGCTGTTCCACTGGTTCGTGCGTGCGCACCTGGAGTCCTCCGGCGGCGAGCTGAGCACCGCAGGCGCCACCTCGGAGCAGGACGCCGCGGAGAAGGCCGACAAGGCCGACAGCTGACGCGCCAGACTCCACCGCAGACAACGAGATCCGTCGATGTCTCCCGGGCCGGACCACCTCCCAGAGGCTGACGGGCCTGCACCGTCCCCCGAGCCGCCTGGCTCGGGGGACGGTCGCCGTGAGACGGCGACCGAGCGGATGGACCGCAACTGGTCGGAGCTGCTCCAGGAGCTGCGGGTGACCCAGACCGGGACGCAGATCCTCACCGGGTTCCTGCTGACGGTCCCCTTCCAGCAGCGCTTCGACCAGCTCGACTCCTCCCAACGGGGCGTCTACCTCGTCCTGGTGGTCCTGGCGATGGTCGCCACGGCCCTCCTCGTGGCTCCGGTCGCGCTGCACCGCCGCCTCTTCCGCAGGCAGCGCAAGGCCCTGGTCGTCAGTCAGGGTGACCGGTTGGCGCGGGTGGGTCTTCTGGTCCTCGGTCTGGTGCTGACCGGGTGCACCTTCTTGCTCTTCGACGTCGTGCTCGACCGTGAGACGGCCTTCGCCGCCGGCGGCTTCGTCGGAGCGGTGCTGCTCCTCCTGTGGTATCTGGTGCCCCGCATCCTCGCGCGCGACACCGATCCGCCGGGCCAGATGCCTGGCGCCACCCCTAGGTAGGCTCGTCGGGTGACCTCCCCCGTGCCACCGCAGCCTCCCTCGACGGGCAGCGGACCGCTGCTCTCCACGATCTCCGGGACCACGGTGCACGAGCTGGTGGTCAAGAAGTCTCGTTTCATCACCCGCGTGTCCCACGTCGACTCCCTCGCCGACGCCGAGGCGGTCATCGCCGCCGTGCGCAAGCAGTACTGGGACGCCCGGCACAACTGCACCGCCCTCGTCGTGGGGCCCGGCGGTGACCAGCAGCGCTCCTCCGACGACGGCGAACCCTCCGGCACGGCCGGCATCCCGATGCTCGAGGTGCTGCGCCACCGCGGCCTGACGGACGTCGTGGCTGTCGTGACCCGGTACTTCGGCGGGGTGCTGCTCGGGGCGGGCGGCCTGGTGCGGGCGTACTCCACGGCGGTCAGCCAGGCTCTGGACGCTGCCACCCTCGTGCGCCGAGAGATGCGGGCCGAGGTGGTGCTGCAGGCCGGCCACAGCGAGGCCGGACGGCTCGAGCACGTGCTCCGCGACTGGTCGCTGACACATCAGGCAACGTTCCTGCCTGTCGTCTACGACGTCGGGGCGACCTTCACGTTGCTCGTCCCGCCGGCTCGGATCGCTCAGCTCGAGGAAGCCGTCGCGGCAGCCACCGCCGGTGCGGTCTCGGTGGACGTGCGCGGGTGGCAGGTGACCGACGTCCCGGGGTGACCCCGCGGGCGACGTCGTTGGCTCACCGCCTCCTGCTCACCAGGTCCAGCCGCGTGAGCAGAGCTCAAGCTCCTTGCGCATCCGGGTCTCTTCGTTGACCGTCCACGACCCGGTGGACTCGTCCGGCACGGGCGGCGCCTCGGCCTCGGCCAGCACGCCGATGAGGCGACAAGCCTCGGCGAGCAAGGCGTCGTAGGCGTACTGGGTCGCCCGCAGGTGATGGGCCAGCGCGATGGTCGAGCTGTCCTGCTCCAGCCGCTGGATCTCCGCTGAGAGCGCCGTCAGCCGGCACTGCAGGGCGAGAACTTCGAAGGGGTCGTCGTCCTGGCTGTGATCGACCGCCGGACGGCGGAGCACGTGCATGTGCCGAGCCATGAAGGCTAGCTCGCCGCCGTTCTCGGCATGCCTGCCCGGGCTGCGCCAGCGCCCCTGCTGCCCTCCGGTGCGGGATCCGGCGCCGCTGGACCGGGTGCTGCTGAGCCCGGCGCTGTGCTGGCCCATGGTTGCGTGCGGAGCGCTCCGTGCGCTGTGCCGGCGCCGTGCATGCCGGGCGGGTGCTGCGCGCCGCGCGGTGGCCGCTATGACACCGGCTGCGCACACGAGAGTGATGCTGACCGTGAAGATGATCCAACCCATGTCTCTGCCCTCACCACTGGGGGATTTCAGCGTAGGTCGGTTGCAGCGAACCTGCCCGGCTCGCGAGGACGGTCCGCGGGCAGTCGTGCCGCCACGTCGTCCGGACCAGCGCAGACGTGAGGAAACTCTGTCAGCATCCCTTCGCTGAGACGATCAGACGGGGTACCACCGTCCGCCGTAGCGTCGGGTCAGCGTGACGGTGCCGAGGTCAGCCAGGGCACCTGTCGTGGCGCAGACGTGGTCGGCCACGCGTGCTGCAGCAGGGTCGTCGTCGGCGGTGAAGCGGACGGTGATGCGAGCCTGGCCGGCGACCACGGAGACGTCGGAGGCCTCGACGGTGGTCAGCTCGGTCCCAGCTGCGACGGCGGCAGGCAGCACCGTCTCCGGGCGCACCCCGGGGCGCAGCATCCCGATGACGCTCATGACTCGGTAGGACGGCATCGGGTCAGCCTAGACCTCCTCGTCGGCTGCTTCTGGTGCCTCGCCGAGGTCAGCCGACCATGCGCGGCGCACCTGCTCGAACCGCGTGGGCAGCGGCGGGCGCAGCCCGGCGTGCCGAGCGTTGGTGCGGTGGATGAACCGTCGCCAGGACAGCACCAGCCCCTGCCTCGTGATCGGCAGACCGGCCGAGACGGTCACACCGTTGTCGTGGGTGTGATGGACCGTGAGCAGCAGGGCCCTCGGGTCGGAGCCCTCAAGCTCGGCGCACAGCTGCGCGCGCACGGCGAACCAGCGGTCCAGCACCAGGCGTGCTCCGTCGTCGAGGGGGTGCTCGCGGACGGTCCGCAGCTTTCCGTGCTCCACGACCACGCTCCCCCGGTCTGGTGCGAAGGAGTCGATCGTGCAGCGCAGCAGATCGCCGTAGCGCGCACCGGTGCACCTGCTCAGCGCGACGATCACCGCGAGGCGCACGATCTCGGGCTTGGCGCCCGTGCGCATGGCATCGACGGACAGCTCGCGCCAGACCTGGTCCGCCTCGGCGCGCGTCACGGCTGGCCGGGGGTACCTGTTGGTCCCTGCTTCTTGTGGTGAGTTCACAGCTTGAGTCTCCCCCATAGTGCGGTAGGCGCTTGGCACACTATTTTTAATAGTGAAGAACTCATGAGGGTTCGAGATCTTCCAGCTGGTGGGCACACCCTGTCGCGGTGTTCTGTGTGCGTGGTTGAATGCGTGACATGTGCCAGCACCTCCGCCCGACCTCACCCCGCGCCCACCGCGCCGGAGAGCGCTGTCGGGCGTGCTGCTGCCCCGTCGGCTGACCTCGCGCCCACCCCTCGCGCACCGACCGACGCGCTCCCCCGCACTCTCACCGGCCGCTCCCACGGCCCACCGCGACCTGCTGGACAGGTCGCTGCCGCCCCCGGATTCCTGAGACCTGGGCTCCCCCTCTCTGGCAGACACGGATCCCGTCATGGACGTACTGTTCACCTCCCCGCTCGGCCGCGCCGCAGCCCTCGTGGCGCTCCTGGCCCTGACGACCCTGGGCTGGTACCTCGCTTCGCGGCGCGCCGGGCGGATGCGCCCGGCGGGCAGGCTCACCTCGCCGGCACGCCCCGTCTTCGACCTCGCGGCCGTCGGTGCGCCCGAGCGCGCGCCAGCGACCTTTGTCCAGTTCTCCTCCGCTGTCTGCTCACCCTGCCGCCACGTCGCACGCGTGCTCACCGCGCTGAGCGCGGCCGACGACGACGTCGCACACATCGAGCTGGACGCCGCCCTGCACCCCGACCTCGTGCGCACCTACGGGGTGCTGCGAACCCCGACCGTCCTGCTGGTCGGTGCGGACGGCACGATCCACGGACGGGCCACGGGCGCGATGACGGCCGCCCAGGCCCGCGAGGCGCTGGCCACGCTGCACCTCTCGGAGCCCCACGAGCCCGCTGCTCCGTAGCGCCGCTCTCCCACCGCTTCCCTCACCCATCCCCCGCCCATCCGCCACTCACCTCAAGGGACGTCCCGTGACCAACTCCTCCGACTCCTCTGACTCCACCTCGGTATCAGCCGCTCGCCCTGCTCCCGCCAGCACCGCTCCCCTGACCGCCCGCACCGCCCGCGGCATCGACCCCCGCGGACCGCGCTTCGGTGCAGCCCTCATGACCGTCCTGCTGGCAGCGACGGTGCTGGCCGGTACGTCGACCACCGCGACGGTCCTGCTGGCGATCGCCGTCGCGGCCTTCGCGCTGGGCGCCGTGCGGGGGGCTCAGGGCACCGTCCAGGGCTGGCTGTTCACGACCCTCGTCCGGCCTCGGCTGGCGCCGCCCACCGAGCTCGAGGACCCCGCACCGCCGCGCTTCGCGCAGCGCGTGGGCCTGGTCATCACCGGTCTGGGCCTGCTGCTCGGCCTTACCGTCACCCCGGTGGCGATCCCCGTGGCTGCCGGCGTGGCTCTCGTCGCGGCCTTCCTCAATGCTGCCTTCAACGTGTGCCTGGGCTGCCAGATGTACCTCGCGATCCAGCGGCTCACGCCAGGCCGCGCAGCCGCCTGAGCCCGGCTGCATGAGCCCGGTCGCCTGAGCCCAGCTGAGCGCGCCCCACCCGCCTGACCGCCAGTCACGTCGCCGCAGCGACCTCGCCGCAACCGGTGACCAGAGCCACACCGGACGGGCCGGAATATCGTGGACCATGGAGTAGTTGAGACGTAAACTACATGCAAACGCATCTACTTGAGGAGCTGGTCCCCATGCAGTTCGGAATCTTCACCGTCGGCGACGTCACGATGGATCCCACCACCGGGCGTACCCCGACCGAGAACGAGCGGATCAAGGCGACCATCCAGATCGCGCTCAAGGCTGAAGAGGTCGGCCTCGACGTCTTTGCGACCGGGGAGCACCACAACCCGCCCTTCGTGCCGTCATCCCCCACCACGACGCTGGGCTACATCGCGGCCAAGACCTCGACGATCATGCTGTCCACCGCCACCACCCTCATCACCACCAACGACCCGGTGAAGATCGCCGAGGACTACGCGACCCTCCAGCACCTCGCCGACGGCCGCCTCGACCTCATGATGGGCCGCGGCAACACCGGACCGGTCTACCCGTGGTTCGGCCGCGACATCCGCCAGGGCATCGAGCTCGCCGTCGAGAACTACGCGCTGCTGCGCCGTCTGTGGACCGAGGACGTCGTGGACTGGGAGGGCCAGTTCCGCACCCCGCTGCAGAGCTTCACCGCGACCCCGCGCCCGCTCGACGGCGTCGCGCCCTTCGTCTGGCACGGCTCGATCCGCAGCCCGCAGATCGCCGAGCAGGCCGCCTACTACGGCGACGGGTTCTTCCACAACAACATCTTCTGGCCCATCGAGCACACCCGGCAGATGGTCTCCCTCTACCGCCAGCGCTTCGAGCACTACGGTCACGGCACCGCAGACCAGGCGATCGTCGGGCTCGGCGGACAGGTCTTCATGCGCAAGAGCTCCCAGGAGGCCAAGCGCGAGTTCCGCCCCTACTTCGACAACGCCCCGGTCTACGGCCACGGCCCGTCGATGGAGGACTTCACCGCCCAGACGCCGCTCACCGTCGGCAGCCCCCAGGAGGTCATCGACCGCTACGCCACCATGCGTGACGAGGTCGGCGACTACCAGCGCCAGCTCTTCCTCATGGACCACGCAGGCCTGCCGCTCAAGACGGTCCTGGAGCAGCTCGACCTGCTCGGTGAAGAGGTCGTCCCCGTGCTGCGCAAGGAGTTCGACTCCAAGCGTCCCGCCCACGTCCCGGACGCCCCCACCCACGCCTCGCTCGTGGCCAAGGCCGGCGGCGCGCAGGACTCCACGGTCTACGCCCCCGCCGACGACGTCACCGGCGCCTCCCCCGTGGCCCGGTCATGACCACGACCGCCACGACGACGCAGGGTCCCGCCGCACCCGGCGCGCCCGCCCCCCAGACCGAGCACGTCGAGCACACCGACCCGCGGCTCGCACCGCGGTCCTGGGAGGCGCTGTTCCGCGCCCAGGTCGCGCTCATGCAGCGGTTCTCCGCCGAGGACATCTGGGCCCCGGCGACGGTGCGCGAGTACGACGTGCTCTTCACCCTGAGCACCGCTGACCCCTGTGGGCTGCGCCTGAACGAGCTCAACCGGGACGTCCTCATCTCCCAGCCGTCGCTGAGCCGGATGGTCGACCGCCTCGAGGCCAAGGGCCTGGTCACCAAGCGGCCGGCCGACGGCGATCGGCGCGGCACCCTCATCGCCCTCACCCCCGCCGGGGCGCAGCTGCAGAAGACGATCGGCCGCAGGCACGTGCGCAGCATCCGCGCCTACCTCGAGCCCGCGCTGACCGACGAGGAGATGACCACCCTGGAGGAGCTGTGCACCAAGCTGCGCCTGGCCCAGGGCCGCATCCCCGACGCCGCGACCGCCAGCGACGCAAGCGCACACCAGTAACCGTCGTCCCCCTCGCACCACCCGAAAGGCCATCATGACCACCACCACCCGCACGATCGTCGCCGTGACGGCCGGCCTGAGCCAGCCGTCCTCCACCCGCCTGCTCACCGACCGCCTGGTCGCCGACGCCGTCACCGAGCTCACCACCCGCGGCGTGCAGACCGAGGTGCAGGTCGTCGAGCTGCGCGACCTCGCCCACGAGATCATGGACACCATGCTGACCGGCTTCCCGCCGCCCCGGCTGCGGGCCGTGATCGACGCCGTGACCGCGGCCGACGGCATCATCGCCGTGACCCCGATCTTCACCGCGTCCTACTCGGGTCTGTTCAAGTCGTTCTTCGACGTCGTGGACTCCACCGCGATCACCGGCGTCCCGGTGCTCATGGGCGCCACCGCCGGCTCGCCGCGCCACTCCCTGGCCCTCGAGCACGAGCTGCGCCCGATGTTCTCCTACCTGCGCGCGATCGTCACCCCGACGGCCGTGTTCGCCGCCTCCACGGACTGGGGTTCAGGGGCCACGACCGACGACCTGGCCGGCCGGATCCGTCGTGCCGCCACGGAGTTCTCCGCCCTGGTCGCAGCCCACGAGCAGCCCGCGCAGCCGACGAGCCCGCTCGGGGACTTCGTCCCCTTCGCCCAGCAGCTCGCGGGGAAGTGACGAGCGTGCCGGGATGGACGAGAAGGCGAGTAATCTTGCGCCTGAGCGCCCGGAACCCGGCACGCCCCTCCACCACGGACACAGCAAGGATCACGTGACACTGAACATCTGGCTCAACCGGACGTACGCCACCAACTACTGGTTCCTGCAGATGCTGCGCAGCAATCCTGACCATCGCAGCGTCCGGCTGTTCGCCACCCACACCGATGAGACCTCCCCGGTCCTCCAGGCCGCCGACGTCGCCCTGCCCGAGCCGCGCCTCACCGGGGACGCGTACGTGGACTGGGCTCTCGACTTCTGCCGCACCCACGCCATCGACGTGCTGCTGCCCGGCACCGGGATCGCCGAGATCGCCGCGCGCACCGCGGACTTCGCCGCCCTCGGGGTGACGGTGCTCGCCTCTCCGGCCGCCTCCATCGCTCTGCTCGACGACAAGTGCGCCACCTACGCCTCGGCCAGCCGGCTGGGCCTGCCCGTGCCGCCGTGGCGCCAGGCCCAGGGCGCCGACGAGCTGGAGGCCGCCGTGGCCTCTCTGCGCGAGGAGCTGGAGCCGGACGAGACGATCTGCATCAAGCCGCTCAGCGGCGTGGGAGCCGAGGGGTTCCGGGTGCTCAGCGACAACCCGCTGAGCCTGGACGACCTGCTCGCGCCGCCCGCGCACCGGGTGCGCCTGGACGAGGTCACCGCCGCGCTGCGCACCGCGGAGGGCGCGGACCGCACAGTCCCGGCCCTCATGGTCATGCCGTACATGGCCTCCCCCGAGATCAGCGTCGACTGCCTGAGCGACCCCTACGGGGAGCTGCTCGCCGCCCTGCCGCGTGCCAAGGACGGACGACGCCGGACCTTCCTCGATGACACCCCGCGCGCCATCGACATCGCCCGTCAGATCACCGGTGCGTACCAGCTCGCCTACCTGAGCAACACCCAGCTTCGCTGGTGGCGCGGTGAGCTGGCGCTGCTCGAGGTCAACACGCGTCCCTCGGGCGGGCTCTTCGCAGCCAGCCTCACGGGAGTCAACCTCCCGTGGGCCGCTGTGCGTCTCGCGGTCGACGGCGACGCCGGGCCGCTCGAGCCCACCCTGGGTGCCTCCTTCGTCACCGTCGAGACCCTGGTCCCGCTGCCTGCGGCGCCGACCCCGTCGGTCCCGCTCAACGTCAACCCCGCTCCTCCGGCGACCGTAGGCCTGACCGGTGACCAGCCCCTCGTGCGGGGTCTGTGACCCACCCGCAGCCCCACCCGCAGCCGCACCCGCAGCCGCACCCGCACCCACGCACAGACGGCGGCCACCCCGAGCCGGGGTGGCCGCCGTCTGCTGTCGAGCTCAGATCAGAGGTCGAACTCCGCGGGAGCGATGCCCACCGCGAAGCAGGCCTCCTTGACCGCCTGGCGCTCGGCGGCGTCGAAGTCGCCGTCCGAGCCGCCGATGATGATGCCGATCTGGATGACGGCGCGAGCCTGGTCCTGCTTGGACTTGAGCTTGGCGATCGCGGAGACCGCCTCGACCTTGCCGAAGTCGTAGTCGCGGTCCAGACGGTCGCAGTAGAAGTCGAACTTCTCACGCAGCTCACTCGGGGAGAACACGGCGAGGATGTCGTTGTTCATGATGAGCGCGGCCGTCTTGCTGCGCTCGGTCTGGTCGATCGTGCCGTCGGCCGCGGCGATGAGCGCGCACATCGCCATGCTGGCGTTGGCGAAGTCCTTGTTGGTGAACTGCTTGGACTTGGTCTTGAGCTGGTCGCTCATCTCCGAGGTCTTCGTCTTGAGCTGGTCCCAGAACGCCATGTGCACAATCCTCCGCGTGGTCTGTGGCGCTGGTGTTCACCGGCGCCGTCGGGGTCGTCGCAGCTCCGGCTCTCACAGCCGTCCCCATGACTGCAGCGATCCTATCGCCCGGCACCGGCCATACTTGGCCCAGCCCCTGCCCGCACTCCAGCTGTGCCCCCGCCTGACGAGAGAGACTCCATGCCCCTGATCGACAACGCCGTCTACGTCGACGGTGTGCGCCGCGCCGAACCCGCTTCCCTGGACCTCACCTACGACGTGCTGCGCGCCGAGCACGGCATGGCGTGGATCGGGCTGTACCGGCCCGACGAGGACGAGATCGCCTCCCTGCAGGACGAGTTCGGGATCCACCCGCTGGCCGTCGAGGACACCATCAAGGCCCACCAGCGACCGAAGATCGAGCGCTACGGCGACGTCCTGTTCACCGTGCTGCGCCCGGCCCGGTACATCGACTCCGAGGAACGCGTGGAGTTCGGGGAGCTGCACGTGTTCACCGGACCAGACTTCGTCGCGACCGTCCGCCACGCCGAAGCACCCGACCTCGTCAAGGTCCGAGGCCGCATGGAGGCCGCCCCCGAGCTGCTGGCCCTGGGCCCGCAAGCCGTCCTCTACGCCATCCTCGACGAGGTCGTCGACGACTACGCCCCCGTGGTCGCCGGGCTGGAGAACGACATCGACGAGATCGAGGACGAGCTCTTCGCCAGCACCTCGGCCGTCTCCCGGCGCATCTACGACCTCTTCCGTGAGGTCATGGAGTTCCAGCGGGCCACCCGCCCGCTGCTGGACATGCTCGACCTGCTCAAGACCGGTGCCGCCAAGGACGGCGGCGCCACGGACGACGAGCTCACCCGGTACCTGCGCGACGTCCACGACCACGTGGTGCGGGTGGTCGACCGGGCAGATGCCTTCCGGGCGCTGCTGCAGAACGCCCTCACGGTCAACGCGACCGTCGTGGCCGAGCGGCAGAACGAGGAGATGCGAGCGATGACCGTCTCGAGCCTGGAGCAGAACGAAGAGGTCAAGCGGATCTCGGCGTGGGCGGCGATCCTCTTCGCCCCGTCCCTGGTCACCGGGGTGTACGGGATGAACTTCGAGGACATGCCCGAGCTCACCTGGGCAGCTGGCTACCCGCTCGCACTGGCCCTCATGGTGGCCGGCTCGGTCACCCTCTACCGCGTCTTCCGCTGGAAGAAGTGGCTGTAGCGGGTCGACGCACCTAGCATCGACGGATGACCGAGTCGCAGCTGGTCCTCGTCACCGGCGCCACCGGGTACATCGGAGGCCGGCTCGTCCCGCGCCTGCTCGCTCGCGGCTACCGCGTGCGGGTGCTCGTGCGCACCCCGGCCCGCCTCGACCACGTCCCCTGGCACGACGACGTCGACATCGTCGCCGGCGACCTGTCGTCGGTGGACGACACCGCCGCCGCCTGCGAGGGGGTGCACACCGCCTTCTACCTCGTGCACTCCATGGGGTCCGGAAAGCAGTTCGAGGAGACCGAGCAGCACAACGCTCGCGTCATGGCCGACGCCGCCGCGCTGGCCGAGGTCACCCGGGTGGTCTACCTCGGCGGCCTGCACCCCGAGGGGGTGAAGCTCTCCCCGCACATGCGCTCTCGCACGGCCGTGGGCAAGATCCTGCTCGACGGGCCGGTCCCGGCTGTGGTCTTCCAGGCCGGGGTGGTCATCGGGTCGGGGTCGGCATCCTTCGAGATGATCCGTCACCTCACCGAGAACCTGCGGGTGATGCCCGCCCCGAGCTGGGTGACCAACGAGATCGAGCCGATCGCCATCCGTGACGTGCTGCACTACCTGGCCAGCGCCCCGGCGCTGACCGAGCCGCTCAACCGGACCTTCGACCTCGGCTCCCGCGAGGTCCTCACCTACGCCGCTCTCATGTACGGCTACGCCCACGAGGCGCACCTGCCGCCGCGCCACATCTACGCGCTGCCGGTCCCCGCACCGCGGCTGGCCGGGTGGTGGGTCGCGCTCGTGACGCCCATCCCGCACTCCATGGCCGTCCCCCTCGTGCAGTCCTTGCAGCACCCCGCGGTGTGCTCCGAGCACGACGTCGACGCCGTGCTCCCGCTGCCCCCGGGCGGGCTCACCAGCTACCGCCACGCGGTGCGGCTGGCCCTGCGCAGGATCCAGCTCGGTGAGGTGGAGACGGCCTGGACGAGCGCGTCGTCGGGCGTGGCGGCGGACCCGCTGCCCAGCGACCCCGACTGGGCCGGGCGCACCGTCTACGTCGACGACCGGTCCAAGACCGCCCCGGTGCGCCCCGAGGCGGTGTGGAAGGTGATCGAGGGGATCGGCGGGGACAACGGCTGGTACTCCCTGCCCGCGGCGTGGGTGATCCGCGGCCTGGCCGACAAGCTCGTCGGCGGCGCCGGGCACAACCGCGGGCGCCGCAACCCCACGTCGCTCGTGGTCGGTGACGCGGTGGACTGGTGGCGGGTGGAGCACATCGATCCCGGACGCCAGCTGCGGCTGCGCGCGGAGATGCGCGTTCCCGGCGGAGCCTGGCTGGAGCTCACCGCCGAGCCGGACGGTGACGGCACCCGGTACCGTCAGCGAGCCATCTACTTCCCCCGCGGGCTGCTCGGCAAGCTCTACTGGTGGGCGATCTTCCCCTTCCACGGGATCATCTTCCCGTCGATGGCGAAGAACATCCTGGCTCGCGCCGCGGCGTCGGGCTAGGCCGTCGCCTCGACCGCGCGGGCCAGCGCGGCCAGCGCGCGCTCGACCGCCTCTGGCGTGGCGTGGCGCCCGGTGTGGTTGATCCGGACCACCGTGCCCTCCAGCGAGCCGTTGCCGGCGCTGACGAGCCCGCCGCTGGCCTCGGTCGCCACACGAGTGAACGCGGCCCCGTCCACGCCCAGGGGGATGGCGACGATGGTCACGACCGAGGCGTACCCGGAGGGGCCGCGCTGCCAGGGGTGCAGTCCCAGCGGCGCGAGGCCGGCGCGCGCCTGCGCCGCGGCGGCGGTGTGGCGGGCGATCACCGCGTCGAGTCCCTCGGCTGCCACCCGGTCCAGCGCCGCGCTCAGCGCCCGGGTCTCCAGGACCGAGGGGGTCCCGGGGATCGCCGTGCGGTCGGTGCGCAGCCACAGCTCTCGCCAGTCCGTGAGCGACAGCACCGAACCGCGCAGCGCGGCCGGGTTGGCGTCGATGACCTCCCAGGCCCGGGCGGAGACGCTCGCCGCGCTGATGCCCGCCGGGCCGGCCAGCGACTTCTGCCCGCCGATGACGCACACGTCGGCGCCCCACCGGACGGGCGTGACCGGCTCGGCGCCGATCGAGGCCACGGCGTCGACGACGGTGAGCACGCCGCGCGAGCGGGCCAGGGCCACGATCTCGGCGACCGGGTTGGTGCCCCCGGTCGCCGCCTCCGCGTGGGCGAGGGCGAGCACGCTCGCCTGCGGGTGGGCGTCCAGCGCCGTGCGCACCTGGTCGAGGGTGACGACCGCGTCGAGCGGGCTGACGACGTCGACCACCTGGGCGCCGGCCGTGCGCATCCAGTCGCCGAAGATCGCACCATAGGGGCCGGTCACGACGTTGATCGTGGTCGCCCCGGGCGCGGCGACGTTCTTGGCCACTGCCTCCAGCAGCACGATCGCCTCCGCCTGGACCAGGACGACGTCGTCGTCGGTGGCCAGCAGGTCGGCGACCTGCGACTCCAGCGCGGCCAGGAAGGCAGCGTCGATCCCGGGGACGTCGAGCAGGGTCGTGGGGTCGAAGGTCATCGTCATCCGATCATCGTGGGGCGGCTGTGCGAGCTGTGCTGCCGGTGCTGCCTGTGCGTGCCGTGGTGGTCAGCCGGGGTGCGGCGTCGAGCAGGTCCCGAGCGTAGGCCGTGCGCGGTCCGGCGAAGAACTCCTGCGCCGGGGCGTCCTCGACCACCTCGCCGGCACGCATCACCACCACACGGTCGCACAGCCGGTGCACGACGGCGAGGTCGTGGGTGATGAGCACGACTGTCAGCCCCAGGGTGCGCTGCAGATCGGCGAGCAGGTCCAGCACGGTGCGCTGGACCGAGACGTCCAGGGCCGACGTCGGCTCGTCGGCGACGAGGACACGCGGGCTGAGCACGAGCGCCCGGGCGATCGCCACCCGCTGGCGCTGCCCGCCGGAGAGCTGGCGGGGGTAGGCGTCGAGGACGGAGACCGGCAGGCGGACGAGCTCCATGAGCTCGACGCAGCGGTCACGCACCCGGGCCCGCGGCACCATCTTGTGCACCCTGAGCAGCTCGGAGAGTACCTGGGAGACGGTCATCCGGGGGTTGAGGGAGGAGAAGGGGTCCTGGTAGACCACCTGGATCGCGCGCCGCAGCTCCCGGGTGCGGTGCCCCAGGGCGGAGCCGTCGAGCATCACGGCACCGGCGGTGGGGTCCAGCTCACCGGCGATCACGCGGGCGACCGTGGTCTTCCCAGAGCCCGACTCGCCCACCACACCCACCACGGACCCGGCCGGGACGGCGAAGGACACCCCGTGCACCACCGGGGTGGAGCCGTAGGAGACCTGCAGACCGCGGACCTCCAGCCGAGGCGTCGACTCGTTCATCGGGCGTCTCCAGGGTGTGTCAGGGCTGGCTCACCCGGGCGCGGCACCTCGAGCACCGCGTCGACCAGGGACCGGGTGTACGGATGCTCCGGGGCGGTGACCACCTGGGCCGTCGAGCCACGCTCGACGACCCGGCCCGCCTCCATGACCACCACGCTCGAGCAGACCTGGCTGACGACGGCGAGGTCGTGGCTGACGAAGACCACCGTCAGGCCGCGGTCCCGGCGCAAGGTCTCGATGAGCGCGAGGACCTGCGCCTGGACGGTGACGTCCAGGGCCGTGGTGGGCTCGTCGCAGAGCAGGATCTCCGGCTCTGCGGCCAACGCGATCGCGAGCACCACGCGCTGGCGCTGCCCGCCGGAGAGCTGGTGGGGGTAGGACCGCAGCCGGGCGACGGGGTCGGGCAGACCGACCTCGGTGAACAGCTCCACGGCCCGCGCCCGGGCTGCTGACCGGGACATCCCACGCACGTGCCGGCAGATCTCGATGACGTGGTTGCCCACCGTGGTCAGCGGGTCCAGGGCGCTGAGCGGGTCCTGGAAGACCATGCCGAGCCGGCCCGAGGTGGTCACGGTCCCCGCCGCGATGCGCACACCGCGCGGCAGCAGGCCGATGATCGCCTTGAGGGTCAGGCTCTTGCCGGAGCCGGACTCCCCCACGACGCCGATCGCCTCACCGGCCTCGACGCGCAGGTCGATGCCGTGGACCAGCCGGCCGTGGGGGCCGTCGATGCTCAGCCCGGCCACCTCGATGGCGCTCACTCGACCCTCCACACGTCGCCGATGCCGTCGCCCAGCAGCGACAGCCCGATCCCGGTCCACACGACGGCGGCGCCGGGGATCACCGACAGCCACCACTTGGTGGCCACGAAGGCCTGGCCGTCGCTGATCATCGTCCCCCAGTCGGCTGTGGGCGGCTGCACGCCGAGGCCGAGGTAGCTCAGCGTGACGACCGCGACGATGACGAAGACGATGTCGTTCATGAGCAGCACGATCGCCTGGGTCAGGGTGTTGGGCAGGATGTGGCGGACCAGGATCCGGGCGTGGGACAGCCCGCCGCCGCGGGCTGCGGCGACCCAGCCCGAGCTCGCGTGCACGGCCGTGGTCGCGCGCAGCACCCGGGCATAGGTGACCCAGCCGACCAGGGCGAGGGCCACGGAGATGCCCTGCTCACCGGCGCCCACAGCGAAGACCACCGCCACGACGATGACGTAGAACGGGAAGGCGACGACGGTGTCCACCACGCGGGAGACCACCCAGTCGTAGGCCCCGCCGACGTAGCCGCTGGTCGTACCGACCAGCACGCCCACGATGAAGGGGATGATCACGGCGAGCCCCGCGATGCGCAGGTCCGTGCGCGCGGCGTAGAGCAGCCGGGAGTAGATGTCGCGACCGAGCTGGTCGGTGCCCAGCCAGTGCTCGCCGGAGGGTGCCTGCAGGCCGCCGAGCAGGTTCTGCGCGGCAGGGTCGTGGGTGGCCAGCACCGGCGCGAGGAGGGCTGCCAGGACGACCGTCGCGGTGATGACCGCCCCGGCCACGAAGGCCGGGGTGCGTGCCATCCGCCGCCACAGCGGGCCCGCCCCCCGGGCCACCTCGCCGGCTGCGCCGGTGCCCGCCTGGGCGCCCGGGCCCTGCTGGGTCGAGCCGATCGCCGTCATGACAGCCTCGATCGCGGGTCGAGGCGGTCGACGAGGAAGTCCGTGGCGACCGTGACAGCCACCACCGCCACGGCGCAGAACAGCGCGACCCCCTGGACCACCGGGAAGTCGCGGTTGCTGATCGACTCGAACATGAGCGCTCCCAGGCCGTTGAGGGCGAAGACCCGCTCGATGACGAGGGTCCCGCCGATCATGTACGCGATGTTCAGGCCGAACAGCGTCAGGGTGGGCAGGGCCGCATTGCGCAGGACGTGCGCGAGCACCCGCCGACGCGGCAGGCCGGCCGCGGTGAGGGCCGCGACGAAGTCGGCGTCGAGCACCTCGAGGAGCTGGGCACGCAGGGTCCGTACGAGGACCGGCGTCATGGAGATCGCGATCGCCGCGGCCGGCAGCACGAGGCTGCGCACGCCGTCGGACCCGCCCGCAGGCAGCCAGCCGAGGTTGACGGCAAAGACCACGATGAGCAGCAGACCGATCCAGAAGGTCGGCATCGCCAGGCCGATCGCCGGCACCACCCGGATGACGTGGTCGATCACGCCGTCCTTGTGCAGGGCTGCCGCGAAGGCCAGCGGCACGACGAGCAGCAGGGTGCCCAGCGCGGCCAAGGCCACGATCGACAACGTCACACCGACCCGCCCGGCGATGAGCTCGCTCGTGGGGACGTTGTAGATGAGGGAGGTACCCACGTCACCGTGCAGCACCACCCCGCTGACATAGCTCCACAGCTGGGCTCCCAGCGGCTGGTCGAGGCCCATCTGCGCCTCGAGGGCCGCGACGGCCTCGTCGGTGGCCTGGTCGCCCAGGACCGCCGCGGCAGGCCCGCCGGGGACCAGGCGGAGCAGGAAGAAGGTGGCCAGGACCACCCCGGTGACCACGGGTACGACGCGCAGCGCCGTACGCCGCAGCCACCGCAGAGAACCGGTCATCGTCGTTACCTGGTGAGCCACGTGTCCTGGAGCCGGACGCTGCCGTTGGGCAGCACCGTCAGGCCCTGGACGGTGGCCTGGGCGGCCTTGATGTTGGACGGGTAGGACAGCGGGATGAACGGCGCGTCCGCCGCGATCATGGCCTGGATCTGGGAGTAGACGGCCGTGCGGTCGGCGCCGTCGGGCAGCGTGCGGCCCTGGGCGATGAGGGCGGTGACCTCGGGGTTGTCGTAGTGCGTCCAGTACCCGTTGGTCCCGCCGGCCGGGTCGGCCTGGAAGGTGACGATGCCGTTGGGGTCGGCGACGTCCGAGGTCGCGCTGTTGATCATGAAGGAGAAGTCGAAGGCGCGGAACCGCTCCCGGAAGGCCGCGAGGTCGATGGACTCGATCTCCACGGTGATACCGATCTCGGCGAGCTGAGCCTGGATGATCTGGGCCTCCTGGGCGCGCAGGCTGTTCCCGCTCGCCACGAGCAGCGTCGTGGTGAAGCCCTCGGGGTAGGCGGAGGCTGCGATCGCGGCCTTGGCGGCGTCGACGTCGTAGCTGAGCGAGTCGATCGACGCGTCGTAGCCGGGGATGGACGGCGGCAGCACCGACCCGGCGACCTCGGCGGTGCCGAAGCTCGTCGCGGCGACGATGCCCTCACGGTCGAGGGCGTAGGAGACCGCACGGCGCACGTCGCGGTCGGCAAAGTGCTCGTCGAGGGTGTTGAAGAAGACCTCTTCCACGACCCAGCTCGGCGTGGTGGACACCGTCAATGAGGCGTTCGACTCGAGGGTGGCGACGTTGGCGCTCGCGACGGTGTCGATGACGTCGACCTGGCCGGACTGCAGCTGGGCCACGAGCTGGTTGTCGTCCTGGACGAGGGAGTAGACGACCGCGTCGAGGTAGGGCTTGCCGTCCTGCCAGTAGTGCTCGTTCTTGGTGAAGGAGATGTCCCCTCCCTCGGTCCAGGAGTCCACGACGAAGGGACCGGTGCCGACGGGGTCCTTGAAGAAGGTCTCCTCGTCGACGCCGCCGAGGCCAGCGGGCAGGATACCGTTGGAGAAGCCGGCGAGCTCGGCGGCGAAGGGCGTGTACGCCTCGCTCAGCGTGATGACGACGGTGTCCGTGCCGGAGGCTTCGATCGAGGTGATCGGGGCGTGCAGCGGCAGCGGGCCGCCCACCTCGAGGTGACGGTTGAGGGAGTAGACGACGTCCTCGGGGGTGACCGCGTCACCGGTCGAGAACTGCACGCCCGGGCGGAGCGTGAAGGTCCACACGAGGCCGTCCTCGCTCGAGGAGTACTCGCTCGCCAGCCACGGCTCGATCTCGCCCTGGGCGTCGAAGGACAGCAGCGGCTCGAAGATCTTGTCGATCGCGAAGGCGTTGTTCGCGGTGATCTGCGTGTGCAGGTCGAGGGAGGTGGGTGACTGCGTCCGGGCGAAGGTCAGCGTCCCGCCCGGGGTGGGGGCCGTCGTCGTCGGCGCCGCCGAGCCGCCGGGGAGCGGGGAGGAGGACGCGGTACACCCTGCCAGCACGAAGACCCCAGCGGTGAGGACGGCCACGCCGGCGCGGCGGATCGTCGTGGAAGGGGTACGCGGGGTGGAGAGGGTCACGTCCGTGCTTCTTTCTGTGGGGGCCGGGCACCTGAGTGCCGGACCCGCGGTGACAGTGCGCTCCCGATGAAGCGGTCGTCCTACGTTTTCACGTCTGACCATCCGGATGCGCAATGTCTCGTATCATGAGACGTGCGTCTCAAAAGTGTATCCGTGCAGATCAGAGTTGCTTTTGTGCTGGTCAGCGGACCGCCCGGCCACCCTGGAAGACACTGACCACCACGTCCGGACGGGCAAAGATGCTCGTGTCGCTCGGGTCGGCCCCCAGCAGCACCGCGTCGAAGACCTCACCAACCTCGAGCAGCCCCGATCCCGTCCCGAGCAGCCGGGCTCCGTTGCGGGTCGCTGCGAGCAGCGCCTCCCGCGGCCCCAGCCCGGCGCGAGCCAGGTGGTCGATCTCGACGAGGTTGCGTCCGTGCTGCGCGCTCGTGCCGAAGTCGCTGCCGAGCGCGACCGCCATCCCTGCCTCGTGGGCGGTCCGCACGGCCGCCGGGTGAGCGGCGACCACGCGGGCCGCGCGCTCCCCCGCCGCCGGCGGCAGCTCGCCCCGCTCGGCCATCTGCGCCACCTCGGCGTAGATGGCCAGGGTGGGGACGAGCACCGTGCCGCGCGCTGCGCCGGCGGCGGCCTGCTCGGTGGTGAGGAAGATCCCGTGCTCGATGGATGCGGCGCCCGCCTCGATCGCGTCGGTGATCGCCGGTCCGCCCCAGGCGTGGACCATGACCCGGACGCCACGGCGGCGTGCCTCGTCCACGGCCGCGACGATCTGGTCCCGGGTGAACGCTGACTCCAGCTCGCTGCCCGCGGGTGCCATGACGCCCCCGGTGGCCATGAGCTTGATCCAGTCAGCACCGCGGCCAGCGAGGTCGCTGACCCGCCGGCGCAGGTCATCAGCATCTTCCCCCGGCTCGGCGGTGAGGATCTCGACGGCGACGGTCAGCCGCGGCCCGGCGAGCACACCGTCCGCGACCTCGTCCCGCAGCCGGGCCTCGGCTCCCCCGGCGTCGCGGGCGCGGGTCACCCCGGCAGCCACCGTCGCTGCCAGCCCCGGAGCCACCTGTGCCCGACGCCGCGCCCAGGCAGCCTCCTGGGCCGCCACCGGTGCGCCTGGGCCGTCCGCGTCGTCGTGGCCGTGCGCGTCGTCGTCGTGCAGGAAGGTGGTCCACCCCAGGTGCGTGTGACAGTCGACGACGCCGGGGATCATCCACATGTCTTGCGCCTCCACGATGACCGGTCCGCCGGGCCGGGTCTCACCGTGGGTCGTGTCGTGGCCGCGGTCCACCCGGGTGATCCGCCCACCGGTGACCTCGATGCGGGCCGGGGAGAACGCCCCCTCGCTCGTCATGACCTGGGCACCGCGGACGACGAGGTCCGCCGCCGCGGGGAGAGTGCTCATGGTCGGGGAGACTACCAGCGCCGATCCCGCCGCAGCGCAAACGCCCGGGGGCCTTCCGGCAACGTCCCGCAGACGCGCAGACGACCGCCCGGCGACGCCCAGACGGCGCACAGGCACCGGCGGTGAACACCCCAGGAACAGTCGTCGAACGCTGCCCGAAACACCCGGTCATGGCCCCGGGACGTCCATATGGTTGCCGCGTTGACCCGCTCACGACTGGAGTCCCCAGATGACCACCGCGGCCACGGACGTGCTCGCCCGGCCTCCCCGCCCGTCCTCCACCCCCGGGTCCCCCGGCTCCCCCGCCACCTCGCCGCCTGCGTCACCGTCGCTGCCGGCTCCGCGGCGTCGGCGGTCCCGCCCCCGGTGGAGGACCTACCTCACCTTCCTCCTGCTCGCCGGCCCCAACGTCGCCCTGCTCGTCGTCTTCGTCTACAAGCCCCTGCTGCAGAGCTTCCAGTACTCGACCCTGCAGTGGAACATCGGCTCTCCCAGCGCCCGGCCTGTCGGGCTGGGCAACTACGTCGACTGGTTCACCGACCCGCGCACCCCCCAGGTGCTCACCACGACGGCGATCTTCACCGTGGCCACGGTCGGCGGCTCCCTGCTCATCGGCCTCGGCCTGGCGCTGCTGCTCAACCGCAGGCTCGCCGGACGCGGGGCAGCCCGCACGATCGTCTTCGCCCCGTACGTGCTGTCCGGCATCGCCGTCGGCATCCTCTGGCTGTTCATCTTCGACCCGCGCTACGGCCTCGTGTCCACCGTGCTGGGATGGCTGGGGCTCAGCTCACCGGACTGGTACAACGACTCGCCCTGGGCGCTGGCCATGATCATCGTCGTCTACCTGTGGAAGAACGTCGGCTACGTCGCGCTCATCTACCTCGCCGGGCTGCAGGCCGTCCCGCAGGAGCTGCGCGACGCCGCGGCCCTGGACGGGGCCGGGCCGGGCCGCACGCTGCGCTCGGTGGTCCTCCCGCTCCTCGGCCCCACGACCTTCTTCCTGTCGGTGACCTCTCTGCTCAGCTCGCTGCAGTCCTTCGACATCATCCACGCGATGACCCAGGGCGGACCGCTCGCCGGCACCACCACCCTCATGTACCAGATCTACCAGGAGAGCTTCGTCTCCGGCCGCGCGGGGTATGCCTCGGCCGTCGCCACGCTCCTCTTCGTCATCTTGGCTGTCATCACGGTCGCCCACCTCAAGCTCGTGGAACGGAAGGTGCACTACTGATGAGCCTCGACCTCTCCACCGACCACCCAGCCGGACTCGCCACTGCGTCCGCACCCGCCACGCCCACCGCACCCGCGCAACCCACCGACAGGTGGGCAGCCCGGCGACGGCTCGGAGCGGACGCGGCGTCCTACCTGACGATGATCGCCGCGGTGGCGGTCATGTCCGTCCCGCTGCTGTGGATGCTCGTGGCCAGCTTCAAGCAGCCCAGCGAGCTGTACTCCCTGCCCCTGCAGTGGCTCCCGGCCAGCGCCGACCCGGCCAACTACGCCCAGGTCGCGACCACCCTGCCGATCGGGCGGCTCTTCCTCAACAGCCTCGGTCTCACCGTCGTCGGCGCCGGGCTGAAGATGCTGCTCGGGCTGTGCTGCGCCTACGCCCTCGTCTTCGTGGAGTTCCCTGCCAAGAAGGCGATCTTCACGCTGGTGATCTTCGCTCTGCTCATCCCGGCCCAGATCACGATCATCCCGAACTACACCCTCGTGGCCTCCCTGGGCTGGCTCAACACCTACCAGGGGATCCTCGTGCCCGGGCTGGCCAGCGCCTTCGGCACCTTCTTGTTCCGCCAGCACTTCCTCACCCTGCCGGCGTCCATCCTCGAGGCGGCCCAGCTCGACGGGGCCGGGCACTGGCGGCGGCTGTGGGGCTTCGTCGTGCCCATGTCCCTGCCGACCATCGCCGCCGTCGGGCTCGTCTCCATGGTCGCGGAGTGGAACGACTACCTGTGGCCCTTCCTCGTCATCGACGACGCCGAGCTCATGACGCTGCCGCTGGGCCTGACCCTGCTGCAGAACGTCGACGGGATGACCAACTGGGGCGTGCTCATGGCCGCCACGGTCCTGGTCACCGCACCGATCCTGGCGGTCTTCCTCATCCTGCAGCGCCGCCTCGTGGCCGGCCTCACCGCGGGTGCCGTCACCGGCTGACGATCCCGCTCCACCGGCTCTCCCGCCCTTCCTGTCCTCCTGCCTAGCTCACCTCCCACCAGCACCACCACACCCAAGGAGCACCTCTCGTGCCTGCATCCCCCACCCCGTCCTCGTCCGCCGGCGCGTGGCAGCCCTCGCGCCGCAGCGTCCTGCAGCTCAGCGGCCTCGGAGCCCTGGGCCTGACCCTCGCCGCGTGCAGCGGCCCCTCCGTCACGCAGGACACCGCCCGCGCGGACTCCACCACCACGACGGACTGGTCCACCATCACCCCGGCGAGCGAGATCACCTGGTGGTCCAACCACCCCGGTGCCTCCAAGGCGATCGAGGAGGAGCTCATCGCGCGCTTCACCGCCGTCCACCCGGAGATCTCGGTCAAGCTCGTCACTGCGGGCGCCAACTACGACGAGGTCGCCCAGCGCTTCCAGGCCGCGTCCTCCACCTCGTCCCTGCCCGACCTCGTCATCTCGAGCGACGTGTGGTGGTTCCGGTACTTCCTCAACGGCCAGATCATGGCCCTCGACGACGTCTTCACCCACCTCGGGGTGGACACCTCCGACTTCAACTCCACGCTGTACTCCGACTACGAGTTCGACTCCCTGCACTGGGCGGCTCCCTACGCCCGGTCCACCCCGCTCTTCTACTACAACCGTGACCTGTGGGCCGCCGCGGGGCTGCCCGACCGCGGCCCCCAGACGTGGGCCGAGCTGGGCGAGTGGGCACCCCGCCTCGCCGCTGTGCTCCCGGCCGACGGCGCGCCGCTCGGCCTGGACACCGGCACGAGCTGGGCCGGGTGGTGGATGGAGAACATCATCTGGGGCCACGGCGGCGCCTACTCCGACGACTGGACCGTCACCCTGGACACCCCCGAGGCCGAGGCGGCCGGCGAGCTCGTGCGCGCCATGTTCAACGACACGTCGGTCGCCGGGCTGTCCGCAGACACCAGCGCGGACTTCGCCGCCGGGATCTTCGGGTCCATGGTCGGCTCGACCGGTTCGCTCGCGGGCCTGCTCGAGGCGGCGACCTTCTCCCTCGGCACGAGCTTCCTCCCCGACGGGCCCGCCGGCTCGGGGGTGCCCACCGGCGGCACCGGTCTGGCCATCCCGGCGTCGCGGACCCCGGAGCAGCAGCTGGCTGCGGCGATGTTCCTCGCCTTCATCACCGACACCGACAACACCGCCTACTTCTCCCAGAACACCGGGTACGTGCCGGTGCGCACCTCCGCGCAGGAGGGTGAGATCATGACGGAGATCTACCAGACCACCCCGCAGTTCCGTACCGCGATCGACCAGCTCGAGACGAAGACCCGCACCCAGGACTGGGTCCGTGTGTTCGTCCCGGGCGGTGACCAGATCATCACCGAGGGGATCGAGCAGATGGTGCTCCAGAACGTCCCGGCCGCGACCGCCTGGGCCTCGATCACCCCGCGCCTGCAGAAGGCCTTCCAGGAGAACGTGGAGCCGTACCTGTGACCCCTGCCTCGACGATCCCGCGGATCATCGCGCACCGCGGCAACTCCAGCGTCGCCCCCCAGAACACCCTCGCCGCCCTCGAGGCGGCGTGGCGGGCCGGTGCGGACAGCATCGAGATCGATCTCCAGCTCAGCGCTGACGGCGCGGCGGTGGTCATCCACGACGAGACCGTCGACGCGACCACCAACGGCTCCGGGGCGGTGGACGACCTCGACCTGGCCGAGCTACGCCGCCTCGATGCGGGCAGCTGGTTCTCCGCTGCCTACGCCGGTCAGCGGATCCCGACCTTCGCCGAGGCCATCGCCTTCCTCGAGGCCCGGCGCGGCGTGGACCTGCTCCTCGAGCTCAAGGGCGACTGGCCCGTCGACGCCGCACGCGGCGTCGTCGACCTCATCCGCACGGCCGGCCTGGACAGCCGGGTGGTCCTGCAGAGCTTCTCCCCGGCCACGGTCGCGGTCCTCGCGGCCGTGGCCCCCGGGCTGCGCCGGGGCCTGCTCGTCGGGGAGGCGGGCGAGGACCTGCTGGGGCTGTGCACCGAGCTCGGTGTCATGGCCTGCAACCCTCACGGCGAGCTGCTGCGCGCCCACCCCGGCCTGCTCGCCACGCTGCACGGGGCGGGCCTGCAAGTCATGGTGTGGACGGCCAACGAACCGGAGCAGTGGGCCGCGCTCACCGCCGCAGGCGTGGACGCGATCATCACCGACCGTCCGGATGCGCTGCGCGGATGGTTGTCAGCCCACTCCACCTGAGGCAGCGCGTCTCACGCCCGGGAGAACTCCGAGGCCCGTGCCACCTGCTCGGGCGTGGGACGCACGCCGGTGTAGAGGGCGAACTGCTCGGCGGCCTGCAGCGCGATGACCTCGGCGCCGGTGATGACGGGCCGCCCGGCCGCCTGGGCGGCGCGGATCAGCGGCGTCTGGGACGGGAAGGCGACGACGTCGAACACGACGCGGGCAGCGGAGATCGCAGCGTCGTCGAAGGCCTGCACCTGCGCCTGGTCCGAGCCGGTCATCCCGATCGGGGTGACGTTGACCAGCAGGTCAGCCGTCGTCGAGCCGGTCTCGCGCTGCCAGGAGTAGCCAGCCAGGTCCGCGAGCGCCCGTCCGGTGACCTCGTTGCGGGCGACGACGGTGCCGCGGGTGAAGCCGGCGTCGCGCAGGGCGGCGACGACGGCCTTGGCCATCCCTCCGCTGCCGCGCGCGAGGACGGAGCTCGTGGGGTCGACGTCGTGGGTGGCCAGGAGGGCAGCGACGGCGGAGTAGTCGGTGTTGTAGGCGGTGAGGACGCCGTCGTCGTTGACGATGGTGTTGACGGAGTCGATCGCCAGGGCGGAGGCGTCCATGTGGTCGACGAGGGCGATGACGTCTTCCTTGTAGGGCATGGAGACGGAGGCGCCGCGGATTCCCAGGCCGCGGACCCCGGTGAGGGCGTCAGTGATCGAGGTGGGTGCGAAGGCCTTGTAGACGTAGGGCAGGCCCAGCTCGTCGTAGAGGTAGTTGTGGAAGCGGGTGCCGATGTTGGAGGGACGGGCGGCCAGGGAGATGCACAGGGTCATGTCTTTGTCGAGAATCGGCACGGCGTGGTCCTCTGGGTCGGGGGGCGGGCTGACCATCGTGCCACGGGGGTGTGTGCGCACGGGCAGGCTGCGCACACCGGCGTTACAGTGACGAATGGTCATCAGCATCCGTTCGATCGAGACCGCAGTGCCCGGCGTCGAGGTGAAGCAGGGTGAGGTCCGCGATCTGTTCCTCGCTCAGCCTGGGCGCAGCCGGCTGGCGCAGCGGCTCATCACCTCTGCCTTCGACTCCTCTGCCATCGACACCCGGCACACGGTGGTCGACGAGCTGTCCGGGTCCCGCGCGGCGGTGCCCCCGGGGGGCACACCGGTGTTCTACGACGCCGAGGCCGGTCTGGTCCTGGACCCGAGCACGGGGACGCGCAACGCGCTGTACGCCGAGCGGTCCCCCGAGCTCGTGGTGACGGCCGCGCGGCGGGCGCTGGAGGCTGCGGACGGGATCGAGGCCTCGGACGTCACGCACGTGGTGACCGTCTCGTGCACGGGCTTCTACGCCCCGGGTCCGGACTTCGCGCTCGTGCGTGACCTGGGGCTCTCCCCCCGGACGCAGCGCTATCACCTGGGGTTCATGGGTTGCTACGCGGCCTTCCCCGCGTTGCGGGCGGCGCGTGACTTCTGCCGCAGCGACGCCGGTGCGGTGGTGCTCGTGGTGTGCGTGGAGCTGTGCTCGGTGCACCTGCAGGCCAGTGACGACCCGGACACCATCGTGGCGTCCTCGGTGTTCTCCGACGGGGCTGCGGCGGCGGTGGTCTCGGGGCGGGAGACGGCCAGCGGCGCGGGTGGCGGCGGCGTCGTGCTGGACCTGGACGCCTTCGACACGACCCTCACCCCGGTGGGTGAGGGTGACATGGCGTGGACCATCGGTGATCACGGTTTCGAGATGGTGCTGAGCCGGTATGTGCCGGCGATCATCGGGGAGCACATTCACGGTGCGCTCGCTCCGTTGCTGGGTGGTGACGCCTCGCTGGTCGGTCAGCCGGCGGCCGCAGTGGACCTGTGGGCGGTGCATCCGGGGGGTCGGTCGATCCTGGACAAGGTCCAGCACGCCCTGTCTCTGTCCGACGCCCAGCTGGAGCCGTCGCGCAGCACGTTGGCCGAGCACGGGAACATGTCGAGCGCGACGGTGCTGTTCGTGCTGCAGCGGTTGCTCCGTGCGGGCGCGACGGCACCGCAGCGGGTGTGCGCCATGGCCTTCGGTCCGGGGCTGACGGTCGAGTCCGCCCTGCTGACCCTGCGTCCGGCATGACGGCTGTGGCGCGAGAGCGGCGCGGGCTGGCCCGCCCGTTGGCTCATCGGGAGACCCAGGCGCGCGAGCTCATGGACGACCCGGAGTGCAACCTCACGGCTCTCGAACGTACGTACACCCACTTCCGGGTGGTCAACGCTCTGGTGTCCGGGTGGCGGCGGGTCTACACCGCCCGGATGCGTCCCCTCCTCTCCCCCGACCGGACCACCTCCGTGCTGGACATCGGGTGCGGCGGTGGCGACGTGCCCCGTGCCTTCGCGCGGTGGGCAGCCCGGGACGGGCTGGCGCTGGAGATCACCGCGATCGACCCTGACCCCCGAGCCGCGGCCTTCACCGCTGCGCAGCCCCCGGTGCCGGGACTGGCCTTCGAACGCACCACGAGCTCGGAGCTGGTCGACGCCGGGGCTCGCTTCGACATCGTGACCTCCAACCATCTCCTCCATCACCTGGAACCGGGCGAGCGGGACGCCCTGCTCGCCGACAGCCAGGTCCTGGCGCGGACCGTGGCGGTGCACAACGACATCGCCCGCAGCGCGGTGGCCTACGGCGCCTACCACCTGGGGACCTTGCCCTGGCTGCGCAGGACCGACGACGCGACGTTCATCCACGACGACGGCCTGCTCTCCATCCGGCGCAGCTATCGCCCGGGCGAGCTGGCAGCGGTGGTCCCACCCGGCTGGCGCGTGGAGCGTCAGTTCCCCTACCGGTTGCTGCTCGTGCACGAGGGCAGGACGGGAGGCGCACATGCGTGACGTGCTCATCGTCGGTGGCGGTCCGGTGGGGCTCTTCCTCGGCGTGCTGCTCGCTGACGCAGGGCTGGACGTCGCCGTCTGGGAGCGGCGCACCGAGCCCACCGGGTCCTCCCGGGCCATCGGTGTCCATGCCCCTGCGCTGCACGCCCTGGAGGCCACGGGGCTGACCACCTCGCTGCTGGACGCCGCGGTGCTCGTGCGGTGCGGCGTGGCCCGCAGCCGCGGGGAGGTGCTCGGGGAGGTGTCCTTCGCCGGGGCCGACCCGCGCTATCCCTTCGTCGCGGCCGTGCCCCAGTCCGTCACCGAGGCGCTGCTGCTCGACCGCCTGCACCAGCTCGCTCCCACGGCACTGGTGCCCGGGGTACAGCTGGGCGAGCTGCGAGCGCTCGACGGGACGCCCGGAGCACCCGGGGCCCTGCCGAGCGCGCTGCACGCCGTCGGCCATGCGAGCGTGTCGACGCAGCGGACAGGGGCGGTCGCGGTGCCCTCCACGCAGCTCGTGGAAGAGACCGCCCGCTTCGTGGTCGGAGCGGACGGAGCCCGCAGCACGGTGCGCTCGCTCCTGGGCATCACGGCGGTCCCCCACCGCTACCCCGACACCTACGTCATGGGCGACTTCGCCGACTCCACCGGCGCCGGCAGCGACGCGGAGGTCTATCTCGAGCCCGACGGCGTGGTCGAGTCCTTCCCGTTGCCGGGGCTGCGCAGGCGGTTCGTGGCACGCACCTCCTCCCGGATGGTCGACCCGCGCCCCGAGCGGCTGGCCCAGCTCGTGGCGCATCGCACCGGGCTGCATCCGGACCCCGCGACCTGCACCATGATCAGCGCCTTCACCGTCCAGCGGCGCCTGGCCGAGCAGATGGTCGCCGGGCGCGCGGTGCTCGTGGGGGACGCCGCCCACGAGATCAGCCCGATCGGTGGTCAGGGGATGACGCTCGGCTGGCTCGACGCCGCGGCCTTCGCCCCCGTCCTGGTCCGCGCCGTGCGCACCCCCCAGCCCGACGACGCGCTGCGCACCGCGCTGGCCGCCGTGGCACGCACCCGGGCCGCGAGCGCCCGTCGCGCCGCCCGGCAGGCCCAGGTGAACATGGCGCTGGGGCGTCCCCGGCGCGGTGTGTCCCTCGCGGTGCGCGACCTCGCCCTGCGTGCAGCGCTGGCCACGCCGGTCCGAGGCGGTCTCGCGGCGGCGTACTCGATGCGGTGGTCCTGACCACGCGGCGATGCTGCCCCACTGTGACCGGCGGTGACCAGCGGTGAGCGGCGCAGACCTTACCCGGCCACCAGGGCCGTGCCGCTCGCTGCGAGCTGAGCCGCGAGCAGGAGCGAGGCCATGATGATGAGCTGGAAGAGCAGCCGTCCTGGTGGGCGGGTGAGCACGAGGGCGGCGCCCCACACGGCGATGGACACCGCCGCCAGCACCCCCACGATCGCGAGCAACGGCGGCGACGAGGCGGACCCGGCGACCAGTCCGGGGCCGACGAGCACCACGACCGATGCCAATGCCAGGGCGGCGAAGGCGACGAGGCCGGAGACCCGGCGTCCGGCGCGGTGGGGCAGCCCGGAGACCCCGGTGCGGGCATCGTCGTCGAGGTCGGGCAGGACGTTGGTGAAGTGGATGGCCACGCCCAGCACGGCGCCGGCGAGCATGGCCCACGGCGCGGGGGGTGTCGGGTCAGGCAGGGCGAAGGTGACCACGGCGGGCAGCAGCCCGAAGCTCACGATGAACGGGACCACGGACCACCGGGTGCGTTTGAGGCCCGCGTTGTAGCTCCACCCCGACGCCACGAGCACCACGTGCACCACCCCGGCAGCCAGGCCGAGGGCGAAGGAGAGCACCACCGTCGCCGCGGCGGCGACCAGGGCCGCGGTACGGACGACCGCGACGTCGATCTCCCCGGTGGCCACCGGCTTGTCGGTCCGCCCCACCGCTGCGTCGCGCCCCGCGTCGATCCAGTCGTTGGACCACCCGATGGACAGCTGACCGGCGAGGAAGGCCAGGCCGAGCAGCACCAGAGTGCTCCCGGGCAGCCCGACTCCCACGCCCAGCACCAAGGAGAGCGCGGTGACGGCCGCCGTCGGCCCCGGGTGGGCCGCCAGCACCAGCGTCGTCACAGGAGAGGTCACGAGCCCACCCTAGGGCCGGTCCCCCTCCGCGCGCCCGACGACGACCCGATCTGCTCCCGGCTACCCTGGCGCGCAAGGCACAACGCGTCTCACGAGCCCCCTGATCCCCCGGGGTCGTCGTCGGTGGGACCGGTCGGTGGCTTGCGTCTGCCGTGGGAGATCCCCGTGCCCAAGCCCGGCGGGCGATGGTGGGGGCGTGGGTGGGGATGGTCACCGTGCCGGCGGTGAATGCCGAGGATGTCCTCCAGAGGCGACCCGTCCTGGCGTTCGACCGGCGCCTCGACCTCCAGGCCGTAGTAGTCGCCGATATGGTCGCGGAAGGTCGCCCGGCGGGCGCGCTCGTAGGCGCGGTCCTCGCGGGAGAAGGCCAGCACCGTCGACCAGCACATGAGGAGCATGACGACGGAGAAGGGCAGCGCGATGATGATCGCTGCGGTCTTGAGCGCGTTGAGCCCGCCTGCCAGCAGCAGCGCGATGGCCAGCAGCGAGGTGAAGCACGCGAAGGTCACCCGGATCCATGTCTTGGGTTCCACCTGCCCGCCGGTCGCGATGATCCCCATGACCAACGCACCGGAGTCGGCCGAGGTGACGAAGAAGATCCCGATGAGCAGGATGGCTCCGATGGTCAGGGCTGTCCCCCCGGGCAGCTGCTCCAGCAGGAGGAAGAGCGCGCCCTCGATGTCGACCACCCCGCCTGCGCCCACCAGCCCGCCCTGGCCGAACAGCTCGGAGTACAGTGCCATGCCGCCGATGACGGAGAACCACAGGAAGGTCATGAGCGTCGGGACGAGCAGCACTCCCACGACGAACTGGCGCACGGTGCGCCCCCGGGAGATGCGGGCGATGAAGATCCCGACGAAGGGCGCCCAGGAGATCCACCAGCCCCAGTAGAACGTCGTCCATGTCGCCTGCCACATCTCACCGGCAGCCCCCTGGAAGGCGCTGACGTCGAAGGTCAGCCCGACGAAGCCCTGCAGGTAGTTCCCCACGTTCTCCACGAAGCCCCGCAGCAGGAACTGTGTGGGCCCCATGACCAGCACGAGGACCAGCAGCGCCGTGGCGAGCATGAGGTTGAAGTTGGACAGCCACTTCATGCCTCGGCCCACCCCGGAGACCACCGAGAACAGCACGACCGCGGTGATGATGATGATGAGCACCACGCTGACCGTGGTCGAGGCGGTGAGGTACCCCGCCGCCTCGAGGCCAGCGCTGATCTGCAGCACCCCGAGCCCCAGCGACGTCGCCACCCCGAACAGCGTCCCCACGAGGGCGACGATGTCGATGAGGTCGCCCCAGCGGCCCCGGACCTGGCGTCCGAGCAGCGGCTCCAAGGCCCAGCGGATCGAGATGGGCCGCCCCCGACGGTGGATGGCGTAGGCGAGGGCCAGCCCGATGACCACATAGATCGCCCACGGATGGACCCCCCAGTGCAGGAAGGTCTGCGCCATGCCGGCCTGGGCGAGCTCGACCTGCGTCCCGGTGGTCCCGGGCTTGGGCTGAGCAAGGTGGCTCAGCGGCTCACCCACCCCGTAGAAGACCAGGCCGATGCCCATCCCGGCGGCGAAGAGCAGCGAGAACCAGGACAGGAGCGAGAACTCCGGGGTGTCCTCGTCCTTGCCGAGCTTGATGTCCCCGTACCGGCTGAAGCCCATCCACAGGCAGAAGATCACGAAGAAGGCCGTGATGAGGACGTAGTACCAGTTGAAGTTCGTCACGATGGAGCTCTGGATCGTGTCGAAGGCTGACTCCGCCGTCCGCGGGAAGGCCATCGCGAAGGTCACGAAGAGAGCCACGATCACCGCGGCGGGCCAGAAGACCCGTCGGCTCACCGCTGGCTGCCGTGTTCGACTCATACGTTCCAGGCTAGGCACTTCTGGTCCCCGTGCGCGACGAGTACGAACTGTCTCGCGCGGCATCGTTGCGATGCGCCCGTCCGGGACCTACGCTCTGGACCATGGTCGAACCGTCACTCCCACAGGGCCCGCCCGTCGTGGTCGGTGTGACACCCGGCCAGCCGGCGTCCGTCGTCGAACAGGCCGCTCGCTGCGCACAGGCCTTCGGCTCCGAACTCATCTGCGCCCACGTCCGAGGCCCCGCGAGCGCATCCGAGCCTACTGACGACGAGCTCGTCACCCACCTCGCCCAGACGTTGGTCGAGGATGGTGTCACCTGGTCCACGCGTGTCCTCACCGGTGACATCGCTGTGGCTCTGGGCCAGTTCGCGAACTCCGTCGACGCCGCGATGATCGTCGTGGGCACGCATGAACGCATCTTCAGCACCAGCGTGCAGGAGTTCTTCCATCGCTCCATCGCCGTGCAACTGGCCCACCGCCAGCAGCGACCTGTCCTGGTCGTCCCAGCTCGTGTGCCGAGCATGCCGTCATCATCACATCTAGCCTCGTGACGCGCCCTCCGCACAAGAGCTGGGCACCCATCCTCCTGGTGTCCAGCGGAGGCGCCCTAGGCACCGCAGCACGGGAAGGGGTGTTCTTGGCCGTCCCGGACCTCAGCGAGATCCCTGTCGCCATCGCCCTCGTCAACGTCGTGGGGGCATTCCTCCTGGGGTACCTCTATGAGGCGGTGACGCGCCAGGCACCGACCACTCCGAGGGGGACGTCCCTCAAGCTGCTGCTTGGCACCGGGTTCTGCGGTGGCTTCACGACGTACAGCTCGTTGGCCACCGCGATTGCCATTCTCCTGACTGCCGACCGGCCCATGGTCGCAGCATTGTTCGCCCTCGGCATGGTTGTTGGTGGCGCGTGCGCGACGCTCGCCGGACTTGTGACGGCTGTACTGCACTCACGTGTGGTCACGCGATGACACCTGGGCTCTTCCTTGTTCTGTCCTTGGCCGGAGGTGCGGGCGCCGCTACGCGGTTCTGGGCCGACGGAGTCATCCGCTCCCGCCTGACGTCCGCCGTGCCGTGGGCGACGATGATCATCAACGCCACCGGTTCGCTGCTGATGGGTCTGCTCATCGGCCTCACCGCGACCTCCGGCGTCCCCGGGGGGCTCTCGCTCGTTCTGGGCACCGGATTCCTTGGCGGCTACACCACCTTCTCCACGGCGAGCTACGAGACTGTGCAGCTCCTCAGGCAGGAACGGTACGCTGCCGCCGTTGCATCGGGCGTCGGCGCGCTCTTGGTCTGTGTGGCCCTCGCCGGGCTGGGGCTGTGGCTCGGGAGCCAGCTCTGACGACTCAGCTCTCCACCCGGCGCAGGTTCGGGACGAGGTAGACGATCACGGGCATGACACAGGTGGTGAGGATGTACGGCCATGTGTACACCGGACCGGAGACGTGGTGCATCCACACCGTCACCAGCGCGGTCACCGCGGACCCGACGACGGCCAGCGCCCACGGCTCCCAGGTCGCCTTGACGAAGACGACCGCGAGCGCGATGGCGGCACCCTGGAGTAGCCCTCCAGGCCGTTGCTGGTCCCGGTGAGGTCCTCGCCGAGGGCGAAGTGGCACAGGCTGCCCACCACGCTGCCCAGCAGGGCCGCGGCCCCCACCGTCCAGCGGGCCAGGAAGAGCCCGAGCAGGATGAGGGCCTCGGACCACACGCTGTTGATGAGGACGACCTCGGAGACCTTGGTGAGGATCGGCAGGTTGATCGGCTTGAGCGGGTCGCGGGAGAAGAGCGAGATGATCGTCACGGAGACCTGTGCGATCAGTGCCGCCGCGACCACCGTGATGGGATAAGCCTCCCACTGGGAGCCGAGGGCGGTGTAGACCGCCGCACCCACCAGCGTGCCGCGGAAGCCCTGTAGACCGGCCTGGATGTCGGAGCGCGCGACGCCGAGCAGGTAGCCGGTGAGCGTCGAGCTCAGGTCTCCCCGTCGATGATGGCGGTCACGGGCTCGGGGTCCCCTGTCGCAGGGTCCACCGTTCCTCGACCTTGGACGGCTGAACCGCCGCTGGCGTCCGACGGCCTTGCGCCAGGTGACGGGCCTGCAGACCGTGACGTCCGTGGTGACGTTGGTCGGTGGGACGATCCTGGGCTACGGGCTCATCCACTACGGCAGCATGCACGGGGACAACTTCGTCTACTCCGGCGTGCACGCGGGCCTCTTCGCCGCCCTGTACTTCTCCGCCGCCCAGCTCGCCGCGGTCGGCACCTCCCAGCTCACGCCGAACACCGAGGTGCTGAGCGCGCGCTGTCCATCGCCGAGTCGCTGATCGGGGTGGTCCTGGTGTCGCTCATCCTGACGTTCCTCTTCGGGGTCTACGACGTCATCAGCTCCCTGCGCTCGCTGTGCTCGCAGTTCTACTCCTCCGAGCGCGGCGCAGGCGAGCCATCTCCAGCATGGAGCCGTTCTTCCCGCAGGGGCAGCCCACGGGCCTGGACGGTCACCCGCAGGAGCGTCGTCACTCTCCTAGGGGCGCTCTCCGGGTCGACGGCGGACTCCCTGCGCAGGATGAACGGCGCGGACGTCCCGGTGGCGACCCTGCGGGCGCGTGGTCTGGCCGTCAACCGGGAGCTGAAGAAGGTGACGGGAACAGCCGGGCCTCTTCGCCGCGCCTCCGGCGCGATGGAGCTGGGCGGCATCCCTGGACGCCTCGCCGTCGACAGCGACGTCCTCGACGACCCCACGCTCCCTCAGCCCACCCAACGGGTGCTGCACCAGCTCGAGAAGCTCAACGAGACGATCCTGCTCATGCTGGACGACCTCGTCCCCGGAGGAGTCATCGAGGCCGGCCAGAGCGAGCAGTCCGTCGCCGTCTGACCACCCTCACCGCGCACCGAGGCGGTGCAGCGGTCGATAATCGAAGAAGCCCATCGAAGAACCCCATCGAGCCACACCCATCGACACCCATCGACACCCATCGACGACGAGGCGGTCCCAGCATGGTCACCCAGCTCAACCCCTACCTGAGCTTCCGCAACACCGCACGGCAGGCGATCGAGTTCTACCACTCCGTGTTCGGCGGAGAGCTGACCATCAGCACCTTCGCCGAGTTCCACGCGAGCGAGGACCCCTCCGAGGCGGAGAAGGTCATGCACGCCATGATCACCTCCCCGGAGGGTCTCACCCTCATGGCTGCCGACACGCCGAACTCGATGGACTACACCCCGGGGAACAACTACTCGGTCTCCCTCAGCGGCGACGACGAGGCCGAGCTGCGCGGCTACTGGGACAAGCTCGTCGACGGCGGGGTCCCCGTCATGCCGCTCGAGCAGGCCCCCTGGGGCGACACCTTCGGGATGTGCACCGACCGGTTCGGGACCAGCTGGCTCGTCAACATCTACGGCCGGGCCTGAGCGGGGCCGGGATGTCCACGCGAGACCTGCGAGGTCACAGTCCTATGTCCGTCCGTTCTCACGAGGTAGCGTGGTCCGTGTGACCACTACCTCATCGGAGACGCCCCGTTCCACCCTGACCGTCTCGTCCTTCGCGGACGAGTTCTTGCGCCAGCTCCGCTACGAGCAGGGCGTGAGCATCGCCATCGCCACGAAGGAGAACCTCTACCGGGCGCTGGCAGGCACAGTGCGTGGCTACATGATCGACAACTGGTTGGAGACCCTGCGCACCCAGCGGGCCTCGGAGGCCAAGGTCGTCGCATACCTCTCGGCGGAATACCTGCTCGGCCCCCAGCTGGAGAACGCGCTGCTGGCCACCGGCCTCGAGCCGATCGCCCGTGAGGCGCTGACCAGCCTGGGCCTCGACCTGGACGACCTCGAAGGCGTAGAGATCGAGCCAGGCCTGGGCAACGGCGGCCTCGGCCGTCTCGCCGCCTGCTTCATCGACTCCCTCGCGACGCTGGACATCCCCGCCGTGGGATACGGCATCCGCTACGAGTACGGCATCTTCCGCCAGACCTTCGTCGACGGCCGCCAGGTCGAGCAGCCGGACACATGGCTCTCGCACGGCTCGCCGTGGGAGTTCCCGCACCCCGAGATGGCCGTCGAGGTGGGCTTCGGCGGGTACACCGAGCAGCTGACCGACGAGACCGGACGCAGCCACATCCGGTGGGTCCCGTCCGAGAGCGTCTCGGCCGTGCCGTACAACTACATGGTCCCCGGCTACGGCACCCACAACGTCAACACGTTGCGCCTGTGGAGCGCCAAGGCCACGAACGCCTTCGACCTGCAGATCTTCAACTCCGGTGACTACGAGGCCGCGGTGCGTGCACAGACCGTCGCGGAGAACATCTCCAAGGTCCTCTACCCCGAGGACTCCACCCCGCAGGGCAAGGAGCTGCGCCTCAAGCAGCAGTACTTCTTCGTCGCCGCGTCCATCGCCGACTTCCTCGCCCAGCAGGTGGGCGACGACGTCCCCCTGACCACCCTGCCGGACCGGGTCACCTTCCAGCTCAACGACACCCACCCGGTCATCGCCATCCCGGAGCTCATGCGCGTCCTCGTCGACGAGCGGGGCCTGGCCTGGGACGTGGCGTGGGACGTCACCCGCCGGGTCTTCAACTACACCTGCCACACCCTGCTGCCCGAGGCGCTGGAGGTGTGGTCGGTCGAGCTGCTCGGTCGGCTGCTGCCCCGTCACCTGGAGATCATCTACCGGATCAACGAGCAGTTCCTCACCGACGTGCGCGCGGCCTTCCCCGGTGACGAGCTCCGGGCCCGTCGCATGTCGATCGTCCAGGAGCAGCCCGAGCGTGCCGTGCGGATGGCCTACCTGGCCACCGTCGGCAGCTCCAAGGTCAACGGCGTCGCCGCGCTGCACTCGGAGCTGCTGCGGGACAAGGTGCTCAACGACTTCTCCGGCTACTGGCCCGAGAAGTTCACGAACGTCACCAACGGCGTCACCCCGCGCCGCTTCATCCGGCTGAGCAACCCCGGCCTCTCCGAGCTCATCGACGCTGCCATCGGCACCGGGTGGGTCAACGACCTCGAGCGTCTGCGCGAGCTGGAGCCCTTCGCCGAGGACTCCTCCTTCCGGGCGGCCTTCCGCTCCGTCAAGGCCGAGAACAAGCAGCGCTTCGTCGACCTCATCGCCACCCGCGACGGGATCGAGCTGCCCTCGGACGCGCTCTTCGACGTCATGGTCAAGCGGCTGCACGAGTACAAGCGCCAGATGCTCAAGCTCCTGCACGTGATCACCACCTACGACCGGGTGCTCAAGGGTGAGCTGCGCGCGGCGGACCTCACCCCGCGTGTGGTCACCTTCGGCGCAAAGGCAGCCCCCGGCTACCGGATGGCCAAGGAGATCATCGCCCTGATCAATGCCGTGGCACGGGTGGTCAACACCGCCCCGGAGCTCGAAGGGCACCTGCGGGTCGCCTTCCCGGCGAACTACAACGTGACCCTCGCCGAGAAGCTCATCCCCGCGGCTGACCTCTCCGAGCAGATCTCCCTCGCCGGCAAGGAGGCCTCCGGCACCGGGAACATGAAGTTCGCCCTCAACGGTGCGCTGACCATCGGCACCCTGGACGGCGCGAACGTCGAGATCTACGACCTCGTCGGCGCGGACAACTTCTTCCTCTTCGGGCTCACCGAGCCTGAGGTGCAGGCGATCTCCGACGCCGGGTACCACCCCGGGTCCTACTACGAGTCCAACCCGGCGCTGCGCGGGGCGATCGACCTCATCGCCTCGGGTACGTTCTCGCACGGGGACCGCACGACCTTCCAGATGATCGTCTCCGACCTGCTCGACAAGGACCGGTTCATGGTCCTGGCCGACTACCAGGCGTACATCGAGGCCCAGGAGACGGTCGACCTGGCCTACGCCGACCAGGAGGCCTGGTCCCGGTCAGCGATCCTCAACGTCGCCCGGACCGGGTTCTTCAGCTCGGACCGGTCGATCCACGACTACCTCGACCGCATCTGGCACGCCTCACCGGTGCCGGTGGTCAAGTAGGTCAGCCGGCGAGCGGGTCCTGCGGCCAGGCGTGCTTGGGGTAACGCCCACGCAGCTCCGCACGGACCTGCGGGTACCCGGTCCTCCAGAAGGAGGCCAGGTCAGCCGTGACGGCCGCCGGGCGGCGGGCCGGGGACAGCAGGTGCAGCAGCAGCGGCACCCGCCCCCCGGCCAGCCGCGGTGTGGCCGTCCACCCGAAGGCCTCCTGGACCTTGAGCGCCAGGACCGGCTGGTCCCCGGAGTAGTCGACATGGTGGCGCGCCCCGCTCGGGAGCGTCACCCGCTCGGGCGCCATCTCGTCGAGACGCCCGGCGACCTCCCACGGCACGAGCCGGCGCAGCGCCGCGAGGACGTCGATGCGCTGCAGGTCACGTGCGGTGCGGATCCGACCCAGATCGGGGCCGAGCCAGCGGTCGACGTCGCCGAGCAGCGCCTCGTCGCTCACGTCAGGCCAGGGCTCGCCGCACGCCCGGTGCACGAAGGCCAACCTGGCCCGCAGCTCGCGGGCGCTCTCCCGCCAGGGCAGCAGGTCGAGACCGTCGCGCTCGAGGCCGGTGCGGACGGCGGCGACCACCTGGTCGCGCGGCGGGTCGGTCAGCGCCGTGGAGCTCAGCTCGATGGCCCCCAGCCCGATGGTGCGGCGGGCCACGACCCGGCCG
>NZ_BCRT01000012.1 GCF_001552735.1 Sanguibacter suarezii NBRC 16159
CGGGCCACGACCCGGCCGTCGAGCCACGCCACCTCGTCCTCCTCGCGCAGCGAGGCGGCGGCCGCCTCCAGGGCGAGGTCCTCGTCGAGGGGGGCCGCGGACCGGACCACCGCGTCGCGGCGACCCGGGGCACGGTCGGCGTCGGCGATCGCGAGCCAGTCGTACCCGGCCAGCGGTGACCCGGGCGGCAGGTCTGCCCCGGTCCCGGAGACCATGAGGTAACGTCCACCGCTGCGGCGGCGGCGCGCGACCCGGTCGGGGTGGGCGAGCGCCACGACGAGGCCGACCGCGAGGTCCTCGCTCAGCGCCCCAGGGGCTCGCTCGGCCGCCCCGGCGGCCAGGCTACGGGGCACGGACCGCTGCAGCTGCTGCACCTGCTTGGCCCAGGCCGCACCCTCAGGTCCGCCCCGGCGCACGTCGCGCAGCGCGGCGACGAGGTCACCACCAGGTGCACGCACGTCCTGGGCCAGCAGCGCCACCACCTCGGCGGCACGCCGCGCCCCCAGCACGACGCTCGCGTCGAGCAGCGCACGCGCCAGGCGTGGGTCCACACCGATCCGGGAGATCTCGCGGCCGCGCGCGGTGACCGTGCCCTCGCCGGTCAGCGCGCCCAGACCGACGAGAGTCTGGCGCGCGACGGCCATCGCCGCGGGCGGCGGGGCGTCCATGAGCGCCAGACCCGCGCCGTCCACGCTGCCCCAGCAGGCCAGCTCGAGCGCGAAGTCGGTGAGGTCAGCGGTGAGGATCTCCGGCGTGGGGTGGGCATCCAGGCGGGCATGGTCCTGCGGCGACCAGCAGCGGTAGGCGGTCCCTGGGCCCTCGCGGCCGCTGCGCCCGGCGCGCTGGGCGGCGCTGGCCCGGCTCACCCGCACGGTCACCAGCCCGGCCAGCCCACGCCGGTGGTCGGTGCGCGGCTCGCGGGAGAGCCCGGCGTCGACGACGACGCGCACACCGGGGACAGTCAGCGAAGACTCCGCCACCGCGGTCGACACGACGACGCGGCGCCGGGGACCGGCGGTCAGGGCGAGGTCCTGCTCGCGCGTGGGCAGCCGGCCGTGCAGCGGACGCACGTCGGCGTCGAGCCCGCCGAGGCGGCGCACGACCTCGTTGACCTCACCCGCCCCCGGCACGAAGACTAGGACGTCGCCGCTGCGCTCGGCCAGCGCACGGCGCGTGGTCGCCGCGACGTGGTCGAGGAACGAGCGCGTGACTCCTCGCTCGTCCAGGGCGGGGGTCGCGGGAGGGCACCACACGTCAGCGACCGGGAAGAGGGAGCTCTCGACCGAGACGACGGGGGCAGGTGGCTCCCCCGGTCCGCCGAGCAGCTCGGCCGTGCGCTCTGCCTCGACCGTGGCTGACATCGCCACGACCACGAGGTCCTCGCGCAGGTTGGCGCGGACGTCGACGAGCAGCGCGAGCGCGAGGTCTGCGTCCACCTGGCGCTCGTGGCACTCGTCCAGGACGACCGCGCCGACGCCCACCAGCTCGGGGTCGTTCTGCAGCCGGCGCAGCAGCACCCCGGTCGTGACGATCTCGACGCGGGTCGTCTGCGTCGTGGTCGACTCACCGCGCACCGTGTACCCCACGGTCTGGCCGACCGGTTCGCCGAGCAGCTGGGCCAGGCGGCGCGCAGCAGCGCGGGCCGCGATGCGCCGCGGCTGCGTGACGATCACCCGTCCCGGCACGACGGCGGCCAGGGCGGGCGGGACGAGCGTCGTCTTGCCCGTCCCGGGCGGGGCGTGGACGACGCTCACTCCACGCTCGCTCACGGCGCGGACCAGCTCGGGCAGCCCCGTGCGGACCGGGAGGTCCGGAGGGTCGGCGAGCAGGCGCGCGATCGGGTCGTCGGGGGTGGTCACGTCGTCCATTGTCTCTGGTCGTGGTCAGTACACTGCCACGATGCCCTCCTCCCGTCTCCGTCCGCCCTCCTCTGGTGCGCCCTCGGGTGTGTCCTCGCCTACCGCTGGTGCCCGCACGCGGGCAAGGCGCCGGTCGCGGGCACGTCGCGTCGTCGTGCCGCTCGTGCTCGGTGCTGCGGTGGCAGTCGCCGTCGACCTCGTCTGGCGGGTGCCCGCGTGGGTGGGGCTGGTCTACGTGGTGATGAGCCTGGTGACCTTCGCGGTGTACGCGAGGGACAAGGCCGCCGCGCGAGACCGGCGCTGGCGGGTCGCGGAGAGCACCCTGCATCTGCTCGCGCTCGTGGGCGGCTGGCCGGGCGCGCTCCTGGCGCAGGAGGTGCTGCGGCACAAGACGGTCAAGGCGAGCTTCCGTGCGACGTTCTGGTGCACCGTCGTGGCCAACCTCGTCCTGCTGGCGGCGCTGTGCTCGCCCGCGGCGGCGCAGATCCTCGGGACGCTCTAGGTCAGTACCACCAGCAGCACCGGCGCGAGCAACCGCAGGCTCCACTTCCCGCTGACCGGTTCCCGGAGAGACGATGGGAGCAGGACCTGACGGGAGCGAGGACATGACGGGGTTCACCGATCGCCGTGACGCCGGGCGGCAGCTCGCCCGGCGCATGGAGCACCTGCGGGGCAGCGACGTCGTCGTGCTCGGCCTCCCGCGCGGTGGGGTGCCGGTGGCCTGGGACGTGGCGCAGGCCCTGGGCGCACCGCTGGACGTCATCGTCGTGCGCAAGCTCGGGCTGCCCCACCAGCCGGAGGTCGCCATGGGCGCGCTCGGTGAGGGCGGGATCGGTGTGCTCGAGCACGCGATGCTCTCTCACGTCAGCGACCGTGAGCTCGACGAGGTCCAGCACCGCGAAAGCGCTGCTCTCGAGTCCCTGGTCACCGAGCTGCGCCGCGGGCGCCCTCCGGTCGACCTCACCGGGCGGGTGGCTCTTGTCGTCGACGACGGGCTCGCCACGGGGGCGACCGCCCGGGTGGCCGTCGACGTCGCTCGCGCCCGGGGCGCCCGCCGCGTCGTGGTGGCAGCGCCCGTCGCCCCTGCGGATGCCACCGCGACGAGGCTGGGCGCCGACGAGGTGGTCACCGTGCTCTCCCCGGCCGTCTTCCAGGCGGTCGGGCAGTTCTACACGGACTTCTCCCCGACCACGACCACCGAGGTGATCGACCTGCTCGCCCATCCGCCGACGGCGGCGCAGCAGGACTGACGGGCGCTCATCCCTGCGCGGCGCCGTCCTGGCAGATCTTCTCGATCGCGTCGAGGGTGACCTCGACGTCGTGCGGCTCGGTGTCCAGGGCGCGGTGGATGGTCAGCCCCTCGACCAGGGCGTCGAGCTGGCGGGCCGTCGCCGGGCTGAAGTGCCTCTCCAGCGCGGACCGGCTGCGCCGCATCCAGTCGCGAGTGATCGTGCGGTAGGCGGGGACGCGCGCGGCGAGGGTGTAGAGCTCGTGGGTGAGCACCAGGCTGGCCGGGGTGTCGAAGACGTCCTCATGGATGGTCCGCGCGACGGCCGCCTTGGCCTCGGCGACCGTGCTCGCCGAGCCCATCCGCTCCTCGAACCGCCGGGCCACACGGTCGGCGAACCGCGTGAAGGCCTCCCGCAGCAGCTCGTCCATGTCGGTGAAGTGGTAGGTCATCGACCCGAGCGGGACGTCCGCCCGGGTCGCGACCTTGCGCGCAGACAGCCCCGCGACCCCCACCTCGGCGATAGCCTCGATGGTCACGTCGATGATGCGGTCGCGTCGGCTGGGATCGAACCGCCGGTTCATCTGCGCCTCCTGTGCGTGAGCAGTGCCGGTACGGGGGCCGCGCCGGGCTCAGATGCTGCGGATCACCCGGGCGGGGTTGCCGACGGCGACGACGTCGGCCGGGATGTCCCGGGTGACGACGGCCCCGGCGCCGATGACGGAGTTGGCGCCGATCGTGACACCGGGGCAGACGATGACGCCGCCACCGAGCCACACGTTGTCCCCGATGGTGATCGGCTGGGCCGCCTCCCACTTGTCCCGGCGCGGTCCCGGCTCGACCGGGTGAGTCGGGGTGAGGAGCTGGACGTTGGGGCCGATGAGCACGTCGTCACCGATGGTGATCGCGGCGACGTCGAGGGCGGTGAGGGAGAAGTTGACGAAGCACCGGGCGCCGATGGTGATGTTCGCACCCAGGTCGATGTACATCGGCGGGCGGATCTCGGAGCCCTCGCCGATCCCGCCGAGCATCTGCTCCAGCAGCGCCCTGCGCAGCGGACGCTGACGGGCGGTGGTCTGGTTGTAGGCGTCCTGCAGGTCGAGGGCGGTCGCGCTCGTCTCGGCGATCTGAGGGTCGTCGGCGAGGTAGAGGTCACCGGCGAGCATCCGCTCGTGCATCGTGCGGGTGTCCGAGGGGTCCGGGTATCCGTGGTGACCGATGCCGTGGGTGGGTGGGGTGCTCGTGTCGTTCGTCATAGGTACGATCGTACGCTCCACGAGGCCGGACGTCGCAGAGCGACATCCGGCCTCCGCCGCGCCGGGGACCGGCGCGTCCTAGCCGAGCGAGACCCGTACCTGGGTGCCGGCGACCTCGACTGCGCAGGTCCGCAGGTCGACCGGGTCCTTGCCCACCGGGTCCAGGCACTCCCCCGTCGCCAGGTTCCACACCTGCTTGTACATCGGCGACGTGATCGTCGCCACGTCAGCGCGCGACCCGACGATCCCGCGCGAGAGCACGTTCGCTCCCGAGTACGGGTCACGCTGCTGGACGGCCAGCACCTGGTCGTCGGCGAGACGGAACAGGGCGATCTGCACCCCGTCGACCATCGCGGGCACCCCGACCTCTGGCAGGAGGTCGTCCATCTCGCACACTGCTGTCCAGCTCGTCATGAGCGCACCTCGATCGTCCGGGCAATCACCGGGTTGTTGTCAGAGACCTCGCCCGCACGCGCCGGGCGGGCCTGGCCGCGCTCAGAGGTGTAGGCCAGGTCAGGGTCGTGCGCACCAGGCATGTTGACGAAGGCCTGGAAGCGCTTGAGCTTCTCGGGGTCGGCGAGGGTGTCCGCCCACTCGTCGGTGTACGCGTCCACGTGCTCGGCGATGGTCTGCTCGAGCTCGGCCGCCAGGCCGAGGGAGTCGTCGACGAGCACCTTGCGCAGCTCAGCGATGCCGCCGGGGTAGCCGGCCACCCACGGTGCGGTGCGCTCGAGGCGGTCGGCCTCACGGATGTACAGGGCGAGGAAGCGGTCGACCACCTGGATGAGGCGGTCGTCGTCGAGGTCCTCGGCGAGCATCTCGGCGTGGCGCGGGGTGAACCCGCCGTTCCCACCGACATAGACGTTCCAGCCCTTGTCGGTCGCGATGATCCCGACGTCCTTGCCCCGCGCCTCGGCGCACTCGCGCGCACATCCTGAGACGCCGAACTTGAACTTGTGCGGGGACCGTAGGCCGCGATAGCGCAGCTCGAGCTTGACTCCCATGCCGACGGAGTCCTGCACGCCGAAGCGGCACCAGGACTGACCCACGCAGGACTTCACCGCGCGCAGGGACTTGCCGTAGGCCTGGCCCGACTCCATCCCGGCGTCGACGAGCCGCTGCCAGATCTGGGGCAGCTGGTCGATCCGCGCGCCGAACATGCCGATCCGCTGAGCCCCGGTGACCCGGGTGTACAGGCCGAAGTCCGCGGCCACCTGGGCGATGACCATGAGCTTCTCGGGAGTGATCTCTCCGCCTGGGACACGCGGGATGACGGAGTAGGTCCCGTCCTTCTGCATGTTCGCCAGGGCGTGGTCGTTCGTGTCCTGCAGCGCGATGTGCTCGCGAGAGAGCACGTGCCCTGCACCCTGGGAGGCCAGGATCGAGGCGACCGCCGGCTTGCAGATGACACAGCCGCGACCGGTGCCGTGCGCGGCCACGACGTCGGTGAAGGTCCGCAGCCCTTCTGCCCGCACCAGCGCGAAGAGCTCGGCACGAGACATCGAGAAGTGCTCGCACATGGCGCGCGAGACCTCGATGCCGGCCTTCTCGAGCGTGGTGTTGACGAGCTTGGTGACCAGCGGGACGCAGGACCCGCAGATGGTGCCGGCCTTGGTGCAGGTCTTCACCGAGGCGACGTCCATGCACCCGTGCTCGGTCACGGCGCCGCGGATGGTGCCGGCGGTGACGTTGGCGCAGGAGCACACCACGACGTCGTCGGGCACGTCGGTGCTGGGGATCCCGGCGCCGCCCTCGGGAGCGAGGAAGGCGGAGGGGTCGGCGCCTAGGGGGCGGCCGAGCATCGGGCGCAGCGAGGCGTAGAGCGTGGTGTCGCCGACGAACACGCCGCCGAGCAGGATCTTCGCGTCGTCGGAGACGACGAGCTTCTTGTAGGTCTTGGCCACCGGGTCGGCGAAGGTGACCTCGAGCGCGCCCGGGGACAGGGCGAAGACGTCACCGAAGCTCGCCGCGTCGATCCCGACGCCCTTGAGCTTGGCACCGGCCGGCTGGCTGGAGTACGTCACCTCGCTGCCGAGCAGCTGCCCGACGACGACGTCGGCCATGAGGTTGCCCGGTGCCACGAGCCCGGTGCACTCGCCCTCGAAGGACGCGCACTCCCCGATCGCCCAGACCGCCTGGTCAGAGGTTCGGCAGGTGGGTCCCACGACGACGCCGCCACGCTCGCCGATAGCGAGCCCCGACTCACGGGCGATGCGGTCGCGGGGGCGGATGCCGGTGGAGAAGATGACGATGTCAGCAGGCAGCTCGGTGCCGTCGGTCAGGGCCATCGTGCCGACCGGACCGTCAGCGGCCGCGCCCAGGGCCGCGGCCCCGACGGAGGTGTGCACGTCGATGCCCATGTCGGCGATGAGCACGCGGAGCGCCTGGCCACCGCCGTCGTCGAGCTGGACGTTCATGAGACGGTCGGCGAACTCGACGACGCTCGCGTGCGCACCGAGCTTCTGCAGCGAGGCCGCGGCCTCCAGGCCGAGCAGCCCACCACCGACGACGACGCCGCGCAGCGGGCGTCCCAGGGCGGCTTCGCGCTCGGTGATCCAGGCGGCGATGCCCTCGACGTCGGCCATGGTGCGGTAGCTGAAGACACCGGCGAGGTCGGTGCCCTCGGCACGCGGGCTCCACGGCCAGGAGCCGGTCGCCATGACGAGGGTGTCGTAGGGGACGGCTGCGCCGGAGCGGGTGCGCACGAGCTGGGCGTCACGGTCAATCGCCTCGACCCGGTCGTCGGCCACGAGCTCGACGCGCGGGTCGTCCCAGACGCTGGGGTTCATGGCGAGGGCTTCGGGGCTGCGTCCGTCGAAGAACTCCGACAGGTGCACGCGGTCGTAGGGCAGGTGTCCTTCGTCGCCGACGACGGTGAGCGTCCACCCGTCCTGCGGCGCTCGGGCGATGAGCTGTTCGACGAAGCGGTGCGCGACCATCCCGGCGCCCGCGACGACGATCCGGCCAAGTTGAGTGGTGTTCATGAAAGGCTTTCGGTCGAGGTGCACGGTCGGACGCCCGGTGCTGTGGTTGCCCGCAGGTCTATTCTCCCGGCGGGGTCCGTGCTTATCCGGGTCTAAGGGCCCAGGCAGAGCCTGCTGTGCAGTGCCCGCGGCTCCAGAAGCTGCAGAAGGCTGAGCAGCACAGACATACTAGGCACATGAACCCTTGGGTCAGCGGGATCTCAGCCACGACGATCTTCACGGACGACCTGGTCGCAACGAAACGCTTCTACAAAGAGGTCTTCGGCGTGCCGCTCGTGTTCGAGGACGCGCAGTCGGCCGCCTTCGACTTCGGCACCACGGTGATCAACCTGCTCGACTCCAGCCAGGCGGCCAACCTCATCGGCCCCGCGCCGGTCGCCAGCCAGGCTGCCGGGTCACGGGTGCAGATGACCGTGACGGTCGATGACGTCGACGCGGTGTGCGCGATGCTCGTCGCTCGCGGAGTGACGCTCATCAACGGTCCGATGGACCGTCCGTGGGGCATCCGGACGGCGTGCTTCGCCGACCCGGCCGGGCAGGTGTGGGAAGTGGCGCACTAGCTCTGGTGCCAGTTCGTCGACGCGACGCGTCGCGACCTGCTCGGTCAGCCGATCTGCTCGAGGACGAGGTAGCTGTGGCGGCCACCGACCTGGCCGAGGGCCTCTCCCGGGCCACCTGCAGGGCGGACCCTGAGGACCGCGACGCCGCCCGCTGGCACGACCACGTCCAGCGGACCGCTGCCCGTCCAGTCGATCCGGGCCGCGACGCGGTGGCTGCCGGGAGCCACCGCGATCACCAGCTCCGCGCCGCCGCGGACCTTCCCGGCACGCTTCCCGTCCACGACGACGACGTACGAGCGCAGGCGGTCACGCCAGGGAACGTAGGGGCGTTGCACGACGAGCGTGGCGCTGGCGGGGCCGGACATCGCTGACACCGTCTTCCGTGGTGGTGGGACGAACCGTGAGGCTCATGGAGGCCATCACGCTAGGCGGAGTGAACCCGCTGGTCAAAGCGGCTTCCGACCAGCCCTCCGGTCAGTCTTCCCCGTCCACCCTCTTCGCCCTGCTGGGCTGGACCCGTGGCGGCTCGCCCGGCATCTTGGGGAAGTCCGGTGGGAACGGCAGCTCGCCCAGCCCGGCCGCGACGTCCCGCTCCCACCAGTCCAGGGCCACGTCGATCGTCCCTGCGGAGTCGTGCATCGTCGCCCACGGGTCTCCCACGGTGGCGAGGCGCTCGGGCACGGTGAGCACCGTGAACGACTCCGGCGCCGCCTCCTCGAGCTCTTCCCAGCCCAGGGGGCACGAGACTGGCGCGTGCGGCAGTGCGCGCGGGCTGTAGGCCCCGGCCATCGTGCGGTCCCGGTTGGCCTGGTTGTAGTCCACGAAGATCTTCCGGCCGCGCTCTTCCTTCCACCAGGCGGTCGTCACCTGCTCGGGCAGCCGTCGTTCGAGCTCGCGCGCCACGCCGATCACCGCGTGCCGCACGTCGAGGAACTCGTGGGCCGGTTCGATCGGGGCGAAGACGTGCAGCCCGCGGTTCCCCGACGTCTTGACGAAGGCCGTCAGCCCCGCCTCTGCCAGCACGGTCCGCAGCTCTAGCGCGACGCCCACAGCATCACCGAAGTCCGTGCCCGGCTGGGGGTCCAGGTCGATCCGCAGCTGGTCAGGGTGGTCGGTGTCCTCCGCGCGCGATGCCCAGGGATGGAAGACCACGGTGTTCATCTGGGCCGCCCACACCGCTGCGGCCGGCTCGTCGATGACCAGCTGGGGGTGCGACCGCCCGCTGGGATAGACGACGGTCACCGACCGGACGAACTCTGGTACGCCGCGCGGGGGGTTCTTGGAGAAGAACTGCTCCCCGTCCACGTCGGTGGAGTACCGCTGCAAGGAGACGGGCCGGTCGCCGTTGTGCGCGACGAAGGGTCCGCCCACGTCGACCAGGTACCGAGCCAGGTCGCCCTTGGTGATCTGGACCTCAGGCCACAGCACGCGGCTGGGGCTCGACACACGCATCTCACGCTCACCGTGCGGTCCCGGCACCGTGAGGACGATCGCTTCGCTGGCCATGGGTCCAACGTACCGACCAGCGCCGCAGCGGCATCCTGGGACGCCCCCGGCGACCGGCGGACCAGCGGCGTCAGTCGGCTGGACCGGTGGCCAGCAGGGGGTCGATCTGTCCCATGGCCTCGACCAAGCCCTCGTCCATGCCCATCGCGAGCATGATCCTCCACCAGCCGGGCGCTCTCTCCCCGTCCGGACCGGTCATGTGATAGCGCGACTGCCCGCCCACGACGAAGTCGTGCCGGTCGAAGGTCGCCGGCCAGGTCGGGGGCCCCCACCACTGCTCGAGCTGACGCGGGTCCTCCCACAGCTGCCACACGCGGTCGATGCTGGCGTCGAGGTCGGCGACGACGGTCATGGTCAGCGCGTCGGCGTCCTTGGTGGTGCTGATGACGGTCATGGCGTCACCCCTTCCGGTTAGTCGTCCAGCGTCCCACCGACCGCGTGCCCACGCAGCGGCCAGGTCGGCTCGCCCTCCGACAGGAACCACCCGGCGTCTCCCCGGGTCCACGACCGTGCTCCCCGACCCGCGTCCACGAGACAATGACCGACGGCGTCGGTCAGCCAGAACGTCTCGTCCGGTGCCCAGCCCGCGATGACGCTGGCGGTCTCGTCCTCGACCGGGATCGCGGTGCCGGCTGCCTGCAGGTACCCGGCCAGGGTGAGGTGGACCGCGTCGTAGTCCCGTGCGACCGCGGGCCAGTCCGGGATGACCCACGTGCCGTCACGGCCGGTCGTGAGCAGCCAGTCATGGCGCTTCTCGCCGGTGACGTCCATCGGATGGTCGCGGCACAGCTGCGCCCAGGCTGCGGCGCCGTCGACCTCGTACACCCGCGCCCCGTCCGGGACGCTCGCGGCACGGCTCGTGGCGTGGTCCCAGCCGGGGTTGTCCTCCATGAGCCAGAGGCCGACCGGGCCCAGCTCGCCCAAGCCGCGGGTCGACGTGGTCAACGTGCGCGGCGGTGTGGACCACCACTCACCACTCCAGGCCAGCTCCGGAGCATCCTGGCGGTTCCGCAGCGCCCTCTCCTCCCCAGCGAGCGTGCGCGCCCTCCACCGGTCGAGCTCGGTGTCCGCGGCCACGGGTACCGGCGAGGCGGGGACGTCCGCCCACCGCAGCACGTGCTGCTCGCGCGCGATCCCCTCGCTCCACCACGAGGCCGCCGGTGTGGCCAGCACGTGCGCGGTAACCCGGGCGAGAGCTGCGCGCACCACCGGCGAGGCCGCCAGGACGTCCTCGCCGTCCGGGGGTTGCCAGGACATGGCGCTGCAGAGCACGCGGTCCAGCACCTCGAGCTCGGTCCTCGCGTCGAGGGGCGTCAGGGGGAGGTCGCGGAGGCACGCCGCCACGTCGTCGGGCGACGACGTCCGCGGGGTCGCGCTGGTGGGTTCTGCGGCATCGACAGTCGGCACGACGAGAGCCCAGGGGTTCGAGTCATCGCGGTACGCCGCGGCGAAGACCGCACTGCGCAGGTCGGCCCCCGGGGAACGGTCGCGACGCGTCGCATCGGCGATCGCCATGGCGTGCTCGAGAGCCAGGCGCCGTCCCCGCGGGCCCGCCAGCATCTTCTTGACGTCGTCGTCCATCCACGCGCCTCCTCGCCCGTCCGGGTCCCGAGCCTAGCGAACGGACGCCCCCACGAGGCGAGACGAGGCTCATGGCTCGAGCACCTCGGGGTTGGTCCTGCGCGCTATCCCTCGCTGACAGCGGGCTCGTCACTGCGCAGCGGGAGGCGGCGCACGCTCTCGAAGTGGCGCTCGCTGCCGTCGACCGGGTCGGTGAACCACATCTCGCTCGCCAAGAGCTGGAGCGGGGTGGAGAAGTCGTCGACGGTGACGTCCCGCACGACCGGGTAGAGCGGGTCCCCGCTGATGGGGATCCCGAGTCCGAGCATGTGCATCCGCAGCTGGTGGGTGCGTCCGGTCCGCGGAGTGAGGCGGTAGACGGCCGTGTCCCCGAGGACCGTCTCCCTCTCGATCAACGACTCGGCGTTCGGCACTGCTCCGGGCAGCACCTCTGCCTGCCACTGGCCAGGACGGGTGCGCAGGTGGTTGCGCACGGTGACCGGAAGCTCGAGGTCGGCGCGCACCGGGGCCACGGCGCGGTAGATCTTGCCCACCTCGCGTCGCTCGAACATCGACTGGTGGGCTCCGCGCCAGCGTCGCTGCGTGGCGAGCACCACCAACCCCGATGTGACCCGGTCCAGGCGGTGCAGCGGGGAGAGCTCAGGCAGACCAAGCTGCTCTCGCAGGCGCACCACCAGGCTCTGCACCACGTGACGGCCGCGCGGGATGGTCGAGAGGAAGGCGGGCTTGTCCACCACGACGATCCGCTCGTCCTGGTGGATCACATGGATAGCACCCGGAACGACGACCTCCTCGGCGAGGTCGCGGTGGAACCAGACGAAGGCGCAGGACCGGTAGGGCGCACCAGCAAGCACCGGCACGCCGGCCTCGTCGACAAAACGCCCCGCAGCCAGGAAGCCGGTCACGTCCACCCGCTCGGACAAGCGGTCCTGGAGCCAGTCCCCCATCGTCGGCCAGCGGGACGCGTGGGACGGGTCGGCGTCCGGGGTGCGCACCCACGCGGCATCGAGACCGTGGCGCGGCGGCAAGGGGGACCGTGGGGGCATCCGTCGATGCTACTGGGCTGGCTCTGCGCCTCCTGACCGGATCAGATCACGTCCTGTATCGTGACAAGTCGTCGCAGGTCAGCACGCAGCCCTCCGGCTGCGGTGGCGCAGCAGCACACGGAACGCGCACCCTGAAGAGCACGTGGCCACCGTCACTGAGAGGACCTGCTCATGAACGCCGCACCGATGAAGAGTCCGTCCCCGGAGCCGGCGGAAGTCCGGGAGTGACATGCGGCTCGCCAGTCTGATCGCCGTCCTCACAGTTGTCGCTGCGTTCTTCGTGGGTGGTCCCCTCACGGAGGCGGGCAGCGAGGCGCAGACCCCCACACCGACCGCCACCCAGGCGCCCAGCACCCCGGCCCCCGGCACGGACCCACCCGACCAGCAGTCGGCACCGCCGACGCCCCAAGACCCCACCCCGACGCCGACCGCCACCCCCACCCCGAGCCCCGCCGAGACCACGCAACCCGCCCCGCCGTCGGAGACGACCGACGCCCCGACCACCCAGGCTCCGACGGACCCCGCCCCGACGACGGACGCGCCCCAGCAGGAGCCGACGGACGACCCGACCGACGAGCAGGCCCCGGTCATCCAACCCGTCCCCCCGGCCGCGACGCAGTCCTCGCAGCCGGCGGTGATGTGGATCATCGCGCTGCTCGTCCTGGCGGCCAGCGGCGTGGTCCTGGTGATGCTGAGGCGTCGGGCGGTGTCCGAACCAGACGTGGACGGTGACCTGGCTGACACGGCAGTGCTGCCGACAGTCCCGACGACAGCCCCGCCAGAGACGCCAGAGACGCCAGAAACGGCAGCGACAGCGACCACGGCACCTGTGACCGCACCCACGACGCGCCTGCCGCCCCGCCCGGCGCCACCGTCCACCTCGAGCGCGGCCGTCACCTTCGCCGCCATCGAGGCAGTCGGGGAGGCGATGCTGGACGCGACGTACTCCGTCATCACGATCGAGGCAGCCCTCGAGGACATCGCCCGGGCGAACTCCTACCCGGCGACGGGCGTCGTGGTGATGCCCACAGCGCTGTTCGTCTCCACCCGCGGCGCCGGGGAGCTGTACACCGGTGCGCTCTCCAGCGGGCGCAACAAGCTGCTGCTGCACCAGGTCGACGCGCTGGACGAGCTGGTGCGCGGGGCGCGCGCCGGTCTGCTCACCCCCGATCAGATCCTGGACCGCATCCACGAGATCCGGACCGCTCCCCCACCGTTCACCCGGGCGGTGCGCATCGCGGCCTACGTGCTGCTCTGCGCCGGCCTAGCGGTCATCCTGGGAGCGTCGTGGGGCAGCACCGCCATCGCATGCGTGCTCGGCGCCCTGGTCGGCACGGTGCGCCTGTCCACGGCGAACGTCTCCGGCCAGCGCGCCCCCCTGGTCACGGTCGCGCTGGCCTTCGGCGTCTCGACCGCGGTGTTCCTGCTGGCGCGCGCGGGATGGGATGCGGCCATCCTGCCCTCCCTCATCGCCCCCCTGGTCATCCTGCTGCCCGGGGCGCTGCTCACCACGGGGATCATCGAGCTGGCAGCCGGTCAGATGATGTCGGGAGCCGGGCGGCTCATGGCTGGCTTCATGCAGCTCGTCCTGCTCGCGGTCGGGATCGTTGCTGGCGCGGCCCTCGTGGGCATCCCCAAGCTAGTGCTCTCGGAGTCCCACCAGCCCATCGGTGCCATCGCACCGTGGATCGCGGTCGCGGCCTACGGCGTGGGGGTCGTGGTCCACCAGGGCGGGCGGCGGGCGTCGATCCCGTGGATCTTGCTGGTCCTGTACGTGGCCTACGGCGCCCAGGTGATCGGCGAGATCTTCTTCGGCGGCGTGCTCTCTGCCCTCATCGGCGCCTTCGTCATGACGCCGGTCGCCGTCGTCGTCTCACGTCACGCCACCGGTCCCGCGGCTGCGGTGAGCTTCCTGCCCGCCTTCTGGCTCCTCGTCCCAGGCGCCCTGGGTCTGGTGGGAGTCGCCTCGATCCTCGACGGCGCCGGTGACGGTGACGGGGGGTCCACCATGGTCACCACCTTGTCCACGATGGTGGCGATCGCGCTCGGCATCCTGGCCGGGTCTGCGGTGAGCACGCGCGACCGGTTCTCGGGCAGGGATGTGCTCTGATCGCGGGGCAGTCACAGTTGCCTGATCGATTGACGGTCGATAGATTTATATCGTGATTCAATCTCAGGAGTCGTCATGGGCCGGTTGACAGTGCTGGCGTTGCGCATCGTGTTCGCCCTCGTGCTCGCCGGGTCGTTGTTCGTCCAGGCCGTCATGGTCCCGTCGCTCGCCGCCGACCTCGACGCGCTCCGACCGGAGTACGTCCACCTGCGCCTGCCACTCATCCTCTTCCCGGTGCTGTTCATCCTGGCCATCCAGGTGGCCGCGGTGAGCGTGTGGAAGCTCGTCACCATGGTGCAGCGCGGAACGGTGTTCTCCGACGCCGCCTTCCGCTATGTCGACGTGGTCATCGGCGCTGTCGCCGCGGCGTCCGCTCTCACCTTCGGCCTCGGCGTGGTCCTCGCCCCGGGCGAGGCCGTCGCACCCGGTGTGGTGCTCCTCGTCGGCGGCGCCGGGGTGCTCGTCGCCGGGATCGCGCTCATCGTCCTGGTGCTGCGGCTCCTGCTCGCCCAGGCTGTCGCCCGGGACGCCGACGCCCGCCACCTGCAGGCCGAGCTCGACGAGGTGGTCTGACATGCCCATCGTCGTCGACATCGACGTCATGCTCGCCCGGCGCAAGATGTCGGTCGGGACCCTCGCCGACCGCATCGGCATCACCCCGGCCAACCTCGCGGTGCTCAAGAACGGGCGCGCCCGCGCCGTGCGCTTCACCACGCTGGACGCCTTGTGCGAGGTCCTGCAGTGCCAGCCGGGAGACCTGCTGCGGTGGGTACCTGAGGACCCCGGCACAGCCACGGCGCACGCGGCGCTCGACCCGGCCGACGACACAGAGGCTGCCCCGGCTACCGGACAGGCTCGATGACCGCGCCGTCGTCGGGCACACCGATCTCCCTGTCCACCGCCCGTGCCGTCCCGCGCGGCGTCTGCCTGTAGTCGAGCAGCGCGAGGGGCAGGCCCCGGGCGACGGCGAGGTCGGCGCTGTCCATCGCCTGGACGTGCACGTGCGGCTGCGTGGAGTTGCCCGAGTTGCCGCACTCCCCCACCCGCTCGCCGGCGGCGACCGCCGTCCCGACCCGCACTCCCAGCGAACCGCGGCGCAGGTGCACCAGGGCAACGAAGGCCCCGCTCAGCCGGTCGGCGATGATCACGTGGTTCCCGGCGACCGCACCGACGCCCTCACGCAACCGTCCCGCCTGGCCGAGGGCATAGGGGATGAGCGCCAGCTGCGAGCGCCGGGCAACGCGGTCCGGTTCACCGTCGTGCGCGGCGACGACGACACCGTCAACCGGCGCGAGGATCGGGCGACCGAAGGCGACGAACCGCTCGGCAGGCTCGGTCGCCACGAGGGTGCGCCAGTCACGCACCGGCGCCGTCCGGCCCTGGTCGTCGACGCCGACGAAGTCGATCGCGTAGCGCTGGCCGAGCAGGTCCACCCCGTGGCTGGGCACCCGGCGGGCCGGGCTGTTCTGGACCAGCCAGCGGCCGGTGAAGGGCAGCGCCAGCAGCACCGGTGAGGTCATGGCCCCTCCTCTCGACCCTGGTGAGAGCTCCAGCATGACGGCTCACTCGTGCAGGCGGAAGGCTCCAGCGCGCTGGGTCCCGGCGGGCGGGCGCGGCCAGGTCCTGCGTCCGGCCACCGGTCGGACGTATGTTGAAGTCCCGAGCCTGAGGAGTTCACGATGGAGATCACGCCTCGCACCCCCACCCAGAAGGGCCCGGCCGAGTGGTTCACCGGGGACGTCTGGTTCGACGTCCTCGCCGCTCCACCTGTCCCCGCCACCCTGCGCGTCAACGCGGTGCACTTCGCCCCGGGCGCGCGGACCTTCTGGCACCGGCACGTCAAGGGACAGGCCCTGCACGTCACCGAGGGCGTGGCGCGGGTGGGAACCCGTGACGGCGAGGTCGTGCTGCTCCTGCCCGGGGAGAGCCTGTGGATCGCTCCTGGGGAGTGGCACTGGCACGGCGCAGCGCCCAAGACCTTCATGACCCACCTGGCCATGTGGGAGGTCGGCGACGGCACGCACGGCCCCGACACCGAATGGGCCGAGAAGGTCACCGACGACCAGTACGACGGGTGAGCACGTCATCTCAACCCGCACGCCTGGTGCTCAGCCCGCAGGCTTGGTGCTCACAGCCCGACCATGGACATGCCGGTCTCGTTGTACCGGTCGCCCCGGATCCCGATCCGCGCGGCCAAGGCATCGAGGTCGGCGATCTCGTCCGCTGACAGCGGCACCGCCGTGGCGCCGGCGTTCTCCTCCACGCGCGTCAGGCGCCGGGTCCCCGGGATCGGCACGATCCACGGCTGCTGAGCGAGCAGCCACGCGAGAGCGATCTGCCCCGGCGTCACGCCCTTGTCCGCCGCGACCTGCCGCACGTGCTCGACGAGCGCGAGGTTCGCCGCGCGGTTGTCCTCGGTGAACCGCGGGATGGTCGCCCGGATGTCACCGGGCGCGAAGGACGTGGCGGCGTCGACCGTCCCGGTGAGGAATCCCTTGCCCAGCGGGCTGAACGGCACGAAGCCGATCCCCAGCTCGGCCAGGGTGGGCAGGACCTCGGGCTCGGGGTCGCGCGTCCACAGCGAGTACTCGCTCTGCACCGCGGTGACCGGGTACACCGCATGGGCTCGGCGGATGGTCGCCGCGCCTGCCTCCGACAGCCCGAAGTGGCGGACCTTTCCCGCCTGGACGAGCTCCGCGACAGCCCCGGCGACCTCCTCGATCGGCACCTGCGGGTCGACCCGGTGCTGGTAGTACAGGTCGATGACGTCCGTCCGCAGCCGGCGCAGCGACGCGTCCGCCGCGCGGCGGATCTGCTCCGGGCTGCTGTCGAGGCCGACCGTCGCACCGTCCTCGATGCGCCACCCGAACTTCGTGGCGATGACCACCTGGTCACGGACCGGCTCGAGGGCCTCACCGACGAGCTCCTCGTTGACGTAGGGCCCGTAGACCTCGGCGGTGTCGACGAAGGTCACCCCGCGCTCGACCGCGCCGCGCAGCACGGCGACCATCTCCTCGCGAGGACCGGGGTTGGGGCCGTAGCTCTGGGACATCCCCATGGCGCCGATACCGATCGCCGAGACCTCCAGGCCTTGACCGAGCGTTCGAGTGTGCATGGTGGATCCTCCCGTGTGCTGACTGGCAGGCAGACCGCCCCCTGCTTCAGGACACCACCGTATGCGCGCCACCGCACGGCTGGGACGCCCTTACGGTCCCGCCGCGCTCACCGGCACGCCCGACGGCACGTCCTACACAGCGAGGCCGACGACGAGGGCGATCACCGCGAGCAGCGGCACCACGCCCTGCTTGAGCGCCGCGGCGCGCTTGTCGGGGGCGGTCACCACGAGCACGAGGGCGGCTGCGACCATCGACCCGGTCCCCGCGAGCACGAGTGCTGATCCGACCGCCGTGTGCCCCGCAGCCACCACGCCGATGCCGACCGCCGTGACGATCGCCAGGAACAGGTTGTAGAAGCCCTGGTTGAAGGCCATGAACCTGGTCGCCACGGCCTCCTCCTCGGTCAGCCCGAAGGTCGCTCGCGCCCTCGCACCGGTCCATGCGACCGACTCGAGGTAGAAGATAAAGACGTGGACGAGTGCTGCGATCCCAGCGAGCACGAGGGCTGTGGCGACCATGATGGAGCTCCTAGCTGGCGCAGACTGGTCTGGGCCGGTGTCGATGGACGAGAGGGTAGATTCAACCAGTGCCGACGATCGCGATGACCCCTGAGCTCCTCGGCGAGACGATCTCGCGCGGCGGGGTGGTGCTGCTGGACTTCTGGGCTGCGTGGTGCCGTCCGTGCCACCAGTTCGCCCCGATCTTCGAGGCCGTGGCGCAGGTGCACCCCGAGCTGGTCTTCGCCACCGTGGACACCGACCGGCAGCAGGCGCTCGCGGCCCGCTTCGGTATCCAGTCGCTGCCGACCCTGGTGATCCTGCGTGACGGGGAGATCGTCTACTCCCGACCCGGCGTGCCCAAGCGCCACGAGCTCGAGGCGATCATCGCGGCGGTCACCGCGGCGCCGCAGGCACGGACCGACTGACGGGCATCACTCGCCGTCCCCTGGCACCGTCGCCGTGGCGTCCTCCTGCGCGTCGAGCGAGGGCAGCGCCGCGGGCGAGTAGACGAGGTGCACCACGCCCGTGGGAAAGACGTCCGCGCGCAGCAGCCGGAAGGGGTAGATCGGCGACCCGTCGTCGAAGAGCCGTTCCCCATCCCGCGCGGCGACCGGGTGCAGGAGCAGGCTCAGCTCGTCCACCAGGCCTGCTGCGAGCAGCTGACGCACCACCGAGATCGACCCGGCAACGAGGATCTTGGTGATCCCCGGCGTCTCCTTGAGCGCTCTCACGGCCTCGACGAGGTCCCCCTGGACCCGCTCCACGTTGCGCCACCCGAGGTCAGCGTCACCGCGGGTGGCCACGATCTTGCGCATGTCACCGAGGCGTCTGGCGAACTCGGCGTCCTCCTCGCCCGCGTCCTCGCGGCCCGGCCACGCTCCGGCAAAGCTGTCGTAGGTGACCCGCCCGATGAGCAGCGCGTCCACCCCGGTGTAGTCGGAGTCGACGGCGGCGCTCATGTGCTCGTCGAAGTAGGGGAAGTGCCAGGTCGGGTCGATCTCGACGACGCCGTCGAGGGACATGAACAGGGAGGAGACGATCGTCGCCATCGCGATGGTCCTTTCGGTCTGCTGGCGGATCGGGCCCAGCGGCAGGCCACACCACCACGGTGGCACGTCTGGCGAGTCGCTGCGACCGGACCTGCGGCCGGACACCGCACCTGACCAGTGCCGGGACTCGCCTGGGCGTCAGGTGGGCGCCTGGTGTTCATCCTCCGTCCCTCGTCCCTCCAACCCGCTGACACCCGCGCTCGCGTCACTGAGGACGACCAGCGTCTCCCACGTGAAGGAATCAGATGACGATGTCCCAGCTCACCCCCCGCCGTGCCCGGCGGGGTGTGGTTTCGCTCGCCCTCTTCGCCCTGCTAGGCGCGGTGATCGCGGCTCCCACCTCGGCGGTCGCCGCTCCCGCGGCGCCTCCCGCAGCGCCTCCCGCAGTCCCCACCGAACCGGTGGTCAGCACCGCGACGACCACCTGGCGCTACCTCGACGACGGCACCGACCCCGTCCTGGGCGCCGAGCCGCTCACCGCATGGACCGCCCCCGGCTTCGACGACTCCTCCTGGGCGTCCGCGACGGGCAGCTTCGGCGCCAAGAACGGTCGGCTCGCCGCCGTCGGGCCGCACACCCCGGCGACGGTGCTCAACCACTATCTTGACGGCGTGAGCGCACCGGCCGTGCCCACGTACTTCTTCCGCACCACCTTCGACCTGGCGGCGGGCGTCGCGGACGCGGTGGGGTCCGTCGTCGGAGACGTCGTGCACGACGACGCCCTCGTCGTCTGGATCAACGGCACCAAGGTCGCCGGCTTCGTCGACGACCGGGTCACCGGCACCACCAACCAGGAGTATGCCGGTGACAGCGGCGGCAACCCCGTCGCGAGCACCTTCACCGCAGACCCGGACCTGCTCGTCGACGGCACCAACACCGTGGCTGTGGCGCTGTACCAGGACCGCGCGTCGAGCTCGGACATCTACCTCGACGTCCCCTCCATCCGCCTGGCGCCCGTACCGGACCCGTCTGTCCCGGTGGTCGCCGCCCCGTCCCGGGTGATCCTCACCCCCACGACGACGCCGGCCACCTCGCAGTCGGTCTCCTGGCTCGCCGGCGACGCGAGCCACGCGACCGGCCAGGTGCAGATCCGCCCCGCGGCGGGCGGTGACCTGCGCGCGGTCGATGCATACCCGGCCGGGACGGTCAACAACAATCCTCTGCCGCACTACTCCGCGACGGTGACCGGGCTGTCGCCGGCGACGGCGTACACCTACCGGGTGGGTCTGGAGGGCGGGTGGAGCGACTGGCACACGTTCACCACAGCCGACCCGACCGAGACGGACTTCCAGTTCATCTACTACGGCGACGCCCAGATCGGCCTGGACAGCACCTGGCCCTCGGTCGTGCGCCAGGCCGAGGCAGCCGCCCCCGACTCGATCGGGTCCGTGCACGCAGGCGACCTCATCGACTCGGGCAACAACGAGACGCAGTGGCTCAACTGGTTCTCCGGCATGGACACCTCCGCCGCCACGACCAACGTCATGGCAGCCCCGGGCAACCACGAGTACTCCGGTGACAAGAAGCTCGCCGCGTGGAAGGCCAACTTCGAGTACCCCCGCAACAACCCGACCACCGCGACCATCGGCCCGCTCGCCGAGCTCGCCGTCGGGGACACCGACGTCGCCCGTCAGTACGCCGCCTACTTCGCCCACTGGGCCGAGTTCGCCGCTGAGACGGTCTACTACACCGACTACCAGGGCGTGCGGTTCATCACGATCAACGCGACCCGTGACACCGCCTTCCTCACACCGGACGCCCTTCCCGCGTGCTCGGGCAGCGAGTGCCCCTCGGGCAAGGTCGCGCGACTGTGGACCGAGTTCCAGGGCGCCTGGCTCGACCACGTGCTGGGCCAGAGCCCGTCCACCTGGAACGTCGTGACCTTCCACCAGCCGGTCTTCTCGACGTCGGCAGGACGCGACGAGCCCGTCCTGCGCGAGGTGTGGGTGCCGATCTTCCAGAAGCACAACATCGACCTCGTGCTCATGGGCCACGACCACACCTACGGCCGCGGCTACCTCGATGCCGACGCCACCGAGACCGCAGGCATGACCACCGGACCGGTCTACGCCGTCTCCAACTCCGGCGCCAAGCACTACGCGCTGGAGACCGACGCGAAGAACGTGTGGACCAACAACGGCGCGACCCAGGTGCTGCGCGGCGCGGGCGTGACCACGTACCAGGTCATCGACGTGACCGCGGAGCAGCTCGTCTACACCTCCTACCTCGCGGAGAAGACGGCGACGGCCACGACCGACCTGCCCGTCGGCGCCGTCTATGACGAGTTCACCATCACCAAGTACGACGACGGACAGAAGTGGGTCACCGAGGCGGGCGTCACCCCGCCGGCCAAGCCGGTCGACCCTGTCGACCCCGTCGAGCCGGTCGACCCCGAGGTGCCCGGCACCCCGGGCGGGCCCGGCGACGTCCCGGCCGCCGTCGACCCGGCGCTGCTCACCGAGGCGAACCGCGGCGGCGTCACCGCCCCCGCCACCGCTGCACCGGGCGAGACCATCTCGGTCGGCCTGGGGAGCGCGCGGGCAGGGTCGACGGTGCGGGCGTGGCTGTACTCCGAACCCGCCCTGATCGGCACGGTCACCGCGGACTCCGCCGGCATCCTCGCTGTGACGGTGCCGGCGGACACGCCCACCGGAGACCACCGCGTCGTGGTCCAGGCCGCAGACGGTTCACTCGTCGGCTGGGCCCCGGTGCGCGTGGCTGCGGTCACCGGACCAGGCACAGGTCCAGGCACCGAAACGGGCACCGAGACGGGCACCGAGACAGGCACCGAGACCGGCCCGGGCCCGACGTCTCCCCCGGGCGGCACGACGTCCCTCACCCCCGCCGGTGCCGCAGGGCAGTCCCCCACCGCCGCTCTCACTCCAGGCGGACGGCTCGCCCTCACGGGGTCCACGCCACAGGCCGTCGTGCTCGTCGCGCTGGCTCTGCTCACCGCCGGCGCCCTCGTCACAGCCGGCACGGTCCGCCGCCGACGGTCCGGAGGGGAGACAGAGTCCACGCAGGGACCCCTCAGCTAGCCGCCTCGACCGACTGCAGCCGCCAGAGACAGCAGGAGCGCCCGGCCGAGGGTTCGGCCGAGCGCTCCTGTCGTCTCCGGGGGGGATCAGGGGGCGCTGGGGGTGAGCTCGCGCTCAGCAGCTGCGACGTCGTCTGCCGTCTCCGGCTCCTGCTTGAAGATGATCTTGAAGATCGGGAAGAAGACGGTGAAGGAGATGATGGCGTTGATGAGCATGGTCACCACGTCGGCGCCGGTCTCGCCGGTGGTCCCCCAACGCTCGATCATCGCCTGGTAGATGGGATCCTTGTAGAAGCCCTGCAGCGCCGCGGCGGCGAAGGTGATGATCACGTAGGCGATCGAGTACCACATGGCCGCTCGCCACACGTTGGAGTTCGACTTGAAGGCGATGTTGCGCTGGGCGAAGAAGTTGATCACCTGCGCGATCAGCAGGGTGATCTGCACCGCGAGGAAGTAGGCCAGTCCCCCGCCGCCCTCGGGCAGGGCCCCTCCGGCGTAATCGAAGATGAAGAAGGAGCTGCCGTCAGCGTTGGTGCCGAAGGGCAGCACCTGGAAGTCCGTGGCGACCAGCGCGGTCATCCCGAAGATCCACTTGAACACCGGCATCATGATCAGCTGCAGCACCGTCATGCCCTGGCTCAGCAGCATGAACATGACGAACTGGGCCAGCCCGGGCTTCTCCTGCGAGAAGGCGTGCCAGGCGCGGCGGATTCGGCTGAGCATGGTGGTCCTCTTTCGGCTCGCGCCCGCAGGCTCAGGACGGCCTGCAGGACGAGAGCAAGTTGAGCACCACCGGCGCCTCACCCCGGCGTATGACGGTCAATCTGTCGTTTCTCGGTCATGAACTGTCGGTCGCGGTCCTCAGGCGTGGCCGTCGGGGACGTCGTCGTCCGCCTCGTCGCGCGACGGTCCGTCGAGGTTCTCCAGGTCGGCGTCGGGCCTGACCACCCCCGTGTTCACGTCCGGTTCGTCGTCCCCGGTCCCGCCGCTGCCGGGCGAGGGGTCACGGTCGGGTCGTGCGCCGGTCTCGCTGGTCATGGTCAGCTCCTCTGCACTCGTCGTTGGGACAGCGCGCACGGCCTCGGCGACCGTGCTCAGGTCACGCTGCGCACCCCAGGCTACGGCTGTTGCCCGTCGGATGCTGGCCTTCAGACGACGTGATCCGGACGCTCTGCGCCAACTGGTGAGCAAACGTAGGCTCAGTCCATGAACGCCCGCAGGGAAGCACCACTACACAGTCGCACGGAAGAGAGCACATGAGCGCGGGACTTCCGCCGCCGAGCTTCGGCCCCGCGCGCCCGAACGGTGCGGACATCCCGGGGGACCTGGTTGTAGCGCTCTCCCTCGGGCGCAGTCAGCCCGTGGGGGGGTTCCGGCTCGACCTCGCCACCGGCCGGTGGACCTGGGCTGAGGAGATCTTCCGCATGCACGGCTTCCTCCCGGGGGAGATCGTGCCGTCGACTGCACTCCTCGTCGCGCACAAGCACCCCGACGACCGCCAACGCGTCTCCGACGTCATGCAGCGCGCCGGGCTGACCGGCGTGCCGTTCAGCTGCGTGCACCGGATCATCGACGCCCAGGGCAACATCCGCGTCCTGGGAATCACGGGGCAGGGACGCAAAGACGGAGACGGGCAGGTCATCGAGCTGGTGGGGTACTTCGTCGACCTGTCAGAGAGCCAGCGGGAGGCCGTCGACCGGGACGCGACCGAGCACATCGCGGCCGGGACGGCCGGCCGGGCCAGCATCGAACAGGCCAAAGGGATCCTCATGGCGGGCTTGCACGTCACCGATGACGAGGCCTTCGCCATCCTGCGACGACGGTCCAACGACACGAACGTCCCCTTGCGCGACCTCGCGCGTGAGTTCGTCGACGTCACCCGCGAAGGCGCTGAGGGCCAGACGGACGAGTTCGCAGTCACGCTCGGCAACCTCGACACCGCGCTCGCGAACCTCACCGGCGGCCCCGCGGTGGTGGGTGATGGTGGTCCTGCGGTGGTCGGTGACGGCGCTGAGGAGGACCACCATGGCTGACGACGACAGCCTCCGTCCCCCGCCCGCACCGAGCCTCGACCCGCGATGGAGCGGTGAGCTCGCACGGCTGGAGACCATGGGCGAGGTGGTTGACCTGCTCACCGTGGAACCTGTGCTCTACGTCCGGTTCAGCGCAGGACCCCAGGTCGATGCTGGGAGCCAGAGCCGGGACGGGGAGAGCGGCTGCCTGCTGCCCGGGCTCAGCGTGAACCGGCTGGCTCCCGAACCGTGGTGGACCCGGCCCCCCGCGGAGTGGGTGGCCCGCCAGCTCTGCCAGTACGAGCACCTGGGCCAGGACTCACGCTTCCCCTGGGTGCTCACGGGAGACGAGGTCGGACGGGGGCCGGACAGCGAACCACTCGTGGTCCGTGCCCGGCCCATCGCCGTGGTGGCGCCCGCCGTGCTCGACGAGGCCCGCGAGATCTACCACAGAGGTCTGAACGCGGGCCAGCTGCCTGATCAGCCCTGACCGGTCCCTGAGGACTGACCCGTGCCTGAGCTCTGACCCTGCTGCCCCTGACCCTGCTGAGCCTGCTGCTGGGCTTCGCCCTTGACCTCCTCAGCACCGCCGCGCACCTCTGACTTCACGTCCTGCGCGCCCTGCGTCGCGGTCTCCTTGACGTGCTGCGCGCCTTCGGTGGCCGTGTCCTTGACGCTCGAGAGCGCCTCGTTCGCCGGCTCCTGGAGCGAGGTGCCGATGTCCTGAGCCGCGCTCTTGATGTCGTCGGCGGCGCGCTGGACGCCCTCATCCTCCTTCGCGGTGCGCACGGCGCGCTTCTCCGCCTGGGTGGCTGGGAGCAGAGCAGCCGCGAGCAGACCGGCACCGAAGGCCACAAGACCTGCGGCGAGCGGGTTGCCCTGAGCTGCCCGGCGCACCTCCTGCGGCGCGCCTTGTGCGGCGTCGGCGATCGTGCTGCCGGCGTGCTGGGCGCTGTCCCCGGCACCGGAGGCCGCCCCGAAGACCTTGTCCTTGACGCCGGAGACGGCCGAGCGCACCCGGTCGGTCTGGCGGTGGGCGATCTTGGTCGGGCTGACCTTCTCCTCGATGTTGTCCACGTCCTGGCTGAGTGCTGCCCGGGTGGCCTCGATGTCAGCGCGGATCTCGTCCGGGTCGTTGGTGTTGGTGTTGGTGTTGGTGTTGGTCGTCATGATCGTTCCTCCCCTTTGAGCGCGTCGGGAATCTTCTTGAGGGTGTCGGCCGTCTGGGGCATGCCTCGGGTCTTCTTGAGCTCGGCCTTGCCCTGGACCGCCAGGATGGCGGCGATGATCGCCCACAGGAGGGCGACGATCAGCGCGGACCAGCCGAGGGCGGGGTCACCGTCGCCGTCACCGATCCATGTGCCCAGCCCCCACCAGAGGGCGACGGACAGGAAGAGCAGGACGAAGTGCGATGCCCAGCCGGCGCCGCCCAGCATGCCCGCGCCCTTCCCGGCCTTCTTGGCGCTGTCCTGAGCCTCTGCCTTGGCCAGCGCGATCTCCTGGCGGACCAGGACGGAGAAGTCACGCGTCAGCTCACCGAAGAGCTCGCCGACCGAAGCCTCTGCCGGGTCACGGCTCGGGCGAGGGGCGCCCGGAGGTGGCGCTGTCATCGCAGGTCACCTCCGTCCGGTGCCCGGTCGTGGATGGGCGGGACAGGGGTGGGCATCGTCCCCATGGAGGGAGTCCGGCCGGCGCCCTGACCTTCGCCGAGGTGCTGATCGATGGTGGAGGCGTCGTCCCAGGTGGAGGTGCCATCCTGGGCCAGCGCACCGTGGGGGGCGGAGCTCCGGTCATGGGGCTGGCCGGTGGACGACGTGTCGCTGGAGCTGTCGTCCTTGAGGCTACGGCTCACCCGACCGACGATCAGCCCCAGCCCGCCCGCGAGGGCGAGGAAGGCCCCCGGAGAGCGCCGCGCGAACTGCTTCACCTCGGTCAGCACCTCCTCCGGACCCCGGTTCTCGAGCCACGTGCTCGCGTTCGAGAAGTATCCCGAGGCCCGCCGTGCGAGGTCGCTCGCGATCCCCGGGTCGTCGCTCGCCGACGCCATGTCACCCAGCTCGTCGGAGAGCGACCGAGCGCCCTCGGACAGCCGCTGGAGCTGGACGCCCGCGCTGTCGGAGATCTCGCTCCGGCTCTGCTGCCACAGGTCTTTGACCTGGACCTTCGCCTCGGCGAGCGTCGCCTTTGCCCGGTCGGTGGCTTCAGCGGCGGTGTCGCGGGCCATCGTCTTCTCCGCGTCCATCACCGCCCCTGCCTTCTCCTTCGCGGTGCCGGCGACGTGGGACGCTTTCTCCCGCGTCTGGCCCCCGCCAGGCTCCCCCTGCCCGCCAGCGGGGGGTGACGAGGACCCGCCCGACGACGACCCGACGACCACGTCGTCATAGAGGCTGTCGTCGGAGGAGAGTGCGTCGTCGGTGCGTCTGCCGCGCGTGGCGGTGGTGTCACCGACGGACGGGGAAGACGTCTGACCGGCGGTGTGCCGCATCTCCGGCACCGCGCCCGCCGATAACGACGGGTCGATCGGGGTGGCCGGATCAGCAGGAAAGTTCGGACGGCTGTTCTGGTCAGTCATGGTTCGTTCCTTTCATGCGAGGCAGCGAGGCTGCGACGGGGTGCGTGGTGCTGTCGGTTGGGGTGCTGGGTGTCACGACCCCTCCTGGGCCGTGACAGGGCCGTAGATCGGCTGGACGCCGGCCATCTCGATGTCTGCGGTGGCCTGGATGAGCGCGAGGAGCTCCGGGTCGAGCCCGGGGGCGAACTCCTCGGGCCGTTCGGGGGCGATGGTCATGGGCATGCCGGTCGGAGCCTGCTCGGTGGTCGAGAGCTCGGAACCGTCGTTGGCCGGTGACATGCCGCGGTAGATCTTGCCTGCCTCGGACGCGCCGGTCAGGTCGAAGGTGTACTGCTTCCTGTCCAGGCCGAGGTCGAGGAGCCGTTTGACCTCGGGAAAGCGTTCGGCCGACGTCTTGGGGATAGGGAGCACCTTGCCCCAGTCCACGCCGAGCGTCTCCAGAGCCTTGGCATAGGCGTACTCGTGCGCCTGGTCCCGGACGATGAGGTACGAGATGGTCGCGCGAGCCGTCTTGTTCTGGGTCATCTCGTAGATCCGGCACTTCTGCAGGCGTCCCGTGGACTCGAGCATCAGGTCGTACAGCAGGTCCAGCAAGAGGTTCCCGGAGTTGTAGACGTAGCTCCCGCTCCATGGGTTCCCCGCCGCGTCCACGGGCAACGCGCCCTGCGCGGCGACGAGGTAGTGGTGGATGTTGCTCTGGTCCAGTGCGACGCGCAGCGGGATGTCACCGCCTGCGCCCGGGGTGTCGAGCGGGTCGGTCGGGTCCCCGTTGTACCGCGGGGAGCCGTCCAGCAGCCGGGAGATGGTCGTGCCGATGAGTTCGACGTGGCTGATCTCCTCGGTGCCGACCCCCTGCAGCAGGTCCCGGTACGGCTTCCCCGCCGGTCCTCGGAAGTTCATGCTCTGGAAGAGGTACTGCATCATCGTGCGCATCTCGCCGAACTGTCCGCCGAGCCCTTCTTGCAGCGCGTTGGCCGCTCCCGGGTCGGGTTCGTCGGGGACGATCTCGTTGATCAGACGCTGTACGTGCAGGTACATGGTGGTCCTCCGGTGCTGGAGAGATCACCCGTTCCTCGCGGGCCGGCCACCTCTGCGCGCACAGTCACGCGCTGGTCGGTGCGACGAGCGGGTGGTGGCCGCGCCGGGAATGTGAGGCATTGGCGCTGAAGTGTTCGCACCGGTGCGGTGCGTAGACGCGGCTTGACCGTCTCGCCGTCGTCTAGACGAGGTTCTGTTCTCGCTGACCGTCACGGCGGGTCGCACCCGCCGGGTCTTCGGCCTGTCTCTACTCTATGACTGCTCCCGCCCCCGCGCGAGAGGCGCGGAGGCTGGGACCGGCGGTCATCAGCTGTGCGGGCGCAGCGCTGGGTCGAGGACCACCTTGATGCAGCCATCCTCCTTCTTCTGGAAGAGGACGTAGCCGTGGGGCGCGTCCTCGAGCGGGAGGCGATGGGTCCGCAGGTCAAGCACGCCCAGCGGGTCACCGGGGTCCGAGACGAGGGGCATGAGGTCGTCGATCCACCGCCGGACGTTCGCCTGTCCCATGCGCACCGTCACCTGACGGTCGAAGAGGTCCATCAACGGCAGCGGGTCCTTGGCACCCCCGTAGACCCCGGACACCGAGAGCGTCCCGCCGCGACGCACCAGGGCTATGGCCGTGAGCAGCGCAGTCAACCGGTCCACGCCGACCTTCTCGTTGACGAACCCGGACAGGGCATCGGGCAGGATGTCTGCCGCCTTCTGGGTGACCTCAGCGACCGGGGACCCGTGCGCCTCCATCCCGACGGCGTCGATCACCGAGTCCGCTCCCCTGCCCTGGGTGAGCTCGGCGACTGCGGCGACGGCGTCGTCGACCTCCGTGAGGTCGATGACCTCCACGCCGTGCCGGCGTGCCATGGCCAACCGCTCAGGCACCCGGTCGATGCCGATCACGAGGCCTGCACCACGGTGACGAGCGACGCGCGCGGCCATCTGACCGATCGGCCCCAGCCCCACGACGACGACGCTGCCGCCGGGGGGCACGGCGGCGTACTCCACGCCCTGCCACGCCGTGGGCAGGACGTCGGATAGGTAGAGGTACTGCTCGTCGGGGCCGTCCGCAGGCACCACGACCGGACCGTACTGCGCCTGCGGCACCCGCAGGTACTCCGCCTGGCCGCCCGGCACCTGCCCGTAGAGCTTGGTGTAGCCGAAGAGGGCCGCCCCCTTGCCCTGGGAGCGCACCTGCGTCGTCTCGCACTGGGACTGCAGCCCGCGGGAGCACATCCAGCAGGTCCCGCAGGCGATGCCGAAGGGCACAACGACGCGGTCGCCGACCGCGAGCCGGCCTGCCTGCGAACCCACCTCCTCCACGATGCCCATCGTCTCGTGCCCGAGCACGTCACCGGCGTCCAGGTACATCCCCAGCACCGAGTACAGGTGCAGGTCCGAGCCGCAGATCGCGGTCGAGGTGACGCGGATGACGGCGTCGGTCGGTTCCTCGATCCGCGGGTCGGGGACGTCCTCGACGGTGACCTTCTCCCGCGCCTGCCATGTCAGTGCTCGCATGATGGTGTCCTCCCAGTGCGTCGTCAGTGCTTCGTCAGTGCCTCGGTCAGTGCGTCGTCAGTGCCTCGTGCTTGTGTCGTCAGTGCTGTCAGTACGGTCAGTGTGGTCAGTGCGGTCAGTGCTGTCAGGCGCGGTGCTGCCGGGGGCCGTGCTGTCGGCTGCGGAGTCGAGCCGGACCGCGCGCCCGCGCTCGACGTCGTCCTGGTGCTGGCGTTCCTTCTTCTCGCTGGCGCGGGTGTCCCGCGGTGGCAGCTGCAACGTCTCCTCTGCGGCGATGCCGCCCTGCAGCTGACGGCTGCGCTCGAGCTCGGCGTCCAGCTCGGCGCCGAAGAGCAGCGCGAGGTTAGAGATCCACAGCCACAGCAGGAGCACGATGACTCCGCCCAGAGCGCCGTAGGTGGCGTCGTAGGAGCCGAACTGGGAGACGTAGAAACCGAGGCCGACCGAGGCGATCACCCAGACGATGATCGCGACGAGCGCACCGACGCTGAGCCAACGGAACTTCGGCTGCTTCACGTTCGGGGTCCCGTGGTAGAGCACCGCGATGATCGCGACGACAAGCAGCAGGACCACGGGCCACTTGGCGATGTTCCACACGGTGACAGCCGTCGAGCCCAGCCCGACGCTCTCACCGATCTCCCGGGCGACCGGTCCGCTGAGCACGAGCGCAGCCACCACGAGCGCCGCCATGATCACCACGACGAGGGTGATGAGCAGCATGACCGGGCGCAGCTTCCAGATCGGGCGGCCCTCCTCGACCTCGTAGATCCGGTTCATCGCGCGGCTGAAGGCCCCCACGTACCCCGAGGCCGACCACAGCGCCAGTGCGACACCGAGGATGAGGGCCAGGCCAGCCCCGCTGCTGTTCTGAGCGACCTGCTCGATCAACGGCCGCAGCGTGTCGACCACCTCGGCGGGCAGCACGGTCGCTGCGATGTTGAGCACGTCCTCGACGATCTTCTCGCTGTTGCCCACGAGCCCGATGACGGAGACCAGTGCCAGCAGCGCGGGAGCTGAGGCGAGGACGGCGTAGTAGGTCAGTGCGGCCGCGAGGTCGAGGCACTCGTCGCGCTGGAACTGCCGGATGGTCGACCGGACGGCGAACTTCCACGAGCGCCCCTGCAGCTCTGGCGGGGACTGCGGCTTGCGCGGGTCATCGGGCGCCGGCTCGGGCCGTCCTTGCGTGTCAACCATCGGTCCACCTCCGTCTCGGGGAGTCGGACGGCGACGCCGCAGGCCACGCGGGTGGTCGAGGCCTGCGAGCGGCGCGCCGGAACTCCCGGCTCGGCCACTTCTTGGCCTCCTCCCACCGTAGGCGTCTCTCCAGGTCTCGCCACCGGCAGGCGGTGCTCAGCGCGTCTGGGCGGCCTCCGCCTCGGCCAGATCGGCGAAGCCCGCGAGCACGACCGTCCATGTGAGCGTCTGCTCGGTGAGGTTCTGCCCCGCCTCGCGGGTGGCCGCGACGAGGTCCTCGTAGAGTCCGAGCGTGGCCAGGGAGTAAGTGCCCAGCTCACCGCGCAGGTAGGTCTCGAAGGAGGTCTCGGTCAGGGTGTCCTGAGCGGTGCGCAGCACGCGCATCGCCTGCCCCAGGCGCGGATACTCCCCGCGGAAGGCCAGCGCCCAGGCGACCTGGACGGTGATGACCGCCTCCTGCCGGGCGAGACGTGCCCCGTCCAGGACGGGCAGCTGCGGACCGATCTCGCGGGCGTAGCGGTCCGGCTCGGTCGAGGCCATCATCCGCGCGTACTTCTCGGTGAGCAGGTTGCGCCCGGTCGCGTCGGCGTCGTCGAGGTCCGCGGCGTAGCTGTCCAGCAGCGGGATCGGCCAGGTGAGGAACTGGCTGATGCGCATCTGGTGGAAGGTGGGCCAGTCGCCCTGGCAGTCGGCGCGGCCGCCCTCGTTGTTCACGCGCTGGAACTGCGCCCATTCGTGCTCGACGATCTGGGCGGCTGTGGCCAGCCGGTTGCCGTGCTGCGTGCGTGACACGTCCGTCTCCTCGTTCACAGGCTCTTCAGCCAGTCGTCCTCGATGTGGGCCGCGACGAAGGAGCGTTGGTGCTCCAGGAAGGGTTCGTCGCTCGTGGTGAGCCCGCGGACCTGCAGCTCGGTGAGGATCTGGTGGCAGATGCGCTCGATCGCCTCGCCCAGGCGCGCCTGGGCAGGTGCGGGTCCCACGCCGCCGTCCGGTCCGAAGCACGCCGCCGACGCCGCGCGCAGCACCTGGGAGAGGTCCTCGCTCACCCCCGGCAGCCGTGAGCCCATGCGCCTGCTGAGCCGGCGCAGCGCGGCCGGCTGCCACTTGTAGTACGGCAGGTACCCCGCCGACGCCGGCCCGTTGAGCAGGAACACCGCCGACGCCGCCGCGCGGGCGAGCTCCGCGACGGACAACCACGCGGAGTCACCGTCGCCGCGCGCGAGCATCCGCGGGACGTTGTACTGCCCCGCCTGGGCGATCATCCCCAGGCGACGAGAGACCAGAGCCAGCTGGACGTCGCGCGGCATCCGGAGGAAGCCGCCGCGCACCGCGCCGAAGGAACCGAGCGGGTCCGCGAAGACCGCACCGTTCGTCGCTGCCGCCAGCGTGGCCTCCTCGAGCATGAGCCACTCGTGGGGGCGGTCTGGTGGGGGCGCCTGACGGTAGCCGGTGATCTGCTCGAAGAAGTCCCCGATCTCGAACACGCCGACGCGGCGCCCGGCCCCGCTCGCCCGCGCCGTCGTCCACTGCACGCGCACGCCGCGGAACTCCTGGGGCAGCGCTTCGTACCGGGCCTGCAGCTCGGCGCCGATCTCCACGTGGTCGGCTGCGGTCAGCCACAGGCAGAAGCCGGGCCCGTCGTCGTGGTCGCGGGAGACGGCGTCGTCGAAGCCGTAGCACTGCGACCCGTGACCGGCCAGACCCACGGCGACCCGGCCGCGGTGGCGCGGGAAGGCGTCGAGCAACGCCGTGCCGTGCTCCTCCCAGTACGCCCGGGCGAGGGCGAGGCCGGAGAGCGGCAGCTGGGTCGGTGCGTGCGGCGGTGCCTGTGGCGACGGCTGTGCCAGCGCCCGTGAGAGGTTCGCAGGTCCGGGGGCAATCTCGGTCCCGGTGGTACCCCGGGCCTCAGCCTCAGCCTCAGCAAGGTTGGCGGCGGTCACCGCGTAGGCGTCGGTGTCCGCGCCGTAGCACTCCTCGATCACGTCCAGCGCGGCGCGGTACATCGCGGCCGCGTCGCCGGGGCGTCCCATCCGGAAACACGCCTCACCGGCCCCTGCGAGCGCCGCGGCATAGTGGCCGTCCGACTCGTGCCCGCCTGCGCGGTAGCTCCTCATCGAGCGCTCGATGTGCGCCGCGGCGTCGGCGTCCTGGCCGAGGGAGAAGCAGACCAGAGCGAGGTTGGCGCAGGTCGCGGCGATCTCGCCGTCGCGGGCGGGGTCAGGCGAGGACGCCTCGAGGATGGCCAGGGCCGCAGCCAGCTCGGTGGCCGCACGCACGGGCTGACCCATGTCACTGAGCAGGATCGAGAGGTTGTTGTGCAGCGCCGCCAGCCGCCGGTCCGTGGGTGCCAGGACCGCGATGCTCATGGTGAGCGCCTGGTCGTAGAGGGACAGCGCGGCGTCCTGGTGGCCGGCGGCTCGCCGCGCGGTCGCGGCATTGATGAGGGTGGAGGCGTGGGCGGCGGTGCCTGTGATCCCCATCTGCTGGGCCAGCGCGAGCGCCCGGTCCGCGCAACGGACGGCGTCGTCGTGACGGCTGCGGGAGCGGTAGAGACCGATGAGCTCGTTGAGCAGCGACAGCTGGGCGCCCGCGTCACGCAGGTGCTCGGCCTCGGCCAGGGCGCCGAGCAGGAAGGGCTCGGCCCGGGCGGGACCGTCACCGGCGTCGAAGATCGCGTCCAGCCCGCGCAGGACGGCGCCGACGTCGAAGGCCGGACCGCTCGGGTGGTCCGCGGTCACGTCGTCTCGGGGGCAGGGTGCACCTGTCCACGGTGACACGGCCACGACGCCAGGACGTGGGGCTTTAGTCACCCGGGACGGCGGCGCTGACACCACAGACACCACCCCGCAGGCGCCACGTCCCAAGAAGTCACCGGCCTGCAACAGAGACGGCCCATCTGCAACACCGCCGAAACATGACCCGAGACCTGCGGAAACATGTGTCCCGGAGTGTATACACCCATGAGCACAGAACTGGATCCCATCGCACCGGGTCCCTCAGCCAGCGCCCCGGTGGCGCGTCAGCTGTCGCTGCGTGAGCGGGTCTACCTGGCTCTGCGCGACGAGCTCATGACCGGTCGCATCTCCCCCTTCGACCGCCTCGCCGAGGAACGCATCGCCGAGCGGTACGAGGTGTCACGCACCCCGGTCCGCGAGGCCCTTGCCCGGCTGCAGTCGGACGGTCTCGTGGAGAAGCGCGAGGGCGGCCTGTACCTGTACCTCCCGAGCTTCCACGAGCTCTCGGGGCTGTACGAGCTGCGCGTGACCCTCGAGCTACGCGGGATCGAGCGGGCGATCGCCGAGGTGACCATCCACCACGACCGCCCGCGCCTGGAGGCCGAGCTCGACCGCTGGTACGCCTTCCGCGAGGACCGTCCCGTGCCCGACGCCGGCTTCGTCGCCCACGACGAGCAGTTCCACACCACCCTCGTGGACACCTCCGGCAACCCAGCGCTCACCCAGGCGCTGGTCCAGGTCAACAGCCGGATCCGCGCGGTGCGCATGTACGACTACCTGACCGAGAACCGCATGACGGCCACGATCACCGAGCACATCGAGATCGCCGAGCTCGTCGTGCGGGGCCACCTGCCTGCCGCCCGCGACGCCCTGCGCCACCACGTGGGCGCTTCGCAGGACGTCGTGCTGGAACGCGCAGCCAACGCCCTGGCCATGACCCGGATGATGAAGTGAGAGGCCCTGCCATGACCCACCCGACCGATGTGTCCCCCGCAGCTGTATCCCCTGCACCTGTCGACGGCGCTGTCCCCGCCCCGCACTCCCCCGTGCTGGCCCGCGTGCTCGCGGCCTATGACCGGGTCGAGACGGATGGTCGCCCCGACGTCTGGACGCACCTGCGCCCCCTGGCCGACCTGAGCGCCGAGGCCGTCGTCCTCGACGCCCGCCTCGCTGCCGGCGAGCTCCTCCCCCTGGCCGGCACGGTGTTCGCCGTCAAGGACAACATCGACGTCGCCGGCCTGCCGACGACCGCCGCGCACCCGGCCTTCGCCCGCGTCGCCGAGCGCTCTGCGAGCGCCGTCGCCCTGCTGGTGGACGCCGGTGCGATCGTGCTCGGCAAGACGAACATGGACCAGTTCGCGACCGGGCTGACCGGCTCGCGCAGCCCCTACGGAGCAGTGGCCAGCGCTGTGGTGCCCGACCGCGTCTCCGGTGGGTCGTCGTCGGGCTCGGCTGTGGCGGTGGCGCTCGGGGAGGTCGACTTCGCCCTGGGCACCGACACCGCCGGCTCGGGCCGGGTGCCCGCGGCCTTCAACGAGATCATCGGCATCAAGCCGACGCTCGGCCTGGTCCCCAAGGACGGCGTGGTGCCGGCGTGTGCGTCCTTCGACTGCGTGACGGTGCTGGCTCCAGGGCTGGACCTCGCCCGCACGGTGCTCTCCCTCATGACGGCCCCCAGCCCCCTGGACCCGTCCTCACGCACCTGGCCTGCTGACGCCCCGCTCGCCGCGCCACCCGCTGCCCGGGTCGCAATACCCCGCGACGAGGACCTCGCTCTGCTGTCACCGCAGGCCCGGGCCCGCTTCGACGAGGCCCGCTCGCTCCTGGAGTCGACCGGGGCCGTCGTGGAGCCCCTCGACCTCACCCCCTTCCTGCGAGCGGCGACGCTGCTCTACGACGGCGGCCTGGTCGCCGAGCGCTACGCCGCCTACGGGGAGTTCCTCGCCGCGCACCCCGAGGGCGCAGAGCCGTCGGTCGCCACGATCGCGGCCCGGGCCGGCGAGGTCACCGCCGCGCAGTACCTCGCCTCCCAGGACGAGCTCGCCGCGCTGCGCCAGCAGGCGCTGGCCTCCTTCGAGGGCTTCGACGCGCTGCTCGTCCCCACCGCACCGGAGCACCCCACCCTCGCCGCCGTCGCGGCCGACCCGCTGGGCACCAACGCTCGTCTGGGGACGTACACGAACTTCGTCAACCTCTTCGACATGGCCGGCGTCGCGGTGCCGGCTGGCGAGGCCGACGGCGGGCTCTTCGGGGTGAGCGTCCTCGTCCGCGGCTTCGCCGACCAGGTCGCCATCGACCTCGGGGCGCGGCTGCTCGCGGCGCAGCGCGGCGCGCCTGCTGACGAGAGCGCTGACGAGAGCGCTGACCCGGTCGCTGGCGTGAACGCTGACGGCCCGGCCTATCCCACGACCGGCGTGAGCATCGTCGTCTTCGGCGCCCACCTCACGGGCGAACCGCTCAACGCCGACCTCGTGGCCCTGGGCGCCCGGTTCGTCGGCCCGGTCCGCACCGCACCCGACTACCGGATGCACGCCCTGGCCACCGTCCCGCCCAAGCCGCTCGTGTCCGCGGTCGCGGCGGGCAGCGGCGTCGCCCTGGCCGGCGAGGAGTGGTTGCTCACCCCGCACGCCCTGGGCCGGTTGCTCCTCTCCGTCCCCCAGCCCCTCGCCCTGGGGTCCATCACCCTCGACGACGGGCGTCAGGTGACCGGGTTCACCGGCTCCCTGGACGCCGTCGTCGGCAACCCGCCTGAGGACGTCTCCCACCTGGGCAGCTGGCGCGCCTACCGCGCTGCGCTCGCCTGACGTCCCCCTCACGCCTTCCCGCCCATCCCGACAGAAGAGAGACTTTCGTGAAGAACTCCCGTGCCCTGGTCGCCGTCACCGCCTCCCTGCTCGCCGTCTGCTCCGTGACGGCCTGCTCCTCCGACTCCGCTGCCGGCGCCGACGGTGACACCGTCGTGAAGGTGGGCACCCTCAAGGGCCAGCCGCACCTGTACGCCCCCTACTTCTACGAGGCCAACGCACCCGAGGGCGTGACCTTCGAGGTCATCACCTTCGACTCCTCTCCCGACATCAAGAACGCCGTGGTGAGCGGCAGCATCGACTTCGGCGTCGCCGGCGTGCCCTCCGCCATCTCCGGCTCCTCCGCGGGACAGGACGTCGTCGTGGTCGCCGCAGCGGCCGACGGCGGCTCAGGTCTCATCGGCAAGGCCGGACTGGACGGCGTGGAGTCCCTCAAGGGCCTCAAGGTCGGCTACCCCAAGGGCTCCTCCCAGGAGATCCTGCTGCGCATGACCCTCGAGGCTGCCGGCATGGACGCGGACTCCGACGTCGAGCTGGTAAACCTGCCCTTCTCCGACATGGCCAGCGCGCTGGCGGCCGGGCGCATCGATGCCTTCTCCTCGGCCGAGCTGGGCCCGTCCACCGCTCTGCAGGGTGACGCCGTCTCGGTCGCCTCCCCGTACGAGACGCCGGTCGGGAAGGTGAACATCGGCCTCTACACCACGGGCGCCACCATCGCCGAGGATCCCGAGCTCGTCCAGGAGGTCGTGGACACCCACATCGCGGCGACCGAGCACATGGTCGCCGACCCCGAGGCATGGGCAGCGGGCGTCGTGGAGACCTTCGGCATCGACCGGGCCGTCGTGGACACCGCGATCACGAACATCTGGCCGCGCTGGCAGATCGACGCGGAGTACACCGGTCAGGTGAGCGCGCTCATCGAGCAGATGCACGGCCTCAAGCAGATCGAGTCCGAGCCCGACGTCGCTGCCCTCATCAACACGACCTTCGTCGAGGCGCACGCCGCCGCCACGTCCTGACCTCCTGCGGCCCGGCGGGCATCACCCGCC
>NZ_BCRT01000013.1 GCF_001552735.1 Sanguibacter suarezii NBRC 16159
CCCCCCCCCCCCCCCCCCCCCGGTTTCTCCACAAGGGAGCAGACATGACCACGCACACGACGGACGACGTCCGCGCCGAAGCCCCGAAGCAGTCCCGTCCGACCGTGCCAGCGGCGACCCCCGCTCGCACAGCCCGCACCTCCTCTCGCCTCCCGCGCCTGCCGCTGCCCCGCCGCGACGTGTGGACGACGGCGGCTCTCGCCCTGCCCGTGCCCGTGCTGGCCCTGGTGCTGTGGACCATGGGCGTCGAGCGGGCCTGGACGCTGCCCTTCGGCATCCAGATGGGCTTCCTGCCCACACCGCTCGAGGTCGCCCAGCGCATCGGTGACCTGGCGGGCTTCGGCACGATCGACGACGCCTTCAGCGGCTCGCTGCTCGAGCACCTGGGCGCCTCGACCGTGCGGGTGCTCTCCGGGTTCGGGCTCGCGGCCCTCGTGGCGATCCCGCTCGGGGTGATCATGGGCCGCTTCTCGCTCGCCTTCAAGCTGCTCGACCCGACCATCAACCTCACCCGCCCGGTGCCGGTGACCGCCTGGGCCCCGCTCACGCTGCTCATCATCGGCTACGGGGACGGCTCGGCGATCTTCCTCGTCTTCCTCGCCGCCTTCTTCCCGATCCTGCTCAACACCATCTCCGGCGTCCGCCAGGTCCCCGTCCGTCTCATCGAGGCTGCGTCGATGCTGGGCACCCGCTCCGGTCAGGTGCTGTACAAGGTGGTCCTGCCGGCCTCCATGCGCTCGATCGTCGGGGGCCTGCGGATCGCTCTCGGGCTGTCCTGGGTGATCCTCGTCGTCGGAGAGACCGTGGGCATCAGCACCGGCCTCGGCGCGATGATCACCCAGGCCCGGGACATGTCCAAGACCGACCTCATCGTGGCCGGGATGGTCATCATCGGCCTCGCCGGCTTCGTCGCCGACCGCCTCCTCGCCGGTCTCGTCGCCCTCGTGACGCGCCGCCGCCCGACCCTGAGCTGAAGGAGCCCACCATGCCTCGCATCGGAACCATCCGCCCCACCCACCCGGCAGACATCGAGATCAGCGACCTCGGCAAGCGGTACGGCCGCACCGACACCGGCACCCTCGCGATGGCCGGGGTGACCCTGTCCATCCCCGCTGGGGAGTTCGTCTGCGTCGTCGGCGCCTCGGGCTGCGGCAAGTCCACCCTGCTGCGCATCCTCGCGGGATTCGAGCCCGGCACCGCGGGGACCGTGACCGTGGCCGGGGAGCCCGTCGCCGGCCCGGACCCCGAGCGGGGCGTCGTCTTCCAGGACTACGGGCTCTTCCCGTGGCTGAGCGTGCGGGAGAACATCGCCTACGGTCCCAAGCAGGCCCGCCTGACCCGCGACGTCGTCCGCGAGCGCACCGACCGCTTCCTCACGGCCGTGGGGCTTACCCGCTTCGCGTCGAAGTACCCCCACGAGCTGTCCGGGGGGATGCAGCAGCGGGTGGCCATCGCCCGGGTGCTGGCCAACGACCCGGCGGTGATGCTCATGGACGAGCCCTTCGGTGCCCTGGACGCGCTCACCCGGTCCTCGCTGCAGGCGGAGCTGTCCAGCATCCACCGCGAGACCGGCACGACTGTCCTGTTCGTGACGCACTCCATCGAGGAGGCGGTGTTCCTCGCCGACCGGGTGGTCGTCATGGCCGGCGGGGCCTCCCACGGCGTGCCCGGGCACGTCCGGGAGATCGTGCCGATCACCCTCGGCGCTGACCGGGACGTGACGTCGCCGGAGTTCAACGAGCTCAAGCGGCACATCTCCGCCCTGGTCCATGAGGGCGTCGCTGCTGCGTGAGACACCATCCAGGCGCCGCACCCCGCACCTCGGGAGTGCGGCGCCTGGCTGAGCGGGGGCAGACACGGCTGCCTATGGTGGACCGATGGACGCCATCGCACGTGTGCCCGTGCTCGAGACGATCCGCGATGCCATCGAGACCCGGACCTGCGTCTCCGTGGTCGGGCTGCCCGGCTCAGGTCGCTCGGATGCTCTCTCCCTCGTGCGTGAGGCCGCCGAGGACGACGGCTGGACCGTCCTCTCCGTCCCCAGCCACGGCGCCAGCACCGGACGGCCGCTGGAGTCCCTCGTCCTGGCCGGGCTCGTCACCGGCCCGCCCGGCGCCCTCGGGGCGTTGGCCACAGCCAGACAGGCCGTCGACCAGGCCGCCGCGACAGGCCCGACGCTCTTCCTGCCCTCTCTCGTGCCGGCCGCCGCGCTCACCTCGCGCGAGCTCGAGGTCGCGCGCCTGGTGGCGGCCGGGTTGAGCAACAAGGACGTGGCGGACCGTCTCGTGGTGAGCGAACGCACGGTGGACAACCACGTCTACCGCATCTTCCGCAAGCTCGGGATCCGGTCCCGGGACGAGATCTCGCGGGTCCTCTGACCGTTCCGCACCCGCGCCGCCCATCACCGGGCGGCGTTCCTCACACTTCGTGAGTGCACGACGTCGTGCGCCCAGTACCTGCGCGACTCCCCCTGCGTGCTCGCGATCGCCACCCCACGCCCTGAGTACCGCGCCCGGGACGGCCTCCTAGAACCTCGCGCGCGGTCTGGTGCAGGGCGGGCCGCGGTCGCGGTTCATCGTCGTCGCCCTGCACTGCATCGTGAGGAGGACACGATGACTACGCAAGCAGTTTCCGCAGCCGCCCTCGCGGTGGTCCTCGCGGCCGCACCGGCGACTGCCTCGCAGGCCCTGTCTGACCCGGTCGACGAGCCGGACCTCCCCGTCGCGGTCGAGGTCCTCGATGAGACCGAGGCAGAGTCCGCTGAGACCCACGTCGAGGATGCCGCCCCGGACCCTGAGCCGGTGAACCCTGTCCCTGTCGGTCCGGTGCCGGTGACCCCTGAGCCGGCCGCGCCTGCACCTGCCTCGGAGGCGGCCACCCGGGTGGCTGCCGTCGTCCCCCTGGGCCGCGCGGTCCCCTCCCCGGTTCCGTCGTTGACGGTGACCCACGCCGCCGAGCCGTCGCAGCACACGAGCACTCAGGCTCCTGCGCCTGTCCTGGCGATGACGGGTGCCCGCACGTACGCTCTCGCGCTCATCGCCGCGGGCGTCGTGGCGTTCGGTGGGGTGCTCTGGGATGCTGCACGCCGTCACCGTCGCCAGACGCGGTGACCTACTCGGCGACTGCGAGCCGCCGAGACGTGCTGCCTCCTCGAGGGGCTCCGGCCTGACCTCCGGAGATTGGGCCCGACCTGGCACCTTGCCAGGCCGGGCCCAGTGCTGCACCGAGCCTCGACGCGACGATCGTGACAGGGAGATACTGAAGGCCTGACTCACTGCCCGCGGAGGAGGTCGCCATGACCACCACACCAGCACCGACCACCTCGGCTCCGGTCGACAGCACTCGGCCGGTCGACCCGGACGATCCGCGGGAACAGATCTCCGTCGGTGTCCTCATGCTCAACGGTCGTCTCGCGGGTCGGTCCTTTGCCGACCGCGCCGAGGCGGAGGCCTGGGCACAGCCGGGCGAGCAGGTGGTGGAGTACAACCTGCTCTGCGAGTGCGACCGCTGAGACGTCCGCGCCGAGCAGCGTTGCAGCCCCTCGCACCTGCACCTACCGTGAAGGAACGGCTCGACGACGAGATGACTCAGGAGGTTCTCATGCCTGACACACGTGATCCCGGACCCAGCGTCAAGGACAAGGAGCTCTACGAGAAGCTCCGCGACGAGGGGATCTCGAAGCAGAAGTCGGCACGCATCGCCAACGCCGCCGCCAAGACCTCGCGGTCGGAGGTGGGGCACAAGGGCGGCACCTCCGGCGACTACGACGACTGGACGGTTGACCAGCTGCGCAAGCGCGCGGCGGAGATCGGCATCGACGGCCGGTCCTCGATGCGCAAGAGCGAGCTCATCGAGGCGCTGCGCAACTCGTGATCGACGTCGTCGTCGTCGGCGCGGGCCCCACCGGGCTGATGCTCGCCAGCGAGCTGCGGCTGCACGGCGTCGAGGTGGTCGTGCTGGAGAAGGGCCTCGAGCCCACCCAGCACGTGCGGTCCCTCGGTCTGCACGTGCGCAGCATCGAGCTCATGGACCAGCGCGGGCTCTTGGAGCGCTTCCTCGCGCACGGCACGACGTACCCCTTGGGTGGCTATTTCGCCGGGATCGACCACGCCGTCCCCGCGCACCTGGACACCGCCCACCCGTACATCCTCGGCATCCCCCAGCCGGAGACGGACTGCCTGCTGGCCGAGCGCGCCCTCGAGCTCGGCGCCACGGTCCGGCGCGGCAGCGAGCTGGTGGACCTCCGCCAGGATCGGCGCGGGGTGACCGCCGTGCTGGCCGACGCCTCGCGGCTGCGCGCGCAGTACGTCGTCGGGTGCGACGGCGGGCGGTCCACGGTGCGCAAGCTGCTCAGCGTCCCCTTCCCGGGCGAGGCCACGCGGGTCGAGAGCCTGCTGGGCGAGATGGAGGTCGCCGCGCCGCCGCAGGCCGTCGCCGCCGTGGTGGCCGAGGTCCGTCAGACCCACAAGGGATTCGGCGCCGGACCGTCCGGGAACGGGCTGTACCGCATCGTCGTGCCCGCGGCGGGGGTGAGCCCGGACCGTGCCGTCCCACCGACGCTGGAGGAGTTCCGGCGCCAGCTCGTGGCCTTCGCCGGCACGGACTTCGGAGTGCACTCCCCTCGCTGGCTCTCCCGGTTCGGGGACGCGACCCGCCTGGCCGAGCACTACCGGGTCGATCGGGTGCTGCTCGCCGGCGACGCCGCGCACGTCCACCCGCCGCTGGGCGGGCAAGGTCTCAACCTCGGCATCCAGGACGCGGCCAACCTCGGCTGGAAGCTCGCCGGGCAGGTCGCCGGGTGGGCGCCACGCGCGCTGCTGGATACCTATGAGCGCGAACGTCGCCCAGTGGCCGACGACGTGCTGAGCACCACCCGCGCGCAAGGTGAGCTCATCGCCACCGAGCCCGGTCCCCGGGCTGTGCGCCGGCTGCTGTCAGAGCTCATGGACTTCGAGGACGTCAACCGCTACCTGGTGGAGAAGATCACCGGGATCGGCATTCGCTACGACCTCGGTGACGGGCCCGCCCTCGTCGGGCGACGGCTACGGGACCTCCAGCTGGGACGCAGCCGCCTCTACGAGCTCATGCACGCCGGGCGTGGCCTGCTGCTCGACCCGACCGACCGGCTCTCGGTCGAGGGCTGGACCGACCGGGTGGACCGCGTGGTCGACTCGAGCGAGGAGCTTGAGGTGGCTGCGGTCCTGCTGCGCCCTGACGGGTACGTCGCCTGGACCGGTGACGACCAGCAGGACCTGCTCGACCATCTGCCCCGATGGTTCGGGTCCCCCGCCCGGTAGCCGCGCTCCGCGGCGCCTGCGCGCTCAGGTCAGGATCAAGACCATCTCGTCCTCGAGCAGCTCGGGGTTGCTCGGCAAGGGCTTGCTGCGCCCGGTGTCGGCGTAGCCGCGGCGTTCGTAGGCGCGCCGGGCAGGGAGGTTCCCGCGGGTGAGCCACAGCTCCAGCCGGCGCGCTCCCTGCTCGCGCGCCCAGTCCTCCACTCGCTCCAGCAGCAGCTGGACCCCGCCGTGCCCGCGCCACGCGGGCTGGACCCAGACCGAGACGACCTGGCCGACGCCGCCCGGGCCACCGCTGAGCACTGCGGCGATCCCACTCGGCTCACCCTCCGCGGTGAGGAGGAACACCGTGGCCGACGTCGCCCAGTCGCGCCAGCGGTCCTCGTCGTACGCCTGCTCCCGGCTCAGCGACGACCCGAAGGCGGACGGCGACTCCGCGAGCGCCGCGAGGCGCACCGAGCGCACCGCTGCCCAGTCGTCGGCAGTGGCGCGCACCACGGTCAGGCCACGGCGTGAGGGGTCTCCTCGCAGGTCAGCGTTCATGCACCTAGTCTGCCTGGTGTGCGGCTCGCGCCGTCGCCCTAGACTCCTCGTGTGCCGACCCTCTGGACCCTGACGATCGACTGCACCTCCCCCGCTGTGCTCTCCGCGTTCTGGAAGGCGGCGCTCGGCTACGTCGACGCCCCGCCGCCGAGCGGGTTCGCGACGTGGCATGACTGGTATGTCGCGTGCGAGGTTCCCGAGGACGAGTGGGACGACGGTGCGAGCATCGTCGACCCGACGGGCACCGGACCCCGGATCTCCATGCTCAAGGTTCCCGAGAGCAAGGCGGTGAAGAACCGCCTGCATCTGGACCTGCAGGTCAGCGGAGGACGCGCTCAACCTCAGCCTGCCCGCACTGAACGGATCCGGGGAATGGTGGACCGGCTGACCGCCATCGGTGCGCACGTCCTCGGCGAGCACCACGTGGGAAATCTCCTCGATCACGTGGTGCTCGCCGACCCTGAAGGCAACGAGTTCTGCGTCGTCTAGTCCTCCTGGGCGACGCTCACGCCTGGACGGGGGACTCGCGTACGTCGCCGGTGATCTCCTGGCTCAGCGTCGGCAGCGTCAGCACGAGGTCGAGCACCGTGCGGGCGGTGCGCTGGACCTCACCGAGGGTGATCCCGTCAGGGCGCTCGAGGGAGGTCACCAAGGACGATCCCGCCACGGCGTCGAACTCGCCTGTGACGTGATCGAACCACCCTCCAGGCATGAAGACATCCACCTGCGCGCGGACCCGGTACGCGTCGTCGGACAGCCCGGGGAAGTCCGGGTCGACGGCCCGCTGCATCCACCAGTCGGTGATGACCGTCCCGTCGAAGCCCCACTCGTCGCGCAGGATCGTGGTGCACAGTTCGTCGTTGTAGTGCGACCACACACCGTTGATCTTGTTGTAGGAGGTCATGAGCGTGCGCGGGCGCGCCTGGGTGATGCAGATCTGGAAGCCCCGCAGGTAGATCTCCCGCAGTGCACGCTCGGAGACGCGAGAGTCGTTGAGGTTGCGGTTGGTCTCCTGGTTGTTGCACGCGAAGTGCTTGGGGCAGGCGGCCACGCCGGCCTCTTGGATCCCGGCCACCACAGCGGCCGCGATGTACCCCGTGACCAGCGGGTCCTCAGAGAAGTACTCGAAGTTGCGCCCGCACAGCGGGTCACGGTGGATGTTCATCCCCGGGCTCAGCAGCACGTGGGTTCCCTTGCGGACCATCTCTTCTCCGTGCAGCGCTGCCAGACGCTGCACGAGCGACGGGTTCCACGACGCGGCGAGCGCCGCGCCGCACGGGAGGAGCGACGCGTATGCCGAGAGCCGGATTCCCGAGGGGCCGTCCGTCGTGGTGACGGGCGGGACCCCCTTGGCGCGCAGCGACTCGGTGATACCCGCGAAGACACCAGCGTTGCCGGCGGCCCCGAGCGGGCTGTCCATGACCTTGTCGCCGCGGGTCAGCGCCTCGAGGTCCTCCACCGAGAGCTGGGCGATGAAGGCGTCGAGGGTCGCCGCGCCGTCGGCGACGTCGGCGAGGGTGATCCCCTGGTCTCCGGTCGGCTCGAGGGTGGGTACCTGGCGGGCGAGGACGCGCTCACGCCGGGAGACCTCGCGGGTGGGGACGTCAGCCCAGGCCACCACGGTGCGCCCGGCGTCGTCGCGGCCCGGGACCATCCGCTGGAAGGCGTTCTCCGGCGCAGGCGCGCACGCCTCGGTCAGCTGCTCGACGACGCGGAGCTCGTCGAGGGTGAAGGTGGCCACCTGCGTCGCCGAGCGCACGTCGGTGCCGGCGAAGACGGCGTACTCCCCCGCCTCCAGGACGTAGGCCGACCGGTGGCCGGTCACCCCGGAGTCGTCGTAGGAGGCGATCGAGGCGAGCGGGAAGGTCAGCTGCAGCGTCTGGGTCTCCCCCGGGGCGAGCTGACGCGACTTGGCAAAGGAGGCGAGCGTGCGTACCGGCTTGCCGAGGCGCCCATCAGGAGCCTGGACGTAGACCTGGACCACCTCAGCGCCGGGATGCTCGGCGCCGGTGTTGGCCACCGTGGCCGTGACGGTGACGTCCTCGTCGGAGGTCTGGGCCGTGGCCGCCACGTCGAGGGTGGTGTACCCCAGACCGAATCCGAAGGGGAAGAGGACTGCGTCCTGGGCGAAGGTCTCGAAGTACCGGTAGCCGACGTAGATGTCCTCGGCGTAGACGTTGTGCTCCAGGCCGCCGAAGTTCGCCGCGCTGGGGTAGTCGGCGTAGTGGCGGGCGATGGTGTCGGTCAGCCGGCCGCCAGGGACCTGCACGCCGGTGAGCACGTCAGCGATGGCCCGTGCGCCCTCCATGCCACCTTGCCAGGCGTAGAGGACCGCGGAGATCTTCTCCCCGTACTCCTCGAGCCACGCGAGGTCGATGACGTTGCCGCAGTCCAGCACGACGACCGTGCGGGTGAACTCGGCGGTGACCGAGTCGAGCAGCGCCCGCTCGTCGTCGGTGAGGTAGTAGCTGCCCTTGTCCAGGGTGTTCTCCCGCGCTTCCCCGGCCGCCCGGCCGATGACCACGACGGCGACGTCGGAGCGGGAGGCAGCGGCGCGGACGGCGTCGCGGTCGAGGGGCATCTCCTCGAAGTAGCGCGGCCAGTTGCCCCAGGTGCCCTCGTCAGGACGGTTCGCGGCGCACCAGCGGGTGTAGGTCTCGGCGAGCTCGGCGTCGACGGCGACCGTGCCGCCGTCGCGCAGCGCGTCCAGGAGGTTCCACGAGTAGGGGGCGTTGACGTCCCCACCCGAGCCGTAACCCACCGCGAAGTAGTCGATCTGCACGCGGCCGAAGAGCGCGACGCTCGAGCCTGCGCGCAGCGGCAGCGTGCCGTCGTTGCGGAGCAGGACTGCGCCGTCGGCGGCAGACTCACGGCACAGGGCGGCGAGCTCGGGGTCGACGAAGGTGTCGGTGTCGACGAGAGTCGTGGACGCCTGCGCCAGCTCCTGCTCACCCGCCGCCAGCTGTGGTGTGGGGCTGTCCGTGGTCATCTCGTGGTTCTCCCTAGTTCTCAGGTCATGCCGGACGCGGGCCCACTGATGGTCAGGGTGGGCCCGGCGTTCCGAGAATGGCGTGACAGACGATACCGAAGACTGCAGGCCAGATGGTCGAACGCGAGGCGTGGCCACGCGGGATGAACCACCTACTTCAGCCCAGAGGTGCTCGAATCGCCTCGGTCGAGCGGGCCGCCGTGGCCGGCGCGGCGACAGCCGAGCCGTTGCCGCTGACGCCCGGGGTTCCCCGACCTGCGAACCACGACCCGACTCCGGCGAGGAAGACGAGCGCAGCGGCCGCGGCCGGGAGGGCCAGGGCAGCGGTGCTGCCCGCACGCTCGGCGACCTCACCGGTGACAGCCGAGCCGAGGGACTGCCCGACGATGACCGCAGACCCGAGCATCGTCATGACGGTCGTGGAGCGACCCGCTGGGCTCAGGAGCGACCCGATGCTGTACTGCGTGACGAGGGTGGGACCCACGCCGATGCCGATGACAGCCAGCACGATGACGAGGTGGGTGACCGTCCCGGCGAAGGGCAGCGTGACGGTGCCCGCGAGGATGAGCGCGGAGAACACGACCCAGCGTGCTCGCAGCGTGAACCCGGCGGGGAACACGGCGACGGCGAGCGCGAGCGCAGCCGACCCGACGCCCATGACGCCGTAGACCAGCCCCGCACGTTCGGGGGTGCCCTGGTCGTTCATGAAGGCGGTGAGGGAGGTCAGCGTCGCGCCGAAGAAGAGCCCGATGCCCAGGATCCCGACGACCACGCAGATCAGGCCGGGGTGCGCCAAGGAGCGCAGTGGCGCGGTCTCGGTCGCGTCGCCGTCGGACGGGGCGCGGAGGCGGCTCGTGGGGTGCAGGGCGAAGGCTGTGACGAAGACGGCCGTGAGGACCCCCGCGGCGACGAGCGGCAGCCACGGCGCGACCAGGGATGCGAGCAACCCTACGAGGAAGGGCCCGACGATGAAGACCGTCTCGTCGGCGGCGGACTCGTAGGCCATCGTGGAGTTGAAGCTGCGGACCCGCCGGGCCGGGGCGAGGCGGTCGGAGATGATCCCCACCAGGCGAGCGCGGGACATCGGTCCGACCTGAGGTGCGGTGGTCCCGATGAGGAAGGCGAGGGCGAGGACGACCGCGTTCGACAGGGTGGAACCCACCGCCCAGGCGAAGCCGATGAGCAGCAGCCCGTTGGCAGACCCCGCCGCGAGCAGGACGACTCGCTGCCCGAACCGGTCGGCGGCCGCGCCGAGCAACGGCCCGACGACCGCGGTCCCCAGGCCCACCATCGCGGACGACAGGCCCCCGAAGGCCAAGGACCCCCGGGAGGAGACGACCGCGGTGAGCACACCGACGACCATCATGGCGAAGGGCAGCCGCGCGATGAACGCGACCGGGAAGTAGAACAGGCCCGTGTGTCGCACGAGCGGTGAGGACTCTGCCTCGGAGGCAGGGGTGTCGGACAGGTCTGACAGTGATGCGTGGGAGTTCTTCATAACCTCTGCGGACGACCGCAGCCATGGCTGCGGTAGCTCTGGTGCCGCCGTCGTCCTGTCGGCAGGAGGCCGACAGCCGGTAGATACACGTTGACGAGTCTTACGGCACAACCCCGCGGGTTGGCCTGCTGTCACCCAATCTACCAGGCCAGGGCTCCGAGCCACCGTCCGAGGCATGAGTGCGTGAGGTCAGGCCCGGGCAGTCCGGCCTCATGCGTCGGCACCATCCAGGCGCCGCCTCATGATCGCCACTCCTGGTCCCTCGAGCTCGTCGAGATAGATGCTGCGGCCGGCCATGCTCATCACCAACGCACAGGTCGGCCCGGTGATCAGCGGTCCAGATCCTGCGGTGAACTCGCTGTCGTCGGCACGCAGCTGCAGCCCGGCGACGCGGGATCGGCTCGGCACCGCGAAGTCACGCCGGGCGAAGAAGTCGGCGACCGGCTTCAAGGCCTCCATGCTCGGAGACCGTGTCAGCCCCAGCGGCTGCCGGATGTCCTGGGCGTGCACGATCACCTCGCCGAGGTAGGCCGGCGTGTCCGACGACGGAGCGGTCGTGGCGCCGATGACCTCATGGAAGCGCTGCAGCGTCTCGGCGGGAGTCGCGCCGCGATGCTCCGCGATCCGGCGCTGGTTGTGCACATCCGGACGCAGGCGTGCGCCGAGCATGCTGCGCAGCCACGCCCACCGCCCTGTGCTCGCTGCCGCCACCAGGTGGGCCACCACCTCTTCGACGTCCCACCCCCCGCACAGCGTGCTGTGCTTCCACTGCGCTGGGCTGAGACGGCCCAGGTCGTCGGCGAGCGCGGCGCGCTCGGCATGCACCACGGCCCACAGTCGTTCGTCGCGGCGTCCTGTCATGATCGGTGTCCTTCGAATCGTCGAGCACCCGGAGGTGCCGGGAATGCTCCTGTTGTCACGGGTGGAGCCTAGCGGCCCAGCGCGCTCAGCACAGCGACAGTTCCCGTTGCGAACCTCTCCCACCCGTGCCTACGGTGGAATTTCCCTATCAGAGAGCGAGGCCATCATGGGACTCGACGACAAGATCAAGCACGGAGCCGAAGACGCCAAGGGCAAGCTCAAGGAGACCTCGGGCAAGGCCACCGGCAACGACAAGATGGAAGCCGAAGGCAAGGTCGACCAGACCAAGGCCGACGTGAAGCAGGCCGGCGACGACGTCAAGGACGCCTTCAAGGAATAGCTCAGCTGCGACCGGACGACACCATTCTCAGAGAAGGAGAATTCATGGCGAACGATCAGACCACCTCTCAGGACTCTGCGATGGATCAACCCTCCCGCACCGATCAGCTGGTCTTCCAAGACCCAGTCTCGCGGTATCCCGTCATCGAGCCGCCGGAGCAGCAGCAGAGCGAACCGGGCCTCGACGCGGACATGTACCCACACGCCGACATCGGTGAGCATTCCTACCGGGGTACCGGCAGGCTGACTGACCGCAAGGCGCTGGTCACCGGCGGCGACTCCGGGATCGGGGCGGCCGTGGCGGTCGCTTTCGCCCGGGAAGGCGCCGACGTGGCCATCTCCTACCTCCCCGCGGAGGAGGAGGACGCCCAGCGGGTCATCTCGATCATCGAGAGCTGTGGCCGCAAGGCCGTCGCGCTGCCGGGCGACCTGACCGACGACGCCTACACCGGTGAGGTCGCGCAGCAGGCGGCCGCGGCACTGGGCGGTCTGGACATCCTCGTCAACAACGCCGGCAAGCAGGTCGCCGTCGAGTCGATCGAGGAGCTGTCCGACGAGCAGGTGGAAGAGACCTTCAAGGTGAACATCCAGGCGATGTTCCGGATCACCCGCCAGGCGGTCAAGCTCATGCCGGCGGGGTCCACGATCATCAACACCACCTCGATCCAGGCGTACAACCCGTCGCCGACCCTCGTGGACTACGCGTCCACGAAGGCTGCGATCAACACCTTCACCAAGGGCCTGGCTCAGCAGCTCGCGCCCCGTGGAATCCGCGTGAACGCTGTGGCACCAGGACCTATCTGGACTCCGCTCCAGCCGTCGCACGGACAGCCCATCGAGGCCCTTCCGGACTTCGGGAAGCAGACTCCCCTGGGTCGTGCCGGTCAGCCCACCGAGCTCGCTCCGGCGTACGTCTTCCTCGCCTCGAGCGAGTCGAGCTATGTGCTCGGTGAGACGCTCAACGTCAACGGGGGAACTCCCTCACCCTGACCGCACCGTCCAGGGTGATCGCTATGGACCACGCTCCCGCGTGGACCCTGCTCACGAGGAGCCGCCATGAGAGTCGCGGTGGTCGGTGCGTCCGGGAACTCCGGCACGGCCCTCCTGCGGGCGCTGTCCGGGTCCCCGGAGGTCACGTCCGTGCTGGGCGTGGCCCGGCGGATGCCCCCTGCGGTCAAGCCGTACCGGTCGACCGAGTGGGCGACCTTCGACATCGCCTCGGGAACCACGACGCCTGCCCAGGAGGAGACGCTCGTCGACCGCCTCGCACAGGTCCTGGCGGGGGCGGACTCCGTGGTCCACCTGGCCTGGCTCATCCAGCCCAACCACGAGCGAGACACCTTGCGCCGCGCCAACGTCGAGGGGACGCGACGAGTGGCCCAGGCCTGCGTCCGCGCAGGCGTGGGCCAGTTCGTCGCGGCCTCCTCGGTGGGCGCCTACTCCCCCGTCCACGACGACGTCCCCCGCGACGAGTCGTGGCCCGCAGGAGGTGTGCCGACGTCCCACTACAGCGTGGACAAGGCCGCCCAGGAACGGGTCCTGGACAAGCTCGAGGCCGAGCACCCCGCGATGGCGGTGGCTCGGCTGCGGCCGTCGCTGATCTTCCAGCGGGACGCGGGGGCGGAGGTCGGCCGGTTCTTCCTCGGCCCCTTCGTCCCCCGAGCGCTGCTCGCCCCCGGGCGCCTGCCGCTGGTCCCCTTGCCCCGCGGCCTGCGGTTGCAGGCCGTCCACGCCGACGACGTCGCGCAGGCGTACCTGCGCGTCGTGGTCACCGGTGCCCGCGGGCCCTTCAACATCGCCTCGGACCCGGTGCTCGACACCGGGGCGCTGGCCGTACTCATCGGGCGCGGCCCGCTGCTGCAGGTGCCGCCACCGCTGGTGCGGCGGGTCCTGTGGGCGGGCTGGTCCGCACGGCTGGTCGCAGCAGACCCGGGCTGGCTGGACATGGCGATGAGCGCCCCGGTCATGGACACCTCACGCGCCCGGTCCGAGCTGGGCTGGTTCCCACGCCACAGCGCCCCGGACGCGCTCACCGAGATGCTGCGCGGCCTCAGTGACCAGGCAGGTCACCCGAGCCCGCCGTTGCACGTGTAAGACCCCTCCCGCTCCAGATGCACCACCTGAGAGCGTGGGGAAGACTGGACAAACGCCGCCGTCGGCCGACGCCGCAGCGACGCACCGCTCCGTGAAGAAGACGCGGGCAGCCCCCTGTGGAGCCGCCTGGCTCCGGAGTGGAGTGGAGCAGCATGTTCTTCCACAAGCAAGAGCTTCAGTTCAAGTCGACCCCCGACCGCCCCGACGCCGTCTACGCGCGCAAGCTCCAAGAGGTGCTCGGCGGGCAGTACGGCGAGATCACCGTCGCGATGCAGTACGGCTTCCAGTCCTGGAACACCCACATCCCCGGCAAGTACCGCGACCTCCTGTTCGGGATCGGCGCGGAGGAGTTCGGCCACGTCGAGATGCTGGCCACGATGATCGCCCAGCTGCTGGAGAAGAGTCCGATCGGCGTCACCCACGACGCCATCCAGGACGACCCGACCGTCGCCGCGGTCATCGGCGGTACCGACGTCCAGCACGCGATCGTCGCCGGCGCGGGAGCACGCCCGGTGGACTCCAACGGCAACCCGTGGTCCGCCGGATACGTCACCGCCAGCGGCAACCTCATGGCGGACTTCCACTCCAACGCCAACGCGGAGATGCAGGGGCGCGTCCAGGTGGCTCGGCTCTACCACATGACCGACGACCACGGCGTGCGTGACCTGCTCTCCTTCCTTCTCGCCCGGGACACCATGCACCAGAACCAGTGGCTGCAGGCGATCGAGCAGCTCAAGGAGGACGGTGTGGAAGAGCTTCCGGTGCCCAGCAACTTCCCGCAGTCCAAGGAGCACACCGAGGTGTCCTACCAGTACCTCAACTTCTCCGACGGAGCGACGGCGGCCGAGGGGCCGTGGGCCGCCGGACCCACCCCGGACGGGCACGGCCAGTTCACCTATCACGAGGGCCCCACCACGACCGCCCCCATGCCGCCGCCCACGCACCCGGACTCACGCCTGTATGGCACCACCGAGCTGCCCAACATCGTCGAGAAGGTTGCCGGCGCCGCGCAGGACAAGCTCAAGCGGGAATGATCGGGACAGGCAGCGGCTACGAAGGGTGACGACGATGCTCGAGCTCGACGTCGCCGACGGCGTGCACCGCCTGGGGCACGCCTACGTGAACTGCTATCTCGTGGAGGGGACGTCCGGCGACCTGACTCTCGTCGACGCCGGGCTCCCCGGCGTGTGGCCGATGCTCGGCCAGGCGCTGCGAGCGCTGGGACGCACCCCGCTCGACCTGCGTGCGGTGGTCCTTACCCACGCCCACTTCGACCATGTCGGGGTGGCCGGGCGGGTGCGTGAACGGACCGGCGCGACGGTGTGGGCGCACCCGCAGGAGACCTACCTCGCGGCGCACCCCTACCGCTACGCGCACGAGAACTCACGCAGCCTGTACCCCCTGCGCTACCCGCGGAGCGTGCCGATCCTGGTCGCCATGGCCAGGGCCGGCGCGCTCCGCGTGCCGGGGGTGCGAGACACATCGCGCATCACGCCGGGGACCACGCTCGACGTCCCGGGGCAGCCCGTCGTGGTGTTCAGCGCCGGGCACACCTTCGGGCACTGTGCCCTGCACCTGCCGGACAGAGACGTGCTGCTGACCGGCGACGCACTGGTGACCCTCGACCCGTACACGGCCGCGACCGGCCCACGGACCGTCGCCGGCGCTGCCACCGCTGACGCTCCGCTGGCCCTGCGCTCGCTCGACGCCTTGGCCGCGACCGGCGCCCACACGCTGCTGCCCGGCCACGGTGAACCGTGGACGGACGGGGCAGAGGCAGCGGCCGACCTCGCGCGGGCAGCGGGACCGTCATGACCGCCCACCTGGGACCTCCGCTCGTGCGCGGGAGGTCAGGACCTCTCGGCCGGGTCGATCGCGTCGCCGGCCGCGGAGGCGGTGAGGTGCGCGTTCTTCTCGTCACGCCAGGCGAGCCAGTCGCCCACCTCGGAGATGTCATAGTCGGGGCCGGTGATGCCGATCGTGAACATCGTGGCGCCCAGCGCGTGGTGCGCCTCCACCTCCACGCGGGACCTGCCACCGATCTCGGTGGAGATCTCGATCTCCGCCACGTCCCGACCCACCGCCCGGCCGTGCTCGGCGAGGATGCCCAGCTTGCGCTCGAGGGTCGCTGCGTCGCTGAAGCTGTGCCAGATGTCAGCGTGCTTCGCCACGATCCGCAGCGTCTTCTTCTCTCCTCCCCCGCCGATGAGCACCGGGATCGCACGGGTGGGCGGCGGGTTCAGGCGGGTCCACCGGTCCTCGATCACCGGCAGGCTCGCCGCGAGCGCGTCGAGCCGCTGCCCCGCCGTCCCGAACTCGTAGCCGTACTCGTCGTAGTCGCGCTCGAACCACCCGGAGCCGGTTCCGAAGATGAACCGCCCGACGCCGCCCTTGGCGCTGATGTGGTCGATGGTGCGAGCCATGTCCGCCTGGAGGTTGGCGCTTCGGTAGCTGTTGCAGTTGACCAGCGCGCCGAGCTCGACGCGGCTCGTCTGCTCGGCGAGGGCCGCGAGCATGGTCCAGGACTCGAAGTGCAGCCCGTCCGGGGCACCCGAGAGCGGGAAGAAGTGGTCCCAGTTGAACAAGACGTCCACGCCGAGGTCTTCCAGCGCGGCAGCGGTGTCCCGGATCTTCTCGTACGGGGCGTGCTGCGGCGCGATCTGGACAGCGATGCGCACGGGCCGCGCAGGCCTGGCGCGGCCTGTCTCGGACGGCTCCGACGGCGTGGACGGCTCGGTCGGGTTCACGCGTGGTCCGCTGGTCATCGTCGACTCCGATCAGTGAGGTCTCACGGGCGCGATCTCCGCCACCCCGCGAGTGGAAGCGTAAGTCACTTGGACGCAGTATCGAGGGACGACCAGCACACACGACCCGACTCGGAAGGATCCCCACCATGACCAGCTCCGTGGACCGTCGCCTGCTCGGAATCTATCTCAACGACCACGTGACAGGGGCCACAGCGGCCCTCGCCCGCGTGCGGCGCATGGCGCAGACTTACAGCAGCACACCCGTCGGCTCGATCTGTCAGGAGATCGCCGCCGAGATCGACGGCGAGCGGTCCTGGCTGCTGGACCTCATGCACGACCTCGGTCTGCCGGTCCGCAAGTACAAGGTGGCCGGTGCTCTGGTGGCCGAGCGCCTCGGCCGTCTCAAGCTCAACGGTCGCCTGGTGCGCCGGTCCCGGCTCGCCCCGCTGCTGGAGGCGGAGATCCTGCGCAGCGGTATCTCGGGCAAGTACAGCGGGTGGTCCACCCTCGCGGTCATCGCCGTCGACGCGGGGATCTCTCCCTCTCAGCGTGAGGACCTGACCGAGTTGCGGGAGGGCGTGGCCCGGCAGCTCGAGCGTGTCGACGCAGCGCTGGAGTGGTTGCGGCCCCGGGTCTTCGTCGAGCAGTCCACCGACCGCTCGACCCTGGGGGCTGGCGGGGCGCGATGATCAGGGCGTCCGCCAGTCGTCGCTGTCCATGTGGGACCCGGCCATCGGCCCCATGAGCAGCATCCCGCCGTCGACCACCCAGGACGCTCCGGTGACGTACCCCGCCTGAGGCCCGCAGAGGAAAGCCACGGTCGCGGCGATCTCCCGGGCGTCACCGGGACGCGCCACCGGGATGCCCGGACGGTGCTTGCCGGCGAGGACCGACTCGTCCTCCTGTCCGGTCATCGGCGTCGCGATCTCACCAGGAGCGACGGCGTTGACCGTGATGCCGCGCTCGGCCAGCTCGAGCGCGGCTGTCTTGACGAGCAGGCCCAAGCCGCCCTTCGCCGCGCAGTAGGCGCCCGCGCCCACCCGCGAGGCGTGCTCGTGCACGCTCGTGATCGCCACGATCCGCCCACCGGCCCCCGCAGCGATCATGTGTCGTGCGGCAGCCTGCAGGCAGCAGAAGGCGCCGTCGAGGTCTACCGAGACCACCTCCCGCCACGCGTCGTAGCTGAGGTCGACCAGGAGCGTGGCCGTCCCGGTGCCCGAGCACATCACCAGGGTGTCCAACCCGCCCATCGCCGCTGCGGCGTCGTCGACCACGCCGGTGCCCTGGGGTGGGTCGGTCAGGTCGAGGTGGAGCACGTGCGGGGTCGCACCGCGCTCGCGCACCTCACGTGCGGTGGCCTGGACGCCGTCCTCGTCCACGTGCCAGGTGATCGCGACATCGCGGCCGGGACCAGCCAGCGCGACGGCGCACGCCGCGCCGATCCCCGAGTCGGCACCGGTGACCAGGACGCGCGCGGGGGTGTGTGCGCTGTCGGCGTGGGCCGGGCTGGTCGGAGCGTCCGAGTCCGGTCGCGCAGTCATGACAGGTCGTCCGTGGCGTCAGGGCCGAGCCCCTGCATGACCATCAGGTGGCCGCCGAGGAGCCCGCCCGTGCCGAGGAAGGCACTACCCAGCAGGCTCAGCACGACCCCCGCCCGGCGCCGGCCGCGCCGGCGCTGGAGCAACGACGTCATGTACAGCGTCAGGGCGACGGAGTTCGCCGCCGCGTGCACGACGCCGACGCGCTGGGTCTTGCGCGCGGCCGTCCCCCAGTCTGCGAGCCCGGTGAGCGCGGTCGGCAGCGCCGAGACGATCCCGAGGGCGAGCAGCCGGTCCGCGCCGCGCGCGCAGGGCGCGCCGCCCAGGTCGAGCACCGTGCTCGAGAGCCAGAAGGCGATCGGGAGATCGGTCAGCGGGGGGTGCACCGGGTGGCCGACGAACTGACCGTGCAGGATGCGACGCCGGAACGAGGACGCGAGGACGGCGTCGGCGATGGGCTGCTCCAGGTCGACCAGCCGGTCGAGTGCGGCGGTGTCCTCGATCGCCCGCATGGCGCGCAGGGGCGGCGGCTCCGGGGACAACCGCGAGCGGTCGGCGTGGGCGGGGGTGTGCGGGTCGAACGATGACATGGCTGGCTCCTCGGGAGCTCGGGCTCAGCGGCCCGAGCAGGGCAGGACCTCCGGCACACTTCTCGGCCTCCGTCGAGCATGTCAGCCACCGTGGTGGGTCGCCACCCAACCTCCTCATCCCGGTTCTCCTACACGACCAGTCGGGGGAACACCGGTGCTGGCGCGCCCTGCGCGCGGAGCCGGGCTGTCAGCCGAGCGGCCCCGTCTGGCACGAAGGGCTCCAGCTCCTGAGCTGCGACCCGACAGATGTGCAGCAGGGTTCCGATGACTGCCTCGAACCTGGCGGCTGCGGCTGTGTCCCCTGCGTCGGCGGCCGAGGCGAGATGCCACGGTGCCTCCGCCTCGACGAACCTGTTGCCCGCCTCGGCCAGACCCGCGATGGCCTCGCACGCTGCCCGGAAGTCGTATCGGGCAAGTGCTGCGTCGATGGTCGTGGGGAGCGAGGCAGCTGCCGCGCGCAGGGCACCACCGACATCGGTGGCTGGCTCGGAACGCCAGGACCGCTGGCGGTCATCGAGAGCCAGGGTGCGTGAGGCGAGATTGCCCAAGCAGTTCGCTAGGTCACGGTTGTAGCAGGCGACGAGCCGCTCATTGGTGTAGTCGGTGGCGCCGACCGGGGCCGGGTCGCGCAGGATCCACCAGCGCAGCGCATCCACGCCATAAGTTGCCACGACCGCCGCTGGATCGGCTGCCTGTGCACCGCTCTTTGCGATCTTGGCTCCATCGACGGTGAGGTAGTCATGCACCAGGATGCGCGTGGGCAGCGGAAGCCCGGCGGAGAGCAGGAACGCGATCCAGTAGACCGCATGGAACCGCGCGATACCCTTGCCGACCACGTGCACCTTGTCGTTGTCCTGGACCCACCACCGCTGGTAGTCCGCGTCGTCGCCGCCAAAGCCGAGCCCCGTCAGATAGTTGGTCAAGGCATCGAACCAGACATAGACGACCTGGTCGGGATCGTCGGGGACGGGGATGCCCCAGCCGTCAGCTCGTGCCGAAGCTCGGGACACCGACACGTCGTGCACATCTGCGGCGAGAAAGCCGAGGATCTCGTTGCGTCTCTGCCGGGGTTCGACAGCCAGGATCCCGCTCGTGATGAGCTCGATGATCTGCCCCCGGTAGCGCGACAGCCGGAAGAACCAGTTCGTCTCGGCGATCTCCTGGACTGGTGCGGCATGCTCCGCGCACCGCCCCTCGACCAGCTCACCGGGAGCATAGAACTGCTCGCACCCCGGACAGTACAGACCGACGTAGTCCTCCTGATAGAGGTCTCCGGAGGCCTCGCACGCACTCCACAGCGCGGTGACGCCGGGCGCGTGCCGCGGGTCGCTGCTGGTGCGCAAGAACTCATCGATCTGCACATCGAGTGCTGCTGCCAGTTCGACGAACCTGTCGCCGTTGCTCGTCACGAGATCCGCCACGCAGACACCGGCGCTGGCTGCGGCGCTGACGTTCTTGATGGCGTGGTCGTCTGTGCCGGACTGGGTTCGCGCGACGGCGCCGCGGCGTCGGCGGTGTCGGGCCAAGGCATCCACGTGAACGAGCTCGAGTGCGTGGCCCAGGTGCGGGCTGCCGTTCACAAAGGGGATCGAGGTGGTGATGTACAGGTCGTTCATGGTGAGTCCTCCGTCGGGCGTGGTGTCACGGTGACACCTAGGGCAGCTTCGGAGGCCACAACAGAAGAAGGCCCCCGCAGAGCGAGGGCCTGAGCGTCACAAGTGCGCGCGAATCAAGTCCCCCGATGGAGGCGCATCATCGAAGCGGCAGTCGTGGCGTTCATGGCATCAGCCTAGCGGCCGCTGGACGGAAGTGTGCGGAATAACTCGGGGGCCCACCTGCACCGACGTCGTCGATGGGCGCGCGCAACTTCCGCAAAGTCGTTATTCTCCGGTGACGGCGTTCCTTCCGCTTTTCGTTACTTGTGAGAAACGTCGTGAGCACACCATCGAAATACCTCGCTGGCACGCTCGGTGCACCGCGGGCGGCAGGCCCCTATCACCGGAGGTTCGAATGCGTTCTCAGACACGGCACGGGTCGAGCGCTCTCGCGCTCGCCCTCGCAGCCACACTCGTCGTCGCAGGTTGTAGCCAGAAAGAAGCCGGGAGCACAGAGAGCGACACCCCCGGCACCAGCTCCGCCGCCGCCGACCTCGCGATCGTCCCCGAGGTGCAGATCGACGTGACCGGCGCCGAGGTCGAGGCCGGCGAGGCTCAGGAGCCTGCCGACCCCGCAGGTGACGGGACCGCGACCTGCTCCGGCGTCTCGCTCGCCATGGCAGGCGCCCTCACCGGACCGAACGCCGCCCTCGGCCAGAACATCCTGTACGGCGCACAGGTCGCCCTCGACAAGCACAACGCCGCGAACGCTGACTGCCAGGTCGAGCTGAAGACCTTTGACACCGAGGGTGACCCGCAGAAGGCCACGCAGGTCGCACCGCAGATCGTCGGCGACGCGACCATCCTCGGCCTGCTGGGACCGGCCTTCTCGGGCGAGACCAACGCCACCGGGTCGATCTTCAACCAGGCCGGCCTGCTGTCCCTGACCGCCTCGGCGACCAACCCTGACCTCACGGCCAACGGGTGGACCACCTTCTACCGGGGCCTCGCCAACGACGCGATCCAGGGCCCGGCCGTGGCGAAGTACCTCGTCGACACCCTCGACTACAGCACGGTCTGCGTCGTCGCCGACAACTCCGACTACGGCATCGGCCTCGCTGAGCAGATCACCGAGGGCCTCGGCGACGCCGCGGACCCCTCCTGCGCCGCAGAGGTCAAGACCGGTGACAAGGACTTTGCCGCGACCGTCCAGATCATCAGCGGCGCCGACGCCGACGCCGTCTTCTACGCCGGCTACTACGCCGAGGCCGCACCCTTCGCCCAGCAACTGCGCGACGGCGGCGTCGACATCCCCTTCGTCTCGGCCGACGGCGTGAACGACCCGCAGTTCGTCTCCCAGGCCGGTGGGGCCTCCGAGGGCGCGATCCTGTCCTGCCCGTGCGGCCCGGCTCCTGAGGAGTTCGCTGCCGAGTACGAGGAGAGCGCCGGTCAGGCTCCTGGCGTCTACTCCACCGAGGGCTACGACCTCATGACGATCATGCTCAAGGGCATCGACTCCGGCATCACCGACCGCGCCGGTCTGGTGGAGTTCGTCAAGACCTACGACGGCCCGGGACTGGCCCGCAACTACAAGTGGGACCAGACCGGCGAGCTCGAGTCTGCTCTCATCTGGGTCTACAAGGTCAGCTAGCTCCTCTCCGGAACCACCCGACAACCCACCGGAGAAGGAGCACAGCACCATGACAGGTGAGCTCATCCACGCACTGACGGTCGCCGACCCGCTCGTCGGGTTCGACACCGCAGCGCTCGTCGACAACTTCTGGGCCTTGACAGTGGATGGGCTCACCTACGGATCGGTGTACGCGCTCGTCGCGGTCGGGTACACCCTCGTGTACGGCGTGCTGCGACTGATCAACTTCGCCCACTCCGAGGTCTTCATGCTCGGGATGTTCGGTCAGTATGCAGTGCTCATGATGCTGGGCTTCGCGCCGAGCGGGAACGCCTACAACCTCGGCGTCACGATGACGGTGGTGTACCTCGCCATCGCGCTCGTGGGGGGCATGGCGGTCTCCGGCGGAGTGGCGGTAGGCCTCGAACGCGTGGCCTACCGCCCGCTCCGCAAGCGCGGCGCCCAGCCCCTCGCCTTCCTCATCACCGCGATCGGGGCGTCGTTCGTGCTGCAGGAGTTCGTGCACTTCATCCTCCCCCGGCTGACGGGTGACCGACTCGGCGGCGTCAACGCCCAGCAGCCCATCCGGCTGGTGGTCCCCGAGACCCAGTTCACGCTCTTCACGGCCAACATCACCAACGTCACCATCATCATCATCCTGTCGGCCCTGATCCTGGCGCTGGCCACCGACATGTTCATCAACCGGACGAAGTTCGGGCGCGGGATCCGCGCCGTGGCCCAGGACCCGGTGACCGCGACGCTCATGGGCGTCTCGCGGGAGCGGATCATCGTGCTGACCTTCCTCATCGGGGGCCTGCTCGCCGGAGCTGCGGCCCTCCTCTACACGCTGCGCGTGCCGAACGGCATCATCTACTCCGGTGGGTTCATCCTCGGCATCAAGGCGTTCTGCGCCGCGGTGCTCGGCGGCATCGGCAATCTGCGCGGAGCTCTCCTGGGCGGGCTGCTGCTGGGCGTCATGGAGAACTACGGCCAGGTCCTCTTCGGCACCGAGTGGCGCGACGTCGTCGCGTTCGTCCTCCTCATCGCCGTCCTCATGGTCCGCCCGACCGGGATCCTCGGTGAGTCGCTGGCGAGGTCGCGAGCATGAGCGAGACCAGGACCACCCCGCCCACCGGCACCCCCGCGTCCTCCAAGGTCGCCGACCGCCCCCACGGCGGGCTGGGTGACACCCTCCGGCTGTGGTGGGACGCTCTCGCCCGGCCCACCCAGTGGTTGGTGGGATCGCCGTTCATCGTCTTCATCGCCCTGCTGCCGGTGCTCAACCTGCCCGTCCTGACCACGGTCGGCACCAACTTCGGTGCCGTGATGGCGCAGTTCGGCATGTACGCGCTCATCGCGATCGGCCTCAACGTCGTCGTGGGGCAGGCGGGCCTGCTGGACCTGGGCTACGTCGGCTTCTACGCCGTCGGCGCCTACACGGTCGCCATCCTCACCAGCCCGTCGAGCCCGTGGAACCAGACCGGGGACGGCGGCTGGCTGTCCCGCGACTGGGCCTGGCTGGCGGCGCTGCCCATCGCCGTGGCCATCACGGCCATGTCCGGCCTCATCCTGGGCTCGCCGACGCTGCGCCTGCGCGGGGACTACCTCGCGATCGTCACCCTCGGCTTCGGTGAGATCGTCCGGCTGCTCGCTGACAACCTCGACGAGGTCACCGGCGGCGGACGCGGCCTCTCCCAGGTCGCCTACCCCCGCATCGGGATCAGCGAGGAGAACACGAACGGGGTGTTCTCCGCAGGAGCGTCGTCGGGCACGCTCAACTCCGGGGTGTGGTGGTACTGGCTGAGCATCGTGCTCATCCTCATCACCCTCGTCGCCGTGGGGAACCTCGAGCGGTCGCGTGTGGGGCGCTCCTGGGTCGCGATCCGGGAGGACGAGGACGCCGCAGAGATCATGGGCGTCCCGACCTTCCGGTTCAAGCTCTGGGCCTTTGTCATCGGCGCGTCGATCGGCGGGGTGTCCGGCGCGCTCTACGCCGGTCAGGTGCAGTTCGTGAACCCGACGAACTTCAACGTCATCAACTCCGTGCTCTTCCTGTGCGCGGTGGTCCTGGGTGGCCAGGGCAACAAGCTCGGGGTGATCCTCGGCGCCTTCCTCATCGTCTACCTGCCGAACTTCTTCCTCGGCCGGACCGAGCTGCTCGGCATCCCGATCAACGGCACGGAGATCGCGGAGTTCCGCTACCTCTTCTTCGGCATCGCCCTCATGGTCCTCATGGTCTTCCGGCCCCAGGGCCTCATCCCGGTGCGTCAGAAGCTCCTGGCGTACGGGCGCGAGATCTACCTGGCCGCACGCCGCACCGCACGGAAGGACGCCGCATGACCAGCCACGACCCCGGCGGCATCGGCGCAGGCGCTGAGCACGACGAGCCCTACCGGGACACCGAGACCAACTTCGACACCGGCCCGCGCGAGACGGACATGCCTGGTGGCGGTCTCGACGAGCCGGTCTCCGTCGACGTCGCCGATGTCCACCCCGAGCTCGCTGACCCGGACGTCGTCGCCGAGATGGTCGCGCCCACGCGCGCGGTGCAGGCCGACGTCGGCGAGCCGATCCTGCGCATGCAGGACGTCACGCTGACCTTCGGCGGGCTCACCGCGCTGGACTCGGTGACCTTCGACATCCGCCGCGGGGAGATCCTCGGGCTCATCGGACCCAACGGCGCCGGCAAGACGACCTGCTTCAACGCGATGACCGGTGTCTACCGGCCCACCTCCGGCAACGTCCTGTTCGACGGCGCGGCGCTCGGCAACCGCAAGCGTCACCAGATCACCCAGCTGGGGATCGCCCGCACCTTCCAGAACATCCGGCTGTTCAGCGAGATGACGGCGCTGGAGAACGTCGTCGTCGGGACGGACGCACGGCACCGCACGTCGGTGCCCGGCGCACTCCTGCGTTCTCGCCGCCACCGCCACGAGGAACGCGAGGGCATGGACCGGGCGATGGCGCTGCTGGAGTTCGTCGGCGTGGGTGCGCGGGCCACAGACAAGGCGCGCAACCTCTCCTACGGGGAACAGCGTCGCCTGGAGATCGCTCGGGCCCTGGCGACCGAACCGAAGCTCCTGTGCCTAGACGAGCCGGCCGCAGGCTTCAACCCGGCGGAGAAAGAGTCGCTCATGGAACTCATCCGCCACATCCGCGACGACGGGTACACCGTCCTGCTCATCGAGCACGACATGCGACTGGTGCGCGGGGTGACGGACAGGATCGTCGTCCTGGAGTTCGGGCGCGTCATCGCTGACGGCACACCCGAGCAGGTCACCACCAACCCCGCCGTGATCGCCGCCTACCTGGGGGTACCTGACGATGCCACTGCTTGAGGTCACCGACATGACCGTCGCCTACGGGAGGATCGAGGCGCTGCACGGCATCTCCCTCACGGTCGAGGAGGGCGAGCTCGTCACGCTCATCGGCGCCAACGGCGCGGGCAAGACGACGACGATGCGCGCCATCTCCGGCGTGCACCCGCTGGCCCGGGGCTCGATCATCTTCGACGGTCAGGACGTCACGCGGATGAAGCCGCACCTGAGGGTGCACGCGGGGATCATCCAGGCGCCTGAGGGCCGCGGGGTGTTCGCCGGCATGACCGTCATGGAGAACCTCGAGATGGGGTGCTTCGCCCGGACCTTCAAGACGAAAGCCGAGCACGACGAGACGGTCGAGCGGGTGTTCACGTTCTTCCCTCGCCTGGCAGAACGTCGCACGCAGGTGGGCGGCACCATGTCCGGTGGTGAGCAGCAGATGCTCGCCATCGGCCGGGCACTCATGGCCCGTCCCCGCCTGCTGCTCCTCGACGAGCCGTCCATGGGCCTCGCCCCGATGATCATCCAGCAGATCTTCCGCATCATCTCCGAGATCAACAAACAGGGCACCACGGTGCTGCTCGTGGAGCAGAACGCCCAGCAGGCGTTGTCCCGGTCCGACCGCGCCTACGTCTTGGAGACCGGCACGGTGGTGCGCACCGGACCGGGCAAGACCCTGCTCGCAGACCCGGCGATCAAGGACGCCTATCTCGGTGTCGCTTAGCGGTGCAGCGGTGCGGCGCGGGCGCACCTCGCGGCCTCGTGGCATCGGGATGACTCGCGGACCCAGGAGCAGCAGTCCATGGAGCTGACACCACTCAAGGCGGGCGACCACGCTGAGGGGTTCGGTTCGGTCGTCCGCCTGGTCGATGGGTTCGGGCTGAGGTACGAGGACCCTCACCCTGGCGGGCCTCCTCCTCGAGAGCTCTACGTCGCGGGAGGGAGTGTCGCCCGCCTTCACCTCGTTGACGGGGACGCGCTCCTCGGACGGCACTGCACGGTGTCGGGTCGATGGACGGGATCGGCTCTGGAGGTCGACACGGTGGGACCGATACCCCACAGGGTCAGGCGCGCTGCCACTTGGGTAGAGCCACGCCCGGACCGGCCCCCTCGCCCCAGCATCAGCGCCGGGGACGCGAAGGTGATCGCGCGGGCGTGGGCTCGACTGCGTGAGACCGGCGTCGTCCTGAGCCGAGCCGTCGACGCGTACGGATACGCCCACGTGGTCACCCACGACCTGGAGCGCGCAGGAGCAGCACTGCGGCCGCTCTACGGGGACTCGCTCCTGCTGACCGCCAGCCCGTGGCCACCGGAGGTCTTCGACCGGATCGCGGAGCTGATCGACGTCGGCGATGACCAAGGGGTCGGTTACATGACGGGCGGAGGCTTCGGGTTCGACGGTGAGTACGACCGCTACTTCGGGGTCACCTACGTCACCGACGAGCTGGTCACCATCGCGCGCGACATCCCGGGGGGCGCGCTGCGCATAGAGGCATTGATCCGGCCGACGCCCTCGACGTCGACCTCACCCGAGGAGGAGTACTCACAATGACCGCTGAACCCACACTCGTGTACCTCGACCGGCACATCTTCTCCGTCGGAGAACTCTCCTGGACGCAAGGCCCCCTGCAGCCGGTCACCGGGCCTGTGTGCCTGGTGTTCGAGGCGCGTGATCAGGAGACGTTCGTGACGACGGGGATCTCGTCCGGGAACGTCAAGGTCTGGGGCGAGGCGATCACCTCTCGCCCGTCGATGATCGCCGAGGGTTGGGAGGACATCGCAGAGGTGTCCTTGACGGTCCGCTCAGGGCCGCTGCAGGTCATGGGGATCGGGGGGACTACCGGCCCCGAGGTGCGCCTGGACGCGTGCGGGCCTGGTGACTACCGGCTGCGGATCCACGCGAAGGGCCGTGACACCGACTACGACGCCGCACGCCTCGACGCCGTCGAGGACTACCTCATCCTCGCGTGGCCCGAGCAGCCGTCGCCACCGACGGCGCTGCGGACCACCAGCCACACAGGGGAGATGGAGCTGAACCGATGACGGCAGACGCGACTTTTCTGCTCACTGATGTCAGGTCTTGACCGACATATCGGATAGCCATATCCTCGACCTATACGTTTGTACAGTACGAACGTATAGAGAGAAGGGTGCATGATGAGCAAGCACGGATGGGCACTTGTTGTCGGCGCTGTCATGACTATCGGAGGCTTGGCGATGTACTTTGCATTCCTGGACGTCGAGACCCCCGTCATCGGCCTTCGCCAAGCTGGCCTGGTCATCGCAGTGCTGGGCGTGATCGAGATCGGCGCGACCGGATGGTCCATGATGAAGTCGGGAGGGCCTCAGGACTGATGACCTTTCCCCGCTTGCTTGACGGCGTACTCACAGTGCTCGCCGAGCAAGGAGTGGGAGCCCTGAGCGTCCGCAGTGTCGCCGCAGCCGCGGGCGTCTCCCCAGCACAGGTGCAGTATTACTACCGCACGAAGAGTGACCTGGTGCGGGCAGGCTTCGACTACGCGGGAGAACAGTTCCTCGCAGACGTCGTGGCTGCACAGGCCACTACGCTGATGGACTTTGTGCAGCAGTGGCTCCCCCTCGACGATCGACGCGAACGCCGCGCTCGCGTCTGGCTCGCCTACGCCGCGATCTCGGCCACCGATGCGGAGCTGGCTGCGGCCTCGGCGCAGCTCGATGAAGAACTTCGGCAATGGTTCATCGACCAGGACCTCTCGGACCATGCGGCTTCGCAGCTCTTTGCACTGATCGACGGGGTCACGATGCAGTGCCTCATGCTGCCGCAGTCCGAACGTCTAGCGCTCGTTGAGCGGACGATCGTGCCCTTCGTCTCTGGTCTCGGGTCGACCTGAGGCAGACTTTTCGAGCGCTGGGTTCGGGCGTCGCCGCCCGACCGGGCCTGCGTCCTAGACTTGCCAGGCGCAGACGCGACTGCGCACGCTGCGACGAAGGAGACTCCCATGGCACCGTGGGCTGAGCACGCCATCTGGTGGCAGGTCTACCCCCTCGGGTTCACCGGCGTCCCGGTGCGCGAGGAGCACCGCCCGCCCCCGCCTGGCGGCGGGCTGCGCGCCCTGGTGCCGTGGCTGGACCACGTGGTCGAGCTTGGGCTCAACGGCCTCCTGCTCGGTCCGGTGTTCGCCTCCAGCACCCACGGCTACGACACGATCGACCACCTCGAGATCGACCCGCGCCTGGGTACCCGCGCAGACTTCGACGCCCTGGTGGCAGCGGCGCGCGAGCGCGGCGTGCGCGTCCTGCTCGACGGCGTCTTCAACCACGTGGGCCGCGAGCACCCGTTGGCCCTCGCCGCGCTGGAGCAGGGTCCGCACGGCGAGCACGCGGACTGGTTCCGCATCGACTGGGACTCCCCCGGCGGTCCGACCTTCGCGGACTTCGAGGGGCACTCGAGCCTCGTGGCCCTCAACCACGCCAACCCGGCGGTGGCTGACTGGGTCGCGGGGGTCATGATGCACTGGCTGGAGGCTGGCGCCGACGGGTGGCGGCTGGACGCCGCCTACGCCGTCGACCCCTCCTTCTGGGCGGCGGTGCTCCCCCGCGTGCGGAGCGCCTACCCCCAGGCGTGGATCGTCGGGGAGATGATCCACGGCGACTACGCGGCCTATGTGGCTGCCTCCGGCGTCGACTCGGTCACCCAGTACGAGCTGTGGAAGGCCATCTGGAGCAGCCTCGAGCAGGAGAACTTCTACGAGCTCGACTGGACCCTGCGCCGCCACGACGACCTCCTGGCCACCTTCGTGCCGCAGACCTTCGTGGGCAACCACGACGTCACGCGCATCGCCACCACGGTCGGGCCGGACAAGGCTGTGCTGGCCCTGGTCGTCCTGGCGACCACCGCGGGCATCCCCTCGATCTACGCCGGCGACGAGGTCGCGATGACCGGGCTCAAAGAAGACCGGCTCGGGGGCGACGACGCCGTCCGTCCCACCTTCCCGCCCACACCGGAAGAGCTGCCCGGGCTGCACGGCCCGGTGGCTGACGCGCACCGGGCGCTCATCGCCCTGCGTCGCCAGCACCCGTGGCTGGTGCGCGCGCGCTCCACGATGCGCGAGCTGAGCAACACCCGCTGCGTGATCGAGCAGACCGGCGACGGCGGGACTCTCCTCGTCGAGCTCGACCTGACCGGCGGGGCCAGCGCCCGCATCACCGGGGTGGACGGTCGCACGCTCTTCACCTGGGGGTAGCCGCCCTCCCGGTCGCAGCGTCAACGTCCCAGGTGGGGCCCGGTTCTGCGCCGATGATCGACGCTAAGATCGGGGGGTGACCAAACTCGTGACCCCGGTCGGCCGCGCCCACACGACCTTGAGCCAGGCCGTGTATGAGGAGATCCGTCGACGCATCCTGGACCGGGAGCTGTCCCCCGGGACCCACCTGGTCGAGCGGGCGCTGGCTGACGAGCTCGAGGTGTCCCGCGTGCCGGTCCGGGAGGCGCTGCGCGAGCTCGTCCGCGACGGCCTGGCCGAGGAACGAGGCCGCACCGGCCTGTACGTCACCGAGCTCACCCGCGATGACATCGCCGAGATCCTCGAGCTGCGCAGCGTGCTCGACGGGCTGGTCTTCCGGCGTCTGGCCGCCCGCCTGGACGACGAGGGTGCCGCGCAGGTCGAGGACCTGCTGTCCCGCACCCACCGCGCGATCGAGGCTGGTCGGCACTCCGACGCGGTGCTGCTCAACACCCAGTTCCACAGCCTGCTGTGCGACCTCGCCGGCTCGCGCAACCTGCAGGCTGTCATGAACGTGCTCGACCCCCGGATGGGGTGGCTGCTCACCCAGCACGAGGACGTCGACGAGGTGCTGCGTCAGCACCACGAGATCTTCGACGCCGTGCGCGCCGGTGACACCGCCCGCATCGACGAGCTGGCGGCCAACCACCTCAACTCGAGCACGGCGATGATGCTCCAGATCAACCCCGACCTGACATGAGAAAGCCGGGAGTCGGCGTACCGACTCCCGGCTCACCGCGACGCTGTGGTCACCACAGCCGAGGGGTCCTGGGTTCGTGATGCGTCGCGAGCATGGGGTGCTGGATCTCAGGGGTACATCTGCGCGCCTCCGGGCACGTCCAGGGCGATGACCGTGCCGGCTTCCCCGGCAAGGATCCGGGGCAGGTCGGAGAGACGACCGATGACCGCGCGCCCACGACCGGACTCCACGAAGGAGCGAGCCGCCGCCACCTTGGGTCCCATCGACCCGTCAGCGAAGTCGTAGGCGTCCAGCGCCTGCGGGGTGATCGCCTTGATCGCACGCTCGTCCGGGGTCCCCCAGTCGAGCATGACGGCGTCGGCGTCGGTGGCCAGCACGAAGAGGTCCGCCTCGATCGCCCCGGCGAGCATCGCCGAGGAGGCGTCCTTGTCCACGACAACCTCCACACCGGAGAAGGTGCCGTCCTCGTCGATGGCCACGGGCACTCCGCCGCCGCCGGAGCTGACCACGATGTGTCCACCGGCGAGCAGGCGCTTGACCGAGTCGACCTGGACCACGCGCGTGGGTGCCGGGGACGGCACCACGCGGCGCGGCGCGTCGCCGTCGAGGGCGAAGGTCCAGCCGCGCTCGGCGGCGAGGGAATCTGCCTCGGCCTGGGTGTAGACCGGCCCGACGAACTTGGTCGGGTTGGCGAAGGCAGGGTCGTCGCGGGACACGCTGACCAAGGTGAGCACGGTCGTGAGCATCGTGCGGTCATGCAGGGCGTTGCGCAGCTCGAGCTCGATGAGGTAGCCGATCAGGCCCTGGGTCTGCGCGCCCAGGACATCGAGCGGGGAGGCAGGCGAGCCGGCGTAGGCGGCGTTCTGCAGGGCCAGCAGACCAACCTGCGGTCCGTTGCCGTGCGTGATGACGAGCTCGTGCTCGCACCCGACCTCGGCCAGGGGGCCCGCAGCCTCACGGAGGTTCGCACGCTGGTTGTCGATGGTGATCGCTTCACCACGCCGTGAGATGGCGTTGCCACCGAGGGCGACGACGATACGCATAGTTTCTCCTTCACGAGGGGCGGCTTGCCCTCGATGTCACGAGGGCAAGCCGGTGGAGCAAGGGGACGTCTCAGAGCTGGGTCAGCCCGACGACGTGGGTCGGCTCGGGCTGGTCTCCTCCGTCGCGGTGGCGGTGAGCGAGGGCACGGGGCCCGAGGCGGCTGCGGCTGCCGGGGCCGGTGCAGCGGCGGATGCCGCAGCCATGACCTCGGAGTCGTAGACCTCGGTGGTGCCGGCCCGTGCGTTGAGGAAGTGCTTCAGCACGAAGAGCAAGGCGACCATGCCGTAGCCGATCGCGAACTCGCTCGGTCGTTCACCACCCAGCACGGGCACCGCCTGGTGGATGATCCCGAAGATGGCCAGCACGGCAGCCACGGCGGCGGCGACCGCAGCACGCAGCGGCTGGTTGCGGATGGCGAAGATCGCGATGCACCCCCACAACAGCGAGGCCAGCGGCGCACCGTTCCCCAGTGCGAAGAGCCCGGGGTAGTCCACACCAGCTGCCTCGAGGGCGCCAGAGGTGACCTCACCAGCGTTGGTTCCGGCGGCCTTGAGGGTGTTGCCGGTCAGCGTCAGCGCCCAGTTGCCCACCCACGGGAAGAGCGCCACGAAGATCACCGGGACCTCGAGCCTGGGAGTCTCGCGGACCACCTGGTTGGCGGTGACGATACCGATGTAGATGAGGATCGGTGCGATCGCCGCCATCGGGATGACTGCAAGCAGGAAGGACCCCAGCCCGAAGAGGCCGACGACGAACATCGTGATGCCTGAGAACAGGGTGTAGCCGATGCCGGCGCCCATCTCCTTGTACGCGGTGTGTCCCACGTAGACCGTCACCGGGAAGGGGTTGCCCATGAGGGCACCGACCATCGAGGTGCCACCGTTGGCGAGCATGACGCGACGGGTGGGGTACGGGTCGCCTGCGGCGTGGGCGCCTTCGATGTTCTCCAGGTCGAAGACATAGTTGGCGAGGGCGAGCGGGATGGCCGAGGCCAGATACGGACCAGCGACGCCGAGGCCCGAGATGAAGTCCGTCACGTGGAAGGTGGGCGGGTTGAACCCCGCCTCAGCCAGCCCGCTGGTGATCGCCTCCGGGGACTGCAGCCCGAAGGCCCAGGCCAGTGCGGTGCCCGCGATGAGCAGCAGCAGCCCCGTGGGGATCCGCTTGAACATCGGCTGACGGCCGAACCAGTTGATGAAGATCAGCGCGAGCACCACGAAGGCAACCACGGGAGTGTGGAAGGCCTGCAGCATCGGGTTCATCGCCAGCAGCATCAGGCCAAGACCCGCCAGGCAGGACAGCAGCACCGTGCGAGGTACGGCCCTGCGCAGCAGGTCACCCAAGAACGCTCCGACGAAGAGGATCAGCCCTTCGATGAAGCACCACACCAGCCCAACCTTCAAGGCGAACTCAGCGTCGTTGGTCTGGGTGTAGATGGGCATGAGGACCAGGAACGTCACCGTGAAGATCGAGGGCGCGCTCGGGCCCGATGGCAACGCGGTGATGTTGGTGCGTCCAGTCTTCTTGGCCAGCTGCCGAGCGAAGACGACGTAGAAGATCGAGGCGAGCATGACGGCGAACCCGAAGGCCGGCGCGATGCGCCCGATGACCATCGACGATGGCAGACCCACCACGCCGATCAACAGCGCGAGCATCGTGAGCAAGTTGGTCAGGTTGTTGCTGAACAGCCCAAAGTACGCGGCCCAGTCACCGCGACGCCACAGAGGAGTGGACATGACAACTCGTTTCAGGTGGGGCCGCCGTCAGCACTGACGGCGGCCGGGTAGGGGTGGGAGGGTTAGGCGGTGTACGAGGAGGAGATGGCCGTCAGGGCCTTGGCGAAGGCCTCGACAGGGGGGTTGACGATGCCAGCGCCGATCATGCCGATGCCGGCGTCCTTGTGCGCGATCGCGGTGTTGATCACGGGGAGCACGCCGGTCTCCATGACCTTGCGGACATCGATGCCGGTGGGTGCGCCCATGAAGTTCAGCGCGGGGATGGTCACGTTGGGGTTGTTGCCCGTGGTGATGTCGTTCATCGACCGCGAGTAGTCCATGGCTTCGTCCACGGTGCCACCGACGAGGGCGACGATCGCGGGTGCGGCGGCCATGGAGAAGCCACCGATGCCGTAGGTCTCGGTGATGGCCGAGTCGCCGATGTCCAGGCCGGAGTCCTCCGGCTTGTACCCGGCGAACATCGGGCCCATGACCTGCTGGGCAGGTCCGGTGAACCACTGACCGGGGAGCCCGGCCACCCGGATGCCGAAGTCCACGCCGTTGCGGGCCATGGCCGTGACCACCGTGGAGTTCTCCACACCCTGGGCAGCGTCCATCGCGGCCTTGGCTGCGGCCATCCACGTGGGACCGGAGAAGTAGTCGCTCGAGGCGACGAAGTCGAGCACCGCGCGCTTCTCGGCGTTGGAGAACGACGTCTCGACGAGGTACGGCGACAGCGCCTGGATCAGCAGGGTCGTGCCCGCCACGTTGCGGTTGTGGCACTCGTCGCCCATGTGCAGCGCCTGGGCCATCATGAGGCGCAGGTCGATGCCGTCGGGGTTGAGGGTCATCGCCTCGGCCAGCATCGGGCCGAAGAGCTCGCGCATCCAGACCAGGCGGTCGATGACCGACTGGTCGTTGGCGCCCATCCGCAGGATCTTGGACAGCTGCTCGGACAGGTTGGTGTAGGCGATGTTGCCGTGGGTCTTGTTCTCGACCACGTGCATGTACATGCTCGCCGAGGTCACCCCGGCCATGGAGCCGACGGCGCCGTACTCGTGGCACGGAGCGAAGGTGATCTCCCCCGACCCGGCGACCTCGTAGGCCTCCTCGACGGTCGTGGCGAGGCCCTCGAACACGAGGGCGCCGGTCACGGCCCCCTTCATGGGGCCGTTCATCCGCTCCCACTCGATGGGCGGGCCCGCGTGCAGGATGGTCGTCGCCGTCATGCCGGGCACGACGTCGATCGCGGGGCCGAAGCCGGTCAGCACCGGCTGGGCGGAGGTGATGCGAGCGAAGGCCTCGGCGTTCGCCTCGTCGATCGTCGCTGCGAGCGCAGGCTCTTCGAGGGCGCGCAGGTGAGCGACCATCGTCGGGTCGCCGCCGCCGGGAGGAGCCCAGTCCATGCGGATGGCCGAGGCGCCCTGGCGGGTGATGTCATCGGCGAACATGTCCAGGCCGAGGTTGACGACCACTGGCTTGGCAAAGAGTGAGGTGAGAGTCATCAGTTGTTCTCCTGAGCGACGAATTCCCGCGCGAGCAGGCCGGTGTTGGTGGAGGAAGACGCGATGGTGACGCCCACGGCTTCGAGCTGGGCGATCTGCTCGGCGACCGAGGGGGTGTCCAGGTCGGTGCCCAGCACGTAGCCGAGGATCTCGAGGTGGCGTCCGCCTTCACGGGCGATCCGCTGAGCCTCGACGATGGCGGGGATGGTCACCCCGACCGGGTCCTCGTGGGAGCCGAAGCCCACGATGAAGTCCATGACCAGCACGCCGACCTCAGGGTCGGCGGCTTCGGTGACGATGCGCGCGAGGCGGTTGGACGGGTCGATCATGGGGTGCGGCTTGCCGTCGGTGAACTCGTCGTCGCCGAGGTCGAGGAAGGTGTGCGCCTTGGACGCGCTGCGCGCGGAGAGCTGGTAGGCCGGGTCCTTCTGGATGTTGGAGTACACGTCGGGGAACTTCGCCAGCGCGGCGTAGAGCGCCTCGTCGCACAGCGTGCCTCCGCAGAACAGCCCGCGGATGTACTTCTGCTCGGGGTTGAGCTTGGCGCGGACCTCCTCGATCAGCGGCCAGTTGAGCGAGTGCAGGTCGAGGGTGGACTCGTCCACCCCGGTGGCCAGCACCGCGGCGAGGGCGGCGGGCTTGGTGCCGGCGACGAAGGTCACGTTCGCGTACGGCGACTCGTTGCGCTCGGAGCCGAGGAAGCACACGATGACGGGCTTGGAGATCTTCCCGGCGACGGCGAGCACCTTGTCCTCGACCTCGGGCGCCGGCGGCTTGGACACGAGGACGATGACCTCGGTCTCGGGGTCGGCGTCCAGGGCGTGGATCGCGTCGATCATCGTGATCCCGCCGATCTCGGCCGAGAGGTCGCGGCCACCGGTGCCGATGAGCTGGGACACCCCGCCACCGAAGTCGTGCACGCGCACGGAGATCTCCTGGCTGCCGGTTCCCGACGCGCCGATGATGCCGATGGTGCCGCGGCGGACGGCGTTGCCGAAGGCGAGCGCGACGCCGCCGAGGATGGCGGTCCCGCAGTCGGGGCCCATCATGAGCAGGCCCTTGGAGTGGGCGAGCTGCTTGAGCGCGAGCTCGTCGGCCACCGAGACGTTGTCGGAGAACATGAGCACGTTCTTGCCGCCGTTGAGCGCCTTCTGGGCCTCACGGGCGGCGAAGGTGCCGTTGACGCTGATCATGACGAGGTTCGAGTCAGGGTCGCTCTCGAGCGCGGCGTCCAGGGTGCGGTACCGCGTCTGGCTCGCGCCGGTGTCGTTGTTCTTGCGGGCGAGCAGGTCTTCCAGGGCCTGCAGCGCCCCGTCGAGCTGGTCGGGGTTCTCGACCTCGAGCACCACCATGAGGTCTCCCCCGGTCGCGGCGTCCAGCTCGTCGGTGAGCAGGTCGAGGTTGGCCAGCACCTCCTTGTTCATCGGGGTGCCCATGGCGACGAAGGCCTGGGTGACGCCCTCGATCTGGTTAGCCTTGGTGGAGATGGACATGAGGGAGACCGAGTCCACGTACGTGTTCTTCTTCACCGTGTGGTGGGTAGTCATGCTGATCCTTTGCTGAGAAGGGTTGGGCGTGCACAGGAGAGTCCGCTGAGCAGACCGGTGAGGAGGTCGTGCCCGGAGCGATGGCCGATCGTGAGCACCGCCTCGACTGCGCCGGGCACGTCGGTGCCCGTCGTCAGTGCCGAGACGAGCTCGTGGACCTGGGAGCGGGCCTGCCCGCGACCGGCGTCGGACAGGAACGACGCTGAGAGCGGGACGGTGGTGTGCGCCGCGGCGTCGATGGCCGCCACGAGTGCGCTGCGGCGCGCGGCCCACGGGCCGGTCCGCGGGAGGGCCAGCGTCAACCCGCACAGCAGGTCGTCCCCGCTGGGGGTCAGGCCCTGGCCCAGGCCCACCAGTGCGGCCACCTCCGGTCCCAGGTCGTGCTCGGGTGAGGTGAGCTGGTCGAGCAGCGCGGTGAAGCGCGTCGCCAGCATCTGGTCCCCACGCTTCTCCCACGGTCCGGCGGGGGGCCTCGCCGCGGCCGCGCACAGGGCACGGGCGTGGGCGAGCGCCGCCTGGAGGGCCGGCGTGAGCACCAGGGTGTGGTCCAGCACGACGTCGGGCAGGGCGACGACGCCGCCGGGCGTCTCGATCTGTGTGGAGGTGAGCCACAGCTGATCGCCTGCCGTGAGGCCCTGGCGGCCCGAGGCCGCGAGGGTGATCGCGCGGGGGCCGGTGCCCAGCGACGGATCGGCCAGGGTGAGGAACCGCCCGTCGGGCAGCTCCAGGTTGACCGCGTGGGTGAACACCGAGTGCACCACGGCGCTGGTGCCGGGCGTCAGCCAGGCGTGTGCGGTGGCGTCCATGGTGCTCTCCATCGAGGTCATGACAGCGGCTTCAGGTCAGAGGAACTCGCGGATGATGTCCGCGATCTCGGTGTAGCCCTTGCCCTCGGCGAGCTCGAGCGGGGTCACCCCGAACTCGTCGGTCATGCCGGGCTTGCCGCCGTTGGCCAGGAGCAGCCGGACGATCTCCTGCTGCGCGGGTCCGCCGTCGTTGAGCGTGATGGCCTCGATGAGGGCCGTCCACCCGAGGGTGTTGGTGAGGTTGATGTTGATCCGGGTGTTCTCGACGAGGTAGCGGACCACCTCGACGTGGCCCTTCTCGGCGGCGGGGGTCAGTCCGTTGCCGCCGAAGCGCGTGAGCACGCGCAGGTCCGCGCCGGCCTCGACCATCGTCTGGACCAGCGGCAGGTTGTTGGTGATGCACCCCAGGATGAAGGGGTTGAAGCAGGTCTGGTCCTGCTGGTCGATGTCCACGCCGGCGGCGATGAGCGCGTCGACGACGGCCATGTGCCCGCCGCGGGCGGCCCGCAGGACTGCGCTCGCCTCCTCGCGGTCGACGGCGTCCTTGTCGACTCCCTGGGCGAGGGCTGTGGTCACCGCGTCCAGGTCTCCGGCCGCCGCTGCGTCCAGGTAGGCGATTGCGAGCGGATCTGTGGTGGGTTCGCGCATGACGTCTCCTCATTGATAACTGCCGACTGGTACACGGTATACCGTGTACCACCCCGCGCGCGGGACCTCGGTCCTAGTGATTCGCCCTGGTCGTGATGCCTGTGACCAGCGGTCGGGCCACACTGGAGGCGTGAGCAGAGACCAGTGGGTGCTGCACGTGGACCTCGACCAGTTCGTCGCGGCGGTCGAGGTGCTGCGCCGCCCCGAGCTCGCGGGCCTGCCGGTCATCGTCGGCGGCCGCGGCGACCCCACCGAGCGAGCCGTGGTCTCCACCGCCTCCTACGAGGCGCGCGCCTTCGGGGTGGGGTCCGGGATGCCGCTGCGCGTCGCCGCCCGCAAGGTGCCCGACGCCGTGTTCCTGCCCGTCGACGCCGACGCCTACCTCGCAGCGTCCGAGGTGGTGATGGCGACCCTGCGAGCCCAGCCGGGCGCCGTCGTGCAGGTCCTCGGCTGGGACGAGGCCTTCGTCGGGACGCAGACGGGCGACCCCGAGGCCTACGCCCGCCAGCTGCAGGCCGCCGTCCTGGACCGCACCCAGCTGCACTGCAGCGTGGGCATCGGGGACACCCTCATCCGTGCCAAGAACGCCACCGACCTCGGCAAGCCAGCCGGCGTCTTCCAGCTCACCGCTGACAACTGGCTCGAGGTGATGGGCGCCCGGCCCACCCGGGACCTGTGGGGCATCGGGGCGAAGATCTCCGGCCGGCTGGCCACGCTCGGCATCTCCACGGTCGCCGAGCTGGCCGCAGCCGATCCCCAGGAGCTGGCCGGGCAGTTCGGACCCAAGATGGGGCCGTGGTACTCCCAGCTCGGGCGCGGGGAGGGGGCCAGCGTCGTGGACGACACCCCGTGGGTCGCCCGCGGGCACAGCCGCGAGACCACCTTCCAGACCGACCTCACCGACGCGGACCAGGTGCGCGACGCCGTGCGAGGCCTCGCAGCCGCCGTGCTGGAAGGCGTCGCGGCGGACGGGCGCCCCGTGGTGGGGCTGACGCTCAAGGTGCGGTACGCCCCCTTCACCACCAAGACCCACGCGAAGAAGATGCCCGAGACCAGCGACCGGGGCGAGATCCTCGCCCGGGCCCTGGACCTCGCAGGTGCCATCGACCCCGGCCGCCCGATCCGGCTGCTCGGCCTGCGCGCCGACATGACGATGCCCGACGACGCCCGGACGGGACACACGCCGACGCGAAGCGGGTGGTGACGCCCCCACGTCGCTACTGTGAGGCCATGAGTGCGCCGCTGACAGACCCGCCCGGACTCCCCCACGCCTGCGGGCTCCCCCGCACCGGCTCGCAGCCGTGACCGCCGAGACCAACGACGTCGCGCTCGCCGCGCGCCTGAGCGAGCGGCTGGGCAGACGCCGCCACGTCATCGCGGCAGCGACAGTGACGTCCGGGACGGTCGCCACGGCCACCCTGGGGGCCGACGCGACGGCGGACTTCGAGATCGGGTCGATCTCCAAGGGCCTCACCGGCCTGCTCTACGTCGACGCGCTCGAGCGGGGTGAGATCACTGCGTCATCGACCCTCGGAGACTTCCTGCCCCTGGGCACGAGCCCGGCGGCAGGGGTCACGCTGAGCGCGGTGAGCACCCATGCCTCGGGGCTCCCACGCCTGCCTCCGGGCGCCCTGACCCTGCGCACCATGCGCGACATGTGGCTGCACGGAACGAACCCCTACGGGGAGGACCTGGCCCAGCTCTACGCCCAGGCGATCCAGGTCCGCCTCGGCGCGCAGCGGCCGTCCTACTCCAACCTCGGCTTCGAGCTGCTCGGGCACGCGGTGGCCGCCGCGGCAGGCACCACCTTCCCCGATCTGGTGGCGACGAGGCTGGCCGGGCCACTCTCCCTCGACAGCGTCTACGCACCCCACACTCTCGACGACCTGCGCCCGGGCGCGCTGCTGGGCACGAGCCGCCTCGGACGGCCGCAGCAGCCCTGGACCGGTGAGGCCCTCGCACCGGCCGGCGGCATCCGCGCGACGATCGAGGACATGGGCCGGTTCACCCTCGCCCTCCTCGACGGGACGGCACCCGGCCTGGCCGCCCTCGACCCGGTCGCCCCGCTGGCCGGCCCGGCGGTGCGGATCGGGGCCGCGTGGATCACCCTCGACCGGCACGGGCACCAGGTCACCTGGCACAACGGTGGCACCGGCGGGTTCCGCTCATGGCTGGGCGTCGACCGGGCCGCGGGCACGGGCGTGGTGGTGCTCTGCGCGACCGCGAGGTCGGTGGACCGCATGGGGATGTCGTTGCTGACCGAGATCACCGACTTCGCGGCCTGAGGTCCGGACCGCGAGCGCTGGCGGTCGCCACGGCCGGCGCGTTACCAACGCGGATGAATCGGACCCTTGACGCATCACACGGAATGCGCTTACCGTGGGACAAACCAGCGCCTTGACGTGCTCGACGACGAGCACCGCGAGCGCCGACGTCTCAACGGGGAGATCCATGACTCTGCACGCCATCAGGGCCCGCGCACCGATCGCCGTTCTCGCGGCGGCGGCACTCCTGGCCACCGGAACGATCTCAGCGACCGCCGCAGGCCCGCTCACCGCGTACAACGCCAGCACCGTCACGGCGGGGACCTACGCCAACGACGTCGTCGTCGGGGACTTCACGGTCAAGGCCACCGCCGCGAAGGCCGTGACCGTCGACGCGGGTCCACGCATCTCCGACCGCGGAGACACCTACACCCAGCGCCTCAAGCTCAACGGCGCGGGCGACGCCGCGCAGCGCTCGCTCGAGTTCACCGTGGACGCAGCGACCGAGGTCGTCGTCCACGCCCGCAGCGCCAGCGGCACAGCAGACCGCACCCTCGCGCTGTACGACGCCGCCTGGACCGTCGTCGACTCCGCCCCGGCTCTCGCCGACGACGCGAGCCTGCCCGTCGCCACCGCGACGCTCGACGTCCCGGCGGCAGGCACCTACTGGCTCGCCTCCCCCAGCTCCGGCGTCAACCTCTACTTCGCCCAGCTCGGCGCCGACGACCCCGTCGAGCGCGTGGCGTGGGCCGACGTCACCGCCCCCGTGATCGACGACGTCTCCCCCGCCGTGGGCAATCCCTCCCAGCTCACCGTGAGCTTCACCGGCCTCATCGGGCCCGACGGCGCCGACCTCGCCAGCGCGGTCCTCTACGACGCCGCGGGCACCGTGGTGGACCGGGGTCTCACCGCGGTCCGAGGCGAGTCAGGCACGATCCTCCTGTCCCCCGCATCCTCCGGCAGCTACACCGCCGTGGTGTCCTTGACCCGGTCGGGTGAGCCGGTCGGCCTCGACTCCGCGCCCGTCAACGCCCCGGCCTTCGTGCTGCCGCTCGCAGCCCCGGAGATCTCCGGGGCTCTGACCACCGACGTCTCCGGCGGAGCGGCCACCGTCACCCTCGAGTGGTCCGCCTCCCCCGAGGCGGAGAGCTACTCCGTCGAGACGAGCCTCGACGGCGTCGAGTTCACCACCGTGCTCGACGGCGTCGTCGGCACCTCCGCGGACGTGCCGGGGTTGACCCCGGGCACCACCTACCAGATGCGCGTCACCGCTCACCGCGGCCAGGACACCGCGACCGGCGCGACCACCGACGTCGCGGTCACCGGCGCCGTCGAGCGCTGGCAGATCGCGGACATCGGCTCCAACGCCAACTCTGGCGGGTCCGTCACCGAGAACGCCGACGGATCCATCACCTTCGATGCCAAGGCCAGCACCACCAAGCTCGCCGCCTCCGAGGACGGCTTCCAGTACTACTACACGCAGATCGATCCGACGACGGAGAACTTCACGCTCAAGGCCACCTTCACGGTCGACGACGCCTCGTCCAAGGACAACCAGTCCGGCTTCGGCATCATCGCGGTCGACGACCTGGTCCCCGGGGACACCGCCCACCGCTACTTCAACTCCGCCGGGGCCCTCATCACCCGCTACGGCGAGGGCACCGGCGCCCTGACCGACGGCATGCCCGGCGCCCGGTTCGTCACCGGGTACACCGGATCCACCAACGACAACACCGCCGGTGCCCGCAGCACCAAGGGCTCGGAGGTCTTCGACCCCACCTACCGCGCGGACGCCACCGGCCCCAAGTTCACCGACGGCGACGTGTACAGCCTCACGCTGCGCAAGTCCAACACCGGCTTCCACGCCATCTGGACCCGCGACGGCGTCCCCGTCGAGGTCATCTCCTACGACCCGGACATGCTGCTCCAGCAGAACCCGGAGACCTTCTACGTCGGCTTCGCCGTCGCGCGCAAGATCGTCGTGACGGTCAGCGACTGGGAGCTCACGACCATCCACCCCGACGACGACGAGGTCGCCCAGCAGCCCCCGACCACGTACGTGCCCACCACGCTGGACGTGGACATCACCTCCACGACCCCCGAACGCCGGCTGGACATCCCGCTGGTGGCCAGCTTCCACGGCACCGGGCAGATCCTCGACGCGGAGGGCCGCGTGGTGGTCGACGGGCTCACCCTGGTCCCCGGCCAGCAGGCGCTCGGCACCGTCGAGCTCGCCGCCGGTCAGAACCACTTCACCGCCCGCGCCACCCCCGGCCCGGACCAGCCGCAGCTCGGTGAGTACGAGGAGCTCGAGTCCACCGACCCGGTGGACGCGGCGGTGAGCATCACCGTGAGCTCCTACGGCGTCCCTGGGCAGTCGATCTGGGTCGCGCCCGACGCCAGCGCCGACGGGGCCGGGACACGCGCCGACCCGCTGGACCTGCACACCGCGGTCGCGTACGCCCAGCCCGGGCAGCAGATCGTGCTGGAAGGCGGCACCTACACCCCGCGCACCGCGGTCGTCGTCGAGCGGGGCCGTGACGGCACCGCCGACGCGCCGATCACTCTCATGTCCGCCCCCGGTGCCCGCGCGGTGCTGGACCTGTCGGAGTCGGACAGCGGCGGGCTCCACCTGCGTGGCGACTGGTGGCACGTCTACGACCTCGAGATCACCGGCTCGGGCGACAAGCTCAAGCCGATGCTCATCCAGGGCAACCACAACATCGTCGAGCGCGTCTCCTCCCACCACAACCAGGACACCGGCATCCAGATCTCGGGGCTGTCGAGCGAGCCGCGCTCGATGTGGCCCTCACACAACCTCGTCGTGTCCTCCGAGGCGCACCACAACGCCGACCCGGCCGGCAACGACGCGGACGGCTTCGCCGCGAAGCTCACCGTCGGCGACGGCAACGTCTTCCGCTACTCCATCGCGCACAACAACATCGACGACGGGTGGGACCTGTACGCGAAGTCCACGACGGGGCCGATCGGCACCGTCGTCGTCGAGCACTCGGTGGCGTACAACAACGGGTACCTCTCCCAGGACCCGTCGCGGACCGGTGAGGGCAACGGCTTCAAGCTCGGCGGGGAGTCGATGCCGGGTGAGCACCTGCTCTCCAACTCCATCAGCTACGGCAACCTCGCCACCGGCGTCTCCTCCAACTCCGGCCCGGACGTGCGCCTGGAGAACGTCACCACGGCCGACAACGACCGCGGGGTCCGCCTCGACACCAACGCGGCGACCACGAACTACCGGGCGAGCGGCGTGCTGTCCTGGCTGAACCCGCACACCGACCTCCTGGGCCTCAAGCAGAGCGACAGGTCGCTGCTCACCGCGCCGTCCAACTACTTTGACGGCGCGACGGCGGACGCCTCCGACGGGCGACCGGCGACGGTGAGCGAGTCCTGGTTCGTCACGACGGACTCCACCGCCGTGCGGCCAGAGATCGCCGCAGACGGCTCCATCGAGATGCACGGGCTCTACGAGCTCACCGACGCTGCCCCCTCAGACACCGGCGCCCGCCTCATGGCGAACCCCGACCCCAGGCAGATCGTCGTGCTGCCTGAGGTGAGCCCACCGTCGGCGGGCCCGGACGCCTGGTTCCCCTCCACCGTGTACCCCGGTGGAGACGTGGTCCAGCACGACGGCGTCGTCTACGAGGCCCGGTGGTGGACCCGCAACCAGGAGCCGGGACGCTCCCCCGGTGACCCGTGGGTCGAGATCGGGCGAGCGGAAGCTCCCCCAGCCGCCACTGAGTGCTCAGCTCCGTGGGACGCGAGCCGGGTCTACCTGGCTGGCGACGTCGTCGAGCGCGACGGCGTGAACCACCGCGCCCAGTGGTGGACCCGCGGGCAAGACCCCGCCGCGAGCGCCTGGGGTGCGTGGTCGGCGGTCGGGGCGTGCCGGTGACGGGCGAGGGTCCCCGGCGCGGGCCCTAGCCGGGGATGGGACGGAACACACGCGGCTCGGCCAGGCGCGCTGGGTGACCCGCGGGCACGAGGATCGTCCCGGCGGGCACAGCGACAGCGCCTGGCCGGGGCGCGACCTTGATGTCATCGAAGGTCATCGTGATCGGGCGCCCACCCCGAGACGCCGGGTCGTCGCCCTCGAGCAGAGCGATCGCGTGCGACAGGTCCGGCTCGACTGCCGGCGGGTTGGCGACGATCACGGTCTCGCCCTGAGGGTCGTAGAGGTACCACCGGCGTCGGCCGTTCGGGTACAGCCCCACCACAGCAACCCGCGCCGGAGGCAGCGGCGGTGGGGTCACCCCGGACATCTCCTCATCGACTCTCTTCAATGCGTCACGCACCTGTGGCAACCCGGCCAGGAGGCTCTCGGTCCGTGCTCGGAGCTCCTCAGCATCGTCGCCGGCGCTGTCCACCAGTCCGTCGAAGAGCTGCGACAGGATTGACAGTCCTTCGGCGTAGGCGGTCGCCGCCAGGTCCAGGTCCACCCCGACCTTGACCTCCGTCGCATCACCCGCCTGCCGCGTGACGCCGGCGAGCGAGCTCGAACCCTGCACCATGCTCGTCAGGATGCGGTAACCCTCGTGCGCGGATCCCAGGTCGTGGGCCTCAGCCCGGGCGCGCAGCCCGCCCTCTGCCCATCCGAGGTGGAAGCCCTGATACTTGCCCAGCGCGGCCGCCAACGGCCCTGCTGCTGCCCGGCCCATGCGGTCGAGGCGCTTGACCTCGCGCCGGCGCGCCGCGTCGGTGAGCAGCGGCAGGTACCACCGTCGACGGCTCACCTGGTCGGCGAGGGCATGCTTGTGCTCCTCGAAGCGCTCTGGCGTATTCACCGGTGACGCCTGGACGTCGCGCATGTTCACCAGGTGCTCGAAGAGCGCGCGCGCCGAGTGCGCTGCCGACCGCCCGTCCCGGCATCCCACATGGTCGACGAGCGCGACGCCGTCGTTGAGCGCTGCGACGAGGATCGTCTCCTCCGCCTGCGTCGCCAGGGCCGAGGAGATCGCGCCTCCCAGCATCCGCATCGCGTGGTGCCAGTCGTCGACCTCACCGGCGAGGTCCTCGCCGAGCAGCTCCCACACACTGACCGGGGCCGCTCGGAACGGGTCGCGTCGGTCCCCACCGTCCCGCGCGTCGTCGGGTCCGGGACGGAAAGCCTCGCCTGCACCTGTGTCGCTCATCGCCACGATCATCTCCCACCCCGCTGGGAACTCGGAAACTCGCAGGGCACCTGCCTGGCGCCTAGCATGTTCGGCGCAGTCCGCCCGGAGTGCTGGAGACGACAGGAGATGTGAATGTCAGAGCTGCGCTCGAGAGGAGTGCGCCTGCGAGAGCGGGTGTCCAGCAGCGTCGGCGTCGCCATGGGCGTGCGCGCTGCGGTGGCCGCCGTACTGGCGTGGACGGTCGGGGCGGCGCTGGGCGGGATCGCGGACGACTACCTCTACTACGCGCCCTTCGGTGCGGTCGTCGCCGTGTCCACGACTGTGCTCAGCTCGGTCAGGACGTCCGCGGAGATCTTCCTGGCGATCGCTCTCGGTGCGGTCGTGGGCATCGGAGTCGAGTGGTTGGGGCTGCCCAGCGCCGTCGGCGTCGGCGCCGTCGTGCTCATCGGCACCCTGGTGTCCCAGATCCGCTGGCTGGGTGCCAGCGGCTCGTGGGTGCCGATCGCGGGATTGTTCGTGCTCATCCTCGGGCACGGGAACGAGGACTCGTTCGTGCTCGGCTACCTCGGGCTGACCACCCTCGGCGCAGCGGTGGGCACCGCCGTCAACACGGTGTTCCCGCCGCTGCTGCTCGACCAGACCGAGCGTGCCCAGGACGCGCTCCGTGAGGCGCTCGTGGGCCAGCTCGAGCAGCTGGCAAGCGACCTGGAGGGCGGCGCGCTCCGCGATCCGGCGGACGCCCACGCGGCCGCCGGGGAACTTCTCGTGCACGGCCGCGCGGTGGAGGACCTCGTGGGACAGGCCTTGGAGGGGCCACCCATCAACTGGCGGGTGCGCCGCGGTCGGGGCCGGGCCGACCACCTCCGCCGCCAGGGCGCCGCCCTGGTCAGCCTCGCTCTGCTCGTCGGGGAGCTCGCTCACACCCTCAGGCGCCGCGAAGGCCCCGACGACGAAGAGGCGACGCTGTTCGGGTCGGAGCTGCACGTGCCGGCCGCCGAGGCTCTGCGCGCCACGGCGCTCGCGCTGTCCGCCGAGGCCGAGCAGCCCGAGGAGACCGTCGCGGCGGCATACGCGCGCATCGACACCCTGGCCGACGCCGTCCGCCGGGCGCGTGCGGAGCAGGGCGAGGACCTGTTCGTCGCCGGGGCGCTGGTGCTAGGGCTGCGCAGCACGTTGAGGACGGCGCAGACCGACTAGTCCCCCGGTGTGCCGGTGACCGGCTCCATCCGCGTGAGGCGATCCATCCTTCCGCCGTGGCGTGAGGCACGTGCCTCACGCCCCCTGGGAGTCCTCGATCGTGGTCCGCACCCGGGTCACCGACGGCACTGCGGGAACCGAGGAGAACCCGAACCTGACGGGCGGGTCGATGCGCGCCACGCCGCCCAGGCTGCGCTCGCCCCACGTCGCGCGCACGGCGTCGATCGCGTGCTGATCCGACGCCGTGTACCACTCGCGTCGGTCGCCGCCGGCCGATCCTCGCGTACGCACCCCGTCCAGCAGGTTCCGGGCGATCGGGTCGGCGAGGTCGGCCAGCACGGTGGCCGCACCGGGCGCCGTCGGCAGCAGTCGCAGCAGGTGACCCAGGCTGGTGCGGGACCCGATGCTCATCTCGGCCGTGAGCGGGCCTGCCGCCAGCGACCAGCGCCGGGCGGCGCGGTCGGCGCCGACGTGCACGTCGACGATGTGGATCGCGTCGAAGGTGTAGGTCTCCCCCACCAGCTCGGCGACGTCTTCGCGGGGTGCGAGCAGCAGGCGGGTACCGTCGGCGCGCTCGACCATGACGTCCGCGAACCGTCCCAGGGGCGACTCGAGCCACCGGCCCACCACCACCCGCGTCCCCTCGCGTGTCCCGAACCCAGCGATGTGGCCGAGGTAGGACGAACGGTTGCCGCTCATGCTGCGGGCGCAGCCTGCGTCGGAGCAATCTCGCGGCGATCAGAGGTCTGTCTGTCAGCGCTGGTCACCTCAGAGACGCTACGCGCCACGGAACTGGTCCGCTCGCGGGATGCGTGGCGGTCAGAGGCAGCCGGTCGGCTGTGAGGTGGTGACCGAACCGGAGTAGAACGCGATGGGCTCCGTCAGATGTGCCGTCGGTCAGGCAGAGGACCCGGCGATCTCTCGCAGTGCACGCACATGGGCGTCGAAGGCGGATCGTCCCGCCGGGGTGAGGGTGAGCCAGGTGATCCGGCGAGCATCGCCGCGGCCTGCGGATGCGGCCTTGCTCGATGAGACGTAGCCGGCTGCGGCGAGAGTCTTCACGTGCTTGGAGAGGGTCGCGTCCGACACGTTCAACGTGTCACGCAGCACGGCGAAATCAAGGTGGTCGACCGGGCGCAGGAGACCGCAGATACGCAGCCGCACGGGCGCATGGATGGTCTCGTCGAACCTCGCCTCACTCATGGCGCAAGTGCTCCACCGCTGATCGATACGCCACACCGGCCAGCCAGGTCGTCGCCGTGAAGGCCACGACGCTGGTCAGCGCGACAGCCCACTGCATGCCCATCGACACCAAGCCGAGAGAGATGCTGAAGAGCAGGAGGCACACCGCGAGGATCCCCACCATCACCCAGCCCGCACGTGCGCCCATCGCGCGAAAGCGGACGCCGGTCTCACGCTGGACCAGGTACGCGACCACGAGCGCGCCGACCAGCGCCAGCCAGCTCGACGAGGGCGGGTCGTAGCTCTCGCCGGGACGAGTGGTGACAGCAGTCGAAACCCACCACGCCCCCACGCCTCCGAAGGCCGCCAACAGCGCCCATGGCACGTGCACACTCGTGGCAAGGCGTTCCCTGTCGGCCTGCAGCGTGTTCAGTGCCGCTGCGGCTTCGTCTGGTGAGGGATGCGCAGAATGACTTTCCATGATGGAAAGCGTAGCGGTCTCTTTCCGAAGCGGCAAGTAACTCGGTGCGCGACTCCGAGGCGCCAGGCGCCCCGGACTCGCACACTGGTCCGGGGCGCCTGCCGTTCGCGCCCCTACGGCGTCGGGTACTCCACGACGTACGAGGGCGTCCCGGTGGTGGAGTTGTCGACCTGAGCTCCGACGCCGTTCACCACATGCTGGATGGTGCCGGCCGCAAGATTCACGGTCATGATGTGGCGCAGTCGCACGCCCGGCGTCTGGGGCGCCGAGAATCCGTTGGCGGTGACGATCTGCGGGTTGTTCTGGTTGAACACATACACGCCAGCGCCTTCGAGCAGATGGTTCTTGACGGTGCTGGCCACCGTGTACCCGGGATAACCGAGCGTGCCGTCGCGCTGGGTCCAGTCCGCCTGGGTCGGCGGGTCGTAGGGCAGCTCGTTCTGGTACAGGATGACGCGGCCGTTCTCGCCATTCCACACGGCGTTGTACGTCTGGAAGTGCTCGACGAACAGCCCGGTCGCTGTCACGTTGGCGCCGTTGACGATGACGCCGTTCGTCCCGATGTTGGTCCGCCACCGGTCGGTGTCGCCGTTCACGCCGTTCGTGAATCCCTCGATGCCGTGGTCGGCGCGCCACACCCACGTGTGGTCGATGAGGACGTTGTCAGAGTTGACCTCGAGCGCGGTGGTCGTCTTTCCGATGTGCGGCCCGCCGACACGGAAGTACACGTCGCTCAGCGTGATCGGGTTGGCCGGGTCGAGCTTCTTTCCGCCGTTCCTGTTGCCGATCTTCAGCAGCACCGGTGAGAGAACGGGTCCGGCGTCGATCGTGATCCCGGCGATGACGACGCCCGCAGCGTCTTTCACCTCCATGGGTATAACCCCACCGGACGACGTGAGCGTCGCCTGGCCCATGCCGAGCACCACGGTGTTGGCCCGCTTGACGTCGATGGTGCGGTCGATGGTGTAGACGCCGGGCGTGAAGATGAGGTTCTGGCCGCGTGCGAGCGCGTTGTTGATGTCCTTGGCCGAGTCGCTCGGCTTCGCGATGAAGAAGTCGGTGATCGGGATGCTGCGCCCGGCCGCCACGTCCTCGCCCCATGACGTTCCGCTGGTGTTCGTGTGCGCTGCGGGGACCTGGACGGCGAAGCGGCCGCCGTCGTCGACGAAGAGGTACGGCTTCTCACGGCTGACGGGCGTCTGCGCCACCGTCGTATACGGCGGGGTGGGGAAGCCCGTCTCAGCAGGTGCGCCGACGACGCCGGAGAACACCTGGTTCCACACGCCGTTGGACCATTCGGTGACCTGACTGTTGCGGATGAGCCACTGCTGCTGCGAACCGTTGGTCGTGGCTGGCAGGTCGGAGTTGGCGATGAATCCCCCGCTCGCATACTGCGGGCCCGCGGTGCAGTAATCCATGAGGGACAGGTTCCCGCCCGTGACGTGGACACGGCGCATCGAGACCGCCTGCGACACGGCCCAGAAGTTCGCGGTCTGCCGGCACCCGTCCTGGCCGGCCTTGTTGACCTGGAGCGACAGGTTCGACAGGGTGCGCCAGAAGTTGTTGAGCGCGATGCAGTTGCTCGTGCCGTTGTCCCCCAGGCAGCGGTTGTAGACCTCGATGGCGCCGTTGACCGCGACGTCGTCGGGCGATGCTCCGAGCCCGGCCACCTCCGTGTAGTAGCCGACCTCGAACTGCAGCGGCGTCTCAGCCGTGCCGTAGCTGCCGGGAAGGAAATAGACGGCGTGACGTTCGGAGCTCATCTCGGCGTCGCGCTGCTGGTCGGCGAGCGAGTCGAGAGCGCTCTGGATGTCAGCCAGCGGCATGTCCGGGCTGAAGATCTGGACTTTGGGACCGAAGTCAGGATGCAGCGGGTCGACCGTCGGCTTGGGAGCGGCCTGGGCGGGAGCAGCCAGCAGGCTTCCCGCGACGAGGGCACAGCCTGCCCCGGCTGCCGCCCACCGCAGGATCCTCATGCGGTGGTGTGTGGACGCGTGCGAGATCATTCGACGTTCCTCTCCATTGAGGGTCGCCCGCAGCGAAGGCTGCGAGCTGTCTGCATGCAATCGCGGTGATACGTACAGGAACGTAGCCAATGCCGGGACGGGGCACAACACGACGCCGGCGGACCCTTCGGTGACGCGCCGAGGCTCTCGAGCGGCAGGAGGCGACAGTCATGGTCCACGACACCGGTGACAGGCGCTGGCAAGATGCGACTGGGGGCGGTCACCGTCCGTGGTTGCACTTCTTCGATGCCCGACGTCGAGCGCTGGGTGCTGTGACTTCGAGGGGGCTCTTTGTGCAAGGCCGAGCGGTCCGCCGCCGAATCGACACCTTGCCTCGCTCACCTGACGCACATGTGTCTACACCAGCCCAAGGGCACGCTCGAGCTCGTCTCTCTTCACCTCCTGCGGTACGACCACTGCGTCCTTCAGAGCCACTTTCGTGCGCAAGAGCTTGTCAAGCTTGACATCGAAAGACTCGATGTCGGGATGGATCGCCATGGGGTAGTGCACGTGCACCTCGCGCTTCTGCCCGATTCGATGGATGCGATCGGTTGCTTGTGCCTCTTTGGCTGGGTTCCAATGCCGTTCGAGGTGTATTGCATGGTTGGCCCCGACCACCGTGAGACCGACCCCAGCAGCGAGGGGAGACATGATGATGACGTTGAAGCCCTCTCGAGCTTCGAAGGTTCGAATCTTCCCCATGCGTGTATCACAACTGCCGCCAGTGGCCGCGGTATCACCGTTGACCACATCGACCCGAAGGTCGTAGCGGTCCAGGAGCCATAGTGCGAGCGCACGCTGGATCTCCTTGGACTTAGCGAAGACGATCGCCTTCTCGTTCTCGGCACGCACTGCATCCAGAATGATCCGGACGGTCACGAGCGTTCGGGCCGATTCGTCGAGGCAATCCGCAGTTCTTGGGAGCTGGCCCGCGAGCAACCCAGGGTGCAGCGACACAGCGCCGAGCTCGTGGAGCGTCTTGAGCGCGCTCCCCTTCACCGCCACTCGACCCCGATGCGCAGCTAGCACGTCGTCGTATGCCTGAGACTGGATCATCGGCATGACCTGAGGGTATTCGTGAATGCGCTTCGCTGGCAGATCCATGAGGTGGTCCTCCTTCACCCGCCGGAGCATGAAGTCGCCGACCGCCGCGCGCAATTCTCGACCAAGGCGTTGGTGCTCCTCGGGCGTTGCTTCGGCCATCGGCACAACCCACGTCTGGTGGAAACTTGCCCATGAGCCAAGAAGACCCGGCTGTGCTGTATCGATCAGCGACCAGAAGTCTCGCAGCGAGTTTTCCACCGGTGTGCCAGTTACGAGAAGCTTGAAACGCGCCTTGAGGCCCTTCGCCGCACGCGTGGCGAGGATCTCCGGGTTCTTGGTCGCCTGCGCCTCGTCGAACACGACCACGCCCCAGTCCACCAGACCGAGTGACACCTGGTAACGCCGCAGGGTGTCGTAGGTGGTGAGGACCAGAATTCCCGGGCGGTCCAGGCGCGCCTCCCCCCAACTCTCTCCGATGCGCAGGGTCGCGTGGATCCTGTCCGCACGCACCATCCCAGCGGCGTCGAGGTCATCCTCACTCGCCGCAGTCTCGCGGGCGGCGCCCCGAAGACGATAGTCGGCGAGCCCTCGTCCCTGAAGGACGACAATGTCGTCGAAGGGACCGTGCGCAGTCCCGAACGTCGCGGTCACTTCTTGGAGCCAGTTCTCTAGCAGTGCTACGGGCATCACGGCCAGCATGGGGCGCGGCGTACGCTCGTGGGCAAGCTGAGCCCGGTGGACCTCTGCCAACGCGACGAGGGTCATGTAGGTCTTTCCAAGCCCCATGTCGTCAGCAAGTAGCGCCCCTTGGATCCGCGAGGGGTCCCCTGCCGCGCTCGAGAGTGCCGACTGCATCATCCCCGTCATCCAGTCCGCGCCAGCAACTTGGTGCGGAAGTGGTGTGCGAGTGAGACGCCCATAGTCGACTGCGCGCTCTGGCGCCGCGGATGCCGCGCTGGCGCGGAGCGCGTCGGTGGCATCACCTGACTCGAGGATGTGCATGCCGACTGTCACGTGTCGGCCCGATCCTCCGGTGTCCACTGCTGCCATCACGTCCTCGACGGGCAACTCTGCAAGTCGTGCACGAGATGCCCGGAATGCCTCTGCGACACTACTGCGATCGGCGATGTTCACGATCTGTTCGCGCACAGTGACGACAGCGTCCCCATTGACCCATGCCTGGGCAACGTCGCTCTCGATGGTCTCTTGCTCGCTCAGGCTCCGAGCAGCCACGGCCAATGCCTCTGGCTCTGAGACGTGCCCCACTGTGGCGAACCAGTCGAGCCCGCTCGCTGCGGCTTCGGTGAAGGTCAGTGGTGCGATGACACCGAGCCCAGCGACGCGGACACTGAAGCGGACGTCGACATCGACGATGGCAGGGTCGTAGTACGCACCGGGGGCGCGGAGGAACTGCGCCACGTCGCCGACGGGGATGTGAGGACGGTCACGCACTTCCTGGACGCCAGCCAGTTGGTCAGGTTCGAGCAGGACGAGCGTGGAGCCCGCACGGAGCACGGCTCCCACTGCTGGCTCGGTCGCGCCCCCCGCGACGCCGGGAAGCGGTGACGCGGACTGTGATCGGTCGAGCTGCTGCCATCGCTTGCTGAGCATCGTCGCATCGACACCAAGGCCGATCTCAGGCTCGACCGCGAGGGACCCATCACCCTGCAGCTCGACCGCCAGACCCACGCGCGTCGGGACGACAGTGGAGAACTTGTCCAGGGCGCCAAGCGACAGCTGAAAGCGTGCATCTCGCTCTGAGACGTCGTCGGAGCCTGCCGCCATCTGCCGCGCGGCCTGTAGGCGAGCAACGAGGCGGACATTCTCAGCTTCTGTTCGTGCCTCTTTGGTGAGCGCCCCATGGTCATCGAGCGCCCTCAATGCTCGGAGCGCCGGCAGGCTGAGCCTCTGCAACGCGCCGTCGACGAGGACGACGGGACCGCGCCGGTCGGGAGCGACCGGGTGTGCGCCCGACCGCAGATCGACGTCGATGCGAAAGTCGCGAGACTCGGTCCACTTGTGCACCGTGGCGGCGAACTTTCCCGTGAAGCGCGGAGGAAGGCCAAGAAATATCGCGTCTGCATCGTCAAGGCGAGCAATCTCCTCAGCCGGGACTGAGAACCCGTCCTCACGGGAGCTGGCGCGGCCATCTTCAGCGAGCATATCGAGGACGAAGAACTGCTCTTGAGCGCTCCGCCCAGCATGGCCGTCTCGCATGAGTCCGACCGTCTCCGCATCCACGACAAAGCGGGTTGCCTCGCCGTAGATGATCCGGAATCCTGGCGTCGGAGAGAACGGGTCGTCCGGCACGGTGGCCCGCCGCCGCAGTCGGTCGATCAGCCCCATGTCCAGCGTCCCTCGTTCGCCCGTCTCCGCTGCAGCTCCGCATAGTCGTTTGCCGTCATAAGCCCCCGTTCATCCACGGTGATCCCGTGATACACAAGGAAGTCCAGGAACTTGAACAGCCATTCCAGACCCCGATGGGCGACGATCAGTAGGCTTCTGCCTCCGTAGATCTCCGCGTTTCGCGAGGGGATCGTGGTTCGGAGATCGGCGCCGCTGAAGCGGGTGACACCGCGGTCCGTGAGCCCTTCGACGGCGCCACCCGTATAGACCTGCAACTTGAAGCTGTGCGAGCCCTCGACCAGCCAAAAGTCGCCGCAATCAACGTAGACGACTGCAGTGTCCGCCATGCTGGCGTCACGAAGGCGTGCCGCGTCATGGAGGGGGGAACTCGTGCGGTGCCGGATGTCCGTCCGAATGTGATCACCGAGGATCAATCGGACATCATTGACGCGGTCCTGCTCGTACAGCCCCAGCAGGAGTCGCTTCCTGCGCTCAAGCATCCTCAGCATCGCATCGTCGTCTTTGCCCAACGCATACGACTCCACACCCTCAAGGAACCTCCGGAGATCTAGTCCACGCATCCATCTCACTGTGCGCTCGAGGTTCTCCGCAGGCACCTGTGACCACCAGGTCTTCCACCTCTGCGCCTGTCGTGCCCGCGGGTCGCCTCCAATCTCGAGAACAGCCGTCAGCCAATCTGAGCTCGGGTTCCTTGTCGTCTTCGCGGTCAGCGCCCTGAGCACCTGATGTCCAAAGTAGAGGCGATCTTCTTCGGTCGACTCCGTGCGCTGTCGAGATAGAACGTCCGACGTCACCGCTCGCAGGAAGTCGTGGTTGCCGTTCTCGGCATTCGCACGCTCGATCAGCGTCAGGTAATAGGCGTCGCGGGCTGTGCGTCCAAACCGTGAGTCCGCGTGGGCGGTCAGGTGGTTCGCCCGAAACCACGAGCTGATGTCCTCCCCCGTGGTCAAGAGGTGCTGTGCGAGCTGAAGCGGACCGGTCTGCTCCAGCAGGAATGAGTCGTGGCGATGGATCGTCTCGATGATGGTGCTGACGTGTCCAGCGCGCTGGGCCCCTACCGCGCCGCGGACGAGATCCCGTACGGCGCCGAAGAGCCCGTCGTGCCACGTATCGAGTTGATCGAAATGGGTGAAGAACAGCGTCGCGGCCTGGACCGTCGCCAGGCGAGACGTGGCCCCGCCAGCCGTCAGGAGTCGAACGGTTTCAGGTGACAAGGTTGACCGCGCGAGCGACACGTCGTTGATCCAGGCTGTGAGGACGGCACGCACAAAGCGCCGCTCGTTCAGCCTGCGGCGGAGCGTCACCCCGTCCCCAGCCAGGAGGGCGGCACGAGCTTCCGCCACCAGCTGAGCGAAGTTCCGGCCGACGCCCGCGTTGGCGCTCACCTGAGAGGCTCGGTCGGCTCGCGCGCCCCAGGCCTGCAGAACTTCATCCGGCCAAGGCGGGAGTCGAAGAGGAGGAACGGGGACCATCTGGAGTGGCTTCATTGGGACTCACTGGTCTCCGGGGCGTCACGGACCTGACTGATCTCGTCCTCAGAGAGTCGATGCTCGGTGAAGCGAATGTCGATGCGGCGGTTGGGAGCACGGTCACTGTCGCTGTTCTGGACGGTCACGACCGGTCGGGTGTCCGCGTATCCAGAGACCGAGAAGAGCCGTTCGCCGGAGTGACCGACGAGGACGCCCAGATCGGTCGGCAGGCCATCTTGCCACAGTCGCCACAGCGCGATGGCTCTATTGGTGGAGAGGCCCCAGTTCCCCCCGAAGAGCCCATCCATCGGGACGTCATCGGTGTGCCCCTCGACGAACACCGTGTCGAGCAGCATGTACCGATCGTCCTTGAGCAGCGCGTCCGAGATCACTTGGCCGATGATCAAGGCATTTGCCTCATGCTGCGGGAGGATGTCGGAAGACCCGCTGTCGAACCCCAAGAGGTCCACCGGAACACGCAGGACGGAGGACGACGGGTCGACCTCGACGTCGATCCCCTGCCCCGCGAGGGTGTCGCGGATCTCCGCCACCATCTCGGCGCGGGCGTTCTCGCCCGTCCCCAGGCTGCTCAGCATCGCGTCAAACCTATCGCCACGCGCCTGAGCTTGTTCGGCTTCAGACCGTGCTTGAGCGAGAGCGTCCTGCTCCTGCGACAACGAGAAGACAAGGGCGACAGCCGCCAGCATGAAGACGGTGAGGAGCGCGGTCATGAGGTCCGAGAAGGAGATCCAGACTGTCTCCTCGTTGCTTTCCTCTGGCCGCCTGCGGGCCAGGAGGCGTCTGCTCATGCGACAGCGCCGGACACTTCGGATGTGCCGTGGTCACTCAGCTCGTCGACAGCGTCGGACAGCGCTAGCGCTGCACTGACCATGGTTGAGGTGAACCGTTCTGTCTGCTCGTTCCATTCACCCATCCGGTTCGACGTCTGCTTGCTGACCTCGTCGGCGTACGTAGCAAGCCAACCCGCCATTGCTTCGGAGTGCTTACCGAGTCTGTGCTCAAGATCGGTGAGGAACTGCTCCTGCGCGTGACGCATGCCGTCGAAACCGCCGCTGAACACGCCGGACGCAAGTCGCAGTTGCTCCGCAGCCGCGACGGTCTCGCCGGTCAGGTCGCTCACTGACGCTTGCTGCGCGGCAAGGGCTCCTGCCGCCGTGCCAGTTTTCGTCGCAAGGCCATCCATCGTGCCGATCGCCTGAGCCAGCATGTCGCCAAGGCCAGTGCTCGTCGTTGCGAGGTCCGATGTCACGCCTGTGAGCGCTGCGACGACGTCGTCCATTCCGTCAACAGACGCCCCAACGAGGGACGCTGCGCGCTCAAGACCCGTGACAACCCTTGGAAGTGACCCATCGAGAAGAGCGAGTTGTCGTTCAGTTGCCTCTGTCACCGATCGCAGCTGTGCAGTCGTGGCCTCGCTGATCGTGCTCAACTGCTCGGCAGTCGCCATCCGGAGTCCATCAAGGTGCCGCGCGGCAGTCAGTTCCATCACATCCATCTGCGCGAGGTGCTGGTCCGCCTGACGCGAGAGTGTTTCGGTCATGTAGTCGAGAGTGTTTCGCATAGCATCCGACGATGACTTCAATTGCTCGGCAAGCGAGACCCCGATCTCGCTGAACGACGCGGTCAGCTCGCCGGAAATCTCCTTGAAAACATCGGCCGACTGCTCCGCGGCCTTGCTAGCAAGTTCCGACATGATCGGTGCGAGCGACATCTGGATGGCATCGCTGACCGCACGGCTCGTGTTCTCACCGACCTGCGCCACCGACTCCTGCAACACACTGCCGATCTTCTCGTGCAGGATCTGGAGCGCCTCGCGCGATTCGCTCGCATGGAAAGCGATCTCCGAGAGCGACTGCTCGGGAGAGCGCATCGAGAACAAGCCGTCGATCCTGCTCTGAAGTCGACGCACGGAGGTGGCGACACGCCCCTCCTGCATGCGCTCGAGGACGTTCGTCACGAGGCTCATCGCCACGCCCCACAATGACGCAGTAAATCCAAGGGCGGCGCCATCAACGAGCGTCTGAATGCCCGTCCGGAGTTCATCCGTGGTTGACCCGAGGTCGAGACTCCGAAGACCGACGGTCAGACCGAAGAATGTACCGAGGAGCCCGATCGTGGTGAGGGCGGTAGGCGCGGCGTGGAGAAATCTATTGCCAAATAGGCGAGGCGCGAAGTGGTACTCATTGAAGAATTCTTCGGCGCTGACAGTATTGAAGAGCCGCCTGTCCTCGGTGACCAGCGTCTCGTCAAATTCCCTCCAAGCGTCTTTCACCGGCTCAGAACATGTCAACGATCTCGCATTCACCTCACTCCGGCGTTCCCACAGGTTGCTCGGCTCGAGTCCGTCGAGAAGGTGGTTCGTCTCCGCAACGAGACGCTGTGCGGCTCTTGCGTGCCACCACGCGAAGCCGCTGGCATAGAGCGCGACAGCCCAGATGATCAGTACGAGAAGCGGCGTCACCGCCTCGACATCCCCACTCAGAAGCCTGTCGAAGCGGGGGATGATCAGCGTCCACAGGTCACCAAGTCCATGCTCGTCCATCGTGTCTCTTTCTGATCGGGTCCGCATTCACGTGGTGACCGTAGCCGCGGCAGCTACGTGCGTCTCCCCACTGGCCCTAGTGGGATCACCCCAGGCCAGCCGTTCGGCCGGGGGCGCCCCAGTTTACAACGACCACAGCGGGGAAACTGGGCCGCTCGCACTTCCCCGTCCATCAGTGAACCGCAGCGGGGCCTTGAGATCACGCAGCGATCGCCACGCCACATGGGCCGCCACCCTCTGCAGGCACTTCAGGGGGCCAAATACCGATCGACTTGTTGGTGTGCAACTGGGTCACCCCTTTGCCGGCGGGCCGAGAACGGCGTCCCCGTGCTCACCACCGACACCGACGTCGAACTGCGACTCGGTGTCGGTGACGATCACCACACGATGGTCGTCGCCTCGCCGTCCTTCGTGTACATACCGCCCATCGGGCTCAGGTTCCCGTCGCTGAGGACCCACTCCAACGCGCGACGAGGTGACCCACCCGCGCGCACCTGGTCCAGCCACGGCACCCACCGCTCCGGATTCAAGCGGAAGCTTCGCGGGCCGCGCTCACCATCGGTCGGCCACACCTCGAACAACGGAGCATGACGGTTCACGTCCAGCGTCTCGATACGGCTCTTGATGAGCTCGGCGAGCAGGTAGTAGTCAGCAGGGGTGAACCCTGCTGCGTGAAGAGCGCGAGCGGCGTCCTTCCAGATCTGCGGAGCACGTGTGTTGCCCCCCATCACGCCCGGCGCGATGTGGACCATGATGGTCACGCCGGGGAACCATGGCAGGTGGTCGACCATGTATCGCGACCACACCGTGCGATCCGCCTCGGGAACCTCGCCCCACCCATCAACAGGGTGCAGATTGTCGGCACCTCGGGACCCAGAAAAGATCAAGGACATGGGAATCTCCATCCCGGAACCCGCCGCGGCGGGTTCCCATCGACTTGCCCGTCACGCGAATGCGTCGAGCCAGTTCTTCCCCTGGGGCACCCCGCTCGATGGAGGGGGTTGCCGTGCAGCCAGCCAGGTACCGACAGCTGCAACTCTTGAACCTGAGGTTGACCCTAGCCCACACCGATGAGCTCTCGCGAATCAACGGACAGTGCACAGGGCTATCGATGCGTGTCTTATTCGGTTGACCACTGGCCCCGCGGAGCGGCCTCGGCGAGTGTCCCACAGCCTCATAGAGTGGTGAGAAGGCGCCGATTGTCGCTAAGCTGCAACGGTCGCCGCAATGTCGAGTCTCGGAGTGCGTCGCTGTTCGCCGGTGGTCGAGCTTCTGCGTTTCCGGGCAGGGCCCCGAGCGCTGGTCCGTCCGTGACGGCAAAGCGATCGCGGCACCCAGCGACGCCCGAGCAACTCGATACCCCTCGGGGCCTCACCAGTGAGGTTCGACACATCTCCGAGTTCAATCAATCAAGCCCACCTGCGGCGAGCGCTTCATCGAGATCGACACCCGCGCGCTGTTCCGTGAGTGCACGCCATTCGTCGAGAGTCGCAACTCACGGCCCTTCGGCCCGAGCGCCTCGGAGATATGTCCCCTCCGCATCGCATGGAATGCGAATACGGACAGAATCAGCGGGCCAAGAAGCGCCCTTGGCGACGCGGAAGTGGAGTTCCGCGGTCGACGACGAGCGGACGTGGGCAGATCACCAAAACGGACTCAGCTTTCTTGCGCACCTACAACTCTTTCAAGATCAGGCACGCCTCGATCGTCTTGCCGACACCGACGTCGTCAGCCACAAGAATCCGCGGACGGTCAGATTGCACCAGCTTGAGGATCAGTCGGTACTGGTAGTGCTCAAAGTCGACGCGACCGGAGTTGCGAGAGTGGAGGTAGTCACTGTTCTCATCGAGCAGCAACGTTGCCGTCAGTCCCGCGTGCAGCTCCGCCGCGGAGACGATGACCCGGCCGGCCTCGTGAATTCCTCGACCTGCTCCGCGAAATACCGGTGGACTGCGCCATCGCGGAAGACCGAGCACCGGGTTCTCGCTCCGACCGTGTCGACGGCGACCACTGCCCCCGTGATCTCCGAGCGCGCGACGAGACGCACCATAGCGCCGAGACCGAGCTCAGGAGATTCTCTTGTCGTCATCGTTGATCGATCCACCTCAGAGATTCAAGCCCAGAGCGACCAACTACATCGGGTCCATTGGGCGCCGTAGTGAGCACAAGTTGTGAGTCGGGGTCATCCCGCGTTATTTCCAGCGCTATCCTAGCGGCGGCGGCGATACGCCAACGGACGCGCCGCTCGGAACGACATGGTGACGCGAGTAGTTCACAGATGAAAACCTGGAGGCGCGCGTGGTCAAGGCGATGGAGACGAGCTTCGCGGGGGTGCTGGAAGGCAAGAAGCAGTACCAGGTGCCGTTGTACCAGCGGACATACGCCTGGGGCAAAAAGCAGCTCGACCAGCTCTGGGACGACGTCGTCGAGGTGGCCGCGGCCCGCCGCGAGGAGCCGGGGACGAGTCACTTCATCGGCTCCCTCGTGCTCGCCACTAGCCCGGATTTCAACATCGTCGGAGTCGCGAAGCTGCTCGTCGTCGACGGCCAGCAACGATTGACCACGCTCACACTCTTGCTCGCAGCTCTTCGAGACCACCTCTCCAAGACGGGCGACGCTGCGGGAGCGGAGGGCATCCACGCCCAGTACCTCGTGAACGTCTACGACAGGGGCCAGCCTGCCAAGTTATTGCCCACCCAAGCCGACCGCGAGGCGTACAAGGCGGTGCTGACGTCGTCCCCGGACGCCGGTGGGTCCGATGCCATCGGCATCGCTTACAACCACTTCCGGTCCAAGATCGCAGCGGTCGACGACCCCGACGACCCGCGCGACCTGGAGGAGATCGAGAATGCGGTCGTCCACGGGCTCGCCCTCGTCGTGGTGACCGCGGAGCAAGGCGACAACGCGCACCGCATCTTCGAGTCGCTCAACAACACGGGCTTGCAGCTCAGCCAGTCAGACCTGCTCAAGAACTACCTGTTCATGCGGCTGGGTGAGCGCGCCGAGGACGTCTATGACAACGTCTGGCTGCCGCTGGAGAAGAAGCTGACCTCCGAGGCACTCGAGCTGCTGTTCTGGCTGGACCTCGCCCAGCGCGACGAGCGTGCCAAACAGTCGGACACCTACGCCGGCCAGCAGAAGCGGCTGGAGAAACTCACCACGCCCGACCAGATTGAGTCCGAGGTACGCCGCATCGCCGCTCTCGGCGACGTCCTGGCTACGATCCTCGATCCGTCACGGGAGAGTGACCTGTCGATCCGGCACCGGCTCGAGCGCATCAGGGCGTGGGGATCGACCACTGCCTACCCGGTCGTCATGACGATCCTCGCTCGTCGAGCGGCCGGCACTGCGACGCCCACGCAGGCCGCCAGCGCCTTGCACGTCCTCGAGTCGTACTTCGTGCGCCGCATTGTCGTCGGTCGCGCTACCGCTGGCCTCAACCGCAGTCTGCTCCAGGCGGTGAGCACGGTCGCCGACGCGGACGCCGTCGATGTCGCGCTGTGCGACTACCTTTCTCGCGGGCGTAAGCACTTCGCCACCGACAAGCAGATCCGCCAGGCCGTCACAGTGGTGCCCTTCTACTGGCAGGGGCGTGCCGCGCAGAAGAAGTTGATCCTGCAGTGGCTCGAGGAATCCTACGGTTCCAAGGAGGTTGTCGTCTCCAAGAACCTCACGATCGAGCACGTACTGCCCCAGACTCTGTCAGACGCGGTCCGGCAGGACTTGGCGGCCGCGCTTCCCGAGGATGTCGATGTCACCGCTGAGCACGAACGTCTCGTGCACACCCTCGGAAACCTCACTCTGACTGGGTACAACAGCGAGCTAAGCAACCGCCCGTTCGCGGCCAAGCGGACCATGCTTGCCGAGTCCGGGCTCCACATGAACCATGAGATCGCAGCGCACGAGGCGTGGACCGTGGACGAGATCAACGCACGTGGGGTGGCTCTGGCCGAGAAGATCATCGCTCTGTGGTCCGGGCCGAACGAGGCCCTCGCCGGGGCGAGCGACGAGCAGCCCTCAGAGACCCGCCGGCTGGTCGCGGCGATCATCGCTGAGATCCCCGCCGGACGTTGGACCTCCTATGGCGAGGTCGCACTCGTCGCGGGTACCTACCCTCAGCCCATCGCGGCGATTCTCTCCACCCATCTCATGCAGGGTGTCTGGCGGGTACTGCAATCGGGCGGAACGATCTCGCCCGGTTTCCGCTGGCTCGATGCCGAGCGCACCGATGATCCCCGCGCCTATCTCGAGTCCGAAGGGCTGACGTTCGATAGCGACGGGCGCGCCACCCCGGGCCAGTTCGTCGACGCTCGAGAGCTCGCAGAGCTCGCCGGGCTCGAGGTCGACGACGGGACACCTAACTGGCGAGCTGCCAGCGGACGCCCGCTTCTCGCACAACGGCAGGGGTTCTTCCAGCAGGTCCGTGACCTCGGCGAGTCCACGGGCACCCTGATCACGTCCTGGCCCAAGGCCACGACGCAGGAAGCCGTCGACGTCAGCATCGGTGTGCCGGGCTGCGCCGTCGTGCTGGCGTTGGCCAGTCGCGAGCCGAACGTCACCTGCTCGTTCTACATCCGCCACGACAAAGCTCTCTTCACTCACCTCATTGCGCACCGTGAAGAAATCGAGAGCGATCTGGGATCCACCCTAGAGTGGCGAGACAACCCGGAGTACAAGTCCAGCCAAGTTGTCCTCCGGCGTGACGGGGACTGGCGCGATGAGGCCCTCGCTCCCGACCTCGCACAGTGGCTCGTCAGCACTGCCGAGACCTTCGCCTCGGTCTTTCCGAAGCGTGCACAGGAAGTCAGACCGCTCCTCTGAACGAGATCACGACCTACAACAAGCATCCGGATCGAGGACATTGCTGACACTCTTCGGCGCCGGTCGATCATCGTCCCGACTGAAATCTGCCGGCTCCCGGTGGCCATCATGCGTGGGCATCACCTTCAGTAGCTATGGAACGAGAACAGGACGCCGTGTGACATGAGCCACTCGCGCTCGCCCCGGCTAGCGATCTGTTGCACTTGCGCGGCCCAGGCAGCAGGGATGCCCTCGGCGTCGGTGCCGAGGCTGGTCGCGAACTGACTGGTTGCGCTTGCGGGGATTGCGAACTTGTACGAATACTCGTTGCCGAACGGACTGCCGGAAAGGTGCTGGCCAGCGATCGTGTACGCGCCATCTCGGAAGGTCAAATCGACAAACAGTTGGCCGTTAGTCACGTCGTTGATTTGCGTCACATGCTCCTCCTTATTGGTCTCATCATTCACCACGCCACCGACATAACGACAACACAAGCTGGCCAGGGGCGCGGCAGGTACCATTTGTCTGGCTTGCGCGCCCCCTCGACCCAATTGACCAGTCGCGAGCAAGCGTGCGGCAGCGCGCAGCGTCAGTTCAACCAGTCACCGACACACTTGGCGATGACGCGCGCAACACTTCGTCCGGCTCCTCGATATTCGGCCATCAAGTCGAAGGTCCCATCTTCCCGGTAGAGGACACCTTCGACGGAGACCACGGCGATCGGCACTTCATCGCGGAGTATGGCCCAAAAATGGGATGACGGCTCACCATACACGCCTAGCTTTGTCGTGATTTTTGCAGCAGCGGCAGCCGTGGGGAACCGCTCCACATACCCTCGGGATTCCTCTTCCTCCCAATCCGAGGAGTCGAGGAACTCGTTTCGGACATCCCAGCTGTGGCGATCGTGGATCTGCATTCGGAGCAGAGCGGCAATGAATCGATAGGTGAGGGTGCGCCGAGTCGATCGCGGACGAGGCCCAGGGAGGGCTAGCCTGGCAGCCTCCTCAATAGCCTTAACAGAGCCATGTGGAGATGGGTCGCCTAGCACCTCTCTCCAACTCAGGTGAAAATCAGCGTTCGAGATTACATGAAGCGAGCCAGCGCGGTTCATTTGAACGTCCGGGATCGTTCCGCCCGGCAACAAAAGAGCAAGACAGTCATACAGGCCACCACCTACATGCATCTCCCACACCACGTACTCAGGATGTCGAGCGGCAAGTTCACTGGCGATCCACCAGGATTCGGCGATGATCCGGCGCAACGAAGGTTCGTCTGGCACGATCGAACTGTCGGGCTCGATCTCATTCGCGTCCAAAGAGTCCCCCGTATCTGAAACGAGGGCCGCCTCCGGATGGCTCACGGCGAGAAACTGGGCGACCATCGCCTCGATCGCAGTCTCCATCGGCTCGTCAGTGTCTATCGAGGACCAGTTGGCGCCATAGGCCGAAGTGGTTTCCTCACGCATTTCAAGCCATGACTCGAACGTATGGGAGGCGCCTCTGTCCGAGAACGCCTGAGCACCTTCAGCCTGCAACGCTGCCGTCGCCTGCGGGTAGTGACACTCACCGCGCTCATTCCAAATCCCGACAGGCCCATTCTGGCCATGTCCCGGTATCCAGTCGAGATGGACTGCATACCGGTGCACCTCGCTCACGCAAACACCTCTGCGCCACTGGCCGTCAAGGTGAGAAGTCCGCCATGAGCGTCAACCTCTCCCGCGCCAGCTGCTTGCGTGAGGGCGGACGACCACTCGTCGTCGCGATCGGCAAGCCATGCATTGTTCACGGTTGGTTGGGTGCGCATTGTCTACCTTCAGTATCGGTGACCACTATGAGATGAACTAGTACTGCCGAACTGCTCTGACGTTCGGCTCCCTCCACCTCGTCCTGGATGTCGCGTTGTCGCCCCACCCCGCTAACGCGACGTAGTCTCCAAGAGAGACGACGTCGCCCCGCTCCACGACACCGCCAACTCATCCCGAGCGCGCGTTGCCGCCACATAGAGCAGCGACCGTTCGCGGAGCATCGCGTCCTCCCAGGAGTCCTTGGAGTACTTCTCCGCGCGCAGCGCGGCGGGGACAGAGCCCTCGCTCACCCCGAAGAGCAGGACCCGGGAGAACTCGGTCCCCTTGCACCGGTGCATGGTCATGACGACCGGCAGGCCGGCCTTGATGCCCTCACGGTCCACAGCACGAACGCTGACACCGCGTTCACCGAGCGCGGCGACAACCTTGTCCCGGACCAGCCGGTCGCGCACGAGCACCGCGATGGTCTCTGGCGCCACGCCGGCGGCGAGCCAGTCAGCGACGACGGCAGTGGCGTGGTCGTACTCGGCTCCCAGCCCCGAGCACCCGTGCAGCGCGGGGAGAGGGCCGGATCTCGCAGACCGGTAGTCGGACGACTTCTCCGAGCCGTCATCGAGGTCCGTGTACTCCCCGGGTGCGAGCACGCTCAGCGCGAACGCGAGGTTCTGCGCGGTCGTCCGGTAGTTGAGCGTCAAGCGGCGCGAGCGCCCGACGATCTCGATGCCGTAGCGGGACAGCACAACCTTCTGCCCGTAGATCCGCTGGTGGGAGTCTTCGGCGATGAACAGGTCGTCGCGCCGCTTCTCGGGGCCCGCGAGGGCACGAAGCAGTTGCCACCGCGCCGGCGTGAGGTCTTGGCCCTCATCCACCAAGACGTGATCTGCGAGGTAGCCGCCTCCGCTCCTGAATACCGAGGTGAGGTACTCCGCGGCGACCGCGGCTGCCTCGTCGAAGTCCATCTCACGGTCGAGCGCACCATTGTTGCGGTACGCGGCCACGATCTTCCACACTGCTCGCCGGCGAGCCCGGTCGAGTGGAACCCCGCGGCCGGGTCGACGCACCTTGAGGTAACCCGCCTCCGAGGTGATACGCGAGGGAAGGATGACCGTCGCGTACTCCGCGTCGAGGAACGCCACGCTCTGCAGCTCGGGTGGTAAATCGTCCCCGTGAATGTCGAGCACCTCGGCCCAGCGGGCCGAGGCAGATCGCACGGCTCCCACCCTGGCCCCATCACCCAGAATGGTCGAGGCGGCTGTGTCGGCCGCGTCACCAGCACCCTTCAGCACGCGCGCAGCGAGCGCATCGATCCCGGCGACGTAGACCCCGCAGTCCCCCAGCATCGTGGAGACCGCGACATTCGGGTCCAGCCGGAACAGGTCACGCTTCATCGCCTCGGCAAGGTTCGTGGTGTACGTCGTGACGATCACGCGCCGGTTGTCATCGGCGAGCGCGAGCGCACGGGCACGGTGGAGCACCACGACGGTCTTCCCCGTCCCCGCTCCCCCCGACAGTCGGAACGGACCGTTCCAGCTCCCGGCGACATAGCGTCGCTGTTCGGGGTGGAGGAACACCCGCCACGCCCCGAAGTCCCCGTCGTCGATCGCCCGACGGAGCTCGTCGTTGCTCTCGATGTACGTGAACGAGAGCTTCGCGGCCGCGTGGTCGAGTCCGCGCAAGAGGGCTTCGTCCGCGTCAGCCACATCCTCGACGGGTTGGTCGAGCGCGAGGCGCTCCTGCACCTCCCCCAGACTATGTCCCGAGGCGAGGTCGATGAGCGCAAGCCCCTGCCACTCCACGGCCCGGCCGGCCAGGTCCAAGAGGTTGTCCTCCGTCGCGGCAGCGAGGGCCGCAACAGCCAGGTTCTGGTCCAGGCCCAACCGTTCGACGAGGTCTGCGACGCTCAGGCCCAGAGCCACGAGCACGGGGGTGTCATCAGCCGCAGAAGGAGCCACCTCCGGCGCGAGCGCAGCGGAGGCCGCCGGGGCAGGATCGGCAACAGATCCGGCAGCGACACCCATAGCCGCATCCGGCTCCACCGTCCGGATCTCAGTGATCCCGTTCACCGGGTTGACGCTCAGCGTCGTCTTCTTCGCCAGTGCGATCGCGTCGTCGTGAGGCCAGATCCCGTGGAAGACGTATGTCGGTTCCCCGGACCCGGTGATCTTGAACAGCACCGCACGGAAGAAGTCGTCAACCCGCCCGGTCCGCACCCGTGCGTCGACGGAGTTGTGGATCGGCTCGATGTGCAGGCCCGGTGAGGCGTCATTCTCGGTGAGCTTCTCGAGGAAGGCGTAGGCCTTCTTCTTGACCGAGGGGTCGAGCTTGTTGCTCGACTTGGACATGATGATGTTGGGCATCAGTTCTCCAGGAGTGCGGCGCTGAGCGTGGGGGCGTCGAGCGGCAGGATGGTCCAGCCTGCCTTCACCAGGTCTGCGTGATCGTCGGGCTCGAGGTCATGGTCGAGCGCCACGAGGGCGTGCGGCCAGCTCGCAAAGACCGGGATGCCACCCGCGCGCTCCTCGCCGACCTCGGGCACGGGCAGTCCCGCACGCTCCAGCGCGAGCAGCACCTCGCGTTCTTGTGCGGTCAGGCTTGAGTGCCCGCCGGCGGGCAGGTCGACCTCAAGGATCACCCGCCACTCGTGCGCCAGATCAAGATCGGCGACGACGTTGGCAGTGCCCGACGCCGAACCAGCGGCCCCGAGGTCCACCTCGCTGAGTGCAGTCACGATCGTGGTCTGCATCCGCAGGTTGATCGCGTTGGACAGGTGCAGCCACCGTTGCCATCCTGCGCGGTGGTCGCTGTCGGCCACGGCCTGCTCACGGTCATCGAGCATGATGACGAGCTCGACGTTGGACGTCTGGTCCTCACCGTGCGCACGGGCCATGAGCAGTACCGGTCCCTCGCGCCAACGCCACCCGGGCGTGGTGCCGGCGACGTCAGACTCACCGAGGAGGTGGCGGGCTGCCTGCACGTCGAGAGGTATGTCCGCGTCGAGCTGGCAGGGCTCGGCCTGGGGGGCGAAGAACCACGGCAGCGCGTCGGCCAGCTGGCGGGTGCCGGTCGTGTCGGGGTGCTGGATCCAGGCCATGAGGAACCCGATCGCTCCCCCGCGCGAGGCCTCGACGGCGGAGGGCGGGAACGCAAAGCCCGCCTCCATGAGCACCTCGACTGTCTCGGCTGAGAGCCAGGAGGGAGCAAGATCCTGCCCGACGCCGTAGCCCGGCGTCGCCTGTCCGCTCGCCTCGAGGTCGGCATGGGTGAGGGCGAGGACGACGTAGCCCTCCGCCCGTAGCCAGGCGCGCTTCTCGGCGTCGACCGCGATGATGTTGTGCGCGGGGCTGGCGTGATAGAAGTGCCCGTCGGTGAAGATCGCCACGCGCGGGACGTTGAGGTCGTCGCAGCGCAGCACGAAGTCGGGTTTGACGGGCCCGAGCGGCACCTCCGGCTCGAAGGACCAGCGGCGCTGGGCGCCGGTGATGGTGATCTGCAGGGTGTTGCCGTGCGGGCCGGGCTGTTCTTTGACGGTGGCTCCGAGACCTGCCAGGCGCTCGGTGAACAGGGCGCGGAACCGGATCTCCAAGGGAGATGCGTGGGCTCCGCTCGGTGGTTCGACGTCGGTGACTGTCCACCCGTTTCCGGCTGTGCCGGCAAGGACGGCTGCGAGGTCGTCGGCCTCGCCCGGTGTGCCGCCGAGGAGGATGTCTCGCAGGTGCCGCTCGGCGACGGTCCGCGAGACGGTGTCCGGACGGTTGCCGGCGAAGGGCAGCAGGCAGCGGTGGCAGGCCAGGCGCGCCTCCTGCGCGCACGGGCAGTCGCGGATGATCTGCCACGCTGTGGCGAGCACCTGCCACAACGTGTCCGCGTCACTGAGCCCGGCGAGGTAGCCCGTTCCACCGGGGACGGAGTCGTGCAGGAGCAGCGCCCGGGTGGTCTGACCACCCGGACCGCCCGCGGTGGCCAGGAGCGGATCGGCGATCAGGGAGACCCCGATGTGGTCTGGTGACCCGCCCAGGCGCTCACGCAGGCCTAGCATGAGAGCCGCCGACAGGCTGGGCTCAGCGAAGGAGTCAGCGCTGGTCACCGAATGTGGCAGGCGGATGACGAGTCCTTGGGTGCGCAGGCTCCGCGAGAGGATGAGGTCGACCGTGTCCTCCTGGGCGCTCGTACGGTGCACGCACCACGGACGGTGCTGGCGCGGGGTGTTGACGCCGTCCCCGGGGCTCAGGTGACCGCACGCGGTGCACACTCGGAACCCGCCGATCGGGCTCTCGACCCCGGCGATCGCGAACGTGGATCCGAGACCGGCGAGCTTGCCGGTGTTGAACCACCGCACGTCGAGGTGGCCGAGGTACTTCACGCCGAAGTCGTAGTCCTCGAGGAACCACTGCCCCACGACGGCGTCCGGGTCGATGTCCGCGGCGATGACGATGTTGTATGCCTGCCGGACGCGCTCGTCGCGTGAGTCGCTGATCGCCGCCTCGTCGCGGCGCACCTCGGCCGAGACACGGCGCAGCTCGAGGGCTTTGACCCGCTGCTTGGCGTCGGCGATGTCCGTCGACTGGCACCGCGGGCACATGGTCGGTGCCGACTGCGTGGTGTGGATCTCGTGGGCGTACCCGCAGCACGGGCACAGGGACCAGTCCCGGACGTCTTGTCCGTCGGGGCCGAGATCGACCGTGTCGACGACGATCTCCATCCCGCGGGCGTAGAAGGTGGATCCCGGCGCCAGTTCTCGGAGCGCGTTGGCTGAGGACCGTTGGTAGTCGTGGGACTCACTCTCGTAGCTGCCGGTCTCCGGGTCGATCCAGGTCAGGGCGACGTCGAGGGTGACGGAGTCGTCGAGGAGGGTGTAGTTCGGCAGGATGCCGTACTCCTCGAGAACGGCGATCCAGTGGTCGCCCCGCAGGTCCTTGAGCTGCGCTCGAAGCAACCGCAGCGTGCCCATGGCCGACTTGGCGGCCGCCTTGTCGTCGTCGTTGGCCGCGGGCAGGTCAGCGGCGGCGTTGAGCTTCGGCAACGCGTTTTCAAGCTCGGCGATCTGGTGCTTGAGGTCTTGCACGGTGAGGTTCCAGCGGGCGGAGGCCTTCTCGAGGTGCAGTCGGAGTCCGCTCCCACCAGTCTCGTCCGAGTACGTGGCCCAGCACTTCAGGGCGTCCACGGCCGTGTCGTCGAGGCCGGGGAAGGCACCGAGGAAGGTATCGAGGCGTTCCTTCGACTCGGTCTCGGCCACGGTGGCAATGTCACCGAGGAACGTTCCGCTCTCGACCTTGCCGATCGCCCCGGTGGCCTTCCTCGGGTGCGGCCGGTCGCTGTCGCGGGCGAAGGCGTCGATGAGGTGGGCGGTGTACTGGCGGCGCAGGATCTCCTCGGCGGACAGATAGGTCGCCGGTGGGCGTACCTGTCCGTTGATCATGGACAGCGGGTCGCCCAGGCGTGGCAGGTGCTCACCACGGCCCGTGACGAAGGCCAGGGACAGGGCGTTGCCGGTGAGGCGCCCGGCCCGGCCGATGCGTTGCAGGTAGGAGGCGACAGTCCGCGGCAGGGACGCGAGCATGACGGTCGAGAGATCGCCGATGTCGATCCCCATCTCGAGGGTCGGTGTCGCGACGAGCACGTTCGGCGCATCCGGGCTCAGGTGACCCGACTTGAACTCGTTCTCGTACCGCAGCCGCTCCTCGTCGTCGAGCAGGCTGGAGTGCTCTCGGGCCACGATGCGGCGCATGTCGGCCGAGGCGTAGAGGCCCCGGTAGAAGTTGTCGTCCTGGGCGGTCGGGCGCAGGTGCCCGGGGCACCGCCCGAGCATGCACGGCGCACCGCTGAGCTGGTCGTGGGCTTCCACGGTGACCGGCACCTGGTGACGGCAGGTGTCGCAGACGAGCAGGTGGCGTCCGGCAGCGAGGTCGTCGTCCGTCGTAGGATGCACGACGACGGCGCTGGCCGGGATCGCGTAGACGATCCCGGTCTTGCTGGCTGCAGAGGTCAGCACTCCCTCGCTGGTGAGCAGCTCCAGGAGCCGGCGGGCGAGCACCCCGGCGAAGTGGGTAGGGACCGACAGGGTGCGGGAGGTCCACTGGGTGTACCAGCTCTGCGGGCTGGTCACCGCGTCCAGGAGCGGATCCTTGGCTCCGGTTGCTGGTCCTGTTCGCGGGAAGGCGGGGGTGGAGCGTCCGGACGGGAAGGCGGACATACCTTGGTTCTTGGGACGTCCGCCCCACAGCCGGTACCGGTTGCCGTCCTCGGCGATGTACTTGGCGAACCATTCATGTTCGATCGCGCCGCGCTCGCGCATCCTCTCCAGGGTCCCGCGGACCCAGCGCGTGAGGTCCGCGTCAGTGGTCGAGACAAGGTCGGAATCCAGGTGTTCCTGGCCTGAGCTCTCGGTCAGGACGCGTCGCGCGATGGTCGCCAGGCGCGCGCCGGTGCCGGCCTCGACGCCGACGGCCACGGATCCGGTGGCTTCGAGGGTGCGTCCTACTCGCGAGAACAGACCGACCTCGAGGATCGCGTCGAAGAGCAGCCGACGGCGCACACGTTTGCGGACGCCGACGGGCACGGCAAGGAGCCGGTCAGCCTGCCAGAAGGGTTTGAAGCCGTCGTTGTCCACCAGGTCGGGGTGCAGCATCCGGTACCGGCGGAACGGATCGTCACCAGCCTGGCGCAGGGCCTCGTCCACCACCTCGTCGACGGAGCGGGGCATGTCACCGACCGCGGCACGGAGCACGGCGCGCAGGGTCAGCGTGTGGGAGCGGGCTTCCACAAATCCGGCGCGGTGCGCGGCGTCTTGGACGGAGTCGGTGAAGACGAGGGCCTTTTTCTCCACGGCGTCGAGCTGGGGGTCGCCGAAGAGGGTGGAGAGCGTCACGGAGAGCAGGGTGGCGATCGCGGAGCCGAGGAACCGGATGCCGTCACGCTGCTGGCAGGAGGGGCACTGGTCCCTGGTGGACAGGTCGTCGGCGTCCGGTCCTACCTGGGTGAGGACGGGCAGGATCCACCCGTCGAGCAGGTCGGGGTCGGTGTCGGCGGGCGGCGTGGGCAGGAGGGTGCGCTGGCGGACGTGCAACCAGGACAGGCCTGTTGTGTCGGCTTCCTGGCCGGGGGCGGCGAAGACGGCGTGGTCGGCCTCGCCGGGGGCGAAGAGCAGCGCGCGGAACCTGCCCTTGCGGGCGGCATGGTTGCGGCGGATGGCAGTGTCATCTGTGTGCAGGTCCGCCCCCACGGGGGCTAGCTCGACTCCCCAGCCGGAACGTCCGCAGTGGCGGCAGTACAGGGCGGGGAAGGCGGGCCGGCCCTCCCAGGCGAAGGCGTCGGATTCTCCGACCTCCACTCCCCCGTCGTCGTTCCACAGGTACTTGGTGGTTGCGGCGGCGACCCGGTCGAGCCTGCTGAGCTCGCGCACCCACAGGTGCAGGTCGACCGTGAGCGCATCTCGCCCAGAGGCCGCGCGGACATGGGAGAGCGCAGCGGTGAGGTGCACCAGCAAAGCCACGGTGCCATCTGCCGCGCCGCTCGCTTGTCGTCCTGCGAACAGCTCGTCGACGAGATCGTCGAGTGCCTGCGCGTCGGTGCTCGCCGCCACGAGCTGGTGCACGGCGGGGTGCGTCTTGGCCAGGTCGAGGAGGGCCAGGTCGCCGGCGAGGTGACTGCGCAGATCGGTCTCAGTGGTGCCGAAGGCGGCGGCGAAGAAGACCTCGGCGAGCTCGTCGCTGCTGTGCGCTGCGTCAAGGCGCGGCATGAGGTCGGCCTGGTCGAGGTCGGCGAGGGCGAGGGGAGCCAGCCCCGCGGCATGCACGCGGGCCGCAGCGGAGGGGTCGGCCCACTCGTCGAGGGTGAGCCGGGACTCCCCCACAACCATCGTCGCGTCGAAGGTCTCACCGAAAACGGTGGTCGCGAAGTCGAGCATGATCTGCGGGTCGCCCTTGTCACCCAGCGTGGCCGACGTGGCGACCGGGGTGATGCGTCCGAGGGGGCGGGCGCGGTCCTCCGGCGTCAGCCCATGTTCCGCCAGGCTGGCGTCGTCCGTAGGCCAGGCGGCCTTGAGGGTGATGCCCAGGCGCCGGAGCAGCATGGCGACGTCGGTGCCCTGGGCACCGTCGTAGGTGTGGAACTCGTCGAGGACGAGGTACTGCAGGGACGTGGCGCTCTGCTGCCAGAGTGCGCTGTCCTCGTGGCGGAGCAGGAGCTGGTCGAGCATCTTGTAGTTGGTGAGCAGGATGTCCGGCGGGGTGTCGCGGATGACGGCGCGGTCGGTGATGAGACCTTCGGCTGTGACGACGGTGCGGACCTCGTCCTGCTGCCCGGTGTACAGCGCGGCGGTGATGCCGGCGAGCTCGGGCCGGGTGGCGATCAGGCCGGCCAGGCGGGTGGCCTGGTCGTTTGCCAGGGCGTTCATCGGGTAGAGGATGAGCGCCTTGATCCCAGGCACACCAGTGCGGCGGGCGCGCAGCACGTGGTCGAGGATCGGGAAGAGGAACGCCTCGGTCTTGCCGGACCCGGTGCCGGTGGTCACCAGGGTTGGTTCGGGTCGGCGCGGGATGCCCGCGGGGGTGATGCTCACCAACCGGGTGAAGGCCTCGGCCTGGTGCCGGTAGGGCGGGTACGGCAGCTCCCAGGAGAGCAGCCGTTCCCAACCCGGTGCCGCCTGCTGGAAGGGCAGGCGCAGGCGGAGGTAGGGACCCTTGAAGATGCCCGACGACGGCTCCGTCAAGAAGTCGTGCAGGGCGCGTCGGGCGTCTGCGTCGGCGAGGGCGAAGGTCGTGGTCAGGTAGTCGAGCAGGCCGGCCTGGATCTGCTCGGCCTGACGGGTGGGGAGCAGCTCGCTCATGCCTGCGTCACCTGCAACTGTGCGAGCTGACCCTGGGCTGCCGGGCTCTCGGCGGAGTCGTTGTGTGCGGCCAGGATCCGCTCGAAGTGGGCGTAGGCCGTCCGCATGTCCGCCTCACGGTCGAGGAAAGCGAAGGGCAGCTCGTAGACGTAGGTAGTGCCGGATGGGTTGGTAGCTGTGCGCTCCTCGAGGGTGAGAGCGTCGCCCTTCTTGCGCCACGGGGTGCGGACGGCGGTAGGGACGAGGCGACCGTTGGCGTCGTAGAGGTAGTCGTTGCGGTCGTAGCCGGCGAGGACCGGGAACTGGGTGCGGTAGATCGAGCACAGCTCATCGGCTGAGACGCCGAGCATCAGCGCGACGATCGCGTCGATCTCGACGAGAGCTTGACGGCGGTCGATGGCACGGCGGAGGGGGGTCTCGGCGGTCCAATGGAGGCCGACCTTGCCCAGAGCCTCGGGGAAGCTGTGGTCCATGTGATCGCCTAGAGCCCACTGATCGCGGGTAAAGGCTCCGTCATAGGCGTCTCCCCATAGGTCTGCGTAAGCGTCACTCACGCAGTTCAAACGAAGTGACCTCAAGCGTAGATGGGCGCTGAGCAAATGATCATCAACATAGGGCAGTCTGCTTGCAGAGCCGGATCGGATCGTCGATTTGGGCGCTACCCGGATCGCAAAGTCACTGAGCAAAGCCGACAGAAATCCGACGATTCCAACGAGATCAGCAGCCGTCCCATCAGGTAGGCCTGCCGAGTAGATTCCATCTACGTGCGCAGCGCCTGGTGGAATCACCGATGAGATCAATGTGCGTTCACCAGTGTTGGCCGCCATGCAGCGCCACGCGACGCGGTAGTGGTCTCGGGCGGGGTTGGGGTCTTCTTCGGTGCCCCAGTCGGTGTAGGCGACGTCATAGTCGTAGTCGTCGCCCGCGCGCTTGTAGGACGTGACCGGGATAGCGTCGGGCGCCAGGACTTCAAGATCGATTGCTGACCAATCTCGCTGGTTAAGCATCGACGGATTCGGCGACTTATAGGATGGGTTGCCGACAAATAGATGCGACCCCTGCAGGATCACGTCATCCCAAGAATCCGGCGCCCCCCAGCACTTCACGAAGCGACCATTTCCAAAGTCGGTTGTCTCATTCCACCCTTGAGAGAACTTCAACTCGAGCGCGCCGATGCGCGGCGCTTTTGAGAGTTTCATAAGCACGTTGGAGGCCGACAGGTTGACGGCGTAGAGCATGCGAGACTGCACGACCGGTACGCTCTCCGATTCAAGAACAGCATGCCATGTGCGTAGGACCGCTTCATCCGCCGTTATGAGCCTACCGGCATGCGGCCGCTGATCCCAGTTCCCCTCAGAATCTTTGATTCCAGGTTCGGGACCAGAACCGTCATGCGCAAACGACCGACTCACCGTATCCGGATGATACAGAGAGACCGAATGCAAAAAGCGCACAACTTCTCGCTCGATCCCGTATACGTTCACGCCGTAGGTCTTCTGATTCTGAATCTCAAAGAGCCCCAGTTCGTTGATGAACTGCCAATGCCGTCGCATGCGCCTATAAACCCGGGAACGAAGGACGCCCGCCTTTTCGTCGGTAAAGTGCGATTCTAGGTGAATCAGAGCCTGGATACCCCTAGGCGATCCATGACGCCACACTTGCTCCATAAAGACTCGATATAAGTCGGGTCGCAGACCAATCAGATACGGGTATGTCGTATCGTCTGAAACAAACCCACGTGTCGCAGTGGCAGAAGCTAGTGCGTCGAGGTAATAGTTCACCGCTCCCGGGAGGGCCAGAGTTTCCTGACGCAGCCCCAACGCCTCCGCGGTCGGGATCTTGTCGCGGAGTGCCCATTCGACGTCGTACTCCCCGAGCGCCGCCTTCTCGTCCCAGTCCGGCCGCACCCACGGCGGGTTTCCGACCTGGAGGTCGAACCCGCCGCGGGCGAAGACGGTGGCGAAGTCGAGCTCCCAGTGGAAGAAGCCCTGCTGGGCGGCGATCCGCTCGGTGACCTGAAGCCATGGGTGACGGGTCAGCACACCCTCGACGTCGCGGGCGCCAGCGAAGCCTCGCTCGAGGTTCTCCGCCTCACCCAGCTCGTCCCAGCTCAGGCTGGAGCCGAAGGTCGCTGACTGGCGGCGCTTGGCCAACGCCGACTCCGAGTGGGACCCGAGGAGCTCCTGCAGCCCGGCGATCCACTGATCGACCGTGGGCGGGTTGACGAGGAGCTCGCCGTCGTCGGTGGTGACTCGGCGGGCGTCGTCGGTCAGTGGCCAGAACCACAGGGCGCACCAGGCGTCCATGACGCGCCGCAGGCGCTGGTAAGAGCCATCTCGGTCGGCGAGCGCCTGCTCGATCTCTTCTCGGGTCACTGCCGGGCCGGCGTCAGTCCCGGAATCGGCCGGGTCCCTGCCCCACACGTCGATGGAGCGGCGGACGGCGTCTTCGGCGATCTGGCGGCGGCGCAGGGCCAGCTGCCACAGCTCCTCGACGCGGTAGCCGAGGATGACGAGGGCCTCGAGCTGCTTCTTGGTGGGCTTGGCAAGGACGGACTTGCGCCAGGTGTTCAAGGCTGCGCGGGCGTCCGGGGCGAGGTCCTTGGCTTCCTTCGCTTCGGTGGCCGAGCCCCATCCGGCGGCGGGGAGCAGGAAGTGGTGGATCCGGCCGGAGACCTCCGGGCCGACGGCGCCCGCCTCGGCGTCGGCGGCCAGGGACACCATGTTGGCCTCAGCCGCGGCGTTCTTGAACCAGGCTTTGGAGTTGACCTGCTCGCGGGAGTAGGTCGCGCGGCGAGCGCCGATGAGGGAGTTGCCTCGGCGCAGGTGCAGGCCGAACCACGGTGCCTGGAGGCCGGCGACCATGGTGTCGAGCCAGAGGGAGATCTCGGCGAGCTCGACTGCGGTCGCGTTGAGGTCGACTCCGTAGACGTTGTGCAGGGCGATGTAGGCCTTGGTGCGTTGCAGCTCGATGGGGTAGGCGTCGGGGTCGATCTTCTCGCCGAGCTCGCGCTGGCGCTTGGTGAGGTACTGCTCGGCGAGCTGGCGCACGGCCTCGATCGCGAACGCCCCGGAGCCCAGCGCGGGCTCGCAGACGCTCATCGACAGGATGTCCTCGGCGGTGTGCTCGTCGGTCACGAGCTCTTCGAGGGCCTGGCCCACGGTGAAACGGGTCAGCACCTCGGGGGTGTAGTAGGACGCAGACTGCTGACGGTCACGGCCGGCCAGGCGGTAGACGAAGGTCCCCGCGCGGTGGCGGACGGCCCTCTCCTCCCCCGTGGCGTCGACCTTCTCCATGACGAAGTCCTTCTCGGAGATGCCCGCGCTGCGGGCGACCGGGACCACCCAGGAGCCCTTCTCCGCGTCGCCGCCCTTGGCCACCTCGAAGAGGTCTTCGGTCGCGAAGAAGCCCGTGTAGCTCATGAGGCCCTCGTAGACCGCGCCGAGCTGGTTGATGCCGAGCTCGGCGTAAGAGATGAAGCCACGGTCCTTGCCGCGTGACTCCTTGCTCAGCAGGAGCTTGCCCAGGACCTGCTGGAGGGCCAGGTTGCCCAGGCTCACCTCGTCGATGAGGGCGATCGCCTCCGGACGGAAGAGGTCCGCGCGCAGGCTGTTGAATTCGAGCCCTTCGGCGACCACCCCGCCTTCCGCGGCCTCGTCCTCAGTCGAGGCGGTACTGTCCCCCCGCTGGGTGCCGTGACCGGCGTCGACCAGGCGGAACAGCACGCCGAGGGAGTCAAAGAGGTGCGTCCCATTCTCGGCGTTCGGGGTTGCGAGCTTGACCAGGGTCAGGTCACGCAGGCGGTCGATGCTGTATCCCTGCTCGTACTCCCCGGCTCCCACCGGCAGGACCTTGAGCTCGGGGGACGCCTCGGCGTAGAGCAGGAAGAGGATACGGTAGAGGTAGCGCAGCGACTGGGTCGCGAGCACCTGCCCGTGGGATGCGTCGAGCGGGTCCAGCCCTTGTACCGTGCGCCGGGCCAGCACCTCGTTCGCGATGATCTCGATCGAGCGGCGCACGCCCTCCCGCAGATCCTTGGACACCCCGACGGTGTGCTTGACCGAGGCCTCTTGGACCGCCGACCACCAGATCACGCCGTCGGCGTCGGGCGCGAGGGACTCCGCGTCTACGCAGGTGAGCGCGCGGTCGAGCTCGCCGCCGCGCTTGGTGTCGTTGCGCTCGGCGACCAGCTGCAGGTCGACTGCCAGGTAGCGTCCCTCGGGCCAGCGTTCCTTGTCGGTGATGAGCATCCACCGGCCGGCCAGCACCAGGGCGAAGTCCGGGCCGTCGTCGCGCACGAAGAATGCCGAGAGCAAGCGCGAGACGGAGGTGATGGCAGGTGCGTCGTCGCTCGCGTAGGGCTCGAGGAGGGTGGGGGCGTCCTTCTCCAGGAGCGCCTCGATCGCCGCGACCGGGCGTGCGGCGACGAGGATGAGCGGGGCACTGTCTGCGACACCTGGGGTCGAGACCATCAGGACGCCGGAGTCATCCACGAGAGTCCTCCCGGGGCCGGCGTACCCCAGCAGCGTGCGGAGACGGGCGTAGACGTCGCGCACGTCGTCGACGCTGACGGCTAGGCCGCCCTCAGGGGTGAGCAGGCCACCCAGGAGCGTCTCCACCTCGCCGCGGGCCGCGGTGAGGGCCGCCCGGGTGGACGGGGGCTGCGTGGACTGCTGCCCGGACTGGCTCTGCGCGGCCTCGTCCCACGCCTTGCGGCGCTCGAGCACCTTTGCCTGGAAGGACTCCTTCGGCGCGTCGGTCGTGAAGTAGTGCTCGGAGATCCAGTCCTCGCCGATCACCAGGGCATCGCTGGCCGCCATCAGTTCATTCCTTCATTCGTCTCGACCGGGTGGTCCATCGGGACCACGACCACCAGGGGGCGCACCAGGCGCTGCGCGGGAGCCATCTGCTCCACCAGCTCACGTTCTTTCTCCACGCTCACCCGACGGTCCTTGAGGTCCGAGCGTTGGACGAGGGCGTCGGCGTCGTTCTCCCACTGCTTCAGGCGCTGCGACCAAGCGGCCACGCGCTGGGAGGCAGCCGAGGACGCTGCAACGAAGAGCTGCTCCATCTCGTCCTGGGCCGCCCGGACAGCGGGGGCGACGAGCGCGGTGAGCAGGTCCGCGTCTGCCACCGGGCCGTGGTTCGCGCGACGCTCGTGGAGGCCGACGGACTCGAGCATCTCCGCGGGCGAGGAGAACTGGGTCTGCAGCGCGAAGGCGGTGTTCGCAGGGTTCGGGAACTCCACCGAGGCGAAGGACGACGCGACCATCTGCCCGCGCTTGTTCGTCAGCGTGCCGACCAGCAGCACCGTGGGGTAATCGACCGGGCCACGCACCGCGAAGATCGAGTCGCGGTCCAGGCGGGAGAGCGCCCGGTCAGCTGCCCAGTCCAGGACCGGGTGCAGGCCGCCCAGGTAGTGGGCCTCCGGCCAGGTAGACCCCTCGTCCTGCAATGCCCGGGCGAGAGTCTCCTTGCCACGCACCTTCGTGACGGCGAGCATGAAACGCTCGGTGACCTTGCGCTCGGCGAGGTAGCTCTGCGGCAGGTCGTCGAGACGCCGGGCCAGGTCCGGCGGCGGAGTCAGCTCGACCAGAGCGTGCCCAGGGTGCTCGGTCCAGCCGACCCCGCCGGGCAACGGGCGCGCCGGGGCGGCATAGGACTCGGTGAGCGCGTCGCGCAGGAAGCTCAGGTGGTCGGGGTACAGGCCGGTCGTGCCGGCGTGAATCAGGCTGGGCTGCGCCGCCGGCGCCGCGCTGGCCGCGGCCGGCTTGTTCAGGCGCGCGAAGAGCCCCGCGACGGTGTTCTGGGAGGCGACCTGGTCGGCATCGTGCACCACGGACTCGAGGGTGACCTCACCGGCCAAGACCTTACGGATCGCCGTCTCCTCCGCGTCGACGTCGTACTTGCCCATGAGCGACGCCGCGTCACCCAGCGCCCGGTGAGCCTCGTGCTCCTTCTCGATGAGCTTGGTGAGCACTCGGACGTCGCCGGAAAAGTGTCCGCTCGTCGGCTCGAGCAGCAAGGACGTGATCTGCGGGGCATGGCGCTGGCCGTACCGGTCGATGCGACCGTTGCGCTGCTCGATGCGGATCAGGCTCCACGGGATGTCAAAGTGGATGAGCTCGTGGCACTGCAGGTGCAGGTTCACCCCCTCCGACGCGACGTCACCGGTCACCAGGACCCGGATGTCAGAGGAAGCCTGCTTGAAGGACTCGATGATGGCCATCTGCTCGACGTCGGTCAGCCCACCGTGCAGCACCTGCACCTGGTCAGCGGACATCTTGAGGTCCTTGCGCAGCCGGTCGCGGAGCCAGTGGAGGGTGGGGACCCGCTCGGCGAAGATGACCGCTCGTTCCGGTGAAGTCTTCGAGACGCCAATGCGGCGCAGCTCGTCGAGCAGCGCGTCGTACTTCGCCGAGGTCCCCTGTTCTGCGGTTGTGCTCAGTGCGCGCAGGCGCTCCAGCGCGTCCTTCTCCTCGTTGGTGTGACCGGGTGCAGGCTTGATGCGCTTGAGACGCTCGGTAGCCGTTGCTGTGAGAGCGGCCGGCGAGGAAAGGAACGCCTTGGCGAGGGTCCACGGGAAGAGCGAGTTGTTGGACCCGGGCGCACTGCCAGAGGAAGGGTGCAACCACGTGTCGCTCAGCTCGGTGGCGATCGCGTCCTCGATGGCGGAGGCCTGAACCAGGCGGTTGACCGGCTCCTTGCGCGGCGCCCATGCCCCACCCACAACCTTGGCCACCTCGGGGCTATTGCGGTGACGGCGCACCACGAGGCGCTTGACCTCGTCCTCGATCACCGTGCCGTCCGGAGCTACGGCCGTCGGCTCGAGCAGCCGGATGAGCTCGGCGAAGGACTGGGCCTTGCCGTTGTGCGGGGTCGCTGAGGCCAAGATCAGTGCCTCGGTGTTGGGCGCGAGGATCCGGGCGAGGCGGTTGTTCTGGGCCGAGGAGTTCGTGATGTTGTGCGACTCGTCGATGACGACCGCGTCCCATCGCTGCTTGCGCAGGTGCTGGATGTACTTCTCAGACTTCAGCGTGTCGATCGAGATGATGACCCGCTTGTAGAAGGCAAAGGCGTTGCGCGTGGCCGGGAGCTTCTGGCGGATGCGCTGGATGCCCTGGCTGTCAAGCCGGATGAACGGCAGCGCAAAGCGCGACCACATCTCGTGCTGCATCTGCTCGAGCACGTGGCGTGGGGTGACGATGAGGATCCGGTCGCCGCGGCCACGGCGCACCAGCTCGGAGAGGATCATGCCGATCTCGAGGGTCTTGCCCAGGCCCACGGCGTCGGCCAGCAGGATGCGGGGGCGCAAGTTCGAGGTGTCGAGCGCCTTACGCACCGCGATCCGCTGGTACTCCAGGGGGTCTGCGAGCGCGGCGTCGGCCACGGTGAGGGAATCGTCGTCGAGCGGGATGGCGGTCTTGCGCAGGGTCGACTCGAGCCAGAGGCGGGCCCTGCGGTACTCCGAAGACGCATCGGCCTTGACCGAGGTGGCTGACGGGTCAAAGGGCACGATGGTGTCGAGGCTCGCGTAGAACATGGCGGTGGTGTCGCGGACCAGCTCGGAGAGGCCTTGGACCTTGATGAGCGGGCCGTCGGCGGTCTGCTCGACCCCGGTCACCAGCCAGTCCTCGTCGCGGACTCGGACGACCGAGCCGGGGGCGACGGTCAGCTCGGGGGGGGGATCGACAACTGCGCTCATGCGTGCGTTCCTTGCTGTGATGACGCCGGTGCGCCGTCTCTCGTGATCTACGTCGCCCGGCGGAGGACTGCAAGAGGCTGTTCGCCGAGAGCGTTCACCGGCACTCTATCCACCTGGGGTCGCAATGGAGCTCAAGTACGTTGAGCGGGAGTCGGTTTCTGTCTTCTTTCACCCCATCTGCCGGTGAATGCTGCAACGTGATGTCGGCGGCATACTTGGGCCCTTAGCCGAGCCGCCGATCTCGCAGCCATCCGAGAGGGCCTGAAGCGCCTAGGTGGTCAAGGTGACGTGGTGCCTGAGGTCTCCACGCCTACCTCAGGCACGGCTCAGCTCAAAAGGAGCCGTCACAGACAGGGCTCCTGATGGAACTCGGGTGGAAGCACTACAGCTCCAGCTGGGCGAGCGCGTGCGCATCACGCATGGCAGTGGCCGTCGCCGGCGGTGACAGCTCCAAGGCGGCGCTGACATCCGCGCGGGTCGCTCCGCCCGCAAGAAGCTCTGCAGTCCGACGCGCCCGTTCAAGCCTCGTCGTGTTCGCAGCAGGATGCTGATAGAACTTCCCGTCCGACAGGAGCTGCTTCACGCTCTCAAGTCCCACCTCGAGGCGCGCGCCGATCTCCTGCCGTGACATTCCTTGAGCCTGCAGTGCCACCGCCAGCGCTGCGCGTTCGACGCGCTCGGAGCGGAGCTTGTTGTTGAAGTCGGGCGAAGGCGCGCCGGCGGCATCATCGATGAGGCGCCTCTCAGCGCGCACGAGCCGTTCGATGCTCCTGTGGGGGATGCCTAGCAGAGCGGCTATCTGGGCATAGGTGCGACCTTGAGCGCGCAAGGCCATCATGTCTGTCAACTGTTGGGCTCTTAGAGCCTTCGTGGCTTCTCGTTGCTCTGCCTTGTCTGCGGCAATGAACGCCTTGATGCGCCGGCGCAGGAGCCGCTTGGCGTACCGGCGCTGGCTGGCGAGGGCGCGCCGGTCGAGGACATCCTGGCGCACGTATACATGGTGCCAGACCGGGACGCCAGAAGCTTCCGACAGACCAGACTGCGTTGACCAGGTCAGCTCAGGTGCGAGGTCCGAGCGCGTGCGGAGTGCACGGACGACCGGGGTGGAGTACTCGAACCAGCAGTCTTCAGCCATCTCCTGCCTCTCCTCCGCGGTGAACGTCGCTACGACGCGCTCGTGGGCTTCTCGCAAACCCACGAGGTCAGCCAGGACGATGCGGTCCTCGAGGTCGGGGCGGGTCCACTGCAGTCCCCGCGGCGTCTCACCATCGGGGTCGCTGCCCGGGGCGATGGCTCCTGCGGTGAAAACTGCGTAGCCAGCACGGTTGAGGCCGGTGACGATGTCGTGGAACCACGCGGCTGTATCGGAGTGGATGTAGGCGCATCGGAGCCCGTCGACGTCGAGGGCGACGGCACGGTTGTCGTGGGGGTTGCCCGGTTCGGGGACGAGTTCGATTCGCACGGCTTGCCCGACGTGGAAGTGGGCCAGGGCCTCTTGGTGGAAGGAGGACCCGGCCGCAAAGGTGGGGATGGCGTCGGCGTAGCTCGGGCAGAGCACGTCGAGGTCGAACGTTGCGGGTGGTCGCTCGTACTCGCGAGGGTCGCGCTGGTAAATGGCGGGATGCACTTAGCGATCATTCCTCATGCGTACGGCCCCGCTGGCATTGGCGTGTGTGGCGTCTGTCGCTTGCTTGCAGCCACCGGGTATTCGGTGCTGGCGAGATCGAAGAGCGCCACGTTCTCAGTGCCGGCTACCCTGCCTTCTCGACGCTGACCATGGTCCGGGTGCCCGCATACTCCGAAGAGCCGGACCTGAGCGGACCTGAGCAGCCAGACCCAGGGCTTCGGGGCGAAACCCTATCCGCATCAGGTCCCAACCTCACCGAGCGTGGCGTCGATGTGAGCGGCAGAGTCGGAGAAACCTCCTCCGCACTGCGGTTCCACGTGCCGAGTCAGTTGAACTCGATGCTTCCGCGGGTCCAGTCGACGATTTTCGCGGTGGTCACGCCGACGTCGCCTGGTCCCACCTCTGAGCACCGCGGACCCCGTGCTGCGGTCAGCTCACCTCCCCAGCACGCTCGGCTGCTCCTCGAAAATCTCGAACCTTGGGTCGACTGGCTCGCCGGCCAATACACGCTCGACCACCGGATCATCCCCATGCTGGGCAACACTGGGAAGTCATCGAAGATCTCGCCGCCGCCCTACACTCCGCCTGGCAAGACGCCTACGCCGAGACCTCCCAGGTGACGCACCCCTCACCTGGCACGAACACTTCACACCCGCACGACAACGACTCACCGACTGGGTCGCCCGCACCGGCTGCCGAGCCGCTGAGCATCGCGGACAACAACCTCCAGAGAATCGACGCCCAGTCAACACGCTGTCATCGACATCTTGAGAATGAGCCGGCGCGACGCCCTACCGCGACTCTGACGAGCCACCAGAGGCCCTTTGGGGGATGGAGCCAGGCAGGAGCTATGCTCACGATCGTCCACGAGTGATGAGCCTGATTGGGGTCGGGGAGCCGCATGGCTGACGACGTGAAGTATGAGTTGAAGACCGTGCGGACGATCCGCGGCACCGAAGCCAGGACGACGGCAAAATGGGAGAAAGACGGCTGGGAGTTCGTCACCCAAAACCAAGGGGCATTGCAAACACAGATCAACTTCCGCCGCCCGAAGGCGAAGACGCCGTGGCGACTACTCGCCGTGTCGGGAGGAGGCGTCCTGCTCCTGATCATCCTCGCCGTCACCATAGGCGCGATCCAGGGCGAAGACGACAGCCCCAAGCCAACCACATCTCCGACCGAGAGTGCCGTCGCACCGAGCGAACAGCCCACCGTGGAACCGGAGCCGAGCGAACCGGCCGAAGAAGATGTGCTGACTGTCGAGAACAATGAAGACTTAGCAACTCTCTTGGCGGGACCGGATCAAGGCCCCGCGGTTGAGGAATTTGCAGCCAAATACAAGGGCAGGGTCATCGAGTTCGATGGCAACATTGGCGCGATGGCCCCTCATGGCGACGCCAAGACACGATACGACATCTTGATTTCATATGGTGACTACAGCGAGACCCACTCATCGGGAGGGCCCAACTTTCAATTCCGCGACGTCAATACCACCTATGACCTGCACCTCACCGGCGCAAACATTCCGGACTCAATTGGCGTTGGAGACAATATCCGCATCGCCGCGCAGGTCGGAGAATTCAACGCCGACAGCCTTCTCTTCTACCTAGAACCAATCTCTACTCAGTTCCGATAGTCTGGGCATTCGTACGTTGCCGATTGCTAAACTTCTCAGACATCTCCCGTGGGGCGCAGGAGCGGAGTGCGGCGCTGGTCCTGTCGTCGCGCTCTCCAGCGATGGCATTGAGGTAGGGCCGACGACTGCTCGTTCATGACCGGCCTCGACGAGATGCACGACGCCGCCACAGCGCTGACCCTTGGCGCACCGGCACCCTCGCGCCGTCTCGACAGCACTGGGCCGATCCGCCCCGCCGTGCGGACCTTCGACCCGCTCGTCGAGCTCACCGACCACATGCGCGCACTGCGCCAACGGGCCTGGGCACTCGTTGCTACCCCGAGCTACGAAATCGCACCGCTGCAACGCTTCGCCGCGCTCGGCCTCGCAGTCCACGTTCGAGCTGCCCAGTTTTACGCAGGCACTGACCTGCCCGTACGCGGCGGCGATCATCAACGCGTCGCCAACGTCCTCATGCACCGGGCCGCCGCGTGGCGTGACCTCGCGGACGCGCTGTACCCCGTGCGCAGCATCGACCCTCGAGACTCCCTCGGCGGCAAGGAGATCGCCCGTTCGGCAATGCTACTGGCTCAGTGCGCCGACCTCCACACCACGCCCGCCCCTGGCGGACAGGTCACCGCCCGCCAGCAACGGACAAAGCAAGCAGTCAACGGGGCCCTCTCCCTCATGGGCGACATCACCGCCTGGAACGCCCGCACCTTCGACGCCCTGGCCCGGTCGAACCAACTCTTCTTACCTGCCCGCGACCTCAAGCGCGACGACCTCAGCCAGAACGTCACTGCAGCTGCCGCCGCGCTCGTCGGCGGCTATGTCGCACTCCAGGCGGGCGAAGTCGCACAGATCGCGGACACCTACAACGCCCTCGGTAGTGCGGACCGCCCTGCCCTGGCCGCCCGAACGGGCCAACGCCGCACGCTCGAGCGCTCCCATGCCCCATTCCCTTAGTACCGCACTTCGGCGAGCCTCCAAGGAACTCAACCTTCCCGCCCAACGCGCTTCAAATAACGCTGGCCATCGGATTTCCGGCTCTTCACAAACGAGGGCGTAGTCGGGATCTGAATCCGCCGGTCTCCAGAAGTGATTTGGCGACGTAGTGGGTGAGGTTTCGGAATCCGAGGGCGGAGCCGCGCAGGTGCTCGAGTCGGCCGCCATCTAGGTCTTGCGACTGTGCTAAATTGCGTCGCACAGGGACTCGGTGATAGTGGAGGTTGGCATGAGTGACACGAGCAAGGCAGTCGGTGGGCTGCTTTTTGGATTCCTGAAGGTGCCGCTGATGCTGGGCGGACTGGTCACCGCAGTAGTCGGCCTGTTCCAGCAGAACTCGCTCGTATTCACAATCGGCGTGGCGGCGCTCATCCTAGGGTTCGTTGTCCAGGCCATCGACAGGGCCGCCCTTGCGAAGACGTGTGACGCCTGGGCGCGAGAGGCTGTCGAGGGTGCGGGGCCGGTTCCTCCTCGTGATACTCAGCTCAAGATCTTGCGTATGGTCGCTGCCGGTGAAGGTGTCGGAGGCGACGTCGAGGGGGTGTTCAAGGCGACGTGCCGCCTTTGGGCCGCCGATCAGAGCGAATCCCCTGCCACGTCATGAGTAGACCTCTTCCGCGCCTGCGCGGAGTCGTGGTGAGCCGAGGATCTGCCCCGCAGCTCTAGCGAAGCCCCACCCACTCTTCCCACGCTGAGAGCTGTAGTGGAGCTACCCAGTGTCCAGAGTCGGTGTAGGCAATCTCCTGCGACCGCCCCGAGAATGGTGAGTCAGCCATCTCCGGGTATAGGTCAAGTAGCCTCTCCCAACACAGCGGGCCATACCCGCGGAGGGCGCTTTCCGGGTCAGTGAGCGGTTGTCCGCACTCGAGGCAAGTTCCAATCCGCGGACCGCGCGGGTAGCCACCACCCCCATCCCCACCCTCGAATACGTCATATTCAGCTAGAGGAGCGATGTCGAACTCAACCTCCACCCGAGCAGACAAGCGCAGGCCAGCTATCTGCGTCAACGTCAACAGTGCCTCCATTGCAGCACCCGGGGAGGTGGTGGCGAAGATATTGAGCGAGGGCTGCCCCGTAGCAAACTCGCAGGCATACGTCCGGGTGGCAGGGCGACCAAGGGGGCTCGTGATCTCAGGGTCCCAGAACCACCAGTCGCCTGTCTCCAAGTCGGATCGCTGACCGTCTGTCAGATCACCGATATACGCCACGACTAGTGCTGTCGTGTCATGGATTTCAACGGCCGCGCAGCTAACGACGATCGGAGCCCTCGACGGCAACGGCACAGTAAGTCGTAGGGCGCGGAAGATGCTTGTCTGCAGGGTCGACTCGATCAACGGGCCGCCGCGACGGACTTCAACTCCAGATAGGCGATGAGTCGAGGATGCGGTCACCGGAGAGTCGGTGTCCTCGGTTGGCGTTGACCGTGGCGCGATTTGAGGAAGGTGCCAAGGGTCGACGAGCGCCAGCTGCCCGTTGGGCAGAACACGAAGTTCCCCTTCATCCAACATTCGCCCGGCGACCGCCTGAAGTGCGGCTGGAACGAAGGCGTCGGTGCCGAACCCTCTTGTCGGCCCTACATTCACAGACAGGCTACTCGTCGAGTCCCATGGCGCCGATCGCCTAGTGAGGTCCGAGACGATGGCCGTCGCGATCTCGACACCAAATACGGCGGCCTGGTCGAGATAGAGCCTGTCTCCGTCCCTGGTGATGTGCGGGTCGGTCTCCACCAAGCGCACCAGGTTGCGCAGCACGTCCACTTCAAGCGCTCGCGCCAGGTGCTCACGCAGCTCTGTCTCTGTGAGGGTCTCCGCCCGCCCGAAAGCCGTACGGTATGCCCTGCGCCAGGCGCGTATCTGTGGCGACTCCAGCATCTCAGTGCTCGAACTTCAGAGTCGGCACCCACACGGGATCATCGTTCACGTCATGCCGTCCTGATGGTCGATGTCTTGCGTTCTACAAGCATCGGCATGCCACGCATCACGCTTGACCCTGGGCGGTGCTGCTTCTTGGCATCATGCCGGACGTCGGAGACCCGCCGCAGACCAGTCTCGGACGACCCGCGCGCGGAAACGGGGCTTGAGGTTGGCGGCAACTCGCAGAGGCAGCCTCCTCGTTGCCTGAGAAGCGGGGCGAAGGCTTCACTGAGGGCGTGAAGCAAGGTAGCCAGCCGGGTTGGTGCGGAACCCGCAAAGTGCATCGTTATCAAATCGTGTCCACCCGCGTCCACCCCAGACTTAGGCCCCCAGTTAGGCCCCCAGGGCCCCTTCAGACGCGAAAAAGGCCACCACCGCTTTCGCGGTGATGGCCTCCGACCTGCGTAAACGCTGGTCGGGATGACAGGATTTGAACCTGCGACCCCTTGACCCCCAGCGCACCCGACCCGATGTTAGACCCTCGCCTGAGGAACTATCCCGAGCGTCAGAGCCGACTCTCTCGGCGGCGAGTCGTTAGCCGCGGTCTCTCATCGCGGGTGGGACGAAGAAGTTCTCGGCAGGGATCTCTCGGCCAGTGGCCGTGTCGACGACCTGGATGCCTCTGCCGTCGTCGACGATCTGCAGGTCGGATCCGACGGGGAAGTCATAGATGCCGATCAGCGCCGGCTCGAGAGCGCAGACCGCGTTGAAGTCAGCCACCTGAAGGTTCGACGGGTCAGCGAGGTACGCCTGCGAGTCGATGGAACTAAAGATCCGCCACCCGTTGTCGGCCGGGACCTGGGACGGCACACGGACCATCCACCGCACCCGGCCCGCACCGGACATCACGTTCTTGGACACCAGGCACGCGCCCGCCTGGGGGATGAACTCAGGGTAACCAGTCATTTTCGGGGCTCCTTAGGAATCGTCGGCCGACAGGCCATGGTCGAGAAGATACTGCTCCATGCGAGCGACCAAACCCTGGCGCTCAAGCAGGCGAGCGCTCAGAAGGGAGGATCGGCCCGCCTTGCCAGCACGCAGGAGGTCAAGATCGTGGCGGGCGAAGAGCACATCGTAGAACGGGCTGAGCGTCTCGTCACTGAACTTCAGCTTGGAGGCGAGCGTCTGTAGCGGCGTCCCCCACCGCCCGCGAGCAACACCATTGACGTCAACCCCACCATCCAGAAGCCTCTTCAGCAGCACAGCCTCCGCCTCAAAGTCGTGGACATTCTGGCCAAAGAGAATGTGCAACGCTGTGTACCGATCATGGATGGAGACCGCGGCCACGTCAGCCCCCTCATCCAGGAGAAAATTCGCGATCGCAACCCTGTTGGCAGGATCGTTGTTCCCCAGCGCAATCAGCAAGAGCGGGAGCCCACTTGGACTGAACCACGTCTCCTGCCCCGGCTCATACACCTCCTCAAACACGTCCAGCGCATGACTCCTCGCGGCGGTAATCAGACTCGGCATAATTCTCCTCTCCACACGCACCCAGAGATCTCCCAATCAGATTTATTCTGCAAATCTAGTTTGTCTCAGCAGAGCGCGAACGATTCACAGAGGGGTGCTCGACTTGGTAATTGTCCACAGTCCTGTACTGCCCAAGGAAGTCCTCCAAGGATATCTTGTGACTGAGATAGTCGTCGCGCAGGAGCCGATATTCCTGATCGGGCACGTGCCCCATATCCCAGACCCCTTGGCGGGGATCCCCCTCTTTCCATATTATCTGAACCCGCTGCCCCTCGGGCCCCTCGACCCACACCTCGCCCTTCTCGTTCTGCATTCCACGCCACACCTCAATCTCTTGCCCGGGGGCGTAGTCGGGACGAGAGTTCGCGTACGGCATCCGGTTTCCGGCAGAGTCGTAGCCGAACGAGCCCGGCTCACCGGTGAGTGGCAAGTGACCAGGAGCGAGCGCTCCAGTGCCCGGATTCTCGGCAACCCACTGCCCTCCTTCAGGGTCCCACTTCATGTGCCATCCGCGATTGCCGTCTAGGTTCTCTGCGATCAGGGGTGTCCCCGTGCGGTGGTCGACAGGACGACCTTGAGCGTCCACCGGTGCGTCCCGCCACGCAGTCTCAACATCGGCAGCACCATAGCCCTTCGGTGCGGAACTCTGGTTGACGGTCTCCCGAACAGGTGCGTTGGGGTCGTACAAGGAAGATGTTGAACCACTCGAGGGAGAGACCTTGGCCGGGCCGAACAAGGAGTCGGTCACCGGTGTTGGCCCTGCGACGGCGTCGATCAGTCCGGCAGTGCCACCCGACCAGCTGAGCCTGCCGCCTGACTGCACGACCTGCCCAGACACGCCCGCCAGGTCATCACCGAATCGCAGCACGTCACCCAGAGCCGCACTGACTTTGACGCCGCCCTTTACCGCCCACGATCCGCCTTGGAAGACAACATCGGCCGCAACAGCACCTGCAGCTGCTGCACGGGACGCGGCAGAGCCTGCCTTGAGGCCATTGCTGGCAGAAGCACTAGGGATGAAGAACGTTGCCAGCGTCAGGGCCGATTCAGTGCCGGTTGAGACCGCGTCTTCCTTCCATTTATGCCACCCATCGGAGGAGCTGGCGTCATAACCCACAAAAGAACCCAATACCGTGATGAATGTGGTTGAGCGCTCCCCCATATAGTCGGAAAAAGCGTTGTCATCGCGACCGAACGCAATCATGAGGTTGGCGGGGATCCCGAACACAGCCACAGCCGCGATGGACTCTGCCAAATCCCCCAGCCCTCGCCAGGCGTCAGCGGTTTCGAAATAGCCTCCCGTCTGGGGGTTGTAGCCGACGACAAGCGCGCGCGCTCCATCCCACAACCCTGTCCCGAAGGATTCAGCCCCGTGCCGGGCCGACTCCGAGCAGTTGCGGTCCTCCTCGCGTGGCGTCCCCCACGGCATTGGGTTGGCGAGGTCAGTGAACTGCTCGGCCTGGTACGCGGTGGCCACGTCGATGGTCGTTCCCACCACGAGCGCGTTGATGCTGTTGGCACACAACGTACTGGCCTCCGAAATCTCCGCCAGGAGGCCTGCGTACTCGGCCAGGAGACCCTCGTTCATGTCACAGCTTGCCCGGTCTTCATACCAGGGAACGCGAACCTTCTTCTCGTTGACCAGCGGCACAAAGTCGAATGCGCCGCGGATAGAGTCGCCGATGCTTGGGCTCTTCTTACTGGAGCCATCAACCATGACGCCCCCGACCACCTTCGACCGGAATGCTGCCGCTCGGGTCTCGAATTCAGTCAGTCGTGGCTTGATCGCCCACAAAGTCCCCCGGTAGGTCTCTAGGTGGGTCGCCATCGCATCGAAGACCGCCTCGAGGTCGTCCGCGCTGGTCACGGCGGGTGCCATCAGGTCATAGACGCGGTCTTGATGTGGAGACTGATAGGTCTCGCCGTCCTTCAGAGCACTCCAGGAGGTGCTGATCGAGGACACCTCATCGCTCACCTTGCGCCCCATGCTGCGCAGGTCCCTCGCGGCTTGGGCAATAAGGCTCGTGTTCAGACTGGCGGCCTTGGCCACAAACATGTCCGGTTTGATGAGACCGGTTGGGTCGGCTTGAGGGTCAGAGTCCATCATCGTCGGACGCCCCTCACTCTTGGTAGCCGTTGTCTGCGAAGTAGGTGAAGTCGCCAGTCTCGGCGGAGAGCAGAAGTTCAGCCTGAAAGCTGTCGCACATGTCTTCCTGACTGTTCTGGAAGGCTATGGCGGCATTGGAAACGCCTATGATGCCGGCATTGATGCGGTTTCCGATATTCTGCAGGTTCGCGCTCTGGTCAGTGAACACTGCATTCACTGCGGTAGATACACACGCGGTGAGGTCCCTTCCCCAAACCAGCGCGTCCAGGACTCCCTGAAATCCGTCTTCAGAGAGGGCCGCGCCCAGTTCTCCTTGATCTGCGGCAACGTTCACCATGATCGCCTTGACCGCGTCGGGGTCAACTTTCCATTGAGTCATGTCGGGCCCAATCAGATTCTGTCGTTGATGACGCCGCCCACAGCGGCAGCGATCGATTCAGCCAGGACACGACCGCAGGACGGGTCTCCATAGGCGATGGTCATGTCCGTCCACAGTCCGAAGCTCTTCGGCGCGTTGCGGAGCGCAGCCCTTGCTTCGCGCGCGATGACTATGGGTCTGGTCCGATAGAGACTCTGCGACGCGACCTCACCAAGCGCACAGCGCAGACCCGGCTCCAGGCAGCATCGGCGCACCCCGAGCCAGCCGCCCTGATCGGGGTGGTCCGCGACCCCTGCCGTCTCTGGGACAGGCGTCGCCACGACGACGACTTCCTCACCATCCGCCTGGGGACAGGGACGGTCCCCTGGTTCGATCTGTCCATCCCACCAGCCTCCTCCCCCATGGAACCTCACGACTCCAGCCTCCTGGCCCAGGCTGAGCTCGTCGTCGACCGGGCCCAACGGATCGATCTGCTCCCGGTCGCGGTCGATCTGCGTGAGGCTGCGGTGATCGCAGTCATCGGTGACCGCAGCCAGGCCATCGCCTGCGTGCGCAGCATGCTCCTGCAGATCGCCACCGCCCACGGGCCCGACGACGTCTGCGTAGCGGCGGCCTTCCCCCGCGAGCGGGCACAGGACTGGGCTGGGCTGGACCTCCTCCCCCACGTCCAAGATCCCGAGCTCTTCGACGGACCGGTGCCCGCGCGCCGCGTCGCCGCTGACCTGGACTCCCTCGCCGCGGTCCTCGGCACGAGCCTGACGGACCGGCTCCAGCACGTACACGCCGCCCGCCGCACGGGCGTATCCCAGCGCCTGCCATCGCGACTCATCATCGTCTGCGACGACTACGGCAACCGCGCCGCCCAGTTTCCCGTCGACGCCGCCGCCACCTTGCACGAGCTGGGAATCACCCTGATCCATGTCCTGGCGGACCGCCTCGATGAACCCCGCGACGTCGATGTCCGCATCACTCTCGCCGAGTCAGCGTTGCTCGAGGTCGCATCCGGGACGCCCGCTGCGCAAGAGTTCGAGTTCGACGCTGACCAGACGGGCACGCCATTGTTCGAGGCGACCACCCGCGCGATGTCAGCGATGCGCGTATCCCTCACGGCAGCTGCGGACACCGAAGGTGATCGAACGCTCAACATCTACGAGCTTCTCGAGATCGACGGTCTCGACGACGTCGACCCCGAGCTCCTGTGGCGCGCACGCACGCCGTCGGACTTCCTGCGGGTCCCCTTCGGCTGCGACGACCGCGGCAACCCCGTCCACCTCGACCTCAAGGAGAGCGCCCAGCTCGGCATGGGTCCCCACGGCATCTGCATCGGGGCGACCGGATCTGGCAAGTCCGAGATGCTGCGCACCCTCATCCTCTCCCTGGCCCTGACACACCCGCCCGAAGACCTGTCCATGATCTTGGTCGACTACAAGGGCGGCGCCGCCTTCGCCCCGTTCGCCGATCTCCCCCACCTCGCTGGGCTGATCGACAACCTGGCCGACGACCCCCAACTGACCACCCGCGCCCGGGCCTCCATCCAAGGGGAGGTCGTGCGCCGACAACGGCTGCTTAAAGACGCCGGGTCCTCGCCGTCCATCTCGCACTACCGCGAGCTCCGCGCCCAGGACCCCAGCCTTGCGCCGATGCCCCATCTCTTCGTCGTCATCGACGAGTTCGGCGAGCTGCTCACTGCGGAACCGGATTTCATCGATCTGTTCCTTCAGATTGGGCGGATCGGCCGATCGATCGGCGTGCACCTGCTGCTGTCCAGCCAACGGATCGAGGGCGGCAAGCTTCGCGGCCTAGACACCTACCTGTCCTACCGCCTCGGGCTACGCACGTTCAGCGAGGCCGAATCCCAGGTGGTGCTCAACTCCTCCGACGCCTATCACCTGCCGGCCCTGCCCGGATTCGGCTACCTCAAGGTCGACACGAGCGTCTATACCCGGTTCCGCGCCGGGTACGTCTCCGGACCAGTCGAGCGCACCCGCACGTCCACCGACCACGACGGTCAGCTGCGCCCGCTCTTGCTTCCCGTCTACAACGGCATCACCGACGACCGGGCCGCCCACGGCGCCCCCCTGCAACTGACCCGCCCGGACACCGGTCGCAGCCTCATCGACGAATCCGTCTCGCGAATCCGCAATGACGACCGGGCCGTCCGACCGGTGTGGCTGCCGCCGCTGCCTGACCGCCTGGCCCTCGGCCTGGTGCTCGACCAGCAAGGACAACGCCCCCCTGGGTTGACCGTCATCGTGGGACTCGAAGACGATCCCGCGAAGCAGGCGCAGAATCCCTGGCGCCTCGACCTCGGTCGAGCCGGCGGTCACGTCGCCGTCATCGGGGCACCCCAGTCCGGGCGCAGCACCGTGCTGCGCACGATCGCTGCCTCCCTCGCCCTCACCTACACCCCACGCGAAGTTGCCATCTACGGGATGGACCTCACCGGTGGTGGCCTCCAGCGCATCGAAGACTTCCCCCACGTCGGCGGCGTCGCCACCAGGTCCCACCGCGACCGGCTCGTCCGCCTCATCGAAGAGCTCGCGGGCATGCTCGCTCAGCGCGAAGCCATCTTCAAGTCCCACGGAATCGACTCGATGCCTCAGCTGCGCACCATGCACGCTGCAGGTCGCATCCCCGAGCTCGCCGCCGCCGACGTCGTCCTCCTGGTCGACGGATACGGCCAGATCCGCCAAGACTTCGAAGACCTCGAAAACCCGTTCATCGACATCATGCTCCGGGCAGCCAGCTTCGGCATCCACCTCGTCTTCGGCCTGACCCGCTGGAGCGAGCTTCGCATGGGCCACCAAGCGCTCTTCGGCACCCGCCTCGAGCTGCGCCTCAACGACCCGGCCGAGTCCAGCATCGACCGCAAGCTTTCCACCACCTTGTCCGCCGAGACCCCAGGGCGTGTCCTCCTCGACAACCGCAACTTCGCCCACGTCGCCCTGCCCATCCTCGACGACGTCCCCGACGACTCCATCGGCGACGAGCTCGAAGAACTCGCTCGCCGCACCGCCAAGGCCTGGAGCGGACCCGCCGCCGCACCGATCCGGCTCCTCCCGCTGCACGTCAGCACCGTCGATCTGCCCGACCCCTTCGACGAACCCGACCAGGTACCGATGGGGCTGCGACAAGACACCATGGACGCCGCACTCTGGGACTTCGCCGGGGAAGACCAGCACCTCATCGTCCTCGGTGACACCAAGAGCGGCAAGACCACCCTGCTGCGCACCCTCGCGCTCGGCCTCACCGCCCGCTTCACCAGCGACGAGCTCGCCATCGCCGTCATCGACGTCCGCGGGCACGTACCCGACGTCATCGACGACGACTACCTCGCCGCCCACGCCCGCAACGCCAAGCAAGCCCGGGGCGTTGCGGAATCGATCGCCAGCGAACTCGAGAAGCGCCCATCGATGGACGCTGCGCTCCGCGCCCGCGCCCCGCGCATCGTCGTGCTCGTCGACGATTACGACATCGTCTCCGCAGGCGGCACGGACCCCCTCGCTCCCCTGCTGCCCTACCTACCCAGTGCCCGCGACCTCGGACTCCACCTGGTGATCGCACGCCCGGTCGCCGGCGCGAGCCGTGCCATGTACTCCCAGATGCTCCAAGTCACGCGGGACACCGGCGGCTCGATGCTCCTCATGTCGGGGGAACGTAGCGAAGGACAGCTCGCCAACCGCATCTACCCCGAACGCTTCCCGCCCGGCCGGGGCAAGTTCATCCGCCGTGGGACACCACCCCGGGTCATCCAAGTTGCCCAAACACCCGAAGACAGCCACACATGAGAACACTCGCGATCCTCAGCACCACCGCCGGCGCCGGCGTCACCACTCTGACGGCACTTGCCTTCGCGCGCACCCGCCACGACCTCAACGGCTCCCCTTTGCTCTGCGGACCAGCCCACGGCCCGCTCCTGAACCGCGCCAACGGCGATGAGGTCACGGCGCTCAACCCACACATCGCCCTCTGGGACGCAGGGGTCCGCTCCACCACCGAGATCCTCGACCTGCTCACCACACGAAACGTCATCGTCGCGATCGCCGTCCCAGCAACCCCGCTCGGAAGCGCCGACGCAGCCCGCGTCACCGCCGCGATCTCCAGCACCAACCCCGAGCTCTTAGAACGAGTGACGATCGTCCACACCGGGATCTACGGATACCGCCGACCACGGCGCACAAGGATGGGCATCGCTTCGCTTGCCCTCCCCTACGACCGCGCGCTCACCCAGCCCGGTGGGGTTCCTGTCGACCCACGGAACTACTCCCGCCGCACACGAACAGCCATCACCGCATGGCAGAACTACGCGTCCTGGGCGCTGCGGACCTGAGCACCTTCGTGGCGGTCTTCGACCCGCACTCGACGAGCGGAGAGGTCGCCCGCGGCGTAGCTGCGCCGTACGGCCGACACATCCAGGTCGATAGGGAAGACACCTCGGCACCTCGTCGCTCGAGAGAGGGTTGCTTCGCGTCACCCTTCTCCGTCAGCGATAGGCAGCCGACGTAGTCAATCGTTACCCAACCGTATCCACCCGCGTCCACCCCAGACTTAGGCTCCCAGTTAGGCTCCCAGTTAGGCTCCCAGGCACGAAAAAGGCCACCACCGCTTTCGCGGTGATGGCCTCCGACCTGCGTAAACGCTGGTCGGGATGACAGGATTTGAACCTGCGACCCCTTGACCCCCAGTCAAGTGCGCTACCAAGCTGCGCCACATCCCGAAGGTTCCCACCTAGGGTCCGAAGACCTTCCGTGAGAACCTCACCAGCCCCGGAGGGCCGAGAAGAACATTACCCCATCCGAGGCCGTGCTCACGAACTCGTGATGCCGTCGGCGCTGATCGTGGCCCCTGCCGGCACGGTTGCGGGCTCCCCCGGGTCAGCCAGCACGGCCTCCCCCACAGCCGTCACCCCGGCGGAGAACGTCCAGTCCCCCTCAACCGTCAACGACTGCGCCTGCACGAGCGACGGCGCGCCCTCGGCGAACCGCGCGTCGAAGGCCCCGATCGTCTTGTAGTACTCCGGGTCCAGGTCCACCAGCGGTGCGTCCACCACCGCCGTGAGCCGGTAGTCCTCCCCCAGCTCGTAGACGTCGGAGCGCAGCACCAGCAGGTCGTTCGTGGTCTTCACCGGCAAGAACCGCCCACGCTCCACCTCGAGCACCGCAGCGCCCTCGAACACCTCGATCGCGGCCCCCATGGCGGACTCGATCTGGATCACCGGGGTCGAGGAGGAGTCCGTGGGGTCCACCGTCTTGGCGTTGCGGATGAGCGGCAGCGCGAGCACCCCGCCGGACCGCTCCAGCTCGGCGGCCAGCGCCTCGAGGTCGAACCACAAGTTGTTGGTGTTGAAGTACCGGTGACGGGAGATGTCCGCGGCGGCGTCGGCGTCGGCGTCGAGGGTCTGGGCGGTCTCGCGCAGCACGATCCGCCCGTCGCTCTTGCGCACCACCTGGTGGCCGCCCTTGCGGTCGGCAGGGGTGCGCACGGCAAGCTCGGCGCCAAAGGGCGCCCCGGAGGAGGCGAACCACCCGGCCAGGGCCGCGTCGGGGGCGGCACCGAGATTGTCGGAGTTGGAGATGTGGGCGTACTTGAAACCGGCCTTCAGGAGCGCGGTGAGCACCCCGGAGGTCTGCAGGGCCGTGTACAGGTCCCCGTGCCCGGGAGGGCACCATTCCAGGCCGGGATCGGCGTCCCAGACGACCGGGGTGAGGTCGTCGGCGCGCAGCTTCGGCTCGCGGTTCTGCACAAAGTCCAGCGGCACCCCGGACACCGTCACGTCCGGGTGCGCGTCCAGAGCCGCGAGGGTGTCGTCCTGGGTACGGAAGCTGTTCATGAACACCAGCGGCAGCCGGACCCCGTAGCGCTCCCGCGCGTGGCGCACCTGGCCCACGATGATGTCGAGGAAGGTCTCCTCCCCGCGCACGGTGAGCAGCGACTTCGCCTTGTCCATCCCCATCGACGTGCCGAGCCCGCCGTTGAGCTTGATGATCGCCGTCTTGGCCAGCGCCTCCCGGCCCACGTCCTCGGGGACGTCGAGGTCCTCCTGGCGCGGGACGTCGGTCAGCGGGTCGACGTCCGCCTCGGCGATGATCCCCGTCTCCCCCGCCTCCAGCAGCGCGTACAGGTGGGAGAACACGTCGATCGCAGTCTCGTGCACGCCGCCGTCACGCATCTTGCGTCGTGCCTGGTCCAGTCCAGATTCGCTCATGGACCGATCCTACGGAGAACGCACAGACCCGGACAGCCGAGGCCGAGCCATGTGGCTCAGTTCACAGCTGCCCGGGTCCGGGAGCGTTCGTCAGCGCTTGCGCTTCTCGCGCACGCGCACCGAGATGGAGATCGGCGAACCCTCGAAGCCGAAGGTCTCGCGCAGGCGCCTCTCGATGAAGCGGCGGTAGCCGGCCTCCAGGAAGCCCGTGGCGAAGATCACGAAGCGCGGCGGCCGGGTGGAGGCCTGCGTGGCGAAGAGGATGCGCGGCTGCTTGCCACCACGCAGCGGGTGCGGGTGCTCGGCCACGAGCTCACCGAGGAAGGAGTTCAGGCGCCCGGTGGAGATGCGGGTGTCCCACGACTCCAGCGCCTTCTCCAGCGCCGGCACCAGCCGGTCGGTGTGCCAGCCGGTCGCCGCGGAGATGTTGACCCGCGGTGCCCACTGCACCTGGACGAGGTCACGCTCGATCTCGCGCTCGAGGAACGGACGACGGTCCTCGTCCATGAGGTCCCACTTGTTGTACGCGATGACCACGGACCGGCCGGAGTCGATCACCTGGGAGATCACTCGGGTGTCCTGCTCGGTGAGCTTCTCGGAAGCGTCGAGCAGCACGACGGCCACCTCGGCCTTCTCGATCGCGGACTGCGTGCGCAGCGAGGCGTAGAAGTCCGCACCGGAGGTCTGGTGCACACGGCGGCGGATACCGGCGGTGTCCACGAACATCCACTGCTTGCCGCGCAGGGTGACGAGCTCGTCGACCGGGTCACGCGTGGTGCCGGCGGTCGAGTCGACAACCACGCGCTCGGACCCGGCGACCTTGTTGAGGAGGGAAGACTTGCCCACGTTGGGGCGTCCCACCAGGGCCACGCGGCGCGGGCCCTGGACGATGGCCTTGCCGTGCACGGTCTCGGTCGGCAGCTTGCGCATCGCGGCGTCGAGCAGGTCACCGGTGCCGCGGCCGTGCAGGGCGGAGACCGGGTAGGGCTCGCCCAGGCCCAGGCTCCACAGCTCGGAGGCGTCGGCCTCGGCGCGCGGGCCGTCGACCTTGTTGGCGCACAGGATCACGGGCTTGCCAGACTTGCGCAGCAGCTTGACGACCTGCTCGTCGGTCGCGGTGGGGCCCACGGTCGCGTCGACGACGAACATCACGGCGTCGGCCAGGGAGATGGCGACCTCGGCCTGCTCGGCGACGCGCGCCTCGATGCCGGCGACGTCGACCTCCCAGCCACCGGTGTCCACGAGCATGAAGCGGCGACCGGCCCACTCGGCCGGGTAGCTCACGCGGTCGCGGGTGACACCGGGCTTGTCCTCGACGACCGCCTCACGGCGGCCGATGATGCGGTTGACCAGCGTCGACTTGCCCACGTTGGGGCGGCCGACGACGGCCAGCACGGGCAGGGCGACGGGTGCGTGGTCCTCGTCGCCCTCTCCACCCTCGCTGTTGAGCAGGGCGAGGTCGTCCTCGGCCAGCTCGTAGTCCTCGAGCCCGGCGCGCAGGGCGCGCTCCCGGACCTCGTCGGAGGGCCCGTCGCTGCTGCCGGATGGCACCTGGGAGGCAGCTGCCTCGCTCGCGGCGCTAGGGGTCGTTGCAGGGGACGCCGCGGGTGCGGTCTGGTCCTCGGAAAGGTTCTGTTCAGGCGTGCTCATACACCCATTGTCCCAGCCGCAGAGGCCTTCGACGAACACACCGCTCTCAGGGGCGTCCCTCACGGTTGGGATCGTCGATCGGCAGCGTGATCCCGCTGCGCCCGACGGCGTCCGCCACGACCGCGACGAGAGCCTGGCGGACCTGCTCGTTGCCCTGCTCCAGAGCGGCCTTGCCGCTCGTCCCGGGGGCCCGGGAGATGATCACCGGCGGGCCGAACTGGACGACCAGACGCCGCCGCAGCCCCGGGATCGCACTGACCTTCTCCCCCGTGCGCCGGGTGCCGAGCACCGCGACCGGCACCACCGGCGCGCCGCTGGCCAGCGCCAGCCACGCGACACCCGCGCGGGCACCGGCCAGGTCGCCGCGCCCCCGGTTGCCCTCGGGGAATATCCCGACGCCGCCGCTGCGGCGCAGCACCGCGACGGCGGCAGTCAGCGCCGCGCGCGGGTTCTCCTGGTCGACGGGGATCTGCCCGGCCGCGCGCAAGATCACACCGAGTGCGCCGTCGAACATGGAGGCCTTGACCATCATGTGCACCGGGCGGGGCGCGACGCCCATGACCACGGGACCGTCCATGAGGCCCGTGTGGTTGGCCGCGAGCAGCACCGCCCCGGTGGCCGGCACGTGCTCGGCGCCGACCACGTCGGTGTTCCACACCACGCGGGCCAGGAACCGCCCCACCCACCGCGACCACACGGGCCCGCGCGGGCCCGGCACACGCGGGCCCGTCGAGGCAGCGGACGCGGCGGGCGCGGCGGTCGAGGTCACCGGCTGAGTCCGGCGGCCGTCCCGGTCACGGTGGCGATGACCTGGAGCACAGCGGCGATGGTCTGCTCGAAGTCCAGGTCGGAGGAGTCGACCGTGACCACACCGTCCGCAGCCACCTGGAACTGGGAGACGGTCGAGTCGTCGCGGTCGCGGCGCAGCACCTGGTCACGGGTCGCCTCGACGGCGGCTGCGTCGTCGGCTCCGTGCACGTCGCGGGCGCGGCGCGCCAGGCGCGCCTCCTCGCTCGCGGTGAGCAGGATGCGCGCGTCGGCGTCGGGAGCCACGACAGTGGTGATGTCCCGGCCCTCGGCGACCACCCCGGCGCCGCCGGAGAAGCCTGCGGTCCGCTCGGCGTCGATCACGGCGCGCTGGCGGGCGCGCAGCTCGGCGCGGACGGCGAGGTTGGTGGCGACCGCGGAGACGGCCGTGGAGATGGCCGAGTCACGGATCGCCTCGGCGATGTCCGTGCCGCCCACGTGCACGGTCGGGTCGAGCGGGTCGAGGCCCATCTCCAGCGGCATGGCGGCCACGAGGGCAGCCACGCCGTCGGCGTCGGTGAGGTCCACGCCCTGCTCGACGCACCACCACGTGGCGGCGCGGTACATCGCGCCGGTGTCGAGGTAGGCGAGGCCGAGCCGGTGGGCGACCTGACGGGAGACGCTGGACTTGCCCGACCCGGACGGACCGTCGATCGCGACGGTCAGCGGAGCGACCCGCGCCGCGCTCACTCCCGCGCTCACTGCCCCGGTCACTGCGCCAGGTCCTTGCGCAGCGTGGTGGCCCCGTGCAGGTACACGTGGCGGACCTCGCCGCGGGGCACCTCGAGGTTGGCGTGCGCCATGAGGCGTACGACCCGGGGCAGCGCCCCGGGCACGGCCACCTCGGTGGCGCACATGAGCGGGACGTCACCCAGGCCCATCTCCCGGGCCGCCGCGGCCGGGAAGTCGGAGACGAGATCCGGGGTGCAGGTGAAGATGATCGACACGAGCGCCTCGGTGGAGAGGTCGTTCGCGGCGAGCACCTCCTGCACCAGCTCGGTCGTACGCTCGAACAGGTGCTCACGCTCATCGACGTCGAGCTGCGTTGCGCCGCGGATCGCGCGCACCGTCATGGGTCACTCCTTGGGTCGTCCTGGTGAAGCTCGTCCTGGTGAAGCAGAGGGCGGGTCGCCCGTGGCCGGCGCCGGGTCAGAGGTCGACGGCCGCCATGAGCGTGCCGAGCTCGGTCTGGCCGAGGACGCGGACGCGTCCGGGGCGCAGGTCACCCAGGCGCACCGGACCGATCTTCGTGCGCACGAGCTGGTTGACCGGGTAGCCGGCCTCAGCGAACATGCGACGGATGATGCGGTTGCGTCCCTCGTGCAGCTCGACCTCGACGAGGCTCGCCTGCGGGGTGGAGTCGACGATGCGGAACTTGTCCACCTTGGCCACCCCGTCCTCGAGCTCGATGCCGTGGGTGAGCTTGGTGCCCAGCGTCGCCGGCACGCGACCCTCGACGTGCACGAGGTACGTCTTGGGGATCTCGTACTTGGGGTGCGCCAGCCGGTTGGCCAGCTCGCCGTCGTTGGTCAGCAGGATGAGGCCCTCGGAGTCGGCGTCGAGACGGCCGATGTGGAAGAGGCGCTCGGGGCGGTCAGCGACGAACTCGGCGAGGGTCGGGCGACCGTCCGGGTCGTGCATGGTCGAGACGACGCCCAGCGGCTTGTTGAGCGCCAGGGTCAGCAGGGACTGGTCGAGCTGGATCCGCAGACCGTCGACGTGGACGACGTTCTTGTCCGGGTCGATCCGCACGCCCAGCTCGGTCACCAGGACGCCGTCGACCTCGACGCGGCCGGCGGTGATGAGGTTCTCGCAGGCTCGTCGTGAGCCGAGTCCGGCGGTCGCCAAGACCTTCTGCAGCCGCACGCCGTCGGGCACGTGGACGTCGCGGGGCGCTTCCTGCGGGCGAGCCTTCTTGCGGCCGCCACGGGTGTTACTCATGTACTTTTTCCTCCAGTTTGGTCGCATCGAGCTGTCCCGCCGGCTCGGCGGGTCCCGGCTCTGCCCATCGGCCGGTGAGGCCACGACGCTGGGCGTCGTCGGCCATGTCCTCGGCGTCGATCTCAGGCAGGTGCGGTGCTAGTGCGGGTAGCTCGTCGAGCGATGTGAAGCCCATGCGCTCCATGAAGTATCCCGTAGTTCCGTACAAGGTCGCCCCACTGGACGGTTCCGTGCCCACCTCGGCGACCAGCCCACGCATGGTCAGAGTGCGCACCACACCGTCCACACTGACCCCACGAACCGCGGAAACCTGCCCCCGCGTCACAGGTTGACGGTACGCAATCACGGCCAGAGTTTCCAGTGCCGCCTGGGACAGCCGGGCGGACTGCCCGTCCGTGACGAACTGCCCGACGACGTCCGCGAAGGCCGGCGCGGAGTAGAACCGCCAGCCGCCGCCCGCCTCGCGCAGCTCGAAGCCCGCCGGACGCGCGCCCTGGGAGTACTCGGTGGTCAGCCGCCACAGCAGGTCCTCGACCCGCTCGACGGGCAGCTGCAGGGCAACGGCGAGGCGGACGGCGGAGACCGGGGCGTCAGCAACCATGAGGATCGCCTCGATCGCGGCGAGGGCTCCCCCGGGCAGGTCGTCGACGCTCGGGGTGGCGGGCGCGTCGGTGGTCGGGGCTGTGGTTGCCTCTGTGGTTGCCTCTGTGGCCGGCTCGGTCGGAGCCTCGGTCGTCAGCTGGTCAGTCATCGCTCGCCTCCGAGGTCAGTGTCGTCAAGATCACGTCGCCCTCCCCCGCGCCGGTCCACCGCACGGTGAGGTCACCGAGGGGCGCCATCTGGTCGAAGGCGAGCACGCCTTCCCGGAACAGCTCGAGCAGCGCGAGAAAGCGCGCGACGACGACGAGCCGGGACTCGGCGTCGGCCACCAGCACGCGGAAGGTCGCCGGGCCGTCGCGGCGCAGCCTGCGCACGATGAGGTCGGCCTGCTCGCGAACGCTCACGGCGGGGGCGTGCACATGGCTGGTGTCGACCTGGGGCGGCGCCGGGCGCGGGGCGAGGGCCTGGGCGGCCAGCGCGGCGAGGTCAGCCGGGGTGGTGGTCCACACGAGCTCGGGCAGCAGCTCGGCGAGGTGCGGCTCGAGGGGCACCGTGCGCGGCAGGCCGCGGCCCTGGTCGGCGAGCCGGTCGGCGAAGACCGCAGCGAGCTGCTTGTACGCCCGGTACTGCAGCAGCCGGACGAAGAGCAGGTCGCGCGCCTCGAGCAGGGCGAGGTCTTCGGGGTCCTCGACGTCGCCGGTGGGCAGCAGCCGCGCCGCCTTGAGGTCCAGCAGCGTCGCCGCCACCAGCAGGAACTCGCTCGTGGTCGACAGGTCGCGGTCCGCGGCCCGGATGTAGCCGATGAACTCGTCGGTGACCTGCGCCAGGGCGATCTGGGTGATGTCGAGCTTGTGCTTGGCGATGAGGGACAGCAGCAGGTCGAAGGGACCTTCGAAGTTGTCCAGGTGCACCCGGAAGCCGGCAGGCTCAGCGGCGTCGGCGGCGCCAGGGTTCGCGGCTCCCACTGAGGGCGCCGAGGTCGTCGCCACCTCGGGCGTCACCACCTCAGGCGAGGTCAGCTCAGGCAGCGTCGCCACGCGCCACGAGCTCGCGTGCCAGCTGGCGGTACGCCGTCGCCCCGGAGTGGGTGGGGGCGTAGGTGGTGATCGGCTCGGCGGCCACCGAGGCGTCCGGGAACTTCACCGTCCGTCCGATGACCGTCTGCATGAGGGTGTCACCGAAGGCCTCGTAGACGCGGGCGATGACCTCGCGGGAGTGCAGGGTGCGGGGGTCGAACATGGTGGCGATGATGCCGTCGACCTCGAGGCGCGGGTTGAGCCGGTCGCGGACCTTCTCGATGGTCTCCACGAGAAGCGCCACCCCGCGCAGGGCGAAGAACTCGCACTCCAGCGGGATGAGCACGCCGTGCGCGGCGGTCAGGGCGTTGACGGTGAGCAGCCCGAGGGAGGGCTGGCAGTCGACGAGGATGACGTCGTAGTCGTCCACGACCGGGCGCAGCACGCGCGCCAGGACGGACTCGCGGGCCACCTCACCGACGAGCTGGACCTCGGCTGCGGAGAGGTCGATGTTGGCCGGCAGCACGTGCAGCCCCGGGAACCGGGTGGGCACGATGATCTCGTGGATGTCAGCGGCGCGTTCCATGAGCAGGGAGTAGACCGTGCGGTCGAGCTCGTGGGTGTTGATGCCCAGGCCCACCGAGGCCGCGCCCTGCGGGTCGAAGTCGACGATGAGCACGCGGCGGCCGTACTCGGCCAGGCTCGCGCCCAGGTTGATGGTCGTCGTCGTCTTGCCGACGCCGCCCTTCTGGTTGCACATGGCGATGATCCGGGCGGGGCCGTGCCCCTCCAGCAGATCGGGCACGTCGAAGGATGGCAACGGGCGCCCGACGGGGTCGAAGGACGGCGCGTTGATCTGTGCGGAGGTCGGGGCCTGGCTGCTCACGCGCTCACGCTACCGCAGGGCTCCCGTCCGCACACGTCACCGCGCCGCGCAGGCGTGCAGCGCGTGGCGCACACCACTCACCGCACGCGTCACAGGGGTCCTGGCGCTGGGCGTGCCCGTCACAGCGCGCGCGGGTGGGACTGCACGTACACCTCGCGCATGGCGTCAGCGGTGACCATCGTGTAGATCTGCGTCGTGGTCACCGAGGCGTGCCCGAGCAGCTCCTGGACCACGCGGACATCGGCCCCGCCGGAGAGCAGGTGGGTGGCGAAGGAGTGGCGCAGGGTGTGCGGGGAGACGTGCGCGGACTCGGGCAGGCCGGCGAGCTCGGCGCTGGCGCGCAGGATCGCCCAGGCGCTCTGCCGGCTCAGCCGGGCGCCGCGGGTGTTGAGGAACACCGCTGGGGTCCCTCGACCGGCACCGGCGAGCTCGGGCCGGGCGCGCACCATGTAGGCGTCGAGAGCGACGACCGCGTAGGAGCCGACCGGCACCACCCGCTCCTTGCTGCCCTTGCCGAAGAGGCGCACGGCCGCCGTCCCGGGGGTGAGGTCGAGGTCGTCGACGTCGAGGTTGACGGCCTCGGAGATGCGCGCTCCGGTGGAGTAGAGCAGCTCGAGCAGGGCCCGGTCGCGCAGCGGGCCGGGGCCGTCACCGGTGCCCGCCGCCTCCAGCAGCCGCTCGACCTCGTGGGTGGAGATGGCCTTGGGCAGCCGCTTGCCCTGAGCGGGCGGGCGGATGCCGTGAGCCGGGTTGTGCGTGGCGTGACCCTCGTCGACCAGGAAGCCGTGCCAGCCGCGCAGCGCGGCGAGGCTGCGGGCGGCCGAGCCGGCCGCGAGCGGGGCGCCGCCGTCGGACCCGGTGCGCACCACGACCACGTAGTCCTCGACCACCTGGGTGGTCACCGCGTCCAGCGCGAGCTCGAGGCTGTCCAGGTACGCGATGTAGCGGCTGAGGTCCCGGCGGTAGGCGGCCACCGTGTTGGCCGAGCGGCCCCGCTCGATCGTCAGGTGGTCGAGGTACTCCTGCAGCGCGCGGGCTGTGGTCGGGGCGGGCACGGCGGGACGGGGCTCGGTCGCTCTACAGCGGGAGGAAGACGTCGACGCCGACGGCGACGAACAGCAGGGTGAGGTACGTGATGGAGGCGTGGAACACCTTCATCGCTCCGAGCTTGCCGCGGCGCGGGTCGGCGGCGCGGCGGTACATGCCGATGCACTGCGCCAGGAACCAGGCACCGAGCCCGGCGGCGACCACGGCGTAGACCCAGGTCATGTCCTCGAGCGGGACGAGGGCCAGGGAGCAGATGATCATGGCCACCGTGTAGATGATCATCTCGCGGGCGACCTTGAGGTCGTCGGCGACGACGGGAAGCATCGGCACACCGGCCTCGGCATAGTCGCGGCGGAACTTCATCGACAGCGGCCAGTAGTGCGGCGGCGTCCAGAAGAAGATGACGAGGAAGAGCGCCAGGGCGCCCCAGCTCAGGCCGCCGGTCACCGCGGACCAGCCGATGAAGACCGGCATGCACCCGGCGATGCCGCCCCAGACGATGTTCTGCGGCGTGCGTCGCTTGAGGATCATCGTGTAGCCGACGACGTAGATCGCGATCGCACCCGCGGTGAGCAGCGCCGAGGCGAGGTTGACGAAGACCGCGAACCAGGCCAGGGACACCGCCCCGAGGACGAGGCCGAAGATCAGCGCGTTGCGCGGGGTGATCTCACCGGTGACCAGCGGGCGTCGCTTGGTCCGGTTCATGACCTCGTCGATGTCGCGGTCGATGTAGCAGTTGAGGACCCCGGACGCACCGGCCGCGCCGGCGCCGCCGATGAGCGTGGCGATCACCAGCCACAGCGACGGGAACCCGCCGGCGGCGAGCAGCATCGTGGGGACGGTCGTGACCAGCAACAGCTCGATGACCCGCGGCTTGGTCAGCGCGACGTACGCGCCGATCCGGCCGAGCACCACGGCGGACCGGGTGACGGGCTCGTCTGAGACTGGGGCCGACGACGCCGACGCACCACGGTCCAGGTGCGAGCTGGACGGGTGGGCCGAGGCTGGACTCGAGGTGTGCACGCGGGGCTGGTTCCGTTCTGCGTCTGATGGAAGGTCATGTGCCCGAGACAGGCAGGGGGCAGGGGTGACCAACGTCCCCCCATGCTACGTCGACGGTGTGCCAACTCCATGCTGTTCGTGGTCTCAGCCACTGTGAGATTGGTTGCCACCCTCTCCAGAACACGGGGAACACGGCCGAGAAGTCCTGTTGTGAGCGCTAACACTCCGACGCGTCGACGCGATACGCTGGGGTCTGCGATCGATGTCGATCCGCACGCACCCGGCCGACCGTCTGACGGACGGCTCGGCCTCGCGCGAGCGGGCACACGTATCGTGGTACGGAGCACAGCGGGACTGGGCGCCAGTCCCCCATCACGCCAGAAACGAGCGGGCACAGCGCCTGCGAAGAAAAGAGGTTCGGTGAACGCCTTCACCCCCGCAGCGAAGCCCTTCGAGTGGTCAGAGCTCGACGACCGCGCGGTCAAGACCATCAAGGCCCTGGCCGCAGACGCAGTCGAGAAGGTCGGCAACGGCCACCCCGGCACCGCCATCTCGCTGGCGCCGGCCGCCTACCTGCTCTTCCAGAAGGTGCTGCGCCACGACCCGAGCGACTCCCAGTGGGTCGGCCGCGACCGCTTCGTGCTCTCCGCCGGCCACTCCTCGCTGACGATCTACCTCCAGCTCTTCCTGTCCGGCTACGACGTCGACCTCGACGACATCAAGGCGCTGCGCACCTGGGGCTCCAAGACCCCCGCGCACCCCGAGTACATGCACACCGACGGTGTCGAGATCACGACCGGGCCACTCGGACAGGGCCTGGCCTCCTCGGTGGGCATGGCCATGGCCGCCCGCCGCGAGCGCGGTCTGCTGGACCCGCACGCCGCACCGGGTGAGAGCCCCTTCGACCACACGATCTATGTCATCGCCGGTGACGGCGACCTGCAGGAGGGTGTCACCTCCGAGGCGTCCTCCCTCGCCGGTCACCAGAAGCTCGGCAACCTCGTGGTCATCTACGACCAGAACCACATCTCGATCGAGGACGACGTCAACATCTCCTTCAGCGAGGACGTGCTGGCCCGCTACGAGTCCTACGGCTGGCACACCCAGCGCGTGGACTGGACGCAGGGTGGCACCGGCTACGTCGAGAACGTCGAGGAGCTCGCCGCCGCGCTGGCCGCCGCGAAGTCCGAGACCGACAAGCCCTCCATCATCGCGCTGCGCACCATCATCGGCTGGCCGTCGCCGAGCAAGCAGAACACCGGCAAGATCCACGGCTCCGCCCTCGGCGCCGACGAGGTCAAGGGCCTGAAGATCAACCTGGGCCTGGACCCCGAGGAGTCCTTCGCGGTGGCCGACGACGTGCTGGCCCACGCCCGCGAGGTGGGCGCCCGCGGCGCCGAGCTGCGCAAGGAGTGGTCGACCGGCTTCGAGGCGTGGAAGACCTCCAACCCCGAGGGCGCCGCTCTGCTGGAGCGTCTGAGCACCCGCACCCTCCCCGAGGGCTGGGACTCGGTCCTGCCGAGCTTCGAGGGCGGCAAGGCCGTCTCCACCCGCGCGGCGTCGGGCAAGGTGCTCAGCGCCCTCGCCCCGGTCCTGCCCGAGCTCTGGGGCGGCTCCGCCGACCTCGCCGAGTCGAACAACACGACCATGGAGGGCGAGCCGTCCTTCATCCCGGCCGAGCACTCGACCAACGCCTGGACCGGCGACCCCTACGGGCGCACCCTGCACTTCGGTATCCGTGAGCACGCCATGGGCGCGATCCTCAACGGCATCGTCCTGCACGGCGGCACCCGCGCCTACGGCGGGACCTTCCTGGTCTTCTCCGACTACATGCGCCCCGCGGTGCGTCTGGCCGCGCTCATGCGCATCCCGACCACCTTCGTCTGGTCCCACGACTCCATCGGTCTGGGCGAGGACGGCCCCACGCACCAGCCGATCGAGCACCTCGCCTCGCTGCGCGCGATCCCGGGCCTGGACGTCGTGCGTCCTGCCGACGCCAACGAGGTCTCCTGGGCCTGGAAGACGCTCCTGGAGCACACCGACCGTCCCGCCGGCATCGTCCTGACCCGCCAGAACGTCCCGACGTTCAGCCGCGGTGAGGGTGCCGCGCAGGGCGAGGAGTTCGCCTCCGCCGCCGGCGTCGCCCAGGGTGCCTACGTGCTGGCCGAGGCTCCGGGCGGCACGCCCGACGTCATCCTGCTGGGCACCGGCTCCGAGGTCCAGCTCGCCGTCGACGCCCGCAAGGCGCTGGCGGGCGAGGGCATCAACGCCCGCGTGGTGTCCGTGCCGTGCCTGGAGTGGTTCAACGCCCAGGACGCGGAGTACCGCGAGTCGGTGCTGCCGTCCTCGGTCAAGGCCCGGGTCTCGGTCGAGGCCGGGATCGCTCAGGGCTGGCGCGACCTGATCGGCGACGCCGGTCGCTCGGTCAGCATCGAGCACTACGGTGCCTCGGCCGACTTCGCCACGCTGTACCGCGAGTTCGGCATCACCGCCGAGGCCGTGGCCGCTGCGGCGAAGGACTCCATCGCCGCTGCCGGGTCCACGTCCCCGGGCGCCGCACCGGTCGTCTCCCAGGGTGGGACCGGCGACCAGATCTGATCCACCGGGGCCCGGGCGCACACAGCGCCCGGGCCCTTCCGCATCTGGCACCACCAGCAGCACCCGCAGAATCAGCAGGATCCGCATCACCAGCACTATCAGCAGTGAACGAGCACCACATCCTAAGGAGAGGTCATCGTGTCCGAAGCCAGCACCCTTCAGTCAGAAGCCACCGCGCAGCTGTCCGCAGAGGGGGTGGCCATCTGGCTCGATGACCTCTCCCGAGAACGCATCACCTCCGGGAACCCGCCGAGCTCATGGCGACCCGCAACGTCGTCGGCGTGACCACGAACCCGACGATCTTCGCCGGTGCGCTGGCCAAGGGCTCGAGCTATGACGCTCAGCTCAGCGAGCTGGCTGGCGGCGAGGGCCCGCTCTCCCCCGCCGACGTCGACGCCGCCGTGTGGTCCATCGTCACCCGGGACGTGCAGGACGCCTGCGACGTGCTGCGCCCGGCCTACGACGCCTCGGACGGCGTGGACGGCCGCGTCTCCATCGAGGTGGACCCGCGCCTGGCCCGCGACACGGAAGGCACCGTCGAGCTGGCCCGCCTCCTGTGGCAGACCATCGACCGGCCCAACCTGTTCATCAAGATCCCCGCGACCCTCGAGGGCCTGCCGGCGATCACCGCGGCGATCGCGCAGGGGATCAGCGTCAACGTCACGCTGATCTTCTCCCTGGACCGCTACGCGGCGGTCATCGAGGCCTACCTCGCCGGGATCGAGCAGGCCGCCGAGGCCGGGTTGGACGTGACGAACATCGCCTCGGTCGCCTCCTTCTTCGTCTCCCGCGTCGACGGGGAGGCAGACGCCGCCCTGGCCGAGATCGGCACGCCGGAGGCCCTGGCCCTGCAGGGAACGGTCGCCGTCGCCAACGCCCGTCTCGCCTACGACATCCACACCGAGATCCTCGCCAGCCACCGCTGGCAGGCCCTCGCCCGCATCGGGGCCAAGCCGCAGCGTCCGCTGTGGGCCTCGACCGGCGTGAAGAACCCCGCCTACCCCGACACGCTCTACGTCACCGAGCTCGTCGCACCCGGTGTGGTGAACACCATGCCCGAGGCCACGCTGGAGGCGGTCGCCGACCACGGCCTCATCACCGGAGACACGATCAGCGCCAACATCGCCGAGGCCAACGTCACCATCGGGGCCTTCGCGCGGGTGGGCGGAGACCTGGCCGCGATCACCGAGCACCTGGAGACCGACGGGCTGGCCAAGTTCGTGGCCAGCTGGGAGGAGCTGGTGGCCACCGTGACGGCCGGGCTGGAGCAGGCCCGGTCCTGAGACGACCCGAACCGATCGCCCGTCGCGGTTGATAATGGAGCGGGCAACGCCGAGGTGTACGTGCACTTCAGGAGGAACCCGACGTTCGACCGACGGGATGATCAGCGACGATGATCGTGTTGGATAGGACGAGCACCCGCACTCTGAGAAATGGTGGCGCCAGTGAGACCTGCAAAGATCGAAGCCGATTCAAACCCGTTGCGCGACCCACGCGACCTGCGTCTGCCGCGTATCGCGGGGCCGTGCGGCCTCGTCATCTTCGGTGTCACGGGTGACCTCGCCCGCAAGAAGCTCATGCCCGCGGTCTACGACCTCGCCAACCGCGGCCTCCTGCCCCCAGGGTTCGCCCTGACCGGCTTCGCCCGCCGGGACTGGGAGGACCAGGACTTCGCCCAGGTGGTGCACGACGCCGTCAAGCAGTACGCGCGCACCCCGTGGCGTGAGTCCGTGTGGAACCAGCTCGCCGAGGGCATCCGCTTCGTCCAGGGCACCTTCGACGACGACGAGGCCTTCGAGCGGCTCAGCGAGACCGTCGCCGAGCTCGACGAGATCCGCGGCACCGGCGGCAACCACGCCTTCTACCTCTCCGTCCCGCCGAGCGCCTTCCCGGTCGTGTGCCGTCAGCTCGCCCGCTCCGGGCTGTCGAAGTCCGGGGAGAACGCCTGGCGCCGCGTGGTCATCGAGAAGCCCTTCGGCCACGACCTGGCCAGCGCGCGCGAGCTCAACGACGTCGTCTCGGAGGTCTTCAACCCCGACTCCGTCTTCCGCATCGACCACTACCTGGGCAAGGAGACGGTCCAGAACCTCCTGGCGCTGCGCTTCGCCAACCAGATGTACGAGCCGATCTGGAACGCGAACTACGTCGACCACGTCCAGATCACCATGGCCGAGGACATCGGCATCGGGGGCCGCGCGGGGTACTACGACGGCATCGGCGCCGCCCGCGACGTCATCCAGAACCACCTGCTCCAGCTGCTCGCGCTGACCGCGATGGAGGAGCCCGTCTCCTTCTCCGCCAACGACCTCATCGCTGAGAAGATCAAGGTCCTGTCCGCGATGCGCCTGCCCGCAGACATCTCCAAGCACACCGCCCGCGGTCAGTACGAGGCCGGGTGGCAGGGCGGCGAGGAGGTTGTGGGCTACCTCGAGGAAGAGGGCACCGACCCCAACTCCACGACCGAGACCTTCGCCGCGATCCGCGTCGACATCGACACGCGTCGATGGGCTGGCGTCCCGTTCTACCTGCGTGCCGGCAAGCGTCTGGGCCGCCGCGTCACCGAGATCGCCGTCGTGTTCAAGAAGGCCCCGCACCTGCCCTTCGAGTCCACCGCGACCTCCGAGCTCGGCAAGAACGCCATCGTCATCCGGGTCCAGCCCGACGAGGGCGTCACGCTGCGTCTGGGTGCCAAGGTTCCCGGGACCGCGATGGAGGTCCGCGACGTGACCATGGACTTCGGGTACGGCCACGCCTTCACCGAGTCCTCCCCCGAGGCCTACGAACGCCTCATCCTCGACGTGCTGCTCGGCGACCCGCCGCTCTTCCCGCGCCACGAGGAGGTCGAGCTGTCCTGGAAGATCCTCGACCCGATCACCGCGCACTGGGCCGCCAAGGGCAAGCCGGAGCCGTACCGCTCGGGCACCTGGGGTCCGGCGTCGGCCGACGAGATGCTCGCCCGGGACGGGCGCGCCTGGCGCCGACCGTGACGGCCCGCACCCGCCCGCCGACCCCTTCGCCGACCCGCAGCCCTGAGAGGGACGACCACACGTGATCATCACCATGCCTGAGACCACGGCCAGCGCCGTGGCGAAACGTCTCATCAAGCTCCGCGAGGACGGCGGCGCGGTCGCCCTCGGCCGTGTCCTGACGCTCATCATCGTCGCCCACGAGTCGACCTTCGAGGAAGCGGTCGAGGCGGCCAACGACGCCAGCCGCGAGCACCCCTGCCGCATCCTCGTCATCGCGCCGGAGCCGGAGGCCACGACCAACCGCCTCGACGCCGAGATCCGGGTCGGCGGGGACGCCGGTGCGAGCGAGGTCATCATCCTGCGCCCCTCACCGGTGGTCGCCGAGCACCCGGACACCCTCGTCACCGCGCTGCTGCTGCCGGACGCGCCGATCGTGGTGTGGTGGCCGCACGAGTTCCCGGACAGCCCGGCGAACGACCTCGTCGGCTCGATGGCCAAGATCCGCATCACCGACGCGCTGCGCAACGCGGACCCTGTCGAGTCCCTGAAGACCCTGCGCTCGCACCACCAGCCCGGTGACATCGACCTCGCGTGGACCCGGGTCACCGTGTGGCGCGGCCTCCTCGCCGCGACGCTGGACCAGGCTCCCTTCGAGTCCGTGACCGAGGCCGTCGTCGAGGGCGACGAGTCCCACCCCTCGGTCGACCTCCTCGCCGCGTGGCTCGCCCAGCGCCTGCGCTGCCCGGTGAAGATCGCCCGCCAGACCTCGGCCAACGCGATCACCAAGGTCATCCTGCGCCGCAAGTCCGGGGAGATCGTCCTGGAGCGCCCGGACGGCCGGATCGCCACCCTGTCCCAGCCCGGGCAGCCGGCCCACCGCATCGCCCTGCCCGTCCGTGAGCTGCGCGAGTGCCTCTCGGAGGAGCTGCGCCGCCTGGACCCCGACGACGTCTACGGTGAGGTCCTGTCCAAGGGCCTGGCCCGGGTGGAGGTGACCGCATGAGCGGCCAGCGTCTCGTCGTGGTCCACCCCGACGCTCAGGTGCTCGCGCAGGCTGCCGCAGCGCGCCTGCTCACCCGGGTGCTCGACCTGCAGTCCGTGCACTCCCCCGTGCACCTCGTCCTCACCGGCGGCACCGTGGGCATCGCGATGCTCGCCGCGGTGGCGACCAACCCGGTCCGCGACGCGGTCGACTGGTCCGGGGTGCACCTGTGGTGGGGCGACGAGCGCTTCCTGCCCGACGGCGACCCGGACCGCAACGAGACCCAGGCCCGGCGCGCGCTGCTCGACCACCTGACCACGCTGCCGGCCGAGAACGTCCACCCGATGCCGGCCGCCGACGGCACGCTCACGGTGGAGGCTGCTGCTGAGCGCTACGCCGGCGAGCTGGCCGCCTTCGCTCCCGAGGGCGAGCAGGCTCCGGTCTTCGACGTGACGCTGCTGGGCATGGGCCCCGACGCGCACGTCGCCTCCCTGTTCCCGGGTCACCCGGCCCTCGAGGTGACCGGCGTGACGACCGTGGGGGTGCGCAGCTCACCGAAGCCGCCGCCCGAGCGCGTCTCGCTCACGGTCGAGACGATCCAGGCCTCGCGCGAGGTGTGGATCGTGGCCGCCGGCGCGGAGAAGGCCCAGGCCGTGGCGGACGGGCTGGCCGGCGACCCGGCCGCACCGGTCTCTGCTGCTGTGGGCACCGCGGTCACGCTGTGGCTGCTCGACTCGGCTGCTGCCGCTCAGGACGTCACGCTGGCCTGAGCGTTCACGGACAGGTCTGCGACAACGACGAAGGCCGCCAGGTGCGAGAGCATCTGGCGGCCTTCTGCGTGTCAGCAGCGTCGGGTCAGCGACCTCGGCGGGCGCGCAGCGCCGCGAGGGCCTCGGCGAGGAGGGCGTCGCCGTCCTCGACACTGCGCCGCTCCTTCACGTAGGCGAGGTGCGTCTTGTACGGCTCGTTGTGGTGCTTGCTCGGGGGATTCTCCCGGTCCTGGCCGGCTGGGCAACCGCACCGCGTGCAGTCCCAGAGCTCGGGCGCCTGCGCGCCGGACTCGATCGAGAAGCTCGGGCGGGTCTCGTGCGCGTTGGCGCAGAAGTACGACACGAAGAACCGGGGCGCGGTGGTCCCGCGCTCGGCCTCGCCCATGGGTCCAGCGCCTACACGCGATCCGCGGATCGCACTACCACCAGCCACGACAGCTCCAGCAAGAGAAGGGACAGGTCACCCGAGGGCGGGTGAAGCCTTTTGGATCAGACCGAGCAGCACGACGGCGGCGAACCACACGAGGGCGAAGCCGATCGTCAGGCGGTTGAGGTTGCGCTCGGCCACGCCCGAGCTGCCCACGCTGCTCGAGACACCTCCACCGAACATGTCCGACAGTCCCCCGCCCTTGCCCTTGTGCAGCAGGATGAGCAGGATCAGGAGGGCGCTCGTGAGCACGAGGACCACGTTCAGGGCGATACGCAAGATGTCCACAGAATCGTTCTTTCTTTCTCTCGGTGGCATTTCCGCACGAGGCGAAAACCGTGACGCACAACACTGTCCGCGCTGGGGTCAAGAATAGGCCACTTCTCAGGTGCCCACGCACATGGCCCACCGATACCGAGGTATCGGTGGGCCATGGAGGGCCGGTCATGTCATCGACGCGACCGGGTGGAGTCTCAGCCCTGGTAGCCCGCGATCTTCGCGAACTCTTCGGGGTCCAGGCTCGCGCCGCCCACGAGGGCGCCGTCGACGTCGGTCTCCTTCATGAGCTCGGCGATCGAGGAGGACTTGACCGAACCGCCGTAGAGCACGCGGACGGCGTCGGCCACCTCGGCCGAGTACAGCTCGGCCAGGCGGGTGCGGATGGCTCCGGCAACCTCCTGGGCGTCCTGCGGGGTGGCGACCTCGCCGGTGCCGATGGCCCAGACGGGCTCGTAGGCGATGACGACCTTGGCCGCGTCCTCGGCCGAGAAGCCGGCGAGGGCGCCGTCAACCTGGGCGAGGGTGTAGGAGACCTGGTCCCCGGCCTTGCGGATGTCCAGGGCCTCACCGACGCAGATGATCGGGATGATGCCGTGGGCGAGGGCGTTCTTCGACTTGGCGTTGACGAGCGCGTCGTCCTCGTTGTGGTACTGACGACGCTCGGAGTGACCGACCGCGACGTACTTCACGCCGAGCTTGCTCAGGAACACCGGTGAGATCTCGCCGGTGTACGCGCCGGAGACGTGCTGGGAGACGTCCTGGGCGCCGTAGCTCAGCTCGAGCTGGTCGGCGTCGACGAGGGTCTGCACGCTGCGCAGGTCCGTGAACGGGACGAGCACGGTGACCTCGACGGCCGAGAAGTCGTGCTTGGCGTCCTTGAGGGACCAGGCGAGCTTCTGCGTGAGCTGGATCGCCTCCTGGTGGTCCTTGTTCATCTTCCAGTTACCCGCGATGAGCGGGGTACGGGCGTTAGCCATGGTGTGGTTCTACCTTCTTCGTCGGTGCGTCAGGGGTGGGCGTACGTCAGGAGTCGAGGACGGCGATGCCGGGCAGCGACTTGCCCTCGAGGAACTCCAGGCTCGCGCCACCACCGGTGGAGATGTGGCTGAAGCCATCCTCGTCGAAGCCGAGGATGCGCACGGCCGCGGCCGAGTCGCCGCCGCCGACGATCGAGAAGGCGCCGTTGGCGGTCGCGTCCACGAGAGCCTGCGCGACGGCACGGGTGCCACCGGAGAACGCCTCGAACTCGAACACGCCGGCCGGGCCGTTCCAGACCACGGTCTTGGCATCGACGATCTTGGATGCGAAGAGCTTCTGCGACTCGGGGCCGATGTCCAGGCCGATCTTGCCGTCGGGGATGGCGTCCGCGGGGACGACCTCGGCGGGCGAGTCAGCCTTGAACTCGCTCGCAACGATGATGTCGGTCGGCAGGACGATCTCCACGCCGGCCTTCTCGGCGTCGGCCAGGTAGCCCTTGACGGTCTCGATCTGGTCGATCTCCAGGAGGGAGTTGCCGACTGAGTAGCCCTTGGCCGCGAGGAAGGTGAAGACCATCCCGCCACCGATGAGCAGACGGTCAGCCTTGGTGATGAGGTTCGCGATGACGCCGAGCTTGTCGGAGACCTTGGAGCCGCCGAGCACGACGACGTAGGGACGCGCCGGGTTCTCGGTGGCCTTCTTCAGCGACTCGACCTCCTTGAGGACGAGCGCGCCGACTGCGGACGGCAGCACCTGGGCGATGTCGTAGACCGACGCCTGCTTGCGGTGCACGACGCCGAAGCCGTCGGAGACGTAGAAGTCCGCGAGCTCGGCGAGGTCAGCAGCCAGGCTGGCACGCTCGGCGTCGACCTTGGAGGTCTCGCGCGGGTCGAAGCGGATGTTCTCGAGCAGAGCGACCTCGCCGTCGCCGAGGGCCGCGACGGTCGCCTTGGCGGACTCGCCGACGGTGTCCTTGGCCAGCGTCACCGGTGCGCCGAGCAGCTCACCCAGGCGTGCGGCCACGGGGGCGAGGGAGTACTTGTCCTCAGGAGCGCCCTTGGGACGGCCCAGGTGCGCGGTCACGATGACCTTCGCGCCGGCGTCGACCAGGGACTTGAGGGTGGGGAGGGCTGCGCGGATGCGGCCGTCATCGGTGATGGTCGTGCCGTCGAGCGGCACGTTGAAGTCAGAGCGGACGAGCACGCGCTTGCCGCGCAGGTCGCCGAGGTCCTCGATCGTCTTCATGAATACTCCAAGCTCAGGGGGCGGACATGCGAACGTCCGCGTGAGTGACGACTGCCGGTTGGCTCATCACTCACGCGGACGCTTCATCAACTACGGGTTCTCACCCGAAGATCATCGCTGCGCGAGGATCAGAGCTTCTCGCCGACGAGGACGGTGAGGTCCACGAGACGGTTGGAGTAGCCCCACTCGTTGTCGTACCAGGAGACGACCTTGACCTGGTCGCCGATGACCTTGGTGAGGCCGGCGTCGAAGATGCTCGAGGCCGGGTCCGTCACGATGTCGGAGGAGACGAGCGGGTCTTCGGTGTAGACGAGGATGCCCTTGAGGGGGCCCTCGGCTGCAGCCTTGATCGCTGCGTTGACGGACTCGACCGTGACCTCCTTGGAGGCGGTGAAGGTGAGGTCCGTGGCGGAGCCGGTGGGCACGGGGACGCGGAGCGCGTAGCCGTCGAGCTTGCCCTTGAGCTGCGGGAGGACGAGCGCCACGGCCTTGGCCGCACCGGTCGAGGTCGGGACGATGTTGATCGCTGCTGCGCGGGCGCGGCGGAGGTCCTTGTGGGGGCCGTCCTGCAGGTTCTGGTCACCGGTGTAGGCGTGGATCGTGGTCATGAGACCACGCTCGATGCGGAAGGCCTCGTCGAGGACCTTGGCCATCGGGGCCAGGCAGTTCGTGGTGCACGACGCGTTGGAGATGATGTGCATCGTCGCGGGGTCGTAGTCGCCCTCGTTGACACCGATGACGAAGGTGCCGTCCTCGTTGCTCGCGGGAGCGGAGATGATGACCTTCTTGGCGCCGGCCTCGATGTGAGCCTTTGCCTTCGTGGCGTCGGTGAAGAAACCGGTCGACTCGATGACGATGTCGGCACCCAGGGCGCCCCAAGGCAGGTCTGCCGGGTTGCGCTCGGCCAGGGCCTTGATCTTCTTGCCGTTGACGGAGATCGAGTCGTCGTCGAAGGTCACGTCTGCGTCGAGACGACCCAGGACAGAGTCGTACTTGAGCAGGTGCGCAAGGGTCTTGTTGTCCGTGAGGTCGTTGACACCGACGATCTCGATGTCTGCACCAGACGCAAGGATTGCGCGGAAGAAGTTACGTCCAATACGACCGAAGCCGTTGATTCCGACGCGGATGGTCACTATGCCCTCCTCGGGGCGCGCCGGACGAACCGACGCACGGTTGTTGACGAACGTCACGTACGTCAGCGTACGTTGGTGAAATGTCGGTTTCTCCGCTGCCCGCGAGCCGTCTCCGACTTGCGCAGGCTTCGTGTGAACCCGACCACTTGAGCCTATACCCCCACGGCGGTTTGTGTGAGGACCATCGTCCCTGTGAGACGGCCATGCCGTCCGGAATGTCTGGTGTGCACCGACCGCGGTCGCGACTCTCCGCGCTCAGCGGAACTCACGCAGGTCAGGGCAGAGGCTGGACTGCTCAGAGGTCGAGAAGATCCGGGCTCAGGCCCGCCTCGGTGTCGGGGATGCCCAGTTCCTCCGCGCGCTTGTCTGCGGTCGCGAGCAGACGGCGGATGCGCCCGGCGACGGCGTCCTTGGTCAGCGGCGGGTCTGCCAGCTGGCCGAGCTCCTCGAGGGAAGCCTGCTTGTGCGCCAGACGCAGCTCGCCCGCCTGACGCAGGTGCTCGGGCAGGTCGGCGCCCAGGATCTCGAAGGCCCGTTCCACCCGCGCGCCGGCGGCCACCGCCGCGCGCGCCGAGCGGCGCAGGTTCGCGTCGTCGAAGTTCGCCAGGCGGTTCGCCGTCCCACGGACCTCACGACGCTGGCGCCGCTCCTCCCACACCTTGACGGTGTCGTGCGCGCCGAGGCGCGTGAGCAGCGTGCCGATCGCCTCGCCGTCGCGGATGACCACCCGGTCCACGCCGCGGACCTCACGGGCCTTGGCGGTGATGCCCAGGCGGCGAGCGGCGCCCACGAGGGCGAGCGCTGCCTCAGGTCCGGGGCAGGTGACCTCCAGGGCCGAGGACCGACCCGGCTCGGTGAGCGAGCCGTGGGCGAGGAAGGCGCCGCGCCAGGCGGCCTCCGCCTCGGCGATGCCGGCCGAGACGACCTGCGGCGGCAGGCCGCGCACCGGACGGCCACGGCTGTCCAGCAGCCCCGTCTGACGAGCCAGTGACTCTCCGTCCTTGGCCACCCGGATGACGTACCGGCTGCCGCGGCGGATGCCGCCGGCAGAGACGACGATGATCTCGCTGGTGTGCCCGTACACCTCGGAGATCGCCTGTCGGAGCCGACGGGCAGCGATCGCGGTGTCCAGCTCCGCCTCGATGACGATCCGCCCGGAGACCAGGTGCAGTCCCCCGGCGAACCGGAGCAGCGAAGAGACCTCGGCCTTGCGGCAGGAGGTCTTCTCGATCGGAAGTCGGGCCAGTTCGTCTTTCACCTGAGCAGTGAGCGCCATGGAGGCAATCCTGCCATCCAATCCAGGTGCCGAATCACCGCCCCCGGGTTCCTCAGCTGCTGGGTGTGCCCACGTCACCGAGGAAGTTGTCGAAGACGTCCCGATAGGCGGCGGCCAGCCGGAGCGGGTCGTGACGGGCAGTCCCGTCCCCGCGGCGCACCTGGCGCATGAGCAGCCGAGCGCCCATCCGCTCCACCTCCGCGACGAGCACCTCCGGGTCGTCGACGGCGGACGGGTCGGCCAGCACGGCGTCGATCCGCAGGTTCGGTGCGTGCTCGTAGAGCGCTTGCAGGTGCTCTACGACGGTCATCCCGTGCGTCTCGTTCGTATCCGTGGCGAGGTTGAGGGTCAGGCACCGGCGGCCCTTGGTCGTGTGCAGCGCCTCCGCCAGCTCAGGAACCAGCAGGTGCGGCATCACCGAGGAGAACCACGAGCCCGGCCCCAGGATCACCCAGTCCGCATCCATGACCGCGGTCACCGCGTCAGGGTGAGCGGGAGGGTCCGCCGGGATGAGCCGGATGCGCTCCACCCGACCGTCGGTCGCGCCGACGGCCGACTGCCCCACGATCGTGCGGATCTGGCCGTCGACGACGAGGTCCGCCTCGATGGACAGCGGGACCGAGGACATCGGCAGGACCCGCCCGCGAGCGCCGAGGAGCTCGCCCACCAGGTCGAGGCCCTCGACGCAGTCCCCGAGCAGCTCCCACAGCGCGACGATGAGCAGGTTGCCCACCGCGTGCTGGTTGAGGTCCCCGTCGGAGGTGAAGCGGTGCTGGAGCACGTCGCGCCAGGTGCGGCCCCAGTCGGAGTCGTCGCACAGGGCCGCGAGCGCCATCCGCAGGTCACCAGGCGGGAGCACCCCGAGCTCGGAGCGCAGCCGACCGGAGGACCCGCCGTCGTCGGCCACGGTGACCACGGCGGCGAGCGAGCCGGACATCAGCCGCAGGGCAGACAGGCTCGCCGAGAGCCCGTGCCCTCCCCCGAGCGCGACCACCGACGGATTGTCGAGTGATCCCACGCTCATTCCTTCCCGAGGTCCCGGGCCGTCACCGCGACCGGGTGGCCCAGGTCCCGCAGGGCCTGGGCGATGGCCTCGCTCACCGCGACCGAGCGGTGCTTGCCGCCGGTGCACCCGATGGCGATGGTGACGTAGCGCTTCTCCTCGCTGAGGTAGCCGTCCAGCACCGGTTCCAGGGCCGCGACGTACCGGGAGATGAATTCCTTCGCACCGGGCAGCCCCAGGACGAAGTCACGCACCGGGGCGTCGCGTCCGGTGAGGTGGCGCAGCTCGGTGATCCAGTACGGGTTGGACAGGAAGCGCATGTCGACGACGTGGTCGGCGTCCAGGGGGATGCCGTACTTGAAGCCGAAGGACACGACGTTGATCCGCAGGTTCTCGTGCTTGGCCTCGGCCACCGACTTGCGCACCTCGCGGGCGAGGTCGTGGACGTTGAGGTCCGAGGTGTCGATGAGGACGTCGGCGCGCGTGCGCATGGCCCCGAGGAGCTGTCGCTCGATCTCGATGCCGTCCAGGACCCGGCCCTCCCCCTGGAGCGGGTGCGGGCGGCGCACCTGCTCGAAGCGGCGCACCAGGACCTCGTCGGAGGCGTCCAGGAAGAGGATCCGGTACTGGATCCCTCGCTTGCGGAAGCGGGTGAGCACATCGGTGAGGTCGTTGAAGAACTCACGGCCGCGCACGTCCACGACGGCGCCGACGCGGGTGATCGACGACCCGGACCGGGTCATCATGTCGACGAGCGGGACGAGCATCTTGGGCGGCAGGTTGTCCACGACGTACCAGTCGAGGTCCTCCAGGACCATCGCTGCCCGGGACCGCCCGGCCCCGGACATGCCGGTGATGATGAGGACCTCGCTGGTCGGTGGTTCTGGCGGGTGGGTCACAGCTTCGACTGCGGGGATCCCCTGCGGGACGGTCATCGGAGCAGACTCTTCACTCATAGCCCTAGCATGCCAGGCATCGGGAGGTCAGTGTGCCTCGTCCGACCCGGCGGAGACCGGCGAGGCGGCAGCGTCTGCGCTGGCAGGCGCCTCGGCGCTAGCGGGTGAGTCGGCGCTAGCGGGCGCGTCGGCGCTAGCAGGTGCTTCGGTGCTGGCTGGCGCTGCGCCTGCCGGGCGTAGCGCTGCCACGACGGCCTCCGCGGTGCGCTGACCCATCCCCGGGACGGTGACGATCTCCTCCACCGTGGCCGCCCGCAGCCGCTTGAGCGACCCGAAGTGGCGCAGCAGCGCGCTCTTGCGCGCAGGACCGAGCCCAGGGATGTCGTCGAGCGCGGAGACGGTCATCCCCTTGCCGCGCTTGGCACGGTGGGCGTTGATCGCGAAGCGGTGCGCCTCGTCACGGACCCGCTGCAACAGGTACAGCCCCTCGGAGGACCGCTGCAGGATGACCGGGTACTCCTCCCCCGGCACCCAGACCTCCTCCAGCCGCTTGGCCAGGCCGCACAGCGCGACGTCGACCACGCCGAGGTCGGCCAGCGCCTGGGCGGCGGCCGCGACCTGGGGCGGCCCGCCGTCGACGACGACGAGGTTGGGCGGGTAGGCGAAACGGCGGCGCTGAGCGCCGTCGCCGGCCTTGTCCTCGTCCGCGACCTCCGGGCCCACCTCGCCGGAGGTCCGCTCGACGACCGACTCGAGCTCCAGCTCTCCGGAGGCGGACCGGTCGGTGAGGTACCGCTTGAACCGTCGGGTGATGACCTCGTACATCGCTGCGGTGTCGTCGCGCGCGCCGTCGCCCTCCGGGCCGCGGATGTGGAAGGTCCGGTACTCGCTCTTGCGCGGCAGCCCGTCCTCGAAGACCACCATCGAGGCGGCCTGGTAGGTGCCCATGGTCGTGGAGATGTCGTAGCACTCGATGCGCAGCGGGGCGCTGTCGAGGCCGAGCGCCTCCTGGATCTCACGCAGCGCCAGGCTACGGGTGGTGAGGTCGCCGGCCCGCCGCGTGCGGTGCAGGGCGAGGGCGTGCTCAGCGTTCTTGCGCACCGTCTCGGCGAGCTCGCGCTTATCCCCGCGCTGAGGGACGCGCACGTCGACCTTCGCCCCGCGCAGCCCGGTGAGCCAGGCGGCCACCTCCTCGGTGTCGGTCGGCAGGACCGGCACGAGGACCTCGCGCGGGACCAGCCCGCTGTCTCGGGCGGCGGCGAGATCGCCTCCCGCGTTCTCGTCGGCAGAGCCGTAGACCTGCTGGAGCAGGTGCTCGACGAGGTCCGCGTCGGTGACGTCCTCGACCTTCTCCACGACCCAGCCACGCTGGCCGCGGATGCGTCCGCCGCGCACGTGGAAGACCTGGACTGCGGCCTCGAGCTCGTCCCCGACGAGGGCGAAGATGTCCGCGTCCGTGCCGTCGTCGAGCACGACGGCGTTCTTCTCCATGGCGCGCTGCAGGGCCTGGATGTCGTCGCGCAGCCGTGCGGCCTGCTCGTACTCCATGTTCTGGGCAGCGATCGACATCTCGTCGGTGAGACGCCGCACGAACTTGCCCGTGTCCCCGGCCATGAAGGCGCAGAAGTCCTCGGCAAGGGCCCGGTGGGCATCCTGGGTGATCCGCCCGACGCAGGGCGCGGAGCACTTGTCGATGTAGCCGAGCAGGCACGGGCGGCCGGACTGCTGGGCGCGCCGGTAGACCCCTGCTGAGCAGGTGCGGATGGGGAAGACCCGCAGCAGGAGGTCGAGGGTCTCGCGGATCGCCCAGGCGTGCGGGAAGGGCCCGAAGTACCGGGTTCCGGAGCGCTTGGCGCCGCGCATGACCTGGGCGCGGGGGACGGACTCCCCCATCGTCACCGCGAGGTAGGGGTAGGACTTGTCGTCGCGGTACTTGACGTTGAAGCGCGGGTCGAACTCCTTGATCCAGGAGTACTCCAGGGCCAGGGCCTCGACCTCGGTGCCCACGACCGTCCACTCCACCGACGCGGCGGTGGTGACCATCGACTGGGTGCGCGGGTGCAGCGCTGACAGGTCCTGGAAGTAGTTGGCGAGCCGGGCGCGCAGGTTCTTGGCCTTGCCCACGTAGATGACCCGGCCGTGCTCGTCACGGAAGCGGTAGACGCCGGGGGTGGTCGGGATCTCCCCCGGGGCAGGTCGGTAGGTTGCTGGATCGGCCATGCCAAGGAGCCTAGTTCAGAGGGCTGACAGCGACCGCTGCCTCTCCGGCGGACGGCGCGCGACACGCACGTAGTGTGATCGCTGTCACATTCGTCTCGCTGCGGCTACGGTGTGGGACATGGGCGCATTCCACTCCTACACCACAGCCATCACCTGGACCGGCGCGGGCGCGGAGGGGACCGCCAGCTACACGAGCTACTCCCGTGACCACATCGTCGGCGCGGCCGGCAAGGCGGACATCCTCGCCAGCGCGGACCCCGCCTTCCGTGGGGACCCGGCCCGGCACACCCCCGAGGACCTCTTCGTGGCGAGCCTCGCGCAGTGCCACATGCTGTGGTTCCTGCACATGGCAGCCAGCTCCGGGGTGGTCGTGCGGTCCTACACCGACACCGCGGTGGGCACCATGCGCGTGGAGTCCGCCGGCGCCGGACAGTTCACCGAGATCGAGCTGCACCCGCACGTCATCATCGACGACGACGACGCCCCCGGACGCGACGCGCTCGTCGCCGGGCTGCACGAGCGGGCCCACGCTCACTGCTTCATCTCACGGTCGGTGAACTTTCCCGTCTACATCATCCCGGTGGTGCGCTCCTCGGTCGGGGCTAGCCAGGCACCCACGGACTGACTCCGCGCGCCGTGACCTGGGGCCGGGCCGTCCACAGGTCACGACATAACGTGCCGCGATGCCGCTTGCGGCCGTAATGTCGGCCACATGACTTTTCGGAGGATGCGACGCGGCCCCTGGATGGCGCTGTGTGTTGGTGCCCTGCTGGTGGTGGCCGGGTGCGGTGACGGATCGTCGGCTGCGCCGTCGCCGAGCGGACCTGTGGAGACGACGACGCCGGCTCCCACGCCAGAGCCGTCCCAGGAAGCGGAGCCTGTGGCCACGGATCGCGCCGGCGAGCCGCTGGTGCCGCCGGACCGTCCTGCAGCCATGGACAACGACGACGAGGCCGGGGCGCAGGCTGCGGCCGAGTACTTCATCGAGCTCTATGGCTATGCGACCCGGAGCCAGGATCTGGAGGAGTTCACCGAGCTGTGTGACACAGCCAGCACGTTCTGTAGCGCAGTCATCAGCGAAGTGACGGGCGATGTCGCAGCGGGAGCAGTGACTGTTGGTGGCCAGACAGCGTTGACGACCACGGCGGTGGATCCTCCCGGAGATGATCCGTTCTACGTCGTGTGGGGAACGCAAGATCGCGCACCGTTTACCGCCTTCTCAGCCGATGGATCCGTCATCTACGAGTCAGCGGGTGATCAGGGACTCGACGTCGCAGTCGTCATCGAACATCAGCCTGACAACACCTGGATCGTCCGTGAAGGGCTTGCCGGGGTGGTGCCCTCGTCATGAAGTGGTACATCGTCGTGGCGTCGACCCTGCTCATCCTGCATTCTCCGGCGAACCTCAGTAGCCACCAGGCGCAGGCGATGGAGATGCGTGGCTCCTGTTCAGGAGGCGAGGTTCGGGACAGTGCGGCGAAGTTTGCGGACAAGTACCTGAATCTCAATGCACAGTCCACGACATCGACCACGGGGTGTGGCGCGCGTGCCCCGTCGTCGTCTCCGGCAGCCACAACACCCCCACCGGTGCTCATCACCAGGACCGAGACCTGCGAGGCCACGACGGCCTTGGGGATCGTCGGCGTCGCGGGAACCTGCATCGGACGGGCGGTCGCCGAGATGCAAGACTGCGACCCCACCCTCGGCTTCGAACTCGCCCCCACAGTCATCCAGACCCTCCAACCCGACGGCACCTACAGCAACCCCACCCTCAACTCCGTCGTCGCCTGCAACACCACCGACCCCGCACCCCTGGTCGTCACCGAAGCCGACTTCCGCACCCTGCCCCTGACCCCCTCCACCATCACCGTCGGACCACCCCACGGCTGGATCCCCGTCACCATGGCCACCATCGCCTACACCGACCCCCACCCCCAGACCCTCACCACCACCCTCCTGGGCCAACCCGTCACCATCCGCGCCACCCCCACCCACTACACCTGGGACTGGACCGACGGCACCCCACCCACCACCACCACCGACCCCGGCCACCCCTGGCCCCACCACACCCTCAGCCACACCTACACCACCACCGGCACCTACACCGTCACCATGACCACCACCTGGACCGGGGAATACTCCCTCGACAACGGGACCACCTACACCCCCATCACCGGCACCGCCACAACCACCACCACCGCCCCACCCCTGACCGTCCACGAGCTCCGCAGCCACCTCGTCGACACCCTCATCACCTGACACCACCCAGCACACGACAGCGCCACCCGGAGCGGTGCTCCGGGTGGCGCTGTCATGTGCTGCTGTCGTGCGTGGTGCGGTCCGCTACTCCTTGAACTTGGCGCGCGACCGGCTGGCCGGCTTCTTGGGCGCGGCCTTGACGGCTGCGGCCGCCTTGCGGGGCTTTCCGACAGGGACAGGCGCGTGCGCGGCGAGCACCGGGCCGAGGAACCGCCCGGTGTGGCTCGCCTCAACCGTCGCGACGTGCTCGGGGGTGCCCTCAGCAACCACCAGTCCGCCGCCAGAACCACCCTCCGGGCCCATGTCGATCACCCAGTCGGCATTCTTGATGACGTCCAGGTTGTGCTCAATGACCAGCACCGAGTTCCCCTTGTCGACGAGCGTCTGCAGCACCGCGAGGAGCTTGCGGATGTCCTCGAAGTGCAGGCCGGTGGTCGGCTCGTCGAGCACGTAGATGGTGCGCCCGGTCGACCGCTTCTGCAGCTCGCTGGCGAGCTTGACACGCTGAGCCTCACCACCGGAGAGCGTCGGGGCGGGCTGCCCCAGACGGACGTACCCGAGGCCGACGTCGACCAAGGTCTTGAGGTGGCGCGAGATCGCCGGGACCGCGGCGAAGAACTCCGCAGCCTCCTCGATCGGCATGTTGAGGACGTCGGCGACGGTCTTGCCCTTGAAGTGCACCTCGAGGGTCTCGCGGTTGTACCGCGCGCCGTGGCACACCTCGCACGGCACGTAGACGTCAGGCAGGAAGTTCATCTCGATCTTGATTGTGCCGTCGCCGGAGCAGGCCTCGCAGCGCCCGCCCTTGACGTTGAAGGAGAACCGTCCCGGCAGGTACCCGCGGACCTTCGCCTCGGTGGTCTCGGCGAAGAGCTTGCGCACGTGGTCCCACACGCCGGTGTAGGTGGCGGGGTTGGACCGCGGGGTACGCCCGATGGGCCCCTGGTCCACGTGCACCACCTTGTCGAGGTGCTCCAGGCCGGTGACCCTCTTGTGCCGCCCGGCGACCTGGCGGGCGCCGTTGAGCTCGTTGGCCAGCACGGTGTAGAGGATCGAGTTGACCAGCGTGGACTTGCCCGAGCCGGAGACCCCGGTCACCGCGGTGAGCACACCCAGCGGGAAGGACACGTCGATCCCGGTGAGGTTGTGCTCGCGGGCGCCGATGACGGTGAGCTGACGCGACCGGTCGATCGCGCGGCGCTCAGCCGGCATGGGGATCGACCGGCGCCCGGCCAGGTAGGCACCGGTGACGGAGTCCTTGGCCTCGAGCAGACCGGCGTAGTCGCCGGAGTGGACCACGTGTCCGCCGTGCTCCCCCGCGCCAGGACCGATGTCGACGATCCAGTCGGCGGCCCGGATGGTGTCCTCGTCGTGCTCGACGACGATGAGCGTGTTCCCCAGGTCCCGCAGCCGGGTGAGGGTCCCGATGAGACGGTGGTTGTCCCGCTGGTGCAGACCGATGCTCGGCTCGTCGAGGACGTAGAGCACCCCGACCAGGCCCGAGCCGATCTGCGTGGCGAGCCGGATGCGTTGCGCCTCCCCGCCGGACAGCGTGCCGGCCGGGCGCATGAGCGAGAGGTAGTCGAGCCCGACGTCGAGCAGGAAGCCCAGGCGGTCCTGGATCTCCTTGAGCACCTGCACGGCGATGGCGCGCTCACGCGCGCCCAGCTGGAGGTCGTTGAGGAAGTCCCGGCACTCGCGCAGCGGCAGCTCGCACACCTCGGCGATGGACTTGCCACCCACGCGGACGGCGAGGACCTCTGGCTTGAGCCGCGTGCCCTGGCAGACCGGGCACGGGACCTCACGCATGTAGGCCTCGTACTTCTCCTTCGACCACTCCGACTCGGTCTCGGAGTGACGACGCTCGAGGAAGGTCATGACGCCCTCGAAGCCCGTGGAGTACTGGCGCTCGCGTCCCCACCGGTTGCGGTACTTGACCTGGACCTCGTGGTCCTCGCCGAACAGCACGGCGTGGCGGGCACGCTCAGGCAGCGCACGCCAGGGCGTGTCCATGGAGAAGCCGAGGTCCGAGGCGAGGGCAGAGAGCACCCGGATGAAGTACTCCGAGGAGATCTGCGCCCACGGTGCCACGGCGCCCTCAGCGAGGGAGAGCTCCTCGTCGGGGACGACGAGCTCGGGGTCCACCTCCAGGCGCATGCCGATGCCGGTGCACTCCGGGCACGCGCCGTAGGGCGCGTTGAAGGAGAAGGTGCGCGGCTCGATCTCGTCGAGGGTGAGCACGTGGTCGTTGGGGCAGGCGCGGTGCTCGGAGAACCGGCGCTCGCGCTGAGGGTCGTCCGGGTCGGCGTCGACGAGCTCGACGACGACCAGACCGCCGGCGAGGCCGAGGGCGGTCTCGACCGAGTCGGTCAGACGCCGCTGGACGCCGTCGCGGGCGACGAGGCGGTCGATGACCACCTCGATCGTGTGCTTGAGCTTCTTCTCCAGCACGGGGGGCGAGGTGAGCTGGACAACCTCACCGTCCACCCGGGCGCGGGCGAAGCCCTTCGCCTGGAGCTCCTTGAAGAGGTCGGCGTACTCGCCCTTGCGGCCGCGCACCACCGGGGCCAGCACCTGGTAGCGGGTGCCCTCGGGCAGCTCGAGCAGCCGGTCGACGATCTGCTGAGGCGTCTGGGCGGTGACCCGCTCCCCGCAGACGGGGCAGTGCTGGGTGCCGGCGCGAGCGAAGAGCAGGCGCAGGTAGTCGTAGACCTCGGTGATCGTTCCCACCGTGGACCGCGGGTTGCGGTTCGTGGACTTCTGGTCGATCGAGACGGCCGGGGACAGGCCTTCGATGAAGTCGACGTCAGGCTTGTCCATCTGCCCGAGGAACTGCCGGGCGTAGGCGGACAGCGACTCGACGTAGCGGCGTTGGCCTTCGGCGAAGATCGTGTCGAAGGCGAGAGAAGACTTCCCTGAACCGGACAGACCGGTGAAGACGATCAGCTTGTCTCTGGGAAGGTCGAGGTCGACGTTGCGGAGGTTGTGCTCACGGGCACCTTGGACGACGAGGCGGTCACTCACCTGACCCATGGTAGGGCAGAAGCGCGCATACGTACACCTGTTCGACGTCCCGAATTCTGCGAGCCGGGGACCTGCACCGACACCCCACACCCGCCTCGACGTGCTCTGATGCAGACTCTCAGCCAGACTCGGAGAATGCCTCACGACGACTCCCATGCCACCCCGATCGCCGACTACGCCGTCCTGGGCGACGGTTTCTCCTGTGCGCTGGTCAGCCGCCACGGCTCTGTGGACTGGCTCTGCCTGCCCGACTTCGACTCCCCCGCCTGCTTCGCCGCCCTGCTCGGCACACCCGACAACGGACGATGGCTGCTCACCGTGCCCGACGCGCACACCGTGACCCGCAGCTACCGCGGCGACTCCTTCGTCCTGGAGACGACGTACACCTCTGCGACCGGACGCGCCCGCGTCGTCGACGTCATGCCCGCCGGCGACGGCCGGGCGGACCTCGTCCGCGAGATCACCGTGCTCGAGGGCACGGTGACGATCGAGCACGAGTGGGTGGTGCGGTTCGGCTACGGCGCCTACGAGCCGTGGGTGCACCGGATCGAGGACGACCACGCCAGCGGCCGCCACGCCATCCTGGCGATCTCCGGACCGGACGCGATCCTGCTGCGCGGCACCCGGCTCCCCCACGCCAGCGACCACCGCCACCACGACCGCTTCCAGGCGAGCGCGGGCGAGACCCTGACCTTCTCCTCGACATGGACCCCGTCCTGGGCCCCCACCCCGGAACCGCTGTCGGTGCCCGACCGGATCGCCGAGACTGCCGGGCTGTGGCACGACTGGGCGCGACGCTCGGACTACCGCGGCCCCCACCGCGAAGCCCTGGTCCGGTCGCTGCTCGTCCTGCGCCTGCTCACCAGCGTCAAGACCGGCGGCATCGTCGCCGCGGCCACCACCTCCCTGCCCGAGGAGATGGGCGGGGAACGCAACTGGGACTACCGCTTCTGCTGGCTCCGCGACGCGGCCATGACCCTCGAGGCGCTCCTGGAGTCCGGGTACCACGACGAGACCACCCAGTGGCGTGACTGGCTGCTGCGCGCCGTGGCCGGGAACCCCGACGACCTGCAGATCATGTACGGGATCGACGGGCGACGCGACCTCCCCGAGAGCGAGCTGGACCACCTGCCCGGATACGCGGGCTCGCGCCCGGTGCGGATCGGCAACGCGGCCGTCAACCAGGTGCAGAACGACGTGCTCGGCGAGGTCATGCTCGCCCTCGACATGGCACGTGACGCGGGACTGCATGACTCCGTGGACTCCTGGTCGCTGCAGCGCCACCTCGTCCAGGCCCTCATCTCCCACTGGGACCGGCCCGACCGTGGCATCTGGGAGGTCCGCGGACCCGAACGGGACTTTGTGCACTCCCGGGTGATGAGCTGGGTCGCCATCGACCGGGCGATCCGCGCCGTCGAGGTCCACGGGCTGCCAGGACCCGTCGAGGCCTGGAAGCAGGTCCGCGGCGAGATCCACGCCCAGGTGATGGAGCGCGGCTGGAACGAGGAGCTCGGGTCCTTCGTCCAGTACTACGGCGCCGGCCACACCGACGCCTCGCTGCTGCAGATGGCCCAGGTCGGCTTCCTCGACGCCACCGACCCGCGGTTCCTGGGGACCGTGGCCGCCATCCGCGCCACCCTCATGGACGACGCCGGGTTCACCAGGCGGTACGAGACCGAGCACACCGCGGACGGTCTGGCCGGCGACGAGTCGCCGTTCCTCGTCTGCTCCTTCTGGATGGTCGACGCCCTGGCGCGATCCGGCGACGTCGACGCCGCGAGCGACATGCTCGACCGGCTGGTCGCCTCCGCCAACGACCTCGGCCTCATGGCCGAACAGTTCGACGCCCAGGCGGACCGGATGACCGGTAACTTCCCCCAGGCCTTCTCCCACCTCGGCCTCGTGCGCGCGGTGCACAGCCTCGACCGTGCGGTCGCGGCCCGGGAGGCGTCCCTCGTCCCGTGCGAGGTGGGCTCATGACCTCCGACAAGCCCACCTCGGCCGCGGCACCGGACTACGACGGTCACGTCGTGGCAGGCGGCCCGACGGCGCTGCGCCGGCTCGACGACGTCGACATCCGCAAGGCGCAGGTCGGCCCGATGGGCAACAACGCCTACCTGCTCACGTGCCGGCGCACCGGTCATCAGGTGCTCATCGACGCCGCGGCGGACTCCGACCGGCTGCTCGACCTCGTCCGCGAGGGCTCCTCGTCGAGCGCGCTGGACCTCATCATCACGACCCACCACCATCGGGACCACCACGGCGCCCTGGAAGATCTCGTCGCGGTGACCGGCGCGCACACCGCCGCCGGCGCCCCGGACGCCGACGCCATCGGGGTGCCCATCAAGCATCGCCTGCTCCCCGGTGAGACTCTCGCCGTGGGATCCATCACCCTCGAGGTCATCGCGCTGCGCGGGCACACCCCCGGCTCGGTCGCCCTGCTGCTCACCGAGCCCGAGCAGGTGCACGAGCCCGGAGCAGTGGCCGGGCGAGCGCACCTGTTCACCGGCGACTCCCTCTTCCCCGGCGGCCTGGGCAACACCGAGCACGACCGGGCGCGGTTCGACCAGCTCTTCGAGGACGTCACGACGCAGGTCTTCGACCGCCTGCCCGACGACACGTGGGTGTACCCGGGGCACGGAGACGACACGACGCTGGGAGCCGAGCGCCCGCACCTGGACAGCTGGCAGGCGCGCGGCTGGTGACACACGAGATCGACGCCCCAGGGGCGCGTGCTTCAATGGCGCCATGACCACTTACGCCGTGACCTACGTCTACGACTCCCGCTCCGCCGAGCGCGACACCCACCGCCCCGCGCACCGCGGCTTCCTCGGCGGGCTGTACGCCGCAGGCGTGCTGCTCGCCTCGGGACCGGTCTCCGACGGCGACATGCACGGCGCGCTGCTCATCGTCGAGGCCGACTCCCCCGAGAAGGTCGCGACGATCCTCGACACCGACCCGTTTGCGGTCAACGGGCTCGTCGCCGACCGCGCGATCACCGAGTGGACTGTCGTCTTCGGTCCCTGGGCCTAGGTCTGCAGAGCACCTGACGCGCGCTCGGGAAGCAGCGCCAGCCAGTCGCGCGGCCCCACCACAGAGCACCGCAGCGCGGCGACCGCCGCCGCCTGGGCGAGCTGGTCGGCGAAGGTCGCCGGTCCTCGCACGCTGGCGTAGGTGAAGGCACCATGGAAGGCGTCCCCGGCTCCCAGGGTGTCGACGGCCTCGACCGCCGGTACGTCGACCTCCCCGGACGTCTCGTCCGTCCACCAGGTCACAGCGCCGGCGCCGTGGGTCACTGCCCATCGCGTGGCCCGCTCTGTGTAGCGGTGTGTGGCCCGTTGCACGCCGGCGTCTGTCGTCCCAGCCATCGCCTCAGGCGTCGTCGGCACGGCCGAGGTCGACGGCGCGGCTGGCACTGCGCCGTCCGCGAGCCGGAAGTCCGCCGAGGCGATGACGGTGCTGGCGCGGGCGAGCAGCTCGGTCATGACCGGCTTCCATCGACCGGCGTCGATGATGACGGGGATGCCCGCCTGCTGGGCGGCAGCAGCGAGGGAGGTCGCCACCCGCGGGTGGTGGCCATCGAGCAGCATCACCTCACACCCCTCGACCAGAGCCGCAGGATCCTGCGGCGCAGGCAGGTCGACGGCGGCCGCGTCCATGGACAGCACCGAGCGGCTGCCGGTGCGGACATCGACACGGATCGCTGAGATGCCCAGGTCGAGGTCGGTTCCCTGAGCCAGGTCGACCACCTCGACTCCGTGCGCGGTCAGGTCCGCCCGAGCGATCGACGCCGCAGGCCCGTCGCCCAAGGCCGTGATCAGCCGCGCTCGCCCGCCCAGGGCCGCAAAGACCACCGCAGCGTTGGCCGCGGGTCCGCCGGCGGCCAGGTCCTGGCGCTCTGCCGTCATCTTCTCGTCCGGTCCTGGCGCCCGCCGCGCCCGGTGGATGACATCGAGGGTGGTCAGGCCGACGAACACGCCCAGCGGGCCTGCGTCGCCAGCATGGTCGGGGGCGACCGGCGCGCTCACGCGGTCGCTGCCTGCATCTGGCGGAGCTCCTTCTTCAGGCCGGAGATCTCGTCACGCAGCCGGGCGGCGAGCTCGAACTGCAGCTCGCCCGCAGCCGCGTGCATCTGGTCGCTCAGCTCCTGGATGAGACCGACGAGGTCGTCCGCGGCTGCGACCGCCAACCGGTTCGTGGTGACGCCCGCCTTGGGGCCTCCGGGCACCGGCGCCTTGCCCTTGCCGGCGTTGCGGTACCCGCCCTTGAGCAGCTCCTGGGTGTCGATGTCCTCCCGGGCGAGCATGTCGGTCACGTCGCTGATCTTCTTGCGCAGCGGCTGCGGGTCGATGCCGTGCTCGAGGTTGTAGGCCACCTGCTTCTCACGGCGCCGGTCCGTCTCCTCCAGAGCCATTGCCATGGAGGGAGTGATCTTGTCGGCGTACATGTGCACCTCGCCGGAGACGTTACGGGCGGCACGCCCGATCGTCTGGATGAGGGAGGTGCTCGAGCGCAGGAAGCCTTCCTTGTCAGCGTCGAGGATGGAGACCAGGGAGACCTCAGGCAGGTCGAGGCCCTCACGCAGCAGGTTGATGCCGACGAGCACGTCGTACTCCCCCATGCGCAGCTCCCGCAGCAGCTCCACCCGGCGCAGCGTGTCGACCTCGGAGTGCAGGTACCGCACGCGCACGCCCTTGTCGAGGAAGTAGTCGGTGAGGTCCTCGGCCATCTTCTTGGTCAGCGTCGTCACGAGCACCCGCTCGTCGCGCTCGGCCCGCAGGCGGATCTCCTCGAGCAGGTCGTCGATCTGCCCGGTGGTCGGCTTGATGATGACGGCGGGGTCCACCAAGCCGGTCGGACGGATGATCTGCTCCACGAAGCCGTCGGACATCGACAGCTCGTACTTGCCCGGGGTGGCCGAGAGGTAGACGGTCTGGCCGATGCGGTCGACGAACTCCTCCCACCGCAGCGGCCGGTTGTCCATGGCGCTGGGCAGCCGGAAGCCGTGGTCGACGAGGTTGCGCTTGCGGGACATGTCGCCCTCGTACATGGCGCCGATCTGCGGCACGGTCACGTGGGACTCGTCGATGACGAGGAGGAAGTCCTCGGGGAAGTAGTCCAGCAGCGTGTGCGGCGCGGTGCCCGGACCACGGCCGTCGATGTGCCGGGAGTAGTTCTCGATCCCCGCGCAGGAGCCGATCTGCCGCATCATCTCGATGTCGTAGGTCGTGCGCATGCGCAGGCGCTGCGCCTCGAGCATCTTGTTCTGACGCTCCAGCTCGGCCAGCCGCTCCTCGAGCTCCGCCTCGATCGAGGCGACGGCCCGCTCCATCCGTTCCGGACCTGCCACATAGTGGGTGGCCGGGAACAGGTTGACGGACTTCTCCGAGCGGACCACGTCTCCGGTCAGCGGGTGCAGCGTCTGGATCGCCTCGATCTCGTCGCCGAAGAACTCGATCCGGATGGCGAGCTCCTCGTAGACCGGGATGATCTCGACCGTGTCCCCGCGCACCCGGAAGGTGCCGCGGGTGAAGGCGATGTCGTTGCGGGTGTACTGCATGGCGACGAACTTGCGCAGCAGCGCGTCGCGCTCGACCGTGTCACCGACGTCCAGCCGGACCATGCGGTCCACGTACTCCTGCGGCGTACCGAGGCCGTAGATGCACGACACCGAGGCCACGACGACGACGTCGCGCCGGGTGAGCAGGTTGCTCGTGGCCGAGTGGCGCAGCCGCTCGACCTCGTCGTTGACCGAGGAGTCCTTCTCGATGAAGGTGTCGGTCTGAGCGATGTATGCCTCGGGCTGGTAGTAGTCGTAGTAGGAGACGAAGTACTCGACCGCGTTGTTGGGCAGCAGCTCGCGGAACTCGGTGGCGAGCTGCGCCGCGAGGGTCTTGTTGGGCGCCATGACGAGGGTCGGCCGCTGCAGCTTCTCGATGAGCCAGGCCGTGGTGGCCGACTTTCCGGTACCGGTGGCCCCGAGCAGGACGACGTCCTTCTCCCCGCCTTGGATGCGTTGGGTGAGCTCGGCGATCGCTGTCGGCTGGTCACCGGACGGGGTGTAGTCGGAGATGACCTCGAAGGGGGCGACGGTTCGCTGAAGATCGGTCACAGGGCGCATAGGTCTACGGTACGACGTGCCACCGACACGACGCGTCTCACCGCCCCGCGACAGCCCTCGACAGGCGCACCACGACCCTGGTCAGCCCCCGGGGGGCAGCCCGAGGGTCAGCCTGCTTCCTGGCTCACCTCGTCCTGCAGGCGGGTCCACAGCGCGTCCACGGCGGCCCTGAGCTCGTCCTCGCTGCCGGAGCCGGAGACGATGACGTCGGCGGCCTCGCGTCGCGCCGAGTCCGTCGCCTGGACCGCGACCCGCTGGCGCGCCTGCGGCAGCGTGAGCCCCCGGTTCTCCACGAGTCGCTGGATCCGCAGGTCAGCGGGGGTGTCCACGACGAGGAGGATATGGAAGTTGTCCTGCTGCCCGGTCTCCACCAGCAGCGGGATGTCATGCACGACGACGGCGCCGGAGTCGGCCGCGCCCGCTGCGGCCTCTCGCTCGGCGGCCAGCCGGGTGATCTCCGGGTGCACGATCGAGTTGAGGCGGCCGAGGGCCTCGTGGTTGCCGAAGACGATGTGCCCCAGGGCGTCACGGTCCAGGGCGCCGTTCGGGTCGAGCACCTCCTCGCCGAAGGCCTCCACGACGCGGTCGAGGCCCACCGTCCCGGGCGCGACGACCTCGCGGGCGAGGATGTCGTGGTCGATGACCACCGCACCCAGCTCGGAGAACCGGGATGCTGCGACAGACTTCCCGGCAGCGATGCCTCCTGTCAGACCGATCCTGATCATCGTGCTCCTCCATCCTCGCCGGGGCGTGCACGCCGGCGTCCTGTCAGCGGCTAACCTCAAAGTAGCCTGTCCGGGCGACCTCGGCTCCGCGGCACGACACCTCGATCACACCGCCGCCCAGCCCTGAGCGCCCGTCCCGCGGCGCACCGACTACCACCGGTCAGCCACGTCCCGTCCAGCAGCACCGAGCCCACCAGGAGTCAGCATGTCGATGTCAGGTGGCGGCCTCGGCGGCCCGGGCGGCGGCGGGTTCGGACCCGGATTCCGGTCCTTCCGCCAGGAACGGACCGTCACCTCGCACGAGCTGGCCCCCGGCACGGTCCGCCGGGTGCTGAGCTTCGCCCGCCCCTACCGGCGCCAGCTCACCGTCTTCCTCGTGCTCATCAGCATCGACGCGCTCATCGGCGCCGCGACCCCGCTGGTCTTCAAGGCCATCATCGACGACGGCATCACCCCCGGACGCCGCGACGTCGTCATCTGGTTGGCGGTCCTCGTCGCGGTGCTCGCGCTCGCCACCGGTGGGCTGGCCCTCGCGCAGCGCTGGTTGTCCTCGCGGATCGGGGAAGGTCTCATCTTCGACCTGCGCACCGCGGTCTTCGACCACGTCCAGCAGATGCCGCTCGCCTTCTTCTCCCGCACCCGCACCGGCGCGCTCGTCCAACGGCTCAACGGTGACGTGCTCGGCGCGCAGCAGGCCTTCACCTCGACCCTGTCCAACGTCTTCTCCAACTCCCTCACCGTGATCTTCGTGCTGGCGGCGATGCTCTCGATGTCGTGGCAGCTCACCCTGCTCTCGCTCGTGCTGCTGCCGGCGTTCGTCTTCCCCGCACGGTGGGTGGGCCCGCGGCTGGCGGCGATCTCACGCGAGGGCTACGCGATCAACGCGGACACCGCACAGATCATGACCGAGCGGTTCAACGTCGCCGGCGCGCACCTGGCCAAGACCTACGGCCGGCCCGAGGACGAGTCGGTGACCTACGCCGGCGCCGCCGCCCGGGCCCGTGACATCGGTGTCAAGCAGGCCATGTACGCGACCATCTTCCGGGTGGCCCTGACGACCGTGGCGGCGGTCGCGGTGGCGATCGTCTACGGCGTCGGCGGTGTCATGGCGATCTCCGGCACCCTCACGGTCGGTGTGGTCGTCGCCCTCACCGCGTACCTGGCCCGCCTCTACGGTCCGCTCACGGCACTGTCCAACGTCCAGGTCGACGTCATGACAGCCCTGGTGAGCTTCGAACGGGTGCTGGAGGTGCTGGACCTGCCGCCCAGCGTCGTCGACGCCGACGACGCCACCGACCTGCGCGAGGACGTCGCGGCGCACGGCGCGAGCCTGGACCTCACGCACGTGTGGTTCCGCTACCCCACCGCCACCGAGGTCTCCCTCGCCTCGCTCGAGTCGGTCGCGGTGCTCAGCAACGACCCGGTCGCCGACACCCTCATGGACGTCACCTTCCACGTCGCCCCCGGCGAGATGGTGGCGATCGTCGGACCGTCCGGGGCGGGCAAGTCCACCCTGTCCCAGCTCATCACGCGGATGTACGACCCGACCGCCGGCACGGTCGCCATCGCCGGGCGGGACCTGCGGGCCGTGACCCTGGAGTCGTTGCGCGCGGTCATCGGGACCGTCCCCCAGGACGCGCACATGTTCCACGACACGATCGCCGGCAACCTGCGCTACGCCCGCCCGGGCGCCACCGACGCCGACCTCGAGACAGCCCTGCGCGGAGCCCACATCTGGGATCTCGTCGCGTCGCTGCCCTCAGGGACGGCCACGGTCGTCGGCGACCGCGGGTACCGCCTCTCCGGTGGCGAGCGGCAACGTCTGGCCATCGCCCGACTGCTGCTCAAGGCCCCCGACATCGTCATCCTCGACGAGGCCACCGCGCACCTAGACTCCGAGTCCGAGGCCGCCGTCCAGCTCGCGCTGCGCACCGCGCTGCGCGGTCGCACCTCGGTGGTCATCGCTCACCGGCTGTCCACCATCCGTGAGGCGGACCGCATCATCGTGCTCGACGCCGGCCGCATCGTCGCCCAGGGCACCCACACCGAGCTGCTCGCCGCCGGCGGCCTCTACGCCGACCTCTACCGCACCCAGTTCGCCGACGACGGCACGGACGCCCAGGGGTCGCCCGACGAGGCTGACGACGCCGACGACGCAGTCCCAGCCTCGGTCGCCGAGGCCGTCGCGGAGTCCGTCGCGGACCAGGCGACGAGCATCGCCGAGGACGACGTCGACCCACGCCTGCCCTAGCCCGGCGCCACCCCGTGCGGTGCAGCCCTCGTCACGGCTGTTCTGACGAGAGCACGCAGCACACAGTAGGCAGCACACACCAGAGCGGGCCGACCACCCAAAGGTGATCGGCCCGCTCTGCCATGCAGCTCGGGGCGCAGGCCCCGAGGGTGAATCAGTTACCGGTGAGCTTCTCGCGCAGAGCAGCCAGCGCCTCGTCGGAGGCAAGGGTGCCGCCCGAGGTGGCCTCGACGGCCGGAGCCGAGGAGTAGGAGCTTGCGGAGCTGCTGCCAGCGTCGGACTCGCCCGACTCAGCAGCCTCGGCGTCAGCCTTGATGGCCTCGGCGACCTGCTTGCGGTGAGCCTCCCAGCGCTCGTGCGCCTTGGCGTACTGAGCCTCCCAGACCTCACGCTGTGCCTCGAAGCCTTCGAGCCACTCGTTCGTCTCGGGGTCGAAGCCCTCGGGGTACTTGTAGTTCCCCGCCTCGTCGTACTCAGCGGCCATGCCGTACAGAGCCGGGTCGAAGTCTTCGCTCTCGGGGTCGACGCCCTCGTTCGCCTGCTTCAGCGACAGCGAGATCCGGCGACGCTCGAGGTCGATGTCGATGACCTTGACGAAGACGTCGTCGCCGACGTTGACAACCTGCTCGGGCAGCTCGACGTGGCGCACGGCCAGCTCGGAGATGTGCACGAGACCCTCGATGCCGTCCTCGACGCGAACGAACGCACCGAAGGGAACGAGCTTGGTGACCTTACCCGGCACGACCTGACCAATGGCGTGCGTGCGGGCGAAGGTCTGCCAGGGGTCTTCCTGCGTGGCCTTGAGCGAGAGCGAGACGCGCTCACGGTCGAAGTCGACGTCGAGAACCTCGACGGTGACTTCCTGACCGACCTCGACGACCTCACCCGGGTGGTCGATGTGCTTCCAGGACAGCTCGGAGACGTGGACGAGACCGTCGACCCCGCCGAGGTCCACGAAGGCACCGAAGTTGACGATCGAGGAGACGACACCGGGGCGGACCTGGCCCTTCTGCAGCGTCTGCAGGAAGGTGGAACGAACCTCGGACTGCGTCTGCTCGAGCCAGGCACGGCGCGACAGGACCACGTTGTTGCGGTTCTTGTCGAGCTCGATGATCTTGGCCTCGATCTCCTTGCCGACGTACGGCTGGAGGTCGCGGACGCGGCGCATCTCGACGAGGGAGGCAGGCAGGAAGCCACGGAGGCCGATGTCGAGGATGAGTCCACCCTTGACCACCTCGATGACGGTTCCGGTGACGACGCCGTCCTCTTCCTTGATCTTCTCGATCGTGCCCCAGGCGCGCTCGTACTGTGCGCGCTTCTTGGACAGGATCAGACGGCCTTCCTTGTCCTCCTTCTGGAGGACAAGAGCCTCGACGACGTCGCCAACCTTGACGACCTCTCCGGGGTCCACGTCGTGCTTGATGGACAGCTCGCGGGAGGGGATGACGCCTTCGGTCTTGTAGCCGATGTCGAGGAGAACCTCGTCGCGGTCGACCTTGACGATGGTGCCTTCGACGATGTCACCGTCATTGAAGTACTTGATGGTGGCGTCGATGGCTGCAAGGAAGTCTTCCGCAGAGCCGATGTCGTTGATGGCGACCTGCGGTGCGGACTTCACGGGGGTAGAGATGGTCATTGAGTCAGGTGCTCCGATGCGGACAGGGAATAGTAAGGGATATGAGATACATCTGTGGGGCTCAGGATCGTCGTTCGCACGGCATGGACCGCGCACGACCGTAGTGCACCGCCAGCAACCCTACCGGCGGCGCACTGGGTCGGTCAACGCGGGAGGATCAGGCCAGAACCCGGGCAACCCGGAGCAAGTCCGCCGGCACGTGCTTGACCTTGCCCGCGATCTCCTCGAGGGGGACGAGGACGACCTCTTCGTTGCGCAGCGCAGTCATGACGTTCGTCTCACCGCGCGAGATGGCGTCGACAGCCTCGACACCGAAGCGCGAGCCGAGGATGCGGTCCGTCGGGGTGGGTGTGCCACCACGCTGGACGTGACCGAGGATCGTCAGGCGGGTGTCGAACCCGGTCCGCGTCGCGATCTCGTTGGCGACGCGCTCCCCGATCGCACCGGCGATGATCTCGCCGAACTTGCCCAGTTGCGCCTCGTACTGCATCGAGCTGCCCTCCTTGGGGAGAGCCCCCTCGGCGACGACGACGATGGAGAAGTTCGCGTGCGACCGGTGACGGTGCTTGAGGAACTTGATGATCCGGTCCATGTCGAAGGGCTCCTCGGGGGCGAGCACCAGCTCGGCTCCACCCGCGATCCCCGCGTTGACCGCGATCCAGCCGGCGTGGCGGCCCATGACCTCGACCACCATGACGCGGTTGTGGCTCTCCGCGGTGGTGTGGATCCGGTCGATCGCCTCGGTCGCGATGTTCACCGCGGTGTGGAAGCCGATGGACAGGTCCGTGCCATAGACGTCGTTGTCGATCGTCTTGGGGATCGCGACGATCTTCACGCCCTCTTCAGCGACCTTGCTCGCTGCGTGCAGCGTGCCGTCACCACCGATGCAGATGAGAGCCTCGATGCGCTCGGCCTCGAGGGTCGCCATGACCGCGTCCATGCCGCCGTCGGCCGCGTGCGGGTGGTACCGGGCGGTGCCCAGGAGCGTCCCGCCCTGGGGCAGCACGTTGCGGATGTCCTCGCGGGACATGGTGCGGACGTCGCCGTCGACGACGCCCTTCCAGCCGTTGTTGAAGCCGATGATCGTGTGCCCATACTCCCCCAGGCCCTGCTTGACCACGGCACGGATGGCCGCGTTGAGGCCTGGGCAGTCGCCACCACCGGTGAGCAGACCGATTCGCATTCGAACTCCCTCAAAAAAGTGGAACATGAGCGTCGAGATCACGCGTGCGCCCCGCCGGAGAGCGTGGCGCGTGATCTAACCCTACCCAGGACCTGCCCCTTCCCGGCGCCCCATTGGTCCTACGATTGCCGGCGCGTCGACATCGGCGGGCGCCTCGTCGTCCCTGGTGGAGGGCTGTCATGGGTCAGACTGGAGGTGTGACACACGACCACATCACCCGCGCCGGCTACCAGCAGGTCCCTGACGAGGCAGGCGGTCGAGCGAGCCGCACCTGGTGGGACGAGAACGCACGCGACTACCTCGACGAGCACGGTGACTTCCTCGGCACCGCAGACTTCTGCTGGTGCCCTGAAGGTCTGCGTGAGGGAGATGCCCACCTGTTGGGACCGGCGCAGTCCCTGCGCAGGTCTCGCATCCTGGAGATCGGTTCGGGGGCCGCCCAGTGCGGACGCTGGCTCACCGCTCAGGGCGCCCAGGTGGTGTCCACCGACGTGTCCGCCGGGATGCTCCGTGAGAGCCGCCGGATCGATGCCGCCGAGGGCACCCACGTGCCGGTGCTGCAGGTCGACGCACGCCGCCTGCCCTTCGCCGACCAGAGCTTCGACACGGCCTTCACCGCCTACGGCGCCATCCCCTTCGTGCCCGACGCCGCGGCCGTCCACGCCGAGGTGGCCCGGGTGCTGCGACCGGGCGGGCGATGGGTGTTCTCGGTGACCCACCCGATCCGCTGGGCCTTCCCGGACGACCCGAGCGACCGGGGCCTCACCGCGACGCGTTCGTACTTCGACCGCAGGCCGTACGCGGAGCGGGACGCCGACGGCTCGGTCACCTACGCCGAGTACCACCGCACCGTCGGCGACCACGTCCGCGAGGTGGTCGCCGCAGGCCTCGAGCTCATCGACATCATCGAGCCGGAGTGGCCCGAGGGCCACGAGCAGGCGTGGGGCGGGTGGAGCCCGGTCCGGGGCCGTCTCATCCCCGGGACCGCGATCTTCTCCACCCGCCGCCCGCAGCGCGCCACCGACGAGGACCGGCGGCTGCGGCCTGACCGCTAGTGCCCGGCGTCGTGCCAGCTCGCGCCGATGCCGACGGAGACGTCGAGCGGGACGCGCAGCTGGGCGGCGGAGCCCATCTGCTCGCGGACCAGCGCCTCGAGCTCGGCGAGCTCGCCCGGGCCGACCTCGAGGACCAGCTCGTCGTGGACCTGCAGGAGCAGCCGGGACTTCAGACCGCGGGCGGCGATCTCCCGCTCGACCCCGAGCATGGCGACCTTGATGATGTCCGCCGCGCTGCCCTGGATGGGGGCGTTGAGGGCCATGCGCTCGGCCATCTCCCGGCGCTGGCGGTTGTCGCTGGTGAGGTCGGGCAGGTAGCGGCGCCGGCCCATGATGGTCGCGGTGTAGCCGGTCGCTCGCGCCTCGTCCACCACCCCGGTGAGGTACGTGCGCACCCCGCCGAAGCGGGAGAAGTAGTCGTCCATGAGGGTGGCGGCCTCGCCCACCTCGATGCCGAGCTGCTTGGACAGCCCGAAGGACGACAGCCCGTACGCCAGACCGTAGGACATGGCCTTGATCTTCGACCGCTGGGCCGAGGTGACCTCGGTGGTGGGCACCCCGAAGACCCGAGAGCCGACGTAGCTGTGCAGGTCCTCCCCCGACCGGAAGGCCTCGATGAGTCCCTCGTCGCCAGACAGGTGCGCCATGATGCGCATCTCGATCTGGGAGTAGTCCGCGGTGAGCAGCGTCTCGTAGCCGTCGCCGACGACGAAGGCGCGCCGGATCCGGCGGCCTGCCTCGGTGCGGATCGGGATGTTCTGCAGGTTCGGCTCGGTCGAGCTCAGCCGCCCGGTCGCCGCGATGGTCTGCTGGAAGGTGGTGTGGATGCGTCCGTCGTCGGCGACCACCTTGAGCAGGCCCTCGACGGTCTGACGCAGCCGGGTGGCGTCACGGTGGGCGAGCAGGAACTCCAGGAAGGGGTGCTCGGTCTTGGCGAAGAGGTCCGCCAGGGCCGCCGCGTCCGTGGTGTACCCGGTCTTGATCTTCTTCGTCTTGGGCATCGCCAGCTGGTCGAAGAGGACCTCCTGCAGCTGCTTGGGCGAGCCGAGGTTCACCTCCCGGCCGATGACGTCGTAAGCCGAGCGAGCCGCCTCGGCGACGGTCTCACCGAAGTGCTTCTCGAGGTCACGCAGGTAGTCCACGTCCATCGCGATGCCGCGTCGCTCGATCTGGGCGAGCACCTCCGACAGCGGCAGCTCGAGGTTCGCCAGCAGGGCGTCGGCCCCGCGGTCCTTGAGCTCCCCGCCGAGCACCTCGGCCAGGTCCGTCAGGGACGCCGCGCGCACCGCGAGACGGTTGGCCTCGCTGTCCTCGGGGTCCTCTCCGACCGACAGGTCGAAGGCGCCCTGGTTCCCGGCTCCGGTCTCCAGCGCCAGCAGCTCATGACCGAGGTGGCGCTCGACGAGCTCACCGAGGTCGTAGCTGCGCTGGTCCGGGAAGCAGAGGTAGGCGGCGAGCTCGGTGTCGAAGTCGACGCCGCGCAGGTCGTAGCCGCGGGCGGCGAGCTCGTGCCAGACGGCCTTGCCACCATGGACCACCTTGCGGCGGGACTCGTCCTGGAGCCAGACCCCGAGGACCGCGTCGTCTGCCGGGGTGAGGTCCGCGAAGTCCGCAGCGACCGCTGACCCGTCTGCGTCGGCGATCGCGAAGGCCCAGGCGTCGCCGCCGGCGGGCACGCCACGGCCGGCCACCTCCAGGCCGAGGGACACGCCGGACCGAGCGTCGAGCCACTGCTCGAGGACGCCGGGCGCCAAGGTCACGACCTCGACCTCGGGGGCCGCCTGGGCGTTCTCCTGCGTGGAGTCGTCAGCAGCGGGGTGCATCGCGAAGAGGCGCTCACGCAGGGTGCGGAACTGCAGTGCGTCGAAGACGGCGTTCATCGCCTCCCTGTCCCAGGGCTGGACCCGCAGGTCGTCCGGGCCGTAGGGCAGCTCGACGTCGGTGAGCAGGTGGTTGAGCTGACGGTTGAGCCGCACCTGGTCGAGGTGCGCGCGCAGCGACTCCCCCGCCTTGCCGCCGATCTCGTCGGCGTGAGCGAGGATCTCGTCGAGACCGCCGAACTGGTTGATCCACTTCGCCGCGGTCTTGGGGCCCACTCCCGGCACTCCGGGGATGTTGTCGCTGGTCTCTCCGACCAGCGCCGCCAGGTCCGGGTACTGGTGCGGGGCGACTCCGTACTTGGCCTGAACCGCGTCCGGGGTCATCCGGGCGAGCTCGGAGACGCCCTTGACCGGGTACAGCACCGTGACGTTGTCGTTGACGAACTGCAGCGAGTCGCGGTCGCCGGAGCAGACCAGGACCTCCATGCCCAGACCGTCGGCCTGGGAGGACAGCGTCGCCAGGATGTCGTCCGCCTCGAACATGTCCTTCTCGAGGAAGGGGATGCGCATGGAGGTCAGGACCTCCTTGATGAGCGGCACCTGCCCCTTGAACGGCTCAGGCGTCGCGTCGCGGGTGCCCTTGTACTGGGGGAAGCGCTCGGTGCGGAAGGTCGTCGAGCCGGCGTCGAAGGCGACGGCGATGTGCGTGGGCTCTTCGACCCGCAGCAGCGTCGCGAGCATCGAGATGAACCCGTGCACGGCGTTGGTGGGCTCACCGGTCGTGGTGGCGAACTTGTCCACCGGCAGGGCGAAGAATGCCCGGAATGCCATGGAGTGGCCATCGATCAACAGGAGTCTGGGTCGCGCAGAGTCGGTCACACCTGCAAATCTATCGTCCATGACTGACATGGACACCACCGACATGCTCGCGGCCTCTGCACGCGGGACCCTCATCGAACGCATGGGCATCACGCTGCTCGAGGCGACCCCGGACCGGGCGGTGGGAACCATGCCGGTGGCTGGGAACACCCAGCCTGCGGGGCTGCTGCACGGCGGGGCGAGCGTCGTGCTGGCGGAGACCCTCGGGTCCTTCGCCGCCCAGCTGCACGCCGGAGCGGGACGTCAGGTGGTGGGGATCGAGATCAACGCCACACACCACTCAGCGGCCCGAGAAGGGATCGTCACAGGCGTTGCCACCGCGATCCACCGCGGGCGCACGACCGCCAGCTACGAGATCGTCATCACCGACGCCGCGGGCCGGCGGATCTGCACCGCTCGGCTAGCCTGCCTGGTGCTCTCGGGAGCCTGACAGCCCGTCGCCGAGCTCGTCGCCACCGTGCCGCGCGGCGCGGTCGACGGCCTGCTCGGCCTGGCTGGCAGCCAGGCTGGCCTGGAAACTGCGCAGGTCCAGCGGACCGCTGTTGGTCTCGGTGCGGGCGCGCCGACGTCGCGCGATGAGGTCTTCGATGCCGCGAGCCTGCCGGCGTCCGGCGCCCTCGGCCGCGAGCTTGCGCTGCAGCACGGCGGTCGGCACCACTCGGTGGCTGGCGGCGGGAGCGAAGCCGAGACGAGCCAGGAACCGTTGGACACCACGCGACCCGGGCAGCGGGACGGAGTAGACGTCGGCGGCACCGGCGGCAGCGGCGATCTCGCCGGCCTCGGTGAGCAGGGCGTGCCCCACCCCGCGGCGACGGAAGGACTGGGAGACGTACAGGGCCTCGATGTAGACGGCCACCTCGTCGACGAACAGAGTGGGTTCCAAGACCCGGATGAGCATGAAGCCGACGGGCTCACCGTCGATGGCGGCAACCCGGATCTGCCCGCCCGGCAGGGCGGTCAGCATGGCCAGCTGACGCGCGATGCGCTCTTCGTCGCTCACGCACAGCTGCATCCCGGTTCCTGCTTCGTGCCGGGCGGCCATACTCAGCCTTGCCAGCACGGGAAGATCGGCGGCAACCGCAGGCCGCACGTCGACCATGGCACGCATACGAGCTCTCCATCTATGGGTAGTCACCACAGCTAGGGGCAGTCACCGCGGCGGCCCAGCGACCACAGCGGCGCCTAGGACATCGCGCCGTGCGCGTGACCTGTCCCTAGACTGCCCCCAACCGTCGTGCAGGTCAACCAGTGGGCCGCAACCCACAGGCTTCGCTCAGGCTTCGCCGACCTGCTCGATGACGGCGTCGGCAACCTCGCGCATGGTGAGGCGACGGTCCATCGACGTCTTCTGGATCCAGCGGAAGGACTCGGGCTCACTCAGACCCATCTTGGTCATGAGCAGGCCCTTGGCGCGGTCGACGCGCTTGCGGGTCTCGAAGCGCTCGGCGAGGTCAGCGACCTCGGACTCGAGAGCGGTGATCTGGGAGTACCGCGAGATCGCGATCTCGACCGCGGGAAGCAGGTCAGCGGGGCTGAACGGCTTGACTACGTAGGCCATCGCACCGGCGTCGCGCGCACGCTCGACGAGCTCAGCCTGAGAGAAGGCAGTGAGCAGCACCACAGGGGCGGCGTGCGCCTTGGCGATGCGCTCAGCAGCGGAGATGCCGTCGAGCTCGGGCATCTTCACGTCCATCACGACGACGTCCGGCTTGAGCTCGAGCGCGAGGCGCACAGCGGTCTCGCCGTCGCCGGCCTCACCCACGACGTCGAAGCCGGCCTCGCGGAGGGTCTCGACGACGTCCATCCGGATGAGTGCCTCGTCCTCGGCCACGACAGCGCGACGCACGCGCCGAGCGGGGGCAGCAGGAACCTCCTCGGCCGCTTCGACCACCGGCTCGAGGAGCGGGGGAAGGTCAAGGGGAGGGACGATGCCTGGCGTGGAGTCGTTGTCTGTCACATGGGTCATCGTAATGGCTGCAGAAGGGCTAGCGCGCATCAAGATCGATCGATGTGAAGATTGCCACGTCGATGTGGTTTCATTGTCGAGCACTTCAGCGGTGTTACCGGCCCCGGTAGCCCAACCGGCAGAGGCGTTCGGCTCAAACCCGATCCAGTGTGGGTTCGAATCCCACCCGGGGCACCCTTCCTACCTGCGCAGAGCACCCACGCCCCGCCTCGAGCTTGTCGTACTGTCGAGCATGGCAACGACGATGGCACCTCCCCGGTCGCGCACCCTCGGACAACCCCTCGCCGCCCTGATTGTCGTAGCGGCCCTGGTCGGCATCGTGGTGGCGGCTCTACCGTCCGTGCTGCGCGTACTCGATCCACCCGATCAGTGGTTCTGCCCCGCAATCTTGCCGCCGGCCACCAGTTGCGCGCCCCAAGGTCACCTCGTCGTGGTCGGAGGCGCAGTCGTCGTCCTGATCGCTGCTTGGCTGACAGCGCACGTCGCGCTCCCCCGGGTTGCTAGCCCGCCAGCCCGCGCAGGTGTCGTTGCCGCGTTGGTGGTAGTCGCACTGGTCGCATGGTCAGCCGCTCGAGAGCCGCAGCCGTACTTCGCCGCGTTGTCCAGGCTGTTCGGCTGACGGGAAGGTCGAACACCAGCGTCGACGAGCGTCTACGCAGCCGTAGCTGCGGTCTCCGGCTTGTACGAGACGCTGCTGGCCGACGATCTGGCCCGGCGCCTGCCCGCGGCGTTCTCCCGGCGCGATCCTGCGCGACTGCGCAACCCGGCATTCGAGTTGGATGCTGGACCGCCGTGTTCACGGCCAAGCACGGCCAGGCGCCGCGTCGGGTGGACACGGTCCCGGTGGGAGGATGTCCGCATGAGGGACGAACGCATGCCACGCCGACCAGATGCCACGTCGGTCGAGCTGGTCGGGGGCACCGAGGCCCTCGAGGTCTCGCTGCACACCCATGACGACCGGTGGGCCGGCATCTATGAGGATCACCGGCGGCGGATCCACGATGCCCTCGCGCCGGTCGCTGTGGAGATCGAGCACATCGGTTCCACCTCGGTCCCCGGACTGGCCGCGAAGCCGATCATCGACATCGTGGTCACGGTGGACGACATCACCGCCGAAGAGGACTACCTCGATGCGCTGCTGGCGCAGGGATACGAGCTCCGGGTCCGCGAGCCGCGGCATCGCCTCGTGCGCACACCGGCGCGCGACGTCCATGTCCACATCTACGAGCGAGACGATCCTGCCGTGGACGAGTACCTTCTCCTTCGCGATCGGCTGCGCTCCCACGCGGGAGACCGCGCCCTCTACGAGGAGACGAAGAGGGTCCTGCTGAGCAGCCGGTGGGACGACATGAATGCCTACGCCGATGCCAAGACGGACATCATCCTCGAGATCAAGGCACGAGCGAGAGCCGCTCGCGGCCAGGGCTCCTGACACACCGAGGCAGCACGACCACGGAACCACCCGTCGACCGACACGCCCTCCTCGCCGCATGGGCAGCTCCCCTCGGCCGCTATGGTCAGACCATGCGAATTCGCTCAGAACTGGTGATAGGTGCGTTGTTCGGCTCTCTCTGCCTGGCCGGTTGCGCAGCCGACAGCGAGGCCAGCGATCCCAGCTATCCCAGCGATGGAGCAGCCAGCGTTCCCACTGTTGCGGCAAGCAGCGAGGCACCGTCCGACTCGAGCAGCACAGATCCAGCGGCACAGGCACAAGCCCAGGCCTGGCTGGACGCCGCTGTCCTCCCACCGGGAGCGGTCAGCGCCACTGCGAGCGTGGCCACCTTCAACTCCTACCAGGGGTGGCCGTGCGGCCCCGTCGAGGAGCTCGAAGCATTCTGGACGATCCCTGACGCGACCGTCAGCGAGACCGCCAACTGGCTGCGGGAGAACCCGGCTGCGGACCTCAACACGACGTCACTGGTGCCCATGACGGGTGATTCGACAGCGACCCAGACGACAGTCGGATTCATCCCTGCACCGGAGGCGCAAGAAGGCATCGTCTACACGATCATGGCGAGGGACGACGGCGTCGTCGTACGAGCCGAGATCGCAGCCCAAACCGAGGCGGCTGTCTGTCCCACGCTGCCTGACGGTGTGTTGCGAGGCGCTCCCGGCCAGGGCTAGCCCGCTGGACCAGGCGTAGACCCTGCGGGTACCAGGTGCTTGCGACTTCAGGCAACTGGCCGTTCCTGGCGCGCGACGGTCCCGGGCACCGGCTTACTTTGAGCCGAAGAGCCGACGCACCTGATCGCCGGCGAGGCATGTCCAGCACATGCCCTCAGGACAGGAGCCCGCCATGCACGTTCCCGATCATTTCCTCAACGACGCCACGTCGATCACCACCGGCCTGGCGGCCGTGGCCGCCGTCGGCTATGCCGCCTACCGCGCACGGTCGGAGGTGACGCGCGACCGGATCGTCATGGCCGCGGCCACGACCGGCTTGGTCTTCGCCGTGCAGATGCTCAACTATCCGGTCTCATCGGGGACGAGCGGTCACCTCATGGGCGGTGCCCTCGCGGCGGCCCTCGTGGGGCCGTGGCTCGGCATGCTCTCGGTGACGGTCGTCCTGCTCGTCCAGTCCCTGGTCTTCGCCGACGGCGGGATCACGGCACTGGGCACCAACGTGCTGCTCATGGCGGTGGTCGGGACACTCGTGGGCTGGACGGTCACCCGCGTGGCCCTGTTCCTGCTGCGTGGCCGGGCCGCTCCCCTGGCAGCCGGAGCGGGTGCGTTGGTGAGCGTGCCGGTCTCCGCCGCGGTGTTCGTCGTCCTGTTCGCGGTGGGTGGCACGGTGGCTGTGCCGGTCGGCGAGCTCGCCTCGCAGATGCTCGGGGTACACCTGGCCATCGGCGCAGGTGAGGCGTTGATCACCGGCGGCGTCGTCGCTCTGGTCATGGCTGTCGCGCCGGGTGCCGCCCACATCGAGTCCGCCGTGGCCCTGGAGAGCGGCCAGCCGGCACGTGTCGCGTCCGGCAGCCGTCGCCCTGTGGCAGTCCTCGGTGCGGGGGCGGTCGTGGCGGCGGTGCTGCTGTCCTCTTTCGCGGCCTCCTCCCCCGACGGGCTGGAGGCCACGGCCTCAGCCGTGGGCTTCGCCGGCGCTGCCCGCGACCACGCCCTGAGCGGCCTGCCGCTGGCCGACTACGGGGCGGCAGGCGGAGTCTTCGTGGGTCTGGCCGGGCTCATCGGCGTCGCGCTGTGCGCGGCGATCGCCGCCCTCGCCCTGGCCGCGCTGCGGCGCAGCACTCCGGTCGCCGTCCCGGTGACCGCCGGCTGACAGCGCCTGCCACCGGACCGCATCACCAGGACGGACGACGACGCCCTCCACGCCCTGCCGGCGTGGAGGGCGTCGTCGTGCCTGGCGTCGTCGTGCGCGGCGGGGTCACGCCGGGCCGCTGATCTCACCCAGCCCGACCAGCTCCATGGCGCGCGCGGCCGAGCGGTGCGCCTCGGCGTCGTCATGGGCGGTGACCACGACGCCGTAGACCATGCGCTGGACCAGGACGAGGTCGTCCACGGTCAGGGTCGCGGGGACCTCCTCGGCCTGGTGCGCACGTGCCAGCAGCGGCGTGATCATCCGGCGCAGGCGCTGGCCGCCGTCGTAGTCCTCCTGGGTGCGCCGGGCATCGACGACCATCTCGACGAAGGCCGAGTCGGTGACCGTCAGGTCCACGACCCGGTTCCAGAACCGGGCGAAGGCCCCTGGGGTCTCGTCGGCCGCGATGCCCTCGAGCTCGGTGAAGTTCGCTTCGAAGACGGCGTGGGCGAGGTCCAGCCGAGTCGGGAAGTGCCGGTAGAGCACGCCCTGGCCGACGCCGGCCTCACGGGCGATCGCGCTCAACGGGACCCGGTAGCCGCGCTCGGTGAACAGGCGCCGGGCCGCCAGCAGGATCGCCCGGCGGTTCTCCGGAGCAGCCGCGGGCCCGCGGTTGCTCCGCTCTGGTCTGTGAGCCATGTCTCTCACTATAGTGATCTGGACAACGTTGTCCGGTTCGAGGATGGAGAAGCTCGTGTCCCAGTCGTTCGATCACAGCTATGACGTCGTGGTGGTAGGTACGGGAGGCGCGGGGTTCGCCACCGCGCTGGCCGCCGTGGACGAGGGCCTCAGCGTCCTCATGCTCGAGAGCACCGAGAAGTGGGGCGGGTCCACCGCCATGTCTGGCGGCGGGATGTGGCTCCCCAACAACCCGCTCATGCAGCGCGCCCAGGTCGGGGACTCCCGCGAGGAAGCCCTCACCTACCTCGAGGCCAGCGTCGGCGACGCCGGACCGTCCACGTCCACCCCGCACAAGGAGGCCTTCGTCGACTCGATCGAGGACTTCGTCACGACCGCCGAGAAGCACGGGATGGTCTTCACCCGCGCGACCGACTACCCCGACTACTACCCCGAGCTGCCCGGCGGCAAGATCGGCCGCGGCATCGAGGTCAAGCCCTTCAACTCCAAGAAGCTCGGCGACCTGTACAGCTCGATGCGCATCATGATGGCGCTGCCGATCAAGACCGACGACGTCTGGCTGCTCGGGCGCGCCTGGTCCACCCCGTCCGGCTTCGTCCGCGGTGCCCAGCTCGTCCTGCGCACCCTGGGTGGCGCGGTCGCCGGTCAGCGCCTGACCGGGATCGGCGCCGGGCTCATCGCGTCCTTCGGCCACGCCGTCCTGGTCAACAACGAGGTACCGATGTGGGTGAGCTCACCGGCTGAGGAGCTCATCGTGGAGGGCGACCGGGTGGTCGGCGTCCGCTTCTCCAAGGACGGGCGCTGGGTGACCGTGGGGTCCCGGCGCGGCGTGATGCTCGCCGGCGGCGGCTTCGACCACAACACCGACTGGCGCCAGAAGTACCACGGGATCTCCGGCAACCCGTCGGGCAACCCCGGCAACCTCGGCGGCCCCATCGCCATGGCCCAGGACGTCGGCGCGCAGGTGAGCCTCATGGACGACGCCTGGTGGGGGACCTCGATCGCCCCGGTCCAGGGCGGCGACCCGACCTTCCTCGTCGGGGAACGGTCCCTGCCGTACTCGATCATCGTCGACGCCGAGGGCAACCGGTTCGCCAACGAGGCGGAGTCCTACGTGGACCTCGGCCACCACATGCTCTCCCACGATGCCGGCGGCGCGTTCTGGTTCATCCTCGACTCGCGGCATGCCAAGCGCTACCTGCGGTCCTTCGCCCTGGACCCGCGGGCCAACAAGGCGATGAAGGAGCAGGGCATCCTCGTCAAGGCCGACACCCTGGCCGAGCTCGGCGAGGTCCTGGGTCTCGACGCCACCACCTTCCGCGCCACCATCGAACGGTTCAACGGCTTCGCCCGGTCGGGGCGCGACCAGGACTTCAGCAAGGGCGACTCCGCCTACGACCGCTACTACGGTGACCCGACCGTGCACCCCAACCCCTGCCTCGGCCCCATCGAGAAGGGGCCGTTCCTCGCTTACCGCCTCGTCGTGGGCGACCTCGGGACCAAGGGCGGGGTCCTCACCGACCCGGACGGGCGCGCGCTGCGCGAGGACGGCTCGGTGATCGAGGGACTCTACGCGGCGGGCAACACCTCCGCCTCTGTCATGGGTAACACCTACCCCGGCCCTGGCTCCACGATCGGCCCCGCGACGGTCTTCGGGATGCGCGCCGGACGGCACATGGCGCGTCACCCCAGGTAGGGACCCTGCGCTGAGCTGAATCTCCCTCATCGAGGCCTCGGTGGCCGTGCGACCACCGAGGCCTCTGGCGTCCCGGAGCCCTCTGGGACGCCCTCCCAGATTGACTCTCTCGAACAGATGTCCATAGAGTTGGCGCCTCATCCAGACCGAGAGACAGAGGCCATCATCACGCGTTCGCAGCTCCTCGCCCACCGTTCCGACGCTGCGAGGCGCTCCGCATGATGGGTGCGCACCACGCGATCTCAGGCTCAGCAGCCTGGGTCGCGGTCGCCGGCACGGGTCCGCTCATGCTCGGCCTCTACCCTGCCTCCGACTCCGGCATCCTCATCGGGGCCGTCGTCTGCGCCGGCGCCGCCCTGTTGCCCGACGCCGACCACCACAACGGCACCATCGCCTCCTCCCTGCCCCCGCTGTCCACCGTGGTCACCCGAGCAGTGGCTCGGGTGAGCGGCGGGCACCGCAACGGCACCCATGGGTTGCTGGCCATCCCCCTCGCCGTCCTGCTCGCCGTCGGAGCCGGGCTCATCGGGCTGGAGACCGAGGCCTTCGGCCGGGTGGCCCTCGGTGCGGGGGTGCTCTCGCTGCTGCTCGTCGCCTACGCCGCGAAGGCCCTGAGGATCACCAATGACGGCAGCTGGGTGCGCTCGTGGGGCCTCGCGCTCATCATCTCGACTCTGGTGACCCTCTACGCGCCGCAGGAGTGGGAGTGGCTGCCGCTCGCCGTCGGGCTCGGCGTGGCGGTGCACATCGCCGGTGACATGCTCACCACGGGTGGGGTCCCGCTGCTGTGGCCGCTGCGGATGCGCCCACCGCGCTGGTGGCGCCGGACGCCCGTCCTCAACGACGTGTGGCTGTCCAGCGGACGCCTCTCGCTACCCGTCCTGGGAGACACCGGATCGATCCGGGAATGGGCCTTGGCTGTGCCCCTGACCGTCTACACCGTCTATGGGTGCCTGGGCGCCGTCGCGGGCCTCCTCCAGTCCTGACGGCCCGGCTCGATCGGTCCGTGGTGGCCGCGGCGCTGCCAGGACGCACGCCTGCATCGCTGCACCGTGCGTGACCCACCCGCCGCACGTACGATCCACAGATGAGCGCTCCGGTGCAGGATACGCGGACGATCGTCGTGACGGGAGCCGCTGGTCCCGCAGGACGGGCCCTCGGTGCGCAGTTCTCCCGTCACCCCGGAGCTGGCACCCTTCACGTCGTCGGCGTGGACCTCGCCCCCGCTCCTGTCCCAGGCTTCGAGACCGTCGAGGCCGTCCCGGCGGCGACCGATCCCGCCTACGAGCGGGCGACCATCGACCTTCTCTCCCGGCACCGACCCGACCTGCTCCTACCGACGGTGTCCGAGGAGCTCCCGCGCCTCGCCGTCCTCGCACACGCCGTGGGGCTGGGGAGCACCGTCGTCCTCTCGGCGCCAGGTCCGACCGCGGTCGCCGGGGACAAGCTCCTCACCATGTGGGACCTGGCCCGGCACGGCGTCGCTGTGCCGCGGCACATGGCGAGCACGGACGTCCGCTCCGCCTCCGCCGCTCTTGACTGGGCGGGAGGCCAGCCGATCGTCGTCAAGCCGCGCACGTCACGCGGCGGACGGGGTGTCCACGTCGTCGAGGACCCGCAAGACCTCGTGTGGGACCGGTTGGACGGGTCCTGGATCGTCCAAGAGTTCGCTCCCGGCGACGAGTACAGCCCGCAGGTCTACCGCTCCCCCACCTCCGGCCGGTGCGTCGTCGTGGTCCTCCAGAAGACAAGGCTCGAGCGCGGACGGGTAGGCAATGCGACCGCGGTCGAACGAGTGGAGGGGGCAGACGACGTCGCCGCGCTGGCGACGCAGGCTGTCGAGGCACTGGACCTCGTCGGCCCGCTGGACGTCGACGTGCGGCGACTCGTCGATGGCACGCCGGTCATCCTCGAGATCAACGCACGCTTCGGTGCGGTCTCGGCTGCTGCACCCGAGCTGCTCGAGGCGGTCCTCGCCGACTGGCCAGGCTGACGGTGACAGCCGTCTTCACGTCGCTGCTGTTCGTGCTCGGCGTCACGGTGCTGGTCGCCGGGTTCGTGCGACTCCTCCTCGTCCCCTTCGCCCTCGTGTTCGAGCTGCGTGAGCGGCGTGCTCGACCAGGCCCGGCAGGGTGCGGTCCCTCGTTCGCCGCTGCTCCACAGGTGAGCGTCGTCGTCCCTGCCTACAACGAGGCGGTCGTCGTCGAGAACTGCGTGCGCTCGATCCTGCGCAGCGACCACCCGCGCCTCGAGGTCGTGTGCGTCGACGACGGGTCCTCAGACGGCACCTTCGACGTCCTGGCGCGCCTTGCGGGCAAGGATCCGCGGGTGACGGCCCTCCGCCAGGAGAACTCCGGCAAGGGCGCCGCGCTCAACCGGGGGATCGCCCATGCACGCGGAGAGATCATCCTTCTCGTCGACGCCGACGGGCTCTTCCGGCGTGACACCATCACCCACCTGCTGCGGGGATTCCGGGACTCCCGCGTCGGTGCCGTCTGCGGGAACGACCGTCCCGTCAACCTCGATCGTGTGCTGCCCCGCCTGCTCTGCCTCATCAGCCACCTGGGAACCGGCCTCATGCGCCGCGCCCTCGACGTGCTCGGCTGCCTCCCGGTGGTCTCTGGCAACGTCGGAGCCTTCCGGCGCGAGGTCCTCGATGCGGCCGGGCCGCTGCGCACCGACACCCTCGGCGAGGACCTGGAGCTGACGTGGCGGATCCACCGCGAGCGGTACGCGGTCACCTTCGCCCCCGACGCGCTCGTCTATGCCGAGTCGCCGTCGACCGTCCGCGGCCTGTGGCGCCAGCGTGTGCGGTGGGCCCGCGGTCTGCTGCAGGTCACCGGGATCCACCTGCGGATGGTCGGCAACCCTCGGTACGGAGCGTTCGGCCTCTACCTCCTGTACAACTCGTTCAGCCAGATCGTCGTGCCCTTCCTGCAGGTGCTCGCTGCCATCACGCTCGCCGTCCTCGCCGGCGTCGACGGCGTAGCGTGGTTGCCGGACGACTGGTGGTCCTGGGTCCTCTTCGTGGGGTTGCCGGTCTCGGTGGGGCTCCTGCTGCTCTCGATCCTGCTCGACCGGGCACCGGGGGATCTGCGTCATGTCTGGACCGTCCCGCTGTGGCCCGTGTACTCCACCCTCATGACCTTCGTCATGCTCGACGCCGCCAGGCTCGAGCTCCAGAACGCGGAGGAACGATGGAACAAGCTCGACCGCAGCGGGACAGTGTCCGTGGCGGGTCTCCTCGACGACGACGATGGCCGTGGGTCGTCATGATTCTCGCCCCGCTGGTCGCCGCTGCGCTGGTCGCTCTTCTCCTCGCCCGCCCGTGGGAGGACGTCCCGCCTCTCCTCGGACCGGTGGACCCACCGGAGCACATACGATCGCTGAGCATCGACTTCGGCATCGTGACCGACCCAGCGACTGACTGGAGCGTCGTCAACGACCGGCTGGACGAGGTGGCTGCCACGTCCGTCGACCTCAATGCGGGCCGGGTGGAGTTCACCGGGTTCGACTGGGAGGCGTACCCCGATGCCGCCGCTGAGCCGGGCAGGGATCACATCGCCAGGGCCGCGCGCGCCCTGCGCACGATGGCCGACGGGTCACCGCGCCAGATCGGTCTTGTGGTGGACGCCTACGTCCCGGAGTGGATCCGGCAGGATCCCTCGGTCGCCGGCAAGGACGCCGCCGGACAGCCCGGCCCCTACCAGCCGTCCGCCACCGCGCTCACCGACGGCCCCGTCGGGCAACGGCTCGTCGAGTACGTAGCAGCCCTCGGCGAACGCTACGGCCCGAGCCAGATCACGATCACTGAGCTCTTCCTCGACCGGTACAGCTATGGCGACGACGATCTCGCGCTGTACCGGGAGATGACCGGAGCCACCGACTGGCCGCGTGGCGCCGACGGGCAGATCGACGAAGGGGCACCAGAGCTCGGTACCTGGCGGTCCGAGGTGCTGGCCAGCCTCCTGGCGCGCATGCGGACAGCACTTGACGAGGTCCGGGACGGTGAAGGCAAGCAGATCGAGCTCGCGATGGACGTCCGCGTCAACTGGGCCGACCTGGCGAGCGGCGACGCGTCCAGCGGCCATGACTTCGAGATCCTGCTCCGGTCCGTCGACCGGTTGGTCGTGTGGGCCTACATCGGTGTCCTCCAACGGTCGGTCGACGAGGTCGGTGCCCTCACAGCAGCCCTCGCCGCGAGCGACATCGACTCGGACCGCATCACCGTCTCGGTCGGCCTCTGGGGCCCCGACGGAGTCCAGCCGATCCCGGTCGAGACGATGGCCGAGGCGGTCACCCTTGCAGGGACCAACGGGATCAGGGCCGTCCATGTCACGCCGTACTCGCTCATGTCGGAGCCGTACTGGACGGCGCTGGCAGGAATCTGGGTGCCGCAGGCGGAGGCTGAAGGCGACTAGCTCGCTGCGTCGGGACGCGCCTCCCCCGATCGCGGGAGATCCGGGAGCAGCACGTCGACCTGGGTACCGACGCCGGGCTCGCTGCTCAGTGTCATCGTGCCGCCGTGCGTGTCGACGATTCTCTGGACGAGGGACAGCCCGAGCCCGACGCCTCGCACCCGGAGCTGCCGGGTGGCCCGCGTGCGGTAGAAGCGTTCCGTGACGTGCTCCAGCTCGTCGGCAGCGATGCCCCTGCCCTCGTCGCTCACGCGGATGTGCGCCCGCCGTGCCCCGCTCACGTCAGCCTCCGCGGTCACGGTAACCTGCACGTGCCCTCCCCGAGAGCTGTACTTCACCGCGTTGCTCACGAGGTTGTCGACCACCTGGGCCAGGCGCTGCGCGTCGGAGACGAGCGGCACCGTCACATCGCCGTCGACGAGGACGCTGACCCCTGCGGCCTCGGCTGCCGGCCGCTGGCTCTCGACGATCCCTTGGACCACCGTCACCACATCCACGTCCTCCGGCCTCAGCAGGTCCGCGCCAGCAGCCATCTGGGCACTGGTGAGCAGGTCGTCCACGAGCGTCTGGAGCCTGTGCGCGCTGCGCTCCACGACATCGAGGTACCTCTGCTGCTCGGCGTCGAGCCTGCCTTCCTCCAGACGGAGGAGGTCGACGTATCCGAGGATCGACGCGAGCGGGGTGCGCAGCTCATGGCTGACGAGGCCGATGAACTCGTCCTGTGCATTCTGTTCCTCGTGGCGCCCCGTGACGTCCGTGGCGACGAAGAGATAGCCCGGGGGCAGCTCCGGGGCGGTCCCGGCGAGCGGAGGCCGCGGCGTCACGACGATCTCCAGATACCGGCGTGTCCCGTCCGGCAGCAGCACGTCCCACTCTCCCACCTCTGTCCCTCCGTCCGCGGCCTCCCCCAGGAGGAGCCGCCCGACCGACCCCGTGCCCCCTTCGACCTGGTCGGCGGCGACGAGCTCTGTGACAGGGCGACCGAGGAGATCCGCCGCGGAGCGGCCGAAGACCTTCTCCGCACCGGTGTTGACCGAGACGATCACGCCCTGCGCGTCCGTCGCGAGGAAGCCCTGCTCGGTGGCCGAGGCCAGGATGCTCGCGAGGGTGTCCCGGGAGTCTCGGACCTCTTGGGCGGCGACGGCGAGGGCGTCCCGCGCAGCGGCGAGCTGCTTGGCCTGACCGACGGCCATGTCGACGACCAGGTGCACGCCCACGACGAGCGGCGCGATGATGAGGAACGTGACACAGGCGCGAAGCACGGCGTACTCACGGCCGATGTCGACGACCACCGGGACGAGGAGGATGAAGGCGAATCCCACGAGCGAGAGGACCACTGCTGACCGACCCGGACGGACCGCGAGGCTCACGACGGGGAGGAGGGCCAGTGTGTCAAAGTTCGGGCTCGCCGTCCCGGTGCCCACGTCGAGAAGCGCCACAGCCACCATCTGCACGAGCGGGAGAGCCTTCCGCCAATCCGCAGGCCAGCGGGACCAGTCGCCCAGAAGACCGAAGACCATCACGGAGACGGACAGCGCGGCAGCCAGCATGACGATCGCCGGGTGAGCGGGCTTGAACGCGACACTCACGAGCACGGCGCACACCACGATCCCTACCGTGGCGGGGACTTCCCTCCTGCCGACCGCGTCGTCCTCGAACCACCACGTCCAGCGCACCGGCACGACCATCAGGTCGCCCCGTGGTCCGCGTCTGCCCCCTGCCCGTCCACCGCGGGTGCAGCTGTCACCGACGAGCCGGCGACCGCCACCGTCTCGCTCGCGCGCACGGTCTCGAGCGGTTCGACCTCACGGGCCGGGCTGAAGCGCGCCCAGTAGCGGGCCGTGGCACGCACCACGTCGGGCTGCATGTACTCGCGATGCGCCTGGGAGACATAGGCCGCGAGCATCTCGAGCTTGGTGTCGATGAAGCCGTCGATGTCGACAAAGCGGTTGGGCGCGAAGGCGACTGTCGCCGACGGGCTCTGGAAGCACCACACGTTCTTGACCTGCCGTGCCGCCACCTCCACCGCCTCGTGCACCGCACGATGGTCCTGGTGGCGGTCGTGGGCGCTGTGGGTGTAGATCCTGTCCGGCTGCATCTCGAACACCACCTCCTCGATCGCCGTGATGAGACCCGCGGCCGGGTCGAGGCGGGTGTCGGGGAAGTCGAGATGGATGAGCCGCGCACCGACCACGGACGCAGCCGCCGCCGCCTCGGAACGCCGCGCCGACGTGCTCCCGCCCACGGCCCCACCGGAGAGCGTGAGGATGACGAGCTCATCACCGGCTGCGGCGTGCGCGGCCAGCGTCCCACCCGCAGCGATCTCGACATCGTCTGGGTGGGCACCGACCGCGAGGACCCGTTGGCGAGACTCCGTGCGAACGGCGCGGGCCCGCTGAGCGAGCTCGGTGGCCCGCTGCACGAGCACCGCGGTCGTGACGGGCTTGATGAGAAACTCGTCCGCAGCGCTGCGGAGGGCATCGATCGCGTGATCGACGGTCGGGTAGGCGGTGACGATCATGATCGGCAGGGTCGGGTCGAGGGCACGCACCTCAGGGATGATCTGCAGGCCGGAGGCCCCCGGGAGCTGGATGTCGCTGACGAGCACGTCGTAGGTGCTCCTGCCCAGTGCAGCAAGCGCCTCCTCGGCTGAGGCCGCGACGTCGACGCTCATCCCACCGTGACGTTCAAGTGCGATCCGCATGAATTCGGCTGCGTCGGCGTCGTCCTCCAGAACGAGCGCCCTGAACGTCTCGGCCACGTGTGCCTCCTCGATCGGCGGGTGATCCCACCGTACCCGGACACCTCACTCACGGCGCGGGGTTGCAGGCACAGGCCCTGGCCTGCGCCAGGACGACGAAGCGCCCCCGGTCCGAGGACCAGGGGCGCTTCGACGTCGAGCGGGTCGTGCGTGGATCAGACCTCGTCGCCGATGCGGTGAACGAGGATCGAGTTGGTCGTGCCCGAGACGCCGACCGGTGCGCCGGAGACGACGACGACGAGGTCGCCGACCTCGGCGAGGCCGTTGGCCTGCAGGGTCGTGTCGACCTGGCGGACCATCGCGTCGGTGCTGTCGACCGAGGGAACCTCGTAGGACTGGGTGCCCCAGGTCAGCGACAGGACGTTGCGGACGTCCTGGCGGGGGGTGAAGGCCAGCAGCGGCAGAGCCGAGCGCAGGCGAGACATCCGGCGAGCCGAGTCACCGGACTGGGTGAAGGTCACGAGGTACTTGACGCCGAGGATCTCACCGATCTCGGCAGCGGCACGCGTGATCGCGCCACCGCGGGTGTGCGGGGTCGAGCCGAGCGGGGCGATCCGCTCGCGGCCGAGCTCCTCGGTGCTCTCGATGATGCGAGCCATGACGCGCACGGCCTCGATCGGGTAGTCACCGACAGACGTCTCACCGGAGAGCATGACAGCGTCTGCACCGTCGAGGACGGCGTTGGCGCAGTCCGAGGCCTCGGCGCGGGTCGGGCGGGGAGCGGTGATCATGGACTCGAGGACCTGGGTGGCCACGATGACCGGCTTGGCGGCGCGGCGAGCGAGCTCGATCGCGCGCTTCTGCACGAGGGGGACCTGCTCGAGGGGCAGCTCGACACCGAGGTCGCCACGGGCGACCATGATGCCGTCGAAGGCGTCGACGATCTCGACGAGGTTCTCGACAGCCTGCGGCTTCTCGATCTTGGCGATGACGGGAAGGACGCGGCCTTCCTCTTCCATGATGCGACGAACGTCGTCGTAGTCGGCCGCGCTGCGCACGAACGACAGGGCGATGATGTCCGCGCCCAGGCGCAGGGCCCAGCGGAGGTCAGACTCGTCCTTGTCGGACATGGCCGGCACGGAGACGGCGACGCCGGGGAGGTTGAGTCCCTTGTTGTTGGAGACGGGGCCAGAGACCTCGACGCGGGTGACGACGCGGGGGCCTTCGACCGCGGTGACGCGGACGAGCACGCGGCCGTCGTCGATGAGGATCGGGTCGCCGACGCGGGCGTCGTTCGGCAGGCCCTTGTGCGTGGTGGAGACGAGCTCCTTGGTGCCCACGACGTCTTCGGTGGTGATGGTGAAGGTGTCACCGACGTTGAGCCACTGCTTCTCGTCGTTGGCGAAACGTCCCAGACGGATCTTGGGGCCCTGCAGGTCGACGAGCACGGCGACGGAACGGCCAGAGGCCTTCGCGGCGGCGCGCACGTTGTGGTAGACGGCTTCGTGCTCTTCGGGCTCCCCGTGGCTACGGTTGATCCGGGCGACGTCCATTCCGGCGTCGACCAGGTTCTGCAGCTGCTCGAGGGAGGCGGTTACGGGTCCGATGGTGCAAACGATCTTTGCTCTGCGCATAGCTCCAGCCTAGTTGCTTGTGTAAGTACTGCAGTCGGGACGAAAGTCTTGCGGCGCCCCAGCATGCCAGCTCGGGGCGTGAGGTCAGGGCCGCAACGCGACGGTGGTGGCCTTGACGGGCGCCGGGAGCTCGGTGCTGCCCTGCAGGTATGCATCTACCGTAGCTGCCGTTGCCCGTCCTTCGGCAATGGCCCACACGATGAGAGACTGCCCGCGACCTGCGTCTCCGGTGACGAACACACCCGGGACCGAGGAGGAGAAGTCCGGCCGGCGTGCCAGCAGGCCCCGTGACGTGACCTCCGAGCCTGCCTGGGCGACGATCGACTCGGTCTCCGGACCGGTGAAGCCCATGGCGATGAGCACGAGGTCGGCCGGGATGATCCGCTCGGTTCCCGGCGCCGGTGCGCGCCGCCCGTCGGGCAGGTACTCGGTCGTGGCGACCTTGAGCGCGACGAGCTTGCCCTCAGAGTTGCCGATGAACTCCACGGTCGAGGCGAGGTAGTCCCGCTCCCCGCCCTCCGCGTGCGAGCTGGACACCTCGAAGAGCAGCGGGTCGACCGGCCACGGCTGGCTCGCGGGGCGCTGCAGCGGCGGCCGCTTGCCGATGGCCAGCGTGGTCACCGATGCCGCACCCTGACGCAGCGAGGTGCCGATGCAGTCCGACCCGGTGTCCCCGCCACCGATGACGATGACGTGCTTGCCGGTCGCCAGGATCTGGTCCGGGACCTCCTTGCCGGCCACCACGGCGTTCGCCTGGGGCAGGAAGTCCATGGCGAAGTGCACGCCGTCCAGGTCCTTGCCGGGGATCTCCAACGCACGCGGGACGGTCGCCCCGGTGGCCACGATGACCGCGTCGAAGCGGGCGCGCAGCTCCTCCCAGGTGAGGTCGACGCCGATCTCCACACCGGCACGGAACCGGGTGCCCTCAGCCTTCATCTGCGCCAGACGGCGGTCGATGTGGCTCTTCTCGAGCTTGAAGTCGGGGATGCCGTAGCGCAGCAGCCCGCCGATGGCGTCGTCGCGCTCGTAGACCGCGACGGTGTGCCCGGCCCGGGTGAGCTGCTGGGCGGCGGCCAGCCCGGCCGGGCCGGAGCCGACGACGGCCACGGTCTTGCCGGTGAGGCGCTGCGGGATCTTCGGCACGACGTAGCCGCGCTCGAAGGCCTCGTCGATGATCGACACCTCGACGTTCTTGATGGTCACCGCCGGCTGGTTGATGCCCAGCACGCAGCTCGACTCGCACGGCGCCGGGCACACCCGACCGGTGAACTCGGGGAAGTTGTTCGTCGCGTGCAGACGCTCGATCGCGTCCTCCCACTCCCCTCGCCAGACCAGGTCGTTCCAGTCCGGGATGAGGTTGCCCAGCGGGCAGCCCTGGTGGCAGAACGGGATGCCGCAGTCCATGCAGCGTCCGGCCTGGACGGTGACGAAGGCCGAGTTCTCGACTCGGTGCTCGTGCACCTCGCGCCAGTCCAGCAGCCGCACCTCGACGGGGCGGTACGCCGGCAGCTCGCGCTGACGAACCTTCAAGAAACCACGTGGATCAGCCACGGGAGCCCTCCAAAATCTCTTCCCAGACGCCGGGCGCGGACAGGTCGACACCGTCGGCGTCAGCCTGCGCGAGCGCCGTGCGGATGCGTGCGTACTCCGTGGGCAGGATCTTCGTGAACCGCTCGCGAGCGGCTGCGAAGTCGGCGAGCAGCACGTCGGCCACCCGCGAGTGGGTCTCGTCGAGGTGCCTGCGCAGCAGGTCCTCCACGACGACCGCGTCGTCGTCGTCCAGACCGGAGAGCGTCAGCTCACCGCTGGCTGCCGCCGCGACGTTGAGCGCCTCCCGGCGCAGGTCCAGCACGTAGGCGACCCCACCGGACATCCCGGCGCCGAAGTTGCGACCTGTCCCGCCGAGCACCAGGACGGTGCCGCCGGTCATGTACTCGCAGCCGTGGTCGCCCACGCCCTCCACGACGAGGGTCGCACCGGAGTTGCGCACCCCGAAGCGTTCCCCGACCGAGCCGCGCAGGAAGATCTCCCCCGACGTGGCGCCGTAGCCGATGACGTTGCCGGCGATGACGTTGCTCGGGCCGGTGAGCACCGCGGAGCGGTCCGGGCGCACGATGATGCGTCCCCCGGACAGTCCCTTGCCGACGTAGTCGTTGGCGTCGCCGAACAGCCGCAGCGTGATCCCGTGAGGCAGGAAGGCCCCGAGGGACTGCCCGGCGGACCCGGTGAGCGTGACGGAGATGGTGTCGTCGGGCAGGCCCGCTCCGCGGTAGCGCTTGGTCACCTCGTGCCCGAGCATCGTCCCGACGGTGCGGTTGACGTTGCGCACCGGCAGAGCGATCTCGACCGGCGCACCGGTCTCCAGAGCGTCCGCCGCGAGGGTGATGAGCTGGTTGTCCAGGGCCCGGGCGAGGCCGTGGTCCTGGGTCGTGGTGTTGCGCAGCGACGAGCCCTCGACCGGCTGGGGCACCTCGAGCACCGGAGCGAGGTCCAGGCCCTGCGCCTTCCAGTGGTCGATCGCGCGGCGGGCGTCGAGGGTCTCCACCCGGCCCACCGCCTCCTCGATCGAGCGGAAGCCGAGCGCGGCGAGGTGCTCGCGCACCTCCTGGGCGATGAACTCGAAGAAGTTCACCACGAACTCGGGCTTGCCGGTGAAGCGGGCCCGCAGCTCGGGGTTCTGCGTCGCCACGCCCACCGGGCAGGTGTCCAGGTGGCACACCCGCATCATGACGCAGCCGGAGACGACCATCGGAGCGGTCGCGAAGCCGAACTCCTCTGCGCCCAGCAGGGCGCCGACGATGACGTCGCGGCCGGTCTTCATCTGACCGTCGACCTGCACCACGATGCGGTCGCGCAGGTTGTTGAGCACGAGGGTCTGCTGGGTCTCGGCCAGGCCGATCTCCCACGGGGTCCCGGCGTGCTTGAGCGAGGTGAGCGGGCTCGCGCCCGTGCCGCCGTCGTGCCCGGAGATGAGCACGACGTCCGCGTGCGCCTTGGACACACCGGCCGCGACCGTCCCGACGCCGAACTCGGAGACGAGCTTGACGTGGATCCGGGCGACCGGGTTGGCGTTCTTGGCGTCGTGGATGAGCTGGGCGAGGTCCTCGATCGAGTAGATGTCGTGGTGTGGCGGCGGGGAGATGAGCCCGACGCCGGGGGTCGAGTGGCGCGTCTTGGCGACCCACGGGTAGACCTTGTGCCCGGGCAGCTGACCACCCTCGCCGGGCTTGGCGCCCTGGGCGAGCTTGATCTGGATGTCGTCCGCGTTGGTCAGGTACTCCGAGGTGACGCCGAAGCGGCCGGAGGCGATCTGCTTGACCTTGCTGCGACGAGCCGGGTCGTACAGGCGCTCGGGGTCTTCTCCGCCCTCACCGGTGTTGGACCGTCCGCCGAGCTGGTTCATGGCGATCGCGAGGGTCTCGTGGGTCTCGGCCGAGATGGACCCGTAGGACATGGCTCCGGTGTTGAACCGCTTGACGATCTCCGAGATCGGCTCGACCTCGTCGATGGGCAGCGGCGGGCGCAGCCCTTCCTTGAACTCGAGCAGCCCGCGCAGCGTCATGAGGCGCTCGGTCTGGTCGTCCACGCGCTGGGTGTACTCGCGGAAGACGTCCATCTGCCGCGTGCGGGTGGAGTGCTGGAGCCGGAAGACCGTCTCGGGGTCGAAGAGGTGCTCCTCCCCGTCGCGCCGCCACTGGTACTCCCCGCCGGTGGCCAGGCGCTGGTGCGCCTGGAAGTTGCCCGACGCCGGGTAGGCGTCCGCGTGGCGGGCGGCGACCTCGGCCGCGATGACATCGAGCCCGACGCCGCCAAGCCGGCTCGTGGTGCCGGTGAAGTAGTCGCCGACGAGCTCGTGGGACAGGCCGATGGCCTCGAAGACCTGGGCACCACGGTAGGAGGCCATGGTGGAGATACCCATCTTGGACATGACCTTGAGCACGCCCTTGCCGAGCGCCTTGATGAGGTTGGTCACGGCCTTCTCGGGGCTGACCGTCACATAGCTCGTCGCGGCGAGGTCCTCGACGGTCTCCATGGCCAGGTACGGGTTGACCGCTGCCGCGCCGTAGCCGATGAGCAGCGCGACGTGGTGCACCTCGCGGACGTCACCGGCCTCCACGACGAGGGAGACCTGGGTCCGGGTGTGCTTGCGCAGCAGGTGGTGGTGCACGGCGCTGGTGAGCAGCAGCGACGGGATCGGTGCGAGGTCCTGGTAGGAGTCGCGGTCGGAGAGCACGATGAAGCTCGTCCCGGCCTCCACGGCCGCGTCGACCTCGGCGAAGATCTCCTCCAGGCGGGCCCGCAGGGCCTGCCCTCCCCCGTCCACGCGGTACAGGCCGCGGACGGTGATCGCGCTGAACGTCCCGCCCAGGGACGGCGCCTTGTTGATGTTGATGATCTTGGCGAGGTCGTCGTTGTCGATGACCGGGAAGGACAGCACGACCTTGCGGGCGTGGTCCGGGGTGTCGGCGAGCAGGTTCGGCTCTGGGCCGATCGCTCCGCCGATCGCGGTGACCAGCTCCTCTCGGATCGCGTCCAGCGGCGGGTTCGTCACCTGCGCGAACATCTGCGTGAAGTAGTCGAAGAGCACCCGCGGGCGGTTGGAGAGCACAGCCACAGGGGTGTCGGTGCCCATCGCGCCGAGCGGCTCGGTCCCGGTGTTGGCCATCGGGGTGAGGAGGATCTTGACCTCCTCCTCGGTGTAGCCGAAGGCGCGCTGACGACGCTGCACGGACGCCGGGGAGTGGATGACGTGCTCGCGGTCAGGCAAGGAGTCCAGGTAGATCGAGTTCTCGGTGACCCACTGGTGGTACGGACGCTGTGCGGCGAGCTGGGACTTGACCTCGTCGTCGGAGACGATGCGTCCGGCGGCGGTGTCGACGAGGAACATCTTGCCGGGCTCCAGGCGCCCCTTCTGCACGATGGTCGCGGGGTCGAGGTCCAGCACGCCGGCCTCGGAGGCGAGGACGACGAGGCCGTCCTCGGTCACCCAGAACCGGCCCGGGCGCAGTCCGTTGCGGTCCAGCACGGCGCCGATGAGGGTGCCGTCGGTGAAGGTCAGGCACGCGGGACCGTCCCACGCCTCCATGAGGTTGGCGTGGTACTCGTAGAACGCCCGTCGCTCCGGTGACATCTCGGCGTGGTTCTCCCACGCCTCGGGGATCATCATGAGCACGGAGTGCGGCAGCGACCGCCCTCCCAGGTGCAGCAGCTCGAGCACCTCGTCGAAGGACGCGGAGTCGCTCGACCCGTCCGAGCAGATCGGCAGCAGCGAGCCGAGCTCTCCCAGGTGCTCGCTGTGCAGCTTGCCCTGACGGGCGGCCATCCAGTTCCGGTTCCCGCGCACGGTGTTGATCTCACCGTTGTGGGCGATCAGCCGGAACGGCTGGGCGAGCGGCCAGGACGGGAAGGTGTTGGTCGAGAAGCGGGAGTGGACCAGCGCGATCTCGCTCGCGTAGCGAGGGTCGGACAGGTCCGGGAAGAACGGCTCGAGCTGGGCCGTGGTGAGCATGCCCTTGTACGTGAGCGTCCGAGCGGACAGCGAGGCGAAGAACAGTCCCAGCTCGTTCTCGGCCCGCTTGCGCAGGCGGAAGGTACGGCGGTCGAGCTCGATGCCGGAGAGCTCGCGGGACGGGTCGGCGAGCACGACCTGACGGAAGGTCGGCATGGATGCTCGAGCGCTGGGACCCACGAGGTCCGCGGTCACCGGGACGTCACGCCAAGCGAGGACGTCGAGCTTCTCCTCGGCGGCGATCGCCTCGACGGCGCGGGCGACCTCGTCGGCCTCCTGGCGGTCCTGGGGCAGGAAGGCCATGCCGATGGCGTAGGAGCCCAGCGGCGGCAGGTCCACCGCGACGACGTCGCGGATGAAGGCGTCGGGGATCTGGGTGAGGATCCCGGCGCCGTCACCGCTGTTCTCCTCAGCACCCACCGCACCGCGGTGGTCGAGGTTGAGCAGCGCGGTCAGGCCTGCGTCGACGATGTCCCGGCCGGGTGTCCCCCGCAACGTCGCCACGAACGCCACACCGCAGGCGTCGTGCTCGGCGCGCGGGTCGTACAGCCCCTGCGCGAACGGTGCGTCTGGCCTAGGGGAACTGCTTGCACTTTTCAGCGGCGTGGTCATCAACACCGTCCTCACGGAGGGCCTGCTTGACGCAGACTTTACTTTTCTGGGGGGATTTATGGGGCGCCTATGGCCCAAACGAGTCGACAGTACTGCGCGCTTGTTTCGACGACGTTACGGGTCAGAGTCACTCAGGTCACACGCCGTGGGACTCTTTACCCTCGCCCGGTGCGGAGTCGGTCTCGGTGGCGGGGTGGGTAGCGGTGTCGGTTTCGGTGTGGGCGTCGGTGTGGGCGTCGGCCTCTGCGGCCTCGCGCGCGGCGGCAGCGCGACTCGGATCGGTGTAGACAGACTCTTCACGGCCACCGCCTCGACGTCCCACGATGATGAAGGCGACGAGCGCCCCGAGGCCGACGATGATCGACGTCCAGACGTTGAGTCGCAGACCGAGGATGGTCTCGGCCGCGTCGATGCGCAGCAGCTCGATCCACAGGCGACCTGCCGTGTAGAACATGACGTACAACCAGAATACGCGGCCGTGCCCGAGGCGGAACCGGCGGTCGAGGTAGATGAGCAGGCCCGCCGCGGCGAGGTTCCACAGCATCTCGTAGAGGAAGGTCGGGTGGAACAACGTCCCGACCGGGTAGCCGGCCGGCAGGTGCTGCGCGCTGATCTCCAGCCCCCAGGGCAGCGTCGTGGCGCTGCCGAAGAGCTCCTGGTTGAACCAGTTGCCGAGCCGCCCGATCGCCTGGGCGATGAGCAGTCCCGGGGCGAGGGCGTCGGCGAAGGCACCGAAGCTCACCCCGGCGCGGCGGCAGCCGATGTAGGCACCGACGGCACCGAAGGCGACGGCGCCCCAGATGCCGAGCCCGCCCTCCCAGATCGCGAAGGCCTTGAGCGGGTCGCCGCCCTCACCGAAGTACTTGTCCGGGGAGCTGATGACGTGGTAGATCCGCCCGCCGACGATGCCGAAGGGCACCGCCCAGTAGGCGATGTCGTAGACCTCGTCAGCGGTGCCGCCGCGGGCGACCCACCGCTTGGCGGTGAGCCAGGCGGCGACGAAGATGCCGATGAGGATCGAGAAGGCGTAGGCCCGCAGGGGCAACGGCCCCAGGTGCCACACGCCCGAGCTCGGGCTGGGGATCGAGGCCAGCACGGTCACGGCCTGCTCGGTGGCGCTCACGCGCGGCCCGCTCCCGTGCGGGCAGAGCGGACGCCGTCGGCCAGGCCGCGGGCGACGTCGCTCATCGCGGCGAGGCGCTGGGCGAAGGGTGCATCGCCGAGCAGCGGCTTGACGAAGGCGGAACCGACGATGACACCGTCGGCGTACCGCCCGACCTCGGCGGCCTGCTCCGGGCGGGAGACGCCCAGACCCACGCAGACGCGCTCTGCTCCGGCCGCCCGGGTGGCCGCCACGAGCTGCTCGGCCCGGCTGCCCACGGTCGCCCGCTCGCCGGTGACACCCATGGTCGAGGCCGCGTAGACGAAGCCGCGCGAGGCGGCCGCGGTCAGCGCGAGACGCTGGGGGGTCGAGCTCGGCGCGACGAGGAAGACCTTGTCGAGGTCGCGGGCGTCCGCCGCGGCGATCCACTCACCGGCCTCCTCGGGGATGAGGTCCGGGGTGATCAGCCCAGACCCGCCGGCTGCGGCGAGGTCCCGGGCGAAGGCGTCCACGCCGTAGCGCAGCACCGGGTTGAAGTACGTCATGACGAGCACCGGTGCACCGAGCCCGGCGACCGCCTCGATGACGGTGAAGACGTCCTTGACACGCGCGCCGTTGTCCAGGGCGATGTTCACCGCGTCCTGGATCGTGGGGCCGTCCATGACCGGGTCGGAGTACGGGATGCCGAGCTCGAGGATGTCGGCGCCGGACTCGATGAGGGTCCGCGCCGTCTCGATGGACTGCTCGACCGTGGGGAAACCAGTCGGCAGGTAGCCGATGAGCGCGGCGCGCCCCTCGGCCTTGAGCTCGTCGATCCGGGCGGCGGTGGCGCTCACGCGTCTGCTCCTTCGGCACTGAGGTCGGTGTCGGCGTCGACGAGGTCGAACCACCGTGCGGCGGTGGCCACGTCCTTGTCGCCCCGGCCAGACAGGTTCACCAGGATGAGCTCGTCCTCCCGGCCGGCCTCGCGGGCCTCCAGGCCCAGCTTGATCGCGCCGGCGAGGGCGTGGGCGGACTCGATGGCCGGGATGATGCCCTCGGTCCGGCTCAGCAGGCGCAGCGCCTCCATGGCCTCGGCGTCGGTGATCGGGCGGTACTCCGCGCGCTTGATGTCTGCCAGGTAGGAGTGCTCCGGGCCGACGCCCGGGTAGTCCAGCCCGGCGGAGATGGAGTGGCTCTCCTTCGTCTGGCCGTCGTCGTCCTGGAGCAGGTACGACCGCGCGCCGTGCAGCACGCCGGGGGCGCCACCGGTGATCGAGGAGGCGTGCCGCCCCGTCTCGACGCCGTCGCCGCCGGCCTCGAAGCCCACCAGGCGGACGCCGGCGTCGTCGAGGAAGGCGTCGAAGATGCCGATCGCGTTGGACCCGCCACCCACGCATGCGGCGACGACGTCGGGCAGGCGGCCGGTGAGGTCGAGGACCTGCTGGCGGGCCTCGACGCCGATGATCCGCTGGAAGTCACGGACCATGGTCGGGAAGGGGTGCGGGCCGGCAGCCGTGCCGAAGACGTAGTTGGTGCTCTCCACGTTGGTCACCCAGTCGCGCAGCGCCTCGTTGATCGCGTCCTTGAGCGTGCGCGAGCCGGTGGTCACCGGGATGACCTCGGCGCCGAGCAGACGCATGCGGGCGACGTTGAGAGCCTGGCGGCGCGTGTCCTCCTCGCCCATGTACACCACGCACTCGAGGTCGAAGAGCGCCGCGGCGGTGGCGGTGGCCACCCCGTGCTGACCCGCTCCGGTCTCGGCGATGACGCGCTTCTTGCCCAGCCGCTTGGTCAGCAGCGCCTGTCCGAGCACGTTGTTGATCTTGTGCGAGCCGGTGTGGTTGAGGTCTTCGCGCTTGAGGATGACGCGGGCGCCGCCGGCGTGCGCGGCGAAGCGGGGCACCTCGGTGATGATGCTCGGGCGTCCGCTGTAGGAGCGGTGGAGCTCGGCGAGCTCGGCGGCGAAGGCGGGGTCGGCGACGGCCTTGCGGTACTCGACGTCGAGCTCGTCGAGGGCGGCGATCAGCGCCTCCGGGACGTAACGTCCACCGAAGTCACCGAAGTAGGGACCTTGAAGGTTCTGCAGTGATTCAGACAACGGATGGGGCCTTCCAGGGTTGCGACGGTCTGGCGCCTGACGGGCGCGCCGATGAGGTCGGACCACCCAGGAGGACACCGGGAGAGCTGAAGGGTGTCAGTGCCGGACGGCCCAGAGGGAGGGGTGGGAGCCGGCGGCGACCAGGTCGGCCACGGCGGAGCGGGGGGACTCTCCGGTGACCAGGGCCTCCCCCACGAGCACGGCGTCCGCGCCCGAGCGGGCGTAGTCCATGACGTCGTGCGGGCCGCGGACACCGGACTCGGCGATCCGCACCACGCCTTCGGGCACGGCAGGGGCGAGGCGGGCGAAGGTCGTCCGGTCGACCTCGAGGGTCTTGAGGTTGCGGGCGTTGACCCCCACGAGGCGAGCCCCGGCGTCGACGGCGCGGGTGACCTCGTCGAGGGTGTGCACCTCCACGAGCGCGGTCATGCCCAGGGAGTGCACCCGCTCGATGAGCGACTCCAGCACCGGCTGCTCGAGGGCGGCGACGATGAGCAGGACGAGGTCCGCGCCGTAGGCACGGGCCTCCCACACCTGGTACGGCGAGACGACGAAGTCCTTGCGCAGGATGGGGATGTCGACCGCGGCGCGGACCGCGGTGAGGTCGGCCAGGCTCCCGCCGAACCGGCGCTCCTCGGTGAGCACGGAGATGACGGACGCGCCGCCCTTCTCGTACTCCCGGGCGAGGGCAGCCGGGTCGGCGATGGCCGCGAGGGCGCCCTTGCTCGGGCTGGACCGCTTGACCTCGGCGATGACCGCGACGGCCGCCTCCTGGTTGAGCCGGCTGACGCACTCGAGCGCGTTCGGCTGGCGCAGCGCGCGTTCCTTCAGGTCAGCGAGCGGCGTGGCCGCCTCGCGGACAGCAAGATCTTCCCGAACACCGACGATAATGTCATCGAGCACCGTCATGACGCCTCTTCTCCCCGAACATCGACCGCACCAGCTGAGGCACTCCCCACGGCGGTGTCCCGCATCCGCATCCAGCGGACCTGCTACCGGCCATCGTAGAGCCGAGACGTGACGTGCGACTCATCCGCACGTCACGTGAGACGCGCGGTCAGCGACCGCGCGCGGCGGGCTGACCGTAGCCAGCGACGGAGAGGATCTTCCCACCCACCAGACCGACGACGACGATCGCGGCACCCACCCACACCAGCCACATGGTCGAGATGCACAGCGCGACACCGGCGAGGATCGCCCCGACCACCACGGTGAGGGTGGTGAACCAGGCGGCCACGGTGTGACCGTGGTTCGCGGGCGGCGCGGCGGGCGGCAGGTACGGGGCCTGTGCGGAGCTGTCAGTCATGGGTCATGCCTTTCATGGAAATGTGGTCCCAGCCTATCCAATGCTGGCGTGTGCGGGTCACCGCTGGTGAGGGCGGGCAGTCAGGACCGATCGTGGACGCCGGTCGCGGGAGCAGCGGTCAGCTCGGGTCCTCGCCCTGGGTGAGGGCGTCCCACGCGTCGCGCTCGTCGAGGGCCGGCTCGTCGTCGGGCGCGGTGCCCGCGACCGCGGGCGTGTGCCCGTCGGCGCTGTCACCGGCCGGGCGCGGTGCGGACTGAGCGCCGGTCGTCCGCGGGCCGGCGCCAGCACCGCCCGTCTCGCCAGCTCCGGCTCCGGCTCCGGCACCGGCACCGGTGGCCGGGGTGTCGTACTTGGTGGTCCGGCTCCCCCAGTTGATCGGCGCCACGATCGACCGCACCACGACGGCCATGATCGCCACCCCGCACAGCAGGGTGAGGTAGGGCGCCACGGACACCGACACGTCGCCGACGACGCCGATCACCCCGGTGGCCTCGGCCACCCCGGTGCGGGCGGCGGCCTCGGGCTCGCGGATGATGTTCAGCGCGGACCCGGCGATCACCACCCCGCCCAGGGCCACCACGGCCAGCGCGATCCAGCGGGCGACCCGCCCCACCAGCCCGAGGGCGAGCGCGGCGGCCACCACGACGAGCGCGGCGGCGCTGACGCCGGGTGCGGCGGTCGTGCCGGTGACCGTCACGGTCACCTGCTCATCGAGGACCGTCGATGCGATGGTGGTCAGCCAGGTCGGTGCCGCGGTCGCCACGGCCGCCCCGCCGAGGACGACGAGCGGCAGGACGATCTGGCGCCGTCCCCCACGCGCTGCCCCGCTCACGGCCGTGCTCGCAGCCGGCTCGCGATCTGCACGGACCGCACTGCGGCGGCCGCCTTGTTCCGCGACTCCTCGTACTCCAGGGCCGGGACGGAGTCAGCGACGATCCCGCCTCCGGCCTGGACGCTGGCCCGCTGGCCGCGGATGAGAGCGGTGCGGATCGCTATCGCCATGTCCATCGTCCCGTCGAAGCCGAAGTACCCCACGGTCCCACCGTAGATCCCGCGCGAGGCGGGCTCCACCTCGTCGATGAGCGCGATCGCTCGGGCCTTGGGCGCACCGGACAGCGTGCCGGCGGGGAAGGTCGCGGTGAGCACGTCCAGGGCCGTGACCTCCGGGCGCAGCCTGCCCACGACGGTGGAGCAGATGTGCATGATGTGGCTGAACCGCTTGATCGCCATGAACTCCACCACCTCGACGCTCGTCGGTGCGCAGACCTTGGCCAGGTCGTTGCGGGAGAGATCGATGAGCATGATGTGCTCGGAGCGTTCCTTCGGGTCGGCGAGCAGCTCCACGCCCAGGCGCTGGTCCTCCTCCGGCGTGGCCCCGCGCGGGCGGGACCCGGCGATGGGGAAGGTCACCACGCGACGGTCGGTCACCTTGGCCAGCGTCTCCGGGCTGGAGCCGACAACGGCGAAGTCGCGCCCTGCCGCGTCCACGAGCTGGAAGTAGTACATGTACGGGCTGGGGTTGATGGTGCGCAGCACCCGGTAGACGTCGAGCGGGTCGGCCGGGCAGTCGAGGTCGAGGCGCTGGGAGACCACCACCTGGAACACCTCGCCGTCGCGGATCGCGGCCTTGCCGGTCTCCACGGCCGCCTCGAAGTCCGCGCGTGCGGTGCGGAACTCGAGCTCGGGCTCAGGTGCGCCGTCGTCGAGCACGCGCAGCACGTCGCCGCCCCAGGCTCCGCCGGCGACGAGCTTGGCCTCCATGGCGTCCAGCCGCGCGACGGCGTCGGCGTGGGCCCACTCGACCCGCTCGTCGGTCGCGTCGAAGTTGATCGCGTTGGCGATGAGCCACACAGACCCGTCGATGTGGTCCACCACGGCGAGGTCGCTGGCCAGGCACAGCGTCATCTCCGGCACGCCGAGCTCGTCGGGGGCCGTCGCGGGCAGGGTGGGCTCCCAGCGGCGCACGAGGTCCCAGCCGAGCGCGCCGACCAGTCCCCCGGTGAGCGGCGGCAGGCCGTCGATGGCGTCGGTGTGCAGCACCCGCAGCGTCGCGTCGAGCACCTCGAGCGGGCTGCCCGACGTCGGCACGCCGGCGGGCACGTCGCCGCGCCACACCGCCTCGTCGCCGTCGACGGTCAGCGTGGCTCGGGAGTTCACGCCGATGAAGGAGTACCGCGACCAGCCGCCGTCGATCTCGGCGGACTCCATGAGGAAGGTGCCCGGTCGGCTCCCGGCGAGGGTGCGGTACAGGCTCACGGGCGTGACGTCGTCGGCCAGCAGGCGGCGTACCACGGGCACCACCCGGCGGTCTGCGGCCAGCTCGCAGAACTCCTGCACCTGCGGCCACGTCTGCCCCCAGGCGAGCGTCCCGACGGCGTGCGGACGAGACGTGGGCGCTGCGTTCACGATGAGGACTCCTCTGGGGTGGGGTCGGGTGTGGCCGAGGGCGGGTCGACCGGCTCTGAGGTGACGCCGCCGACGACGGCACCGAGGTCTCCCCCGGTGATGAAGCAGGTCCGCTCCCCGGTGTGGCAGGCAGCACCCACCTGGTCGACCTCGACCAGGAGCGCGTCGCCGTCGCAGTCGATCGAGACGGACTTGACCCACTGCACGTGACCGGAGGTGTCGCCCTTGCGCCAGTACTCCTGGCGGGAGCGGGAGTAGAACGTCACGCGTCCTGACGTCAGGGTGCGGGCCAGGGCCTCGTCGTCCATCCAGCCGAGCATGAGGACCTCGCGCGTGTCGTGCTGCTGCACGATCGCGGCGACCAGACCGGCGCCGTCGCGCTTGAGGCGCGCGGCGATCTCGGGGTCGAGGGAGCTGACGGGGACGGGGGTGGGAGGAAGCGTCGACACCGGTGCATCCTCCCACGACCGCGCCCCGCCGAGCACACCCTGCCCATCCCGTCGGGGCCCGCCGTCAGTGGACCTGGGACACCCAGGCAGCGTGCATCCGCGCGTAGTGCCCGTCCCCCGCCACCAGCTCGCGGTGCGGGCCCACCTCGGCGATGCGCCCCTCGTGCACGACGACGACGAGGTCAGCCGCCTCGGCCGTGGACAGCCGGTGCGCGATGGTGATGGTCGAGCGCCCGTGGGTCAAGGAGTCCAGCGCCCGGGCCACCCGCACCTCCGTGGCCGGGTCCACCGCGCTGGTCGCCTCGTCGAGCACGAGCAGGTCTGCCCCGGCGAGGTAGGCGCGGGCGATGGCCACGAGCTGACGCTCCCCGGCGGACAGGGATTCCCCGCGCTGGCCGATCGGGGTGTCCAGGCCGGCCGGGAGGTCGCCCACCCAGTCGGACAGGCCGAGGTCCTCGACGGCCTGGTCGAGCAGCGCCTGCGGCGCGCGCTCAGGCGTGGTGCCCGCCGCGTCGTCGGGCCGGTAGCCGTAGGCGATGTTGTCCGCGAGGGTGCCGTCGAAGAGGAAGCCCTCCTGGGGGACCATGACCACCCTGGAGCGCAGGCTGGCCGCGCGGATGTCCCGCAGGTCGGTGCCGTCGAGCAGCACCCGACCGGCAGCAGGGTCCATGAGGCGGGTGGCGAGCTTGGCGAGCGTCGTCTTGCCCGAGCCGGTGGCCCCCACCACCGCGACCCGCGTCCGGGCGGGCAGCACGAGGTCGATGCCGTGCAGCACGGGCTCACCGTCGGGGTAGGCGAAAGTCACACCGTCGAACTCGATGCCTGCCGGACCGCGCGGGCTGTCCACGCCGTCCGTGCCCGGGTCGGCGACCAGGACCGGGGTCTCCAGCACCGCGAGCACCCGGCGCCACCCGGCCACCGCGTTCTGCAGCTCGTTGAGGATCTCGGTGGCCATCTGCACCGGACCGGTGAAGAGCTGGACGAGGAAGAGGAAGGCGAGCAGCTGCCCGATGGTCAGCGTGCCACCGACCCCCAGGTAGGTGCCGGCCACCACGACCGCGCTGAGCACGAGGTTGGCGACGAGCACCCCGGAGGAGAAGACCACCGAGACCAGGCTCTGCGCCCGGATCGCCGACCCGCGGTGGGTGTCGATCGCGGCGTCGATGCGTCGCTGGGTGCGCTTGCCCACCCCGTAGGCGCGGATCGTCTCCGCTCCCACGACGGCCTCCGAGACCGCCCCGAGCATCGCCCCGACCTTGGCGCGCACGGCGGTGTACGCAGCATTGACCTTCTTCTGGGCGGGCCGCAGCACGAAGAACAGCGGCACGAAGCAGACCCACACGACGATGGCCAGCTGCCAGGAGTAGATGGCCATGAGGACCGTCGCGGCGGCGATCTGCAGGATCGAGACGAGCAGCATGATGCCGCCCCACTGGACGAACATCGAGATGGTGTCGACGTCGCTGGTCACCCGCGAGACGAGGGAGCCACGCCGCTCCGTGCTCTGGGAGAGCACCGAGAGGTCGTGCACGTGCCGGAAGGCCTTGACCCGCAGGGAGGCCAGGCCCGCCTCGGTGCTGCGGAACAGCCGGACGTTGACCAGGGCCGAGCACAGCCCCGCGACGACGAGCACGACCGCGGCGGCGCTGACCAGCCAGACCACGCGGGTGGTGTCGACCCCGCCGGGAGCAAGGATGCCGGTGTCCACCGTCTGCTGGACGGCGATAGGCACCACGACCCGCCCGCCTGCGGCCACGACCGCGAGCAGCAGCGTGATGACCACGCCGTCGAGGATCTCGGGCGAGACCTGGATGCCGCGGCGCAGCGTGGCGAAGACGCCGAGCTCGCTCGCCGAGGCGATCGCGCCGTGCCGGCGTCCCCCGGAGGGGGCTGCGTCTGGTGTGGTGGCGTCTGGTGTGGTGGCAGCCTTCGTGGCGCGGTCGCGGCTCACGCGTCCCCTTCCCGTCGTGCGGCCTCACGCTGGTAGGCCAGCGCCAGGTCGCGGAATCCTGCGTCGCGGTCGAGGAGCTCGTGGGCCGGGCCGGTGTCCACGACCCTGCCGGACTCCACGTGCACCACCCGGTCGGCGAGGCTCACGCTGGACATCCGGTAGGCGACCATGACCACCGTGGTCCCCGTCCCCGCACGCAGACCGGCCAGGATGCCCTGCTCGACCTCCGGGTCCACGGCGCTCGTGGCGTCGTCCAGGACGAGCAGCCGCGGGCGGCGGACCAGGGCGCGCGCGAGGGCGACGCGTTGGCGCTGGCCTCCGGACAGGTTCGCGCCGCTCTCTCCGAGCGGGGCGTCCAGCCCCAGCGGGAGCGCCCGCACGACATCGGCCACCCGGGCCAGCTCGAGGGCGGCCCACACCTCGGCGTCGCTGGGACGCGTGGGGTCGTCGTCGTCGGCCAGGGTGATGTTGCCGCGGATCGTGTCCTCGAAGATGAAGGTCGTCTGGGAGGCAAAGGCGACAGTGCCGGTGAGGTCGCGGGCGAGGACGTCGCGGACGTCCGCGCCGTCGAGCAGCACGCGGCCCTCGCTCGGGTCGGAGAGCCTGCTGAGCAGGGACACGAGCGTCGTCTTGCCCGCCCCGGTGGAGCCGACGACCGCGACGGTCTCGCCGGCCGCGATGTCGAGGTCGATGCCGGAGAGCAGGTGCACGTCACCCGTCGCGGTGGGCACGCGGACCCCCACTCCCTCCAGCCGCACGGCCAGCCCCGCCGCCTCGTGCTCGGACGGGAGGGGACGGGTGCCCAGGGTCAGGGCGCCGCGGGCGTCGAGGACCTGGCTGATGCGCTCGTAGCCGACCACGCCGCGGGGCAGCTCACCGAGCACCCAGCCGAAGGCCCGCACCGGCACGGCCATCATGGTCAGCAGGTAGGCGGCTGAGACCACCTCGCCGGTCTCGACCGCGCCGGCCTGGACCCGGAAGGTGCCCACCACGAGGACGAGCAGCGTCCCCAGCGGAGGCAGGAACTCGATGATCGGGTCGAAGAAGGCGCGGACGGTGCCGACCCGGACGTTGGCCGCGCGCAGCGCAGCGGTGCGCTCGGCGAACCGGGCCTCCTCCCGCTCCTCGGTGCCCAGCGCCTTGACCAGCAGAGCCGCCTCGAAGCTCTCGTGGGCGACGTCGGCCACCTCGGCGCGCAGCTGCTGGGCGAGGGTGATGGCCGGGGACATGTACTTCTGGAAGACGAGGTTGACCAGCACGGCGATGGGCAGGACGCTCAGGGCCGCGACGGCCAGCCACACGTCGAGGTTGAACAGCGCGACCGCGGCGATGCCGATCATGACGCAGACCCCGAGGGCGAAGGGCAGCGGGTTGAACACCCCGGTCGCGGCCTCCACGTCAGAGCTGACGTTGGAGAGCAGCTGGCCTGTGGGGTGGGCCCGGTGCCAGGACATCGGCAGCTCGAGGTAGCGCGCGGTCACCGCGCGCCGGTGGTTGGCCTGCAGGTTCGCCACGCCGATCCCGGCGAAGATCCGCCGGGCCGCGACGCTCAGCGCCAGCCCCAGCCCGACGGCGGCCAGCGCCGCCCCGCCGATCCACGCACGCCCGACCGGAGTCTCCAGGTTCACCGCTGGCACGACGATGGAGTCGGTGACCGCGCCGAGGACCTGGCTGACAGCGACCGTCAGGCCGCCGAAGAGCGCCGACGCGCCGATCGCCAGGATGTAGATACGCCACTCGGCGCGGATCCCGGCGCCCATGAGGGCGAGTGATCGCCGCGTGCGGCTGCCGGTGAGGGCATGGGTGGTCACGAGCAGAGCCGTCCTTACCGAGGGGAAGGTTGATCTTCTCACAGTCATCGACGCCGCTCACGTGCCACGATGGAGCATGGCTGCTACCTGGAACATCGACGAACGCGCTCGCCTCGCCCACGTCCTGAGCGACCTCGGCCCCGGGCGTCCGACCCTCTGCGAGGGCTGGCAGACCCAGCACCTCGCCGCCCACGTCGTGCTGCGCGACAGGGCCCCGTGGCGCCGGTCGGACCGCACGACCTCAGAGCTCGCGGCGCACTCCGAGGACAGGTCGAGCTTCGACGACCTCGTCGTCGAGGTGGCGCAGGGCCCACGGTGGCCGTCGGCGACGAGCCGGGTGGCCGAGACGATGAACCTGCTCGAGCTGTTCGTCCACACCGAGGACGTCGTGCGCGCCCAGCCCGGGGGCCTGCAGGTGGCGGCCGGCGAGGTCCGCAGCGCGGAGCACGAGGCCCAGCTGTGGTCGCAGTTCCGGCTTTTCGCACGGCTCATGTACCTCGCCGTCCCCACCGGGGTGATCCTCGTGGTGACCGACGGTCCTCGGGCTGTCGCCCGCCGACCGCGCCGCGGTCACGGCACCGTCGTGGTCAGCGGTCCGGTGGGAGAGATCATCATGCACGGCTTCGGCCGGGGTGCGGCGTCGAGCGTGCGGGTCGACGGGACGCCGCGTGACGTCGAGATCTTCAGTGAGAAGTTTCCCGGACCGTGATCCCGTCGGCTGCCATCGCGTCCTTGACCTCGCGCACGGTCAGCCGTCCGAAGTGGAAGACGCTCGCGGCGAGCACGGCGTCCGCGCCCGCCCGTGCGGCGGCGGAGAAGTCCGCTGCGCTGGACGCGCCGCCGCTCGCGATGAGCGGCACGCTCACCCGGCTGCGCACGGCGCCGAACATCTCCAGGTCGAAGCCGTCGTAGGTGCCGTCCGCGTCCATCGAGTTGAGCAGGATCTCCCCCGCGCCGAGCTCAGCGGCCCGCACGGCCCATTCAACGGCGTCGATGCCTGTTCCCTGGCGACCACCGTGCGTGGTGACCTCGTAGCCGGACTCGGTCCGCACGTCCCCGGTCACCCGGCGGGCGTCGACCGACAGGACAAGCACCTGGCTGCCGAAGCGGTCGGCGATCTCGGAGAGCAGCTCCGGGCGGGCGATGGCCGCGGTGTTGACACCGACCTTGTCCGCCCCGGCGCGCAGCAGCCGGTCGACGTCGTCCGCGCTGCGCACGCCGCCGCCCACGGTCAGCGGGATGAAGACGGCCTCGGCGGTGCGGCGCACGACGTCGTAGGTCGTCTCGCGGTTGCCTGAGGAGGCGGAGACATCGAGGAACGTCAGTTCGTCGGCGCCCTCGGCGTCATACTTGCGCGCCAGCTCGACGGGGTCCCCCGCGTCACGCAGGTTCGCAAAGTTCACGCCCTTGACCACGCGACCGGCGTCGACGTCGAGACACGGGATGACGCGGACAGACACAGACATGTTCCCTGCTTCCTCAGGCTGCGGACGACTAGGGCACGCTACCTCATGCCGGCGGAGCAGCGGCGAGGATGTCGACCAGGTAGACGATGGTCTCGGTGGAGAGCTCGTTGCCCGTCGGGCCGAAGCCCAGGCCGGGTGGGACGACGAGCATCACCTGGCTGCCGACGGGCAGGTCGACCAGGCCTTGGTCGAAGCCCTCGACGAGCTGGTCCGCCCCGACCGTGACGGTCTTGGGCAGTCGCCCCTCCCCCCAGGTGGTGTCGAAGACCTCACCGGTGGACCACTTCACCGCGACGAGCTGGATGACGACCTTGCTCCCGCTGGGCACCTGGGCGCCGGTGCCACGGATGACCTGACGCACCACGGGCTCGGTCGGCGCGGGCTGCTCCGCCGGGATGGTGACCGTCGGGGCGCCCGTGGCGTCGTGCGTGACAGTCGGCATGCCCTCCTCGGGCTCGGTGGGGTCGCCGACTGCGCGGGTGGGCAGGATGTCGATGCTCATGACGGTCGGCACGCCGTCCGTCTCGACGGCGTGCAGGATCCGGACGCCCACCCGGTGCCCGGAGAGGACCGAGACGAGGTCGGAGCCGATCGACTCGGCCGTGAGCAGGTACGGCTTCGGGACGGAGAGGAAGTCGTCGCGCAGCACCGAGGCGTCCGTGCCGTTCTCGGTGTAGATCCGCAGCAGCACCGGGCCGCCCTCGACGACCTCGTCGCCGTCGCCCTCCCAGGCCACCTCGGTGATCGGGGCCTCCAGCGTCAGGGGGGTGGGATACGTCAGCTCTGGCGTCTGCGCGCTCGTGCCGGTGATGGTCACCGTGGGCGCTGCGGGCTGGGAGGCGGGAGCGTCGTCGGCAGACGGCCCGCACGCCGTGGCGAGGCTGAGCGAGCCGACCACCAGGCACGCCGATGCTGCGAGAGTTCTCAGGTTCCGTGGGCGCATAGGGGCTGATCCTACGAGACCGCCATGAAGGTCTCGTAGAGACAGACCCTCACATGCTCTCGATCAGCCGGTCCACCCGCTCGTCGACGCTCTGGAAGGGGTCCTTGCACAGCACCGTCCGCTGTGCCTGATCGTTGAGCTTGAGGTGCACCCAGTCGACCGTGTAGTCGCGCTTGGCCTCCTGGGCCTTGCGCACAAAATCTCCTCGAAGCTTGGCCCGGGTGGTCTGCGGCGGGACGGCCGTGGACTCGAAGACCTCGATGTCGCTGGCCACCTTGTCCACGAGCCCGCGTGCGGCGAGCAGGTTGTACAGCCCCTCGGTCCGCGAGATGTCGTGGTAGGCCAGGTCGAGCCTGGCGATGCGCGGGTCGCCGAGGTCCAGAGAGTGCTTCTCCTGGTAACGGCGGATGAGCTGGTGCTTGATGACCCAGTCCAGCTCGCGCTCGACGCTGGAGAGGTCCCCCGACTCCAGCGCCGCCAGGCCGCGCTCCCACAGGTCGAAGACCTGCTTGTCCATCGGGGTGATCTCACCGCTCTCCTCGACGAAGGACCGCACCCGGGTGAGGTACTCCTGCTGGAGGTCGATGGCGGTGACGGTGCGTCCGGTGGCCAGCATGATGGGTGCCTTGCCGGTCATGTCGTGGCTGATCTCCCGGATCGCCCGCATGGGGTTCTCCAGTGCCATGTCCCGCATGGGGATGCCGGCCTCGATGACGCGCAGCACCATGTCCGTCGCGCCGACCTTGAGCATGGTCGTGGGCTCGGCCATCGAGGAGTCACCGACGATGACGTGCAGGCGCCGGTACTTCTCGGCGTCGGCATGGGGCTCGTCGCGGGTGTTGATGATCGGCCGGGACCGCGTGGTGGCGCTCGAGACCGACTCCCAGATGTGGTCGGCCCGCTGGGAGAGGCAGAAGGTCGCGCCCTTGGGCGTGGCCATGATCTTGCCTGCCCCGGTGAGGATCTGGCGGGTGATGAGGAACGGCACGAGGATGTCGGCGAGGCGGGCGAAGTCGCCCTGGCGGCGCACCAGGTAGTTCTCGTGGCAGCCGTAGGAGTTGCCCGCGGAGTCGGTGTTGTTCTTGAACAGATGGATCCGACCCGGGATGCCCTCCAGCTCCAGACGCTGCTGGGCGTCGGTGACCAGGCCCTCGAGGATCCGCTCCCCGCCGCGGTCGTAGGCGATCAGCTGGCGGACGTCGTCGCACTCGGCGGTGGCGTACTCCGGGTGCGAGCCGACGTCCAGGTACAGCCGCGAGCCGTTGCGCAGGAAGACGTTGGAGGACCTCCCCCACGCCACGACCTTGCGGAAGAGGTACCGGGCCACCTCGTCGGCGGACAGTCCCTGGCCGTCGGGGGCGGCGCAGGTCACGCCGTACTCGGTCTCCAGACCAAAGATTCGTCGAGTGCTCATGACGTCCTCACGTGGGTGTCGATCAGGTCGATCAGACCGGTCGCGGGGATCTCAGGGATCACCGCGACCGCCCTGTCAGGGTGCTGGTGTCAGGAGCTCGTCGAGCAGCGGACCGGCGAGACGCCGGAACGCACGCCGCGGGCGGGTGCGGTCCAGGACGGCGACCTCCAGGTGGGCCGCCGGGATCTGGCGAGGTTCGGCCTCGGCAGACTTCGCACCGATCGGGGTGGCCAGGACGGTGCGCACCAGGGTGAGCACCTCCGCGAGCGTCATCCCGACGCGCCATCCCTGCTCCATGACCTCGCCGAGGTGCTCGGCCTGGCCGCCCATGACGACGTAGCCGTGCTCGTCAGCGACCGAGCCGTCGTAGGACAGCCGGTAGATCTGGTCCAGCTCGTGGGTGAGCCCGACCTGCGCGACGACCAGCTCGACCTCGAGCGGCTTGGACTCGGTGGTGAACACCGTGCCCAGCGTCTGGGCGTAGGCGTTGGCCAGCCCGCGGGCGTTGACGTCGGAGCGGTCGTAGGAGTAGCCCCGCAGGTCTGCGTAGCGCACGCCAGCCACGCGGAGGTTCTCGAACTCGTTGTACTTGCCGACGGCTGCGAAGGCGATCCGGTCGTAGATCTCCGAGATCTTGTGCAGGGCCCGGGACGGGTTCTCGGTGGCGAAGGCGATGCCGTCGTCATAGGCGGCGACGACCACGGACCGGCCGCGGGCGATGCCCTTGCGGGCGTAGTCCGCGCGGTCCTTCATGAGCTGTTCGGGCGAGACGTAGAACGGCATGCTCATCGCAGGTCACCTCCGTGCTGCTTCCCGTGGGCCGCGCGGGCGTCGCGCACTTCTCGGATCCGCTCTGCGGCGATCGCGTCCACGACGGCCTCGAGCTCGGCGTCGGGCACGCGGCGGAAGCCGCCGGCGGTGACGGTGGCCACCACCGGCCAGATCTTGCGCACCGTGTCCGGACCACCGGTCGCGGAGTCGTCGTCGGCCGCGTCCACCAGGGACTCCACGGCCACGCGGACGGCGGCAGGGGCGTCCATGCCCGGTCGCCAGAGCTTCTTGAGCGCGCCGCGGGCGAAGACCGACCCGGAGCCGACGCTGTGGTGCTCGTACTCCTCGTACCGGCCGCCGGTGACGTCGTAAGAGAAGATCCGGCCGCCGCCGTCGTCGAGGTCGTACCCGGCGAACAGCGGGATGACGGCGAGGCCCTGCATGGCCAGGCCGAGGTTGCCGCGGATCATGGTCGAGAGCCGGTTCGCCTTGCCGTCCAGGGACAGCAGCGTGCCCTCGATCTTCTCGTAGTGCTCGAGCTCCAGCTGGAACAGCCGGACCAGCTCGATCGCCAGCCCCGCGGTGCCCGCGATCCCGACGGCGGAGAAGTCGTCGGCCGCGAAGACCTTCTCGATCTCGCGGTTGGCGATCATCGATCCCATCGTCGCCCGCCGGTCACCGGCCATGACGACGCCGCCGTCGAAGGTCGCCGCCACGATCGTCGTGGCGTGCGGAGTCACCGGCACGGTCCCGGCCGGCAACGGCCTCGACCCCGGGAGCAGGGTCGGGTCGTGCGCGGCGAGGAAGTCGGTGAAGGAGGCTGTCCCCGGCGTCAGGAAGGCTCGGGGGAACTTACCGGTGGGATCTGCCATCGCAGATCACTGACCGCCCTTTTGGACGAACCCGCGGACGAAGGACTCGGCGTTGACCTCAAGGACGTCGTCGATCTCGTCCAGGAGAGCGTCCACCTCGGTGTCGCGCTCCTGCGCGGCGGCGGTCGGCGCGGGGGTCGGCTCGACCTCGTCGGGCTCACGGTCCTGCGACGCGTGCTGCTGATGTTCCTGGCTGGCCATGTCATCCTCCTTGCGTCCGCACCGCAGCTCGTCGCTGCGGCTCGACGAACTCCCATCTAACCTCATCACACCCATCGCGGCAGAGGTTTGTCCACACCCACGTCGAGCGGTGTTGTCCATGCCGACCCATCCGGGGCATCATGCCCACATGACCCCAATCGCACCGGACGGTGTCGCATCGGCCCGGTGGCTCAGCACGAGCCCTCTCACCGACCCCACACGCTGCCCAGCATGCGCGGCCCCGCTCGCCGGGCGCCGGTGCACCGTGTGCCGGTTCGACCCCTCCGGGCCACGGGGTCGCCAGCTGTGGGACCTGTCCAACGAGGCAGCGAGGGTGCTGGACAGGCGGGCACAGCTCATCGCCCAGATGCGCCTCGAGTCGGCGACTGCCCAGGCTGCTCCGCCTCGACCGGTCCCGGGGCAGGCGGTGCCGGGTCGGCCTGCTCCCGTCCGCCCACCCGGGGTGCCGCTGGGCGCTCCTCTCGGACACGGACCTGTCCCCGCTCGACCGGGCTGGGGGCTGCAGACGATCCTCCAGGTGCTCGGCGCCGTCCTGCTCTGCGGAGCCGGGCTGGTCTTCACGGTCTTCGCGTGGGGGCACCTGAGCATGGCTGTCCGCGGGCTGATCCTCGTCGCGATCACCGCGGCCGTGTTCGCCGGAGCGCACTGGGCCGCCCGGACCGGGCTCAAGACCGCTGCTGAGGTGGTCGCCGGCCTCGGGTCGTTCCTGGTCGTCCTGGACGCCTGGGTGCTGTGGACCGCCGCTGTGGGTACACAAGAGACGTACGCCGAGCTCGGGACGGCCTGGACCGTCGCGCTCGTCGTGAGCGCCGTCGTGCTCATCCCGCTAGGGCGGGCGCTCGCCCTCGTCACGGTGTCCCTGACAGGGCTGGTGTGCCTCACAGCCGCACCTGCGGTCCTCGCCCTGACGATCTCCTCGGCCCCTGGCTCGGCTGCGCTGCTCGCGCTCTGCGCCGTCCTGTGCCTGTACGCCCCGCAGGTGTTCGGTCCGCAGGTCGTCGTGGCAGGCGTCTCCGTCATGGTGCGAGCCCGGGTGGTGCTGGCTTCGCTCGCGCCGTACTACGTCGGTGCCTCGTCCATCGCGGTGCTCGTCGCCCTCCTCGACGTCGGTGCCACACAGTCCGTGGCCCCGCTGCTCGCCCTGGCTGTGGTGTGCGGGTTGTGGGCAGCGGCCGCCGGACCGGGTGCCCGTCGCTGGTCGGCAGCAACCGGGTACGCCCTCGTGGCGGCCTCGACCGTCGGTGCGGTAGCACTGACGCCAACGGCGACGAGCGCGGCTGTGTGGACGCTGCCGCTGGGCGCCGCCGTCGGCTGCGGCGCGACTGTCGGGGTTCTGCGAGCGCTGCCCCGGGTCGGAGCGCCCGCCGCACGTGCCGCATGGACGGGCGTGCTGCTGGTTGGCGCGTTCCCGGTCTTCGTCGTCGCGGTGCTCGCGCTGGACGTCGTGAGCGAGCCCGCGGTCCTGAGAGAGGCGGGGAACCAGGAGGCGGTCCTGCCCACGCTGGTCGGGCTCGGGGTGATCGTCGCGGCCCGGCCGCTGCTTCACCTGCTAGGCGCCCAGCCGCTCATCATGCGGCCCCAGGTCGCGGTGCCAGCAGGTCCCGTCCCCCTACCGGGCCAGCACCCGTCCCGTCCTCAGAGCGTGACCGTGCCGCGTCGTCCCAGCGTGCTGGTCGACCACCCGCTGGGCGCATCGGTCATCGCCGCGACGCTGCTGCTGCTCGGGTTGGCGCTGGTCATGCCCGGGGCCGGCTGGGCAACCGCCACGCTGCTGGTGGTGGCACTCTCGGCCGCTGTAGCCCGCGCCTCGCTCATCGGCTGGATCGCCAGCACGTCGGCGGCGATGGTCCCCGTCCGCGCCTTCAGTGACCGGATCACCTCTGTCATGCAGGTCTGCGTCGGCCTCGGCTCTGCCGTCGCCGTCACGGGAGCGGCCATCCTGTCCTTCGCTCTCGCCGCAGGTGCAGACAGCTCGGTCTCGCGCACCACCGGACAGTCGCTGGTCGCGGCGACCTTCCTCGTCGCCGGCCTGGTGCTGTGGGTCGCGCGTGAGTGGCTGCCCGCGAGCGACGCCCACCGCGTGGCCAACCGGGCCGCGCTCACCGGCGCCTCGCTGATCATCTCTTCGGTGGGAGTGGGCATCGTCGCCCGTCTCGTCATCCCGCTGGACGCCGTCGGGTGGTATGCCGCGCCGTTCCCGCTCGTCCTTGCGCTCGTGCTGCTCGGCGTCCGCGACCGGGCGAGGACGGGTCAGGGCTCTCCGCTCGACCGCCCCGTGAGCGCCGACCGCCTTGCGGCGCTCTGGGCAGCGGCTCTGCTCTGCGCGCCGGGCTTCTTCCTCACCGCCCTCCGCGCACTGACCGACCCTGGGACCAGCACCGCCACCGGCCTCGAGCTGACCCAGTCGCTCGCCGTCGCGCTGCTCGCCACGGCGCTCCTGGTCACGACGGCCGTCCTCGTGTGGCAGCTGAGCTTCGCCCGCGCCGTGGGTGCGCACCTCCGGCTGCGCGCGACCGCCGGAGCGCTGCTCCCGCTCATCGTGGCGCTCACGCTGCTGAGCCTGCGGACCGTCGGCATGGCCGCGGAGCTGGATGTCGCCCGGATCGACTGGCTGCTTGCCATCCTCGGGCTCCTGGCTGTCCTCGTCACGTGGGCGGGAGCTGCGACGTCCGGGCCTGCGCGCCTGGGCTTCGAGTGCAGCGGCGTGGCCCTTGCCGCCACGACCACGCTGGCCGTCGTCGTCGTGGCGCAGGGAGACCCGAGCCGGGTCACCATCGCGCTGGCGATCGACGCCATCGGCACCCTGGCCTACGCCATGGCTGCCCGACGCCCGCAGCTGGGCTGGTTGGCGCTGTGCCTGGGCGTGGCCGCCTCCTGGGTGTCGCTCAACGGCTCCGGGCTCCCGGTGGAGATCTACACTGCTCCCGGCGCGACGGTCATGCTGGCCACCGGTGTGTGGCAGCTCGTGGCGTCCCAGCGCAGCCGCCGGTCCTCCGAGTCGAGCCTTGTCGCGGACCCGGGTTCCGACTCTCGTGCTGACTCTGGGCCCGGCCCTGGACCTGGCCCTGGACCGGACGCCGGTTCCGACCCGGGCCTGCATGCGGCGCGGCTCATTCTTGGCGGCCTGACGGTGCTCATCGTCCCCTCGGTCCTGCTCACCCCGGGAGCCGGCAACGGCGGGCGGGCGCTCGTCGTGGCCGTGGGCGTCGTCTGGCTCGGGGCGACCGCCTGGTTGCTCACCCGGACCGCGGTCGCCACGCGCCTGCGGCTCCTCGTCACCGGGATGACGGTGCTGGGGCTGGCGGGCGCGGTCGTCGGCCTCGGCGGGTATGGCGTGGCTCTGGCCACACGGGTCGCCTCAGGCTCGAGCACCTGGGGCCAGGCCGCCGGCTCCGACTCGACAACCGCCCTCATGACGACCGTGTGGACCGCGGCGGCGGTCGCCGCGACCGCCGTGCTGGCAGCGCTGCTCACCCAGATGAGGTTCCAGCAGCCCGTCCCGCCTGGATCGCCCACCTCGACGCTGGTCAGCGACCCGCGGGTCTGGGCGGTGACGGTGTGCACCGCGCTGGCCGCCCTTCCCGTCCTCGTGCTGGTGGCCGGAGGGTGGTTCGGTTCTGCGAGCACCCGGGTCTGCGCCGCCGCGGTGATCGTCTGGGGAGCGGCCGCCCTGCTGGGCACCCCTCCCGGGCTCCCCCGAGTCCGCACCTCCCGGGTGTTCCTCCTGCGGGCGGTGCCAGCTCTGATCGGCGCGTACGTCACGGCGCTGATCGGCGCGGGCGCTGCGCAGGCGTGGAGCAGGACCGCGGCGTCATCTGCGGCCGGCGCCGCTGCAGGTGAAGGCGGGAGCGCGTTGGCCGGGCTGCTCATCCTCGCGGGCGTGTTCGTCGCGGTCGTCACCGTGCGCGCCGCGCAGGTCGATCCGACGAGGTCCACCTGGACCACCGTCATGCTGGGCGCGGTCGCGACGCTCCTCCCGCTCACCGTCGAGATGCTCCGCGAACCCAGCGGTGGGCGTGTCGCGGCAGCGATGGTCACCGCCGCTGTGTGGCTGGTGCTCGGTGTGCGGCTGCGCTGGCAGGCACCGGTGGCGTGCGGGATCGTCGCCCTGCTGGTCCAGGTCGTGGCGCTGGTCGGGCCACCTGCCCTGGCGGCGATGTCCGGCATGCTCGGCTGGATGGTCCTGGCAGTCGTGGGCGGCACGCTGCTGGCGCTGGGACTCACCTATGAGCGGCAGATCGCCACCGCGCGCAAGGTGCTGCTGCACTACTCCGAGCTGCGCTGAACCGGGCCCATGAGCGCGGCGAGGAACTCCCCGGCGTCGCGGTGCGCGGCGAACAGCGCACCGACGTGCTCCTGCGTTCCGCGCCACGGGTCCATCATCGGCACCCGTTGCAGGGACGGTGCCCCCGGGATGTCGAAGACGACCGAGTCCCAGCTCGCCGCAGAGATCTCCCCGGGGAAGCGGTCCATCGCCTCGCCCCGGAAGTAGGCCCGGGTGTCGGTCGGGGGGTGAGCCACCGCGAGGGTCACCTCGGCGTCGGTCACCAGCCGCTCGACCGCTCCCGCAGCCACCAGGCGGTGATAGATGCTGCGTTCGGGTCGCACGTCGCTCCACTGCAGGTCCATCGCCCGCAGCCGCGGGTGGTCCCACGCGAGGCCGTCGCGGCTGCGTAGCCCCTCCAGCAGCCGGAGCTTGGCGACCCACTCCACGTCCTTGGCGCACGAGGCTCGGTCGGTGCCCAGCCGGGACAGGACGCTGGCCCAGCGGTCGGTCACCGCACGGGTCTCCTCGTCCCACCCGGTCACGTCCAGGACCCGCCGCACCACGTCGAGGTAGCCGTGCTGGACGTCCAGCGCCGTCATGCGCCGGCCGTCGGCCATCTCGAGCACAGCGGACAGCGACAGGTCCCGGCTCACCCGGGCGACGTCGGTGACCGGGTCCTTGAGCCGCAGGCCGACGAGGTCAGCACGTGCCCCGGGCACCTCGTCGAGGTGCTCGAGCACCCACAGCACGGCCGAGGTCGTCCCGAGCTTGAGGTACGTCGCGGTCTCGAAGAGGTTCGCGTCACCGATGATGAGGTGCAGGCGCCGCCAGCGCAGCCGGTCGGCGTGCGGCTCGTCGCGGGTGTTGATGATCGGACGTCGCAGCGTCGTCTCCAGGCCTACCTCAGCCTCCATGTAGTCAGCCCGCTGGGACATCTGGAAGCCGGCCTCCGACCCGGTCTGGCCGAGCCCGACCCGTCCTGACCCGGTGAACACGGTGCGCGTGACGAGGAAGGATGTGAGCAGCTCGATGATCGTGGAGAAGGGGACCTGCCGGTCGACGAGGAAGTTCTCGTGGGTGCCGTAGCTGGCGCCCTTGCCGTCGACGTTGTTCTTGTAGAGCTGGATGTCCAGGCCCATCGTCGCGGCCACCTCACGGGAGGCGGCCAGCATGACGCGTTCACCGGCGGTGTCCCACCGCACGCCGTCGAGGGGGTTGGTCACCTCGGGCGAGGAGTACTCCGGGTGGGCGTGGTCGACGTAGAGCCGGGCGCCGTTGGTGAGGATGGCGTTGGCGGCGCTGGGGTCGTCGTAGGTCTCGGAAGTCGGACGCACGATCGTCTGCAGCTCCTCGGCCGTGCCCGACGCGCGCTCCGCGACCGGGCCGGACGGAGCAGGGCGGCTCGGGTCGTCGGTGAGCATGGAGGGGTGGGCGGAGGCGCGCTGGACGTGGAACCCCCGGGCGTCGAGCAGGGGGTCCTCGTCGTCGTAGTCCCACCGGGCCCGGCTGCGGGCCGTGGAGCTGATCGCTCGGTAGGCCGTCACCACCTGGCTGGACATGAGCATCGGGTTCGCCAGCGGGTTTCCCGGTGCCAGCACGCCGTACTCGGTCTCGATACCCATCACGCGTCGCACAGTCACCCCCCAACCCTACCCATCTCGGCACCGCACCCACGGGACGCGGGGCGGGGCCGAGATGGGTGACGCTCGGCCATCGCGGTCGTCGCAGCCGCCGCGGTGACCTCCGGCACCAGTCGTCAGAGGTACTGGCCGGTGTTGGTGACCGTGTCGATGGTGCGAGCCGCCGAGCCCATCCCCTTGCCGTCCTTGTCCTGGACGATCGTGCGGATGAAGACGATGCGCTCGCCCTTCTTGCCCGAGATCCGCGCCCAGTCGTCGGGGTTGGTCGTGTTGGGCAGGTCCTCGTTCTCCTTGAACTCGTCCACGCAGGCGGTGATGAGGTGGTCCACCCGGATCCCCCGCTGGCCGGTGGCCAAGAAGTCCTTGATCGCGGACTTCTTCGCGCGGTCGACGATGTTCTGGATCATCGCGCCGGAGTTGAAGTCCTTGAAGTACAGGACCTCCTTGTCCCCCGAGGCGTAGGTGACCTCGAGGAACTGGTTCTCCTCGGTGTCGGCATACATCCGCTCCACGACGCGCTGGATCATCGCCTCGAGGACGGCAGGGACGTCGCCGCTGTGCTCCGCGAGGTCGTCGGCGTGGATGGGAAGGTTGGTGGTGAGGTACTTGCCGAAGATCTCCCGCGCGCCCTCGGCGTCGGGCCGCTCGATTTTGATCTTCACGTCCAGGCGCCCGGGGCGCAGGATGGCCGGGTCGATCATGTCCTCCCGGTTGGAGGCGCCGATGACGATGACGTTGTCCAGGCGCTCCACGCCGTCGATCTCGGAGAGCAGCTGGGGCACGATGGTCGTCTCGACGTCGGAGGACAGGCCCGTCCCGCGGGTGCGGAAGAGCGACTCCATCTCGTCGAAGAACACCACGACCGGGTTGCCCTGCGAGGCCTTCTCCCGCGCCCGGGCGAAGATCAGCCGGATGTGACGCTCGGTCTCCCCCACGTACTTGTTGAGCAGCTCGGGGCCCTTGACGTTGAGGAAGTAGCTCTTGGCCTGCGCAGCGGTCTCCAGCAGCGCGGGGTCGCCGCCGTCGGCCACGTGCCTCTCCGCGGCGCGGCGGGCGACTGCGGCGGCGAGGGAGTTGGCGACCGCCTTGGCGATGAGCGTCTTGCCGCACCCGGGCGGCCCGTAGAGCAGGATCCCCTTGGGCGGGCGCAGCCCGTGCTCGCGGAACAGGTCCGGGTGGTTGAACGGCAGCTCGACGGCGTCGCGGATCTGCTCGATCTGCGGGCCGAGACCACCGATGTCGGAGTAGTCGATGTCCGGGACCTCTTCGAGGACCAGGTCCTCGACCTCGGCCTTGGGGATGCGCTCGAAGACGAAGCCGGACCGGGTGTCGATGGTCAGGGCGTCGCCGGCGCGCACCGGCTCGTGCTCGAGGGAGCCCGCCAGGCGCACGACGCGCTCGTCGTCGGACCGTCCCACCACGAGGACCCGGCCGTCGTCGAGCACCTCTTTGACGGTGACGAGCTCGCCGATCTCCTCGAAGCCGCCCGCGGCGACCACCACGAGAGCCTCGTTGAGCTTGACCTCCTGGCCCTGGCGCAGGCCGGACAGGTCGAGGGTCGGACTTGCTCCGACGTGCATCTTGCGGCCCGCCGAGACGATGTCGCAGGTGCCGTCGCCGTGGTCGGCCAAGAACACGGCGTAGGTGCCCGGCGGCTTGGCGAACTCCTCGATCTGCTTGGTGAGCTCGACGATCTTGGACCGCGCCTCACCCAGCACCTGGGCGAGACGCTCGTTCTGCGCCGAGAGCACGGCGAGGCGACGGGCCTGCTCCTGAGCGGTCCCGGAAGCCGCTGACGATGGCGATGACATGTCACTCATGGGTGCACCTCTTCCGCTGTCCGAGGTACGACACTGTCACAGATCGTCGGAGCGCGCTCCGTCGTCCACGTGTGCGTCCAGTGACGGTTCCGTGGCAGCGATGTTCTCGACCGCCTGGCCCACGTCGCGGCGCACCCGACGGACCTTCTTGTCCGAGACGGCCCGCTCGCCGAGGTCCTCGGCGCTCCACTCCTCCTCGGTCACCGGGTAGGAGCCCTTGGCCGGACGACGGCGGCGCACCGGCGCGTCGATCCCGTCGGCCATCCGGCGCGTGGTGATGAGGAAGCCGGTGTGCCCGACCATCCTGTGCTGAGGCCGCACTGCCAGGCCCTCGAGGTGCCAGCCGCGGACCATGGTCTCCCACGCCTCAGGCTCGGTGTAGCGGCCGTCGTCGCGCAGGTCCTCCGCGAGGCGGGAGAGCTGGGTGGTGGTGGCGACGTAGCAGATGAGCACGCCGCCGGGGGCGAGCGCCTGGGCGACAGCCTCGAGGTTCTCCCACGGGGCGAGCATGTCGAGCACGACGCGGTCGACGGTGCCCGGCTCGGCCACCTCGGGCAGGACGTCGGACAGGTCGCCGATGGACAGCTCCCAGGCAGGGTGGGGGCCGCCGAAGAAGAGCTCGACGTTGCCGCGGGCGATGTCGGCGAAGTCCTCGCGCCGCTCGATGGAGTGCAGCGAACCGCCGTCGCCGACGGCGCGCAGCAGCGACATGGTCAGCGCACCGGAGCCGACGCCGGCCTCGATGACGCGCGCGCCGGGGAAGATGTCCGCCATGGCGACGATCTGGCCGGCGTCCTTGGGGTAGACCACGGCGGCGCCGCGCGGCATGGACAGCGTGTAGTCGCTGAGCAGCGGTCGCAGGGCCAGGTACTCGATGCCGGAGGTGGTGCGGATGACCGACCCCTCGGGCAGGCCGATGATCTGGTCGTGCTCGAAGTACCCGCGGTGGGTGTGGAAGCTCGCGCCCGCGGCGAGGGTGATCGTGTGCAGCCGTCCGCGCGGGTCGGTCAGCTGGACCCGGTCGCCGACGCGGAAAGGACCTCGACGCAGGTCGGCTCCGGTGGAGGTGGGGCGGTCGGACGTCGTGTTCGGTTCGTGGGTCACAACGGGTCAGTCTAGATGCACCGCTCGCGCCACGTCCGCAGCGCGCAGCAGCCCCACCACCCGCCCGGAGTCGACGACGACGAACACCGGGGAGCGTCGGGAGGCCTCGATCGCGGCCGCGTGGAAGGCGGGGCCGCGCAGGGAGCCGTCGACGACCGCGCCGGGGGCGAGGGCGACCATCACCTGCCATGCGGGCGTCGCGGCGGCGACGGCGTCGGGCACCGCGGCGAGGGCCGCGTCGTCGACGAAGCCGACGGCCTGACCATGGTCGACGAGGACCACCTGCGCCTGGATCCCGCCCAGCTGGGCGCCGCGAGCCACCTCGCGCACCTGGGAGACGGGCGCCTCGACGGGGACTGCCACGGCCGGCACAGCGAGCCGGCGCGGGTCGAGGGCGTCGATCCGGGCGCGCGCCCTGCTCTGGGCGAGAGCGCCGCTGGCCGCGGTCCACATGAAGGACCCGATGAGCCCGGCCCACACGACGATGAGCAGCTGGACCTGCTGACCCCGCAGCGTCGGCACCACGATCGCGGCAGCCGCCAGGGCCACGGCGAGCAGACGCCCCGTCCAGGCCGCCACGCGCGTCCCGCTCAGCCGGGAGCCGGTCGCTGCCCAGACGGCCGACTCGGTGATCTGTCCGCCGTCCAGCGGGAGGCCCGGCAGCAGGTTGAACACGGCCACCGCCGCGTTCGCGAAGGCTGTGACGTAGAAGAGCAGCGCCAGGTTGGAGGCGTCCGGCTGGAGCAGGTAGCCCACCCAGGCGAGCACGGCCAGCACGAGGTTCGTGGCTGGTCCCACCACGGCGATGAAGGCGGCAGTGCCGGGGGTGGTGCGCAGGTCGGAGTAGGCGGTGTGACCGCCCCAGAACGTCAGGGCGAGCTCGTGCACGGTCATCCCCCGCGAGCGCGCCGCGAAGGCGTGGGCGACCTCGTGCAAGAACACCGACACCATGAGCATGACGACGAGGACGAGGGATCCGGCGACGGCCTGCGGTCCCAGCTCCGGGCTCATCGACCGGACCGTGGGGACGAAGAGGATGGTCAGGACCACGACCATGATGAGGGCTGAGGGCTGGAGCACGACCGGCGCTCCGGCGATCCGACCGATGACCCACCCACGACGTCTGTCCACAGAGGCAACCCTACGGGTCTGCCGTGTCAGTGGGACGCCCTAGGCTCGTCCCCATGCCCTCCACCGTCCCCGCCACTCCCCCCGCACCTGGTCCCGCTGTGGCATCTGACTCTGCGCCGGTCGGTGCTGCGGTCGTCGCGCCGGTCGATGCGCCGGTCCCTGTGGCGCTCCCGACGCCCGTCAAGCGGCCGGGACTGTCCCCCTCCCGTGCGAACGACTTCACCCAGTGCCCCCTGCTGTTCCGTTTCCGGGTGGTGGACAAGCTGCCGGAGCCGCCCAGCTCGGCTGCCGTGCGCGGCACCCTCGTGCACTCTGTCCTGGAACGCCTCTACGACGCCCCGCTCGGGGAGCGCACGGTCGCCCGTGCCCACGACCTGCTGCCGGGCGAGTGGGACACGCTGCTGCAGGCCCGGCCCGAGTACGCCGAGCTGTTCACGAGCGAGCAGGAGAGGCAGACCTGGCTGGGCACCGCCGGCACGCTGCTGTCCACGTACTTCACGCTCGAAGACCCCAACCGTCTCGAGCCGGCCTCACGCGAGCTCTTCGTGGAGTCGCAGCTCGACGGCGGACCGCTGCTGCGCGGGATCATCGACCGCATCGACGTGGCCCCTGACGGCGCTGTGCGGGTGGTGGACTACAAGTCTGGGAAGTCCCCCCGTCCCGGCTACGAGAGCTCGGCGGTCTTCCAGATGCGCTTCTACGGGCTGGTGCTCTGGCGTGAGCGTGGGGAGATCCCCAAGATGCTCCAGCTCGTCTACCTCGGCGACGGACAGGTGCTGCGCAACGAACCCACCGAGCGCGAGCTGCTGGCGACGGAGCAGCGGATCCGCAGCATCTGGTCTGGGATCGAGACGGCGGCGAGGAGCGGGACCTGGGCACCCCGGCGGACCCCGCTGTGCGGATGGTGCGCGCACCAGAGCGTCTGCCCGGAGTTCGGCGGCACACCGCCGGAGCTGGACCCCGACGCCGTGGAGCGCGCGATCGGCGTGCGACCTGTGGCCTGAGGTCCAGGGCGCAGGATCGAGCACTGCAGCCGCGCCCCCTGTCCGCGGGAAGCGGGCAGGGGGCGGTCGGCTTCTGCGGCGGCGCCCAGCGCCCTAGTGCGGGCAGCCGCCGCTGTGCGCGTCTCAGCGCTCGCCGATGTGGTCGATGACGGTCCCGGTCATCACGTCGTGGAAGAACTGCGGCGTCATCGAAGACAGGCTGGTGATGCGGTTCAGGCGTGGGTCGGAGACCACCGGCACGATGACCTCGATGCCCACGGGCACCGCTCCGCAGGCCAGGGCCGAGCCCACCCCGGACGGGGAGTCCTCCACCGCGAGGCAGTCCGTGATCGAGACCCCTAGCCGCTCGGCGGCCGTGAGGTAGGCCTCGGGGTGCGGCTTGCCGTGGGTGACCTCGTCACCGGTCACCACCGCTGAGAACACGCCGGCTGGCGCCTGCTCGATGAAGGCGCTGGCCACCGGCGTGTAGGACATGGTCACCAGCGCGCACGGCACGCCCTGGTCACGCAGCCAGGTGAGGACGTCGATGGCGCCGGGCTGCCACGGGATGGTCTGCCGGACAGCACCGGCGACCCGGTTGATGAGGAAGTCGACGATCTCGGGGATCTCGAGCTGGACACCGGCGGCCTGCAGGGTCGCGGCGGAGCGCGTCAGCGGCGTGCCGACCAGGGCCAGGCCCTGCTCATAGGACCAGCTCCCGCCGTGCTCGGCGACCAGTGCGTTCTCAGCCCCCATCCAGTACGGCTCGGAGTCGATCAGGGTGCCGTCCATGTCCCACAGGACCGCTGCCGGCAGCGTGCGGCCGCTCAGGGTGTCTCCTGCATGAACGTCTGATCTAGATACCTGCAACGTGTCCTCCGTCGATCGTCGTGCTCATTCCTGCGTGCACCGTCCGGCGCACACCTGCACTGTCGAGGCTAGCCGCAGGGCCAGCCAGTACGGCCATCGAGCCAGCGGGACGCACCCCCTGTCGGCGCCCGTGAGGGCGGCGGAGCGGGCCGCTGCCTGGGCTGGAGCCGGGCACTGCCGATCGCGTCACACTGAGCACTCCAGGTGAGCTCCACGCCTGCGGGACTACGCTGGTGGGATGACTCACGACCTTCCCCAGCCAGACCCCGGGACCCCGGACTCTGCGGACGACGCGATCCTCATCGCCGCCTTCGAGGGCTGGAACGACGCCGGGAGCGCGGCCAGCGCGGCCTTGGCGCACCTGGTCGCCGTGTGGGGCGCGGACCTCATCGACGAGCTGGACCCCGAGGACTACCTGGACTTCCAGGAGCACCGTCCCGTCGTCGCGACCCTTCCCGACGGTCAGCGCGAGCTGACCTGGCCCACCACCCGCGTCTTCGTGGCTGGCCCGCCGGCCACCACCCGACGCGTCGTCCTCGTGCACGGCATCGAACCGGCCCTGCGCTGGCGCAGCTACTGCGCGGAGATCATCTCGATCGCCCGCACCCTGGGGGTGCGCACGATCGTCACGGTCGGAGCGCTGCTCGCCGACGTCCCCCACACCCGGCCCATCCCGGTCACCGTCACCTCCGACGACCCCGCGGTCCAGCACCTGCTCGACGTCGAGGCCAACACCTACGAAGGTCCCACCGGGATCGTCGGGGTGCTGCACGACGCCGCCGAGAAGGCCGGCTTCCACTCCCTGTCGGTGTGGGCGGCCGTCCCGCACTACGTGGCGCACCCGCCCTCACCCAAGGCGACCGCAGCCATCCTCAGTCGGCTGGAGTCCTTCCTCGGGGAGACGATCGAGCTCGGCGCTCTCGCCGAGGACGCTCTGGCCTGGCAGCACGGGGTGGACCAGCTCACCAGTGAGGACCCCGAGATCGCCGAGTACGTCCAGCAGCTCGAGGAGGCCAAGGACACCGTCGAGCTGCCCGAGGCGAGCGGCGAGGCCATCGCCCGAGAGTTCGAGCAGTACCTCCGCCGCCGCGACAAAGGCTCCTGACCCGCCCTCTCCCCCGCCCCACCCTCCGCCACCGCCGCCGCCCGCTGAGTGCACGATCTTGTACGCGACACGCCGGTGCGACACGCGCCTTTTCGTGCACTCAGCGGATTGGGCGGGCGGGTGGCAGGTGGGTGGGTGGGTGGAGTGGAGCGGTTAGAGGCGGACGCCGAGGAGGGTGTTGACTGCTCGGGAGATGACGCCCGGGGCGCCTTCGACCGGCTCGGCAGTACCGGCCAGGGACAGCTCGGCCCAGGCGTCGACGGCGGCCAGCGCACGCGGCGCGTCGAGGTCGGCGGCCAGGGCCGCACGGATCTCCGCGAGCGTCTGCTCGGGAGCCGGTCCCCCGTTGCCCGAGACCGCCGAGCGCCACAGCTCGAAGCGCTCCTGGGCGGACTTGAGGTCAGCCTCGGTCCATTCCCAGTCGGTGCGGTAGTGGTGGGCGAGCAGCGCCAGCCGGATCGCCATCGGCTCCACGCCGTCGGCGCGCAGGCGGGAGACGAAGACGAGGTTGCCGCGGGACTTGCTCATCTTCTCGCCCTGGTAGGCGACCAGCCCGGCGTGCACGTGGGTCTGGGCAGCCACCCCGTGGGTGTCGCCGTCGCCGAGCAGGCGGGCGTGCGAGGTGCTCATCTCGTGGTGGGGGAAGAGCAGGTCGACGCCGCCGCCCTGCACGTCGAAGGGCAGGCCGAGGGCAGCACGGGCGATCACGGCGCACTCGATGTGCCAGCCGGGACGGCCGGTGCCCAGCGGGCCGCCGTCCCAGGACGGCTCCCCCGGACGCTCGCGGCGCCACAGCAACGGGTCGAGACGGTTGCGCTTGCCCGGGCGGTCGGGGTCTCCCCCGCGCTCGGCGAACAGCGCCTCCATGACCTCGGCGTCGAACCGCGAGACCTGACCGAAGTCCGGGTCCGCGGTCACGTCGGCGTAGACGTCGCCCAGCTCCGGGTCAGCGCCCCCGGCGCCGTCCTCGAGCGGCACCCGGTAGGCCGCGCCCATGCGCAGAAGCTCGACGACGGCGCGGGCGACCGGGTCGATGGTCTCGACCGCACCGAGGTAGGTGTCGGGCGGGATGACGCCCAGGGCGGTCATGTCTTCACCGAACAGTGCCGTCTGCTCGACGGCGAGGTCGCGCCAGTCCACGCCCGTCGCGGTCGCCCGCTCGAGCAGCGGGTCGTCGACGTCGGTGACGTTGGAGGCGTAGACGACCGTGTGCCCGGCGTCGCGCCAGGCGCGTCCGAGCAGGTCGAAGGCGACGTAGGTCGCGGCGTGACCGATGTGGGTCGCGTCGTACGGGGTGATCCCGCACACGTAGAGGGTCGCGGTCTCACCGTGGGCGGCCACGACCAGCTCACCGGTGGAGCTGTCATGGACGCGGACGGTGTCTCCACGGCCGGGGAGTTCAGGGATCTGCGGAGCGGGCCAGGTAAGCACGGATCAACCCTAGCTGGCAATCACCAGGGCACCCGACCGACGATGCGCCACAATGCCTATGACGGCTCTGGACCGCCCCTCGGCACGACTACCCACAACCACGCCTGACGAGCAGCGAGGCTTCATGACCACCGACAGTCCCGGCACCGCACGTGCCAGCGCGATCCGACGAAGCTTCGAGCGAAACTCCGACCGGTGGCACGAGCTGGCCGCCGACGCACCCGCGCAGCAGCCGCCCGCTGCGGTCCGGTGGCACGTCGTCGCCGCGTCCCAGGACGTGCTCGACGTCGCAGACCAGCTCGGCCTGCCGACCGCCGACGTCCGGCTCCGCCTCTCGCAGGTCCGGGCGGGCGCCGCCCGCGTGCCTTCCCGGGTGGTCCGGGTCAACGACCATGCCATGTACGTCGTCGTGCCGACGGCGTCCTTCGCCGACGAGCAGGTGAGCACCGGCGCCATGACGTTGTTCGTGACAGCCGACTGCGTGATCTCCTTCGAGGCCGGAGACGCCCAGGTCACCGACGGCGTGGCGGCCCGCCTGACCGAGCCACGCACCCTCGTCGGGAACGGCGCGCTGCCGGTGCTCGCGGCGACCTTGGTGGAGGTGCTCGCCGGGGCCTCGGAGGTCGAGCTCGCCCTCGGTGACGCGGTCGCGGACCTGGAGCGGACAGTCTTCCGTCCGGACGTGGACCCGCTCGAGCGGCTGTACAACCTCAAGCGAGAGATCTCCGAGGCCCGGCGCGCGCTGCTGCCGCTGAGCATCGAGATCCCTGACCTCGGGGGGGACGCCTCGTCCGCGTCGGCGGCGTCGGCCCAGCCGCTGCGCCTGGACCGCCGCCTGCTCGAGCGTCTCACCACGACCGCCGAGCGGGTGGACCGCCACCTCGACGCCCACGACGGTCTGCTCTCCGACATGCTCTCGGTGCGGCTCTCCCAGGTGTCGGTGCGCCAGAACGAGATCACGCTGCAGCAGAACGAGGACATGCGCAAGATCTCCGCGTGGGCGGCGATCGCCGCGGTGCCGACCCTGCTCGCGGGGATCTACGGGATGAACTTCCGTCACATGCCCGAGCTGGGCTGGCACCTCGGCTACCCCGTCACGATCGCCGCCATGACGACGCTCTGCGTCACGCTGTACCGGGCGTTCCGGCGCGCGGGGTGGCTCTAGGCGACGGGCCGCTCACACACCGCCGTGGGCGTTGAGCACGCCGGCGGTGAGCAGCACGACGACGACCACCGCGAGCACGATGCGGTAGATGACGAAGGGCTTGTAGCTGAAGGTCGAGACGATCTTGAGGAAGACGATGATGACGAAGTAGCCCACGACGAAGGCGACGAGGGTGGCCATGAGCGTCATCGCCAGGCTCGGGGTGCCCGGGACGCCGATCTCGTCGGCGGAGGTGAACAGCTTGTAGAAGCCCGACCCCAGGACCGCGGGGATGGCCAGCAGGAAGGAGTAGCGCGCGGCGGCCTCACGGGTGTATCCCATGAGCAGCCCGGCCGAGATGGTGCCGCCCGAGCGGGACACCCCGGGGACGATCGCCAGCGCCTGGGCGAAGCCGAAGTACAGCGCGTGCTTGGGGTTGAGGTCGGTCAGCTCGCGGTTCTTGGCACCGACCTTGTCCGCCCAGCCGAGCACGAGGGCGAAGACGACGAGCATGAGGGCGATGAGGTAGAGGTTGCGGAACGACTTGTCGATCGCGCTCTCCAGCCCCAGGCCGAGCACGACGATCGGCAGGCTGCCCAGACCGATGTACCAGCCCATCCGGGCGTCGTGGTTGCGTGATCCCATGCGCTCGCGCCACGTGGGCCCGTCCTGACCGCTGATGGCGCGCCACCACGCCGTGCAGATCGTGGCGATGTCGCGGCGGAAGTACAAGATCACCGCGCTCTCCGTGCCGATCTGGGTGATCGCCGTGAAGGCGGCACCGGGATCAGAGGCGCCGATGAGCTCGCCGACGATGCGCAGATGGGCGCTGGAGGAGACCGGCAGGAACTCGGTGAGACCCTGGACCAGTCCGAGGATGAAAGCTTGGAGTCCGTTCACGTCGGGCCACGTTACCTGGCTGCGGGCCCCGTCGGGGTCAGCCTCGCAGCGCCGGTCGCCCCGGATGCGCTGCGCACTGCCCTGGCAGCGGCCCGCACAGTAGTCTGCAGGGCATGGAACTCCGCCGCCTGGGCCGTACAGGCCTGCACGTGTCCGCTCTGGGGCTCGGGACGATGACGTGGGGCCGGGACACCGACGCCCAGGACGCCGGTCAGCAGCTGCGGGACTTCACCGAGGCCGGCGGGACCTTCGTCGACACCGCCGGGTCCTACGGCGACGGAGCGAGCGAAGAGATCCTCGGCTCGCTGCTGGGATCGCTGGTCGACCGTGACGAGGTGGTGGTCGCGACCAAGGGTGGTCTGCGGCGCACGCCAGGCGGCATGGTCGTCGACTCCTCCCGCGGTGCGCTGCTGTCCTGCCTCGACGCGTCGCTGCGCCGGCTGGGGACCGACCACGTGGACCTCTTCCTGGTCCAGGCCCCTGACCCGCACACCCCGCTGGAGGAGACCGTCTCGGCGCTGCGGCACATGGTCGTCTCCGGACGCGCCCGCTACGTCGGGCTGGCTAACCACGCGGGGTGGCACACCGGGTACGTGGCTGCGGCGCTGCGCTCGGGCGCTGACGTCGAGCTCGCGGCGCTCGAGGTGGAGCACTCCTTGCTCAACCGGGAGTGCGAGCAGGACCTCGTCCCAGCCACGCAGGCGCTCGGCGTCGGGCTGCTCACGTGGTCCGCGCTCGGCCGCGGGGTGCTCACCGGCAAGTACCGGCGCTCGCTGCCGTCCGACTCCCGTGGGGCGTCCAGCCAGCTGTCCGGCTTCGTCGAGCCGTACCTCGACGCTCGGGGGTCAGCGGTGGTCGACGCGGTGTGCACCGCGGCGTCAGGACTGGGCCGGGCCCCGCTCGAGGTGGCGCTGGCCTGGGTGCTGGGACGGAGCTACGTGTCCTCGGCGATCGTCGGTGCGCGGACGCCGGTCCAGCTGCGGGAGTCGCTGCGGTCGCTCGACCTCGTGCTCCCTGGCGCGGTCGGTGCGGCGTTGGACGAGGTCAGCCACCCGAGCAACGAGTTCACCGACGCCTACGCCTGAGCACGCCGGTCACCTGATGGCGTCGACGTCCTCGTCGTAGTCCGAGCCGTCCAGGTCGGCGTCGTCGATCCCGCCCAGGCGCTCCTCGGCGTCGTCGTCCTCGTCCACGTCGTCCACATCGTCGTCGTCGTCATCGTCGTCATCATCGTCGTCGTCGGCGAGCACGACGGGGAGAGCCTCGCCGTAGGTGTTGCCGATGGCCTCGTCGTAGACGTCGAAGGCGTCGGCGAGCACGTCGTAGGCGTCGTCGACGGAGGAGTCCTCGTCACCTCGCCGGCTGGCGACCGCAGCAAAGTGCGCCTCGAGGGCAGCGACAAAACGATCAAGGGCGGCGCGCGGGTCGACGGTCATACCCTGACGGTAGCGCGCTCGCGAGGGGAATGGCAGCGGATAGTCTTGTGGGTTTGCCCGGGGCCGACGCCGCCGGTCCGGTGACCTCGATGCGCACCAGAACCGTCCCTGATAAGTTCGACGGCAGACCCGCTCCGGGCCGCACGCCCTCGGGCGCCGGCGCTGAGCACTCGGCATCGAAAGGTGACACACGATGGCTGCGAAGGTCCCCCGAGACCATTGGACCGCCCAGGGCCGTGAGTACGAGGTCCGGGTTCTGACCATCCCCCGGGACCACACCCGGTCCCAGACCCGCCAGATGCTCACCGACGAGGCCGAGCACGGCCGGTGGGAGCTGGCCCGGTCGGTGCTCTACGTCGGTGGTGAGCGCCGAGTCTGGCTCCGGCGCAAGATCATCCGCGCCCGCAGCACCCTCATCCGCTGACAAACTGCACTCCCCTCCCCCTCCCCCCGCGCACCCCGGTGAGTGCTGGGTCGTGCACGCTTTTTCGCGTGATCTGCGTGCACAACCCAGCACTCAGCGGAGGGGCTTGGGTGGGGAGGTGGGGTGGGGTGGTGGGGAGGCGGGGTGGCTGGACGGGGTCAGCAGGTCTCGAGGAGGCGGGTCAGGACTCGGGTGCCGAACTTCAGGGACTCGACGGGGACCCGCTCGTCCACTCCGTGGAACATCCCGGGGAAGTCGAGGCCCTCGGGCAGGCGCAGCGGGGCGAAGCCGTAGCCGGTGATCCCCAGCCGGGCGAGCGACTTGTTGTCGGTGCCACCGGAGAGCGAGTAGGGCAGCACGAGCGCACCCGGGTCCTCCGCGAGCAGCGCCGCCGTCATCGCGTCCACCAGCGACCCGGAGAAGGGCACCTCCAGCGCGATGTCCTCGTGGATGGGTTCGATGCGCACGTGCTCCCCCGCGAGCTCGCGCAGCGTGGCCATCGCGCTCTCGGTATGCCCGGGCAGGAACCGGGCGTCGATGGCGGCCTCCGCGCGCCCAGGGATGACGTTGGCCTTGTACCCGGCGCTCAGCTGGGTCGGGTTGGAGGTGTTGCGCACCGTGGCTCCGACGAAGCGCGCAGCCGGTCCGAGCGCGTCCACGAGGGCGTCGATGCGCTCCGGGTCGCCGGCGTCGAAGGCCAGCCCGGTGAGGTCGCTCACCCCGCGCAGCAGCGCCTCCACCGTCGGGGTCAAGACGTAGGGCCAGGGGTGCTGCCCGATCCGCGCGACCGCCGCGGCCAGGTGCGTCACGGCGTTGTCAGCGGCGATCTGCGAGCCGTGCCCGGCCCGCCCGTCGGCGACGAGCCGCAACCAGGCCAGGCCCTTCTCCGCCGTCTGCAGCAGGTAGGCGCGCTGGCCGTTGATCTGCGTGGAGAAGCCTCCGACCTCGCTGATCGCGTGGGTCGCGCCCTCGAACAGCTCCGGACGGTGGTCGACGGCGTAGCGCGCACCGAAGTCTCCCCCGGCCTCCTCGTCGGCGAAGAAGGCGAGCACGACGTCGCGCGCGGGCTGGCGTCCCTCGCGCACCATCTGGCGCACGACGGCGAGCATCATCGCGTCCATGTCCTTCATGTCCACCGCGCCGCGACCCCAGAGCAGACCGTCGATCTCCTCACCGGCGAAGGGGTCCACCTGCCAGTCCGCGGCCTGGGCCGGGACGACGTCCAGGTGTCCGTGCAGGACGAGCGCGGACCGTGAGGGGTCCACGCCGGGGATGCGCACCACGACGCTGGCCCGGCCGGGCGCGGACTCGAAGAGCTCGGGATCCAGGCCCACCTCGTGCAGCAGACCCATGACGTACTCGGCCGCCGCTCGTTCCCCCGGTCCGGAACCGTCGCCGTAGTTGGAGGTGTCGATCCGCAGCAGGTCCGCACAGATGCGCGCCACCTCGTCCTCTGCGGTCAGGGTGGCTGATGACAGGGACGGGTCGGTGGTCATGCTCACACGCTACCCGTTCCCTGCCACCGCCCTGCGGACCCCGGTCCAGCCGCGGACAGCCGTGCCCGCGGCCTCGACCGGTGTCCTCGCACCCCTCACGGGGCCAGCCGGCCTCAGCCGGCGGTGTCGAGCCCGCGGCGCGCGAGCAGCGGCGCGATCGCCGGTCCGCGCCCGCGCAGCCGGGCGAAGGCCTCCATCGGGTCCATCGAGCCGCCCACCGCGAGCAGCTGAGTGCGGAACCGGTCACCGCTCGTACGGTTGAGCACGCGCCCGTCCACGGCGTTCTCCGTGAACCACTCCACGGTGTCCGCGTCCAGCACCTCCGACCAGATGTAGGAGTAGTACCCGGCGGAGTAACCGCCTCCGAAGATGTGGTTGAAGTACGTCGTGCGGTACCGGGCCGGCACGGCACGCAGCGCCAGGCCCACGGCCTCCAGGGCTGCGCCCTCGAAGGGCAGCACCTCCTCGACGGCGGTGGGGACCGCGTCCGGACCGATCTGGTGCCAGGCCTGGTCGAGCAGCGTCGCGGCGAGGTACTCCGACGTGGCGAAGCCCTCGTTGAACTGACGGGACTCGATCATCGTGGTGATCCACTGCGCCGGCAGCGGCTCGCCGGTCTCGTGGTGCACCGCGTAGGCGCTGAGGATCTGGGGCTCCCACGCCCACATCTCGTTGACCTGAGAGGGGTACTCGACGAAGTCGCGGGGCACCTCGGTGCCCGAGTGCGAGGGGTAGTGCACCGCGGAGAAGAGCCCGTGCAGCGCGTGCCCGAACTCGTGGAAGAGGGTGATGACCTCGTCGAAGACGAGGAGCGTCGGCTCACCTGCCGGTGGCTTGACGATGTTGAGGTTGTTGACCACGACCGGGCGCTCGTCGAGCAGGAAGCTCTGGTCGACGAGGTTGTTCATCCACGCTCCCCCACGCTTGGACTCGCGGGTGTAGAAGTCGGCCAGGAACAGGCCCAGGCCGGTGCCGTCGGCGTCGATGACCTCGAAGACGCGGACGTCCGGGTGGTAGCCGAGGAGGTCGGTGCGCTCGGTGAAGGTGATGCCGTAGAGCGCCGTCGCGGCGGCGAACACCCCCTTGCGCAGGACCGTCTCCAGCTCGAGGTAGGGGCGCAGCAGCGCGTCGTCGAGGGAGTAGCGCTCCTTGCGGACCCGCTCGGCGTAGTAGGCCCAGTCCCAGGCCTCGAGCACGGCGTCGGGGTCGTCGAGGTCCGCGGCCAGGGCCGCCTGCAGGTCGGCGGCCTCCGCCAGGGCGTTCGCTGCCGCAGCCGGGGCCAGCGGGGCGAGCATGGTGTTGACGGCCTCGGTGGTCTTGGCGGTGGCGTCCTCGGCGATGTAGGCGGCGTGGTGGTCGTAGCCGAGCAGGCGTGCGTGCTCGGCGCGCAGCCGCACGAGCTCCAGGACGGTCTCGCGGGTGTCGGTGTCGTCTCCGGTCGCCCCGCGGGTCACCGAGGCCTCGTGGACCCGGCGGCGCACGTCACGACGACGCAGCGAGGCGAGCACCCCCTGCTGGGTGGGCAGCTGCATCTCGAGCAGGTAGGCCCCCTCGTCCCCGCGGTCCGCAGCCGCCTGCGCCGCGGCCGCGACGGCGTCGTCGGGCAGGCCCTCGAGGTCACGGACGTCGGTGACGAGCACGCTCGCGGCGTTGGCGCCGGCGAGGAGCTTGCGGCCGAAGGTCGCCTCCAGGGAGGTCATGCGGGAGTTGAGGTCACGCAGGGTCGCCTGGTCGGCCTCGGGGAGGTTGATCCCGGAGCGGCGGAAGTCCTGCAGCAGGGTGGCCAGCAGCCAGGCGCTGTCGGGGGTGAGGGCCACCTGGCCGGCGCGGGCCGCGGCGTCGAGCAGGGCGACGCGGGCGTAGAGGCCGGCGTTCATGAAGATCGCGTCGTGGTGGGCCGAGAGCTCGGGGGCGAGCTCTTCCTCGATGTCCTCCAGGACCGCGCTGGAGTCCGCGCTGGCGATGTTGTAGAGCACGCTCAGCGTGCGTCCGAGCAGGTCGCCGCTCCGCTCGAGGGCCTCGAGGGTGTTCTCCACGGTCGGCGGCTCGGGGTTGTCCACGATCGCGGCGATCTCAGCCAGCTCGGCGGCCATGCCGGCGCGCGCGGCGGGCAGGTAGTGCTCGTCGCGGATGGCGGCGAAGTCGGGCAGACCGTAGGGCAGGGACGACGGGCTCGCGAAGGGGTTCTCGAGCAGGTTCTCGGAGAGATGCATGCCCCCATTCATACGGGAGAACCGCTCTCAGGTCGATCTCGACCGTGAAGATGCCGACGGCGGCGACCCGAGGCACGATGGAAAGTCCCTGTGACCTGCGACCACGAAGGAGACTCCATGACTGCCAACCAGCCGACCGAACCCCTCCCCCCAGGCCTGCCGGCCCAGCAGCAGCAGCCCCCGGGCCTCACCGAGCCGATGCGCCCTCAGCCCGACCACGGCGAGTCCAGCTATCGCGGCACCGACCGCCTGCTCGGCAAGAAGGCGTTCATCACCGGTGGTGACTCGGGCATCGGACGCGCCGTGGCCATCGCCTTCGCCCGCGAGGGCGCGGACGTCGCCATCTCCTACCTCCCTGAGGAGCAGGAGGACGCCGAGGTCACCCGCCAGCTCATCGAGGACGCCGGACGTCACGCGGTGCTCGTGCCGGGCGACCTCACCCAGGAGAGCGAGAGCCGGGCCGCGGTGGCGACCGCGGTGCTCGAGCTCGGTGGTCTTGACGTGCTCGTCAACAACGCCGGCTACCAGATGGCGCGGCGGGAGTCGATCGCCGACATCACCACCGAGGAGCTCGACCGGACCTTCAAGACGAACCTCTATGCCTTGTTCTGGGTGACCCAGACGGCGCTCGAGCACCTGCCCAGCGGTGGGTCGATCATCAACAACGCCTCGATCCAGGCGTACCAGCCATCGACCTCGCTGCTCGACTACGCCGCGACGAAGGCTGCGATCACGAACTTCACCGTCAACCTCGCATCCGAGGTGGGGCCGCGAGGCATCCGGGTCAACGCCGTGGCGCCCGGGCCGATCTGGACGCCGCTGCAGCCTGCGACCCAGTTCAACGAGAAGATCGAGGCCTTTGGCACGGACACCCCGTTGGGTCGCCCCGGGCAGCCGGGCGAGGTCGCTCCGGCCTTCGTCTTCCTGGCCGACGACGCGACCGCGAGCTACGTCTCGGGGACCGTCCTCGGCGTCACCGGCGGCAAGCCGGTGTTCTAGGAGCCGTTCTCGGAGCCCGTCCCCCGGTGCTCATGCCGGGCCGGCGGGCATGCCGTGGCTCATGCCGTGCGCCTGGGCCACCTCGGCGCTGACCAGGCGGCCGCCCTGAGTCATCAGGCCGGCCGCCAGGGCCGGCTCCCGGAGCAGCAGCTGCGCGACGGCGTCGGCTGCGGTCGTCGCCGTCGCTGCTGCTGGCTGGGTGGCCTGCGCTGACGCGAGCAGCGTCAGGTAGGGCAGCGTCGCGTTGGTCAGCGCCTGCGTGCTCGTCACCGGCACCGCGCCAGGCATGTTGGCCACGGCGTAGAAGATGCTCTGGTGGACCGGGTAGACCGGGTTCGTGTGCGTCGTCGGGCGGGTGTCCTCGAAGCACCCACCCTGGTCGACGGCGATGTCCACGAGGACAGAGCCCGGCTGCATCCGTGAGACGAGCTCGTTGGAGACCAGCCGCGGGGTCCGTGCGCCCGGGACCAGCACCGCCCCGATGACCAGGTCCGCGCTCAGCACCTCCCGCTCGATGCTCGCGGCGGTCGAGATGACCGTCCGCACAGCCGGCCCCAGCTCGGTGTCGATCTCCCGCAGGGTGGCCGCAGACAGGTCGATGACGGAGACGTCGGCGCGCATCCCCACAGCGGTCTGGGCGGCGTTGCGACCAGCGGTGCCACCGCCGATGATGACCACCTTGGCAGGCCGCGTGCCGGGCACCCCACCCATGAGCACCCCGGTGCCACCGGCCGGACGCAGCAGGTAGTACGCCCCCACCTGAGGAGCCAGCCGCCCCGCGACCTCGCTCATCGGCGCCAGCAACGGCAACGAGCCGTCCGGGAGGCGGACGGTCTCGTAGGCGATCGCCGTCGTGCCGGCGTCGAGCAGCGCCTGGGTGCAGGCACGGTCCGCGGCCAGGTGCAGGTAGGTGAACAGGACGAGGTCATCCCGCAGGTAGGGGTACTCCTGCGGGAGGGGTTCCTTGACCTTGCAGACGATCTGGCTCTCGCGCCACACGGTCGCGGGGTCCTCGACGACCGTGGCGCCGGCGGCGGCGTAGTCGGCGTCGCTGATCGACGACCCCGCACCGGCTCCGGCCTGGACGAGGACCTCGTGACCGGCGCGCACCAGGTGGTGCGCGCCGTCGGCAGTGAGCGCGACGCGCAGCTCGTTGTCCTTGGCCTCGACGGGGATGCCGATACGCATCAGGACTCCTCAGGGTCGGTCGACGCGCGCTTGATCGAGGCACGGTCGGTGGAGGCACGGTCGGTTGAGGCGGCCGGGCGCGAGCGGGGCGTACCGGGATGGGCGTGGTGGGACGGGTTCGGCCGCGCCGGACGGGCGGCACGACGGGGCGCGTCACCCGGATCGTGGTGCTCGTCAGCGCTGTCCTTGTCGTGCGGACCGTTCTTGTCGAGCTGGTGGGACGCGTCCGTCTCGTAAGGTTCCTCGGTCTCCTCCCTCGTCTCCGCGTCCTGCATCGGTGGGTCGAGGTGACTGCGGAGCTGGGAGAAGACCGCCCAGACCACCGCGACCAGCGGCACCGCGATGACCGCGCCGAGGATCCCGGCCAGCAGCGTGCCGCAGGTGACCGAGATCGCCACGACGATCGGGTGCAGGGACACCTGCTTGCCCATGACCAGCGGCTGCAGGATGTGTCCTTCGAACTGGCCGATGAGCGCGATGCCGATGCCGACGATCGCGGCCTTGACCACGCCGTCGACCGCGAGGGCCACGACCATGGCGACCACCATCGCGGCGGGGGCACCGACCAGCGGGATGAACGCACCGATGAAGACGAGCACCGCGAGCGGCGCCGCGAGCGGCACTCCCAGGATGGACAGGAAGATCCCTGCCAGCAGCCCGTCGGTGATCGCGATGATCACGGTGCCGCGGGTGTAGCCGGAGAAGGTGTACCAGCCGGCGCCGCCCACGACCTTCCAGGTGTCGCGCATCCGCGAGGGCAGCTGGTTGAGGAACCAGGTCCACATCGCGCTCCCCCGGGCGAGGAAGAAGATGGTGCAGAACACCGCCAGCGCGAGCGCTGTGAACACCTCCACGACCGTGCCGGCCTGCTCGAAGGCCGTGCCGGCGATGTCACCGGCGTGGTCCTGGACCCACTTCTGGGCGTCGGCGAGCCACGCGTCGAAGTCGGCTTCGGTGATGGAGAACGGCAAGGGCCCGTCCTCGAAGAAGTCGAAGATCCGGCCGATGCCGGTGGTGAACTGCTCCGAGAGGTTGTGCCACTGCCCGGCGACGGAGGCGACGACGTAGGTGAGCAGCCCGCCGATGACGAGCAGACCGGACAGCATCGCCAGGGCTGTGGCCAGCCCGCGGGGCATGACCTTGGAGTAGACGTTGACGACCGGCCGCAGCACGGCGGTGAAGACCATCGCGACGAAGAGCGCGACGAAGACGAGCTGGACCTTCGCGGTCGCGAAGACCACGAGCGAGACGACGATGACCACGAGGATGAGGCGCCACGACCATCCGGCGGCGTTCTTCAACCATTGAGGCACGGTGTCGACGGGAGCGTGGACCGGCGGGCGGATCGATGCTGTGTTCCGCCTCACACTTGCGGTCCGTACTCGCTGACCTGACATGCGGCCTCACCAACTTCCTAGATTCCGCGGATTTCCAGCGATGAACAGCAAAAACACTACTCCGCGGGGCCGCTTGCGGAGCAGTGACAGGCCGCGCGCACCCCACCGAGCACCCACCCGCAAGTCTCCACCCGACCCCCGATTCATGCTCGACGCCGAAACCGTGCTAGATTTTCCGACGCACCCAAGAGAACGAAAAGTTCTTGAAGGTCCACCTGCCCAGGTGGCGGAATGGCAGACGCGCTAGCTTGAGGTGCTAGTGTCCGTAAGGACGTGGGGGTTCAAGTCCCCCTCTGGGCACTCGTTGAGACAGCGAATGAGAAGGGCCCTGGTCTTCGGATCAGGGCCTTTTTCGTATCAGTCCCAGTCCTACGACATCAACGGAGATGTGCGTGACTGCTTCCTCGTCCCCCCGTACGCGCCGGCGCACCAGCGTCCTCGTCCTGACCTTCGCGGCGACCTGCTTCATCCACCTCGTCGCCCATCTCGCCGGCCTGGACACCGTCGCGACGGTGTCCCAGTGGCTGCTCATGCCGCTGCTCGCCCTCGCGCTCGCCTCCGCCACCTCCGGCGCGCCGCGCGGCCGCCTCGTCCGCCTCACGCTCGTCGCCCTCGGCTTCTCCTGGCTCGGAGACACCGCGCCCGACGCCGTCCCTGACGACGCCGCCTTCCTCGTCCTGGTCGGCTTCTTCCTCGTGGCCCAGGTCGTCTACGTGGTCGCCTTCTGGCCCTACCGGCACGCCAGCGTCCTCTCCCCCAGCCAGCCCGCCCGACGTCGGGCGCTGGCTCTGGTGTATCTCCTGGCCCTGATCGTCCTCGTCGTGGCGTGCGCCCCGGGGGCCGGCTCGCTGCTCGTCCCCGTGCTCGTCTACGGGGCGACGCTGACGCTCATGGCGGCCCTGGCGACCGGCGTCGGGCGGCTCGTGGCGCTCGGCGGGGCGGTGTTCGTCGTCTCGGACTCGCTCATCGCCCTCGAGGCCTTCGTGGACGGCTGGGCACTTCCCGCGCAGGGGTTCTGGGTGATGGTGACGTACATCGCGGCTCAGTGGCTCATCGTGGCTGGGGTGGTGCGGGCCGCCGCGGCGGATCGCGACGGCGACCGGGTGGGTGAGCGCGTGAGTGGTCGCGTGGGCGACCGCGGGTCGGGCCGTCGCGGCGAGCCCGCGGCGCGCAGGCCTGGAACCGGCACGGGCAGCGGCTCGGCTGGCGGCACGGTGGGCGGCACGGTGGGTGGCGAGCGGGCTGAGGCCGCGCCCTAGACGAGCCCGTCCGCGTCGGCCGCCAGGCGCTCACCAGCACGGAAGGCGGCGGCGAAGGCGAGGACGAGCGCCGCGATCAGCAGCGGGGTGAGCGTGAGCTGCGGCGGGCTCGTCACGAAGATCCCGTCGTCGGCGAGCCCGAGCCGTTCCAGCACCCGGATGCCCCCCAGCTGGGGCAGCAACGGGGCGAGCGACCCGGCGACGGCGATGACGCCGGCGAGGAGGGACAGGCAGCGGGCGTTCCCGACCGCGAAGGGCGTACCGGCTGCGATGCTGAGCACCACCGGGTAGATCAGGATCGCGCCGATCAGCACTGCGAGGCCGCCCACGAGGGCGTCGCCGCGGCTGAGGATCTGCTCGAGGTGGGTCGAGTCCCACGCCGCGATGGTCACCTGGCCACCGTTGTCGCCGGTCCCGAGTGCTGCGGGCGGGAGCGTGGTGATCGACCCGTCCTCGATCTGCACGCCGTCGATCGAGAGGTCGACGCTCGGCCACTCTCCCTCCGGGGCGAGCAGAGTCACCGGAGCGCGGACCGTGGCCGGGACGATGGTGAGGGCGTTGATGGCGTAGCTCACCCCGGCGATGCCTACGATCACCCCGATGAGGAGGATGAGCCTGGCCAGCACCCGGATCCAGCGCGTGGGCCCCGGGTGGGCGTCAGGGCGGGCGGGGAGCGTGAGCGCGTGCGTCATGTCGGATCTCCGGTGATCTGCGAGACATATCGATGATCGAGATGAGCCTAGCGGGAGTCCTCGGTCAGGCACAGGGTGAGCTGCGGCGTCGGGCAGGTGGTGGATGCGGCGTGGGTGTCGGCGGATGGGACATGGGCGGCATGGGCGCGGGCGTGCGCGACGGCCTCGTCGAGGTCGGCGAACAGATGGTTGCGGTGGGTCAGCGAGGCGACGACGCCGACGGCGTCCGCCAGGTGCTGGTGATGCGGCTGGATCCCTTTGACCAGGACGGTCACCCCGCGCCGTTCGAGCGTCTGGATCATCTCGGTCACGACGCGGGCCCCGGTGGCGTCCAGGGTCTGCAGCTGGGACATCCGCAGGATGACGACCGCCACGTCGTCGATCTCGGTGACGGCGTCGTGCATGCGGTCGGCCGCGCCGAAGAAGAGGGCGCCGTCGAGCCGGAAGAGCGCGATGCGGACGTCCTCGGCGCACGGGGTGCCTGGGAGCGGCTCCCGGTGGACCATTCCTGACCGCGCGAGCGTGCGCAGCGCGAAGAAAGCCGCGACGGTGATACCGATCCCGACGGCGACGATGAGGTCGAAGGAGATCGTGATGGCCGCGGTGACGACGAAGACGACCGCGTCGGAGCGGCTGGACCCCAGGACGCTGCGGACCGTCGACCGAGAGACCATCCGGCACGCGGTGACCATGAGGACGCCGGAGAGCGCAGCCAACGGGATGTGCGAGACGACGCCGGCGGCCAGGTAGACCACCGCGAGGAGGCCTACGACGTGCACGATCGCAGCGAGCCGGGTCCGCCCGCCAGAGCGGACGTTGACCGCGGTCCTGGCGATGGCGCCGGTGGCCGGCATGCCGCCGAACAATCCCGAGGCGATCGAGGCGAGGCCTTGCCCGACGAGCTCACGATCGGCGTCGTAGCGTCCGGTGTCGGCCATCGAGGCGGCGACCCGGGCGGAGAGCAACGACTCGACCGCAGCCAGCACGGCGACGGCGCACGCCGGGCCGAGGAGGGCGCTGAGGTCGGCGGCGGTCATCTGAGGCAGGGCGGGGGCTGGCAGCGAGCTGGGCAGCGCGCCGATCCGAGCCAACGAGACCCCGGAGGCTCCCGCGAGGACCGTGACGACGACGATCCCGACGATCGACCCCGGCAGCTGCGGGTGCCAGCGCGGCGCGAGCACCATGACGACGGCGACCACAGCGACGGCCACGAGGGGCCAGAGCGCCGTGGAACCGCCGGCGTGCGTCAGCGCCTGAGCGGCGGCGACGACGGCGATGGTGCTCTCGCCTGCCGGGGTGCCGACTGCGGCGGGGACCTGCTGGGCGAAGATGATGACCGCGATCCCGAGGGTGAACCCCTCGATCACCGGCCAGGGGATGTAGGAGACGACCCGCCCCAGGCGCAGCAGACCACCGACCACGACGATCGCTCCGGCCATGAGGCTGACGACGGCGATGGCCCCGGTCCCGTGGGCGGCGACGATCGGCCCGAGCACGACGACCATGGCCCCGGTCGGACCGGACACCTGGACGTTGGAGCCGCCGAAGACTGCGGCGACCAGACCCGCGACGATCGCAGTGACCAGGCCGCTCGCAGCTCCGGCGCCGGAGCTCACACCGAAGGCCAGCGCGAGCGGGAGCGCGATGATCGCGACCGTGATCCCGGCGACGAGGTCCCCGCGCCAGGTGCGGGGCACTGACCGGTAGTCCTCGCGGGTCGGCAGGAGCGAGGCGAGGTGGCGGACGGCGGTCATCGTGGCGACTGCGTGGGGGTGGTGGGGTGGGTGGGGTTACGGGCGTGCGCTGGGGACGGTGGGGCTGCGCTGTTCACCGTTGACGTGAGCTGGTCGTGGGTGCGCTCGAGGATCTTGACCAGCAGGGAGCGGGAGACCGCCAGCAGGTCCGCGACCTCCGGGAAGGCGAGGCGGTAGAAGACCTGGCTGGCTCGACGCTCGGCGACGACGAGGTTGTGCCGGCGCAGCACCGACAGGTGCTGGGAGACGTGCGAGGCCTCGAGCCCGGTGTCGGCGATGAGGTCGGCGACGGGCACGTCGTCCGGCGAGGCGGCGAGCACCTCGAGGATGCGCACCCGGACGGGGTGCGAGACACCCTTGAAGAGGTTGGCCTTGACCTCGTAGAGCGGGCGATGGGCGTCGGAGAAGTCCTCGATGCCGACGTCGCGGCGGAGGCGGTCACGGACGTCTCGTTGACCGGTGGGAGCGGGAGCGGGATCGGGCCGGTCCGGGTCCGACGGGGATGCCGTCGAGCGGCCGCGCATCAGGAGCGCCGCTCGGTAGCGGGGCGAGCGGGCATGATCTTCACTCTCGTCGACGGCTTGATCAATCCATCATATCGTCATGCCGATGGCTGTCATGGGCCCTTTGGGGCAGGTGGCGACGCTGTGGCGGCCTGGCGCGATACGACGGCTGCCAGGTGAGGCACTGCGAGCAGCCCGGCGAGGCGCGGTCGCAGCCCGGTGAGGCGCAACGCGCTGGCCGGGTCGGGTGCAGCGCGCTAGCCGGGTCGGGTGCAGCGCGCCGACCTGGTGCGATGAGTCGTATCTCGCATGGTTGCGTGGGGTATCGGTGATCTCGCGGTGGAATGTCAGTGGCTGGGCGTAGGTTCAGATCATGACGGAGACCCCGGTCGACACCGACACCGACGCACGCGGCAACGCCGCCGCGACCGCGGCGGTGCTGGAAGCCGTGGTCCGCGCCGACCACATGATCAACGCACTGACCGCGGTACGCGCCGGGCTCATCGAGGTGCTGCGCGCCGCAACGATCGACCCCCACATCCCAGACCTGCCCGGCGACCCCGACGTGGAGATGGACCTGCGATCGGTCACCGCGGAGCTCGCCTGCGCCCTGCACGTCCCGCACACCACAGCCGCGAACCTCATGGACACCGCCCACATCCTGGCCACCGAGCTACCCGCCACCGCCGCTGCCCTGGCCGACGGGACCATCACCTACCGCCACGCCACCACCATGGTCACCTTCATCTCCGGCCTGGACCCCCACCTGCGCACCCGCGCCGAAACCACCCTCATCCCCCGCGCCAAGATCCTCACCGTCTCCGCGTTCACCAGAGCCGCCACCCGCGAACGCGACCGCCTCAACCCTGTGCCCCGCGCCGACCGCCACGCGCATGCCGCCACCGGCCGCACCGTCCTGCTCGAACCCGGCATCGACGGCATGTCCTGGCTGCACGCCCACCTACCCTCCCCCGCCGCAACCGCCATCTTCCACCGCCTCTCCGACGCCGCCGCCACCCTCGCTCACCCCGACGACCCACGCACCCTGCCCCAGCTACGCGCCGACACCCTCGCCGCCCTCACCCTCGACGACGACGGCCGCGACGCCCTCAACCACGTCCTCGCAGGCGCCACCGGCCCCGAACCCGGCACCAGCACCGAACAAGGCCCCGGCGGATGCCACCAGCACCGCGACACACCACCCCGCACCCGCGACGGCGACGGCTATGGCGACTTCCCAGACAGCGACGACACCCACGGCACCGGGGCTCGTGCTCCTGCTCCTGCTCCTGCTCCTGCCGATGCTGGTGGCGAGGAGGGCTCAGCCGAGGACCGGGCCCGGCGCCGGCTCGACGACAACGCCCGGCGGATGCGTCAGACCCTGCGCGGCATCCGGCCCACCGTCGCCGTCACCGTCCCCGTCCTCACCCTCCTGGGCGGGGACGTCCCCGCCGAGCTCGACGGCTACGGACCCATCGACGCCGAGACCGCCCGCCAGCTCTGTGCCGACGCACCCTCCTTCCTACGCATCCTCACCCACCCCCACACCGGCGCCATCCTCGGCGTCGACCGCAACCGCTACACCGTCCCCGCCGACCTCAAAGCCTGGCTCCGCCTCCGCGACGCAACCTGCCGCTTCCCCGGCTGCGCCCGCCGCGCCACCCGCTGCGACCTCGACCACGTCACCGACTGGGCCCACGGCGGCACCACCGACCAGACCAACCTCATCCACCTGTGCCGCACCCACCACCGCCTCCGACACACCACCCGCTGGAAGGCCCAGCTCATCACCCATCCACCCGACACGGACGACCCGACAGCCAGCCCCCGACCAGACGGCCAAGGCAGCGAGGGCGACCAACGCGGCTCACAGACCCCTGCGGACTCACGCCCGACCCGCATGACCACCGGCCCACTGGGCGCGAGCGTGCGCTGGACCGCGCCCTCCGGCCGCACGTACACCACCATCGATGCCCTCACGTCAGGCGCGAGCGGAGACGACCGGGAGCCCTATCCGCGGTTCCCTGACACCCCGCCGTTCTAGTGACGCCTTCGTCGTCACCACGGGATGCCAAGGGGGGCCAGGGATGCCACGGGCCGCCCTCACGCAGCTTTCAGGTCCATCTCGGGGCCCAGACCCCGTTGATAGGCTCGAGCTGACGTGCGGCAGACAGGAGAACGCCATGGCGCAGACGACATCCGAGGGTCCGAGCCTGGACTCAGTGATGGCTGACTTGGCCGCGCTCGAGGACCCCCGGGCACGCCAGGTGAACATCAGGCACGGCGACGACCACGGCGTGAACCTCGGCAGGCTGCGAGCGCTCGCGAAGTCGCTCAAGACCCACCACGAGCTTGCGCGCGAGCTGTGGGAGACCGGCGACACCGCAGCACGGCTGCTTGCGCTCCTCATCTGCCGCCCGAAGTCCTTCTCGCGGGACGAGCTGGACTCCATGCTGCGCGAGGCGCGTGTCCCCAAGGTCCACGACTGGTTCGTCAACTACGTCGTGAAGAAGAGCCCCTACGCCGAAGATCTCCGCCTGGCATGGCTGGCCGACCCGGATCCCGTCGTTGCCAGCGCCGGCTGGGCACTCACCTCCGACCGGGTGACCAAGAACCCGGAGGGCCTAGACCTGCCTGCCCTTCTCGACGTCATCGAGGCGGAGATGAAGAGTTCCCCGGGCCGGTTGCAGTGGTCGATGAACACCTGTCTCGCGCAGATCGGCATCACGCACCCCGAGCATCGTGCTCGCGCCCTGGAGATCGGCGAGCGTCTCGAGGTGCTCAAGGACTACCCCACGCCCCCGAACTGCACCTCTCCCTACGCGCCCCTCTGGATCGCCGACATGGTGAGCCGACAGCCCACCTCGTAGCCCAGCCCGTCACGGCTACCGCGCTCACCTACAGCCGTGCGGTCACTCGGGTGTGCGGTCACTCAGAGCATCCCGACGGCCGCCGCAAGAGCGAAGCCGAGCACGCACCCGATGAGGACATGCACCACCCACCGACCGCGGTGCGGGACGACGACCCGCAGCACCATCGGATCGGGAGCAGCGCCGCTCGGCGACGGAGCGGCCGGAGGACGCTTCGGCGACCGCCAGTCTTCGGCATACTCCGACGTCGGCTTCATCCAGTCCCGGTCTGCTCCCATACGCCCACCATCGACCCTTTCGCCGACATACTTGAGATGCGCCGCGAGACGAGATGATTCGACCGGGTATCGCTACCTCGATTCGTTGAGCTCGCTCAGCACAGCGTCGGTGAAGACCGGCCAGGCCTGCGCAGCCCACGGTCCGAAGTCGCGGTCGGTCAGCGCGACGCACGCCACCTGAGCCTGAGGGTCGACCCAGACGAAGGTTCCCGCCTGGCCGAAGTGCCCGAAGGTCTGGGGTGAGCTCGACGACCCCGTCCAGTGCGGTGACTTGCTGTCACGGATCTCGAAACCCAGCCCCCAGTCGTTGGGGTCCTGACGCCCGAAGCCGGGCAGCACTCCCTTGCGCCCCTCGAAGGCCACGGTGGTCGCCTCGGTGAGCGTTGCCCGGTGCAGCAGCCGCGGGTTCTGCAGCTCCGCCGCAAAGATCGCCAGGTCACGCACGGTCGAGCTCGCTCCAGCGGCCGGGGAGCCGGAGTAGTCCGTGGCCGCCATGCCGAGCGGCCGGAGCACCGCCTCGCGGACGTAGTCGGCGAAGTCGATCCCGGACCGTTCGGCGATCACCTCGGCCAGGACCTCGAAGCCCGCGTTGGAGTAGATCCGCCGGTCGCCGGGGGCCGCGCGGACGGTCCGCTCAGCGAAGTCGTAGCCGGCGGTGTGTGCCAGCAGGTGGCGGACCGTCGAGCCCTCGGGACCCGCCGGGTCGTCGAGCTCGACGGCGCCCTCTTCGACGGCGACCAGCGCCGCGTACGCGGTGAGCAGCTTGGTGACGGAGGCCAGACGGTAGAGGCGATCCTGGTCGCCGTAGGCAGCCAGGGTCTCTCCCGCTGCCGAGATCACCGCCGCGGAGGCATTGGGGACGGGCCAGGACTCGATGAGTTCGACGCTACGCATGTACCGACCCTAGGACATCAGGGCGCGGTCCCGGCAGTCGCTGCCGGGCAGCGGCAACTGCTGCAACAGTGGTGGTCGCAGCAGTTGCCGCTCGTCAGGTGCCGTCAGCTGCCGGTCAGCCGGAGTGGCGTCCGGAGCCCACCAGCGTGCTGGCCTCGTCCCCAGCACCGTCAGGGGCGCTGGAGTCGTCATCGGTCACCGGCGTCGCCGTGGTGCGTTCCCGCTTGAGCGGGGCCGTCGACCGTGATGCCGACCGTGATGCCGACCGCGGCGTCGGCCCGGCCGACTCGGCAGCCGCTGGCGAGGCGGCAGATCCACTGGACGCGGGCGCGGACGAGGCAGCAGGCACAGCGGACACCGGCGCAGCGGACACAGGCGCCGCCTGGGACGAGGCCGGCGTCGTCGCCTCCGCCCGTGGTGCGGGGACGTCGATCCCCGCGAGCGCCATCTTCACCAGCGCACGGGCATCGCGAGGCAGCGGGAGCAGAGGCTTGGGCAGCACACCGGCATCCAGACCGAGCAGCTCGGCGATGGTGTGAGTGGTCCGGATGCCGCCGTACTGGCGCACCATGACGGACAACGGCGTCAGCTGGCGCTGCAGCGCGCGTGCCTCAGGGGCGCGGTCGGCTGCGGCGGCCGCGGCGATCGCGACGCAGATCTCGGGCAGCACGCTGGCGAGGGCCGAGTGCCAGGTGGACGCCCCGGAGAGCAGGATCTGCGCACCCAGACCGTCTCCGCTGAAGCCCCAGTCGAGCCGCTTCGCGGTGCGCTGGGGCAGCTCGGCGGTGATCTTCTGGATGCGGTCCTTGATGTCAGCGGCGTTGGCGCCACGGTCCTTGAAGCCGGCGACCCCGGACAACCTGCCGAGCTTGGTGAGCTCGTCGACGGAGAAGCGGTGACCGGTCGTGGCGGGGTTGTTGTAGACCCAGATCGGGATGGTGGCCGCGGAGGAAGCGTCCTTGTAGAGACCGAAGATCTCCTCGGGCTGCAGCGGCTGGTACGCCATGGGCTGCAGCAGCGCTCCGGAGGCACCCACGCTCGCCGCCTCAGCCAGGTTGGCCAGCACCTCAGCGGTGCTCAGCGCACCGACGCCGACGATGACCGGCACGCGACCGTCAGCCACCTCGACCGCGCTGCGAGCGATGCGCTTGCGGGCGGACCGTGGCATGTACGCGAAGCCGCCGGTGCTGCCCAGCACTCCGATCGCGCTCACCCCAGCCACGATCGCTGAGTCGACCAGCTGTTCGAACGACCGGGTCAACAGACGCCCGTCCTCCCCACGAGGGGTGAACGGGTAGGCAGCAAGGGGACCTATCGACGGCATCGGTTCAGCCTAGCCACTGCCAGGACGTTTGACCTGGATGAAACACGACGATCAGCGGAAATCTCGTGAAGATGTCGCTATCTGCAGAGACAAGGTCGACATGTGCTCGGCGACGAGGTTCGTGGCGTCGTCGGCGCGTTCGATGCGTCCACGCACCACGAGCGCTGCAGATGTGCGGGCAACCCGGCGAAAACGCTGCCACAACCCAGGCGAGCACACCACGTTGAGCTGACCGGTCTCGTCCTCGAGAGAGAGGAACGTCACACCCCGCGCGGTGCCCGGCCGCTGGCGGTGAGTGACCACCCCGGCTACCGAGACCCGACGCTCGGCCTCGTGCGCACAGCACTCCTGGACGGTCAGCACACCGGCCGCGCGCAGCCCCGGACGGACGTGCTCGGTCGGATAGGACTCCACGGTGATCCCGGTCGACCAGACGTCGGCCACCTCCACCTCGAGGTCGCTCATCCCCGGCAGCATCGGCGCGCTGACCCCGACCGAGACCCCGGGCAGGGTGTCGGGCCGTTCCTGGGCGAGCGCCCCGGCTGCCCACAGCGCCTCGCGCCGGGTCACCCCGAGCGAGCTCGTCGCCCCGGCCGTCGCCAACGACTCCAGATGGGTCGTGGTCAGCGACCCGCGCCGGGCCAGGTCCCGCAGGTCGGCGAAGGGCCCGCCCGCCGTCCGCTCCGCCACGAGAGCCTGCGCGACGTCGTCCCCGACGCTGCGCACCGAGGCCAGCCCCAGGCGCACCCCGAGCCCGCTGCCGCCCGCGTCCGGGACCAGCTCCACGAGAGCCTGGGCTCCCGAGGCGTTGACGTCCGGGCGCAGCACGGTGACCCCGTGGCGCCGGGCGTCGGCGACCAGGGACTGCGGGGAGTAGAAGCCCATCGGCTGCGCGGCGAGCAGCCCGGCGTAGAAGGCCGCGGGGTGGTGGACCTTGAGCCAGGCGCTCGCGTAGACGAGGTAGGCGAAGGAGTAGGCGTGGGACTCGGGGAAGCCGAAGTCGGCGAAGCCCTTGAGCTTGTCGAAGATCTCCTCCCCCGTGGCCCGGTCGATCCCCTTCGCCGCCATGCCGTCGAGCAGGCGCTGGTGCATCGCCTCCATCCGTTCGACCGAGCGTTTGGACCCCATGGCCCGGCGCAGCTGGTCGGCCTCGGCCGGGGTGAAGTCGGCGACGTCGATCGCCATCTGCATGAGCTGCTCCTGGAAGAGCGGCACGCCCAGCGTCTTGGCCAGGGACTTCTCCAGCGACGGGTGCAGGTAGGTGATGTCCTGACGCCCCCGCTTCCGCTCGATGTACGGGTGCACGGAGTTGCCCTGGATCGGTCCCGGGCGGATGAGGGCGACCTCGATGACGATGTCGTAGAACTCCCGGGGCTGCAGCCGGGGCAGGGTCGAGATCTGCGCCCGGGACTCGACCTGGAACACCCCGATGGTGTCCGCCGCGCAGAGCAGGTCATAGACCGCCGGGTCCTCCTGGGGCAGGCCGTGCAGGGTGAGCTCGATCCCCTCGTGCTCACGGACCTGATCGAAGGCGATCCGCAGCGCGGTGAGCATCCCCAGACCCAGCAGGTCGAACTTCACCAGCCCGGCGTCGGCGCAGTCCTCCTTGTCCCACTGCAGGACAGTGCGCCCAGGCATCCGCGCCCACTCCACCGGGCACACCTCCACCACGGGGCGGTCGCACAGGACCATGCCGCCGGAGTGGATGCCCAGGTGACGGGGCAGCTGCAGCAGCCGCTCGGCCAGGTCCACCACCGGCCCGGGGATGTCCTCGAGGTCGTCCTGCGGGGGGACGGCGGGACCTGTGTGCCACATGCCCTCCCGCGCCGTCGCCCGGTCCTGGCGCGCGGTGCGCGCCGAGGTCCCCGGATCGGCGCGGTCGTCGTCGGACGTGGTGGCCAGCGGGTCGACGTGCCGTTCGGGCGACGGGGTCGCGCCCTGCGAGCGCGTCGTCCCGGCGTCCGTCCCGGCGTCGGGCGCCGTGTCCGTCCCGGCGTCTGGCGCCGGCTTGGGGCGCAGTGACCCCCACCGCTCGATATGCTTGCTCCAGGCGTCCTGCTGCCCGACGTCGTAGCCCAGCGCGCGCGCCGCGTCGCGGATCGCCGAGCGCGGCCGGTAGGAGATGACGTTGGCGACCTGGGCCGCGTGACGGCGCCCGAAGGTCTCGTAGACGTGCTGGATGACCTCTTCGCGGCGCCCGGACTCGATGTCGACGTCGATGTCGGGCGGGCCGTCCCGCTCGGGGGCGAGGAAGCGCTCGAAGAGCAGACCGTGCTTGACGGCGTCGACCGCGGTGATCCCCAGCGCGTAGCAGACAGCCGAGTTCGCCGCGGAGCCGCGCCCCTGGGCGAGGATGCCGTTGACCCGGCAGAACTCCACGAGGTCGTAGACGATGAGGAAGTATCCGGGGAAGTCGAGGTCCTCGATGATCCGCAGCTCCCGGTCGATCTGGGCATAGGCCCCCGGCTCCCGCTCGCGGTCGCGCGGGCCGTACCGCCGGTAGGCGCCCTCGCGGACGAGCTCACGCAGCCACGTCGCCTCGGTGTGCCCGGCCGGGACCCGGTAGGGCGGCAGGTTCGGGGCCACGAGCGCCAGGTCGAAGGCGCACTCCGCCCCGAGCCGGGCGGCGGTGGCGACCGCCTCCTGGTGGCGGAAGTGGCGGCGGACCATCTCCTGCCCTGACCGCAGGTGGGCCGCTGGGGCGGCGGGCAGCCACCCGGCGATCTCGTCGAGGGAGGACCGGGCACGGATCGCCGCGAGCGCAGCGGCCAGGTCCCCGTCCTGTGGGCGGGCGTAGTGGGCCGCGGTGGTCGCCACGAGCGGCAGACCTGCGGCGCGGGCGAGAGCGGCGAGATGGTCGTTGCGCTCGGAGTCATAGGGGTCGCCGGTGTCGGTGATCTCCACCGCGACGTTGTCGGGGCCGAAGGTGGCCACCAGCCGGTCGAGCTCGGTGCGCGCCGAGGCCGGGTCCCAGCTCCCTCGCCGCCGGTCCAGGGCTCGACGGACCGCGCCCTTGCGGCAGCCGGTCAGCACCAGCCACTGCCCCTCGGACTGCTCACCGAGCTGGTCGAGGGTGTAGCTCGCAGCGCCCTTGTGGCCGGTCTCCAGGTGCGCGTCGGCGATCGCGGCGGAGAGGTTGCGGTACCCCTGCGGTCCCCGGGCCAGCACCACCAGGTGGGAGGACTGCGGGTCCGGGGTCCCGGTCGGCGGGTCGAGCACCCCGTCGGCGGTGGGCAGGTGCAGCTCGGCGCCGAAGACGGTGTCCAGCCCGGCGTCGCGCGCCGCCTCGGCGAAGCGCACGACGCCGTAGAGCCCGTCGTGATCGGTGATCGCCAGGGCCGACAGCCCGAGCCGGACGGCCTCGGCGACCATCTCCTCAGGCTGGCTCGCACCGTCGAGGAAGCTGAAGGCCGAGTGCGCGTGCAGCTCGGCGTAGGGCACCTCAGTCATAGAGCGCCTCCCAGGTCCACCGGCCGGCGGTGCAGGCAAGCAGCACCGCGCTCTCGTCGTCGAGCACGGCCTGCAGGTAGACCCGCCGCTCAGGCTCGGTGGTCCACCAGCGCTCGGCGACGGGCCACGGGCCGGCCCAGCCGGTGATCGTCCGCGGCCCGCCGGGGGTGACGACGGCCGCCGGGGCGGCGCTCATCGCCAGCCGCCGGTTCACCGTGACCGCACGCCCGTGGGCGTCGACCACCTCGACGTCGGTCGGCGGCACCACGAGGGTGGCCGGAGCCGGGGCGGGAAGCTGACCGGGCCACGGCTGGTCGGCCGGTCGCACGGGGGCGTCGTCCTCCCCCCAGGCGACCAGGTGGACCTGGTCACGCAGGCCTCGTCCGCCCTGGACGCTCGCGCTGAGGACGGCGCCCCCACCCAGCAGGCCCTGCACCCGTTCGGTGACCCGGCGGGCGCGCAGCTCGTCGCCGCTGGCCGCCCCCCACAACCGTCCCTGCTGCGCACCGGCGGGGCTCACCCCCTCGGCGGTGATGCCCAGGCGGACCAGCGCGGAAGGTTCCAGGTCGCGGTCCCCGGCCTCGGACCGCGCGCCCGAGAGCCATCCTTCGAGCTGCCAGCGCACCCGGTCGGTGATGCGCGCGGCGGAGAGCCCGCCGAGGGCGCCGTCGTCGGTGCGCCAGGTCCGGACCAGGTCCACGCCTGACTCGGTCCGTGCGGTGATCCGCAGCCGGGCGCAGGTCACCGACTGGGCGAGGATGAGCGCGTGCAGCTCCTCGGCGAGACCGCGGGCGGCGAAGGCAGCGATGTCGACCCGTTCGGCGGGCGGGTCCAGGACGGACTCGACGGCGATGTCCGGCTCGATCCGGCGCCGGGCAGGCGGGCGCAGGTCGCTGCCCCGGGCCAGACGGTGGGCCCAGCGCCCCCGGTCGCCGAAGCGCGTGTGGACGTCTGCCTCGGCGAGGGCGGTCAGGTCCCCCAAGGTCCTCAGCCCGAGCCGGGCCCACAGGGTGATGAGCTCACGCATCTCGGTCACTGCTCGCGGGGTCATGGCCGCGTGCAGCAACGCGTCCAGGGGCTGACCGGTGAGATAGGCCCGCGTCGCGCTGGAGGGCAGCAGCAGCGACGTCCGTGCGGCCAGCAGCGCGGCGAGGATGCCGTCGGCCACCCCGACCTGGCTCTCGTAGCCGGTGCGTTCGGCGATCGTCTCCACGATCCGCCCGGCCAGCAGCTCTTCGGAGCCGTGGTACCGGCTGGCGCCGATCGCGGGCAGCACCATGAGCCCGGGACGGGCGACCTCCAGACCAGCCACGAGCGTCTCGGCCGCCACCGCGACCGGCTCGAACTCGCGAGTGTCACGTCCCTCGTCGGCGGGCAGCAGCTCGAGGTCGGGGCAGCACTCCTGGGCGGCGCGCAGCCGCATGCCGCGCCGGACGCCGGCGGCACGCGCCTGGGCGGAGCCGACGAGCACCCGTCGGCCGTCGTGGACCGCGGCCGGCAGGTCTGCGGGGATCTCCCCCGTGTGCATCGCTGCCAGCACCGGCCAGTCAGGGATCCACACGACGGCGGTGCGGTGCGCCATCGAGCTGGGGCGGTCGAGCAGGGGGACGGGGGCGCTGGTCGGAGTGGCCTGGTCGCTCATGACCTCACCCGACCTGTGCCAGCGGGGGGAGCGTCATCGAGGATGCCTCGACGGCCGGCGTCGTCGCGGTGGCTGGAGTCGTCGCGGTGGGCGGCGTCGTCGCGGTGGCCGGCGTCGTCGCGGTGGCGCTCGTCTCCTGAGGCAGCCACAGCTCGCGGCGGAGCGGGGCCCCGGCACCGGACCGGCCGGTCCGGGTGACCGTGAGGACCCGGCTGCGCAGCCGTCCGTGCCCGGACTCCAGGCCAGACCACCGGCTGCGTTCAGCGGTGAGAGTCATGCCCGCCCCCTGCCAGGGACGCATCGCCAGGAGGACGCTGGCACGGTCGCGAGCGCGGGCGGCCAGACGGCGCCGGTCTGCGTCGACCAGGACCACCTCGGGGCCCACGACCACGATGTCCATCCCGTCCAGCAACGCGGCCACCGTGGTGGCGGACTCGATGCCGGGACCGGGGACCAGGACGAGCCGGGCCAGGTCCACCCCGGCCTGCGCGGCGGCGAGCAGGTTGATGCTGGGCGCACCCACAAGAGCAGCCCACGACCCCGCCTGGGACGACTCCGCGACGAGCGACAGGAGCAACGACGTCGACCCCGTGACCACCGTGACGCTGCCCCGGCGCAGCCCGTCAGGAAGGATCTCGCGCAGCGAGGGTGGCACCGGCAAGGGGGACCGCTCGTCGCTGACGAGCTGTTCGCTGGCACCCGCGGCAGCCGAGGTGGACCGGCTTGACGAGCGGGACGGGTCGGACGGTTCCGGCGGTTCAGCCACCGGCGAGACGATGCGCAGGGTGCGCGCGCCGGTGCGTTCCTCGGCGCGGCGCAGAGCCTCCTTGGCCAGCGCGACCCGGTCGAGGATCCCCAGGACCGGTTCGTCGACGTCGTGGGTCATACCCATGCTCACCCCTCCGTGTCGGTTCCGTCTGGCTGCTCGTGCTGTCCCGCTGGCGCGTCGTCGGTGCTGGCACGCACCGGATGCCCGGGGCACCACGGGGCGCCGCCGAGACAGCCGTCGCCCACCGGCGCCCTATAGAACATCCGTTCGAAACAACGATACGCCACCGGCAGCCACCTCACTCCCGACGACCCGCGCGGCGCCCGGCACAGGTGCGCTCGCCCCTGCACGCAGGCGATGATGGGCCCATGGATCTCACCCGGCCCGTGCCGCCCGCCCCCTACTCCCTCCTCCCCCAGGTCCCGTCCTTCACGCTGACCAGCGACGACATGGTCGACGACGGCCCCCTCGACCTGGCCTTCACCGCAGGCGGCGCCAACACCTCCCCGCACCTGACCTGGTCCGACTTCCCCGCGCAGACCCAGTCCTTCCTGGTCAACATGTTCGACCCGGACGCCCCCACCCCGGCCGGCTGGTGGCACTGGACGATCGTCGACCTCCCCCTCGAGGTGACCGAGCTCGCCCAGGGCGACGGTGTGAGCGATCTCATGATGCCCGGCGCCGCGTACCACGTCCGCAACGACGGCGGGGAGTTCGACTACTCCGGCGCGGCCCCTCCCCGTGGCGACCGCCCTCACCGCTACGTCTTCGCCGTGCACGCCCTCGACGTCGACACCCTCGACGCCGATCCTGACGACAGCCCCACCCTCATCGCCTTCAAGGCCGCCTTCCACACCATCGCGCGGGCAACCCTGACTGCGACCTTCCAGCTGAGCTAACCTGCCGTCATGGCCGACCACCGCACCGCTGACATCGCATCCGCCCTGCCCGAGCCCGTCCTCGGGCGGGGCGAGACGCCCGCCATCGGCACCCTGACCTGGCTGCCCGCCCTGGACCACCCGGAGCTGCTCGCCGAGGCAACCCATGCGGCGCTCGTAGCTTGGGCGCGCAGCGTCCCGGCTGTGGCTACCGACGTCGTCGTCGCCGAGGTCGACCCCGCCCTGTCTGACACCTCGGCGATGAGCGAGGCGTACCAGATCCCCATGAGCCAGTCGGTGAACTGCGTGCTCGTGACCGGCAAGCGCGAGGGCGTCGAGCGCACGGCGGCGGCAGCAGTGCGCGCCTCCACCCGCGCCGACGTCAACGGCACCGTCAAGGCGTTGCTCGACGTGCGCAAGGCGTCCTTCGCACCCGTGGACCGGGCCGTGGCCGAGTCCGGCATGGAGTACGGGGGCATCACCCCGATCGGCCTGCCCGCGAGCTGGCCCGTCCTGCTCGACGCCGGCGCGCGCGAGGGGTGGATCGTCATCGGCTCCGGTGTGCGGCGCTCGAAGATCGCCCTGCCCGGCCACCTCCTGGCGACCCTGCCGGGGCTGCGCGTGGTCGAGGGTCTCGCCCGCGACTGATCAGCCTCCGAGGCCGTTCTGCCTCTGCGCACCTGTGCCCCGGCGCAGGTTGCTGGTCTGTCACGATCCGCGTGTCCTCCTTGTGCCGGCCATGACCGGCGGACACAATCCACACATGCCCACCAAGCCCGCCGACCGGACGAGCAGCGTCGCTCGTCCCCCCTCGGACTTCGAGTCACACTTGCACACCCTCGCCCTGGAGGCCACGCCCCTGCACCTCGTCCCCACCGCCGGTGACGCTTCATCCCAGCCGGCCGGACCGCCCGGTCCGTGGGACCCGCAGCAGTGCTCCACCGTCCTCACCCGCTGGCTCGACGCGGACCTCGTGGTCCTGCTCGAGTCGACCACGACGGTCGAGGGCACCCAGACGGTCACAGAGAGCCGCCAGCTCGCCTACGACCAGGCGCGTGCCGTGCTCGTCGACCCCCGGTCCTGGCCTCAGGCGGAACGATCAGGGGTCGCGGTGCACCTCGTCTACAACGGCGAACGCGCCCTCGAGGTGGATGACGGCGTGTGGTGGTCAGCCGCACGCGCCGGAGGCCGCCAGCCGCAGGACGGCGCGCCGTCCCAGGCTCGGTAGCCGACAGCCGGTAGCGGGGTCGCCCGACAGGCGGTAATCGGGTCGCCCGACAGGCGGTAACCGGGTCGCCGACCGCCGGTCCGGCAGCAGCACGGCCGCGCCCGGTCACACGAGGCGGGTACGCAGCCCGTCGACGAAGACGCTCAGCCCGAAGCCGAAGCGTGCCGTCTCCCCGGAGAGGTCCCCGGAGGTGCCCCCCTCGGGTCCGGCTGAGGACGCGGCGTCCGCGGTGACCCCCGCCACCCCCAGGGCGAGCGACTGCGCGTGGGACTGCTCGTCCGCGGTGTGCCCGAAGACGTAGTGCAGCACGGTGAGCGCGGCCAGCTCCGCCTCGTCGGGGGTGAACCCGGCGTCGGTGAGGACCGCCACCATCAGCGGGACGGTGTTGCCGCGCCCGGCGCGCAGCGCGTACGCGGCGGCGACCACCTCGGCGCCGTCGCGGTGGGCCAGCAGCGCCGCCCGGAGCCGGTGAGCGAGCTCGATGATCCGCGTGTCCCAGTCCCCGGCCGGGACGGGGCCGTCCACGGCGCGCAGGATCTCGTCGGCGATCGCTCCCAGCAGGGCCTGCTTGCTCGCGAAGTGCCAGTACAGCGCCCCGGGCTGGATCCCCAGCGACGTCGCCAGACGGCGCATCGTGAGGTCACCGAGGCCGTACTCGTCCAGGATCGCCAGGGCGGCGTGCAGCACGTCGCTGCGGCTGAGCGCCATGGCCATGGTCCTTTCGAGGTGTCGGGCAGGTGTCGGGCAAGAAGTTGACGGTATCCCATCTCGAGGATAACTTGAACGCCGTTCAAGTCTCTTGAACGGTGTTCAATCCCAGGTGGTCCTCCACGTGCGCGCTCCGGCCGTCCGTCGAGCGCCCTCCGTTCCGCGCCCACAGCGCCCTCCACCCACGCCACAGGAGCTCCCATGTCGTCCGCAACGCTCTCCCCCACCGTCAGGCCGGTCCTGGCCGACCTCGTGCCGTCCGTCACCGCCCGACGCGCGGTGACCGACGCCCTGCTGATCGGCACCGGGACCCTGTTCGTCGCCGCCTTCGCCCAGCTCTCGATCACGCTGCCCTTCACCCCGGTGCCGATCACCCTCTCGTCCTTCGCCGTCCTGCTCACCGGCGCGGCCCTCGGCTCGCGGCGCGGTGCGCTGTCCATGGCGCTGTACATCCTGGCCGGCGTCCTGGGCGCGCCGTTCTACGCCGACGGCGCGAGCGGGTGGGCCTTCGCCTCCTTCGGCTACGTGCTGGCCTACCTGCCGGCCGCGGCCGTCGCCGGCCACCTCGCCCGCCGCGGCAGCGACCGCACCCCGTGGGGAACCGTCGCGCTCGTGGCGGCGGCGTCGCTGACCATCTACGTGCCCGGCGTCGCCTGGCTCATGGCCTACCTCGGGGTCGACCTGCGCACCGCGCTCGCCCTGGGCGTCACGCCCTTCCTCATCGGCGACGCCGTCAAGGCCGTGGCCCTGGGCGCCGTGCTGCCCACCGCCTGGAAGGTCGTGGGCCGCAAGGACTGAGCCGCTGGTGACCGGCACGGCGTCCTGCACGGTGCCCAGCACAGTGACCGGGAGATGACCAGAAGCTGATCAAGGGCTGACCAGCGGGCGCGTGCCCGCTGGTCGCCGCCTCACCCGGCGTTGCGCAGCAGCCAGTCCGTGTCCGGGTCGCCTGGGGTCAGCCCCGGCACCGGAGCGGCCGGGTGCGTGGCGATCGTGTCCTCGACCCGCACCTGCTCGGGGAGGTCGCGGAACTGTGCGCGGGCATCCTCCGGATCGCTCGCTGCGACGCTGGGCTCGCCGCTGGGCTCGGTACTGGGCTCGACGCTCGACTCGGTGCTCGCTTCAGCGCCCTCGGCGGTGGGCTCGGTGCTCGGCTTCTGCATGTCCATCGTGACCATCGTCTCCTTCAGCCGGAAGAGCGGGTCTGTGCACCGTACCTCCGGCGCGGGGTTTGTAGACTCGGCTCCGCCGGGCGTGTCTCCTCGTGACGGCTCCTCCCAGAGACAAGAGCACCGCATGAGCCTCATCCGGCTGAACGACGTCAGTGTCCGCTTCGACGACGCCCGGGTCCTGCGTGAGGCGTTCTTCCGCCTCGACGCCGGCGACCGGGTGGGCCTCATCGGGCGCAACGGCTCGGGCAAGTCCACCCTGCTCAAGCTGGCTCTGGGGCAGGTCGAGCCGGACACCGGGACCGTCGCCCTCGAGCTGGGCATCACCATCGGCTACTTCTCCCAGTTCTCCGAGCTCGACGGCACCGCGACCATCACCGAGGTCCTCACCGAGCTGTTCGCCGACATCCAGGCCATCGAGGCCGAGCTCGCCACGATCGAGGCGTCCCTCGCCGACGAAGCCTGCGACGCGAGCGACCTCGACCGCCTCATCACCCGCCAGGGCGTCCTCTTCGAGGAGATGGAACGCCTCGACGGCTGGGACTACCCGCGCCGCATCGACACCACCTTGTCCACCCTCGGCTTCGACGCCGCGCACCGCACCTGCCCGATCGATGCGCTCTCCGGCGGCTGGCGCAACCGCGCGGCCCTGGCCAAGATCCTGCTCGAGGGCCCGGACGTGCTGCTGCTGGACGAGCCGACCAACTTCCTCGACGTCGCCGGCGTCGAGTGGCTCGAGGCATGGTTCCGGGACTTCCGCGGCGCGGCGATCATCGTCTCCCACGACCGGGCCTTCCTGGACACCGTCGTCACCCGCATCGTCGAGGTGGAGAACCACCACCTGCACGAGTACCCCGGGAACTTCGCCGAGTACGTCGTCGCCAAGCAGTTCCGGCTCAAGACCCTCGAGCAGCAGTTCGTCCACGAGTCCGAGCTGCTGGCCTTCGAGGCCGAGGGCATCTCCGACCGCCGTGAGGCCGCCAAGGCCGCCAGCCGCAAGCTCGACAGCGCCCTGGCCAAGGTCAAGAAGTCCCGCGCGCCGCGTCCGGTGGACCAGATCATCACCGAGATCTACGGCGGCCTGCACGTCAAGGACGTGCTGTGCCGGGTCGAGGGGCTGGCCAAGTCCTACGGCGACAAGCAGCTCTTCACGGACCTGAGCTTCGAGATCCGCCGCGGCCACCGCATCGTGGTGACCGGCTCCAACGGCAGCGGCAAGAGCACGCTGCTGCGCGTGCTCACCGGCGAGGAGCTGCCCGACGCCGGTGCGGCGGCCTGGACCAAGGGCACCTCGGTCGTCTCCTACAACCAGATGCTCGACGAGCTCGACCCGGCCGACACGGTCAGCCACGCGGTCAACGCCCTGCCGGACTCTCTGGCGCTGACCGCGACCCGCAAGTCCGTGAACCGCTTCCTCGCGATGTTCCAGTTCTCCGACGCCGACCTCAAGCAGAAGATCGGGAACCTCTCGGGAGGCCAGCGCGCTCGGGTGGCGATGGCCCAGTGCCTGCTCTCAGGGGCGTCCGTGCTGGTGCTGGACGAGCCGACCAACCACCTCGACCTCTCCAGCACCCAGGTCATGGAGCGCGCGCTGGCGCACTTCCCCGGAGCGGTCGTGGTCGTCAGCCACGACAGGTTCTTCAGCGACAAGGTCGGCAACCACCGCCTCGTCTTCAGCCCGGGCGCCGAGCTGGCGGTGCTCCCCGCCTGAGCGAGGAGCACCGGGCTCAGGCTAGGACTCCGGCGCGGCGTCGGGCGTAGCGGCCGTCTCAGCGGGCTCAGCGGACTCAGCGGACTCAGCCTGCTCAGCGGCAGCCGCCGCGGCCGGCGCCTTGCCCAGCGCCGCGCGCGAGGCGTCGCTGTTCCAGTCCGGGACGATCTCGTCGATGCGTGCTGACTGCTCGGCGGTGAGCTCACCGGCGTCGAAGGCGTCGATGTGCAGGGCGATCCAGGGGCCGCGGTCTGCCTCGTCCTCGGGGACGGGGGCCACGCGCGCACGGGCGCCGAGGTCGTTCCAGCCCGGGATCTCCTCGTCCAGGTGCGCGACCAGGTCGGCGTCGATGGTCCCGGCGTCGAACGCCTCGATCTGCTCCTTGAGCCAGACGACCAGCTCTTCTTCACTTCTCTCGGTCACGGTGTGCCTTGTTCTCTCGTGCGGATGGGGATGCGGATGGGATGGCCACCATCATCCCCTGCTCAGGCGCGCAGGACGACCTCCGCACCGGTTGCGGCTCGAAGGCCGACCCCTAGGCTCGGAGGACGATCGCTGCCCACCGGGACGGACCCCCATGACCCGTCGTCACCTCACCGAGACCGCCGCATGACGGAGACCGCCGTCGTCCTGCTCACCCACCGCGCCCGCCTGGCGCAGATCTTGCGGGTGCTGGCGCACTACGGCATCGCTGAGGTGCTCGACGACGACACCCTCGAGGCGATGGTCTCCGGCCGGCGCGGACCCCTCACCGTCGTCTCCGAGTGGCTCACCGCGAAGGTGGACCCGGAGGTCGCGCGGATGACGCCGGGCGAACGGATCTGCGCCGCGCTGAGCGAGCTGGGCACCACGTGGGTCAAGCTCGGGCAGATGCTCAGCGTGCGCCCTGACATCGTGGGACCGGCGATGGCCTCAGCGCTGGCCACGCTGCAGACCGGGGTGCCCGCGGACGACCCGGACATCAGCCTGGCCCGGGTGGAAGAGGCGCTGGGAAAACCGATCGGTGACCTCTTCGCCTCGTACACCACGACAGCCTTCGCCTCCGGGTCGGTCGCCGAGGTGCACGAGGCAGTGCTGCCCGACGGCCGGGCGGTCATGGTCAAGGTGGTCCACGCCGGCGCCGTCGAGCGGTCCGCTGAGGACCTCGCGATCCTGCACGCACTCGCCTCCCAGGGCGAGCAGGACGACCCGGCGCTGGCCCAGTACCGCCCGACGCAGCTCGTCGCCGAGTTCGACACGATGCTCACCCGCGCCCTCGACCTGCGCAACGAGGCGCAGAACCTGCGCTTCTTCGGTCGCATGCTCGGTTCTGAACCCGACCTCGTGCTCCCGGTCGCGATCGACGAGCGCAGCGGCCCCCAGGTGCTGACCATGACCCGGGTCGACGGCGTGCACATGACCGGCCGCGCCAGCGTGGAGGAGGCCGGGTGGGAGGTCGAGGCCTTCGTGCGCCGGGCCACCGAGATCTACCTTGAGATGATCTTCCGCTTCGGGGTCTTCCACGCCGACCCTCACCCGGGCAACTTCGTGCTCCCTGGCGGCGGGAAGCTGGGGATCTTGGACTTCGGCGACGTGGGACGCCTGTCCCCCACGCGCCGCAGCCAGCTGGAGGACCTGGTCCTGTCGATCGCCGCGCACGACCTCGACTCCCTCGTGGACGCAGTCATCGACATGACCAACCCGGCGCCAGGGAGCAACCTCAAGGCGCTGCGCTCAGCCGTGGGTGCCTGGGCCGACCAGTACCTGCTCGCCGCGGTCGGGTCCCTCGACCTGGCCGAGATCGTCACCTCCGCCATGTCTGTCATGCACGACCACCACATGACCCTGCCCTCCGACCTGGCCCTGTTCTTCCGAGTGCTCACCGAGCTGCAGGGCATCGGCGCCGAGCTCGGGGTGACCTCGAACATCGAGGAGCTCCTCACTCCCTACCTCAACCAGACCATCCAGGAGCGCTTCTCCCCCCGGCGGATGGCCCGACGCGCGCGGCGCTCGGCGCACCGCTGGAGCACCTTCCTCGATGGTCTGCCCGACGACCTCACCGCGCTGCTCGACGGCGTCCGCGAGGGCAAGGTGGCCATCGACCTCAACATCCACGACGTCGACCACGTCGGCGACCGCCTGGTCGACGCCGCCATCGCCGCGGCCTCGATCCTCGCCTCGGCCCAGCTCGTGTCGCGGTCGACCGGCCCCACGGTCGCCGGGGTGTCTGTCCCCGGGCTGGTCGCTGCCGGGGTCGGCGCGGTGACCTGGCGCCGGCTGGCCGCTCAGCGCAAGGCGCACCGGTCCCTCTCCGCGACCATCCGCGACGCCGTGTCGGTGGCCCGGGCGCGGTGACCTGCGCGGCCGGACCGTCGAAAACACGTTGACGAACCGAGCCGACCAGCCAAGACTCACAACCATGCCCCTCCCCCTGCAGACCGACCGGCTCTCGCTGCGCGGCTTCGCCGCCGCGGACGGTCCTGCCCTCTTCGGATATCTCTCCCAGCCGCAAGCGGTCGAGTTCGAGCCCTACGACGTGTGCACCCTCGAGGAGGCCATGACGCTCGCGGCGGACCGCGCGCAGGACCCTGCCTTCGTCGCGGTCCACCTGCGCGACGACGACCGGCTGGTGGGGAACCTCTATCTCGCCCCGCACGCGCACCCCGACTGGGCGACCTGGGAGATGGGCTACGTCTTCGACCCGCGAGAGTGGGGCCGCGGATATGCGACCGAGGCCTGCCAGGCCCTGATCGACCTGCTGTTCACCGAGCGCTCGGCGCACCGGGTGGTCGCTCGCTGCAACCCGGAGAACCCGCGGTCCTGGGCTCTCCTCGAGCGGCTCGGACTGCGTCGGGAGGCGCACCTGCTCGCAGCAGCCAGCTTCGCGATGGACGCTGACGGGCAGCGCGTCTGGCACGACACCTACCAGTACGCCCAGCTGGACCACGAGTGGCGGGCAGACCGCGCGTCTCGCGGCCTGGGATAGCCGGCGCCGGCGGGACGCTGGGTCTCGACGCGGACGTGCTCGCTCCGACGACGAGATGCTCGACCCCGACGCGATCAGTCCTCCGCGTCGAGCAGGCGTGACGCACGCGGGGAGTGCACGACGACGACCGGGTGGCGGGCGTGGTGCAAGATCGCCTGGCTCACCGAGCCGAGCAGCGCGCCCCGGACCTCCCCCCTGCCGCGGGAGCCCACGACCGTCATCGATGCGTCCTTGCCGGCCTCCACGAGCACCTTGGCCGCCCGGCCCTGCACCACCCGCTCCTCGACGTCGACGCCGCTGTCCTGGGGCAGGCGCAGCCGGGCGACGGTCTCGGTGAGGCGTTCCTCGGCTGCGGCGCGGGCGGCGTTCTCGATGTCGGTGTAGAAGATCGAGTTCTCCTTCCACCGGTCGATGAGCGGGACCTCGTAGACCGCGAGCGCGAGGACGCCCGCGTTGCGGCGGCGGGCCTCGTCGACGGCGAACCGGACGGCGACGTCGCTGTGCGCCGAGCCGTCCACCCCCACCACCACCCGGCCCTGACCGTGGTGCGTCCCGGCCATGACCTCGGTCCATGAGGGGTCGTGGTCCCCCTGAGAACTCTGAGAACTCTGCGATCTCGTGCGCTCGTCGTGACGCTCTGCGTCGTGCTGGCGGGGCACCACGACGACGGGGGCGGAGCACCGCGCCGCCACCCGCGCGCTCGTCGACCCGAAGAAGATCGCGCCGAAGGCCCCCAACCCTCGGGCACCGAGCACCACGAGGTCAGCGCTGGCCCCCGCGCTGATGAGCGCCTCCGCAGGCTGGCCGTAGTCGATAGAGGTGGTCAGGCTCACCCCGGGCTCGCGGGCGAAGGCTGCACCGCGGGCTGCGGCGAGCACGGCGTCGGCGTACCCGCGCAGCGTGCTCATGGGCTCGGCGTAGGTGACCGGGTCCGTGAAAGGCGGGCTGGCCACGGGCAGGTGCATGACGTAGCGGATGTCGAGGGTGACGCCGCGCAACGCCGCCTCGCTCGTCCCCCAGGCGAGCGCCCGAGCGCTCTCGGCTGATCCATCAACTCCGACGACCACCACCATCGCGATCACCTCACCGGTCCCAGCCGAACCTCGTAGGCTCAGCGCCCGTCGTCCGCGGCGGACCCCGCGGTACGTCGTCGTCTGTCCTCTCCATTCTGCGCGCAGGGACGCGACTGCGCCGAGGCACCGGCGGCCGCGAGCGCGGCTGGGTGCCCAGCCCATACTGGGACGATGGCGGCGGCGATCACCCGCACCGAGCTGGCTCGGCTGCGCCTGCGGTCCCACGGGCTCACCCGAGCCGGGGCCGGGCACCCGCCGGGGACCCCCCGGCGGCGCCGTCGGCAGGATGTTCGCGCTGCAGGGACAGGACCTGCCCGGGGTGCTGTGGTCGATCGGTCAACGCGCGCCCGGAACAGACCTCGCCCAGGTACGGCGCGCCTTCGATGAGGGCCAGCTGGTGCGGAGCTGGCCGCTGCGCGGGACCCTGCACGTGCTGGCCGCCGAGGACCTGGGGTGGGTGCTCGCCCTGACCGGTCAGCGGTCTCTCGCCTCGGCAGCGGGACGAGAGCGCCAGCTCGGTCTGGACGCCGCGCAGATCGACGTCGCCCGCCAGGTGGCAGCCGGTGAGCTGGCCGGTGGCGAACGTGCCACGCGCGCCAAGCTCTTCGCCGCCTTCGACCGCGCCGGGGTCTCACCCGAGGGCCAGCGCGGGGTGCATCTGCTGTGGCACCTGGCCGTGGAGGGACTCCTCGTGCTCGGACCGTTCCAGGGCGGCGAGCAGTGCGTCGTCCTGACGCAGGAATGGATCGGGCCCGGCCGCGAGCGCAGCGTCGCCGACGCGGCGCGCGAGCTCACCGCGCGCTACCTCACCGGCCGTGGCCCGGCGACCGTGACCGACCTCAGCTGGTGGGCGAAGCTCCCGGTCACCGTGGCCCGCAGGGCGCTGGAGGACCTCCATGACGACCTCACCGAGCTGACCTGCGACGGGACGACGACGTGGGCGCTGACAGCGGTCCTGGACGCGGTCGCCTCGCAGTCACCGCGCCCGGTGCTCATGCTCCCCGGCTTCGACGAGCTGCTGCTCGGCTACTCCGACAGGAGCGTGGCGCTGTCCTCGCGGCACGCTCCGCTGACCGTGCCGGGCGGCAACGGGATCTTCAAACCGACGATCGTCGTCGACGGCCGGGTGGTGGGCCTGTGGTCACGCCGGGCCTCCGCCCACCGCGTGACGGTCACGTTCACCCCCTTCGACAGGCCTCTCGCCCCGCGGACGGTCACGGCCCTGACGTCAGCGGCCGCCGACTACGGGCAGTTCCACGGGCTGCAGGCGCAGGTGGTCATGGCGGACCCCAGCCCGGGCCAGCCGTGAGGAGCAGCGGAGCGCGCAGCTGGGACCTCGTCGGCCTCGTCGACCTCGTCGTCAGCGGTTCGCCTCGGGCCGGCCGGTCACCGGCACGGCGGCTGGCACGACACGTGGCACGGCGCCCTCCGCGCCACCTGACACGGCGTCTGACACGGCACCCGGCACCGGATCCGCGGTCGCCACACCCCCGATGTTCGCCACCGACCGCGCGCCGGTGCGCACCTGCCCCACGACGATGCCGAGGAGCACGAGCACCAGGCCCGCGACCTGGCCCCGTCCCAGCGTCTCGTGCGCGATGACGACCCCGAGGAGCACGCCCGTCACCGGGTTGAGCAGCCCGACGAGCCCCACCGATCCGGCTGGCAGGTGCTTGAGCCCGGCGAACCAGGCCGCGTAGGCGACTGCGGTGGCGACCACGCTCACGTAGGCGAAGCCGGCCAGCGTGGAGGCAGTCATCGGCGGCGGAGCGCCCTCGACGAGCACGGCGAAGGGCAGCACCGTCAGGCCGCCGGCCAGCAGCTGCCAGGAGGTCGCGGACAGCACGTGGGTACCGCTCCCCCACCGCCGAGTGAGCACGAAGCCGACGGAGGAGATGATCATCGCGGCGACCGAGGCGAGCACGCCGCGCACGTTGACCTCACCCCCTCCGCCCGAGAGCATGAGCACGACGCCGGCGACGCCGGCCCCGGCGCCCAGCAGCGCCATGGCGCGGGGCCGTTCGGCGAGCAGCAGCCAGCCGAAGAGCATCATGACGACCGAGGAGGTTGCCATGATCGTCGCGGCCACGCTCGTGGGGAGGAGCTGGCCCGCGACGTAGACGAGGGCGAAGAAGGCTCCCATGTTCAGGGTGCCCAGCACCAAGGAACGCCACCACCACTCCCCGCGCGGCAGCTCACGTCGCAGCGCGAGCAGCAGCAGACCCGCCGGCAGAGCGCGCAGCACGGCGCCGTACAGGGGGTACTCCACCGGCAGCGCATGCCGCGTCACGTAGTACGTCGCACCCCACGTGACCGGGGCGATCGCCGTGACGGCCAACCATCTCCATCTACCTTCCATGGAAGCAACTATATCTTCCCGGGAAGATATAGTTGTCTCATGTCCGATGCTCCTGACCGCGTAGCCCGCATCCAGGCCGAATGGGCCCGCGAGCGCCCCGACCTCGACGTCTCCCCCCAGGGGGTGATCGGCCGCCTGCACCGGCTCGCCGCCCGCCTGACCGAGGAGCTCGTGCCGGTCTATACCGCCCACGGGCTGACCGAGGGCGAGTTCGACGTCCTCGCCGCCCTGCGCCGCGCCGGCGCACCCTTCGAACGAGCACCGGGCGAGCTGGCCCGGTTCACGATGGTCACCACGGGCGCGATGACCAAACGGGTGGACCGCCTGGAAGAGGCGGGGCTCGTGGCTCGCCGGGCCAGCGAGGTCGACGGCCGCGGCAAGGTCGTCGCACTGACCCCAGCAGGTCAGCAGCTCATCGACGCGGCGTTCACCGAGCACATCGCGAACGAGCACCGCCTCCTCGCCGGCCTGGACCCCGCAGACCGGGACGCTCTCGAGCTGATCATCACCGACTGGCTCGCCCGCCTCGACCAGCCCTAGCCGTCAGGAGACCTTGACCGCCCCGACGATGCGCATCGTCGTGCTGTTGAAGTAGCAGGTCTGCAGGTAGACGTCTCCGGCCAGTCCGGCCACGGCCGACGTCGTGGCACCCTGGGACACGTCCCGGGAGTCGACGACCTCGTACCGGCCCTCCACACCGCCGCCGGTGATCGCCACGACGTCTCCGGCGCGCAGGTCGAGGATCGGCGCTCCCCCGCAGTTGTTGTGGATGGTCAGGTAGGGCACGGAGAAGTAGGGGTTGCCGTCGTCGCCACGGAAGGACGTCAGGCCGCCGGCACACAGGTCGATGGTGGCCTGGCTCCCGGTGTTGGCGACATAGGTGGTCCAGACCGGTCGCGGGGTGGCAGGCTCGGCTGGACGCCCCGGCGCAGGCGATCCGGCGGCCGGTGCCGCAGACTCCGACGCCGGGGCGGGCTGCGCCGGTGGAGTGGGCGTCACCGGTGGGACGGGGCGCTGCCAGCCGTCGTCGACCGCTCCGAGGAGCTGGACGAGGGTGTCGGCGGTGGCCGCACCGGTCACCGGGTGACCTGCCTCCGCCTGGAACTTCTCGATCGCCGACGCAGTACGGGGACCTGCCACACCGTCGACGACTCCGACACCCTGGTAGCCGAGACTGCGCAGCGTCTGCTGAACCTGGGTGACAGTCTGCGCGATCTGCGCAGCCTCCGCCGCCTGAGCTGCGCGCACCGCCTCGGCCGCCTGCTGGGCCTCGGCCGCGCGAATCTCGCCTGCGCGCGCCTCGTCAGCGAGGCGTGTGGCCTCGGCGACCCGGTCGGACATGTCGCCGGCTGGCTGGTCGCCGGCTGGCTGGTCACCGCGCCGGACCGGTGCGGTCGCGGGTCCACCACCGGCCGGCGAGGGGCCATGCTGGGCGACACCCGGCTGCGTGGCGTCCGGCTGCGTGGCGTCCGCCTGGACGAGGTGCGCCGGCGCGGTCTGCGCGGCGCTCGCCGGGACGGTGCCCGTGGCCACGACCACGCTCACAGCCATGAGGACGCAGAAGAGTCGATCGCGCAGAGCACCAGGGGGCCTGCGCACGCGTCGGTCGTCCATCTGCTGACCTCCTGCACCGAGGGCGGGCGCACCGGCCCTGACGGAACCGACGTCTCGTCCGTCAAGTCTCAAGCGTGTCGGTGGATGCAGCCATCGGGGGGATATCCGCCCAGACCACGGCCTCCTGCAGGAGCCGCGCCCCGTCGTCGGGCAGCGCCAGGTCAGCGCCGGCCAGTGCCAGGTCAACACCAGGCCAGCGCCGGGTCAGGCGCTGTGGCCGTCAAGCAGGGCACCGATCTCAGGCGCGATGGACAGAACGGTCGTGGCGACGGCATCCGCTCGGGGACGGTCGGCGTCCGGGATGCTCACCTGATGGTTCGCCTCCCCCATCACCGCGGTCACCTCGAAGACCTGGGCACCGTCAGCCGCGACCAAGGCCAGGTGATAGTCGAGCCGGACGCATCCGGGCGGGACCTCGTCGAAGGTGATGGCGGCGACCACATACCCCTGGGCCTCTGCGGAGTAGAGCAGCGACGGCGTGAGATGGACCTGGGTGACCGAGCAGTCTGTCGACGCCGATAGCCACGTGTTCGCGGCGCCGAGCGCCGCAGGTGCGGATCTGGTGACCTGACTCACCGCGATCCCGGCCAGCATGACGACAGACGTTGTCATGAGCCCTCGGGCCACCTGGCGAACGCGGTCGCGAAATCCAGTCGTCACGTCGCACCTCATGTGCTGATGTGCCGGGCGTCGTGCCCAGCGCCGGGCACTGCCGCCCTGTGCGACCCATCGGTCAGTCAGCGGCGATCATGAGGTTTGCGCGACGGTCGGTTCCGGGACGCGTCAGGAACAGTTGAAGATCTCCCCGGCGGTCGGCGTGGAGACCGTCTTGCCCTGCAGCCACACCCCCGCCTCGTGCCCGCCGCCCACCCGGTCGGTGTTCGCTCCTTGAAGACCCCGCAGCACGAGCATCGGCATCGACGAGCAGGTCCACCCGGGGGCCAGTCGGACGTTCGCTCCCACTGCGGACAGGACGTACACCTTGAACATGGGGTCTGCGAGGTTGATCGTGACCTCCCACTCGACGTCCGTTGCCGCGGACGGACTCGTGACGTTGAAGACGATGTTGTTCATGTCTATCGGGGGGACGCTCCATGCACCGATCGCGAACTTCGTCGCTGCGCACGTCTTGGTGCCCGTGGGGTCGTTGAGGACGGCGCAGCTCACCGCCGGGACCGTCGCCGGAGGTGTGTACTTCCAGCCGGCCGGAACACCCCAGGACCCGATCGTCACAGCTGCCCCGTTCACGGCCAACGGAGCGTAGGGCGCCTTAACGGTGACCGATTGGCTGGTGCCCGAACCCAGCGGCGCCGACGCCGTCGTGATCTCCACTCCACTCTTGTCGAACAGGGTCAGTTCGAGGACACGCCCTTCACAGTCGGCTTGGAGCCCGCTGACGGTCACCGTGGTCGCCTGCGCCCCGGGGATCACCCCGTTCGTCACCGAGACCTGCGCGGTGCAGCGATCCGCGACCGTGGTGACCGTCGTGATCTTCGCGCCGGAGATCGGCAGCTGGGCCGCTTGGGCGGGGTACAGCGCAAGGTTGAGCAGCATGGCGAGCAGGAGAAGCGACGCGAGCAGCAGAGCCCATCGACGGTTCGAACCCGGTCCAGCGAGGGAGACGCGCCTCACACAACCGCCCTCACATGCCCGGCGTCGGCCGGACGCTCGGCCGCGGGACCCGGTGCGTGATCGGGCTCAGTACCTGGCACGTCCGGCGCCGCGTCGGCAGTCGCGAGCTCGCCCGTCGGCTCGTCGTCCTCCGGTCGCGGCCACAGGTAGATCGCGGTCGCGATGAGCAGCAACGACCCCCAGATGTAGGGGTTGGCGATCACGTAGACCGCGCTGCCCAGGCGGGAGACGTGCGCCTGGGCGATCCCGACCACGTCCGCGTCGGTGGTGTTCCAAGGGTCGACGAAACTGTTGTTGTCTCCCTGGATCACCCAGCCCGCAACCCCGTCCCCACCGATGATCCGGTGGATCACCCGGGCACCGTCGGTGTCCGGGGGCGTGTAGACCACGACATCGCCGACGGCCGGTTCCCCGCACCGTGACCAGACGAGGTCACCCGTGTAGTAGGTGGGCTCCATCGAGTGGCCCGAGACGATCGTCAGGGTGCTGCACCCGCCGAGCGAGGTCGGCCAGAAGAAGTACAGCAGCGTGGTGAGGAAGGCCCCCAGGACCAGGCTCGCGCCCCACGACCGAAGTCGGCGTGCACGAGGCACGCCGACTGTCGGCTGCTGGAGCGCGTGTCCGGTCACCAGTGCGGTCAGGAGTAGATGACGACCGCGACGTTGGAGACGGCCTTGGCCGAGACGCCGGTCAGCGGCACCGATACGGACGTACCAGTCACGGTCCCAGTTGCCTCGGCGCCGAGCACCGTTCCGCTGGCGTCCGTCAGGGTCACCTTGTACTTGAGATCCTTGCAAGCGGTGTTGATCGAGCCCAGCGTCAGGTTGGACGTCTCGTACTCCGCGCCGGCGCCGGCAGTGAAGGCGTTCTCGAATGCCAAGGTGATCGGGGTTCCGGTCGGCTGGCAGCTGGCGACCACGGTCGTGCCGGCGCCGAGGCTGCCGGTCCCGAGGTTGAGCTGGGCTGCCGAGGCGATGGACAGGCCCGCCACCCCGACGAAGGCGAGGGCGAGGGCGGCTGTCTTGCGACGCTTGGAAGAAGAACTCATGATGTCACTCCACGTTGTGAGGGCGTTCCCATGAACGCACCCTCAAACTAGGGCCGCGCGCCCTGCACCATCAGCGCCGTCTGGGTTCTAGCACCTAGACGGAGCACCACGGCAGGCCTTTTTCACCCCCTGGTGACCTTCTTCTTGGCACTACCGACCGGATCGCAGCGGCATGGTCGATTCGAGAGTGTCGCTGGGGCTACCGAGCGGGAGTGAGGCACGCAGACGCACGCCGCGGTCAGCACCTGCGAGGACCGACTCGCCGCCGGAGACGAGCGCTCCTACCGGCACCACGTCGATGCGTCCGCCCACCAGCTCGAATCGTTCTCGCAGGCGACGCACCCCCGAGCCGTCCTCCAGTGCGTCCATCTCCAGCACGGTGCCGTTGTTGGTCGCCTCGATCATCAGTACGCCGTCGACGAAGTCGACCGAAACCGAGAACGCCGTCGCATGCCCGTGCCGCAAGCCATTCGTGACGGACTCCTCGACGAACCGCACAGCCAGCAGGCGTGCTGCCTGCGACAAGAGCGAGCAGGCCGGGTCGTCGATGTCGCGGACGGCATCGCTCACCTCCAGGCTGGTCGCGATCCCCGGCGGGAGACGGCGGAGCAGCGCCCGGATGGCGGGCACCATGCCGATCTCGATGCTCTCGGGGTAGAGCATCCGGCTCATCTCCCGGACGTCGTTCTCGCGGATCTGGTCGATCTCCTCGCGCAGCCCGCGCAGGCCGTCCAGGATCTCGGCTTCGACGCCCAGCTCGGTCGCCCGCTCGACCATGATGTCGAGTCGGATCGACTGGATCACCAGACGCTGCTGAAGGCTGCCGTGCAGGCCCTCGGCGATGCTGCGGCGGACACGAACCTCTTCGGTCTCCAGGGTCCGGAGCGCAAGCTCGCGGTCCGTCGCACGTTGCCCGGAGAGCCTCTCCTCGATCCGCAAGGTGCGCTGGCTGTACAGGTAGAAGTAGCCGATCATCGCTGCGCCGACACAGAGGGTCAACCCACCGAGCCACTCGGCGGCCCGTTCCGCGTACCACAGGGCCGAGGCCTGCCCCTCCCACGCCCCAAGGAGCGCGAGCGTGCCGCTGCGCGCGGATGTGGCGAGCGCTGCCGCTGGGAGGACCGCGCGCAGCGCTCGCCACCATCCCGAGGCCCTGGTGACACCGCGCCCCAGAACCAGAGCCGGCATGAGAGCTGCCATCACGGCGTAGCCGAGGCCCTGGATCCACATCAGACCAGGCACCGTCGTCCCCAGCAGTCGGGTGAGGGTAATGCTGTGCAACAGCCCCATGATCACCATCACGACCAGGACCAGCGACGTCCCAACCCCGATGGCTCGTCGGTCGTGGCACTCGTCGTCCTGGTCCACGCGCTCCGCCTCAGGCTTCATGGCCCCATTATCGCTGCTCAGGCAGGCATACTGACACGATGAGAGCTAGCGACAAAGCCGTCCGGGTGGCAGTGGTCGAGGACCAGACCCTGTTCCGGAGCCTGCTCGACCACATCATCACCACAACCGAGGGGGTGGAGCTGGCAGTCTCGTGCGGAACCATGACACAGGCTCGCACCCTCATCACACCAGGATCCGTCGACGTCGCCCTGCTCGACGTCGACCTGCCCGACGGCAACGGAATCGCCCTCGGCGTGATGCTGTGCCGCGCCGACCCCGCCATCAAGGTCGTCCTGCTCAGCGCACAGGACGCGATCGGGCTCATGCTCGACCTCCCCAGGGGCATCGCCGGCACATGGAGCTACCTGTCGAAGACATCCACCAACGACTCCGGCGCACTCGTCCACGCGATCAAAGTGGCGGCCACCGGTGGCAGCACGCTCGACCCCGCACTGCTACGACGCATGCATCCCCGGGTGGGGACGAAAGTGGCCGAGCTGACCGCCCGCCAGTACGCCGTCCTGCGGCTGCTCGCCTCGGGCCTGTCCAACGCCGGGATCGCCCGCGAGCTGGAGATCACCGAGAAGTCAGTCCAGAACCACGTCAACGCCGTCTATGCCACCCTCGGTATCGACGCGAGCCCCGAGCGCAACCCCCGGGTCACCGCGGCCCTGCGGCTCATCGAGGAGACCGGGACGGTGTAGACGGCGGGCGCGCCGGATCCCTCGTCCCTCTCAGCAGGGAGATCACAGCGCCACCGACGGCCACCGCGAGGACGACCGCTACCCAGGTGTGCGGGACGACCATCATCGCGACCGCTCCTGAGATCACCCCAGCGACCAACGGAAGCCACCGTCGCCGGGCGGTCACCCACCAGGAGCGAGGTTCGCTCGCGTCGAGAGGATCGACAGGGCGCATAGGTGGTGGTGCGCTCATCCGGCGAGCGTCGCCGAGCCACGTCGTCCGACGGCGTAGCCCGCCGTCGCGCTGAGGACGATCGCACCGGCGACCATCACCGCGAGCGCGATGCCACGGCGCGTGTCGAGGAGGACCGCGCCGGCGATGGAGAAGCTCTCCGGGGCTGGGGCGTAGGAGAAGACGCCGATCTCCACCGACCCGGCGGTGGTGAACCACACCGCGCCTGCGGTCACGAGGGCGAGCCCGAGAAGGGTGAGAGCAGTGATGACCGGATGGGTGCGAATCGGGCGCATGGCCTGATCATGGCACGGCGCGTCAACCGTGCATAGCGTCGGGTTCACTCGTGACCACCGGGAAGGCGTAGACGGACTGGACTGCGCCGTCGTCGGTCGCGTGCGAGGCGACGAGCCGGGCTCGTACCGGAGCGGGCACCCGCCCGAACAGCGGTATCCCCTCACCGATGAGCACAGGGACGCGAGTGACTGTGAGGTCGGTGAGCAAGCCGGCGGCCAGGAACGACTGGACGGTCTTGCCGCCGTCGGCGTAGACCCGCTGCACCCCAGCGTCCTCGAGCGTTGTCCGCAGGGAGGGGATGTCTGGGTGGACGGTCACCGGGGAGCGCCCCATGTCCGGGCGCGGGCCAGGGGGCAGCGTCGTCGACAGCACGTGCATCGGGACGCCGCGGTAGTAGTCGGGCGCGAGCTGCTGCATCACCTCGTAGGTGCCGCGGCCCATGGCCAGGGCGTCGATCGAGCTGAAGAAGTCGTCGTACCCGGCGGAGTCGAAGGCCGTCAGCCAGTCCAGCTCGCCGTGCGGTCCGGCGATGAACCCGTCGAGGCTGCAGCCGAGGAAGGCGTGGAAGGTCACCATCCGCTGACGGTAGCGCCCGGCGAGCTCTCTGGCTCGCCGGGCGCCGGCATCATCCTGGGTCCATGCGCGTCCTGGTGACGACGCCTCAGGAGCAGTTGAAGAGGCTCCCGCCCGACGTCGGCTCGGAGGCCGAGCGGCCCAGCATCCAGATGGTGTAGGAGGAGCCGCCACCCACGTACTGGGTGCTCGTGTCACTGCGTCCGCGGAGCTCGACCGTCGGCATCGCCGAGCAGGACCAGCCCGGGGCCAGCTGGACGCCGTTGTTGGAGTCGGCGAGCGCGGTGCTCACCTCGAACGCCGGGTCCGCGAGGTTGAGCGTGACCTGCCACTCGACGTCCTGCGACTCGGAGGGGCTCGTCACGGTGGCGTAGAAGTTGTAGGCGTTGGGCTCGGGGTAGCCCCACGACTCGATCCGCACGTCGGTCACGTCGCAGGTCTTGGTCCCGGTGGGGTCGTTCAAGACCGTGCAGGTGGCGAGCGGAGAGGAGACAGGCGGCGTGTAGGTCCAGCTCGCCGGCACGCCCCAGGTGCCGATCGTCACGGCGGCGCCGGCCACGCTGGCCGGAGCGTACTCGGGCACGATGAGGGTGGTGGCGTCGGTGGCATCCGCGGCCAGGGTCGACGTCGTGGACGTCACCACAGCGCCGTCCTGCCCGTACAGGGTCAGGGCGAGGTCCCGACCCCCGCAGGCCTCCCCCATTCCGGTCACCCTCACAGTCGTGGCGGCGCCGCCGGTGATGGTGCCGTGCGTGGCGGCGACGGTCTCGGTGCACCGGTCAGAGACGGACACGTTCGTCATGTTCCCTGCGGTCAGAGCGAGCTGCGCCGCGTGGGCGGGTCGCAGGGCGAGGCCCAGCAGCACGACCAGCACCAGGAGGACGGCGACGGCCACGAGACGCCATCGCCTCTGTGGCGTCACGACGGGGTGGCACCCGGTCACGGCAGCACTCCTTCCGTGTCGGTACGAACTGATGGGTCCTCTTCGGCAGGGACAGGTGGGGACGTCGCGGCGGGGGCGGTCCCCGATTCGGGGTCTGGGTCGGCGGGCTCGGCGTCGACGGACTCGGCGTCGACCTCGGGCTCCTCGGCCCGTGGCCACAGGAGGATCGCCGCGGCCAGCACCAGCACGGAGATCCAGATGTAGGGGCTCCCCAGGCTGTGCATGATCGTGCCGAGGTTCGGGATGTGCACCGCTGCGATGCCGACGATGCGCGAGTTGTCGGGCGTCCACGGGTCGACGAAGTCGTTGTTGTCGCCCTGCAGGATCCACCCGTCGGTGCCGTTGCCGCCGATGATGCGGTGGATGACGTGCGAGCCGTCAGTCTCCGGCGGCGAGTACACGACCACGTCGCCGACGGCAGGCTCACCGCAGCGTGACCACACGAGGTCACCCGTGAAGTACGTGGGCTCCATCGAGTGGCCGGACACGATCGTCAGGGTGGAGCATCCACCGAGGGACGACGGCCAGAAGAGGTACACCAGGCCCGCGAGGAGAGCTGCCACGACCAGGCCACCGGCGGACGCCCGGAGCCGGCGTGCGCGAGGCACGCCGGCGTCCGGACGACGTAGGGCGGGGCGACGCAGCGCGGGGCGACGCCAGCCCGATCGGTCAGGAGTGAATGACAACCGCAACGTTGGCGACGTCCTTGGCCGACACGTCGGTGAGCGGGATGGACAGCGAGGTACCGGAGACCTTCCCGGTCGCCTCGGTCCCGAGCACGGTGCCTTCGGCGTTCGTCAGAGTGACCTTGTAGTCCAGGCCGTTGCACGCGGTCTTGATGGAGTCGAGGTTGAGGTTGGTCGCCTTGTACTCAGTCCCCGAGAAGGCGGTGTCGAAGCTGACACCGACCGGGGTGTCGGCCTGGCAGCTGGCCACGACGGTCGTACCGGCACCGAGGCTGCCGGACCCGAGGTTCAGCTGAGCTGCTGAGGCGACGGACAGCCCTGCGACGCCGACGAAGGCGAGAGCCAGTGCCGCAGTCTTGCGAGTCTTGTGAGTCTTGGCAGAAGTCAAGTACACCTCCACGGTCGATGCGCTCCCAGGAGCGCTCACACAGTACGGTCACGCCAGCACTGCGACGCCGAGCAGCCCGTTCTCGGGCTTCGAGGAAGAGGGCCGCCGCAGGGATTCACTCACCAGTGCAGCGTGTGCACTACCTGTTATAAGACAACTTGCTGGCCCGCGCAAGTACTATTTTGTGTGATGTGAACAGCACTCTGAAAGGGGCGCTGACCTGCTCAAAGAGGCGCACGAGAGACGCGCGCCGGCGTGGGCGATCTTGTCGTCAGAGCGTGACTTCCAGGTGCCGCGCCCGTCGCATGGTGAGACGGCTACCGCGTCGCGTAGAACACCACCGCGGCCGTCGCCGCGACGTTGAGAGAGTCCACTCCCCCAGCCATCGGGATCCGCACCACATAGTCCGACGCCTCCAGCGTCTCCGGCTTCAACCCGTGCCCCTCGGTCCCCAGGATGAACGCCGTCTTCTCATGCTTCATCTCGATGAACTCATCCAAGGTCACCGAATCGTCCGAGAGCGCCAACGACGCCACCGTGAACCCCGCCGCCTGCAGCTCGGCGATCCCCGCCGGCCAGCTCTCGATCCGCGTCCACGGCACCTGGAACACCGTGCCCATGCTCACCCGCACCGACCGGCGGTACAGCGGGTCCGAGCACCGCGGGGTCACCAGCACGGCGTCGACACCCAGCGCAGCAGCCGACCGGAAGGCCGCGCCCACGTTGGTGTGGTCGACCACGTCCTCGAGGATCGCGACCCGGCGCGCGCCCTGGCCGTCGCGGGCACCGGCCAGCAGGTCCTGGACCGAGGAGAGCGGGGGGCGGTGCATCGCTGCGAGCGCGCCGCGGTGCAGGTGGAAGCCGGTGATCGCCTCGAGCATCGCCGGCTCGCCGACGAAGACGGGGACGTCGGGCCACTCGGCGATGACGTCGGCCATGGACTCGAGCCACTTGCTCGCCATGAAGAAGGACCGGGGGCGGTGCCCGGCGGCCAGGGCACGACGGATGACCGTCGAGCTCTCAGCGATGAACAGGCCCTTCTCGGGCTCGCTCTTGGACCGCAGCGCGATGTCCGTGAGGTTGATGTAGTCGGCAAGGCGGTCGTCGGACGCGTCGGTGATGGTGATGAGAGGCACGCCGCTATTCTCCCCGATCCCCGCAGACGCCGATGCCGCCCCTGCCCGTAGCGGGAAGGGGCGGCGTCGGGCCTACCACTCAGTCGGCGTCGGCCGCGGCGAACTGGCTCTGGTAGAGGCGGGCATAAGCCCCGCCCGCTGCCAGCAGCGAGTCGTGGTCGCCCTGCTCGACGATGTCCCCGTGCTCCATGACGAGGATGACGTCCGCGTCGCGGATGGTGGACAGGCGGTGGGCGATGACGAAGCTCGTCCGCCCCTGGCGCAGCGCGTTCATCGCCGTCTGCACGAGCACCTCGGTGCGGGTGTCCACCGAGGAGGTCGCCTCGTCGAGGATGAGGATCGCCGGGTCTGCCAGGAAGGCCCGGGCGATCGTCAAGAGCTGCTTCTCCCCCGCGCTGACGCTGCCGCCCTCGTCGGTGAGCACCGTGTCGTAGCCCTCCGGCAGGGTCCGCACGAAGTGGTCGACGTGGGTGGCCTCGGCCGCCTCGATGAGCTCCTCCTGGCTCACCTCGCCGCGCGCGCCGTAGCGGATGTTGTCCGCGATGGTCCCGTTGAACAGCCACGTGTCCTGCAGCACCATGCCGATGTTGGAGCGCAGCTCGTCGCGGGTCATGGTCGAGATGTCCACGCCGTCGAGGGTGATCCGCCCCGAGCTCACCTCGTAGAACCGCATGATGAGGTTGACCAGCGTGGTCTTGCCCGCTCCCGTCGGCCCCACGATCGCGACCGTCTGGCCGGGCTCGGCCACGAGGGAGAGCGAGGAGATGAGCGGCACGTCCGGGGTGTAGCGGAAGGCCACGTCCTCGAAGGCGACGCGCCCGCGCACCTGCGGCAGGTGTGTGGGGTCAGCCGGGTCTGGGGTCTGCTCCTGCGCGTCGAGCAGCTCGAAGACCCGCTCGACCGAGGCGACGCCGGACTGCAGCAGGTTCATCATCGAGGCGACCTGCGTGATGGGCTGGGTGAACTGGCGCGAGTACTGGATGAAGGCCTGCACGTCGCCGAGGGACATGGTCCCCGAGGCCACCCGCAGCCCGCCGACGACCGCCACGATGACGTAGTTGAGGTTGGCGATGAAGCCCATGGCCGGCTGGATGATCCCGGAGATGAACTGCGCCTTGAAGCTCGACTCGTAGAGCTCGGCGTTCTCCGCCGTGAACGTCTCGATCGCGCTGTCCTGGTGGCCGAACACCTTGACCAGCGCGTGCCCGGAGTACATCTCCTCCACATGGGCGTTGACCGTCCCGGTCGCGGCCCACTGCTTGATGAACTGCGGCTGGGACCGCTTGGCGATCGCCGCGGTGATGATGATCGACAGCGGGACGGTGATGAGCGCGACGACTGCCAGCAGCGGGGAGATCCAGAACATCATGCCGAGCACGCCGATGATCGTCAGGATCGACGTGACGAGCTGGGACAGCGTCTGCTGGAGGGTCTGTGCGACGTTGTCGATGTCGTTGGTCACCCGGGAGAGCACCTCACCGCGCTGCTGGCGGTCGAAGTAGCTCAGCGGCAGGCGGTTGATCTTCGCCTCGACCTCGTCACGCAGGGTGCGCACCGTGTTCTGCACGATGGTCGCGGTGAACCGGCCCTGCAGCCAGCCGAAGAGGAAGGACCCCACGTAGACCGCAACGACGAGCAGGAGCACGGTGCGCAGCGCCGCGGTGTCCAGCCCCTGGCCGGGGGTGACAGACATGCCTGAGATGAGGTCGGCGAGCTGGTCCTGGCCCGAGGCGCGCAGCCCGGCGATCACCTCAGCCTGGCTCTGGCCGGCCGGCAGCTGGGCGCCGATCGCCCCTTCGAAGATGAGGTTGGTGGCGTTGCCCAGCAGCTTGGGACCGGTGACAGCCAGGGCCACCGAGACGACGGCGAGCACCGTCACCACCACGATCCGCAGACGTTCCGGGCGCAGGTGGCCGGCGAAGCGGCGCAGCGACCCCCGGAAGTCCATCGCCTTCTCGGTGGGCATGCCCATCCCGCCCATGGGACCTCGGCCGTGCCCCTTGCTGCCGCGTGCGGCAGCGCGGACGAGGGCCTTGTCGCCGGTGGCTGCAGGTCCTGCTGCCCCGGCCTTCCCGGTCGACTCCTCCGGGGTGGTGTCGTCGGCGGTCATGCGGCCTCCTCCACGGACAGCTGGGAGAAGACGATCTCCTGGTAGGTCTGACAGTCGGCGAGCAGCTCGGTGTGGGTGCCCTGCCCCACGATCCGGCCGTGGTCGAGGACGATGATCTTCTCCGCCGTGCGGATGGTGGCCACCCGCTGGGCGACGACGATCATCGTCGAGTGCTTGGTCCGCACCGCCAGCGCCTTGCGCAGAGCTGCGTCGGTGGCGTAGTCGAGGGCGGAGAAGGAGTCGTCGAAGAGGACGATCCGCGGGTCACGGATGATTGCCCGGGCGATCGCCAGACGCTGGCGCTGCCCGCCGGAGAAGTTCGTCCCGCCCTGGGAGACGGGGGTGTCCAGGCCGTCGGCGAGGGCCTCGACGAAGGACTTGGCCTGCGCCGTCTCCAGCGCGTCCCACATCTGCTCCTCGGTGGCGCCCTCGAGCCCGTAGGCGAGGTTGGTGGCGATGGTCCCCGAGAACAGGAAGGGCTTCTGGGGCACCATCCCGATGAGGGCCCACAGGTCCTGCCCGGCGAGGTCCCGCACGTCCACGCCGTCCACGCGGATCGAGCCGCCGGTGGCGTCGAACAGCCGCGGGACGAGGTTCATCACGGTGGACTTGCCCGAGCCCGTGGACCCGATGATCGCGGTGGTCTGCCCGGGCTCGGCGGTGAAGCTCAGGGCCGACAAGACCGGGTCCTGAGCGCCGGGGTAGCGGAACTCCACGCCGACGAACTCGACCCGGCCGACGGCGTCGTGCAGGGGGATGGGTCGGAGGGGCTCCACGACCGAGGACTGGGTGTCCAGCACCTCGGTGATCCGCTCGGCCGAGACGGCCGCACGCGGGACCATCATGAAGATCATCGTGGACATCATGACGGCCATGAGGATGTACATGATGTAGCTGAGGAAGGCGGTCAGGGCGCCGATCTGCATGTCGCCGGCGTTGATCCGCTGGGCGCCGAACCACATGACGGCCACGCTCGAGAGGTTCATGATGAGCATGACCACCGGGAACATCAGCGCCATGAGCTTGCCCACCCGCAAGGACGTGTCATAGAGCTCGGTGTTCGCGACGGCGAACCGCTCCTCCTCGTGCCGCTCCTTGACGAAGGCGCGGATCACCCGGATGCCGGTGATCTGCTCGCGCAGCACGGAGTTGATCCGGTCGATGCGCTTCTGCATGGCCCGGAAGTAGGGCACCATCCGGGAGACGATGAACGCCACGGTCACCCCGAGGACGGGGACGATGATGACGAGCAGCCCCGACAGCCCGGCGTCCTGCTGCAGCGCCATGATGACCCCGCCGACGAGCATGATCGGTGCGATGACCATGATGGTCAGACCCATCATGGTGACCATCTGCACCTGCTGGACGTCGTTGGTCGTGCGGGTGATCAAGGACGGAGCGCCGAAGGTGGCGACGTCCTGGCCGGAGAACTTCTGCACGTTGGTGAAGAGGGCGTTGCGGACGTCGCGGCCGAAGCCCATCGCGGCGCGCGCACCGAAGTACACGGCGGCGATGGCGCAGAGGATCTGCCCCAGGCTCACGGCCAGCATGACGGCGCCGACCTCGATGATGTACGTCGTGTTGCCCCGGGTGACGCCGTTGTCGATGATGTCGGCGTTGAGGCTGGGCAGGTACAGGGACGCGATGGTCTGCACGAGCTGCAGGACGATCACGAGGATCAGCGCGCTGCGGTAGGGCGCCAGATAGGTCTTGAGCAGCTTGAGGAGCATGCCAGTCCTCATTTCAGCACTAACAGGACAGGGCCACACACCCTGTCAGACGATCGGCCGGAGAACGGCCGTTCGTCAGACTACGGTGTGCGGCCCTGTCCGCGCGCACGGGCGAGACGAGACTCAGATCTCCCGAGGCTGCTGCCCCTGCTCGGGCGTGTCGTCCGGGCCGGCGGGCGGCGGCGCGAACGGACCGCCCTCGGTGCCCAGCGGACGGGGCATCGGCGGGGTCACGGGCGGAACGCCCTGGGCGCCGCTGGGGCGCTGTCCGGCCTCACGGGAGGGGTCGAACGGGGCACCGGACTGCGTGCCGGCGCTCGTGGCGTCCGCGGTGGCGGCCTCGGCGAGGCGGCGCGCCTCGGCGAGGGCCTGCGTCGGGTCCTCCAGGGCGGGCTTGAGGGTGGTCTTGGAGCGTTCGCGGCGAGCCGCTGCAGACTCCTTGGACACCTCCTCGTCCTCGCCGTCAGAGCCGCCGACGATGCCGCCGAAGCCCTTGGTGATGGAGTCCAGCGCGGCGGTGAACTCCGCCGGCACGATCCACATCTTCGACGACTGCCCGTTGGCGATCTCGGGGAGCATCTGGAGGTACTGGTAGGCCAGCAGCTTGGGCGTCGCGTCGCCCTCGTGGATGGCGTCGAAGACCTGCAGGATGGCGCGGGCCTCACCCTCGGCGGTGAGGATCGCAGCCTGGGCCGCACCCTCGGCCCGCAGGACCGCTGCCTGCTTCTCACCCTCGGCGGTGAGGATCTGGGACTGCTTGAACCCCTCGGCCGTGAGGATCGCGGCGCGGCGGTCACGCTCGGCGCGCATCTGCTGCTCCATCGAACCCTGGATGGACTGGGGCGGGTCGATGGACTTGAGCTCCACGCGGTTGACGCGGATCCCCCACCGGCCGGTCGCCTCGTCGAGCACGCCGCGGAGCTGGCCGTTGATCTGGTCACGGCTGGTCAAGGTCTGCTCGAGGTCCATCGAGCCGATGACGTTACGCAGGGTGGTGACGGTGAGCTGCTCGATCGCGGTGATGTAGTTGGCGATCTCGTAGACCGCCGACTTGGGGTCGGTGACCTGGAAGTAGAGCACCGTGTCGATGCTCACGACGAGGTTGTCAGAGGTGATGACGGGCTGCGGCGGGAAGGAGACGACCTGCTCACGCAGGTCCACCCCGGCGCGGACCTTGTCGATGAACGGGATGAGGAAGTGCATCCCGGCGTCGAGGGTGCGGGAGTAGCGGCCGAGGCGCTGGACGATCAGCGCGACGGTCTGCGGCACGACCTTGACCGCGCGGGTCAGCGCGATGATGAAGAACAGGGCGATCAGCCCCGCGATGACGATGCCAATGATCTGCCCAGTGTCTTCAGGCATGGAGAGTCCTCTCGCTCAGGTGCGTGGATGCTGCGGATCAGACGAGGTGTCCTGGAGGACGTGCCTGCGGCGCCGGTCGCTGCCGGGTCAGGCGATGGCCGCTGGGCCGGTGGAGGTGTTGGTGGAGGTGGCAGCCTCGACGACGGCGGTCGCACCGTCGATGCGGACCACCTTGACGTCGGTGCCCACGGGGAAGCGCTGGTTCCCGGCCGCGCGCGCGGTCCAGACCTCGCCGAAGAGCTTGATCCGTCCGCCGTCGTCGGTCACCTCCGCGACGACCGTCCCGGTCCGCCCGACCTGGGCGTGCACGTTGGTCTCGGTCAGCGGGGTGCGCTGGCGCAGGTACTTCAGCAGCCACGGGCGCAGGGCGAACAGCAGCAACGTCGAGACGATGCCGAAGACGAGGATCTGCACGATCAGCGGTGCGCCGAGAGCGCTGGCTACACCGGCGGCGACAGCGCCACCGGCGAACATGATGAGGACGAGGTCGAGAGAGACCATCTCCACGACCACGAGGAGAAATGCTGCGGCGACCCACCAGTACCAGTCCATGACTGCCTCCGTCCGTCAAGCCCTCATCGGCTTTACCTGAACTTTACTCTATGACCGGGGGTTGATGCACCCCCCTGGCCACCTCGGCGAGTATGGCGAACAGCGATGTGACCTGCACCGACGGATGCGGCGGCGGTTCGGCGGCGAAAGCCGGCCGAACCGCTCGGCCGCACCGGGTCAGCCGGAGTGCCCACCCGAGCGGGTGGCGCGCTGAGCGGCGCGGGCCGACCACCGGTCACCGCTGCGCGAGACCTCGAGGTCGAGACCGAAGGCACCCGACAGGTGCTCGTCGGTGAGGACCTCCTCGATCGGCCCGGCGACATGGATCCCGCCGTCGCGCATGAGCATGACGTGGGTGAAGCCCGGCGGGATCTCCTCGACGTGGTGGGTGACGAGCACGAGCACCGGGGACTGCGGGTAGGCGGCAAGCTCGGAGAGCGCACCGACGAGCTCCTCGCGCCCGCCCAGGTCCAGCCCGGCGGCCGGCTCGTCGAGCAGGAGCAGCTCGGGGTCGGTCATGAGCGCACGGGCGATCTGGACGCGCTTGCGCTCGCCCTCGCTCAGCGTGCCGAAGCGCCGGTCGGCGAGGTGGTCGACGCCGAAGGCGGCGAGCAGGTCCCGCGCCCGGTCCTGGTCGAGGTCCTCGTAGGCTTCGCGCCACCGACCGGTCACGGCGTAGGCCGCGGTGAGCACCACGTCGGTGACGGTCTCCGAGGGCGGGATGCGCTCGGCGAGGGCCGCGCTGGCGAGCCCGATCCGCGGACGCAGCTCGAAGACGTCGACGCGCCCCAGCTGGGAGCCGAGGATGGTGGCGGTGCCGGTGGTGGGGTGCATCCGCGCGGCGGCGATCTGCAGCAGGGTGGTCTTCCCGGCGCCGTTGCGCCCGAGGATGACCCACCGCTCCCCCTCGGCGATCTGCCACGACACGTCGTCGAGGATGTTCTTCTCACCACGGCGGACAGAAACGTTGTGAAGGTCCAGAACCCAGGTCATGGTTTCAGACCCTATCGGCATCCGGAGCTCTGGAGAGCCAGAATCGACGACCAGAGTAGTTTTGACTGCGTGATCTCGCCGACTCCCCCCTCTCAGCCCGACCATGGCCGTCCCGCTCCCGACCCGGGCGCGATCCTGCCGCGGTCGGCGACCTTGGCCGCCTGGCTGTGGGCCGGCGCCCCCGACGACCGCACCCAGGTCGCAGCCCTGCGCGTCATCATGCACGACGACGAACCCCACCAGCTGCGCGGGGACCTCCCGCCGGGGCTCACCGTGGACAGCCTCGCCGCCCTGTTCCACCTGTGGTCGGGGCGCCTCGCCTCGGTGGCCGCCCTGTTCCCGGGGCCCGGTGACGCCATGGGCGTCCCGGCTGCGGTGAGCGCCGCAGCCATCGAAGCCGAGGAATGCGTCCTGGTGACGCTGCCGGCGCAGGCGAGCGGCGGTGCGGGTGGGGACGGCGTCGAGCACTGGGCGCTGGTCCCTGACGTGGAGCCCTTCGGCAGCGCGCTGGAGCCTGGCTTCCACGTCACCTGGGAGGTGGCGCGCGTGGAGGCGTGGGAGAACCGCGCGCTGGGCACGGTCGGCTCCCTGGGCGAGGCCGAGCGGGAGCTGCAGCGCGGCCTGCGAGAGGCGACCGAAGCATTGATGGAGCTCGATGTCTCGCGCTGGCGCGACGCTGCCGGCGAGGCCATCGCGGCGCTGCGCGAGGTGGTCGACCTGCGCCCTTACCTGCCGCCGTCCCTGGACCCGCGCCGGTCGCACGTCTTCCAGTCCGCCGCCCGGCTGCGGGCGATCGTCGACCTGGCCACCGAGGACGACGGCGGTGCGGTCAACCTCTGGCAGGCCGACCAGCGGTCCACCGCCCTGCGCGAGGTGGACCGAGCAGCCCGCCGCGCGATGTCAGCCGCCACCCTCCACACCCAGCTCATCCCCTAACCCATCCACCCCTCCACGCCCGCCCCACCGCCCCACCGCTCCGCCGTCCCGCCGTTCCGCTGAGTGCGCGATTGTGTACGCGACACGCCGGGGCGACACGCGCATTTTCACGCACTCAGCGGGGTGTGGGTGTGGGTGGGGGTGGGTGAGGTGGGCGGGGCCGAGAGGCTCGGGTGGGTCAGGGGGTGGCGGCGAGGACGGACTCGTAGACGGCGAGGGTGCGGTCGGCGATGGCGTCCCAGGCGAAGTGGTCTTCGACGCGCTTGCGGGCGGCGGCGCCCATCTGCGCGGCGCGCTGCGGGTCGCTGACCACCGCGACGAGAGCAGCCACCAGGTCGGAGACGAACTTCTCCGGGTCGGTCGGGGTGCCCGTGCCGTCCTGAGCCTGGTCGATGGGCACCAGCAGGCCGGTCACCCCGTCCTCGATCACCTCGGGGATGCCACCGGTCGCGCTGCCGACCACCGGCAGCCCCACGGCCATCGCCTCGAGGTTGACGATGCCCAGCGGCTCGTAGATCGAGGGGCACACGAAGACGGTCGACGCCGCGAGCACCGCAACGAGGTCCGGGCGCGGCAGCATCTCTTCGATCCAGACCACGCCGGTGCGCTTGCGCGACAGCTCAGCGACGGCGTCCGCCACCTCGGCGGCGATCTCCGGGGTGTCGGGGGCACCGGCGCACAGGATGAGCTGGACGTCCGCGGGCAGCCGCTCGGCGGCCTGGAGCAGGTAGGGCAGGCCCTTCTGCCGGGTGATGCGTCCGACGAAGACGACCGCGGGACGGTCCGGGTCGATCCCCAGCCCGCGCACGACGGCGTCGCCGCGCTCGGCCTCGGCACCCTCGGGTCGGCGCCAGCCGGCCAGGTCGATGCCGTTGTGGACCACGTGCACCTTGGCCGGGTCGACGGTCGGGTACGCCTTGAGGATGTCGCGGCGCATGCCGGCGCTCACCGCGATGATCCCCGCCGCGCCCTCGTAGGCGGTGCGCTCGGCCCAGCTGGACAGGGCGTAGCCGCCGCCGAGCTGCTCGGCCTTCCAGGGGCGCAAGGGCTCCAATGAGTGGGCGGAGAGCACGTGCGGGATGCCGTTGAGCAGCCCGGCCATGTGCCCGGCGAGGTTGGCGTACCAGGTGTGGGAGTGCACGAGGTCCGCGCCGGCCACGTCGGCGGCCATCTCCAGGTCCACCCCGAAGGTGGCGAGCACCGGGTCAGCGCCGGCCAGCTCGGCCGGGACCGCGTACCCCGTCACCCCCTCGACTGCGTCGTCGCCGGTCCGGGGGCCGTCGAAGCACCGGACCCGCACGTCGATGCGGCTGCGCAGCACGGCGGACAGCTCGGCGACATGAACGCCGGCTCCCCCGTAGACGAACGGCGGGTACTCACGGGTCAACAGATCAATTCTCACGGTCGACACCGTAGCGCGTCTTGCTGCGATCGGGGCTCTTCGGCTTTAGGGTCATGGCATGGCAGCCCCTAAAGTTCTCGCGATCGTCCTCGCAGGTGGCGAAGGCAACCGACTCAAGCCGCTGACGGCACACCGTGCCAAACCCGCCGTGCCGTTCGGCGGGATCTACCGGCTTGTCGACTTTGCCCTGTCGAACCTGGTCAACTCCCACTACCTGCACATCGTCGTGCTCACCCAGTACAAGTCGCACAGCCTGGACCGTCACATCTCCAAGACCTGGCGGATGTCTGCCCTGCTCGGCAACTACGTGGCCCCCGTCCCCGCTCAGCAGCGCGTGGGCAAGCACTGGTACCTGGGCTCCGCGGACGCCATCTTCCAGTGCCTGAACATCATCGAGGACGAGCGCCCGGACATCGTCGTCGTGGTCGGCGCGGACCACGTCTACCGCATGGACTTCTCCCAGATGGTCGACGCCCACATCGCCTCCGGCGCGGAGATGACCGTCGCCGGCATCCGCCAGCCGATCGCCCTCGCGACGGAGTTCGGCGTCATCGACACGATGCCCGACGACCCGACGAAGATCCGCGCCTTCCTCGAGAAGCCCGTGGACCCCGTCGGTCTGGCCGACTCCCCCGGGGAGATCCTCGCCTCGATGGGCAACTACGTCATCAACGCCGACGCCCTCGTGGAGGCTGTCACCCGAGACTCCGAGAACAAGGACTCCCGCCACGACATGGGCGGCGACATCGTGCCGTACTTCGTCGACCGCGGGACGGCTGGGGTCTACGACTTCATCCGCAACGACGTCCCCGGGTCCACCGACCGCGACCGCGACTACTGGCGTGACGTGGGGACCATCGACTCCTACTACGACGCCAACAAGGACCTCATCGCGGTCACCCCGGTGTTCAACCTGTACAACTCCAAGTGGCCGCTGCACACCGGCTACGTCGGTCTCCCTCCGGCGAAGTTCGTGCACGCCGGGGCCGGGCGCCTGGGGCACGCGGCGGACTCGATCGTCTCCCCCGGTGTGCTCATCTCCGGTGCGACCGTCGTCGGGTCGGTCCTGTCCCCCGGTGTGCACCTGCACTCCTGGGCGGCGGTCTCCGACTCGGTGCTGCTCGACGACGTCCAGGTGCACCGCCACGCCCAGGTCCACCGGGCGATCATCGACAAGAACGTCATCATCCACGAGCGTGCCCGCGTCGGCCTCAACCCCGAGGAGGACCGCGCCCGCGGCTTCACCGTGACCGAGTCCGGCATCACGGTGGTCCCCAAGGGCACCATCGTCGAGTGACCGCGGCGCGGTGCTGACCGCCCCGCCGACAGGACCCGACCCGCAGGCCCACGCCCGCAGGTCGGGTCCTTCGTCGTCGCCGGCCAGGCGTCCGCCTCGCGGGCGGCCCGGAACCGCCGCCTCCGGTCCGTCTACGCTGGGCGGGTGACTCTACCGACGCAGCCCAGCCCCCCTCCGCCCCCGCCCGCCACGTCGCCCGTGACGGGACCGCGCCGGCTCGTGGTCATGGACGTGGACTCCACGCTCATCTCCCAGGAGGTCATCGAGCTCATCGCCGCACACGCGGGCACGCAGGAGCGCGTCGCGGAGATCACCGAGCGCGCCATGCGCGGCGAGCTCGACTTCGCCGACTCCCTGCGTGAACGTGTCGCCACCCTCGCGGGCCTGCCGGTGAGCGTGCTCGACGACGTCCGCGCCCGCGCGACCTTCACCCCCGGCGCCCGCGAGCTCGTGGCCGAGTGCCAGCGCCGCGGCTGGGCGGTGGCCCTGGTGTCCGGCGGCTTCGAGGAGATCGTGGCCGACCTCGCCGCCGAGGTGGGCATCACGACCTTCCGCGCCAACCGCCTCGAGGTCTCGGACGGCCACCTCACCGGCCGCACGACCGGCCAGGTCGTGGACCGGGCCTACAAGGAGCAGTCGCTGCGCGAGTTTGCCGCGGCCGAGGGCGTGCCGATGGAGCACACCGTCGCGATCGGCGACGGCGCGAACGACCTGGACATGATCTGCGCGGCCGGGATCGGCATCGCCTTCGCCGCCAAGCCCGTGGTGCAGGAGCAGGCGCCCTTCACCGTCGCCGGCCCGCGCCTGGACGCGGTCCTGGAGATCATCGACGCACAGGGCTGACCCGCCGGACACCTACGACGCCGTCGCCCGGCCCCCAAGCGTGCGGGGCCGGGCGACGGCGTGAGCGAGCGGACGAGCAGGTGGTCACACCTCTGGTCGGTCAGACGTGCGGGCGGTCCAGGGTCGTGAGCACGGCGCTCCGCGCCGACCACTGCGACCAGGGCAGGTCCGACTCAAGCACCGAGTAGGCCGCGGTCGGCACGCCGACCTGGACCTGGGCGTGCGCCGCAGGGTCAGAGCCAGGACCGGCGAGATAGGCCGCCACCGCAGACATCGTCGGTTCGTGCCCGACGACGAGGACCGTGCGGACCCGCGGGTCCACCGCCCCCACCAGCTCGAGGATCTCCTCGACACCGGCGGAGTAGATCTGCGGGCTGACGACGACCTCGGGCTCAGCGTCTCCCAGCCCTGCCTTGAGCAGGTCCCAGGTCTGGCGGGTACGGACCGCGTCCGAGCACAGCACGAGCTCAGGGACGACGTCGGCGTCCACCAGAGCCGGCCCGACCCGGGCCGCCTGCTTGCGCCCGGTCAGCGCGAGCGGGCGCAGCGTGTCCGCGACCGTCCCCGCCGGCTCCGCCTTGGCGTGGCGCAGCAGCACGAGCCGCCGGGCGACCTGGATCGGGTTCAACGTCACAGTCCCATCGCGTGGACGCCACCGTCCACGTGCACGATCTCTCCCGTGGTCGCCGGGAACCAGTCGGAGAGCAGGGCCGCGACGGCGCGCGCGGTCGGCTCGGGGTCGGTCTGGTCCCAGCCGAGGGGGGCGCGCTCGGGCCAGCCGCCCTCCATCTTCTCGAAGCCGGGGATCGACTTCGCCGCGGTGGTGCGGATCGGTCCCGCAGAGACGAGGTTGACCCGGATGCCCTCGGGGCCCAGGTCACGCGCGAGGTAGCGGGAGGTCGACTCGAAGGCGGCCTTGGCCACGCCCATCCAGTCGTAGACCGGCCAGGCGAAGCTCGCGTCGAAGGTGAGCCCGACGATCGAGCCGCCCGAGGACATGAGCGGCTTGGCGGCCACGGCGAGGGACTTCAGCGAGAAGGCCGAGATCTCCAGCGCGGTCGCGACGTCGGCCCACGGAGCGGCGAGGAAGTTGCCGCCCATGACGGACTGGGGGGCGAAGCCGATCGAGTGGACCACACCGTCGATGTGGTCGGTGTGCTCACGGATGCGGCCCTCGAGGGCAGCGAGGTCCTCGTCGCTGGTCACGTCGAGCTCGATCACAGACACCGGATTCGGCAGACGCTTGGCGATCGCCTGGGTCAGGCGGAACTGCCGCCCGAAGGAGGTGAGGATCACCTCGGCGCCTTCCTGCTGCGCCAGACGCGCGACGTGGAACGCGATCGAGTGGTCGGTGAGAACTCCGGTCACGAGCAACTTCTTGCCTTCAAGCAGGCCCATCGTCTTCCTTCCGTCAGGTGGGTGGGGATCACGCACCGGATCCCCACGGCGGCAGGCTCACCGATCACGCGGTGGGCCACCGTAGTACGTGCGACCACGCGGCGGGTGCCGCGCAGCAGAGAGCAGGAACGGTCAGTGGCCCATCCCGAGACCGCCGTCGACCGGGATGACGGCCCCGCTGATGTATCCAGCATCAGGTGAGGCGAGGAACTGCACAACACCAGCGACCTCGTCCGGCTGGGCGAAGCGTCCGGCCGGGATGGCGGCCTTGTAGGCGGCCTGGCGCTCGGTCGGCAGCTCGGCGGTCATGGCCGTGTCGATGAAGCCGGGGGCGACGACGTTGGCAGTGATGCCTCGTCCGCCGAGCTCGCGGGTGATCGAGCGGGCCATGCCCACCAGGGCCGCCTTGGAGGCGGAGTAGTTGACCTGGCCGGCGCCGCCGTACAGGCCCACGACCGAGGAGATGAGGATGATGCGGCCGCGGCGCAGCCGGATCATGCCCTTGGAGGCTCGGCGCACGCACCGGAAGGTCCCGGTGAGGTTGACGTCGATGACGGACTCGAACTCCTCGTCGGACATCCGCATGAGGAGCTGGTCGCGGGTGACACCCGCGTTCGCCACGAGCACCTCGACCGGGCCGAGCTCGGCCTCGATCGCCGTGAACGCGGCGTCGACCGCGGCAGTGTCGGTGACGTCGGCGACCACGCCGAGGACGCCGTCGGGCAGGTCGCCGCTGCGGTAGATCGTGGCGACCCGGTCGCCTGCGGCGACGAAGCGCTCGGCGATCGCGCGGCCGATGCCACGGTTCGCGCCGGTCACCAGCACCACGCGTCCCGCGTTGGTCGTTTCCTCAGCCACAGGTCCTCCTCGTTCACGGTCAAGACGGCACCCTGGCAGGCCAGGAAGTGCACAGATGGGGGAAACGGTAGTCGACGCGGGGTCCTCGCCGCGCGCAGGAATCATCACGCGCAGACCTGCTCACTAGTGGGAACCCTACAGACCGGCGCCCCAGCGCCGCCCGGACCGGTCCGCGCACAGGAACCACGACGGCCTGCCCGTGGCCTACGTCACAGCGCCCGGGGCGCGTAAACTCGTAGGGTGAACACTCCCGGCTCGAAGGGGTCGCGGCGCTCGCGCCGACCCGCCAAGGCCCCTCAGGACGAGGTCCACCGCATCACCTCAGCGGCGGACTCGCTCCGCGACGACCAGGCCCGACGAACCCGCCGGTACCTCATCCAGATGAGCATCCGGCTGGTCTGCCTGATCGCTGCGGTCTTCGCCGACGGGATCCTCATGTGGGTGCTGCTCGCAGCCGCGGTCGTCCTGCCGTACATCGCGGTCATCGAGGCGAACGTCGGACGAGACCTCCGCGGAGACGACCTGCCGTCCATGGAGTACCACCAGCTTCCCGGCGCGCCCACCACGCCCGCCGTCCCCCCGCCGACGAGCGCACCGGACTCGTCGCCCCCTTCCGCCGGAGACCCACATGACTGACCTGCTCGGACTCGCCGACCCGATCACAGACGACCTCGTCTGCAGCGGAAAGGGGTGCCCTCAGCAGGCGGTGTGGGGGCTGTTGTGGAACAACCCGAAGATCCACACCCCGCAGCGCCGGAAGGTGTGGCTCGCCTGCGACGAGCACCGCGACCACCTCGAGACCTTCCTGGGCGCCCGAGGCTTCCTCAAGGGCACTGTCCCGGTGGACGACCTCGAGCAGCAGACCCAGCCGTGAGCGGTGCCGTGACCGAGACCTCCTCCGCGCCCTCGACACCCACCCCGCCCGGCTCGCCCTCCCCGGCTCCGGGCGGACGGACGCGCGCGCAGTGGCTCGCCCTCGCCCTCGGCGTGGCGGTCCTCGTGGTCGGGTGCGTCCTCGCTGGGCGCTGGCAGTGGAACCGGCACGTAGACCGCGACGCCGCGATCGCGGTCATCACCGAGAACTACTCCGCCACCCCGGTGCCGCTCGCGCAGATCCTGCCCGAGCCGGGCGCCGTCGTGACCGAGAAGGACGTGTGGCGCCAAGTGACCTTGCGCGGCCACTACGTCCCTGAAGCCACCGTGCTGCTGCGCAACCGGCCGGTGGAGAGCCAGGCGGCCTTCCACGTCCTGGTGCCCTTCGAGGCCGAGGACGGGACCGTCCTGGTGATCAACCGCGGCTGGCTGCGCTACGGCCGGGTCAGCGCCGAGCCGGACTCGGTCCCCGCTCCCCCGGCCGGCGAGGTGGAGGTGGTCGTCCGCCTGCGCGCCGACGAGCCGGCCGCGACGAACGGCGCTCCGGACGGCCAGGTCCAGGCCATCAACACCGCCCAGGTCCTGGCAGCCGGGCCCGACGGCGGCGCCTGGGCACAGGGCCGAACGGTCGGGGCCTATGGGGCACTCGCCTCCGAGACACCGGCCCCCGCACAGGCCGTCGCCCCGCTCCCGGCCCCGGACACCGACCCACGCTCGCACCTGTCCTACGCCTTCCAGTGGTGGGTCTTCGCCGTCGGCGGCGTGGGCGGGTTCGTCCTGCTCGTGGTGCGCGAACGTCGGGAGAACACCCTGGCTGCGCTCGGCGGGCTCGCTCATCCCTTCGACGACGCTGAGACCGGACCGGACGGTCATGGGACCGCCGGGGGTACTGGGGGCACAGCCGGGACCGGTGCGGCTGGGTCCCGTGCTGCGGGACGGCGCGGACGTGGCCAGCCCACGGCCGAGGAGATCGAAGACTCCCTCATCGAGTCCCGCACCGGGCGGTAGCTCGCACCGGGCAGCTCGCACCGGCCAGCGCGCACGGGCAGCGCGCACCGGGCGGGAGCGACGCGGTCAGCGCCTGCTCCCCGCCCGGCTGGCGCTCGCTCAGCCCTGCAGGGCCTGGCGGACCTTCTGGGACAGCACCTTGCCGTCGACCCGGCCGCGACCGGCGGCAGCGGCGTTGGCGGCCTTCATGACCTGGCCCATCTCCTTGGCCGTGGTCGCCCCGGTCGAGGCGATGGCCTCGGCGACGATCGCGTCGAGCTCGGCGTCGGTGAGGGCCGCCGGCAGGTAGCTCTCGATGAGGTCGGCCTCGGAGGTCTCGGTCGCGGCGCGCTCGTCCGCTCCGGCCTCGGTGTAGATCTGGGCGCTCTCCCGACGCTTCTTCACCTCGCCGGTGAGCACGGCCTCAGCCTCGGCGTCGGACAGCTCGTGGGCGGTCTTGCCCGCCTTCTCAGCCGTGCGCAGCGCGGCGATCATCTGGCGGAGGGTGTTGGTGCGGAAGGCGTCACGGGCCTTCATGCTCACGGTCAGGTCGCTGGTCAGTGTCTCGAGGATGGTCATGTCTCCATCGTGCCCGATCGCCGGGTCACGGCGACCCCAGCCGCGCCGCACCGTCGGGCACGTCACATCCCACGGTCCGCGCACGCAGGAGCTCTCACGCAGAGGCTCTCACCCACGGTCCCGTGGACGACGGCGGGGC
>NZ_BCRT01000014.1 GCF_001552735.1 Sanguibacter suarezii NBRC 16159
GGGGCGTGCGGATCATCCGCACGCCCCGCCGTCGTCATCCGCTCACGCGAGCTCGATGAGCTCCGCGTAGCTGTCGTTCCACAGGTCCTCGTCGCCGTCGGGCAGCAGCAGCACACGCTCCGGAGCGAGGGCCTCGACCGCGCCGTGGTCGTGGGTGACCATGACGACGGCGCCCTCGTAGCTCTTCAGAGCGCCGAGGATCTCTGCGCGCGAGGCAGGGTCGAGGTTGTTGGTCGGCTCGTCCAGGAGCAGCACGTTCGCCGAGGAGACCACGAGGGCCGCGAGCGCGAGACGGGTCTTCTCGCCACCGGAGAGGACCTTCGTGGGCTTGTTCGCGTCGTCGCCGGAGAAGAGGAAGGATCCCAGGGTCGAGCGCACCTCGACGTCGGTGAGGTCCGGGGCGCTGTGGCGCAGGTTCTCCACGACCGTGAGGTTCATGTCGAGGGTCTCGTGCTCCTGGGCGTAGTACCCGAGCTTGAGGCCGTGACCGGCGTGCACCTCCCCCGAGTTCGGCTCTTCGACGCCGGCGAGGATGCGCAGCAGCGTCGTCTTCCCCGCACCGTTGAGCCCGAGGATGACCACGCGGCTGCCGCGGTCGATCGCCAGGTCCACCCCGGTGAACACCTCCTGCGAGCCGTAGACCTTGCTCAGGCCGGTGGCTGTCAGGGGGGTGCGCCCGCACGGGGCGGGAGTCGGGAACCGCAGCTTGGCCACCTTGTCGCTCACGCGCTCGCCCTCGAGGGAGTTGAGCATGCGCTCGGCGCGGCGGATCATGTTCTGGGCTGCGACGGCCTTGGTGGCCTTGGCGCGCATCTTCTCGGCCTGCACGAGCAGCACCGACGCCTTCTTCTCGGCGTTGGCGCGCTCACGGCGCCGGCGGCGCTCGTCGGTCTCGCGCTGGAGCAGGTAGGCGTCCCAGCCGAGGTTGTACTGGTCAAGCTCGGCGCGGGTGGCGTCCAGGTGGAAGACCTTGTTGACGGTGGCCCGCATGAGCTCGTTGTCGTGGCTGATGACGATGAAGCCGCCGGCGTAGGACTTCAGGTACTCGCGCAGCCAGATGATGGAGTCGGCGTCGAGGTGGTTGGTCGGCTCGTCGAGCAGCAGCGTGCCGACGCCGGAGAAGAGGATCCGGGCGAGCTCGACGCGGCGGCGCTGACCACCGGAGAGCGTGCCGATCTTCTGGCTCAGGACGCGCTCGTCGAGGCCGAGGTTGGAGGCGATGCGCTCGGCCTCGCTCTCTGCGGCATACCCGCCTGCGGCGGTGAAGCGCTCCTCGAGGGCGGGGTAGCGCTCCATCGCGGCCATCTGCGTCTCTTCGTCGGCGCTGGCCATCGCCCCCTCGGTGTCACGCATGGCGCGCACGAGCTGGTCGAGGTTGCGGGCCGAGAGGACACGGTCCATGGCGATCATGTCCATGTCACCGGTGCGCGGGTCCTGCGGGAGGTAGCCGATGTCCCCGGTGCGGGTGATCTGACCGTGGGTGGGTTGGGTCTCCCCCGCCAGAGCCTTGGTCAGGGTCGTCTTGCCGGCTCCGTTACGGCCGACCAACCCGATCCTGTCGCCTGGGGCGATGCGGAAGGTAGCCTCTTCGAGGAGCACGCGGGCTCCGACTCGAAGTTCGACGGCATGGGCAGAGATCACTGGTGGTTTCCTCCGTAGGATGCCCACAAGTTCTGGGGGCGGGCACAAACGCCTCCAATTCTATCCGTGGTTAGGCTTCACTCAGCACCGATTATTCGCAGCGGCGCTCTCCAGCGGCTCCCAGGACGCGCCTGTGCCCCGAGGGCGCGCGGCTCCGGGACCGCCCCACCTGCATTCGTCGGTTGCGTCACACGCACCTCCGACGCACTGACCACCGTGAGGGACCATGACAGACCTACCCGTGAACCAGGCCGCGCCGGTGCGGCGTCACCTCACCCGTGACACCGCCGCCACGGACGTCGCGCTCGTGGCGACCTTCGCCGCCCTCGTCGCCGCCTGCGCGATGCTCACCATCGCGGTCGGTGCGGTCCCGATCACCCTGCAGACCTTCGCCGTGCTGCTCACCGGAGCGGTGCTCGTGCCGCGGCGAGCGCTGCTCGCCCTGGGCCTGTATCTCGCGATCGGCCTGGCCGGCGTCCCGGTGTTCTCCGGGGGGCGCACGGGGCTCATGGTCCTGGCGGGACCGTCGGTCGGCTACGTCGTCTCCTTCCCCGTCGCAGCCGCCGTCGTCGGGCTGCTCGTCGGCCGGATCCCCGCGCGCATCGGTGGCGCCGCCCGGACGGTGGGCATCTTCGCCGCCTGCGTCGCCGCGACCGTGGCCGTCGTCTACCCCCTGGGCATCGCCGGCATGGCCTGGCGGCTGGACCTCACCGTCGGTGAGGCCTTCGTGGCCAACGCCACCTTCATCCCGGGCGACCTCCTCAAGTGCGCTGCCGCCGCCGTCACCGCCGCCGCGGTGCTGCGCGCCTTCCCGGGCCTGCAGCGACGCTCGTGACCATGCCCCGCCCCATGCCCCGCCGCACCTCGCACCCATCCTGCACGCACCTGTCGTGATCGAGTTCCTCGGCGCCCACGTCGCTGTCGCCTCCCCGGCTGCCCCGGGCGGCGAGGTGACCATCCTGGAACCCACCACGCTGACCCTGACCGAGCACCGGGTCGCGGTCATCGGGGCGAACGGGTCCGGCAAGTCCACCCTGGCCCGGCTCGTCAACGGTCTGGTCCTGCCGACGAGCGGCTACGTGCGGGTCAACGGTCTGGACTCCCACGACGACGGCCGTGCCGTGCGCCGTCAGGTCGGCTTCGTCTTCTCCGACGCTGACTCCCAGCTCGTCATGCCCACCCCGCTCGAGGACGTCACCTTGTCCCTGCGGCGGCTGCGTCTGGGCCGCCGCGAGCGCGAGGAGCGTGCGCGGGAGATCCTCGACCGGTTCCACCTGGCGCACCTCGCCGACGTCAGCGTGCACGCTCTGTCCGGCGGGCAGAAGCAGCTGCTCGCCCTCGCCGGGGTGCTGGCCACCGAGCCGCAGGTGCTCGTGTGTGACGAGCCGACCACCCTGCTCGACCTGCGCTGGCGCACGCACGTCAACGACCTGCTCGCGGGCCTGGACCAGCAGCTCGTGCACGTGACGCACGACCTCGAGGCAGCCGCGCGCGCGGACCGGGTGCTCGTCGTCGACCAGGCCCAGGTGGTCTACGACGGCCTCCCCGCCCCTGCGGTGACGTTCTACCGCGAGCTCATGGCGCAGCGGTCCGCAGCCCCTGGCTGGCCGTGACCGCGGCGTCCAGGACACCTGGCGAGCCCACGAGGCCATTGGGGCCACCGAGCTCACCGGCGTCCGCGCCCCGTCGCCGGCGCACCCTGCGCCCGCGCTGGGCGGGCCCGCTCGGCCTGTACGTGCCGGGCACGTCATGGGTGCACCGCCTCGGCGCGGGATGGAAGCTCCTCGCCCTGGCGGCGGTCTCGGTCGTGGTGACCTGGACGCAGCAGCCGGTGGTCGCGGTGTGCGCGCTGGGTGCCGCGGTGGCCGTGCTGATGGTCGCTCGCGTGCCGCTGCGCGCCACTGCGCGCACGCTGGCCCCCGTCGTCGTCGTGGTGCTCGGGCTCGGCGCCTACCAGTGGTGGGCGCGCGGCTGGCAGGACGCGCTGGTCGTGTCCGCCGGCCTGCTCGCCGTCATCGGGCTCGCCACGTGCCTGACCGCCACCACCCGCAGCGACCAGCTGCTCGAGGCCATGACCCGGACCGCCGGGCCGTTGCGCCACGTCGGTCTGCGCCCCCAGACCTTCGCCCTGGCGGTCTCCCTCGTCCTGCGCACGATCCCTGCCCTCATCGACCTCGGCTGGGACGTGCGCGACGCCGCGCGGGCTCGCGGGCTGGACCGCTCACCGCGAGCGCTCCTGGTCCCCTTCGTGCTGCGCGCGGTGGCACGCGCGCACACGACCGCTGACGCTCTCGCCGCCCGCGGCGTGCTCGACGACGACGACGCTGACAGCGGCGACGACAGCTCTGGGCCCAGGAGTGACGGCGGAGACGACGGCGTCCGCGCGGTCTGACGACAGCCCAGACCACCGCGCGGGCAGCCCTGACACCATCTGACGCCATCCCGCGCCAGGCTGGCGCGGCGGAGCTACGCTCACCACATGATCCAGATCGGTCAGTCAGTCGACGCGGTAGACCCCACCGCGGCGCAGCTCGACGCCCGTCGTTTCAACCGGCACACCTTCTGGTGCGGGCAGAGCGGGTCGGGCAAGACCTACGCCCTGGGCGTCGTCCTCGAGCAGCTCCTGCTGGGCACCCGGCTGCCGCTGATCATCCTCGACCCCAACGCCGACTTCGTCCGGATGAACGAGGTCCGCGCCGGGGTGGACCCCGTCGTGGCGGCGCAGCTCAAGGACACCGACGTGCGCATCCTGCGGTCCGGCGACGCTCCGGGTGAACGACTCCTCGTCCGGTTCCTCGACCTGGGCCTACGGTCCAAGGCAGCCGTGCTGCGGCTGGACCCGTTGCTCGACGCCGAGGAGTACAACGTCCTGCTCCACCTCGAGGAGGAGGTCACCGCCCTCAGCCGCAACCAGCAGAGCCTCGCCCAGCACCTGCGCTCGGCAGACGACCCCGGGCGTCGCAAGCTCCTGCTGCGGCTGGAGAACCTCGGCATCCTGGACTGGGACGTGTGGGCCTGGGGTGGCAGCTCGACCGAGGACATCGTCGATACCCGCCCCCGGGCGACCGTCATGGACCTCAGCGGGTTCCGCTCGCATTGGGAGCCCAAGGTCGCCGCGCTGGCGGTCCTGGACCACCTGTGGGCCACTCGCGAGCAGCGCCAGCCGGCTCTCATCGTCATCGACGAGGCGCACAACCTCTGCACCGCCGAACCGCTCACCCCGGTCGACGCCGCGCTGACCGAGCGGATCATCCAGATCGCCGCTGAGGGACGCAAGTACGGGCTGTGGCTGCTCCTGTCGACGCAACGGCCCTCCAAGATCCACCCCAACGCGCTCTCCCAGTGCGACAACCTCGCACTGATGAAGATGAGCTCACCGCACGACCTCGCCGAGCTCGCCGACTACTTCGGCTACGCTCCAGCGGACCTGCTCGCCCGCTCCCCCTACTTCACCCAGGGCCAGGCCCTCTTCGCCGGGGGCTTCGTCCCCGAGGCGAGCGTGGTGCAGATCGCCGGCCGCCTCACTCAGGAGGGTGGCAGCGACGTCGCCGTCCCCATGTGAGCCGGTACTCTCCCCGTATGACTTTCCAAGACGGTGGATCCTTCGACTCAGGGCGTGTCCGCAAGCGCACCGGCGGGGCCGGCAAGGCCGGCGGGGTGGCGGTCGGCGGTGGCCTCGGCATCGCCGTGATCGTGGTGGTGGCCCAGCTGCTCGGGGTGGACGTGTCGGGACTCTTCGCCGACAGCTCCTCCCCCCAGTCCGAGACCGACCTCGTCGGCTGCGAGACCGCCGAGCGCGCCAACGCCGACTCCGAGTGCCGGTACGGCTGGACCATCGAGTCCCTCGACGCGTTCTGGGCGGCGACCCTGCCCGAGCAGGCAGGGGTGGCCTACACCCAGCCCGGAGCGGTCACCTTCTCCGAGGCCACGACGACCGGCTGCGGCAACGCCTCCAGCGCGACCGGACCGTTCTACTGCCCAGCGGACGAGACGGTCTACGTCGACGTCTCCTTCTTCGGCGTGCTGCGTGATCAGTTCGGGTCCTCGGGCGGTCCGCTCGCCGAGGAGTACGTCGTCGCGCACGAGGTGGGACACCACATCGAGCAGATCACCGGCGTCATGAGCACGGCCGACCGCTCGGGCACCGGGCCGGAGTCGGACTCGGTGCGCATCGAGCTCATGGCCGACTGCCTGGCGGGCATGTGGGCCAGCAACGCCGCGACCCTCCCCGACCCCGAGACCGGCAAGCCCTTCCTCGAACCGATCAGCGAGGCCGACCTGGCCGACGCCCTCTCCGCCGCCGAGGCGGTCGGTGACGACCGTATCCAGGAGGCGGCCACCGGTTCGGTGAACCCGGAGTCCTGGACGCACGGCTCGGCCGAGCAGCGCCAGCGATGGTTCATGACCGGGTACCAGGGCGGGACCTTCGAGCAGTGCAACGCGTTGACCGCCACCACGCTCTGACACGCCCCCGAGGCGACTGAGGAACGCAGCAGGACCCGGCACCGTGGGTGCCGGGTCCTGCTGTCGTCTGTGCCGCGGTGGTCTCAGACGTTGAAGCCGAGGGCGCGGAGCTGGTCCTTGCCGTCCTGGGTGATCTTCTCCGGACCCCACGGCGGCATCCAGATCCAGTTGATCCGGAAGCCGTCGACAAGCCCTTCGAGCGCCTGGCCGGTCTGGTCCTCGATGACGTCGGTCAGCGGGCAGGCCGCGGAGGTCAGCGTCATGTCGATGACCGCGTGGTTGTTCTGGTCGAGCGTGAGGCCGTAGATGAGCCCGAGGTCGACGACGTTGATCCCCAGCTCGGGGTCGATCACGTCACGCAGGGCCTCTTCGACGTCCGCGACGTTGGGCGGGCCGCCCGCGGTGGCGGGTGCCACGGCTGGCGCCTCCTGTGGGGCGCTCTCGTGCGCAGTGTCACTGCTCATGGCGGTCTCTCTCTCGTGGTTGCCGGTCATGGAAGGTCAGGTGGGACCGGTCAGGGCCCCGGTGGTCAGCGGTGGTCACCGGTCAGGCGTGCTCGTGGCCCGGCCCGTGGTCGTGGTGGCGGTCGCCTCAGCGAGCACGCCCGACGTCGCGAAGGTGTCCCGCAACGCGGCCCAGCCCAGCAGCGCGCACTTGATCCGCGCCGGGAACTGCGACACGCCCGTGAAGGCCGTCGCGTCGCCGAGCTCGTCCTCGAGCGCCTCGTCCAGGCCCTTGCCACGCGACTGCATGAGCTGGCGGAAGGTCTCCCCGAGCCGCTCGACCTCGTCGATCTGCGTCCCGGTGACCAGCTCGGTGAGCACCGACAGGGAGGCCTGGGAGATGCTGCAGCCCTCCCCCTCCCAGCTCACTCGTTCGACGATCTTGCGGCCGGCGGGGTCCTGGGCGAACTGCACCCGCATCGTGACCTCGTCCCCGCACGTCGGGTTGACCTGGTGGGACTCCCCGGCCAGCGGTCCGCTGACCTCGATCAGGCCCTTGCCGTTGGGGCGCTTCGAGTGGTCCAGGATGACCTGCTGGTACAGCGCTTCCATCGAGCTGCTCATGATGTCTTTCTCCTCACGTCAGTCCGAAGAACGCTCGGACCGTGCCCAACGATTCCCGCAGCGCCTCGATCTCCTCGACCGTCGTGTACACCGACGCCGACGCGCGCGCCGTCGCGGCCACCTTGAACCGGCGGTGCAGCGGCTGGGCGCAGTGGTGGCCCACCCGCACGGCGATGCCGGCGTCGTCGAGCACCTGGCCCACGTCGTGGGAGTGCACGCCGTCTACGACGAAGGACACGACCGCCAGACGGTCGACCGGCTCGGTGGGGCCGATGATCCGCACGCCCGGGATCTCGGCGATCTTGAGCAGCTCGACGGCGATCTCGTGCTCGTGCTGGGCGACGGCGGTCATGCCGAGGTCGCTCAGGTACTGTGCGGCCGCACCCATCCCGATCGCCTGGGCGACCATCTGGGTGCCGGCCTCGAAGCGCTGCGGCGGTGGGGCGTAGGTGGTCTCGGTCATCGTGACGACCTCGACCATCGACCCGCCGGTGGTGACCGGCGGCATGGCCTCGAGCAGCTCGCGGCGCCCGTACAGGGCACCCACGCCCGTGGGGCCGAGCATCTTGTGCCCGGAGAACGCTGCGAAGTCCACACCCAGCTCGTGCAGGTTCACCGGCAGGTGCGGCACGGACTGGCAGGCGTCGAGCACGACGAGCGCACCGACCGCGTGCGCCGCGGCGACCAGCGGGGCGACCGGGGTCACCGCACCGGTCACGTTGGAGGCGTGGGTGAACGCCACGACGCGGGTCCGCTCGGTGATGACGGAGGTCGCCTGGTCGACGCGGATGCGCCCGGAGTCGTCGACCTCCAACCAGCGGAGCACGGCACCGGTCCGGGCGGCGAGCTCCTGCCACGGCACGAGGTTGGCGTGGTGCTCGGCCTCGGTGACGACGATCTCGTCACCGGGGGCGAGGGCGAAGCGGCGGGCGGCCTCTCCCCCGCGTCCTGCGGTCGCGTTGGACATCGCGTAGGCCACGAGGTTGATCGCGGCGGTCGCGTTCGACGTCCAGACGATCTCGTCCTCGTCAGCGCCCACGAAGGCGGCCACGGCGGACCGTGCACCCTCGAAGGCCTCGGTGGCCTCCTCGGCGAGCTGGTGGGCCCCGCGGTGGACCGCGGCGTTGCGCTGGACGTAGAAGTCCTGCTCGGCGTCGAGCACCGGGTCGGGCTTCTGGGAGGTGGCCCCGGAGTCGAGGTAGACGAGCGGCCGACCGCCCCGCATCGTGCGGGCCAGCAGCGGGAAGTCGGCGCGGACCGCGGCGAGCTCGGCTGTGCTGAGCCGGGTGGCCGCGGTGGCCTGGTCGGTGGCTGTCATGGATCCTCGATTCTGGTGGTGGTGGGCCTCGCGGCCCACCACCGGGTCATTCGGAGTGGATCAGGCCGTGGCGGTCGTGAGGAACCGGTCGTAGCCCTCGGTCTCGAGGCGGTCGGCGAGCTCGGGGCCACCCTCCTCGGCGATCCGGCCGTCGACGAAGACGTGGACGAAGTCCGGCTTGATGTAGCGCAGGATGCGCGTGTAGTGCGTGATGAGCAGGAAGCCCGCGTCGGTGTTGGCCTTGACCCGGTTGACACCCTCGGAGACGATCCGCAGCGCGTCGACGTCGAGGCCGGAGTCGGTCTCGTCGAGGATCGCGAACTTCGGCTTGAGCAGCTCGAGCTGGAGGATCTCGTGACGCTTCTTCTCACCACCGGAGAAGCCCTCGTTGACCGAACGGTCAGCGAAGGAGGAGTCCATGCGCAGGGCTTCCATCGCACCCTTGACGTCCTTGACCCAGGTGCGCAGCGCCGGCGCCTGGCCGTCGATCGCGGTCTTGGCGGTGCGCAGGAAGTTGGTCACCGAGACGCCGGGGACCTCGACGGGGTACTGCATGGCCAGGAAGAGGCCGGCGCGGGCGCGCTCGTCGACGGTCATCGCGAGGACGTCCTCGCCGTCCAGGGTCACGGTCCCGGAGGTCACCGTGTACTTGGGGTGGCCAGCCAGGGAGTAGGCCAGGGTCGACTTGCCCGAGCCGTTGGGGCCCATGATGGCGTGGGTCTGGCCCGAGTCGATCGTGAGGTCGACGCCGCGCAGGATCTGCTTGGCGCCTTCCTTGGTCTCGACGCTGACGTGCAGGTCGCGGATGTCAAGGGTGGACATGTTCAGTCTCCTAGGAAAAGGTCAGAGGGGCGTCGACGTCGACGAGCACACGCTCGCCGTCGACGCTCAAGGGGTAGACGGGCACGGGGCGCGACGCCGGCAGCGACGTCGGCTGGCCCGTGCGGAGGTCGAAGGTCGATCCGTGGAGCCAGCACTCGATGAAGCACCCCTCCACCTCGCCCTCGGACAACGACACCGCTCCGTGGGAGCAGATGTCCGAGATCGCGTGCAGCGTGCCGTCGCCGTCGCGGACGACCGCGACCTCGACCGTCCCGCGTTCGCCCTCGAGCTCGACACGCAGTGCCGACTCGGCCGGGACGTCGCTGGTCAGACAGGCAAGCTGAGCGCTCATGCAGTCACCTGGTCGCCAGCGTCGGAGCTGTCGGTGCCCGCGGTGCCCGCGGTGCCCTCAATGACGGACATCGACTTGGACAGCTCGGCCTCGATCGAGGCGAGCAGACGCGCCTCGATCGACTCCACGCCGATCGAGTGGATGAGCTCGGCGAAGAAGCCGTGCACGACCAGACGACGTGCGTCGGACTCGGGGATCCCGCGTGCCTGCAGGTAGAACAGCTGCTCGTCGTCGAATCGACCCGTCGCGCTGGCGTGGCCGGCGCCCTCGATGAGACCCGTCTCGATCTCGAGGTTGGGGACGGAGTCGGCGCGCGCGCCGTCGGAGAGCACGAGGTTGCGGTTGAGCTCGTAGGTGTCGGTGCCCTCGGCCTCCTTGCGGATGAGGACGTCGCCCACCCACACGGTGTGCGCGGCCTCGCCCTGCAGGGCGCCCTTGTACGTGACCCGAGACTTGCACCGCGGCACGGCGTGGTCGACGAAGAGGCGGTGCTCCTGGTGCTGACCGGCGTCGGCGAAGTACAGACCGACCATCTCGACCTCGCCGCCCTCGCCGACGAACTCGGCGTCGGGGGTCAGGCGCACCACGTCGCCACCCAGGGTGACAACGACGTGCTTGACCTTGGCGTCGCGGCCCAGGCGGATCCGGTGCGAGCTCGCGTGCACGGCCTCGCTGGACCAGTCCTGCACGCTGACCAGGGTCAGGTGCGCGCCGTCCTCGACGACGATCTCCACGGTCTCGCTGAGCACGGCGTTGCCGACGTGGTCCAGCAGCACGACCGACTCGCTCAGCGCACCGGCGTGGATGAGCAGGTGGCTCGCCGACGGCGTGGCGCTGACGCCCTCGACGCGGATGGACGTCACGGCCGAGGCGACAGCCTGAGCCGGCACGGTCACGACGGTCGCTTCCTTGACGGCGTTCCACGCGGCGACCGCGGTGCGGTCACCGGGGACGCCGGCCTGGCCCAGACGGGCGTCGGAGCGCGGGACGATCTCGACGGTGACCTCAGGGGCCTCCACGACGGTCGTCTGGACGCCCGAGGACGCCAGCTCGGTGGAGAACAGCGGCGCCAGCTTGGCGACCGGGGAGAAGCGCCACTCTTCTTCGCGTCCGGACGGCACGGTGATGACGTCGGCGTCGAAGGAGGTCAGGCGCTCGGCGCGAGACCCCTGGGGGGTCCCGCCGACACCGTGGGTGTGCGCGCCGTCGGCCGCGGCACGGGAGTGATCCGTGCTCAGGCCGGCCGCGACGTCGGACGTGGTGGATTCTGTCTGTGTGCTGGCCATCAGCCGACGGACCCTTCCATCTGCAGCTCGATGAGGCGGTTGAGCTCGAGGGCGTACTCCATGGGCAGCTCGCGCGCGATGGGCTCGACGAACCCGCGCACGATCATGGCCATGGCCTCGGTCTCAGCCATACCTCGGGACATGAGGTAGAACAGCTGGTCCTCGCTGACACGCGACACGGTCGCTTCGTGTCCCATCGAGACGTCGTCCTCGCGGACGTCGACGTAGGGGTAGGTGTCCGAGCGGGAGATCTGGTCGACGAGCAGCGCGTCGCACAGCACGTTGGAGGCGGAGTGCTCGGCGCCCTCGAGCACCTGCACCAGACCGCGGTAGGACGTGCGTCCGCCACCGCGTGCCACCGACTTCGACACGATGGACGAGGAGGTGTGCGGGGCCGCATGCACCATCTTGGCGCCGGCGTCCTGGTGCTGGCCCTCGCCGGCGAAGGCGATGGACAGCGTCTCGCCACGGGCGTGCTCGCCCATGAGGTAGATCGCCGGATACTTCATGGTGACCTTGGAGCCGATGTTGCCGTCGACCCACTCCATCGTCGCGCCCTCAGCGGCCGTGGCGCGCTTGGTGACGAGGTTGTACACGTTGTTCGACCAGTTCTGGATGGTCGTGTACCGCACCCGGGCGTTCTTCTTGACGATGATCTCCACGACCGCGGAGTGCAGGGAGTCAGAGGTGTAGATCGGCGCGGTGCAGCCCTCGACGTAGTGCACGTAGGAGCCCTCGTCCGCGATGATCAGCGTGCGCTCGAACTGGCCCATGTTCTCGGTGTTGATCCGGAAGTAGGCCTGGAGCGGGATGTCCACGTGCACGCCCGGGGGGACGTAGACGAAGGAGCCACCGGACCAGACGGCAGTGTTGAGCGCGGCGAACTTGTTGTCGCCGGCCGGGATGACCGAGCCGAAGTACTGCTCGAAGATCTCCGGGTACTCCCGCAGACCGGTGTCGGTGTCGACGAAGATGACGCCCTGCTCCTCCAGGTCCTCACGGATCTGGTGGTAGACGACCTCGGACTCGTACTGGGCGGCGACACCGGCGACGAGACGCTGCTTCTCCGCCTCGGGGATGCCCAGGCGGTCGTAGGTCTCCTTGATGTCGTCCGGGAGGTCTTCCCAGCTCGTCGCCTGCTTCTCGGTCGAGCGGACGAAGTACTTGATGTTGTCGAAGTCGATGCCCGAGAGGTCTGCGCCCCAGTTCGGCATGGGCTTCTTCTCGAAGAGCTTGAGGGACTTCAGGCGGAGCTTGAGCATCCACTCGGGCTCGTTCTTCAGCTCGGAGATGTTGCGCACGACAGACTCGTCCACGCCACGGCGCGCGAGCTTGCCGGCGTCGTCGCTGTCGTGCCAGCCGTAGCCGTACGAACCGATCGAGTCGATGATCTCCTCGTCGCTCTGCTTCTCCGGCGCGTTCGCCGACTCTTGCGTCTGGGCGCTCATAGTGTTCCTTCCAGGGACCGTTCGTTCACGGGTGCTGCTGGGCCGTGCGTCTGTGGCGGGCGGGCGGCCGGGGTCAACCGGCGCCCGATCGTCGGGCGGGCGGGCGAGGTGGTGACGAGGCGACGGGGACGTTCGTGGTGCACACGTGCCCCCCGTTCGCGAGCGTCACAAGGCGTTGGGTGTGCGAGCCGAGCAGCCTCGAGAAGGCCTGCGCCTCAGCGTCGCACAGGGCGGGGAACTGCGCCGCGACGTGCTGCACCGGGCAGTGCCCCTGGCACAGCTGGACCGTCACGGCACCGGCGACCGGCCGCACGCTCGCCGCGAAGCCGTCGTCGGAGAGCGCGTCTGCGAGCTGCTGCACCCGACCCTCGACGTCGGGGGCGGTGATCTTGGGGGCGTAGCGCCTCTCGAGGTCTTCCATCCGGCGCTGGGCGAAGTCCTCGATGGCCTCGTCACCGGCGACGCTGGCCAGGAAGTGCAGCGCCTGCGTGGCGAGGTCGGGGTACTCCCCCGTGCCCTCGGAGTGCGCGCGCTCGGTCGCCACGTAGGCGCGGGCGGGGCGTCCGCGGGCACCGGTGGGGCGACCGTCGTGCACGGCGACCATCCCGGACTCCTCCAGGCAGCCGATGTGGCGGCGGATGCCGGCGGCAGTCAGGTGCAGGACGCGGGCGAGCTCGGCGGCGGTGACGGGACCGTCGGCGATGATGTGCGCGAGGACGCGGCCGCGGGTGGTCGACTCGGGGTCGTTCGCCTCGGGACGGTCGGAGCCCACGCGAGCAGATGTCTCTGTCATGCCTGGCACCTCCTGTCTCGGCTCACGAACCCATGGATCACACATTAGGGAACATCCTTATGGTCTAAATGCATTCCCGCAAGGAAGGAAACCCTCACTTCGGCGGATTCCCGCGGAGACTGCGGTGACACAGGACACGCCCGCCGCCGGTGCGGGCCAGCGATCAGGCTGCGGCGTCGGCACTAGACTGATCGATCGTGCCCTCCAACTCCTCCGCCGTAGAGATCTCGGGACTCGTCAAGCGCTACGACGGTCGTGAGATCGTGCGCCGGCTCGACCTCGTAGCCCGCCGCGGTGAGATCACCGCCGTCCTCGGTCCCAACGGTGCCGGCAAGACGACCACCGTCGAGTGCTGCGAAGGACTGCGTGTCCCCGACTCCGGCACCGTCCGCGTGCTCGGCCTCGACCCTCAGACCCAGGGCGCCGAGCTGCGGCCCCGGGTGGGCGTCATGCTCCAGGACGGCGGGCTGCCCACCTCGGTCAAGGCCCTGGAGATGCTCACCCACGTGTCCTCGATGTACGCCGACCCGTGGGACGTGGGCGACCTCGTCGAGCGCCTGGGCCTGGCGAGCTTCGCCCGGACCACCGTGCGTCGCCTGTCCGGCGGACAGCGTCAGCGCCTCGCGCTGGCCGCCGCCCTCGTCGGGCGTCCCGAGCTCGTCTTCCTCGACGAGCCGAGCGCCGGCATGGACCCCCAGAGCCGGCTCGCGGTGTGGGAGCTCATCCGTGCGCTGCGCGCCGAGGGCGTGTCCGTCGTGCTCACCACCCACCTCATGGACGAGGCCGAGGACCTCGCCGACCGGGTGGTCGTTGTCGATCACGGCCAGGTCATCGCCGAGGGTTCCCCGGCCGACCTCGTCGCCGCAGGCGGGCGGGCCACCTTGACCTTCTGGGCCGTGCCCCAGCTGGAGACGCTGTCCCTCGCGGCCGCGCTCGGCGCCGGTGTGCAGGAGTCCGACCCGGGCTGCTACACCGTCAGCGGGGCGGTGACACCCGCGACGCTGTCCACCCTCACCCGGTGGTGCGCGGACCGCGACATCCTTGTCTCCCGGCTCTCCACCGGTCGGCGCAACCTCGAGGACGTCTTCCTCGACCTCACCGGACGGAGCCTGCGATGACCTCGCCCACCACCTCGAGCGACCAGCCGGTCCAGCCCCGTCGGGCCGGTCAGTCTGGTCAGCCCGGCCAGGCCGCACCGGCTGCCGAGCCCGCCGCGCTGGGTCCGGTCCCGGGACCGAGCACCGCAGGCGCCGCCTCGACCCGCCGCCGGATCTTCGCCCAGTCCGCCTTCGAGGCGAAGATGATCCTGCGCAACGGTGAGCAGCTCATGGTCACCATCCTGCTGCCGGTGATGGCGCTGGTGGGCCTGTCCCAGACGTCCATCATCGACCTCGACACCGCCGGACGGTCGCGGATCGACTTCATCACCCCGGGGATCATCGCCCTGGCGGTCATGAGCGCGGCCTTCACCTCCCAGGCCATCGCGACTGCCTTCGACCGGCGCAACGGGGTGCTGCGGCTCATGGCCACCACCCCGCTGGGTCGCGGAGGGCTGCTCGCCTCCAAGATCATCGGGGTGCTCGCCGTCGAGGCGGTCCAGATCGTCGTCATCTCAGCCGTGGCCGTGGGCCTGGGCTGGCGCCCCGACCCGGTCGGCATCCCGCTCGCCCTGGTCGCGGTGCTGCTCGGCACGGCGGCGTTCACGTCGCTGGCCATGCTGCTCGCCGGGACGCTGCGCGCCGAAGGCGTGCTGGCAGTGGCGAACATCGTGCTCGTGCTGCTCACCGTCCTGGGGGCGGTGCTCACCCCGGCCGAGCAGCTGCCTGACGCGCTGCGGCACGTGGCCCTGCTGCTGCCCTCCGGCGCCCTCGGTGAAGCCATGCGCGGAGCCTTCTTCGACGCCTCGATCCCGCCGTTCTCGCTGCTCGTCCTGCTCGCGTGGGCGGCCGGGCTGGGCTGGGGAGCCGGCAAGCTCTTCAAGTGGCACTGATGGCACCGAGCCCCGCCTCATCACCGGCCCGGACGGGCACATCTCACACCCCAGGCATGCCTGTCCGGGGCCGCCAGGGCGCTACGGTTGACCTGTGAGCACCTCCCCCACGTCGAGCACCTCGCCAGCCACCCGCACCCGCGACTGGACAGGGATGGCCCGTCGCTGGACGCGACCGGCGCTCATCGCCAACCTCGTCGCGCAGATCGTCATCGTGGGCACCGGGGGCGCCGTGCGCCTGACCGGCTCCGGCCTCGGCTGCTCCACCTGGCCGATGTGCGAGCCCGGGGAGTTCACGCCCCGCCTCCACGACGCCTCGACGATCCACCCCTTCATCGAGTTCGGCAACCGGACGCTCACCGGCGTGCTGGGAGTCATCGCCGTGGCCGTCGCGGTGATGGTGTGGACGAACCGCTCACGGTCGCTGTCCTACCGCCTGCTGGGCCTGACTCCGCTGCTCGGGGTGATCCTCCAGGCAGTCATCGGCGGGATCACCGTGCACGTCGACCTTCACCCCGCGATCGTCGGCGGTCACCTGCTCATCTCGATGGCTCTCATCGCCGTCTCCGCGGTGCTGCTCGACCGCTCGGCGGAGGGTGATGGGCCACCGGTGTCGCTCGCGACGCCAGCCACCCGGGTCGTCACCTGGCTCCTGGAGATCGTCCTCGTCCCCGTCCTCGTCCTCGGGGTGGTGGTGACCGGCTCCGGCCCGCACTCCGGCGACTCCGAGGTGGGCTACCGCTTCGCCTTCGACCCCGCCTACGTGACGAAGTTCCACGCTGCCGCCGTCTGGGTCTTCCTCGTCCTGCTCGTCGTGCTGACCGTCCTCGTGTGGCGCACGCAGCCGCGTGGGTCCAAGGCTCGCCGCGTCGTCGCACTGCTCCTCGTGCTCACCGTGGTGCAGGGAGCGATCGGCTACGTCCAGTACTTCACCGGCCTGCCCGAGCTCCTCGTCGGCCTGCACATGGTTGCCGCCGCTGCCCTGACGGCTGGTGCCGCGCGGGTGCCGCTCGCGCTGCGCACCCGCGGCCCCGTGGACCTCGGAGCCCACGACGGCACGCAGGAGCGCCAGCACGAGCCGATCACCGGCTAGAGATCGATCGGCTCCGCGGAGCATCTGCCCGAGGCTGACACCGACGTCGCCCGTGCGCTGCGCCTGTGAGACGCGCCGGTCCAGGACCGGCTCAAGGGCTGGCTCGACGCGCAGTGCGCCCACGGCGCGGACACGACGGAGGGGACGCACCCTCAGGTGCGTCCCCTCCGTGTGCTCTGCCGACCGGCGTCTGCTCTGTCGACCAGCGTCGACCTCAGCGCGCTGCGTCGTGCGTCGCCGTCACTCTCAGGCGCGGCGCTCCGGCCACGGCGCGTCCGCCGGCCGCAGGCTGGTCCACCCACCGGCCCTGGACGCAGCGGCAGCCAGCACCCCGGCCACCGCCGACGGGTTGTGGATGTCGCCTCCCAGCACTGCCGTGACCGCCTCGTCGAGAGGCACCCACCGCACGCTGATCTCGGCTTCCTCGTCCTCGCGGACATGGCGGTCAGCGAGGGGCACGAAGGAGAAGTCCCGTGCGAGGAAGATCCGCACCGCCTCGTTGCTCGCGCCAGGAGTGGTGTAGTAGTCCGCCAGCACGTGCCAGGACCCGGCGATGAGGTCGGTCTCCTCCGCGAGCTCGCGAGCGGCGGCCTGCTGGGCCGGTTCACCGGGCGAGTCCAGCAACCCGGCGGGCGGCTCCCACAGCTCCCGGCGCACCGCGTGCCGGTACTGCTTGATGAGCAGCACGCGGTCGGCCTCGTCGAGGGCGATGATCGCCACCGCGCCCGGGTGGTCGACGTAGTCGCGGTGGACCACCGACCTTCCCAGGTCGACGGTGTCGGTCACCAGGTCGAAGATGTGACCCTCGTGGAGCACGGACGTCTCCACCACGGCACGCGGAGCGCTGACGTCCCTCACCGGGGCGTCGACGTCCGCGTACTCGCCGAGGTCGAGGTTCACACCCACACGCCCTGACGGTCCAGAGCAGCCTTGACCAGCCCGGAGAAGAGCGGGTGCGCCCGGGTGGGACGCGACTTGAACTCCGGGTGCGCCTGGGTGGAGATGTAGAACGGGTGCACGCTGGTGGGCAGCTCGACGAACTCCACGAGCGTGCCGTCCGGCGACGTGCCGCTGAAGACGAGGCCGGCCTCTTCGAGCTGAGCCCGGTAGGCGTTGTTGACCTCGTAGCGGTGGCGGTGACGCTCGGAGACCAGCTCGGCGCCGTAGACCTGCGCAGCGACCGACCCAGGGGTCAGCGCGGCGTCGTAGGCGCCCAGGCGCATGGTGCCGCCGAGGTCGCCCGCGCCGTCCACGAAGCTCTCCTGCTCGGCCATGGTGGCGATCACGGGGTGCTTGGTGTCCGGGTCGAACTCCGAGGAGGATGCCCCGTCCAGGCCGACGACGTTGCGGGCGTACTCCATGACCATGGACTGCAGGCCGAGGCAGATGCCCAGGGTCGGCACGCCACCCTCACGGGCCCAGCGCAGCGCACCGAGCTTGCCCTCGATGCCGCGCACGCCGAAGCCACCGGGGATGAGGACGGCGTCGACGCCGCCGAGGGACGCCTCAGCGCCCTCCGGGGTCTGGCACTCGTCCGAGGGCACCCACCGGATGACGACCTTGGCGTCGTTGGCGAAGCCACCGGCGCGCAGGGCCTCGGTGACCGAGAGGTAGGCGTCGGGCAGGTCGATGTACTTGCCGACGAGCGCGATCTCCACGCGGTGCTCGGGCTCGTGCACCCGCTCCAGGAGCTGGGACCAGCCGTCCCAGTCCACCTCGTGGGCGGTCAGGCCGAGGCGGCGCACGACGTAGGCGTCGAGGCCCTCGGCGTGGATGACCCGCGGGATGTCGTAGATGCTCGGGGCGTCCTTGCAGGTGATGACGGCCTCGTTGTCGACGTCGCACATGAGCGCGATCTTGCGCTTGATCGACTCCGGCACGTCGCGGTCGGCACGCAGCACGATCGCGTCGGGCTGGATGCCGATGCTGCGCAGCGCGGCGACGGAGTGCTGGGTCGGCTTGGTCTTGAGCTCACCGCTGGGGCCGATGTACGGCACGAGGGAGACGTGCAGGAAGAAGACGTCGTCGCGACCGAGCTCGTGGCGGACCTGGCGGGCCGCCTCGAGGAAGGGCTGGGACTCGATGTCACCGACGGTGCCACCGATCTCGGTGATGATGATGTCGACGTCGTCGCTGGCCTGGGCGCGCATGCGGCGCTTGATCTCGTCGGTGATGTGCGGGATGACCTGCACCGTGTCGCCGAGGTACTCCCCACGCCGTTCCTTCGCGATGACCTGGGAGTAGACCTGCCCGGTCGTCACGTTGGCGGCGGCCGCGAGGTCGACGTCGAGGAAACGCTCGTAGTGCCCGATGTCGAGGTCGGTCTCGGTCCCGTCCTCGGTGACGAAGACCTCGCCGTGCTGGAAGGGGTTCATGGTGCCCGGATCCACGTTGAGATAGGGATCGAGCTTCTGCATCGTGACCCGCAGACCGCGGGACCGGAGCAGACGACCGAGGCTGGAAGCCGTCAATCCCTTACCCAGGGACGAGGCGACACCCCCGGTCACGAAGATGTGCCGTGTCGTTGATTCCGACCGGGCTGGGTTACTGGACTCGCGCGTGTTCACATGGTCTGCCACGGGGTTCCACTCTATCAGTCGAACGCCCGTGGATGGGGGTCCGAGGTCAGCCGGTAGATGTGAGACAGACTACTCACCACGTCGGCGATGGTCGGCAGCTCGCTCGCACGGCGGACAGCCTGCTCGCGGCGCCGGGCGAGCTGCCGGTCGTCCGTGAGCAGCGCGGCGATCTCCGTCGCGAGCGCCGCCGCGTCACCGACCGGGACGAGCGCCGCGGCGTCTCCGGTCACCTCACGGGTCCCGCCGGCGTCGGTGGCCACGACGGCCGCTCCGGCCCGCAGCGCCTCCTGGAGACCGAGCGGCTGCCCCTCCCAGACGGCGGTGCTCACCACGACGTCCGCGGCCGTCATGAGATCCATGGCGTCGGTGCGGGCGCCCAGCAGCCGCACGGGCACGTCGCGGCGGGCGATGTCTGCGCTCACCGTGCTCGCGAGCGGACCGTCACCGGCCACCGCCCACACGAAGCGCACCCCGGGAGCGGTCACGAGGAGCTGCGAGGCGGCCGCGCACAGCGTGTCGAGCCCCTTCTGCGGCGCGAGCCGGCCCACGGTGACGAGCAGCCGGTCCTCGGCCACCAGCCCGAGCCCCGCGCGGATCGCGCCGCGCACTGCCCCCGGCGCTGGCGCGTCAGCCGCGGCCGCCCCGGGCGGGGCGGGGACGAGCGCGCGCTCGGCGTGGCGCGCACCCCGACGGCGGGCGAGGTCGACGAGGTCGCCGCTCACTCCCAGCACCTCGTCCGCGCCGCGGGCGACGATCATCTCGAGCACGGCCGAGACGGCGCGCACGGCCCGGGAGCCGACCGGGAGGTTGTGCAGGGTGACGACGGTGCGCGGCCGTTGACGGCGGGGCAGGGACCGTACCGCGAGCACGGCGAGGGCGCCGGCACGCAGGCCGTGGGCATGCAGCACGTCGCAGCCGCTCGCCAGCCGGCGCAGCGCGCGCACGGTTCCCAGGTCGCCGGCACGCGGACGGTCGGCGATCTCCACCGGGGTGAAGGTGACGTCGGGGGCGGTCACCACGAGGGCGCGCACGGACTCCGGTCCGGCGACGCGGACCTCGACGCCCGCGGCAGGCAGTGCTCGTGCGGGTGCGGGTGCGGGCGCGCCCAGCGCCGCAGAGATCTGACCCACGTGCCGGCCCACTCCCCCGGCGCTCGAGCCGAGGACCTGCAGGACCCGGGTCGGTCGGTCAGCGGTCGGTCGGTCAGCGGCGGGGCGGTCCGTCATGGTCGGTCCTCTCTCGAGTCCTCGGGTGTGGCGATGGACGGTGAAGGCGTCTGGGCGGTCTCGCTCGCGGCGCCGCCGCGCCGCACCATGGTCAGCAGCGTCCGGTCCCCGGCGCCCAGCACCGCCGCGACGACGACCAGGGCGAGGAGAGCGGCGAGCACCCCGACGGCCAGGGAGACGACCAGCGAGGCGTCGTCGGGCAGCAGCCGCGTGCACAGGAGGTACGCGAGGGTCGCCCCGGCGGCGCCGCCGACGAGGAGGACCACTGCGGTCCGCCCGACGCCGGCCACCGCTCCGGCACCGGCCCGGCGGCGCAGCGCGACGAGGAGGACCACCCCGGCCACGGCCATGCCGAGGGAGTTGGCGGCGCCGATCGCGGCGAGGGTGGTCGTGCGGTCGTCGACCCCACCGGTGAGGACGGCCGGCAGGACGAGGGCGAGCACCGAGACGACCGACCATCCGGCCGCCGCCCCGATCACCGCGGAGCGTCCGCCGTCGAGCGCGTAGAGCGTCCTGGACAGGTGGAACAGCAGGGCGAAGCCGACGAGGCCCGGAGCGGACCAGGCGATCGACGTGGCCATCCCGTCCGCGCCACCGGTGGTGAAACCGTCGAAGAAGGCCTCGACGGCGGGGGCGACCGCGACGAGTGCTGCGGCGCCGGCCCCGGAGACGGCCAGGACCGCGCGGGTCGACATCGAGCTGAGCCGCGCGAAGCCGGGGGTGTCCCCCGCGTCGGCGCGGGCGGCCAGGCGCGGGAAGGCGCTCGTGGCGAGCGGCACGGCCAGCACGGCGTAGGGCAGCACGTAGACGGCCTGGGAGTACTGGTAGACGTTGAAGGCCCCGGAGCCGCCGTACTCCCCTGCGGCGAGCATGACCACGACCACGGACACCTGCTGGGCGACGAGCGCCCCGATCCCCGCGAAGGCCAGCCGGGTAGCCCGCTGCCCGACGCCGGGCGGGAACCTCAGCGCCGGACGCAGCCGCAGACCGGTGCGCAGGGCGGGGATGAAGAGCGGCAGGCTCATGGCCGCCACGCCCGCCGTGGTCCCCCATGCCAGCCAGCCGAGGGCGCCCGTCGAGAGCAGCTCCGGCTGTCCCTGGTGGCCGTCGGCGAGCGAGCCGAAGACGAGGTAGGCCCCGATGACGACGATCGAGGAGAACATCGGCGCGGCCGCCGGCCAGAAGAAACGTCGGTTGGCCTGCAGCACGCCGGAGAGCACCACACCGATCCCGTACAGCGGGACCTGCAGGGCGAAGATCACGAGGAAGTACGCGGCGATGTCGGTCTCGCGTCCCGCGCCCACCTGCGGAAGCAGGTCCACGATGGGCCGGGCGAAGACGGCGACCAGCACAGCGAGCGGGACGAGGACCACGACGGCCCAGGTGAGCAGCGCCGAGGCGATCTCGTCGACCTCCACGCGCGCCTTGCGCAGCAGCGGGCCGGCCAGCAGCGGGACGACGGCTCCGGCCAGGGCTCCCCCGGCAGCGACCTCGAACAGGACGTTGGGCAGGACGTTCGCGGCCGCGTAGGCGTCGGCCACGCCTCCGGTGCCGAGCTCCTTGGCCTGCACGAGCCACCTGCCGAAGCCCAGCAGCCGGCTCAGGACGGTCACTGCCGTGATCATGATCGCCGCGCCCGCGAAGGTCTGGGTCGCGGCGATCAGCCGGGCTCTCACTCCGCTGCGCTCTCCGTCGCCGCCGGGGCACGCCGTCCCCAGGCGTCGACCGCTGCGAGCCACGGCGTGTCAGCGATGACCTGGGAGAAGCTCACCTTCTCGCTCGCCACGGTGAGGGCGACCAGCGTCACCAGGGCGGCGCACCGGACCGGACGGGGTGCGCTGAGGGCGACGGCGCTGCCGAGCAGCGCACCGAGGGCGTTCGCCCCGCCGTCGCCGAGCATGTCCGCCTCAGCCAGGTCTGTCGGCGCGGCAGCCAGGCTCGCACCGAGCACCGGGGCGACGTGGGCGCCGTGGCCGGTCACGGTCATCGCCGAGGCGGCCAGGACGCTGGCCTTGAGCGCCCGCCCGGGGCGCAGGTCCAGCAGGTTGACGAAGTTGGCTGACGCGGCGATCAGCGCGCCGTCGATCCCTACGTCCAGGAGCCGCGCTGCCGGCGCGGCGGAACGGTCGGAGCCGATCGCGGCTGCCGCGACGGCCGTGGCGCCGATCCCCAGGACCTTCAGGGCGCCCGTGGTCAGCTCGCCGTGCATCGCTGCGCCCAGGTGCCCGCGCAGTCCCTTGGACCGCGAGGCGGTGTCCTCGGCGAGGTCGTCGTAGACCCCGAAGGCTCCCGCGCCGACGACGGCGACCACCTGTGCCGCGGTGGCGGAGCGCGACGAGCACGCGCCGCCGGCCAGCACCCCCGCCACCAGGCCGGCGACGACGGCCGGCCCTTCGAGCAGGCTGATCGGCTCACCGCGGTGGTTGCGCCGGGTCCACAGCGCGTCACCGCCGGGAGTGCGCCGCTCGAGCGCGGCACGAGCTGCGAGGGTCGCCGCGGCCGCGACGGCTCCGGCGGCGAGCCACCGGCCTGTCGAGGTCATCCGGCGTCGCCCTCGGTCGGGAGGTCGTCGCCCTCACCGGGCGCCTCGCCCTCGCCCGTGCCGTCGCCTGCGGGCATGCGCACGACCGGCTGGAGGGCCACCGCCGGCGGAGCCGGAGCGGTCGAACCTTCGCCGATGCCGAACTGTCCGACCTGGCCGTTGATGCGCGCTGCCAGGCTGAGCGGCACGTTGACCGCGCCGGTGATGCGCTCGATCCCGGTGACGGTGGTCAGTGAGGATGCGAGGTCCGAGTCAGAGCGGATCACGGAGACGAGGTCACCCTTGACCGGCACCGTCCCGGCGACCACGACGCCTTCGGACCCCTCCTGCGCGGCGGTGACGAGCTTGACCTCGATCGCGGAGGCGGCGGCCAGGTCGTCGTCCTGAGCGGGGGTCTGGTCACCAGAGGTGTCCTCGACCGTGGGGGTCAGCACGACGAAGGCGTCGGCGGGGGCCTGCGGCTCCGTGAGCACCTCGACGAGCCCGCCATCGACGAGGATCGCCCGGACGAGCACGGCGTCGGAGGAGAAGGCGTCGGGGTTGGCGGGGTCGGCCTCGGTCAGGGAGTCCACCAGGACCCGCGACAGCGTGGCGTCGAAGCCATCGGTCGCCGGGGCGTCGAGGTAGTCCGCGACGGACGTGGCGTAGGACTGACGGGCGTCGGCCTGGTCAGGGTCGGTCCAGGCGTCGGTGACCTGCACCCGGGCGGAGACGGTCGCACCCGCGGCGACGATCTGCTCCTGCACGCTGTCGTAGACGGCGTCGTCGATCGCACCGGTCTGGACGATCGCGACCCGGCGTCCGGGCAGCACGCCCTCGAGCAGGGACGGCGCCGTCGCGGTGATGAAGGACTCCGTCTCGGTCAGCGTGGCACCTGAGGCCTCCAGCTCCGTGCGCAGGGCGTCCTTGTCGGCGCGGAGCGCGTCGACCTGGCCGGTGAGCTGGTCGCCGATGGACTCCTTGAGGGGACCGGCGCCGAGGATGATGCCCACGGCCAGAGCAAGGAACACCGAGATGAGGGAGACGATGTGGTACCGGAAGTCGATCACAGGTGCAGATCTTTCTGAGGCAGGGCGCGGGAAGGAGGCGAGACGGCAGGGGTCACGACGTCCACCACGCCAGGTGGTACAGCCACGACCAGAAGTCGTCGAGCCGCGCGCCGATCAGCCCCATGGACGCCTGCCCGGCCGAGGTCGAGGTGATCGCGGCGGCGACGGCGACGAGGCCGGCCACCGCGAGAAGGATGAGCTGTGCGTTGGAGATCCGTCGCCGGTACAGCCGCGAGACGCCCTTGGCGTCGACGAGCTTGCCGCCGACCCGCAGCCGGGTGAGGAAGGTGCTGGCCATGCCCGCGCGTCCCTTGTCCAGGAACTCCACGAGCGTGGCGTGCGTCCCGACCGCCACGATGACCTCCGCCCCCATGTCGTCGGCGAGCAGCATCGCGATGTCCTCGCTGGTCCCCGCGGCCGGGAAGACGACGAAGGGCACGTTGAGCGCCTGGATGCGCTCCTTGCCCGGCGCGCGGCCGTCCCGGTAGGCGTGGATGACGATCTCCGCGCCGCAGCGCAGCGTCTTGTCCGAGACAGAGTCCATGTCCCCCACGATGAGGTCAGGGGTCCAGCCGGCCTCGATGATCGCGTCGGCCCCGCCGTCGACCCCGATGAGGATCGGGCGGTACTCCTTGATGTAGGGCCGCAGCGTCTGGAGGTCTTCCTTGTAGTGATAGCCGCGGACCACGATGAGGACCTGGCGACCGGCGATCTTCGTGCTGATCTCGGGCACGCCGACGCCGTCGAGCAGCAGGTCCTTCTCGCGCAGCAGGTAGTCCATCGTGTTCGCCGCGAAGGACTCCAGCTGGGCTGACAGGCCTTCACGGGCGTCCTCGAGGGCGGCGTCTACGGTGGCGGCGTCCTGGACGATCCCCTCGGCGACCAGCGTGCTGCCCAGGTAGACGGCGCCGTCCTGCACGCGCAGCGTCTTGCCCTCGCGCACGGACATGATGTCCGCGCCCAGGTCGTCGATGAGCGGGATCCCGGCCTCGATGAGGATGGAGGGACCGAGGTTCGGGTAGCGGCCCGAGATCGACTTCGCGGCATTGAGGACGGCAGCCGGTTGCGCGGCGACCAACGTGTCCGCCGCCACCCGGTCGATGTCGAGGTGGTCGATCACGGCGATGTCGCCGGGGCGGATGCGCTTGGTGAGGTCCTTGGTGCGACGGTCGACCTTCGCGGTGCCGACGATCCCCTCGAGGGGGGCGGCAGTCTCGCGCGTGGCCGTCTTTCTGGTGAAGAGATTCATCGCCATCATGATCTCACAGCGGCCAGGGCCAGCAGCTCTGCGGCGTGGCTCAACGCCACCTCGGAGTCCTCCTGACCGGAGAGCATCCGGGCGAGCTCCTGCACGCGGTCGCTGTCGGCAACCACACGGATCCCGGACTGGGTGATGGCATCCTCGTCTCCGCTGCCGTCCCCGGCGCCTGAGTCACCGGGACCGGATGTGCCCTTCGTCACCACGAGCTGGGCGTCGGCGAAGGCCGCGACCTGCGGGAGGTGGGTGACCACGATGACCTGGGTGGTCTGCGCCAGCCGGGCCAGGCGACGCCCGACCTCGAGGGCAGCCTTTCCGCCGACCCCGGCGTCGACCTCGTCGAAGACCATCGTCGGGGTGCGACGAGCACCGGAGGCGTCGGAGGTCGCCAGCGCGACCTCGATCGCGAGCATCACACGGGAGAGCTCTCCCCCGGAGGCGCCCTTGCCGAGCGGCCGGGGCGGTCCCCCGCGGTGCGCGCTGAGCAGCATGGTCACCGCGTCAGCGCCCCAGGGACCCAGCTCCTCGAGGGGCTCGACGCTCACGAGCAGCGTGGCCCCGGCCATCGCCAGGCCGGTGAGCTCCTCGGTCACTGCCTCGGCGAGGGCGCTGGCGGCGGTGGTGCGTGCGGCAGTGAGCTCGGCGGCGACCGCGGTGAGCTCGACGTCGAGGCCGGCCACCCGCTCCTGGAGCATCTCGATGCGCCCGTCGTCGTCCTCAAGGTCAGCCAGCCGCTGGGCTGCGGTCTCCGACCACGCCAGGACGGCGTTGACGTCCTCGCCGTAGGAGCGGGTCAGGTGCCCCAGCTCGGCCCGGCGGGCCTCCACGGTCTCCAGGCGGGCCGGGTCGGCGTCGAGGGCGGCGAGGTAGCCGGAGAGCTCCGCGGCGATGTCAGACAGGGTGTACCCGACGTCGCTGAGGCGGCGTCCGATCGCAGCCAGCTGCGGGTCGAACTGTCCGCCGTGCTCGGCGAGACGGCGGGCCTTGTCGATGACGGCGACGGCGTTCGCGTCGACGTCCGAGGCGACGTCGCTGAGGTCGTCCCCGGCCACCGCGGTCAGGGCGTCCCGGGCGGAGATGCGCAGCTCCTCGGAGTTGCTCAGCCGCTCCGCCTCCTGGGCGAGCTCGGTGTCTTCGTCGGCCAGCGGCGCGATCCGCTCGATCTCGGCGAGCCCCAGGCGCAGCAGCTCGGCCTCGCGGACGCGCTCCTGGGCTCGTTCGGTGAGCTCGGTCAGCTCGGCGACGGCCCGGCTGCGTTCGTTCCACCTCTCGCGGTAGGAGGACAGCAGCGCTGCCAGGTCCGGCCCGGCGAAGGAGTCCAGGGCTTCGCGCTGGCGCTGAGGGGAGCGCAGACGCATCTGGTCGGACTGGCCGTGGATGGTGACGAGGTCGTCGGCCATCTCGGCGAGGATCGCCTGAGGCACGGAGCGGCCACCGAGGTGGGCGCGGGAGCGTCCCTGAGCGGCGACCGTCCGCACGATGACGAGGGTGTTGTCGTCGTCGAGCACTCCCCCGGCGTCGTCGATCTTCTCGGCGAGGCCGGGGACGTCGACGAGGGCCCGCCCTTCGACGACGGCCGCACCGGTGCCCGAGCGCACGGTCTGCGCGTCGGACTTGCCGCCCATGAGCAGCCCGAGCCCGGTGAGGATCATGGTCTTGCCCGCGCCGGTCTCGCCGGTGATCGCGGTGAGCCCGGGTGAGAACTCCACCCGGGCGCGGCTGATGACGCCGAGGTTCTCGATGCTCATCTCCAGCAGCACGCCGATCACCTGACCTGTTCTGGTGCGTGGACGGAGGCGTCGGGGCGCTCCACGGGCAACTCGTCCGGGCTCGCCTGCGGCAGCGATTGCGGCTGTGCCTGGGGCTGCGCCGCCGCGGCTCGCTCCTGGGCGGTGCCGCGCCATCCCACGACCGGCAGCGAGAACTTGCTCACCAGCCGGTCGGTGAACGGTGCCTGGTTGAGCCGGGCGAAGCGCAGCGGGGTCGCGCCGGTGCGCACCTCGACCCGGGAGCCCACGGGCAGCGCGGTGCGGCGGCGTCCGTCGGCGATGAGCACGCCCTCGGCTCCTGACCGGGTGGTCACCTCGACGGCGAACTGGGACCGCGGACCGACCACGAGCGGGCGCGCGAAGAGCGCGTGAGCCGACAGCGGGACGAGGAGCTTGGCGTCGACGTCGGGCCACATGACGGGGCCGCCGCCGGAGAAGGCGTGCGCCGTGGACCCGGTGGCCGTGGCCATGACCACGCCGTCGCAGCCGAAGGAGGACAGCGGGCGGCCGTCGACCTCGATCGCGACCTCGATCATGAGGGTGCGCTCACCCTTCTCGATGGTCGCCTCGTTGAGCGCCCAGTCCCGCACGGGCTCGTCCCGGCCGGGCAGGTGGATGAAGACGTCGAGGACGCCGCGCTCCTCCACGACGTAGTCGTGGTCGGCGATGCGGCGCACCGCCTCGGGGAAGTTCTCCCGCTCGCTCTCGGCCAGGAAGCCCACGTGCCCGAGGTTGACCCCGAAGAGGGGCACCTGGGTGCCGTGGGTGATCTCCGCCGCGCGCAGGATGGTCCCGTCCCCGCCCAGCACCATGACGAGCTCGGTGCCGTCCAGGGAGCTGCGGGCGTCGTCGAGCTCGAACTTCTCGGTGCCGAGCTCGATCGCGAGGTCGTGGTCGTGGAGCAGGACGTCGAAGCCCGCGGCGCGGAGCTCGGGCACCGCCTCGCGCAGGCCGAGCACCGCTTCGTGGCGTCCGCCGTGCGTGACGACGAGGATCTTGCGGGTCACGATCGTCCTCCGGTAGTTGGTGTCGCGTCCGGGGTGACCCAGTACGCGACCGTCGCCGCGCCCAGCGGGTGCGCGACTGCCCGTTCGATCGTGTCATCTCCGGCCGGGATCGGCGGGGCGGCACGCGTGAACCACACGAAGTACTCACGGTTGCCGTGCGGTCCGGGCAGCGGGCTGGGGATCACCGCTCGCACGCCGACGCCCGCGCCGGCGGCCGCGGTGGTCACCGACCGCACCGCCTCGCTGCGCAGGGTGTCGCTGCGCACCACTCCCCCGTGGCCCAGGCGTTCACGCCCCACCTCGAACTGCGGCTTGACCATGAGGACGAGGTCCGCGTCAGCGGGCACCGACCGGACGATCGCCGGCAGGATGAGCGTCAAAGAGATGAAGGAGACGTCTGCCACGACGACGCTCGGGACCGCGGGAAGGTCCGCGGTCGTGAGCTGGCGGGCGTTGAACTTCTCCATGACCTGGACCCGTGGGTCCTCGCGCAGCTCGGGGACGAGCTGATCGTGGCCCACGTCCAGGGCGATCACTGTCCGCGCGCCGCGGCGCAGCAGGACGTCGGTGAACCCTCCGGTCGAGGCGCCGACGTCCAGGCACACCGCGCCGCTGACCGGCGGTGCGGCGTCGCCCAGGGCGGTGAGCACGCCGTCGAGCTTGAAGGCAGCCCGGGACACGAAGCCCGGGTCGTCGACGTCAGGACGCACGGTCAGCACGGAGTCCGCGGTGACCGGGGTCGAGGCGCGGGTGACCGTGATCCCGTCCACGCTCACCCGACCGTCCTTGAGATGGGCGGCAGCCTGGGTGCGTGAGCGCGCGAGCCCGCGGCGCACGAGCTCGGCATCAAGACGTGCCGTCAGTCTCGTCCGCGGTGCCTGCGACGCCTCGGACAACGTCCCGGCCTGATTCTCGCTCACCCGTGCTCCGGTTCCTCGAGGGCGGTCTGCAGCGACCGGTGGATCGACTCGTACACCGCGACGTGCTCGGAGACAGGCAGCGCGTCGAGGGTCGCGAGGGCGTCAAGGGTGCCAGAGGTGTCAGGGGCGTCGAGAGCGTCGACGGTCTGGAGCGGGTCGGCGCCGCCGTGGGCGCTGAGAACCTCCGGGAGGGGGCCGGGCCCGACTGCAGGGTCACCTGCGCCGGTCGCCGACAGCATCGTCTCAGTCACGCCACTCATCTCCTCGTGCACGGCGTCGCTGCGCCGATCGAACATCTCAGGACGCCACGGTACCGCGCCTGCTGCTACCTCCCTAGACGCCCACAGGGACCGTCGCAGGCGCGCGGCCTGCGGACGGTCCCTGCGGAGGGTCTGGGACACGGTCACACGGCGAGGTCGGGAACCGTCGTCGGGTCGACGACGCCACCGGCGTCGGTGAAGGCCCACGCAGCCGCGCATGCAGCGCGCACGAGGTTGACGGGGTCGCTGTCGCGGTCCCCCTCGCGCAGCTCCAGGCGGCCGTCGACGACGCGGGCGGCCGAGCCGTCACACTCCCACCAGCCCTCTGCCGCCTCGGTGGGGGCGGTGTGCGGGACGAGCAGGGCGCGCAGGTCGGCGCCGATGAAGTCTGGACGCTCCCCCGGGTGGGCCAGGATGTCGTCCCGGGCGCTGTTGACACCGGTGAGCACGTGCAGGCCCGGGTACCCGCCGGAGCGGGCTCCGGCGAGGTCGGTGTCCAGCCGGTCGCCGATCACGAGCGGGCGGGCCGCACCGGCTCGCTCGATCGCCATCGCGTACATCGCCGGAGAGGGCTTGCCCGCGCTGAACGGCTCGACGCCGGTGGCGGCCATGACCGCACCGACGAGCGCCCCGTTGCCCGGAGCGAAGCCCCGGGCGGTGGGCAGCGACAGGTCGCGGTTGCTCACCACGTGCACCGCACCGCCGGAGACCGCGTAGGCGGCCTCGGCGAGGTCGGCCCAGCCGAGGTCAGGCGCAAATCCCTGAGCCACCGCATCCGGTGCGTCGTCAGCAGAACGCACGACGACGTAGCCGGCCTCGGTCACCGCGGTCAGCAGCCCCGCGCCGCCGACCACCAGGACGCGTGCCCCGGGGTCGACGTGGTCGCCGAGCAGCCGCGCACAAGCCTGCGCCGCCGTCATGACGTCGTGCGGCTGCGCGGGGATGTCCAGCGAGCTGAGCTGGTCAGAGACGGACTCCGGCTCACGAGAGGCGTTGTTCGTCACGAAGACGAGACGCATGCCCTCCTGGCGCGCGGACCGCAGACCGTCGGCGGCGAACTGGATCGGCTCGTGACCCTTGTAGGCCACACCGTCCAGGTCCACCAGCGCCAGGTCGAAGGCCTGAGCGAGCGGGAGCGCGCTACCGCGCAGCGTGGCGCTCACGCCTCGTCCTCGTCACCAGCGCTGACGGAGTCGCCGTTGTCGGCCTCGGTGGTCGCAGCTGCGTCGACGTCGTCGGCCGTGGCCGGGGCGTCGTCGTCTGCATCGGCGACTGCGGAACTGTCCGAGACGTCGGACGCCTCGTCAGAGTCGTTGTCGTCGGACGCGTCAGCGGCCTCGTCGGGAGAGGCGTCGGTGTCCCCGGCCTCGTCCTGCAGGTCGAAGACGACCACGTCGGCGCCGCTGTCCGGGTCAGCGAGCAGCGCCCGCTCCTTGGGGCTGAGCGTGGAGAGCAGCGCAGCTGCTTCGTCGGCGCGGCCAGCCGCCTCGAGCACGCCCATGCGCGCCTCGATGACGCGCACGGCGAGCTCGCGGTTGCCCTTGGGCACCGTGATCGAGGACAGGACCGCCTCGGCGGCCTCGGTCTCGCCGAGGTCCAGACGCGCACCGCTGACGACGATGGCCAGCTCGACAGCCTGCTCCTCGTCGAGGCTGGCAGCCTCGGGGGACGCAGCCAGGGCGATGGCACGCTCGGGACGCTCGAGCCCACGCTCGCAGTCGGCCATGATGGCCAGGTGCTCGGAGGAGCCGTTGAGACGGCGCACGGTGCGCAGCTCGCGCAGCGCCTCGGCGAACCGGCCGGTGCTGTAGGCGGTCAGGCCAGCAGCCTCACGGACGATGTCGACACGACCGGCACGTCGGACGGCCTCCTGAGCGTGCTGGTAGGCCAGCTCAGGGTCGAGGTCCATGAGCTTGCCGGCGGCGACCAGGTGCAGCCCAACCATCTCGGCGTTGTCCTTGCTCAGCGTGCGCAGGCGGCCACGAGCATCGCGGTCGAGGTCCGAGAAGGAGATCCCTTCGGGGAGCTCAGGCGCGTTGGACCGAGCCGACGCGTCGTCGTCGCGGCCACCTGCGGCGGGCCGGCTGTCGCGGACCGGGCGGTCGTCACGACGCGGGCCGCGGTCGTCGCGCGGAGCAGACGACCGGGGAGCCGACGAGCGGGGCGCACTGCTGCGGTCGTCACGGTTGTACGCAGGGCGGTCGCCGTAGGGACGGTCCTCACGCGGGGCGGAGGAACGCGGCGCGCTGCTGCGGTCGTCACGGTTGTA
>NZ_BCRT01000015.1 GCF_001552735.1 Sanguibacter suarezii NBRC 16159
CGAGCTTCGCAGTGGTGTCTGTGCCTCCCAGTCGGGCTGACATCCAGAAGATTACGTCGCCGCCAGAGGTGCCGTCAACTCGATGACACGTGACCGCGACCACACGACGACGCCGGCCCGTCCCCCTGAGGGAGACGGGCCGGCGTCGGGCGGGGCGGGGTCTGCGGGGTGGGGCTAGTGGGCGACCCGGACCACGGCGAGCGTCTTCTTGCCGCGGCGCAGCACGGCGAACCGGCCGTCGAGCAGCTCGTCCGCGGTCAGGACCGCGTCCTCCCCCGCGACCTTGACGTTGTTGACGTAGGCGCCCCCCTCGGCGACCGCACGACGGGCGGCGGCCTTGGAGGCCACCAACCCGCTGGCGACCATGAGGTCGACGATCGAGTCACCGATGCTGGCGTCCGCCGACGGCAGCTCAGCCACAGCTGCCTCGACCGTCTCCGGGTCGAGGTCCGTCAGCTCACCCCGCCCGAACAGCGCCGAGCTGGCCGCGATCGCCTGGGCGGTCGCGCGCTCCCCGTGCACCATCGTCGTGACGTCGCCGGCCAGCACCTTCTGCGCCAACCGGTCCTGGGGACGCTCAGCCATCGCCTGCTCGATCTCGGCGATCTCCTCCCGGGTACGGAAGGTGAAGGTCTTGAGCCAGCCGATGACGTCGGCGTCGGCCGCGTTGATCCAGTACTGGTAGAAGGCGTACGGGCTCATCATGTCCGGGGCCAACCACACCGCGCCGCCCTCGGTCTTGCCGAACTTCGTGCCGTCCGCCTTGGTGATGAGCGGGGTGGTCAAGGCGTGCACCGCGACCTTGTCCGACTTGCGGATGAGCTCGACCCCGGCCAGCAGGTTGCCCCACTGATCGTTCCCCCCGGTCTGCAGGGTGCAGCCGTGGCGGCGGTTGAGCTCGAGGAAGTCCATGCCCTGCAGGATCTGGTAGCTGAACTCGGTGAAGGACAGCCCTTCGTCGCTGGCCAGCCTGCGGGCCACGGTGTCCTTGGCGAGCATGGTCCCCAGGCGGAAGTGCTTGCCGATGTCCCGCAGGAAGTCGATGGCCGACAGCTCCCCGGTCCAGTCGAGGTTGTTGACGATGCGCGCGGCGTTGGCGCCCTCGAAGGACAGGAACGGCGAGATCTGCGCCTGCAGCCGCTCGACCCACTCCGCCACGGTGTCCTTGGAGTTGAGCACCCGCTCCCCCGACATCCGCGGGTCGCCGATCAGGCCCGTCGCCCCACCGACCAGCGCGATGGGGCGGTGCCCGGCGAGCTGGAGGTGACGCAGCAGGATGAGCTGGACGAGGTGGCCGTGGTGCAGGCTCGGCGCGGTCGGGTCGAAGCCGCAGTAATACGTGATCGGACCGCTCTCCAGAGCCTCACGCAAAGCCTCGACGTCGGTGGTCTGAGCGACCAGTCCGCGCCAGGTGAGTTCATCAAGAACGTTGCTCACTACTGCTCCTTCGGTTCGCGCGCCACGAACGACGCACCCCTAGTCTGCCGTGTCATGGACGTCAGCGAGAACGTGGGCCGGATCGTGAGCGCGGTAGCGGCGCCCGTCGGTAGGCCGAGACCGCCGGGTCGTCGGTGATCCACAGCCGCCACGGGAAGAGCATGCCGTCGCCGCCCGCGCCGGCCACACCCACCCGCGGGCCGCGGCTGACCGCGTCGTCAGGCACCGGTCCTGCGGTGGCTCGCTCGGTCCCCTGCGCACGGGGCAGCTCGATCGTCACCGTGGAGTCCGGGCTGAGCAGGTCCATCCCGTAGTCGGCCATGGTGACCCCGAGGGCGACCGTCAGCCGCGCCGGACCGCGCGCGAGGTCCACGGCCCGGGTCACCGACCCGGCGGCCGCCCGGCGGCCCCAGGCCACCGGTTCCCCGGCCACCACCTCTGCGGCGCGCAGCAGGACCGCCGACGCCTCCCCGTCCGCGCCGCAGACGACGTTCATGCACGTGTGCAGGCCGAGGTGGCGGTAGGTGTACAGGTGCCCGGCCTCACCGAACATCACCGCGTTGCGGCTCGTGCGGCCGCGGTAGGCGTGCGAGCCGGGATCCTGCTCCCCCTGGTACGCCTCGACCTCGGTGATGCGCACCGTCACGTCTCCCTCCGGGGCGCGGCGGGTGACCAGAGCGCCGAGGAGGTCCCGGGCGACCTCGAGGCCGGGCCGGGCGAACCACGCGCGGTCCGGGGTCCACCCGGGCGCATCGGCGGGGGCGGTAGGGGCACCAGCAGCCGCGGCGGCAGCAGTCTCAGACCCGGACACGATCAGTTCACCAGGCGGCCGACGCCGTCGATGCGCAGGTGCGCACGCTCACGGGTGCGGTGGGCCGCGTAGAGCTCGCGCTCGGTCGCCATCCACCGGGTCCACTGCTCGGCGGCGTCGGCTCCGTCACGCTCCAGGCCGCGGGCGAGCCGGACGTCGTCGTCGGCCTCGACCCAGATGATGACGGGGGCGAAGTCGTCGACCGAGAGCGCCGCGGAGTGGCAGCCCTCGACGATCAGCACGTCAGCGAGGGGCACTGTGTGCCGTTCGGCGTAGGTGCCCAGCGGCCAGTCGTAGCGCTGGTAGCGGCCGGGGACCCCGTGCGCGAGGGGGTCGAGCACCCAGTCGCGCAGCAGCGCAGCCCCCTGCTCCATGCCCGTCCACCCGGGGTAGAGGTCGTCCATGTGGACCACCTGGCAGTTGAGGGACCACGCGAGCTGGGCGGCCAGCGTCGTCTTGCCCGAGCCGGCCGGGCCGTCGACGCAGACCAGGCGGCAGCCGCCCAGGCCGGCCGGGGCGGCCTCGATCGCGGAGACGAGCTCGGTCAGGACGGGGTCGGAGACGGTCATGGGCACACTCCGTTCAGGGCGGGAGGGGTCGTGCTGGACGGGACGACGAAGGGGCCGGTCATGATGACTTCAGCCATGACCGCCCCCTCCGTCGTCTCGTGCGTGGTCGGCCTAGCCGTTGACCCAGAAGCGATACTCGGCCACCTGGACCTTGGCCTCCTCGAGCTGCTCAGCCACCCGCTCGGGGGCGGTGCCGCCCACCGCGTTGCGGGAGGCCAGCGAACCGTCGACCGTGAGGACCTCGCGGACCCCGGGGGTGAGGTGCTCGGAGATGGCGAGGAGGTCGGCGTCGGACAGGTCCCACAGCTCGATGCCGCGGTCCTCGCAGACCTTGACGCAGGCGCCTGCCACCTCGTGGGCGACCCGGAACGGGACGCCCTGGCGGACCAGCCACTCAGCGATGTCGGTGGCCAGCGAGAAGCCCTGCGGGGCGAGCTCGGCCATCCGCTCGGTGTTGAACGTCATCGTGGAGACCATGCCGGCGAAGGCCGGCAGCAGGACGGTGAGCGTGTCCACCTGGTCGAAGACCGGCTCCTTGTCCTCCTGCAGGTCGCGGTTGTACGCGAGCGGCAGGCCCTTGAGCGTGGCCAGCAGGCCGGTGAGGTCGCCGATGAGCCGCCCGGCCTTGCCGCGCGCGAGCTCGGCGATGTCCGGGTTCTTCTTCTGCGGCATGATCGAGGAGCCCGTGGAGAAGGCGTCGTCCAGGCGGACGAAGCCGAACTCCTTGGTGTTCCAGATGATGATCTCTTCGGCGAAGCGCGACAGGTCGATCCCGAGCATCGCCGAGACGAAGGCGAACTCGGCCACCGAGTCACGGCTGGCCGTGCCGTCGATCGAGTTCTCCACCGCACGGTCGAAGCCGAGCTCGGCTGCGACGGCCTCGGGGTCGAGACCCAGGGAGGACCCGGCCAGGGCACCGGAGCCGTAGGGCGAGCGCGCCGCCCGCATGTCCCAGTCGATGTAGCGGTCGACGTCGCGCAGCAGCGGCCACACGTGAGCAAGCAGGTGGTGGGCGAGCAGGACCGGCTGCGCGTGCTGCAGGTGCGTCCGTCCAGGCATAGCCGCCCCAGGGTGCGCCTCCGCCTGGGCGATGAGCGCGTCCGCGACGTCCAGCACCAGTCCGGCGATGACCTTGGCCTCGTCGCGCAGGTACATCCGCACGAGCGTGGCGATCTGGTCGTTGCGCGAGCGCCCGGCCCGCAGCTTGCCGCCGACCTCGGGCCCAGCCCGCTCGATGAGGCCGCGCTCGAGGGCGGTGTGCACGTCCTCGTCGGCGAGCAACGGCAGGAACGCACCGGTCCGCACGTCCTCGGAGAGCGCGTCGAGCCCGGCGAGCATCTGCGCCAGCTCGTCGTCGGTCAGCAGACCGGCGGTGTGCAGCACCCGGGCATGGGCTCGGGAGCCGGTGATGTCCTGCTGGGCCAGGCGCCAGTCGAAGTGCGTCGACTGCGACAGCGCCTGGAGCGCCTCGGACGGTCCGCCGGCGAACCGGCCACCCCACAGGCTCACAGGAGCCTGCGCACCGACAGCCGCCGAGCCGGACGTCGTGACGTCCGGCCCGGTCGGCTGCTCCCCCGCGGGGGTCGTGGCGTCAGACATCTCAGGCCTGGCTGGCCGGCAAGGTGGACCCGGACAGGTCCACGCCGTTGCCGAACTTCACGTCGCGGGCCGCGGAGAGCTTGGCGGTGAGGCCGAAGATCTCGATGAAGCCGCGGGCCTGGCTCTGGTCGAAAGTGTCGCCCTCGTCGTAGGTGGCGAGGTTGAAGTCGTAGAGGCTCGCCTCGGAGCGGCGACCGGTCACCGTCGCGCGGCCACCGTGCAGCACCATGCGGATCTCACCGGAGACGTAACGCTGGGTGTCGTCGATGAAGGTCTCGAGGGACTTCTTCAGCGGCGAGAACCACATGCCGTCGTAGACCAGCTCGGTCCAGCGCTGCTCGACCGTGCGCTTGAAGCGGGCCTGCTCGCGCTCGACCGTGACGTTCTCGAGCTCCTGGTGCGCGGCGATGAGGGCCATGGCGCCCGGCGCCTCGTAGATCTCGCGGGACTTGATGCCCACCAGACGGTCCTCGACGATGTCGATGCGGCCCACGCCCTGGGCACCGGCGCGACGGTTCATCTCCTGGATGGCCTGCAGCGGGGTGACCGGAACGCCGTCCAGGGCGACGGGGATGCCCTGGTCGAAGGTGATGATGACCTCGTCCGCGACGGGCGGGAACGTGGGGTCGTCGGTGTAGTTGTAGACGTCCTTGGTCGGTGCGTTCCAGATGTCCTCGAGGAACCCGGTCTCCACCGCGCGGCCCCACACGTTCTGGTCGATCGAGAAGGGGTTGTGCTTCGTCGTGGCGATCGGCAGGTTGTGCTTCTCGGCGTAGGCGATGGCCTTCTCACGCGTCAGCGCGAGGTCACGGACCGGTGCGAGGCACTTGAGGTCCGGGGCGAGGGAGGTGATGCCCACCTCGAAGCGGACCTGGTCGTTGCCCTTGCCGGTGCAGCCGTGCGCGACGGTCTGCGCGTCGAACTGGCGAGCGGCGCGCACGAGGTGCTTGACGATGATCGGGCGCGAGATGGCCGAGACGAGGGGGTACCGGTCGAGGTAGAGAGCGTTGGCGCGCAGCGCCGGCATGCAGTACTCCTCGGCGAACTCGTCGCGGGCGTCGGCCACATAGGCCTCCACCGCGCCGCAGTCGAGGGCGCGCTGACGGATGACCTCGAGGTCCTCACCACCCTGGCCGACGTCGACCGCCACGGCGATCACCTCGGCGCCGGTGCGCTCAGCGATCCATCCGATGGCAACAGAGGTGTCCAGGCCGCCGGAATAGGCGAGCACGACGCGTTCAGTCATTGCACTTCTCTTTCTCACGTGGTGAATAGGTCAAGTCTGTCATCCCCGGCGCGGCGGTCGTGACCGCCGGTCGTCGAGGACAGGTCTGGAAGGCCTGCAGACCCGTGGGTCACAGGTTGTCGCTCGCCAGGGCGACGAACCGGGCGGCGAGCTCGTCGCCGCCGTCGGCGTCCCGGGCGATCACCAGGACGGTGTCGTCACCGGCGATCGTGCCGAGCACCCCGGGCAGGACCGAGTGGTCGATCGCCGAGGCGAGGTACTGCGCGGCTCCCGGCGGCGTGCGCAGCACGACGAGGTTGGCCGAGCTCTCCGCCGAGACGAGCAGCTCGCCGCACAGCCGTGCCAGGCGCGCTGCCAGGTACTCCGCGTCCCGGGTGGCCTGCACGCTGCGGTCCCCGCCCTCACCGGGCACCGCGTAGACGAGCACCCCCGAGGCGGTGCGCACCTTCTCTGCGCGCAGCTCGATGAGGTCACGCGACAAGGTCGCCTGGGTCACGTGCAGACCGTCCCGGGCGAGGGCCCGGGCGAGCTCTGCCTGGGAGTGGATCTGCTCGCGGACCAGCAGCTGGACGATCCGGGCGTGCCGGGCCGCCTTGGTCGCCGGCACGCTCGCGGTCGGCCCGGCGCTGATGGTCACGGGTGCTCCAGCAACCAGGTCAGCAGCGCCTTCTGGGCGTGCAGGCGGTTCTCGGCCTCGTCCCACACGACCGACTGCGGGCCGTCGATCACCTCAGCGGTGATCTCCTTGCCGCGGTAGGCCGGCAGGCAGTGCAGCACGACGGCGTCGGGGGCGGCGTGGGTGAGCAGCTCCGAGTTCACCTGGAAGGGCCGGAAGGGCTCGGCGCGCTCAGCGGCGGTGTCCTCGTCCCCCATCGACACCCAGGTGTCGGTCGCGACGGCGTCGGCTCCCCGGACGGCCTCGGCTGCGTCTGCGGTCACCACGACCGATCCGCCGGTCTGGGCGGCGACGGCAGCCGCGTCGGCAAGGATCTGCGGGTCTGGCTGGTACCCGGCCGGGGTGCCGATGCGCACGTGCATGCCGGCGGTCGCCCCGCCCAGCAGGTACGAGTGCGACATGTTGTTGGCTCCGTCACCGACGTAGGCGAGGGTCTTGCCGCGCAGCGACTCGACCCCTCCCCAGTGCTTCGCGAGGGTCGTCAGGTCCGCAAGGATCTGGCACGGGTGGAAGTCGTCGGTGAGGGCGTTGACCACCGGGACCCCCCCGACCTGCGCCATCTCCTCGATGCGAGCCTGGGCATGGGTGCGCCAGACGATCATCGAGACCTGCCGGCCGAGCACCTTGGCTGTGTCGGAGATGGACTCCCGCGTACCGATCTGGGCGAGCTTGCCGTCCACGACGAGCGGGAAACCACCGAGCTCGGCGATGCCGGTGCTGAACGACACCTGCGTGCGCAGGGTGGGCTTGTCGAAGATGACGGCGACAGCCCGCGGGCCGGCCAGCGGGGTGCGCGCCTGTCGGTCGTCCTGGAAGGCGAGGGCAAGCTCGAGCACCTCGGACTGCTCGGCGGGCGTGAGGTCGTCGTCGCGCAGGAAGTGGCGGGTCATCTAGGCCTCCGGGGTGAGGTCGGCAGCGGTCGTGGGCAAGGCTGCGAGGAAGGCGACGAAGTCGTCGACCTGGTCGCGGGTGAGGATGAGCGGGGGCGCCAGCCGCAGGGCGGTCGGGGTCACCGGGTTGACGATGAAGCCGGCGTCCAGTGCTCGCGCCGCCACCACGGGGGCGACCGGAGCGCTGAGCTCGATCGCCACGAGGAGACCTTCACCGCGGGCGGCGGTCACCAGGGGGTGGCCGAGGGAGCCGACCTGCTCACGCAGGTAGCTGCCGACCTCCCGGACGTGGGCGAGCAGGCCGTCCCGCTCGATCACGCCGATGGTGGCCAGCGCGGCCGCGGCGGCCACCGGGTTCCCGCCGAAGGTCGTGCCGTGCTGGCCGCGGCCGAGCAGCGTCGCGGCACGGTCGCCGTAGGCGACGACCGCGCCGATCGGGAAGCCGCCGCCCAGGCCCTTGGCCAGGGTGACGACGTCGGGCACGACGGAGCCGCCCACCTGCGCGAGGTGGTGGGCCATCCAGGTGCCGGTGCGGCCCATGCCGGTCTGCACCTCGTCCAGGACGAGCAGGGCGCCGTGGGCACGGGTGAGCTCGCGGGCCCGGGCCAGGTAGCCGGCAGGCAACGGCCGCACACCGGCCTCACCCTGGATGGGCTCGATGAAGAAGGCGGCGATGTCGCTCGTCGCCGGGTCGCCGGAGAAGACGGCCTCCAGGGCGTCGAGGTCGCCGAAGGGCAGGAACTCCACGCCCCCGGGCAGCGGCTCGAAGGGTGCCCGGTAGGCGGCCTTGGAGGTCAGTGCCAGGGCGCCCATGGTGCGACCGTGGAAGCTGCCCTCCAGGGCCAGGATCCGCGGCCGGCCGGTACGACGAGCCATCTTGAAGGCAGCCTCGTTGGCTTCGGTGCCGGAGTTCGTGAAGAAGACCCGCGAGCCCTCGGGTGCCTGGGCGAGGTCGAGCAGACGCTCGGCCAGCGCGATCTGGGTGGGGGTGCCGAAGAAGTTCGACACGTGCCCGAGCGTGCCCAGCTGGGCGCTGATCGCCGCGGTGAGCGTGGGGTGGGCGTGGCCGAGGGCGTTGACCGCGATGCCGGCGAGCAGGTCGAGGTATCGCGTGCCGTCCGCGTCCCAGACGTAGGCGCCCTCGCCGCGCACCAGCACGCGCTGCGGCGGGCCGAAGGTGTCCATGACGGCGCCGCTGTAGCGCTGGGTCCACTCGGCCGCGGAGCCCGCAGCCGGCTGCACGGCGGAGGAGTCGGCGGGGGCCACCGGCGCGCTGGCGGCGCTCGGGGCGGTCTGGTCGCTCACGCGGGAGCTCCGTTCTGGATGGTCGTGGCGGGGGTCTGGGTATCGTCGTCGGGCACGACCATGGTGCCGATGCCCTTGGTGGTGAAGACCTCCATGAGGATGGAGTGCGCGACCCGCCCGTCGATGACGTGCGCCTCGCGGACGCCGCCGAGCACGGCGCGCAGGCACGCCTCCATCTTGGGGACCATGCCCGACTCGAGGGAGGGCAGCAGTTCTGCGAGCGCGCCCGCGCCGATCTCGCTGGCGAGGGAGCTGCGGTCGGGCCACGAGGTGTACAGGCCCTCGACGTCGGTGAGCACGATGAGCTTGCGCGCACCGAGGGCGACGGCCAGGGCCGCGGCGGCGGTGTCCGCGTTGACGTTGAGCACCTGGGTGGGGTCCTCGATGTCAGGGGCGATGGTCGAGACCACGGGGATGCGGCCGGCGTCGAGCAGGTCCTGGACGGCGCTCGGGTCCACCTCGACGACGTCGCCGACCAGGCCGACGTCCACGGCCTGCCCGTCCACGGTCGCGTGACGGCGGCGGGCGCGGAGCAGGCCGCCGTCCTCACCGGAGAGCCCGACGGCGTAGGGGCCGTGGGCGTTGAGGAGGCCGACGAGCTCGCGGGAGACCTTGCCGGTGAGCACCATCCGCACGACCTCCATGGCCTCGGGGGTGGTCACCCGCAGCCCGCCGCGGAACTCGCTCGGGATACCCAGGCGGCCGAGCATCTCGGAGATCTGCGGGCCGCCGCCGTGCACGACGACGGGGTGCAGCCCCACCTGGCGCAGGAAGACCATGTCCTGGGCGAAGGCAGCCTTGAGGGAGTCGTCGATCATGGCGTTGCCGCCGTACTTGATGACGACGAGCGCGCCGTTGAACTCCTTGAGCCACGGCAGGGCCTCGAGGAGGACCTCGGCCTTCTGGGCGGGGGTGAGGTCGGCGCCGACGTCCATCTGGGAGAAGTCGAGAGCGGTGGGCGCCGTCATGAGGAGTACGCGCTGTTCTCGTGGACGTAGTCGTGCGTGAGGTCGTTGGTCCACACGGTCGCGGCGGCGTCCCCGGCGTGCAGGTCGATGAGCACCCGCACCTCGCGCTGGCCGGCGAGGTCGACGAGGGCGCGGTCCTCACCCACTCCCCCGGCGCGGCACACCTGGACGCCGTTGATCGAGACGTCGAGGAGGTCGGCGTCGAAGGCGGCGACGGAGACGGGGACCGTACCCACGGCCGAGAGGACCCGGCCCCAGTTGGGGTCGTTGCCGAAGACGGCTGCCTTGAAGAGGTTGGAGCGGGTGACCGCACGGGCCACCGCCACGGCCGCGGCCTCGGAGTCCGCTCCGACGACCTCGACGGCGATGTCGTGGCTGGCGCCCTCGGCGTCGGCCACGAGCTGGCGGGACAGCGACGCGCAGGCGGCGGTGAGCGCGGTGGTGAGCTCGTCAGCGGTGGCGGTCAGGCCGCTCGCACCGGAGGCGAGCAGGATGACGGTGTCGTTGGTGGACATGCAGCCGTCGGAGTCCACCCGGTCGAAGGTGAGCCGGGTGGCCTCGCGCAGGGCGGCGTCGGCGGTCGCGGAGTCGACGACGGCGTCCGTGGTCAGCACGCAGAGCATGGTGGCCAGGCCGGGGGCGAGCATGCCCGCGCCCTTGGCCATGCCGCCGACGGTCCACGTCGGGGCGCCGGGCTCGGCGGGCTCGAGGCCGCCGGTGATCGCCACGGTCTTGGGCACCGTGTCGGTGGTCATGATGGCAGCGGCGGCGAGGAAGCCGCCGTTGCCGGCGAGCTGGGCGACGGCGTCGTCCACCCCGGCGAGGAGCGTGTCCATGGGCAGGCGCTCACCGATGAGGCCGGTCGAGCAGACCAGGGTGTCCCCCGCCGAGCTCTCGAGCGCGGCGGCGAGGTGCTCGGCGGTGCGGTGGGTGTCGGCGAAGCCCTCGGGGCCGGTGCAGGCGTTGGCCCCGCCGGAGTTGAGCACCACGGAGGTGGCCCGGCCGTCGGCGACCACCTGGCGAGACCAGGCGACGGGGGCGGCGAAGACGCGGTTGGTGGTGAAGACCGCGGCGGCCACGTCGAGCGGGCCGTCGTTGACCACGACGGCGACATCGGGCTTGCCGGTGGACTTCAGGCCGGCGACGACCCCGGAGGCCCGGAATCCTTGGGCTGCGGTAACGCTCACGGCGCGACTCCTTGTGCGGTGAGGCCGAGGGTCTGCGGCAGACCGAGGGCGATGTTCATGGACTGGACGGCGCCGCCTGCGGTGCCTTTGACGAGGTTGTCGATCGCGGTGACGGTGACCACGCGCCCGGCGCGGCGGTCGATCGCCACCTGGACGAGGGCGGTGTTGGCGCCCGTGGTCATCGCGGTGGTGGGCCACTGGCCCTCGGGCATGAGCTCGACGAAGGGCTCGCCGACGTAGGCCTGCTCCCAGGCCTGGCGCAGCTGGGGCAGGGAGATGTCCTCGTGGCCGGGGGCCAGCCGCGCGGTCGCGGTGGCGAGGATGCCGCGGGACATCGGGACGAGCACCGGGGTGAAGGAGACGGTGACCTGTCCGGCCCCGGCGATCTGCAGGTTCTGCTCGATCTCGGGGATGTGGCGGTGGCTGCCGCCCACGGCGTAGGGCTGGGCCGAGCCGAGCGCCTCCGAGGCGAGCAGGTGGGTCTTGAGCGTCTTGCCCGCGCCGGAGTAGCCGACGGCGAGGACGGCGACGAGGTCCTGGGCGCTGAGCAGACCGGCCGCGACGCCCGGCTGCAGGCCGAGGGTGACGGCGGTGACGTTGCACCCGGGGACGGCGATGCGGCGGGCGCCGGCGAGCAGCTCGCGCTGCTTGGTCAGCTCGCCGTCGATGCCGTCGGCGCGCAGCAGCTCGGGGAGCCCGTAGGGCCAGGTCCCGGCGTGCGGGGTGCCGTAGTAGTCGGTCCAGGCCTGCGGGTCCACGAGGCGGTGGTCCGCGCCGAGGTCGATGACGAGGACGTCCGGGGGCAGCTGGGCGGCGATCTCGCCGGAGGCGCCGTGCGGCAGCGCGAGCACCACGACGTCGTGGCCGAGGAGGTTCTCCACGTCGGTGGGCGCCAGCACCCGGTCTGCGAGCGCACGGATGTGGGGCTGGTGCAGGCCCAGCTGGGTGCCTGCGTTGGAGTGAGCGGTGAGGGCACCGATCTCGATCTCGGGGTGGTCGGCGAGGATCCGCAGGGTCTCTCCACCTGCGTACCCGCTCGCGCCTGCAACTGCCACTGTGAAACTCATATGCATAACAATACACACCCATGCGAGTTGATACACACCCGCGCTAGGCTCGTTCCATGACCAGCGCTCTCCTGACCGTCCTCCCGGCACCTGACCGGGCAGTCCACGGCTCCACCAGCGGCTTTGTCCTCGTGCTCGCCGGAGGCGGCTACGCCTTCAGGGCCGAGCACGAGTTCCTCGACGTCACCGCATGGCTGGCAGCCCACGGCATCGCCTGCGGGTATCTCGACTACGCGGTCGCACCGGCGACCTACCCCCAGGCGCTGGGCCAGGTCCTGCGCGCGCTGGCCGAGCTGCGCGCCGGGGTGCACGGGCCGGTCGAGGGACCGATCGCGGTGCTGGGCTTCAGCGCCGGGGCCCACCTGGCCGGGACGGCCCTGACCGCGACCGAGGAGGAGATCGCGGTGGCCCTGGCGGGGTGGGACGGCGACGTCGCCGACCTCCCCGACGTCACCGCCGCCCGCCCCGACGCCGGCGTGCTGTGCTACCCGGTGGTCTCCATGACCGACCTGCCGCACCTCGGCTCGCGCCGGAACCTGCTGGGCGCCGACGCCGACGACGCCACCCTCGCCACCTCCCTCAGCGTCGAGCGTCGCGTCGGCGCGGACACGCCGCCGGTCTTCATGTGGCACACCGCCGACGACGACGTGGTCGGCGTCGAGCACAGCCTGCGGCTGGCCGGTGCGCTGGGCCAGGCCGGCGTGAGCTACGAGCTGCACGTGTACCCGAGCGGGCCGCACGGGCTGGGGCTTGCCCCGGACGCAGGGGCACCGGCGGAGTGGACGCAGGCGTGCCTGCGCTGGCTCGGCGAGCAGGGGATCGGCAAGGACATGATCGGCGAGGACGCGATCACGGCCGCCGTCCCGGCCGTGACCGGGTCGGCGGCCGGGTCGACGGCCGGAGCCAGGTCATGACCGCCTCCCCCGGGTCCCCGCCCGCAACCACCGCCGCGGTCCTGGCCACCCGGGCAGGGGGCCCCGAGGTGCTCGAGCTGCGCGAGATCCCCGTCCCCGTCCCGGGCGAGGGTGAGCTGCTCGTGCGCGTCGCGGCGGCCGGCGTGAACTTCATCGACACCTATCGACGTTCCGGGGTCTACCGCATCGACTACCCCAGCGTGCTGGGCAGCGAGGGCGCCGGCGTGGTGGTCGACGCCGGCCCCGGCACGGAGGGCTTCGCCGTCGGCGACCGGGTCGCCTGGTCGGACGCTCCGGGGTCCTACGCGGGATACGTCGTGGTGCCCGCGGAGCGCGCCCTGGCCGTCCCGGCGCAGATCGACCTGGAGGTGGCGGCCGCCCTGCCGCTGCAAGGACTGACCGCCCACTACCTGGCGACGTCGACGTACCCGATCCGTGACGGGGACCAGGTGCTGGTCCACGCCGGTGCGGGCGGCGTCGGCCTCCTGCTCACCCAGCTCGCGGTGGCTCGTGGGGCGCGCGTGGTGACCACGGTCTCCACCGAGGCCAAGGCGGAGCTCTCCCGCGCTGCGGGGGCGCACCACGTCATCAACTACCGCGAGCTGACCGACCTGAGCGCCGAGCTGCCTCCCCTGGTGCGCGCGGCGACGGAGGGCGGGGCGCACGTCGTCTACGACTCCGTCGGCAAGGACACCTTCGACGCCTCCCTGGCGAGCCTGCGACGGCGCGGCATGCTCGTGCTGTGCGGCGGGTCGTCGGGGCAGGTGCCGCCCTTCGACATCCAGCGGCTCAACTCGAGCGGGTCGCTCTACCTCACCCGTCCCACCCTCGGGGACTACACAGCCACCCGCGCCGAGCTGGTGGAGCGCGCCGACGAGCTGTTCGACGCCGTGCTGGCGGGCCGCCTGTCCGTCCGGGTCGGTGCCCGGTTCCCGCTGGCCGAGGCAGCAGCCGCGCACGCCGCGCTGGAAGGTCGACGCACCACAGGCAAGGTCCTGCTGCTGCCCTGAGCACCGGCTACCCTCGTGTCCATGCTGAACAACTCCTGGGCCGACGGCGGCTACGAGAACCAAGGTCCGGGCCCCAGCCGCGGGGTCCGGGTCGCCATCACGGTGGTCGCGATCCTCAGCGCCGTCGTCGGCGTCGCGTGGTTCGCCAAGGTGGGACTGGACCAGTCCAAGGCCGACTGCTACGCCAACGCCCCCGTCGGGGCGACGGTGGACGACGTGACGACGACCTTCCGCTGGCTGCCTCCGGGGTACGACTGCGCCTACGAGGTGCCGTAGCACCGGGCGACCGGTACTCACCTCCCCCGTCGTACCCACCGCTCGGTCGCTGACCTCCCACGCTCTGACCCGACGCCGATGGCCCGGATCCTCATGAGGATCCGGGCCATCGAGGTCTCGTGCACTCGCGGCGCAGCCGGGCGGCCGCTCAGCCGCTCAACCCTGCGCTCAACCCCGCAGCTCAGCCCCGCACCGGGCGTGCGCCTCGGCGACCGCGGCCTCGCGGACCGCCGCGGTGTCCTCCGCGGTCAGCGTCCGGTCGCTGGCGCGCAGGCGCAGGGAGAAGGCCAAGGACTTCTTGCCCGCCCCCACCTGCTCACCGGTGAACACGTCGAAGAGACGCAGCTCCTCGAGGAGCTCGCCCGCCCCGGCGCTGATGGCGTCGAAGACGTCCTGAGCCGGGACGTCGGCGTCGACGACGAGCGCGAGGTCCTCCTTGGCCAGCGGGAAGGTCGAGACGGGCTCACCCTGACGCGGCTCGGTGGGCGCTGCCGCGAGCAGCACGTCCAGGTCGATCTCGAAGGCGACCGCACGGGCCGGCAGGCCGGTCCGCTCGATGACCTTCGGGTGCAGCTCGCCCGCGTGCCCCACAGGCGTGCCGTCGGCGAGCGTGATCTTCGCGCAGCGGCCCGGGTGCCACGGAGCGTGGTCCGGGTCGCTCGAGACGACCACATCGACACCCAGCCGGTCGGCGACGAGCCGGACCGCTGAGATCGCGTCGGTCCAGTCCGCCAGACGCCCGGCGCCCCACCAGCCCGGCAGGTCACGGTGCCCGGCCAGCAGACCGGCGACGCGGCGCGGCTGGGCCGGGACACCGGCGTGCAGGGCGGCGAGCTCGGCGTCGCTGGGACGCACTGCACCCGGCAGCTGCGGCGCCGCAGGGCTGCCGGCAACGGGACGGGTCACCAGACCCATCTCGAAGATCGCCAGGTCGGTCGTGCCACGCGCGACGTTGCGCCGCGCGGTGTCCAGCAGCGTCACGAGGAGGTTCGTGCGCATGAGGTTCTTCTCCGCGGACAACGGGTTGAGCACCCGCAGCGCCGAGCGACGCGGGTCGCCCTGCTCGATGCCCAGCTCGTCGAGCTGCCCAGCCCCGATGAACGGGTAGCTGAGCGTCTCCACGAAACCTGCCTCGGCCAAGGATCGGGCCACCGACCGGCGGGCGAGCTGCCCTGCGGTCAGTCCCCCACCTGCCGGGGCGGTCGGCAGGATCGAGGGGATCTTGTCGTAGCCGACGAGTCGGGCGACCTCCTCGACGAGCTCGGCGGACCCGGTGAGGTCGGGGCGCCACGTCGGCGTGAGGACGCGGACCCGGGCCGGCCCGTCACCCTCGATCTCGGAGACCTCGCAGCCGATCTCGCGGAGCACGCCGATCACCTGGTCGGCGGTGTACGGCACGCCCACGAGCCGCTCGGGCTCGGACAGGGCGAAGGTGATGGGCTCACGCTCGGGAAGGTCGCTCAGGTCGCTGACCGCGGGGTCGGCCACGCCGCCGCCGAGCTCGACGAGCAGGTCCACCACGCGCTGGGCTGCCACCGCGGGCAGCAACGGGTCGACGCCGCGCTCGAAGCGCTTGGCTGCCTCGCTCGGCAGCTTGTGCCGGCGCGCGGAGCGGGCGATGGACACCTGGTCGAAGTGCGCCGCCTCGATGAGCACGTCGGTCGTGGACCCGGAGACCTCGGTCTCGGCGCCACCCATGATCCCGGCCAGGCCGAGCACGCGTGCCCCGGTCCCGCCGACGCTGTCGGTGATGAGCAGGTCCTCGGTGCTCAGCGCGCGGTCCACGCCGTCCAAGGTGGTCAGGTGCTCCCCCTCGTGTGCCCGGCGCACCACGATCGGGGCAGCCAGCGTCGCCAGGTCGTAGGCGTGCAGCGGCTGTCCCAGGTCGAGCATGACGTAGTTGGTCACGTCGACCGCCAACGAGATTGGCCGCATGCCGGCCTGGGTCAGGCGTCGTTGCATCCACGCCGGTGACGGGGCCGTGGCGTCCACGCCGCGCACGATGCGGGTGACGAAGCGGTCGCAGCCCACCTGGGCGTGGATCGGTGCGACGTCCTCGACGACCACCTCGAAGCCGTCGCTCGTGGGCTCAGGCAGCGGGCCCTGGGGCAGGCCCGGGTCGGTGAAGGCGGCACCGGTCGAGTGCGAGTACTCCCGTGCCACCCCACGCATGGAGAAGCAGTAGCCCCGGTCAGGGGTCACATTGATCTCCAGGACCTCTTCGCCGAGGCCGAGCATGGCGATCGCATCGGTGCCCGGCGTCGTGTCGTAGCCGTTCTCCTCGGTGTACCCGAAGCGGTCCAGGACGATGATGCCGTCGTGGTCCTCCCCCAGGCCCAGCTCGCGGGCCGAGCAGATCATGCCGTCGGAGATGTGCCCGTAGGTCTTGCGCGAGGCGATCGGGAAGGGACCGGGCAGCACCGCGCCGGGCAGCGCGGCGACGACGCGGTCACCGGCGACGAAGTTGTGCGCACCGCAGATGATGCCGCGCGGGACGGTCGGGCGCCCCTCGTCGTCGAGGGCGTTGTGCACCCCGACGTCGACCTGGCACCAGTTGATGACCTTGCCGTTCTTCTGCTCTTCCTTGACCAGGGAGACGACCTGCCCGACGACGAGCGGCCCGGTGACGGCGGCGCCGTGCACGCCCTCCTCCTCGAGCCCGACCCGCACGAGGTCCGCGGCGAGCTGCTCCGCGGTCAGGTCAGCGGGCAGCTCGACGTGCTCGCCGAGCCAGGACAGTGAGATGTACGGCATCAGATACCCATTCCGAAGTGCTGGGAGAAGCGGACGTCGCCCTCCACCATGTCGTGCATGTCCGCGATCCCGTGGCGGAGCATGAGCGTGCGCTCGATGCCCATGCCGAAGGCGAAGCCGGAGTAGACCTCCGGGTCGATGCCGGCCGCGAGCAGCACGTTGGGGTTGACCATGCCGCAGCCGCCCCACTCGATCCACCCCGCTCCGCCCTTCTTCTGCGGGAACCACAGGTCCATCTCGGCGCTCGGCTCGGTGAACGGGAAGAAGGACGGGCGCAGACGGGTCTTGGCGTCCGGACCGAACATCGCCTTGGCGAAGTGGTCCAGGGTGCCCAGCAGGTGCGCCATGGTCAGCCCCTTGTCGACCGCGAGCCCTTCGACCTGGTGGAACACCGGGGTGTGGGTCGCGTCGAGCTCGTCGGTGCGGAACACCTTGCCCGGGCAGGCGATGTAGATGGGGAGGTCGCGCTCGAGCAGGGTGCGCGCCTGGACCGGGGAGGTGTGGGTGCGCAGCACGAGGTGCGCGGGCTCGGGAGCCTGTGCGGCGTCCGGGTCCGCCGGACCCTCGACGAAGAAGGTGTCCTGCATCTGGCGCGCGGGGTGGTCGGGACCGAAGTTCAGCGCGTCGAAGTTGAACCACTCCGCCTCGACCTCTGGCCCCTCTGCGATCTCCCAGCCCATGGAGACGAAGAAGTCCGCGACGTGCTCCTGGAGCACCTCGAGAGGGTGACGCGCACCGGACGGGCGCCGATCGACGGGCAGCGTGACGTCCACGGCCTCCTCGACGAGCACCCGGGCGTCCCGCTCAGCCTCGAGGACGACCTGACGAGCGGCCAGCGCCTTCCCGATCGCGGCACGGACGGGCCCGAGGACCTTGCCGGCCGTGGCCTTGTCAGCCGGGGCGAGCTTGCCGATCTCCCGGTTGGCCAGCGCCAGCGGGCTGCGGTCACCGGTCTGGGCGATCCGCACGGCCTTGAGCTCATCGAGGTCGTGCGCCTGCGCGATGGCGGCCAGCGCGACCTCGAGCGCGCGCGCTGCGGCGTCGGCGTCGATCGGGGAGAAGGACTCGGGTGCGGGGGTGACAGCCTCGGTGGAGGCAGCAGACTCGTCGGAGTGTGCCGGTTCTGGGGTGGACATGCATGCCTTCCAAGCGTTGACGAACGGCCCAAGGGACCGGTGAGGCGATTCTAGTCGGCCTCGACGCGGCGTCGGCGTCGCTGGAGCGCAGTGCGCACGGCGTAGACCAGCACGATGATCGCGGCGACCCCGACCGCGGAGACCAGCTGGCGGCTGGCGACGTCGTCGAAGAGCATGAGGACCGCGATCCCGGCGAGCAGCGCCAGGGTGAACCAGGTGAGGAAGGGGTAGGCCCACATCCGCAGGGACAGCGTGCCGTCGGCCTCCAGCCGCGGGCGCAGCCGCAGCTCGGAGACGGCGATGATCGCCCACACCAGGAGCAGCGTGGCCCCCACCGCGTTGAGGAGGATCCCCAGGATCTGGTCCGGCAGCCAGGCGTTGAGCCCCACCGAGACCAGGCCGAAGCCGACCGAGGTCCACACCGCCCGGCTGGGCACGCCGTTGGCGGAGACGCGGGTGAAGAACGGTGACCCGTCACCGCGCTCGGACAGCGAGAACACCATGCGCGACGTCGCGTAGATGTTGGCGTTGAAGGCCGAGAGCAGCGCGATCACCACGACCGCTTCCATGACCGTCACCGCGCCGGGGATCCCGGCGATGGCCAAGACCGCCACGAAGGGACCGGCCACCAGCTCGGCGGAGTCCCACGGGAGGATGAGCACCATGACCATGACGGAGCCGATGTAGAAGAAGAGGATGCGCCAGACCGTGCTGGCGGCCGCCTTGGCGATGCTGCGAGCCGGGTCGTCAGACTCCGCGGCCGCGATCGTGACGATCTCGATCCCACCGAAGGCGAAGACCACCGCCAGCAGCCCCGCCGCGATCCCGGCGATGCCGTTGGGCGCGAAGCCCCCGTTGCTGAGCATCGCGGTGAAGCCGACCTCCTGGTCCACCGTGATCACCCCGGTGAGCACGAGCACGCCGACGACGAGGAAGGCGAGGATGGCTGCGACCTTGATGGCCGCGAACCAGAACTCGAACTCCCCGAACCGGGCGACGACGGAGAGGTTGACCACCGCGAACACGGCGACGAAGACCAGGGCGACCACCCATTGCGGGACGCCGGGCACCCATCCATGGACGATGCGCGAGGCGCCGGTGATCTCCACCCCCAGCACCATGATGAGCATGAACCAGTAGAGCCACCCGGTGGTGAAGCCGGCCCACCGTCCGATCGCGAGGTCGGCGTAGCGGGAGAAGGCACCGCTGGACGGGACGGCCGAGGCCATCTCCGCGAGCATCCGCATGAGCAGGATGACGAGCAGGCCGGCGATCGCGTAGGACACCAGCACCGCGGGCCCGGCCGCGTTGATCCCGACGCCGGTGCCCAGGAACAGCCCGGCCCCGATGGCCGAGCCCAGGCCCATCATGGTCAGGTGGCGCACCTTGAGGCCGTGCGAGAGGTTCTTCGAGGCAGGTTCAGCCACCTCGCCCACGGGTGAGCTAGCGCTGGGCACGAGAGCTCGCGTACAGGCAGACGGTGGCAGCGGTCGCCAGGTTGAGCGACTCTGCCTTGCCGCGGATGGGGACCCGCACGACGGCGTCGGCGAGCCTGCGCTCCTCCTCGCGCAGCCCCCACGCCTCGTTCCCGAAGATCCAGGCGGAGGGACGAGCCAGGTCCGGCACGCCCGGGGCGGCCGTGCCTGCGACGTCGAGCAGGTCGTCGAGGTCGAGGCTGCCCACGCCGTCCGCGGCCAGGGTCGTCAGAGAGTGACGGCTCAGCGCGGCGACGATCTCGGTCAGCGGCAGGCCGGTGACGACCGGGAGGTGGAACAAGGACCCGGCCGTGGAACGCACCACCTTGGGGCTGTGGATGTCCACGCTCTCCGAGGTCAGCACGACGAGGTCGGCGCCGGCGGCGTCGGCCGCACGGATCACCGCCCCGGCGTTGCCAGGGTCGCGCACGTTCGACAGCACCGCGACGAGGCGCGGTCCAGCGGCGAGCAAGGCCTCGAGCTCGCCGGCTGCGGCCTCCGGAGAGGACGGCCCGGGCAGGTCGAGCACCGCCAGCACGCCCTGGGCGTCCGGGCTCATCGCCGTGAGCACCTCCTGGGAGGCCACGTGCGTGAACATCCCGGCCAGCTCGGCCTCCACGACGATCTCGGTGTACCGGTCGTAGGACTCGCGCGTGAAGTAGATGTCGCGGATCGCCGAGGGGGCGAATCGCACCGCCTCACGGACCCCTTGGGGTCCTTCGACGAGGTACCGTCCCGCCCGGGAACGAGCAGAACGCCCAGCCAACGACCGAACCATCTTCACCCGCTCACTGCGGATGTTGGTCAGTTCAGTCATTGTCTGGGCGTTCCGTGATTCTCTCGTGTGAGGTGGTGCGCCGCTGGGGCGCTCCAGTCACGCTGAGGGTCAGGCCGCAACCTTGGGCGCGTTGACGTCCGCGGGGAGCGCAGCCTTGGCGAGCTTGACGAGCGCGTTGAACGCGGCGACGTCGGAGACGGCGAGCTCGGCCAGGATACGACGGTCAACCTGGATCTCAGCGGCCTTGAGGCCCTGGATGAAACGGTTGTACGTCATGCCCTCGGCGCGGGCAGCGGCGTTGATGCGCTGGATCCACAGGCGACGGAAGTCACCCTTGCGCTTCTTGCGGTCCCGGTAGGCGTAGACGAGGGAGTGAGTGACCTGCTCCTTCGCCTTACGGTAGAGGCGCGAGCGCTGGCCGCGGTAACCCTTGGCGCGCTCGAGTGTTGTACGACGCTTCTTCTGGGCGTTTACCGCCCGCTTCACGCGTGCCACGTGATGCTCCTTGCAGTTCGGGGCTGGAAAAGGAATCCGTCGGCGAGCAGATGCTCGCCGTCAGCAGATCACTTACCGAGCAGCTTCTTGATCTTGCGGACGTCGGCGGCGCTGACAACGAGGTCAGCAGACAGGCGGCGCTTGCGACGGCTCGACTTGTGCTCGAGCAGGTGGCGCTTGTTGGCCTGCTCGCGCATGACCTTTCCACTACCGGTGATGCGGAACCGCTTCTTCGCGCCGGAGTGCGTCTTGTTCTTCGGCATGGCTGCCGTTTCTCCTCGGGTCTGGTCAGGTGTCAGGATCGACACACGACGTCGGTCGGGTCAGAACCGGTGGGCTCCGACTCGGTTAGGTCTAGGACCTAGCCAGGTGGTCGTGGTGCTTACTCGCTCTTCTTCGGAGCGGGCTTCGCACTCGGCTTGGGCGCAGCAGCAGGCTTCGCCGCAGGCTTGGGCACAGCAACCGGCTTGGCAGCAACCGGCTTGGCTGCGGCAGGCTTGGCTGCGGGCTTGGGGGTCACGGGCTTGGGCGCGGCGGCCGGCTTCTTGGCGGGGGCCGCCGGAGCAGCCTCCTTCTCGACGCTCGGCGCTGCAGCAGCAGCATCGACAGGAGCGGCTTCAGCAGGCGCGGCCTCGGCGGGAGCAGCCTCAGCAGGTGCGGCCGCTGCCGGAGCAGCTGCCTCCGCTGCCTCGACCTGAGCCAGAGACTGCGCGGCGAGCTCCTCGAAGGACTCGGCGCCCTCGTCGTGCTCCTCCTCACGAGGTGCACGTGCCGGACGAGGAGTCTCAGACTCCTGCGCACGGCGGCGCTGCTCGTTCTTGGCCTCGGCCTTCTTCTTCGTCGGTCCGAGCACCATGATCATGTTGCGACCATCCTGCTTCGGCATGCTCTCGATGAAGCCCAGCTCCGAGACGTCGTCGGCCAGACGCTGCAGGAGGCGCACGCCCATCTCCGGGCGCGACTGCTCGCGGCCACGGAACATGATCATGACCTTGACCTTGTCGCCAGCGGCCAGGAAGCGCTCGACGTGGCCCTTCTTCGTGCCGTAGTCGTGCGGGTCGATCTTCAGGCGGAAGCGGATCTCCTTGAGGACCGTGTTCGCCTGGTTGCGGCGAGCCTCACGGGCCTTCATGTCCGACTCGTACTTGAACTTGCCGAAGTCCATGAGCTTGCAGACAGGAGGACGTGCGTCCGGGGCGACCTCGACGAGGTCCAGGTCAGCGTCCTGGGCAAGGCTCAGGGCGACCTCAATGCGTACGACGCCGACCTGTTCTCCACCTGGGCCGACGAGCCGGACCTCGGGAACACGGATCCGGTCGTTGATGCGAGGCTCGCTGATGTGATGCTCCTTGAAACTCGTCGGTAGCTCGTCAGGAATGAGAAAGGCCCCCAGTCCTGAGCGCAGGATGGAGGCCTCGAATCCGACGGTCACCGCGGCCTGGGCACGTCTGCACGTGCACCGCCGAGCAACACGGTTGCGAGACGCATCAGATGCGTCGCAACCCGGACCAGAACCCGGAATCGGTCGTCGGCCGTTGAGATCTCAGACATGCTCAGATCTCGGTCGAACTGTTGATACTCAGGTGGGAGAGACTCCACTTGCGCACCATCACCTTGTTCTCGCCCACCCAGAAGGGGGCGACCACCAGGAGATGGTCGGTCAACTGGAAATACTAGCACAGCACGGCCGCGGTCGAGCCAGGCAGGGAGCCTGGTAAGAAGCCAGACCTGCAGCGGGACCTGCGCGTGCCGCCAACCGCCGTCGGGCGTCGTGACCGGCGCGGCGCACGTCAATCTTGATCCATTCTGAAACTGGAATAGTTCCAGATTCTGTGCTTGGATGGCTGCATGACACCAACCGACCACGAAGAAGCGCTGCGCTCGCGCGGCCTGCGGGTCACTGCGACCCGGCTCGCCGTGCTCGGCGCGGTGGCCGATCACCCCCATGCGACGGTCGAGACCATCCTCGGAGACGTCCGCGCCCGCCTGGGCACGGCGTCGACACAGGCCGTCTACGACGTCCTCGCCGCCCTCACCCAGGCAGAGCTGTTGCACCGCATCGAACCGGCCGGGCACCCCGCCCGCTACGAACGACGCGTCGGCGACAACCACCACCACCTCGTGTGCCGCACCTGCGGCACGGTGACCGACGTGGACTGCTCGGTGGGCCACGCCCCGTGCCTGCGCCCCACCGACGACCACGGCTTCACGGTCGAGGAGGCGGAGGTCATCTACTGGGGCCTGTGCGCCAGCTGCCAGCAGCAGCCCGCGACGACCGCGGCGCACAGCCGGTGACACCAGACTTTCTCGACCTGATCCACCTGATCGCCTCATCCCCTGTAGAAGGAGTGCTTCGATGACCGAATTCACCACCACCCAGACCGGGACCCCGGTTCCCAGCGACGACCACTCGCTGACCTCCGGCCCGGACGGCGCGACCGCGCTGCACGACCGCTACCTCGTGGAGAAGCTCGCCCAGTTCAACCGTGAGCGCATCCCCGAGCGCATCGTGCACGCCAAGGGTGGCGGCGCCTTCGGCACCTTCGAGGTCACCGGCGACGTCTCGGCCTACACCCGCGCCGCCGTCTTCCAGCCCGGCGCCGTGACCGAGACCCTGCAGCGTTTCTCCTCCGTGGCCGGCGAGCAGGGCTCCCCCGACACCTGGCGCGACGTCCGCGGCTTCTCGGTGAAGTTCTACACGACCGAGGGCAACTACGACATCGTCGGGAACAACACCCCGGTGTTCTTCATCCGCGACGGCATCAAGTTCCCCGACTTCATCCACTCCCAGAAGCGCCTGCCCGGCTCCGGCCTGCGCGACGCCGACATGCAGTGGGACTTCTGGACCCTGTCCCCCGAGTCCGCCCACCAGGTGACCTACCTCATGGGTGACCGCGGTCTGCCGCGCTCCTGGCGCGAGATGCCGGGCTTCGGCTCGCACACCTACCAGTGGATCAACGCCGAGGGCGAGCGCTTCTGGGTGCAGTACCACTTCACCTCCAACCAGGGCAACGTCGAGATGACCGCTGACGTGGCCGAGCAGATCGCCGGCGCGGACGCCGACTACTACCGCCGGGACCTCTACGAGGCCATCGAGGAAGGCAACTTCCCCTCCTGGGACGTCTACGTCCAGGTCATGCCGTACGAAGAGGGCAAGACCTACCGATTCAACCCCTTCGACATCACGAAGGTGTGGCCGCACGCGGACTACCCGCTCATCAAGGTCGGCACGCACACGCTCAACCGCAACCCGCAGAACTTCTTCGCCGAGATCGAGCAGGCCGCGTTCTCCCCGGCCAACACCGTGCCGGGCATCGACCTGAGCCCGGACAAGATGCTCATGGCTCGCGTGTTCTCCTACCCTGACGCCCAGCGCTACCGCGTGGGCGCCAACTACAACCAGATCCCGGTGAACTCCCCGCACGCCGCTCCGGTGCACAACTACTCCCAGGACGGTGCTGGTCGGCACGCCTTCAACCCGCCGACCACCCCGGTCTACGCGCCGAACTCCTTCGGTGGCCCGGTGGCCGACGCCCAGCGCGCCGGCATGGGCAGCTGGGAGAGCGACGGCGAGCTCACCCGCGCCGCCGCGACCCTGCGCTCGGAGGACTCCGACTTCGGCCAGGCCGGCACCCTCTACCGCGAGGTCTTCGACGACGCGGCCAAGGCTCGCTTCCTGGAGACCCTCACCGGCCAGGGGAACTCGATCACCTCGCTCGCGATCCTCGAGCGCTTCTTCTGGTACTGGACCTGCGTCGACGAGAAGCTCGGTGCCGCCCTGCGCGAGCGCGTGGGAACGGTGGCCGAGTCGGAGGCCGCAGCCGCCGAGCCGGTCGGCGTCGGCGAGTGACGTTGGCGACATCCCGCTGACCCTGAGCTCGCGGACCGCCACGCGGTCGTGAGCCGAAGATCAGCAGCGCAGAAGGGCCAGGACCAGCCGGTCCTGGCCCTTCTGCGTGCTCAGAGCCTGTGCCGGCCACCTCACAAGGCGGTCCCCGCGGCGTCCGACGCCGCGAGCCGACCCGCGCCACGGGCCCCCAGGACCCGGCACGCCGGGCGCCGAGCCGCCCAGGATCGGCTCGCCGGGCGGCCAGCGTTCGCCACCGACCGACAAGATTTGTGACACTAGGGGCATGACCGCAGAGCACACGCACGAAACCACGACGTTCGAAGAACTCGCACCGCAGGCAACCCGCGACATCGCGGACGTCGCTGCGGTCGAGGTCATCACGACCGCCGCCGTCCACCTCATGAGCGCAGCGGCCATCAAGTGCGGGCTCGCGGAGGGCGACGACGCCGACGACCTCCTCGACCTCGACGAGGCACGCAAGCTCATCAACGCTCTCGCGGCGCTCGTCACGGCCTCCGCGCCGGACATCGGCAACCAGCACGCGCGGTCCCTGCGCGACGGTCTGCGGTCCCTCCAGCTCGCCTTCCGGGAAGCCTCGGTCTACCCCGACGCCCTGGGCGACGGGCCGGGCGAGAAGTACACCGGCGCCGTCAGTTGAGCGGCTCTGACGGTCTCGGTGCCCACTCGCAGGGCTCGGACCAGCCTCAGCAGGCCACCGGGCCGTCCCAGCCGTCCGGGTCCGGGATTCCGCCGACCTACCCGCCCGCGCAGCGGCCGAGCTTCGACACGCCTCTCTCGGCGCCGGTCTCCGCGCAGCCGGTCAGCGACGGCGCGCACCACGTCACCCCGGGCGCACACGCCCTCCCCCCGACCCGACGACGCGCAGCGCCCGTCGTCGCCGTCGTGCTGGCCGTGCTGCTCGTGGCGACCCTGGGCGCGGGAGCGTACCTGGCTGTGCTGTCCAACCAGTGGCACGAGCGCAGCGGTCAGTGGGAGAGCGAGTCCCGGATGCTCGGGGAGAAGGTCGCGAACCTGACGACCGACCTCAGCGGTATGACCGCCGAGCTCACCCTCACTCGCGAGCAGCTCACAACCGCCCAGACCCGGATCACCGAGCTGGCAGACGAGAAGGCTCAGGTCGGCGACGACCGCGAGAACCAGAAGATCCTCGCCTCGGACATCCAGGCAGTCGCCCAGGAAGCCCTCGACGTCTCCGCCTCCCTGGGGGACTGCATCTCGGCGCAGAACACCGCCCTGGGCTACCTCACCATGCCTGACACGGCGACGCCGGAGTCCTTGCAGGCCTCGGTCGACCTGGCGAACAGCGTGTGCGCAGCCGCGATCGCGGACTACAACTCCCTCCAGCAAGATCTCGCAGACCAGTGATGCCGCACAGCACGGCCGTCCTGGACGCCCCCCAGCGCCCGGTGCGGCGCACCGCCCGGCGCGGACTGCTCGCGGCGACCCTGCTGCTCTCGCTCACCGCCTGCTCCATGGTGCCGACCATGCCCGAGCCGATGCCGGACACGGTCATCCCCACCGAGGGGATCGGCACGGTGCCCGAGGACATCGGGAACCTCTCCCCCGACGGCTTCGACGCCGCCCAGCGGATGGCGGTGCGCATCCGCAACGTCAGCTGCGACGGCGTGGTGCGCGGGACCGGCTTCGCGATCGACTCTCGGACGCTGATCACCAACCGGCACGTGGTCGACGGCAACCGCAACCTTCAGCTGAGCACCTACGACGGTCGCGACGTGCGGGTGGAGACCTCCTCGAGCGCCGAGCTCGCCGACCTCGCGGTGGTGCGCACCGTGGAGGACCTCGACGCCTACCCCGAGCTCGCGACGACGGACCCCAAGCCCGGTGACGCGGTCACGGTCGTCGGCTACCCCAACGGCGGGGCGCTCACGGTCACCAAGGGCACGGTCATCCAGTACACCTCCGACCCGCTCAACGCGAACCTCGGCGAGGTGCTGCTCACCGACGCCAGCGTCGAGCCGGGCAGCTCAGGGTCGGCAGCCCTGGACGCGGACGGTCGGGTCATCGGGATCGTCTACGCCAAGAGCTCGGACGGCTTCAGCTATCTTGTGCCGGTGAGCACCCTGCAGTCGCTGCTCGCCGACGACTCGGGGTTCGTCGAGCAGCCGCAGCCGGTCTGCTGACCTAGGCGGCCACACCCGCGAGCCAGACGGCGCCCCGCCGGGAGCTCCGGGCCAGGACGTCCCCGCCGGGGTGTCCGGCTCGGACCAACGGGCATAGCCTGGATCGATGACAGACGACACGGATGCACCAGGACAACCGGTCACACCTCCACGCCGTGGCAGGCGACGCCGTGGGCCGCGTCTGATCACCGAGGCGGCGCGTGACAGCATCACCGTCTCGCGCGCCTTCGGGACGGCCTACGACGGCGAGGGCGCCCGTGTCGTCCCCGTCGCCCGGGTGATGGGCAGCACCGGCTCGGGGTCGGCGGGGCGCTACGGCGGTGGAGGCTTCGGGACCGCGGTCAAGCCGCTCGGCGTCGTCGTCATCGACGACTCAGGCACCCGCTGGCTGCCCACGATCGACGTGAACCGAGCGATCCTGGGCGGTCAGGTCGTGCTGACCGTGGCTGTGCTCACCGCCGGGTGGGTCGTGGGCCGGCGGCACACCACGGTGCACCGCCTCGGGCTGCCGGCGCTCCCGTCGCTGCCCGTCCTGCCCCACCTCCTGCACCACCGGAGCGGTGCGTCCTGAGCTCAGTCCGCGCGACCCACCCGCAGCTCGAGGGAGTCGACACGCTCGCTCACCAGCTCGCTCGCCCCGAGAGCCGCGTTGACCTCGGCGAGCACCTCGCTGAGCTGGGCTCGGGTGAGCCCGGCATCGATGCCCAGCACCACAGCGACCTCCGCGGTCCGCCCCGGCGCCGCTGACACCCGCGCGACCGACCGGACCGGGGACACCGCGTCGACGATCGCGCGCACGACCTCAGGGTCGACCACGCCGTCCGCGACGGCGGGGACCCACGTCACGCCCTGAGCGATCGCCCAGACGGCCGGGCGAGGCACGAGCACGCTCACCGGACCCCCGGGGTCCAGCACCAGCAGCGCCCATCCCTCGGCGACGGCCGAGAGAGCGGCACGCGCCGCGTCGGCGGGAACCGGACGCGCCTCGTGGCGCCAGGCGGCCATCGACGCCACGCTCGAGAAGACAGGCAGCGCGGTCCGTCCGTCCGGCGCAGCCAGGGCGACGACGCCGGCCGAGGCCTGCTTGTCGACCTGGTGCCCGTGCTCCCCCTGCTCGGCCACGTCGAGCTCGGCCAGCACGGGGATGAGGACACGGACCATGGCGAGCCGCGCCACGACGTCGGCCAGGGACGTCGTGCCGGCCTGGTACCCGGCGAGCAGGGCAGTGAGCTCGGGGTCGGCGGTGCCGTCGTCACCGGCGAAGGGCGACGCACCGGGCAGCGCGCGTCCCGGTGCAGCCGCGTCCGGCGCCTCCGCCTCGGACGAGGCCGCGGCCGCGGCCGCGGCCGCTGCACCTGCGGCTGCTGCGTCGTCTGCCTGCTCGCCCGCGGTCATGGCCGGCCGGCCACGTCCAGCGCCTGCGGCAGGGTGAAGGCCCCTGCGTAGAGCGCCTTGCCGACGATCGCTCCCTCGACACCGCTGGGCACGAGCTCACGCAGCGCGGCGAGGTCGGCGAGGCTGGAGATGCCGCCCGAGGCGACGACCGGCGCGTCGGTGCGCGCGGCGACGTCGCGCAGGAGATCGATGTTCGGGCCGCGCAGCGTCCCGTCCTTGGTCACGTCGGTCACCACGTAGCGCGAGCAGCCGGCCTCCTCGAGGCGTGCGAGCACCTCCCAGAGGTCTCCCCCGTCCTCGGTCCAGCCGCGAGCGGCGAGCGTGGTGCCACGCACGTCCAGGCCGACGGCGATCTTGTCGCCGTACTCGCTGATCACCCGAGCGGTCCACTCCGGGTTCTCCAGGGCTGCGGTCCCCAGGTTGACGCGGGCGCAGCCGGTGGCCAGCGCACGCTCGAGCGAGGCGTCGTCCCGGATGCCACCGGACAGCTCGACGAGCACATCGAGGCGGTCGACGACGTCGGCCAGCAGCTCGGCGTTGGAGCCTCGCCCGAAGGCGGCGTCCAGGTCGACCAGGTGGACCCACTCGGCGCCCCCCGACTGCCAGTCGAGGGCGGCGGTCAACGGGTCGCCGTAGGAGGTCTCAGATCCGGCTTCGCCCTGGACGAGGCGGACGGCCTGCCCATCGGCGACATCGACGGCAGGCAGAAGAACGAGGCGGTCAGACATGGCGAAGAGGATCCTCTCGGGGAACCGGTAGACGACGAAGGATGGCGGCCAGTGGATCTGGGCCAGGCCCCGACGGGCCAGGTGACGAACAGGTCAGAGCGTGGTGAGCCAGTTGCGCAGCAGCTGCGCGCCGGCGTCCCCGGACTTCTCAGGGTGGAACTGGGTGGCGGACAAAGGGCCGTTCTCGACAGCCGCGACGAAGCGCCCGCCGTGCTCGGACCACGTCACCAGCGGGCGCTTGAGCCGGTTGGACGAGGGCGCGTCCGCACCCAGCACGAAGTCGCGCGCTGCGTAGGAGTGGACGAAGTAGAACCGCTCGTCGGCGATGCCGTCGAAGAGCACCGTGCCCTCCGGCGCCTCGACCGTGTCCCAGCCCATGTGCGGGACGATGGGCGCCTCCAGGCGGTCCACCAGGCCGGGCCACTCGCCCAGGCCTTCGGTGTGCTGCCCGTGCTCGTCACCCGCCTCGAACATGACCTGCATCCCGACGCAGATGCCCAGGACCGGGCGGCCGCCGGCGAGCCGGCGACCGACGATCTGACCGCCGTTGACCGCGGCGAGGCCCTTCATGACGGCGGCGAAGGCGCCCACGCCGGGCACTACGAGGCCGTCCGCCTCGGACGCGGCCCGCGCGTCGGCGGTGAGCTCGACGCTCGCGCCGACCCGCTCGAGCGCACGCACCGCGGAGCGGACGTTGCCGAAGCCGTAGTCGAGAACGACGACACGCTTCATGTCACTTCTCCCCGCGCTGCTTGCGGGACTTGCCGGACAGTGCGCGCATGGCCTTCCAGCGCGACATCCCCGCGCTGGAGACGACGCCGGGCAGGTCGTGCACGGTCGTGGTGCCCAGCATCAGGTCCTCGAACTCGTGCGGTGCGCCGTCGAGCACGAGGGCTGCCGGCATGTCGCCCAGGCGCTGCCCGCCCTGCCACTGGCTCGCCTTGACCTGGCCGCCGGCTGCCTCGAAGAGGATCAGCGGCACCGACTTCACCAGCGCCGAGACGGCGCGAGCCAGCTCCGCGGGTGCATCGGCGGAGGTGTCGCGGCAGATCGCGTAGGCGCCGAGCGGGGACGGGACGGCGTCCACGACGAGCTTGTTCATGGCGCAGGCAGCAGCCAGCGCCTCGGCCGTGGCGACCTGGGTGAGGATGATCGCGATCCTGTGCTCGGGCGCCGCGTCGGCAGCCGGAGCGGACTGCGGCTGCGCAGGTGACGGCGTCGCAGCCGGCGGCGGCGTGGTCGCGGCGTCCTGGTCGCCCGCGAGCGAGCTGAGGTCGTCGGGAACGCTGAAGCCGTCGGGGAGTGCGTCGTCGGGCAGGTCAGCGGAGGTCATAGTGCTCCCTTGGTGGACGGGATGCCCTCGACGCGGGGGTCGGGGGCGACGGCGGCGCGCAGGGCCCGCGCGAGGGCCTTGAACTGCGCCTCGACGATGTGGTGCGGGTCGCGCCCGGACAGCACCCGCATGTGGATGCAGATGCCTGCGTGGTGGGCGATCGACTCGAGGACGTGACGGGTCAGCGACCCGGTGAAGTGCCCACCGATGAGGTGGTACTCCTGGCCGGCGGGCTCACCCGAGTGGACGAGGTACGGTCGCCCCGAGACGTCGACGACGGCCTGGGCCAACGCCTCGTCGAGGGGGACGAGGGCGTCGCCGAAGCGGCCGATGCCGGACTTGTCACCGAGGGCGATGCGCAGCGCCTCGCCGAAGGCGATCGCGGTGTCCTCGACGGTGTGGTGGGCGTCGATGTGGGTGTCGCCGGTGGCCTTGACGGTGAGGTCGATGAGGGAGTGCTTGCCCAGCGCGGTGAGCATGTGGTCGTAGAACGGCACGGTCGTGGAGATGTCCGTGCGGCCCGTCCCGTCGAGGTTGATCTCCACGAGGACGCTCGACTCGCTCGTCGTCCGCTCGATCCGTCCACGACGTCCAGCCTGCTCAGCGCTCACAGCCCTGCCACCTCCACCAGTGCGTCCTTGAACGCGTCCATGTCCTGCGGCGTACCGATCGATACGCGCAACCAACCCTCGGGGCCCGTCTCACGGATGAGCACGCCCCGGTCCAGCAGACCTTGCCACACGGCGTGGCGGTCGTCGAACGTGCCGAAGAGCACGAAGTTCGAGTCCGACTCCGCTGCCTGCAGCGGAGCACCCCGGTACGTCTGCGCCCGCAACCACTCCACGGTCGCGTCGCGCTCGGCTCGCAACGAATCTACCTGTGCGAGCAGCGTCGTCGCGTGCGCCAGGGCTCCGCGGGCCGTCGCCTGCGTCACAGCGGACAGGTGGTACGGCAGGCGCACCACGCGCAGCGCGTCGACGAAGGCCGTGGAGGCCGCGAGGTAGCCCACCCGGGCACCGGCCAGGGCGAAGGCCTTGGACATCGTGCGGCTCACCGCGAGGTTCGGGAAGCGGGCGAGCAGCTCCATCGCCGAGGGCACCCCGGTGCGGCGGAACTCGCCGTAGGCCTCGTCCACCACGACCACGGCGGGGGCGCCGTCGATGTCCAGCTCGAGCGCGGCCTCGCACACGGCGACGATGACCTCGGTGGTCAGCGCCGTGCCGGTGGGGTTGTTCGGGCTGGTGAGGATGATGATCGAGGGCTGGTGCTCCCGGATGGTGGCCACGGCGACGCCCGCGTCGAGGGTGAAGTCCGTCTCACGGCGTCCGGCCACCCACGTGGTGTGGGTGTCACGGGCGTACTCGGGGTACATCGAGTACGTCGGGGCGAAGGAGAGCGCCGTGCGCCCCGGACCACCGAAGGCCTGCATGATGTGCAGCATGACCTCGTTGGAGCCGTTGGCCGCCCAGATCTGCTCCTTGGCCACCCGCACGCCGGACTCGCGCGCGAGGTAGTCGGCCAGGTCCTGGCGCAGCGCGGGGAAGTCACGGTCGGGGTAGCGGTTGAGCCCGGCTGCGGCCTCGGTGACGAGCTCGGCGATCGTGGCGACCACCTCGGGCCCGGGGCCGTAGGGGTTCTCGTTGACGTTGAGCAGGTGCGGGACGTCGAGCTGGGGGGCGCCGTAGGGCACCTCCCCCGCCAGGTCAGGGCGGATCGGCAGGTTCACGGACTGAGGGGAGGCTGCGGAGATCACCACCCCAGTCTAGAGAACGGCGCCAACGGTTTTCGCGAGCGTCCATATCTGCGCCACCTGCGCCAGGGATGCGTGCGCCTCGTCCACAGGACACCGGCTGAGTCGTGACCGACGCTCCGGGGTCCTTAGGCTGGGGGCATGACCTCCTCCGGTGACTCTGACCCCGTGACGCGCCCCGCCGAGGACGCCGACGCCGCGAGCCCGGACGGCGCACGTCCCGACGCCGAGCCCACGCCGCGGTTCAAGCCCAAGGGTCCCAAGCGCTGGGGCGTCGAGCCGGACTGGTCGAAGCTGCCCAGCACACCACGCCGGCCTCCCATCGTCTCCGACGAGCCCGCCTGGGGGACGTCGTCGGTCGACGCCCGCAGCCTCGTCGGCCCGGCGGCGAGCGACGACGCACCAGGCTCGGCAGGCGACCGCGACCTCGCACCCGCGTGGCAGACGCCCGGCTTCGCCCCGCAGGCGAGCGACCCGGCCGAGGCGGAGCCCGCGCTTCCCGTCGACGAGGAGGAGGACGACGAGGACTTCGTCGAGGAGGAGGACGAGACGCCCGACGGCGCTGCGCTCTCATCGTCGCTCTCATCCTCCGCGCCCTCGCCTTCTGTCTCCTCACCATCCCCGCCGTCCCCGGAGCCCGCCCCGGAGCCTGCTCCGGCCGCGGCGGACGTCACCTCAGAACACCCAGCCGTCGTCGACCCGGCATCGACACACACAACCCCGCCGTCCGCGGCTCCGACCTCACCAGACAAGGCACCCGTGACCCCGACGCAGCCCGCCACCTCCTACGACGACGACCCGTACAAGGACGTCCCGTACTTCGACGAGCCGGTCTTCGACGAGCCCGCCTTCGACGAGCCCGGCGAGTACGCAGCACCGAGCCGGGCAGGACGGGGACGCACGGGACCCTCTTCCGCTCCCGCCGCCTCTGCCGCGCCCGTCGCGCCCGTGGCTCCCCCGGCGCCGGCTCGCCGGCTCGTGGACGCCTCGGAGGATCTTCGTCCCGAGGCCGAGGCCGCCCTGCGTCGCCTCGTCGGCCGCGACGACGTCGCCCTGCGGGACGACCAGTGGACCGCGATCGAGGCCCTCGTGCGCGACCACCGTCGGGCGCTCGTGGTCCAGCGCACCGGGTGGGGGAAGTCGGCCGTGTACTTCGTCTCGACCGCGCTGCTGCGCGCTCGTGGCGCGGGGCCGACGATCATCATCTCCCCGCTCCTGGCGCTCATGCGTGACCAGATCGCCGCGGCCGAGCGGGCCGGGATCCGGGCTGCCACGATCAACTCCGCCAACGTCACCGAATGGGACGAGATCCACGCGCAGATCACCGCAGGAACCATCGACGTCCTTCTATGTTCCCCGGAACGCCTGAACAACCCGGGCTTCCGCGACGAGGTGCTGCCGCGCCTGGCGGCCGACGCCGGCCTGGTGGTCATCGACGAGGCTCACTGCGTCTCGGACTGGGGTCACGACTTCCGCCCGGACTACCGCCGCATCCGCACCCTCCTCCAGGACCTGCCCGCCGGCATCCCGGTCCTCGCCACCACCGCGACCGCGAACTCCCGGGTCACCCAGGACGTCGCCGAGCAGCTCGAGGTCACCGGGGCGGACGCCCACGGCTCGTCGGTGCTCGTGCTGCGTGGCGGCCTGGACCGGGAGTCCCTGCACCTGAGCGTGCTCCGCCTCAAGGACCAGCCCACCCGGGTGGCGTGGCTCATGGAGATGCTGCGCTCGACGCAGGGATCGGGAATCGTCTATTGCCTGACCGTCTCGGTCGCCGAGCAGATCGCCTCCCAGCTCAAGGACGCGGGCATCCCGGTGGCTGCCTACACCGGGCGCACCGACCCCGCCGAGCGGGAGTCCCTGGAGGCCGACCTCAAGGCCAACCGCGTCAAGGCGCTCATCGCGACCTCTGCCCTGGGGATGGGCTTCGACAAGCCTGACCTTGCCTTCGTCGTCCACGTCGGCGCCCCCAGCTCCCCCATCGCCTACTACCAGCAGGTCGGGCGCGCCGGACGTGGTGTCGACTCTGCCCTCGTGGTGCTCCTGCCCGGGGAGGAAGACCGGCGGATCTGGGAGTACTTCGGCTCCCTGGCCTTCCCGCGCGAGGACCAGGTCCGCGCCACCCTCGACGCGCTGTCCCGCGGCGGGACGCAGTCCGCCCAGCTCCTGGAGACCCAGGTCGACCTGACCCGTTCACGCCTGGAGATGATGCTCAAGGTGCTCGACGTCGACGGGGCGGTCAAGCGCGTCAAGGGCGGCTGGGAGGCGACAGGGCAGGGCTGGTCCTACGACGGCGACCGCTACGCACGCGTCGAGCAGGCCCGCCTCGCCGAGCAGGCCACCATGGTCGACTACGTCACGACCGACGGGTGCCGGATGGCCTTCCTGCGCGCCACCCTCGACGACCCCGAGCTCGAGCCGGGCATGCAATGCGGGCGGTGCGACAACTGCGGGGGTGTGACCCTCCCGGCAGCGCCGACCGCCGAGCACGTGGCCCAGGCGCGCACCGCGATGGACACCCCGGGCGTGGTCATCGAGCCACGCAAGATGTGGCCCTCGGGCATGGCGTCGCTCGGGATGGAGGTCAAGGGCAAGATCGCCCCCGAGCGTCAGCTCGCACCCGGCCGCGCGATCGCCCGCCTCGACGGTCTCGGCTGGTCCCAGCCGCTGCGTGAGCTCTTCGCCCCGTCCACCCCGGACGGCGAGACACCGGTCGCGCTGCGCCGCGCCGCGGTCCAGGTGCTCGAGTCCTGGCCGGCCGGGAAGGCCGTGGACGGCGTCGTCGTGGTGCGCTCGGCGACCCGGCCGATGCTCGCCCAGCACCTGGGCCGCGGGCTGGCGACCTATCTGAGCAAGCCCTTCGTGGGGACGATCGGGCCCCGCGCCGGGGCGGAGGCGCCTGGCCGCCACGACGTGAACTCCGCGATGCGTCTGGCCGGGGTCGCTGACCGACTGACCCTCGAGCTCTCCGACGCGGCCCTCGGCGGCCTCGCCGGCCGCTCGATCCTGCTCGTCGACGACTACACCGACTCCGGCTGGACCCTGACGGTGGCCGGCCAGCTCCTGCTCGACGCCGGCGCCCGGGAGGTCCTGCCGCTCACCCTGGCGCTGCAGTAGGACACGGTGCAGCTGGACACCCGCAGCAGGACGCGAGGCCGGCCGGCGGGCTCAGCGCAGGACGACCGGCTCCCGCGAGGTGAGCCACCACTCGGTCGCCTGCAGGGCGAGGGCGATCCCGGCGAGAGCGGTCACCATCCCGCGCGTGCCGGTGATCAGGGTGAAGGCGACGACGACCACGTTCGCCACCAGAGCGGAGGCGACGAGAAGGCTGGAGGCCATCGCCGCCCGCGGTGACCGGCGGATGCGCAACACGATGCCGACCGCCCCCGCGACGAGCACCGCGCCGAGGGCCATGATCGCGAGCAGCTCCGCAGGTGGGAACGACAGGTCCACCGCCCCGTCCTCGTCGGTGCTGGTGTAGACCATCAGCCCGATGACCACGAGGATCAGCAGGCTGCCTTCGCTGATCAGCATCACCGCCGCAAGGGTGCGGACAACCGCTCTACCTGTCATGGCGCGACTGTAGCGGACAGCGGCAGTGAACAGTGGCGCCGATGCGCCGCACACCGCACCTTCTGGTCAGAGCGTCGCGATTACACGGACCTCGGCGGCACTGACCAGCAGGCGGAGCGGACCTAGAACCGCACCTGGACGGCTTCGCCGTGGGCGGGGAGGTCCTCGGCGTTGGCGAAGGCGACGATCTTGGAGGAGATCTCCTGAAGCGCCTCGGCGGAGTACTCGATGACCTGCACAGCCTTGATGAAGCTGTGCACACCCAGACCGCTGGCGAAGTGCGCGCACCCACCGGTGGGGAGCACGTGGTTGGAGCCGGCCATGTAGTCGCCCAGCGCCACCGGGGAGTACGGGCCGACGAAGATCGCGCCCGCGTTGGTGATCTGCAGCGCGACGTCGGCTGCGTCAGCCGTCTGGATCTCCAGGTGCTCGGCGCCGTAGGCGTTGACCACCTCGACGCCGTGGGCGATGGAGTCCACGATGACGATCGCGGACTGCGGCCCGCTGAGCGCCTGGCCGACCCGCGCGGAGTGCCGGGTCACCTCGGTGCGGTCCACGAGCCGGGCCTCGACCGCACCGGCAAGCTCGACCGAGTCGGTGACGAGCACCGACGCCGCGGCCGGGTCGTGCTCGGCCTGGCTGATGAGGTCTGCTGCGACATGGTCGGGGTTGGCGCCGCCGTCGGCCAGCACGGCGATCTCGGTGGTGCCGGCCTCGGCGTCGATGCCCACCACTCCGCGCACGAGGCGCTTGGCGGCCGCGACGTAGACGTTCCCCGGCCCGGTGACGACGTTGACCGGCTCGCAGAGGGTGTCGCCGTCCTGCGGCTCGCTGCCTCGTGCACCGTAGGCGAACATGGCGATCGCCTGGGCGCCGCCCACCGCGTAGACCTCGTCCACCCCGAGCAGCGCGCACGCCGCGAGGATGGTCGGGTGCGGCAGACCGTCGTTGTCCGCCTGCGGGGGCGAGGCCACCGCGAGGGAGCGCACGCCGGCCTCCTGGGCGGCGACGACGTTCATGATCACCGAGGACGGGTAGACCGCGAGGCCGCCGGGGACGTAGAGACCCACGCGCCCGACCGGGATCCAGCGCTGACGCACCTGGGCCCCGGGGGCGAGGTCGACGACGAAGTCGTGGGGCAGCTGGGCGGCGTGCACGGCGCGCACCCGGGTGATCGACTCCTCGATGGCCGCGCGCACGGCGGGGTCGAGGGTGAGCAGCGCCTTCTCGAAGGCCTCGGTGGGGACCCGGAGGTTGACCGGACGGACGCCGTCGAACCTCTCGGCGAGGTCGCGGAGCTCGGCCGCACCATGAGCGCGGACCCCCGCGATGATCGGCGCCACGCGCTCGGCGGCGTCTTCGACGCGCACCTCGGCGCGAGGCAGCGCCTCGATGAGCTCACGGGCTGTCAGGGAGCGACCACGCAGGTCCAGTCGATTGATCACAGTCCTAGTCTAGGCGTGCCAGGCCGTGCGGTCTCCGGGATTCTGCGGAGATCGCGCGCAGGAGCGCTCCGGTTTCGCGAGACAATGGGTCCATGGACCACGTAGAGATCTCTGACGACATCATCCGGCTCGGGCAGTTCCTCAAGCTCGCGAACCTCGCCGAGTCCGGCGCGCAGGCACGCGAGCTCATCGCCGACGGCGAGGTGTCGGTCAACGGCGAGGTGGACACCCGCCGCGGTCGTCAGCTGCACAAGGGCGACGTGGTCGTCGTGGACTCCCCCGCAGGCTCGGCAACGGCCACCGTCGCCTGACCGAGCATCACCGATGCATCACCGAGGAATCAACCCGGCGAGACCCCGCGGATCCCAGCGGATCCCTGCCGGGACCGGCCCCGTTCAGCGGGACATGTACCCCGAGCTCATGACCTTGTCCGGGGTCATGACGAGGACGACGCGGCTGGGGTTCTCCGACGGTTCCCGGTAGCGGCGGGCGTAGCGACGCACCGCCTCGGCGATCTCCTCCGGCTCGCGGGAGACGGTGATCGGCCCTTCCAGGGTGATCCACCGCCCGCCGTCGACCTGGCAGACGGCGGCCCGCGGGGGCGTCCCGTCCGCGGTGAGCCGCTCGGCGTTCTTGCGCTTGACCGAGCCGTCGTTGGTGGTGATCCGCACGACCCCGGCCTCGGGGTCCCAGGTGAAGCCCACCGGCACCACGTGCGGTGACCCGTCGGCGCGCAGCGTCGTCAAGGTCGCCAGATGGCGCTCGGTCACGAAGACCTGCTGCTCGGGCGTGAGGTGGATGGGTCGCCGGTCGGTCAGTCGCTCATGGATCACACCCGCGAGTCTATGGCAGGCGTCAGAACCCGAAGGTGACGACCGGGTCGAGGGTGCGTGCCCGCAGCGCATCCAGCACGTGCAGCTCATGCGGGACGACCGGCGCCGGCAGCGCGTCGTCGTCGAACCAGGCGAGGGCCGCGGCCTTGTCCGCCTCCTGGAGGGCTGGCTCGCCCACCCAGCTGCGGCACTCGAAGAAGAAGTCCACCCGCTCCTCGATCGGGCCGCCGCCGGGGTGCGTGCGGTGCATGACGGTGACCGGGACGAGATCGGCGACCTCCACGCGGACCCCGAGCTCCTCGCGCGCCTCACGGGCAGCCGCGGCGAGCACGGACTCCCCCTGCTCGACGTGCCCGGCCGCGCCGCAGGCCCAGTGCCCGTCCATGTACCCGGTGTTCTGGCGCAGCTGCATGAGCAGCTGCTCGACGCCCTCGTGGGTCCGCCGGAAGATCACGTAGGCGGCGGGGACCACCTGGAAACGGTCGCTCACGAGGGCAGGCAGCTCTGGCCGAGCAGGGCCTTGAGGTCGCCGTACAGGGACGGGCTGCGCTGCACCCGCAGCGCGTCCTCGACCCGCATGACCTTGGTCCGCCCCGGGCTGGTCAGGCTCAGGTGCACCGGGGTGCTGCCGGGGTGGGTGCGTAGGATCTCTCGCAGCCGCTCGACCACGTGCTGGGTGCACCGTGACTCCGCCAGGGTCACCACGACCGGTGAGTCGCTCCCGGTGGAGATGTCCGGCAGCGACACCTCCATGGCCTGCAGCTGCATGGTGTCGTCGCGGCGCCGGACCCGTCCACGGAGCACGACGACCTGGTCCTCTGCGAGGATCGTGGAGTACGCCAGGTACGTCTCGCCGAAGAACATCACCTCGACGCCGCCGTCGAGGTCCTCGATGGTCACCGCGGCCCACGGGTTGCCCTGCTTGGACATCTTGCGCTGCAGGGACGTGATGAGACCGGCGATGACGACGGTCGAGCCGTCGGCTCGGCCCTCGTCCGTGAGCAGGGTCGCGATGGAGACCTCCGCGGACTGGGCCAGCACGTGCTCGAGCCCGGAGAGCGGATGGTCGGAGACGTAGAGGCCGAGCATGTCCCGCTCGAAGGCGAGCAGCTGCTTCTTGTCCCAGTCCGGCAGGTCAGGGATGTCCACGCTGAACGACATCCCGTCGTCCTCCTCGTCGCCGAAGCCGGCGAAGAGGTCGAACTGCCCCTCGGCCTCCTTGCGCTTGACGCCGATGACAGAGTCCACGGCCTGCTCGTGCACCACCTGCAGGGCACGCCGCGTGTGACCGAGGGAGTCGAAGGCGCCGGCCTTGATGAGGGACTCGATGGTGCGCTTGTTGCACACCACGGCGGGGACCTTGTCGAGGAAGTCGGTGAAGCCGGTGTACTCGCCCTTGGCCTCGCGGGAAGCGACGATCGCGTCGACGACGTTCGCACCGACGTTGCGCACGGCGGTCAGACCGAAGCGGATGTCCGCGCCGACGGCGGTGAAGTTCGCCGAGGAGGAGTTGACGTCCGGGGGCAGCACGGTGATGCCCATGCGCCGGCACTCGTTGAGGTAGAGGGCCGACTTGTCCTTGTCGTCGCGCACGCTGGTGAGCAGCGCGGCCATGTACTCCACCGGGTAGTTCGCCTTGAGGTAGGCCGTCCAGTAGGAGACGACGCCGTAGGCGGCCGAGTGAGCCTTGTTGAAGGCGTAGTCGGAGAAGGGCAGCAGGATGTCCCACAGCGCCTTGACCGCGGCCATGGAGAAGCCGCGCTCGATCATGCCGGCGGAGAAGCCCTCGAACTGCTTGTCCAGCTCAGACTTCTTCTTCTTGCCCATCGCGCGGCGCAGGATGTCTGCCTGGCCGAGGGAGAACCCGGCGACCGTCTGGGCGATGGACATGACCTGCTCCTGATACACGATCAGGCCGTGGGTCGTGCCGAGGGTCTCCGCGAGGGGCTCGGCGAGCTCGGGGTGGATCGGGACGATCTCCTGGAGACCGTTCTTGCGCAGGGCGTAGTTGGTGTGCGAGTTGGCACCCATCGGTCCCGGACGGTAGAGCGCGCCGACGGCGGAGATGTCCTCGAAGTTGTCCGGGCGCATGAGCTTGAGCAGGGTCCGCATGCCGCCGCCGTCGAGCTGGAACACGCCCAGGGTGTCTCCGCGCCCGAGCAACGCGTAGGTGTTCGGGTCGTCCAGGGTGAGCGTCTCCAGCTCGACCGGGTCCTTGCCGTTCATGACGATGTTCTCGAGGGCGTCGTCGAGGATCGTGAGGTTGCGCAACCCCAGGAAGTCCATCTTGATGAGCCCGAGCTCTTCGCACTTGGGGTAGTCGAACTGGGTGATCACCGCTCCGTCCTGGGGACGGCGCATGATCGGGATGATGTCGATGAGCGGGTCGGAGGACATGATGACGCCGGCGGCGTGCACGCCCCACTGGCGCTTCAGCCCTTCGATGCCCTTGGCCAGCTCGACGACGCGCTGGGCCTCCGGGTCCGCCGCGTGAACCTGACGGAACTCCTCGGCCTCGTTGTAGCGCTTGTCGCTCGGGTCGAAGATCCCGGACAGGGAGATGTCCTTGCCCATGATCGCCGGCGGCATCGCCTTGGTGAGCTTCTCGCCCATCGCGTACGGCAGACCGAGGAGGCGGCTGGAGTCCTTGAGGGCCTGCTTGGCCTTGATGGTGCCGTAGGTGACGATCTGCGCGACGCGGTCCTCGCCGTACTTCTCGGTGACGTACCGGATGACCTCACCGCGACGACGCTCGTCGAAGTCGATGTCGAAGTCAGGCATGGAGACGCGGTCAGGGTTGAGGAAGCGCTCGAAGATCAGCCCGTGCTGGAGCGGGTCGAGGTCGGTGATCCGCATGGCGTAGGCAGCCATGGACCCCGCACCGGAGCCACGGCCCGGACCGACGCGGATGCCGTTGTCCTTGGACCAGTTGATGAAGTCGGCGACGACGAGGAAGTACCCCGGGAAGCCCATCTGGACGATGACCTTGGTCTCGAAGTCGGCGCGCTGGCGGACCGCGTCGGGGATCCCCGCCGGGTAGCGGTAGCGCAGGCCGGCCTCGACCTCCTTGATGAACCAGGAGGTCTCGTCCTCCCCCGGAGGGCAGGGGAAGTTCGGCATGTAGTTGGCCGAGGTGTCGAAGGACACGTTGCACTGCTCAGCGATGAGCAGGGTGTTGTCGCAGGCCTCGGGCAGCTCTTTCCACACCCGGCGCATCTCGGCCGCGGACTTGACGTAGTAGCCGTCACCGTCGAACTTGAACCGGTCCGGGTCGGCGAGGGTCGAGCCTGAGTTGATGCACAGCAGCGCCTCCTGGGAGTGGCTGTCCTCCTGCTTGACGTAGTGCAGGTCGTTCGTCGCCACGATCGGGGCACCGATGTCCTGGGACAGGCGCAGCAGGTCCTTGAAGACCCGGGTCTCGATGTCGAGCCCGTGGTCCATGAGCTCGACGTAGAAGTTCTCCTTGCCGAAGATGTCCTGTAGCTCGCCGGCGGCCTTGACGGCCTCGTCGTAGTGCCCCAGCCGCAGCCGCGTCTGGACCTCGCCGGAGGGACAGCCGGTCGAGGCGATCATGCCCTTGCCGTAGGTCTGCAGCAGCTCGCGGTCCATCCGGGGCCACTTGCCCATCTGGCCCTCGAGGGAGGCGAGGGAGCTCATCCGGAACAGGTTGTGCAGGCCCTCGTTGTCCTTGGCCCACATGGTCAGGTGCGTGTAGGCACCACGGGCGGAGACGTCGTCGGAGGCCTGGCTGGCGTCACCCCAGCGCACCCGGGTGTTGTCCTTGCGAGAGGTGCCGGGGGTGACGTAGGCCTCGACGCCGATGATCGGCTTCACCCCGGCCGCGGTGCCCTGCTTCCAGAAGTCGTAGGCACCGAAGAGGTACCCGTGGTCCGTCGTCGCGATGGCCTTCTGCCCGAGCCTGCTGGTCTCGGCGAAGAGGTCCCCCAGCCGGGCCGCGCCGTCGAGCATGGAGTACTCGGTGTGGACGTGGAGGTGGACGAAGTCCTCGGAGACCGAGGTCGAAGCAGACGACATGGCACGAGTCTAGATCGGCTCAGGGACAGACTCGCCGCACGGCCCCCACCGAGGGCCGTGGGCCTCGTCTCACCCGCTCTAGCGGTAGGTGGAACGCACCGTCTCGAGGGCGTCGGCGAGGTCCTGGGGGTACTCGCTCGTCACTTCGAGCCACTCCCCCGTGGACGGGTGGGTGAAGCCCAGGCGCTTGGCGTGCAGCCACTGGCGGTTGAGCTTGACCCGCGCGGCGAGGGTGGGGTCCGCGCCGTAGGTCACGTCGCCCACGCAGGGGTGGCGCAGCGCCGCGAAGTGCACGCGGATCTGGTGGGTGCGCCCGGTCTCCAGGTGCACCTCGACCAGGGAGGCCGCCGAGAGCATCTCGAGGACCTCGTAGTGGGTCACCGAAGGCTTGCCGTCGGCGACGACGGCGAACTTGTAGTCCGCGCTGGGGTGACGCCCGATCGGGGCGTCGATGGTCCCCGTGGTGGGTTCGGGGTGGCCCTGGACGAGGGCGTGGTAGACCTTCTCGACCGTGCGCTCCTTGAAGGCGCGCTTGAGGACGGAGTAGGCGTGCTCGCTCTTGGCGACCACCATGAGCCCGGAGGTCCCCACGTCGAGGCGGTGCACGATGCCCTGGCGCTCGGCAGCGCCCGACGTGGCGATCGTGTAGCCGGCGGCGATGAGGGCGCCGACAACGGTGGGTCCGGTCCAGCCCACCGACGGGTGCGCTGCGACGCCCACAGGCTTGTCGATGACCACGACGTCGTCGTCGTCGTAGACGATCTTCATCCCCGGCACGGGCTCGGCGACGACGACCGGGCCGGCCTGCGAGGGCGCGTCGGGGAGGTCGACCTCGAGCCAGGCGTCGGCCGGCAGGCGGTCGGACTTGCCGGCGGGGCGGCCGTCGATGAGCACGCCGCCGTCTGCGGCGATCTGGGCGGCGACGGTCCGAGACAGCCCGAGCATGCGGGACAGCGCCGCATCGACGCGTTCGCCGACGAGGCCGTCCGGAACCGGGAGAGTGCGGACGGTGCCCATCAGGAGTCGCTCGATTCGGGGGTGGTGTCGGGGGTGTCTGTGGTGCCGGAGGTGCCGGTGGTGCCGGTCGTGGTGGTGCCGGTGGAGCTGTCCGCGGCGTTCGTGTCCGTGGTGGCGCTCGTGTCGTCGTCGCTCGCGCGCCGGCCGTCCGGACCGATGCCCACGAAGGCGAGGATCGCGATGAGGACAGCGGCGACGACGATCGCGATGTCGGCGACGTTCCCGATGAAGGGTCCGTAGTCGATGAAGTCGACGACGTGCCCGTTGGGGAAGCCCGGGGCCCGGAACAGGCGGTCCAGCAGGTTGCCGATCGCACCACCCAGCACGAGGCCCAGCGCGACCGCCCAGGCCGTCGAGGCGATCTTGCGGGCCATGAGGACGATGAAGACGACCACACCGACCGAGAGCAGCGTGAGCACCCAGGTCATGCCGCTCGCGATGGAGAGCGCGGCACCGGGGTTGTAGATGAGCCGGAGCTGGATGAGCTCGCCGATGAGCGGCTTGGGCGCCTCACCGACGACGAGGGCCGACTGGGCCCACACCTTCGTCAGCTGGTCGGCGACCAGCACGAGGGCGGCGAGCCCGAAGATGAACAGCAGCCGCTTGAACGGGCTCTGCGGGGACGCCGGCTCGGGCGTCGCGTCAGGCGTCGGTGCGGTGTCTTCGGTCACGGGTGTCTTCTCGGTCTCAGGCATCACGCGCAAGTGTCCCACGTGACGGTGTGCCGGGGCAGCCACGGCCACCCCGGCACACGCAGACGTGATGGACCGCTGGCGCGGAAGGGATCAACGACGCTCTTCGCGCTGCTTGCAGGTCACGCACAGGGTGGCTCGCGGGAAGGCCTGCAGACGGGCCTTGCCGATCGCCTGCCCGCAGGACTCGCAGGTGCCGTAGGTGCCCGCGCCGATGCGCGAGAGCGCTCGGCTGTTCTGGGCGAGGAGGTCACGGGTGTTGTTCACCAGCGTGAGCTCCTGCTCCCGCTCCAGGGCGGAGGAGCCGGAGTCTGCCTGGTCGTCGCCGGCCCCGTCCCCGGAGTTGCGCAGCAGCTCGGAGAGCTCCTGGTCGGCGACGGAGAGCTCGGCCTGGAGCCGGACGTTCTCGACGATCAGCTCGTCGGCCAGTCCCTCGATCTCCTTGGCGGACCACGGGCTCTCGCCCTCACGAACGGGGAACGTCTTGACGTCCTTGGCGAGGGTCGGGAACTGCTCCTTGGCGGGAGCGTTGCTGATTGCGTCACGGATCGACATCACGGCCTCTTTCTTCGAAGTTAGCCGAGGTTAGTCGCCGCAGCCGGCGCACGCAATCCACCACGCCGCATTGTGCGGAGAGGTGAATCGGGTGCACCGGCTGCGGGGAGGTGCTGCTGGTGACGCTGGTGCTGCTCACAGCCGCAAGAGCGGCTGCGTGAGGGATCAGATGCCCTGCTTGGCCTGGTCTGCGCCTGACGGCAACGCGCTCGCGCGGTTGTCGAGGTCGCCCAGCAGGTTCTGCAGGTAGCTCTTGAGACGGGTGCGGTAGTCGCGCTCGAAGATCCGCAGCTCGTCGATCTTGCGCTCGAGGAGCGAACGCTCCTGCTCGAGCTGGGTGAGCGTGCGCTGCGAGGTCTCTTCGGCCTCGCGCACGATCCGCGATCCCTCGGCCTTGGCCTCGGAGATCAGGCGGTCGCCCTCGTCCTGTCCGGCCCGGACGTGGTCGTCGTGGAGCTTCTGAGCCATCTGGATGATCCCGGTGGCCATCTCAGGCTCGCGCGGGGCCATCTGGGCCGCAGGGGCAGCCACAGGCGCAGGTGCGACGACGGGCTCCGGCTTGGGCTCCTCGACGGTCTTCTGGACCGATACTGCCTGCTCCGGAGCGGACTGCTGCTGCGCGTTGGCGCGGCTCAGCTCCGCCACCCGGCGCTCGGACGCCTCAAGCTTGGCCTTGAGATCGTCGTTCTCGGCATACAGCTCCCGAAGAGTGTTGAGGACCTCGTCCAGGAAGTCGTCAACCTCTACGACGTCGTACCCCTCCCGGAACTTGGTCGCCGGGAACTTCTTGGTCAGGACGTCATCTGCTGTGAGCAGTGCCACCATCGTTTTCACCTCGAATACTCGCGCTGGTCTGTTCGGTCAATCCACCGACCGCCAGAGGTCACGCTAGCGGACAATCGCGCCAACGCCTGCACCGGGAGGCGGTTCGGTGGGACATTCGGTCAGGGCTAGGTGCTCGCCTCCGACCATGAAGTACTCATCATGCAGCCATGACGTTGAAGAATCGGAGCAGGATGGACACTCCGACGAAGAGGATCAAGAATCCCACGTCGATGCGCAGCGACCCGAGCGTCAGCGGCGGGATGTACCGGCGCAGGAACTTCACGGGTGGGTCGGTGAGCGTGTAGAACAGCTCCGCCAGGATCAGGAGGATCCCCTTGGGACGGAAGTCCCGCGAGAACACCTGGACCCAGTCGAAGATCACCCGTCCGAAGAGGACGATGAGATACAGGAAGCACAGCAGTGCCAGAAGGCTCCAGATCACGTCTTAGCTCTGGTTGTAGAAGCCGGGGCGACCGGCTGACTTCTCGACGGTGTGGTCCTGTCCGGACACCTCGACGTGCTCGGGAGAGAGCAGGAAGACCTTGTTCGTGACCCGCTCGATGGCGCCGCGCAGGCCGAAGATGAGCCCGGCGGAGAAGTCCACCAGACGCTTCGCGTCGGCGTCGTCCATGTCGGAGAGGTTGATGATGACCGGGGTCCCGGCGCGGAAGGCCTCGCCGATGACGCGCGCGTCGTTGTAGGAGCGCGGGTGGACCGTGGTGATCCGGCGCAGCTCAGCCGGCGCAGCAGCGGCGACGGGTGCCTGGCGCGACACGGACCGGTTGATCGGGGTCACCTGTGCCTCGTACTCGGGAGTCACGTCGCGGCCCACCTCGTCGTAGTCGTCATACTCCTCGAACTGGTCCTCGATCTCCTCGCCTCGATCGTCTGCGAGGCCTAGGTACAGCATCGTCTTGCGTAGCGCTCCGGCCATCGCCATCTCTCCGTTCCGACTCGGTCCGTCGAGCGGGTTCCGGGGTCCCCGGATACTGACGGTGTCCCCACGCTAGCCCAGCGGGTGAAGCGCTACCGCGCGACACGCCCGCAGCGGACGAACATTCCACGCCGAGCCAGACGCGCTCACACCAGGGTCACGACACCGGCGAACCGGCCGGCCGGGGTCCCCGCGGCGCTCGATCGACGGTGGGAGAAGAACGTGTCATCGGTGCGTGTGCACCGGTGGACCCGCTGGACGCGGCGCACCCCTGCGGCCTCGAGCTGAACCTCGACCGCCCGAGGCAGGTCGAGCGCTGCAGTCCCCCAGGAGGTCTGCGACCGCGCGGCGGGCACGCGCGCCGCCACGCGCTCCTGCAGCTCGGCGGGCACCTCGTAGCACTCTCCGCAGACGGCGGGCCCCACGACGGCGCGCAGGTCCCCCAGGCGCGCGCCCGCGGCGAGCACCGCCTCGAGCACCGCCGGCACGACGCCGTGCTCGACGCCTGGGCGGCCGGCGTGCGCCACCGCGACCACGCGGGCGCGCGGGTCGGCGAGCAGGACCGGGACGCAGTCGGCGACATACACGCCGACAGGGACCCCTGGGGCGGCGGCGACCAGTGCATCCGCCTCCGGAGGGGGCGCACCGAGGCCCCGGGCCGTCACGGTCACCACGTCGGTGCCGTGCACCTGGGTCCCGAAGGTCACCTGCCCCCCAGCCACCTGGTCCACGAGGGCCCGGTTGGCGCGCACCGTGCCTGCGTCGTCGCCGACGCCGAGGCCCAGGTTGAGGGAGTCCCAGGGTGCGCCGGACCTCCCCCCGTGGCGGGTGGTGAAGAAAGCACGGATCCCGGGCCCGAGGTCAACCTCGAGCACCGGGATCACGGGTGTCACAGCGACCTACTTGAGGAAGTCCGGGACGTCGAGCTCGTCGACGCGACGGCGGGGAGTCTCCTCGTCGAAGATGCGCGGCACCTCGAGCTGTCCGGTGCGCAGGACCGCGTCCGGGTCCGTCGACAGGAACGCCGGCACCTGGCCGGTGTGCTGGTCGCTGCCCCAGGTGGGGGTCGCAGCTGCAGGCTGGGTGTATCCGCTGTACTGGACGGCAGGGTTGACCGGAGCGGAGTCCGCCTGGTCGAAGCCGGAGTCCAGCGGCACCACGGGACGGGCCAGGGCGTGCACGCCGGTCGTGGTGGGGACCGCGTTGTGCGTCGGCGCAGCCTGGGCAGAGGAGTGCCCCGCCGGCAGCCCGGCCGGAGCCTGTGCTGCCTGGACGGCCTGCGCGGGGGCTCCGGCGATCTCGCCCGGGCCGCGTGCGTCCTTGCGAGGGTGCGGGATCCCGCCGTCGAAGCCGGCGGCGATGACGGTGACGCGCACCTCGTCGCCGAGGGCGTCGTCGATGACCGTACCGAAGATGATGTTCGCCTCGGGGTGAGCGGCCTCGTGGACCAGGCGGGCTGCCTCGTTGATCTCGAAGAGTCCGAGGTCAGAACCACCCTGGATGCTCAGCAGCACTCCGTGCGCACCGTCGATGCTCGCCTCGAGCAGCGGCGAGGAGATCGCCAGCTCGGCGGCCTGGACGGCTCGGTCCTCACCGCGGGCGGAGCCGATACCCATGAGGGCGCTGCCCGCACCCTGCATGACCGACTTCACGTCGGCGAAGTCGAGGTTGATCAGACCCGGGGTGGTGATGAGGTCGGTGATGCCCTGGACACCGGAGAGCAGAACCTGGTCCGCGGAGTGGAAGGCGTCCAGCGCCGAGACGTTGCGGTCAGACATCGACAGCAGCCGGTCGTTGGGGATGATGATGAGGGTGTCGACCTCGTTGCGCAGCGCCTCGATGCCGGCGTCGGCCTGGGTCGAGCGGCGGCGTCCTTCGAAGGTGAACGGGCGGGTCACGACACCGACCGTCAGGGCGCCCAGGGACCGAGCGATCCGGGCGACGACGGGCGCGCCACCGGTTCCGGTGCCACCGCCCTCACCTGCGGTGACGAAGACCATGTCGGCCCCGCGCAGGACGTCCTCGATCTCCTCCTCGTGGTCCTCGGCGGCCTTCTTGCCCACCTCGGGGTCTGCCCCGGCCCCCAGGCCGCGGGTCAGCTCACGCCCGACGTCGAGCTTGACGTCGGCGTCCGACATCAGCAACGCCTGGGCGTCGGTGTTGATGGCGATGAACTCGACGCCCTTGAGGCCGACCTCGATCATTCGGTTGACGGCGTTCACACCACCGCCGCCGATACCGACCACCTTGATCACTGCTAGGTAGTTCTGCGGAGTTGTCACGTCCGTGCCTCTCGATCTGGGAACCCTAAACCTTCACCCTCAGGTAGAAGGTTATAGTTATGTCAAGTTGTGCTAAGCGTGACGTTAGGCGGGCTTGGCGTCGCTATCAACGACCTGCTCCGCGTGTCGGCCACATTCCTTGTCACGAATCTTCTCCCGGGTGCTCGGTCGCCACGATCTCTCGCCCCTCGAGCGTGCCCGTGAGAGCATCTCCCACCCCTCAGCGGGTGATCGGGAAGGTCGGTGCGGACACGTCGAAGACTGCCGCCGCGCGGCTCACCTCGGCCGTCCTCAGGGTCCGCAGGACCTGGGCCTTGAGCGCAGAGTCCTGCGAGCTCCCCCACTCGATGACTACCCCGTTGCGCAGCGTCAGCGTCACCGCGTCCTGGGTCTGCGCAGAGATCGACCCAACCTCGGCGCTGAGGTCCTCGGGCAAGGACTTCAGGACCGCCAGCGCCGCGTCCAGGGTCCGCTCGTCGTCCCCGGTCAGCGGGATGTTGATGACCGGCAGCTCGACCGGAGCCTCGGCGACGGTGGCGACGACGACGGCGTCCTGGTCCATCAGGGCCATCCCCGCCTCGACGGGGATCGCCGCGACGGGCTCACGGGCCACGATGTCCACCGCGAGACCCGAGGGCCACTGCCGCTGGATCGAGACGTCGCGGATGTTGGGCACCTGGAGGATCTCCTCACGCAGGTCGGAGATGTCGACCAGGGCGAGCGAGGTCCCCTCCTGCGCGGCGACCACCGAGACGACGGCGGCCATGTCCACCGTCGTGCCGGTTCCCTTGACCACGAGGTGGCTGGGGTCGAAGGACAGCATCTGGGAGGCGAACAAGGCCCACGCCACGGTGGCCACGACGATCGTGGCCGCTCCCCACGCGGCGATCTTCCGGATGAGCCGGTGGCGCCGCATGGCCTTCTGCTCGGCGTGACGGACGGACATGCCCGTCGAGATGACGGCCACCTTGGGCTCCGCGGTCCGGATCGTGGCGGTCGTGGGTGCGCCCGTACGCCCGGGGACGACCGCCTGTGAGGCACGGGTGTGGCCGGCGCGCGGTGGGACCGCCGGTGGCCCCTGAGCCGGGGCACCGGCCTGAGACGCACTGGCCTTGGGGGTCCTGCCGGTCGGCGTCGCGCCGGTCTGCTGTGTCCTGGCTGTCCGTGGTGTCCCGCCGGTCTTCGGTGCGGGCTGGGGACGACGCGGCGGGGCGGGGCGCTTGGCGGGCGGGGACGCCTCAGCGGCGCGTGCCGGCTCCGTGCGAGGCGGCTTGCGGGTCCCCTCCGTCCGCGGGGCGCCGTTCGCGCGCCGCGCGGGAGTCTCCGGCTCGTCTCGGGAGGAGGGGCGACGCGGAGCGGGGGGCGGCTTCACGCACCTGCTCCGCCCGCGCCGTCGGCCACCAGCTCACCGGCCGCCACCCGGGCGGCCAGCTCGTCGAGGATCACGGCGCCGAGCTCGGTGACGTCGCCGGCACCCACGGTGACGAGCAGGTCACCCGGACGCGCGCGCCGCGCGAGCGTCAGCGCCGCGGTCACCTTGTCCGCGACCACCTCGCCGCGGCCCGGGGTACGCATGCGGTCCACGATGGTGTGCGGCCCGACGGCCGGGTCGTGGTCCTCCCGCGCGGCGTACACGTCGCACACCAGCGCGAGGTCGGCGAGCTCGAAGGCGTCGGCGAACTCCTGGGCGAAGATGCGGGTGCGGGAGTACAGGTGCGGTTGGAAGACCACGAGGATCCGTCCACCCGCGGCCACACCGCGGGCTGCGCGGAGCATCGCCGCGACCTCGGTGGGGTGGTGGGCGTAGTCGTCGACGACCCGCACCCCGCCGATCTCGCCACGGCTCTCGAAACGGCGCCCCGTGCCCCGGAACGCCCCTACCCCACGGGCGGCGTCGGCCGGAGCGATGCCCAGCAGGACCGCGGTGAGCACAGCCGCGCTCGCGTTGAGAGCGTTGTGCTCACCGGCGACGGCGAGGGTGACCTCGAGGACCTCACCGTCGCGGGAGGCGGCCGTCCCGGGTGCCAGGGTCAGGGTGAAGGAGCACCCGTCCCGCCCGGTGAGCGGGTCGGTCCACACCTGGTAGCCGCTGATCACGGCGGACGGCTCGAGGCCCTGGGCGCCCGGCGACGTGCCGTAGGTGAGGGCCGCTCCCCCGGTGGTGGCGTGGGCCCGCGCGAGCTCGGCCGCACCCGGGTCGTCGGCGCAGGTCACGAGGAAGCCGCCGGGCACGATCTGCCCGGCGAAGGTCACGAAGGCCTCCTCGAAGGCCTCTCTGGACCCGTAGTGGTCGAGGTGGTCGGGTTCGACGTTGGTGACGACCGCGACGGTCGGTGCGTAGTTGAGGAAGGAACCGTCGGACTCGTCGGCCTCGGCCACGAGCACGTCGCCGGTCCCGGAGTGCCCGCCGGGCAGCGCACCGTCGTCGGTGAGGACCGACCCGCCGATCGCGAAGGACGGGTCCAGCCCGCAGGCCCGCAGCGTCACCGAGATCATGGCCGACGTCGTCGTCTTGCCGTGCGCGCCGGCCACCGCGACCGAGCGTGTGCCGTGCATGAGCAGCGCCAGGGCCTGGGACCGGTGCAGGACGCGGAGCCCGGCCGCCTGGGCAGCCTGGAGCTCGGGGTTCTCCGGACGTACCGCGCTGGACTGGACCACGGTGTCCGCGCCGGCCACGTGCGCGCCGTCGTGACCGATCCACACGTGGATCCCGGCGGTCTCGAGGGCGTCGGTGACGGCGCTGCGGCGTGCGTCGGAGCCCTGCACAGTGAGCCCGCGGGCGGCGAGCAGCTGGGCGACGACGGACATGCCCGCCCCGCCCACCCCGATGAGGTGGACGGTGCCCAGGTCGGTCAGCGTCAGCGGGTCGGTCTGCGCCGCGCTCATCGTGAGCCCGCCTGACCCGAGGCGGGATCGGCGGCAGCCGCGGCCTCGATGAGGGCGACGACCTTCGCGGCGGCGTCGGTGACCCCGGCGCCGCGGGCGGCCTCGCCCATGGCCGTCAGCGCGGAGGCGTCGGTGAGCAGGGGCAGCACCGTGGCACGGGCCCACTGGGGGGTGAAGTCGGCGTCGGCCACCAGGAGGCCTCCCCCGGCGTCGACCACCGGGGCGGCGTTGAGGCGCTGCTCCCCGTTGCCGACCGGCAGCGGGACGTAGACGGCCGGCAGCCCGAGGGCGGCCAGCTCGCAGACGGTCCCCGCTCCGGCACGGCACACGACGAGGTCGGCGACGGCGTAGGCGAGGTGCATCTCCCCGAGGTACTCGCGGACCTGGTAGTCGGCCCGCAGGTCCGCGGGCAGGGCATCGGCGACCGCCCGGACGGGGCCGTCCTTGCCGCGGCCGGTGAGGTGCAGCACCTGGACGCCCGAGCCGACGATCTCGGGGGCGATCGCCGCGACGGTCTCGTTGAGGCGCTGCGCCCCCAGCGACCCTCCGGTGACGAGCAGGACGGGGCGGGCCGGGTCCAGGCCGAGGGCCTGGGCAGCCTGTGTCCGCGAGGCCGCGGCGTCGCGCGCACGGTCGGCCACGAGGGCGGCGATCTCCCGACGCAGCGGCAGCCCGGTCACCTGCGCACCGCGGAGCTCGGTCGCGGGGAAGGTCACGGCGACCGCCTGCGCCCACCGGGCACCCAGACGGTTCGCCAGGCCCGCGCGGGTGTTCTGCTCGTGGATGACCACGGGCACCCCGCGCCGCCGGGCGGCGAGGTAGGCCGGCGTCGAGACGTACCCACCGAAGCCGACCACGACCTGAGCCCCGGACTCGTCGATGGCCGCGCCCGCGGCGCGCACAGCCGCGCGCAACCGGCCCGGCAGCCGGAACCAGTCGAGGGTCGGGCGCCGGGGCAGCGGGACGCGCGGCACGACGGCCAGCGGGTAGCCGCGCGCCGGCACGAGGTCGGCCTCGAGCCCCTCCCGGGTGCCCAGCACGGTGACCGAGGCCCCGGGCGAGGTCGCCCGGATCTCGTCCGCGACGGCGAGCAGCGGGTTGACGTGACCCGCGGTCCCGCCTCCGGCAAGAAGTACTGACTCAATCACGTGTTCCATCACCCATGTTCGTTGTTGCTGGACGGTCCGGTCGGGTGCGGGCGGCGCCGGGTCGCCGAGCTCACCACGGCGATCGACTTGCGCACCACGCTCGGGCGGGCTGCGAGGGCTTCCTTGGCCCCCGGCTCGTCCCGCGCGAAGGAGATGATGATCCCCAGGGCGAGCATCGTGGCGATGAGCGCGGAGCCGCCCGCGGAGATGAGCGGCAGCGGCACACCGATCACCGGGACCAGCCCGATGACCACACCGATGTTGATGAGCGCCTGCCCGATGATCCAGCAGGCCAGCGCCCCCGTGGTGATCTTCACCATGGGGTCGGGGTGGCGGCGGATGACCCGCACCATCCCCACACCCAGCAGCGCGAACAGCCCGAGGACGAGCAGCGTGCCGAGCAGACCCAGCTCTTCGCCGATCACCGAGAAGATGAAGTCGTTGTGCGCCTCAGGCAGGTAGGACCACTTCTCCGAGCCCGCACCCAGCCCGACTCCGGTGAGCCCGCCTGTCCCCAGCCCTTCCAGCCCACGCTTGACCTGGTAGCCGGTCCCGGCGGGGTCCGAGCCGGAGAAGAGCTCGAGGATGCGCTTGGAGCGGTTGCCGGTCGATGCCAGGACAGCGACCCCCGCCACGGTCCCGGCTCCCAGCATGGCGAAGACCCGCAGCGGCACCCCCGCGACGAACAGCGCCCCGGCCACGAGCAGGATGAGGATCATCGCGGTCCCCAGGTCGTTGCCGGCGAGCACGAGGAGGACGACGACGAGCGCCCCGGGCACGACGGCCGGCACGAGGGCGTGCTTCCACTCGTGCAGGTAGGCGAGCTTGTGGGCGAGCACCGCCCCCAGCCACACGGCCAGGGCCACCTTGGCCAGCTCCGAGGGCTGGATGGTGATCCCCCCGCCGAGGTAGACCCAGTTGGTGTTGCCCTTCTCCCCGCGAGCCATCGGGGTGAAGATGAGCATCTGCAGCCCGATCGCGAAGATCAGCGCGGGCCAGGCGATCCGCTTGTAGAACGCCGGGCGCAGGTGGATGGCCACGATCATGAACGGCATGCCCAGCATGGCGAACTTCGCCTGGTCGGCGAAGACCGCGTAGGGCGACCTGCCGCTGGCCAGGGCGTCGATCGACGAGCTGGACAGCACCATGACGAGCCCGAGCACGAGCAGCAGCACGGTCGCGCCGAGCAGCAGGTAGTAGCTGGTGACGGCACTGTTCCACTGGCCCAGCCATGCACCACGCAGGGTCTGGCGGGCGGGTGGAGCGGTCGGTGACGCTCCGGGTGGAGCGGCGGGCGGTGCTGCGTCGGGGTCGGCGACCTTCGCCGGACGGGTCGGGGAGGCCACCGTGACCACCTATCCCGCCGCCGAGGCGATTCTCACGGCCTCGTCGGTGAAGGCACGCCCGCGTTCGGCGTAGGAGGCGAACTGGTCCATCGAGGCGCAGGCGGGCGCGAGCAGGACCGTGTCGCCCGGTCGGGCGAGCTGGTAGGCCTGGTCGACGGCGCGCTGCATCACCGTCCCAGTGTCACCAGGATCCACCTCGACGACGGGGATGTCCCCCGCGTGTCGGGCCAACGCCTCGCTCAGCTCGTGGTGGTCCACGCCGATGAGCACGACGGCGCGCAGCCGGTCGCCGCGGTCCTCGACGAGGGCGTCGAAGGTTGCGCCCTTGGCCAGTCCACCGGCGATCCAGACGACGGATCCCGGGGCGAAGGAGGCCAACGACGCCGCTGCGGCGTGGGCGTTGGTGGCCTTGGAGTCGTCGACGAAGGAGACAGGACGGGGCTCGTCCTGAGCCGCGGCGTCGGGCGCCTCGGTGCCCGGCGACGCCGGCGCGAGGGCTGGCGCGACCGCGACGGTCTGGATCCGGTGCCCGCCGGGGGTGAAGGCGCGCAGGCCGTCCCGCACGGCGGCGGCGCTCACCCCGTGCCCCCGGGCCAGGGCCGCGGCGGCCAGGGCGTCTGCGACGACGTGCGCCGGCACGACGCCGTCCGGTCCGGCCAGGTGGGCGAGGTCGTCCAGGGAGCCGATCTCGGCTGCGAAGGTGTGCCGCTTGGGGTCGTTCGCGGGGGTGTGGAAGGCGCGGTCGACGAGGATCGAGTCGACCACACCGAGCTGCGCGCGTCCGGGCGCACCGAGGGTGAACCCGACCGCGCGGGCACCCTCCACCACGTCGGCTGCGACCACGAGGTCCTCGGTGAGCTGGTCCTGGGCGTTGTACACGCAGGCGACCTGGGCGTGGGAGTAGATGCGGCCCTTGTCGAGGGTGTAGTCCTCGAAGGACCCGTGCCAGTCGATGTGGTCGGGTGCGACGTTGAGCACCGCGGCCACCTCGGCGGACATCGACGTGGTGAAGTGCAGCTGGAAGCTGGACAGCTCGATCGCCAGGACGTCGAGCTCGGGGTCGACGACCGCCTCGATCAGCGGACGGCCGACGTTGCCCACCGCGGCGGCGCGCTGCCCGTCCGCGGTGAGGATCGCAGCGAGCATCTCCACGGTCGTGGTCTTGCCGTTCGTGCCGGTGAGGGCGAGCCACGGCGCGGGCTCACCGGTCGCCGTCACGGGGGTGCGCAGGTGCCAGGCGAGCTCGATCTCGCTCCACACCGGCACCCCGGCCGCCTGCGCGGCTACCAGCGCGGGGTGCGTGGGCCGCCAGCCCGGAGACACCACGACGACGTCCACCGCCGTCAGGTCGACGTCGGTGATGTCGCGGTGATCGGCGTCCGGGGCGTCCGCGTCCAGGGTGAGCACGGCGCCGGCACGGGTCTGAAGGACCCCGACGACCGCTCGGCCGGTGATCCCCAGGCCGGCCACGAGGACGGTCGCCCGAGCGAGGTCCACCATCAGCCGACGACCCATTCGGCGTAGAAGATCCCGAGGCCGAGCGCCACGAACAGCCCGGCGATGATCCAGAACCGGATGACGATCGTCACCTCACCCCAGCCGGAGAGCTCGAAGTGGTGGTGCAGCGGTGCCATCTTGAACACCCGCTTGCCGGTCATCTTGAAGAAGCCGATCTGGATGACGTCGGACAGAACGACGAGGACGAAGAGCCCGCCGAGGATGATCGCGAGCAGCTCCGTGCGGCTGAGGATCGACAGGCCGGCCAGGGCGCCGCCCAGAGCCAGCGACCCGGTGTCGCCCATGAAGATCTTCGCCGGGGAGGCGTTCCACCACAGGAAGCCGAAGAGCGCACCGGTGATCGCCGCGGCGACGACCGCGAGGTCGAGGGGGTCGCGCACCTCGTAGCACCGTGGTCCGACGGCCCACTGGCAGTTCTGGTTGAACTGCCAGATCGAGACGATGACGTACCCGCCGAAGACCATGAGCGAGGCACCGGTGGCCAGCCCGTCCAGGCCGTCGGTGAGGTTCACCGCGTTCGACCAGGCAGTGATGATGAGGTTGGCCCACAGCACGAACAGGATGAGCCCGAGGGCCACCCCGGCGAAGGCCAGGTCGATGTTCGTGTCCCGGATGAAGGAGATCTTCGTCGAGGCGGGCGTGCGGAAGTTGGCGTTGGGGAACTGCAGCGCCAGGACCGCGAAGCTGATCCCGACGATCCCCTGACCGATGATCTTCCACCGCGCTGACAGCCCGAGGCTGCGCTGCTTGGAGATCTTGATGTAGTCGTCGAGGAAGCCGACCAGGCCCAGACCCGTCATGAGGAAGATGACCAGGACCGACGAGGCCGACGGCAGCCTGCCGCTGACCACGCAGGACGCCGCCCACCCGACGAGGGTGGCGCCGATGATCACCACCCCGCCCATGGTGGGGGTGCCACGCTTGGTGAAGTGCGCCGTCGGGCCGTCCTGACGGATGAACTGCCCGTAGTTGCGCTTGACCAGGAACTTGATGAACAACGGGGTGCCGAGCAGGGCGACGAGGAGCGCCACCCCCGCGGAGACGAGGACAGCGATCATGAGGCGGTCACCGTCGCAGCCAGCTCGTCGCCCAGACGCCACAGACCGGCGCCGTTGGAGGCCTTGACGAGCACGACGTCACCCTCGCGCAGCTCAGCTGCCAGGAGCTCGGCGGCAGCGGCGACGTCGGGGACCTCGCGCACCTCCTCGCCCCAGGAGCCTTCCTGGATCGCTCCGTCGGCGAGGCCGGAGGCACCGTCACCGACGACGACGAGCAGCTTGATGTTGAGCCGGACCACGAGCAGGCCGAGCGCCTCGTGCGCGGCGCGAGAGTCCTTGCCCAGCTCGAGCATCTCCCCCAGCACGGCGATGGAACGGCGGTCGCGACCGGCCATGACGGCGAGGGCCTTGAGGGCCGCGCGCATCGAGTCCGGGTTCGCGTTGTAGGAGTCATCGATGATCGTCACGCCGTCAGGACGTTCGGTCACGGCCATCCGGTGCGGGCTGAGCGCCTGCGCACCCGTCAGGCGGGCAGCGACGTCGGCGAGCGGGAGCCCGAGCTCGACGGCGGCAGCCGCGGCGGCCAGCGCGTTGGTCAGGTGGTGCTCACCGAAGAGGTTGAGGGTGACGTGGTGCGCCTCCTCCCCCAGCGTCAGGTCCGCGGAGACCCGGCCGAGCCGGTCGTTGGAGACGTTGCGCGCCCGCAGCGTGGCGTCGCGCACGGTGCCGAAGGTGACGACCTTGCCGGGGGCGAGGGACCGCATGGCCACCACGCGCAGGTCGTCGGCGTTGAGGACGGCGACCCCGCCGGGGGCGAGCCCGGTGACGATCTCGGACTTCGCCCGGGCGACGGCCTCGATCCCGCCGAAGCCGCCGAGGTGGGCGTTGCCGACGGCCAGGACGATCGAGACGTCCGGCGGGGCGATGCCCGTGAGGTAGGTGAGGTCGCCCACTGCCGAGGCGCCCATCTCCAGCACGAGGTACCGCGTGCTGGGGCCGGCCTGCAGCACCGTGAGCGGGAGGCCGATCTCGTTGTTGAAGGACGCCTCGGGCATGATCGTCTCGCCCGCGGGGCTGAGCAGCTGCCCGAGGAGGTCCTTGGTGGTGGTCTTGCCGACCGATCCGGTCACCGCGACCACGCGCACGTCGCCGTGGGCGCGCAGCCGGCGCAGGTGCTCTGCGGCGAGCAGACCCAGGGCGCGAGGCACGTCGTCGACGACGACGGCAGGGACGCCCTCGACGTGGCGTCCGGCCAGGACCAGCGTCGCTCCACCTGCCACCGCGGCAGCGGCGTGGTCGTGGCCGTCGGAGGTCTCTCCGACGAGCGCGACGAACAGGCTGCCCGGGGCGACTGTGCGTGAGTCGATCACCGTTGGACCGGCAACCCGGGTGTCAGGAGCCGCCTCGAGGCGGCCACCCGTGAGCTGCGCAACTTCCGCTGCGGTCAGATCGATCACTTGCTGAGCTCCTTCATCATGTCATTCCTGCGAGCCGCAGCTGCGGCTCGCGCCTCGACGCGGTCGTCGAGGGGGTGGTTCACCCCGTTGATCTCCTGCCACACCTCGTGGCCTCGACCCGCGACCAGCACAGTATCCTCGTCCCGCGCGGCGGCGATCGCCTGGGCGATCGCTCGGGCACGGGGAGCGATCTCGAGCACCTCGACCTCGCGTGCACCGTCGTGACCGGCGTGGGTCCCCTGGGCCAGGCCGGCTGCGGCCGCCCGCGCCCCCGCCAGCACCTGCTGACGGATCTGCGAGGCGTCTTCCCCGTGCGGGTCGTCGTCGGTGACGACGACGACGTCCGCCAGGCCCGCGGCCACCGCACCCATGATCGGGCGCTTGGTCGTGTCACGCTCGCCGGTCGCGCCGAAGACCACCACCAGACGTCCTGCGGTGGTCGGGCGCAGGGCCGAGATCGCCAGCCCCAGCGCGTCCGGGTTGTGGGCGAAGTCCACGATCACTCGCGGGTCCCGCGCCACAGGCTCCATCCTGCCAGGAACGGCGGCGTCCACTCCCCCGGCGGCGTCCAGCGCCGCTGTGAGGACGGCCACGTCGACCCCGCTCTCGATGATCATCACCAGAGCCAGGGCCGCGTTGGCCACGTTGAACCCGCCCGGCAGCGACGTGGCGGTCCTCAGCGTGCGGCCGTCACGGTGGCGCAGGGTGAAGGCGGAGCCGAGCGGCTGAGCCACCACGTCCAGGACGGACCAGTCCGGCTCTGGAAGCGCGGGGCTCGCCGGTCCGCCGTCGGCGGTGCGCAGCGTCACCATGGGGATGGGCGCCTCGGCGGCGAGCCGCTGTCCCCACTCGGAGTCGACGATCACGACGCCGCGGCGGGCGCGTGCGGGGGTGAACAGCTCGGCCTTGGCGCGGAAGTACCCCTCGAGGTCTCCGTGGAAGTCGAGGTGGTCCTGGCTGAGGTTCGTGAAGGCCGCCACGTCGAAGACGATGCCGTCCACCCGGTGCTGGACCAGCGCGTGCGAGGACACCTCCATGGCGAGGGCGTCGACGTGGTCCTCGCGCATGACCGCCAGCACACCCTGCAGGGCCGCTGCGTCAGGGGTGGTGAGCCGACTGGGCAGGACGCGGTCGCCGGAGCGCGTCTCGACCGTGCCGATCAGGCCGACCGTGCGACCGAGCGTGGAGAGGACGTGGTCGAGCAGGTAGGTCGTCGTGGTCTTGCCGTTGGTGCCGGTGACCGCGAAGGTGGTCAGGGCGTCGCCCGGACGGTCGTAGAACCACACGGCGACCGCACCCAGCAGCGTGCGCGGGTCAGCGCCCGCGGGCATGGTCAGGACGGGGAGGTCGGGGCAGGTGCCGTCCGCGACGGCGGCGGCCACGAGCTCCCGGCCGGCGGCGTCGGTGAGCACCGCAGCGGCCCCGGCGCGCACGGCCTGGCCGGTGTACCGGGCGCCGTGGGCGGCCGTGCCCTGCAGCGCCACGAAAAGGTCCCCGGGGACGACGTCGGCGCTGCTGGCGGCCACCCCGGTGATGCTCACCGCGGCGTCGGCGGGCGCGGACCCGAGGTCCAGGGCGAGGGCGAGGTCTCCTAAGGACCGTTCGCGTGGCGCGGTCGGACGCATCGGGCCCTGCTCGGAAGTCATGGGTGCCAATCTATCGCGGGTGAGGCCACATCCTGGGGTCCGCACCCACCCGCCGGGTGAGCGCGGCACCCCGGCCGTCACCAGGTTGTCGGGTAGAGATCAGGGGTGGTCCCGCTCGGCACGACGCCGAGCTTCTGCAGGGCGAAGGCCGTGACCTCGGCAAATACCGGAGCGGCGACCACGCCGCCGTAGACGGAGGCGGTGGGGTTCTCGATGAACACACCCACCGCGATGCGTGGGTCGTCGGCCGGAGCGACGCCGATGAAGGAGGCGAGGATGCCGTCCAGCTGGCCCGAGGGGCCGGGGATCTGAGCCGTGCCCGTCTTGCCAGCGACCCGGTAACCGGAGATCTCCGCGCCCGCACCGGTGCCGTCCAGGACGGCCGACTCGGTCATCTTCAGGACCTGCTCCGCCGTGCTCGGGGAGACCACCTGGACCCCCTCGGGCTGGACCGCGGGCGTGTAGACCCCTGCCGCGTCGGTCGTGCCGGCGACCAGGTGCGGGGCCATCCGCACCCCCTTGTTGGCGATGATCGCGAAGACGTTCGTGGCCTGCAGCGCGGTGACCGAGAAGCCCTGGCCGAAGAGGACGGCGTACTTCGTGCTGCCGTCCCACTTGTCTGCGTCAGCGAGCAGGCCCTTCTCCTCACCGGCCAGCTCGATGCCGGTCTTGGACCCGAACCCGAACTTGGTGAGGTAGTCGTGGCGGACCTGCTGGGGCAGCTCCTGACCGATCATGACCGTGCCGGTGTTGGAGGACTCCGCGAGGATGCCGGTGAGCGTCCACTGCGCGTCCTCGTGGTCGTGGGAGTCCCGGAACGTCTGGTTGTTGACGGTCGTGTAGCGGTCCGGGACGAGGAACTGGTCGGTGGGCGTCGCCAGGCCGGTCTCGATGAGCGCGGCCATGGTGACGATCTTCGCCGTGGAGCCGGGGTCGAAGATCGACGAGATCGCCTTGCTGCCACCGAAGCCGTCCGGGTTGTTCGGGTCGATCGACCCGGCGTCGGCGAGGGCGTAGACCGCCCCGGTCTTGACGTCGATGACGACGAGGTATCCCCCGGTGCCACCCATCGTGGCGATCTGCTCCTCCAGGGCGGCTGCGGCCATCCACTGCAGGTCGCGGATCATCGTCAGGGTGACGTCGTCGCCGGGGACCGCCTCGGTGGAGGACTGCTGACCGGTGGGGATGACGTGCCCGGAGCGCCCACCTTCGTAGGTGGTCGAGCCCGACGTGCCGGAGAGGATGTCGTTGAGGGAGTACTCCAGCCCGGACTGTCCGTTGCCGTCCTTGCCCGTGAAGCCCACGATGTTGCCACCGGTGGTGCCTGCCGGGTAGGACCGCTGCGGCTGGGACTCAGCGAAGATCCCGGAGATCTTCAACGCCTTGACCGCGTCCCACGTCTCCTGAGAGACGTCGAGCTTGATGACCTTGTGCTGGTTCTTGTCTCCGTTGAGCTGGGCGGCCAGCTCGGGCGCGGAGAGCCCCAGGACCGGCGCGAGCAGGCGCGCTGCCTCTGTCGGTCCACCCCTGACCGTGCCGTCGACCGAGTGCTTCCACGCGGCGATGAGCGGCTGGTCGGCGAAGATGTTGTACCGGTCCACCGAGGTCGCCAGGACGTTGCCGTCCAGGTCGGTGATGTCCCCGCGCACCGCGGGGATGACGATGGTGCGCGTGCGCAGGTTCTGCGCCTCGGCCGCCAGCGCAGGACCGAGGTAGGTCTGCACGTAGACCAGCCGGCCGGTGAAGACCATGAGCACGACGAGCACGACGATGCCCAGCACCCGGATCCGGCCGTTGGGGTCGCCGGTGCGCACCGGCTTGGGCGGCTTCGGGGGTCTGGGGGGCCTAGGAGGCTTGGGGCCTCGTCGCGAGAGGGTCGAGCTCGCCTCGCTGCGCAGGGTCACAGCGGCCTTCGTCCGCGCCGTGGCACCGTTCCGGCGGCGCTCAGGCTCGCGCGGGGTGCGGGCGCCTGCTGCCCTGGCCTGCGCGCTGCGTGGGGCGCGCGACGTCCGCGGGGACGCCTCGCGCTGGGGCGCGCCGCGTGGGGTAGTTGCTCGTGGCGTGGTGGTTCGCGGCGTGGCTGAACGCTGCGTGGCTGAACGCTGCGTGGCTGAACGCTGCGTGGCTGAACGCTGCGTGGCTGAACGCTGCGTGGTGGACCGCGCTGACGTGGTCGCCCTCGGGGTGGCTGGCTTGGAAGCGGCTGGCTTGGAAGCAGCCGATTTGGAAGCAGCCTGCTTGGAGGCTCCCGATGGTGAGGAGGTTGCCTTCGAGGTGGTCGATCGCGCCGAGGCAGGCCGTGGCGCGCCAGAGCGCGGTGCGGTCTGCGACGTCGTCGTGCGTGCCCGCCCCGCCGACGACGAGGTGTTCCCGCCGCCCGGAGGGCGAGCAGCCGTCACTGCGCCGCCCCCGCAGGAGCGGCAGCACCACCGAAGATCGACTCGTCGGAGAGGCGGAGGATGCCGGGGTTGGCGACCTGAACCATCCCCAGGTCCTGAGCCTGCGCGGCCAGCGCCTGCGGCGAGGTGAGAGCGTCGAGCTCAGCCCGGAACCGGTCGGCGACCTGCGCCTGCACGGCGAGCTCACGCTTGATGCGCTGCGCCTCGTAGGAGCCGTCAGCCATGGCGGTGTTGAGCACCAGCGTGCCCAGCAGCGCGGCCGCGAGGATCGCGATGCAGGTGAGCACGAAGGGGACCCGGCTCCGCGCGTGGACGGGAGCCTGGACCAGCCGCAGCCGCGGGGCCGACTCGCTCGGGCGTGCCGCCGGCGCCGTGGTCTCCCGGACGGGAAGAACGCGCGCAGCACTGGCCTGTGCAGAACTCATGATCAGCGCTCCGATCGATTCTTCATGTGGGCGGGGGTAGGACGGACACGTTGTGCGGCCCGCAGCCGGACCGATGCCGAGCGGGGGTTGCGCGCGAGCTCAGCCTCGTCGGCCTCCTCGGCGCCACGGGTCAGCAGCGTCAGGTACGGCTTGTGGGTCTCGGGCTCGACCGGGAGGTCCGGTGGGGCGCTCGACGTCGCGCCACGGGCCAGCTCGCGCTTGGTCAGGCGGTCCTCGAGGGAGTGGTAGGACTCCACGACGATCCGTCCGCCGACGGCGAGGGCGTCGACGGCCGCCGGGAGCGCCCTGGCCAGTACCTCCAGCTCACCGTTGACCTCGATGCGCAGCGCCTGGAACGTCCGCTTGGCCGGGTTGCCCTGGCCCTTGCGGGTCGCTGCCGGGATGCACGCACGGACGAGGTCGACGAGGGCGGCTGACCGCTCCCAGGGAGTCGTCTGGCGACGCGCCACGATGGACCGGGCGATCTTGGAGGCGTAGCGCTCCTCGCCGTACTCCCGCAGGATCCGTGCCAGGTCACGCTCGTCGTAGGTGTTGAGGACCTGCGCCGCCGTCAGCTCGGCGGTGGAGTCCATCCGCATGTCGAGCGGGGCGTCCTGAGCGTAGGAGAAGCCCCGCTCGGACTCGTCGATCTGCAGCGAGGAGACGCCCAGGTCCATGAGGATCCCCTGGGCAGACGGGATGCCGAGGTCTGCCAGGACCTCACCGATCTCGTCGTAGACGGCGTGGACCCCGGTGAACCGGTCGCCGAACTGCGCCAGACGACGTCCGGCGAGGGCGAGGGCCTGAGGGTCACGGTCGATGCCGATCGCGCGCACCTCGGGGAACCGGCGCAGCACCTCCTCGGTGTGCCCACCCATGCCCAGGGTGCAGTCCACATAGACCGCTCCGGGCGCCTCGAGGGCAGGGGCGAGGAGATCGACGCACCTCTCGAGGAGAACAGGAACATGACGGTCTGCGGCATCACCGGACGGCTGCGTGCCGTCCTCGTCTGCTGGCGCCATGCTTCGTCCTCCTGCTCTGCCGATGGTCGGTCCTCGGGAACCGCTCGTTGTCCGGGTCTCACGCACTGTCTGCACTTCTGGTTCTGCTGGCACTGCGTCCAGGACGCCCGATCAGGTCTCCCTCCGCGACTTTCTGACACCGGGGAAGTGCGTCAGACCGAGCGGGAGGAGGCCTCATCGTGCGTACTGCGTAGTGCGTGCTGCACCTGCTAGAAGCGCAGGTTCGGCAGGACTTCCTCGGCGGTGTCGGCGTATCCGGCTTCCTGCTCTGCCAGATAGGCGTCCCACGACGGGGCGTCCCAGATCTCCACGCGGGTACCGGCTCCGATCACCGCGACATCCCTGCCGAGCCCCGCGTACTCGCGGAGATTGGCCGGGATAGAGATCCGTCCCTGCTTGTCGGGCATCTCATCACTGGCTCCCGAGAGGAAGACACGCAGGTAGTCACGCGCCTGCTTGCTCGTCACGGGGGCCTGCCGGATCTGCTCGTACATGCGACGAAACTCGTCCATCGGCAACAAGAAGAGGCAGCGTTCCTGTCCCCGTGTCATCACCAGGCCCGGCGCAAGCTGGGCCCGGAACTTCGCGGGGAGGATCAGTCGTCCCTTCTCGTCAAGACGAGGTGTGTAGGTCCCCAGGAGCAGGCTGGGCGAGCCGCCGAACAATTCGCTCACGGCCCTTCCTTTCTGCTCCAGGTGGCTCCACGGTACTCCACTTCCCTCCACTCCTCTCGAGCGAACACGAAAAATTCACCCATGGACCATCAAAGATGCAGGTCACATGGGTGGAGAGAAGTGGAGGGAGTTGCGCCAGCCGGGGTGTCGAAGGGGCGCTGACACGCCCTCCAGGTCCGCCTCACCACGAATCCAGGGCAGGCACATCCCGACGAACGGCGCCAAACCGGCGCCTCGGCACTGCGGTGTGCGGACCGGTGGAGGGATGTGGATGGGACGGGTGGAGGGATCTGGACACCGGCGATCCGGACCTGCGCACCGACCGAGCCAGACGGCGACACAGACAGAAGGAGCCAGCTGCTCAGCAGCTGGCTCCTTCTCGAAAAAGCTCTTGATCTAGGGGAACATCTGAACGGAGATCGGATCTCGTCGACCGGATCGACGAGCGCTCATACCGGCGCAGCGGATCAGGCCCCGCGACGGCGGTCCCACCGTGCCTCGAGACGCTCCATGAAGGAGCCGTGGCGCTTGGACTTGCCCTTCGAGGACTTGGCGACCTTGGCCGGGGTGACCCGACCAGACTCGGAGACTGTCCCTAGCGGCCCCACAGCACGCCGCTTGGGCGGCGTGAGGGCATAGGTGACGGCGGCGAACATGATGATGAATCCAAGGACCCCCACCCAGGGCACCGACTGTGCCGCACCGAGCACCAGGGCGAGAAGACCGGCCACCAAGCCGAGGCCGGCGACGACATATCGCGCACCGGAGCGCGATGTCGTCGAGGTCAAGGTCGTGGCGAGCCGTGGATCGTCAGACGTGAGCTCTCGCTCCATCTGTTCCAGAACACGTTGCTCGTATTCGGACAGAGGCATCGCTACCCCCGCACATTTCTTGAGGTGGACCTTGTCATACACCAGGATAGTTCGACATCCCAGAAGACGGTAGTCGTGCCCGCGCCCGTGACGGGACATGGTCGCGTCACGGGCGCAGGCACCTCACCGGTCGAGCACGCCGAGCCGTCGGATCAGGCTCGGCGACCCGGGGACGGGCTCGCTCAGTACCAGTTCACAGCCACGCTGTGGTTCCAGGCGGCGCACGGCGTGCCGTAGGTCGACTTGATGTAGCCGAGCCCCCAGATGATCTGGGTGCGCGGGTTCGTCTGCCAGTCGGCGCCCGCACTGGCCATCTTCTTGCCAGGGAGAGCCTGCGGGATGCCGTAGGCGCTCGACGTGGGGTTGTCGGCGTTCACGCGCCAGTTGGACTCCTTGGTCCACAGCTTGTCGAGGCAGGCGAACTGGTCCGAGCCCCAGCCATACATGCTGGCAGCCAGCTCTGCACCGAGGGCGCGGGCTGCGGCCGGGGTGCTCGCCGCGGCGGCAGCCTGAGCAGCGGCAGCCTCAGCAGCAGCGGCTTCCGCAGCAGCAGCCTCAGCAGCGGCAGCCTCAGCGGCAGCAGCTTCCGCGGCCGCAGCCTCAGCAGCGGCAGCCTCAGCGGCAGCGGCCTCAGCAGCAGCAGCCTCGGCAGCCGCGGCCTCAGCAGCGGCGGCAGCCTCTGCGGTCTGCTGGGCTGTCGTACGTGTCTGGTCGGTCAGTGCGACGACGTGGTCCAGGCTGAGTGCCTTGTAGTCGGCGAGCTGGGTGACGCTTGCCTCGAGAGCGGTCGTGTCGACCTTGGAGGCGGCGGTCGCGAGCACGTCGTTCGCGGACGTGATGGTGGCCTCTGCCTCTTGGTGAGCGGCGGCAACCTCGGCCTCCGAGGGCCCCGTGGCCTCCTCGACTGCGGTCTCGTCCTCCGCTTCCGACTGGTCGGTCGAGGCGGGCGAGATGAAGAGGAGGGCGACGAGGGCGGCGACACCGACGAGGCCAGCCACCATGAGGGTGATGATCTTCGTGACGTTACTGGTCGTTGCGGTAGTGAGATGACGCTGCACAGAATTCCAATGCTTGTTCGGACCTGGCGCGGGCCGCTCTCAAGCGTGACCGCAGCGGCGCACGACAGATACGTGCTCCGCACAGGCTGAGTCGGCACACGAGCGTGCCGGTCGGCCGGCGCGTGGTGGCATCCGTCGACGTGCGAGAAAGCCGCGCTGGCCACTGCCGGCGGCCTCGCGGGAGCGAGCCGGGGCAGGGCGGTCCACCGACGGGCGGCGGACGCTGGTCACCTTGGACATCAGGGCCGGTCGCGATCTGCGACGGACCTGAGCTGGTACCCACTCCGTGGTGGGACCTCGTCGCTCAGAGGCGACGTGCGGACGAGGTCGAGGTGCTCGACACCATCCTGTGTCTGTCCGAGGACAGCCCGACACAGAGCCAGCTGCTCGTCGTCGGGCCTGGTTGACGCTCGGACCGTCGCGGTCCTCATCGGTACCGCAACTCAAGGTGACATAAATATGCTACACGTCGTTATCACGAAGACAAGGGGTCTGCTCAGATCTCTGCGCCTGGCGCGACCGGGCCCTGGATCAGCCCGCCGCAGCCGGCCCGATCGCCGAGCGACCGAAGCGGGACCTGACCTGGTCGATCGCAGCGTCAGCAAGTCGCTGCTGGTCCGTCTTGCCCTCGACCGCATCCTCGAGAGTGAGTTGCAGCACAGCACTCGACCGCCGCTCGAGCCCTTCCCCCCGCACACCCACGAGCCGGACCGGGAGGCCGCGCAGGTCGACAGAGGACATGAGCTCGCGGGCCACGAGGTAGATCTCGTGACCGCTGTCGGAGGGAGAGACCAGCGACCGCGACCGGGTCAGAGTCCGAAAGTCGCTCGTGCGCACCTTGACGCTCACCGTCCGCGCGAGAACCTCCTGCGCCCGCAGACGATGACCGCACCGGTCCGCCAGCTCAAGAAGCTTCGACTCCACCAGGGACAGGTCGTAGACGTCCTTGGCAAAAGTGGTCTCCGCCCCGACGCTCTGTTCGGTGCGCGTCGGCTCGACCGGTCGCGGGTCACGACCCCATGCGAGGTCGTGCAGGTGGGCGCCTGCGGCCGCTCCGAGGATCTGGCGCAGCACGAGCGGGTCCGTGTCCGCGAGCTCGGCGACCGTGGTGATCCCCCACCGGGCGAGGTTCTCCTCCGTCTTGCCGCCGACTCCCCACAGGGCGCCGACCGGCAGCGTCCGCAGGAAGGGCACGGTCGCCTCCTTGGGCACGAGCATCATCCCGTCGGGCTTGGCGTGCGTCGAGGCGAGCTTGGCGACGAACTTCGATGACGCGACCCCCACCGAGCACGTGATGCCGATCTGGGTCTGGACGCGTTCCCGGATCTGCTGGGCGATCGCCGTCGACGAACCGAGCCGACGGCGAGCACCGCTGACGTCGAGGAATGCCTCGTCGACGCTGATCGGCTCGACGAGCGTGGTGACCTCGCGGAGGATCTCCATGAGCTGGGCAGAGGCGTCCCGGTACGCGGCATGGTCGGGCGGGATGTAGATCGCCTGCGGGCACAGGCGTCGAGCGGTGCTCACCGGCATGGCCGAGCGCACTCCGAAGGCGCGGGCCTCGTACGTCGCGGCGAGGACCACGGAGCGCTCCGCCCCGGCCACCACGACAGGACGCCCACGCAGGTGCGGACGCCGAGCGACCTCGACCGAGGCGAAGAAGGCGTCCATGTCCACATGGAGGATGGAACAGTCGGAGTCTTCGGTCCCCCAGGACCTGTTGGCCTGGGGGGAGCGTGGACCTCGGCTCATGACGCCCACGCCATGCCGGCCCTGGCGGAGCGCAGATCGGCGTAGGGGTCGATGCCGATCCGTCGGCACACCTCGTCCCTGAAGTCTTCGGTGGCGTTGACCCACGTGGTCGCGAGGGCGTCGTCGACGCTGTCGACCCCGGCGTCGAGGGAGGCTCGGATGGGGGCGCCGGTGGTGAAGAACGCCGCCCACGGGGCACACTCAGGCACCGCGGCAGTCAGCCTGTCCCATGCGCTGCGCGGGCGGCCGCGAGGCGGCCGCGCTCCCGCGGCCGCCAGCAGTGCGCCGGCGAGACGCAACGCACCGAGGTGGGCGTGCAGGAACCGGTCCGCAGGGTCAGTGGCGAGCTGCGCGGCGACCAGCTCTGCGTCGCACCGCGCGACCAGCTCGACCGCCGCCGGGTCGACGGCTGCCGGGTCGACGGCTGCCGGGTCGACGGCTGCCGGGGTAGCGGCGGGCGCGTCAGTTGGAGCCGTGCCAGCACGAGCAGTGTCAACGGCAGCAGCCTCGGCCGGCACGGAGCCGGGGCGAGAAGTGGCTGCGGCCGCACGCCGGTCGAGAACCGTGGAGGGCGGGGCTGGTCGATCGCACCCGCCCGGGGCAATGCCGTGGGCCGGGCGGGCGGACCGCGCGGCGTGGGCAGCGCGCCCATGACGCGCAGCGCCGACCGGGCGCGCAGGGGAAGCGGCCGTCGCGGTCGAACCCGCTGACACCACCGCGGTCGTCGTCGTCCCTGACCGATCCATCCCGACCACCTCCTGTATCCATTCTCGAACGGGCGTTCGACTCCTGTCAAGAGATCGAGCGGCGTCTACCCTTGCGTCATGGCCCGTCGCTCTTCTCGTCACTCATCATCCACCGGACCACTGACAAAGAGGTCGGCGCAGCCCGCACTCCCCCAGGGACCGATCGAGACAGACTCAGGAATGGTCGAGCTCGTGCCCGACCGCGACGACCCACGAGCCCTCACGGTCATGATCAACGGCGTCCCCAGCTCGTTCATCGACCTCGACGACCCGCGCAACGTGGGCTTCGAGTACATGGACATCATGTGCGCGGTCCTGGACCACACCCGGACCGGGGCCCTCGACGTCGTCCATCTCGGGGCCGCCGGCTGCGCGATGGCGCGATCCATCGACGCCACCCGCCCCGGGTCACGCCAGATCGGCATCGACATCGATGCCCGGCTCATCGACCTGGCCCGGACGTGGTTCGACCTGCCGCGCTCACCCCGGCTGCGACTGCGGGCCGGGGATGCTCGCGCCCAGCTGGCGACGCTGGCCACGGCGAGCGCCGACGTCGTCATCCGGGACGTCTTCGCCGGGGACACCACACCCGCGCACCTGCTGACGCAGGAGTTCGTCGCGGACGTGCTGCGGGTCCTGCGCCCCGGTGGGATCTACCTCGTCAACTGCGCCGACCGTCCTCCGCTGGACGGAGCACGCGCCGAGGTCGCCACGTTGCGGGCAGCCCTCGAGGCGGCGCGCCCCCCGGTGGAGGATGTCACGATCCCCGGTGAGGTCGGGATCATCTCAGAACCGGCGCTGCTCAAGTCCCGTCGCTACGGCAACCTCGTGCTCGTGCTCGTCGCTGCGTCGTCGGGCACCGACGCGCAGCAGCCAGGGCCCGACGGCGTGCTCGGCTCGGCGGGCCTGGCGCGCGCACTGCGCACCCTGGCCGTGCCGGCGCAGATCTTGCACACCGAGGCCGAGACGGCGAAGTTCGCCGGCCAGGCCCGGGTGTTCCATGACGCCGTGACGCCGTAGCTGCCGGGGCGGCGGCCGCGGCGTCCGTGGCGAGGCCACGCCCGCCAGGCTGCGAGCGCCGGGTCAGGCGCTCGGGCTGTCCGGGCTCTGCTGGGCGAGGAACCGCTCAAACTCAGCGCCGATCTCGTCGGCGGTGGGAATCGGGGCGGAGTCGGCGAGCAGGCTCTGGCGCTCGGCGGCGCGGGTGAAGGCGTCGTACTGCTCCTCCAGGCCGCGGACCACCTCAGCGACCTCCGGCGACTGCTCCACCTGACGGGCGACCTCCTCGCGCGCCTCCTCGGCCGCCTCCTCGAGGTCGGTCACCCGAAGGTCGAGCCCGGTCGTGGCCTCCACCTTGGTCAGCGCGATGATCGCGGCCGGCGGGTAGGAGGACTGGGCGAGGTAGTGCGGCACGTGCACGGCGTAGCCGAGGGAGTCGTGACCGCGTTCGCCGAGGCGGAACTCCAGCAGGTTGGCGACGGTCGCCGGGACGGCGACGCGGCCGAACCACGAGGACGCGTTGGCGATGAGCTCGTCGCGGGAGGCGTGAGGGGTCACGGACAGGTCGCGGGTGTGCGGGACCCCCATGGGGATGCCGTACATGCCGATGGTCATGGACACGTCGAAGCGGTCGACCAGGTCGATGACGGCCGCGACGAACCGTTCCCACTGGAGGTCGGGCTCGGTGCCGTGGAGCACGAGGAACGGGGTCTGCTCCGCGTCGTGGGCCAGGTCGATGGCGATGGTCGGCGCCTCGTACTCGACCCAGGCGTTCGTGTCGAAGGTCATGGTGGGGCGCTTGGAGCGGTAGTCGACCAGCTGGTCGGCGTCGAAGGTCACCAGGCGGGTCGTCTCTCCCAGGCCGAGCAGGTGCTCGACGGCGATCGTCCCGGCGCTCCCGGCGTCGACAAACCCTCGCAGCGCGTTGATCAGCACCGGTCCGGTCGCGGGAGTGTCACTGCGGACGTCGGCGTCACGCACGCCGAGCCTCGCCTCCACCTCGGTGTCGATCTCATAGAGCCCACGGGGGTCGAGCACGATCTACCTCCAGTCCACAGTCGGTCAGTCGTTGACAAGAACGCCGTCCGCACTGCATTTCTTCCCGGGGCACCCAGCGCCCTCCACCCGCGCCGTCGGGGCCGAGCGCGAACCAGCCGCGACCGCAGGCGTCCTCACCGGCTCGGTAGGCGCACCACGCTGACGAAGAAGTCGTCGATCCGATGGACCACCTCGGCGAAACCGTCGAAGTCGACGGGCTTGGTGACGAAGGCGTTGGCGTGCAGGGAGTAGCTCTGGATGACGTCCTCCTCCGCCTCGGAGGTCGTCAGGACCACGACCGGGATGATGCGCAGCACAGGGTCCGACTTGAGCTCGGCGAGCACCTCACGGCCGTCCATGCGCGGCAGGTTGAGGTCGAGGAGGATGAGGTCGGGCGTGACCGCCGCGGTGTGCGTGCCTCGCTTGCGGAGGTAGTCCATGGCGCTCTCGCCGTCGCTGACCACCGTCACCCGGCGGGGTGTGGCGCTCTGGTCGAAGGCCTCGCGGGTCATGAGCACGTCGCCCGGGTCGTCCTCGACCAGCAGGATCTCGATCATCCGTGTCGTGCCGGTCACGTCGGTCATAGGTCCCGGCTCTCTCGTGGCGGCATGAGCCCTACGGTACGCGAGGTATGTCGGGAACGGTCCAGACGACGCTCGTGCCGGTCAACGGCGGGGTACGGGAGGTGTCGATCCAGATCTCCCCGCCGTGGTACTCGACGATCTTCTTGCACAGGGCCAGCCCGATCCCGGTCCCGTCGTAGACGTCCTTGGGGTGGAGACGCTGGAAGATGACGAACACCCGGTCCACGTACTTGGCGTCGATCCCGATCCCGTTGTCCGTGCACCACAGCTCCCACCCGCCCGCGCGCCGCTGCGCGCCGATGCTGATCCGCGGCGTACGGGCAGGGTCGCGGAACTTCAGCGCGTTGCCCACGAGATTCTGGAAGAGCTGGACGAACAAGGTCTGCTGCCCGACCACCGTGGGCAGCTCGCCGACCTCCACCTCGGCCCCCGTCGCGGCGGTCACCGCGTCGAAGGTGGACACCGCCGTGCGGCACGCCTCGCCGAGATCGACCGGCGCAGGATCCTCGTGCACCCGACCGACCCGGGAGAAGCCGAGCAGGTCCTGGATGAGCTGCTGCATGCGCTTGGCGCCGTCGGCGGCGAAGTCGATGTACTGGTCGGCGCGCTCGTCGAGCTGCCCGCCATACCGCTTGCGCAACAGCTGGGTGAAGCTGGCGACCTTGCGCAGAGGTTCCTGCAGGTCGTGGGAGGCGACGTAGGCGAACTGCTCGAGGTCCCGGTTCGACCGGCGCAGCTCCTCCGCCTGCTCGGTGAGGTGCTGGTGCGCCGCAGCGATCTGCTGGGCTGACTCCTGCGCGACGGCCATCTGGTCGACGAGCTCGACCCGCATGGCATCGACGGCGCGGGCCAGCGCAGCGATCTCCCCCGGGGCGCGGGTGCGCACCTCCTGGGTCAACGCTCCCCCGCTCACCGCCTCCGCCTTCGAGGCGAGGTCTGCCAGCGGCTCCACGATCCTGCGCTGCAGGGTGAACCAGAGAGCCAGCCCCACCGCGAGCGCCGCGACGGTGAGCAGGACCACGGTCATGAAGAGGTTGAGGTTCCACCGCATGAACTGCTCGTTCGCGGTGGAGCGCGCCTCGGCCAGATCCGCGGCCAGCTCGTCAGCGGTCTGCTGCGCCTCGGCGAAGAGCGCGTCCCCCACGGAGATGAGGTCCGGTGGCACGGCCGCGGTGCCACCTGCGCTCACCGCCTCGACCGCCGGTCCCACAAAGGCCGTCCGCCAGTCCTCGATCTGACCGACGAGCGTCTCGAAGGAGGCGACCATGTCGTCGTCAGCCCCCAGGTCGTCCACCAGGAGGGTGTGCACCTTGGCGGCCTCGAGATCGGGGCCGTCGATGATGACGTCGAGCGCCGGCTGGTACCCGGTGGCCTGATACGTCTGCAGAGCAGTCCTGGCGTCGGACAGCCAGGCGCGCACAGAGTGGTTGAAGCCGATGGCCTGGGAGTAGGTCGTCGACACCCGGTGCTGGAGGGTGAGCACCTGGGAGACGGAGTAGACAGCGCCGCTGACGATGAGCAGCAGGACCACGCCGCCGGTGAGCAGGGTGACCCGCAGCTGGCGGCTCAGGGTCCGGGCCGAGGACCGGTGGGGCTGGTCGGGGGTGGTCATCGCCACTCCGCGGAGTCGGCCAGGGTCGACGACCGCCGGACGGCATCGCCGTCGATGAGGCCGGGCCACCCGAGGATGAGCACTGCGGCGTCGTCGACCAGGCGCCCGCCGTGGAGGTCGTGCACCCGGCGCAGGATCCGTTCGGTGAGACCGTCGGTGCCCAGCAGGTACTCCGCGCTGACCGCCTCGAGCAGGCCGTCCAGGCCGATCCGGGGTCGCGGCAGATGCAGGGTGACGGGACCGTCGCGCAGGTCCCTCGCCACCGGGGCACGGTCGAGGACCGTGGCCTCGAGCAGACCGTCGGTGTAGAGCATGAGCCACCAGGTGTCCTCGAACTCCAGGCGCTGCGCGTGCCACGAGGTGTCGAGCGGGATACCCAGCGCCCGCCCGCGCGCGGTCGGTTCGATCGTCGTCGCCTGCGCACCGAGCAGGATCGGGGCATGGTGACCGGCGAGATAGAGGTCTGCGGACCGCCGGTCGGCGGACAGCACCAGCTGGCACAAGGTGGTGAAGGTCTCGGGCTTGGACCGTTCGATGACCATGACGCGCTCCACGAGCGGGAGGATGGCCTCGTCTGGAGTCTCGGCGAGCACGAGGGTGCGCCACGCGGTGCGCAGCGTCGCGCCCAGCGCCGCCTCAGCCGGCCCGTGCCCGGCGACGTCGCCGATGACGGCGGCCACCGTCCCGTCCGCGCGCTCGACCACGTCGTAGAAGTCACCGCCGAGCAGCCCGTCGCCGCCTGGCAGGTACCCGACGTGGACGGCGAGGTGAGGGTCGACCAGCGCCGGGGTCGGCAGCAGTGCACGCTCCAGGCGCGCCGTCTCGTGGGCACGGACGGTGTTGCGGTAGATCGTCCGCTCCTGCTCGTCGGACAACCGCCGCTGCACGGCGTACCGGACCGCCCGGATGAGCAGGTCCGGACCCACCTCCTGCTTGACGAGATAGTCCTGGGCGCCGGCGGCCACCGCCTCGATCCCCAGGTCTGACCCGGTCATGCCGGTGAAGACGACAAGAGCGGGCGGCGCCGGCGTCTCGTGGATGCGGAGCACCCCGGAGACGCCGTGGGCGTCGGGGAGCCCGAGGTCGAGCAGGACGCAGTCGACGTCGAGCATCGTGAGCGCCTCGTCGATGGTCCGGGCGCGGCTCAGGATGACCGCGGCGCCTGCGTCCTCGAGCATCGCTTCGACGAGGATCGCGTCACCGTCGTCGTCCTCGACGACGAGGATCCGGATGGGCTTGTCCTGGCTGGCACGGCTCACACACAGCCCCTCCCGTTGTGATGTCCCGTCGTCCGTCCCCCGATGGTAGAGCGTCCCTCGCCCTTCTCACCGGCACAGATAGGTCCTGGCGTGGCGATCAGGGATACTGGACGGCCGTGACCATGGGCTGTCACGGTGTGTGCCGGGACGAACGCCGGCTGCTGGGAGGAGAAGCGTGACTGATCAGTCCGACGAGATCCGGATGGAGCAGCAGGCGGTCGACGTGCGGTACGCACGGCTGGACGAGCTGCGCGCCGCGACCCGGGCTCGGCTGGCCGCGGTCCGCCGCAGCGGCCCCTCGGGGTCGCCGCAGAACCGCAGCGAGCGCGACGCCTTCGCGACCCTCTACGAAGACCGCTCGGCACTGCTGGAGGCTGTCGAGGACCGGCTCTGCTTCGGCCGGCTCGACTTCGACGACCAGGTCACCCGCTACATCGGCCGGATCGGCCTGACCGACGAGCAGCACACCTCGATCCTCACCGACTGGCGCGCCCCCGCAGCCCAGGCCTTCTACCGTGCCACCGCTGCCCACCGTGACGGTGTGTTCCGTCGTCGGCACCTGGTGACCTCCGGGCGCACGGTGACGGGTCTGGAGGACGAGATCCTCGACCTGTCCCTGCCCGGCAGCCACGTCAGCGAGCTCAACCTGTCCGGGGAGGGCGCGCTGCTGGCGGCCCTGGCCGCCGGACGAACCGGCCGCATGGGCGACATCGTCGCGACCATCCAGGCCGAGCAGGACACGATCATCCGGTCGGACCTGCAGGGCGCGCTCGTGGTCCAGGGTGGTCCCGGGACCGGCAAGACCGCTGTCGCGCTGCACCGCGCCGCCTACCTGCTCTACGCCCACCGCAGGTTGCTCGAACGCTCCGGTGTGCTGCTCATCGGTCCGAGCCAGTCCTTCCTGCGCTACATCGACCAGGTCCTGCCCTCCCTCGGTGAGACGGGCGTGGTGAGCACGACGATCGCCGATCTCATCCCCGGGCTCTCCGCGCGCGCCACGGAGCCGCCGCGCACCGCCGAGATCAAGGGCCGCGCCGTGTTCGCCCAGATCATCCGCCGGGCCGTCTCGGCACGCCAACGGGTCCCCGCCCAGGACACCCGGCTGCGGGTGGACGGGCACGACATCGTCATCCGTCGGCGGGACATCCGTGACGCGATCTCCAAGGCGCGCCGCAACCACAAGCCCCACAACCAGGCGCGGGTGACCTTCGTGCGGGAGATGCTCTCCCGCCTCGCTCAGCAGTACGTGGACCAGATGTCCTTCTCGATCGAGAAGGACGAACGGGCTGAGGTCATCGAGGAGCTGCGCACCACCCGGGAGATCCGGATCGCGCTCAACCTCGCGTGGATGCCGCTCACCCCGGAGAAGCTCATCGAAGACCTCTTCGCCAAGCCGCACCGCCTGGCCCAGGTCGCCCACGAGCTCTCCGACGCCGACCTGGCAGCGCTGCAGCGTCCGGCCGGCTCCCCGTGGACCGAGTCCGACGTGCCGCTGCTCGACGAGGCGGCCGAGCTGCTCGGGGAGGACGACCAGGCCGCGAAGGCCCAGGCACGCCGGGACGCGGAGCAGCGCGCCGAGAGCCTCGACTACGCCCGCCAGGTGCTGGAGAACTCCGGCAGCGGCGGTGGCCTGGTCAACGCCGACGTCCTCGCCGACCGTTTCGCCTCCGGGGGCGCCTACCTCACCACAGCCGAGCGCGCCGAGAAGGACCGCACCTGGACCTACGCCCACCTCGTGGTCGACGAGGCGCAGGAGCTCTCGGCGATGGCCTGGCGCGCCCTCATCCGCCGGTGCCCGTCGCGGTCCATGACCATCGTGGGTGACGTCGCACAGACCTCCTCCCCCGCCGGCGCACGGTCCTGGGCGGCGATGCTCACTCCCCTGCTGCGCGACGCGTGGCGGATGTCCGAGCTCACCGTCAACTACCGCACCCCCGAGGCGATCGCCACGGCAGCCCGGTCCATGGCGCTGGCCGCCCGGCTGCCGGTCTCCCCGCTCACCTCCGCCCGCGAGATCCCCGGCGCGCTGCAGATCCACCCGGCCGAGCCCGGCCAGCTGCGCGCGCTCACCCTGGACCTGGCCCTGCGGACCGTCGCCGAGGTGCGCACGGGCAGCGCGGGTCAGGTGGCCGTCGTGGTCCCCGCCGAGGAGACGCACGAGGTCCGGGCCGCCCTGCTCGACCAGGGCGTCGCCCGCGGCGACGACCCGACCGGCCTGCAGGACGCCGTCGTCGTGCTCAGCCCGGCCCAGATCAAGGGGTTGGAGTTCGACGCCGTCATCCTGGAGGAGCCCGCAGACATCTTCGCCGGACCGGGCGGGGCGTCCGACCTGTACGTGGCCATGACCCGCCCGACGAAGTTCCTGCACGTGACCCACTCCCGTCCGCTGCCCCCCGGCATGGAGGGCTCAGCACAGCCCTGAGCACCTCGTCCACGTGCCAAGACCCGTTTGGTCATTCCTGCGGGCAAGGAGCACTATGACCTAGTGCTGAAGGCCCTCCTCCTCGAAAATGTCCACCCACTCACCATCGAGATCCTCGCTGCTCACGGGATCGAGGTGGAGACCCGCTCCGGTGCGCTGGACGAGAACGAGCTGATCGACGCCCTCGACGGTGTCCACATCCTCGGGATCCGGTCCAAGACCCAGGTGACCGCCAAGGTCATCGAGGCGTCCCCGGAGCTGCTGACCATCGGTGCCTTCTGTATCGGCACCAACCAGATCGACCTCAAGACCGCCGCGAACCACGGCGTCGCCGTGTTCAACGCCCCTTTCTCCAACACGCGCTCCGTCGTGGAGATCGCCCTCGCCGAGATCATCTCGCTCACCCGCCGGATGACCGAGCGCGACAAGGCGCTGCACGCCGGCATCTGGGACAAGTCCGCTGAGGGCTCCCACGAGGTGCGCGGTCGCACCCTGGGGATCATCGGCTACGGCAACATCGGCACCCAGCTCTCCGTCCTGGCGGAGAACCTCGGGATGTCGGTCGTCTTCTACGACACTGCCGAGAAGCTCGCTCTGGGCAACGCGCGCCGGCTCGGCTCCCTCGACGAGCTGCTCCAGGTCGCCGACATCGTGACCCTGCACGTCGACGGACGCAGCGGCAACGCCGGCCTGTTCGGCGAGGACCAGTTCGCGATGATGAAGCCCGGCGCGATCTTCCTCAACCTCTCCCGCGGCTTCGTGGTGGACACCCACGCCCTGCGTGAGGCGATCCTGTCCCGCCACCTCGCCGGTGCAGCGATCGACGTCTTCCCCTCCGAGCCCAAGAAGCGCGGCGACCAGTTCGAGTCCGAGCTGCGCGGCCTGCCGAACGTCATCCTCACCCCGCACATCGGCGGATCGACCCTGGAGGCGCAGGAGTCGATCGGGGAGTTCGTGGCCAACAAGATCAAGGACTACGTCCGCACGGGGACCACGACGCTCAGCGTCAACATCCCCAACCTCGCCCTGGAGAACTCCACCGGCGTGGCGCGGGTCGCCCACCTGCACCGCAACACCCCGGGCGTGCTGGCCGCGGTCAACAAGACCCTGGCCGAGCACGGCACGAACATCGAGGGTCAGCTGCTCGCGACCCGCGGAGAGGTCGGCTACGTGGTGACCGACGCCGGCTCGGTCCTGGAGGCAGCGGTCATCGACGCGCTGCGCTCGATGGACCAGACCATCAAGCTCCGCGTGCTCACCGGGGCGCAGCGCTGACGGTGATGTGACGAGGAGGCGCCCGGCGCCTCCCGCAGACGACGATGGGCCCTGTCCGTGAAGGACAGGGCCCATCGTCGTCTGCTCGTGATCTGTGACCCCGCGTGCGCAGCGTCTCAGATGCGGGCGTCAGCGGTGCGTCGTGCTCACCGGTGCGTGATGCTCACCCAGACTTGCGGCGGAAGACGCGCTTGGTCTTGCCTGCCGTCTCGGAGCCGTGGACGGTCCCGGTGTTCGAGGACCCCTCGGCGCTGCGGTGCTGGCCGGCGTTCTTGCGGTCCAGCGCCTCCTTGAACTTGGCCTTGGTGTCATCGCTGACCGTCGCGTCGTGCTCAGAACTGTCCTGCGTCATAGCACCGGACCTCCTTGGGTAGATGTCGGCTGCACACGTGGTGCACCGTCAAGACTTCCCTACTTCGTCGAGCAGCGCCATCGAATTCTCCCCGACGGCATCTTCCGAGGTAGGTCCCCTAGTATCGCAGCGGTACGGTGGTGGCCATGACCTCCACCGCCAGCGCCCAGCCCGGCATCCCGCTCCGGCGGCTCGGCGCCAGCGGACTGGCCGTCCCCGTCGTCAGCCTCGGTCTGTGGCAGAACTTCGGTGACGCAGGTGCGCTGGAGACCCAGCGCCGCATCATCGTGCACGCGATCGAGGCGGGCGTGGTGCACATCGACCTCGCCAACAACTACGGCCCTCCGCCGGGCGCCGCTGAGACGGTCTTTGGCCAGGTCCTGGCCCGCGACCTCCCCGGGCGCCGGGACGAGCTGCTCATCTCGACCAAGGCCGGGTACCGGATGTGGCCGGGACCCTACGGGGAGGGCGGGTCTCGCAAGTACCTGCTGTCCTCGCTGGATCAGTCCCTGGCCCGCCTCGGGCTGGACCACGTCGACATCTTCTACAGCCACCGGTACGACCCGTCCACCCCGCTCGAGGAGACGATCGGGGCACTGGCCACGGCCGTGAGCTCAGGTCGTGCCCGGTACGTGGGGATCTCCTCCTACTCCGCCCGGCGCACCCGCGAGGCGCTCGACGTCGCGGACCGGCTCGGTGTGCGCCTGAGCGTCCACCAGCCGTCCTACTCCTTGCTCAACCGCTGGATCGAAGACCCTGACTCGAGCGGCGAGTCCGTGCTCGACGTCGCCGCAGCCGCCGGCCTGGGGGTGCTCGCCTTCTCCCCGCTCGCGCAGGGGATGCTCACGTCGAAGTACCTGACCGGCGTGCCGAGCGAGTCCCGCGCCGCCCGCGGCGGGTCGCTGCCCACGTCCTACCTGACCCCGGAGAACCGGGCGGCGATCGCTGCGCTGGCGCAGATCGCGGCGGACCGCGGTCAGAGCCTGGCGCAGATGGCGGTGTCCTGGTGCCTGCGCGACCCGATCGTGTCAGGGGTGCTCGTGGGAGCCCGCACGACGGACCAGCTGGACGAGAACCTGCGGGCGGTGGAACGCCTGGACTTCACCGACGCCGAGCTCGCAGCGATCGACGAGTGCAGCGTGGACGGCGAGATCAATCTCTGGGCGTCACGGTCCAGCGACCTGTAGACCGACTGGGCCAGGCCCGCATCCGGCGCCGGACCAGGGTCCGGCGCGGCGCGGCCGTCAGCACGACGGCCGCCGAGGCGTCAGGAGTCCCGGGACGTCTGGGACAGATCGGCAGCGGTCTCGGTCTGCTCTGTTCCGTCGGCGTCTCCGGCCTCGCTCCGGGCTGAGGCTTCGTGCTCGGCGCGCAGCAGGTTGATCGCGGCCTCGAAGTCCTCGAGGGAGTCGAAGCCCTGATAGACGCTCGCGAACCGCAGGTAGGCCACCTCGTCGAGCTCGCGCAGCGGCCCCAGGATGGTCAGCCCGATCTCGTAGGCGTCGAGCTCGGCCATGCCGGTCGCGCGCACGCTCTCCTCGACCCGCTGGGCCAGCAGAGCGAGGTCGTCCTCGCTCACTGGGCGGCCCTGGCACGCCTTGCGCACACCGTTGACGACCTTCTCGCGGCTGAAGGGCTCGGTCACCCCGGAGCGTTTGACCACGGACAGGCTGGCTGTCTCCAAGGTGGTGAACCGGCGGTTGCAGGACGGGCACTGGCGGCGACGGCGGATGGAGGCGCCATCGTCCGAGGTTCGGGAGTCGACGACGCGGGAGTCCGAGTGACGACAGAACGGGCAGTGCACACACGCCTCCAGAGAACCGGGGTCTTGCACGAGCGTCCGCCCGGGCGAGAGGACACCTGCAAGAATACGCGCCACTGTGTATGCGCCGCATACGGCGAGGTACGGGCTGCGAACCCGACGACGGGGACAGACGGACGACGACAGAGACAGACGAGGGCGGCCACCTGAGTGACCGCCCTCGTGGGACGCCCCGTCCCCATCCGGTGCGTCGCGACTCGCCTCGCGCTGCCCGGGATGCTCTGCATGCCATTCCATGGCAGAAGCGCTCGCGCGCCACATCCATGCCCTCGTCGACCGGCCCCCCAGCCGGCTGATGAGGTACGGCTAACTTAGGTCAACCTAAGTGCGGGGAGCAAGCACACGCCGCTGACGTCTCACATCGCGAGAACTCGTCAGCCTCGCACCGGCAGCAGGATCTGTTCGCCAGCCCACAGGGAGGCAGAGGCGCGTCCGTTGACCTCGATGATCAGCTCGACCACATCACGCAGGTCGTCACCGGGCAGTGCGATGGTCTCAGCGAGGCCCCACAGGTTCTCCCCCTCGGTGACCGTGTGGGGCACCACCTCAGGGGGCAGCTCCGGCGTGCTCGCCAGGGCCCCTCCCCCCATGACGGCCATGCCGGTGGCGACGGCGAGGGCGGCGGACCACAGCACCCATCGCCCGCGTCGGGTGAGCTCGAGATCAGTCAGGGAACCATCAACCGAGGCGCTGGCTACCCGGCGGGCCCGGGCGGCGGCGCGCTCTTGCGCGGCGAGCCTCCGGCGCGCGACCCGCTCGGACACGCGCCCTCCGGGCGCGGCAGGCAGAGCCTCGCGGGACCCGGGACCACCGCCCGCCGGCGCCCCCTGCGCGCCCCCCTCCAACCGAGGTCGCAGCGGCACGACGCGAGCAGGCCGGACCGAGGCCACCGGTGCGAGAACCGCTCGCGCGGGTGCCGATGCCGGAACTGTCCTGTGCGCCAAAACGAGCACCTGTCCCATGACCACTCCATCTCTCCGGCGCACAACACCTGCGCATCTCCGTCAGGGCTTCTGTCCGGCCTGTGCCGACGCCCCGCTCACCACATCTGCGTACTGCTCACACGCTGCTCACGCGCTGCGAGCGGCGATCACTACGGCTCACCGCGGCCGCTCATCGCTGCCGACGCCTGGCCACCCATCACTCGTACATCTGTTCGTAGTACAACTGTACGAAGATCTCGGCGGAAAGCAAGAGCCAACGACACCCAATCTCGAACAGCTGTTTGAGATGTGGCCGCCTGCGGCCTAGACTGGATCAAGCCCGCGAAGGAGACTTCACCACGAGCCACTGACATCCCCGGGTGACGTGGCTCCGCCGGCGGCCGGATGTCCTTGTGGTGACGGCCCCGTGTTCCCTCCAGGCGCCCGAGCTCGAGCAGAGACCGCATCACAACCGGAGGTCACCGTGGCACCCAACGAGTCCAGCGCGGCAGGTGCTGCGAGCGTGACGCAGCTGGCCCCGCACCCCGGCGGGCCGGACTGGCGCACCACCGAGGTCGGTCCGGACGGTCTGACCGCCCGTCAGCGCCGCATCCTGGCGACCATCGCCGACTCGCTCAAGACCCGCGGCTACCCGCCCACCATGCGTGAGATCGGCGAGTCGGTCGGTCTGACCAGCCCGTCCAGCGTCAAGTACCAGCTGACCGCGCTGGAGACCAAGGGCTACATCCGGCGCGACCCGCACCGCCCGCGGGCGATGGAGATCGTGCACCCCGACCACATGGTCGGCGAGAACGCCCGGACGACCTCCGCGGAGATCACTGGTCCCTACGCCACCGAGTCCGGGCCGGACCGGCAGACCCCGTCCTACGTCCCGCTCGTCGGACGCATCGCCGCCGGTGGCCCGATCCTGGCCGAACAGGTCATCGAAGACGTCTTCCCGCTGCCGCGGCAGCTCGTCGGCGACGGAGAGCTCTTCATGCTCAAGGTGACCGGTGAGTCGATGATCGACGCCGCCATCTGCGACGGCGACTGGGTCGTCGTCCGGCGCCAGCCGGTGGCCGAGAACGGTGAGATCGTCGCCGCGATGATCGACGGCGAGGCTACTGTCAAGACCTTCAAGCGGATCGACGGACACGTGTGGCTGCTGCCCCGCAACCCCGCCTTCTCCCCCATCCTCGGCGACGAGGCCACCATCCTCGGCCGGATCGTGTCGGTCCTGCGCAGCCTGTGACGCGCTGCCCCACGGGCACCACGAACGAAGGGCTCCTCACCTGCGGGTGAGGAGCCCTTCGTTCATGTGCAGGGAGGTCAGAAGCCGAACTTGCGCGCCACGTCCTTGAGCGCCGTCGCCGAGTGCTGCAGCCCACGGATCTCCAGTGGGGACAGCGGCACGGCCAGCCGGTCGGTGCAGCCGCGGCGCCCCACCACGGACGGCACCGACAGGCAGATGTCGGAGATCCCGTAGTAGTCGTCGAGCAGGGTCGAGACGGGCAGCACACGGTGCTCGTCGTTGAGCACCGCCTCGATGATCCGGCTGCCGGCGAGGGCGACGGCATAGTTGGTCGCCCCCTTGCCCTCGATGATCCGGTAGGCGGAGTTGACCACCTCGTGCGCGATCTCCTCCCGGGCCTCGACCGTGAGCGGTCCCCGTCCGTCCACCCCGCTCCAGTCCAGCAGCGGCACGCCACCGATGGTCGCCGAGCTCCACAGCGGGATCTCGCTGTCCCCGTGCTCGCCGGCCATGTACGCGTGCACGTTCTGCACCGCAACCCCGCAGTGCTGGGCGATGAGGTAGCGCAGTCGCGAGGAGTCCAGGACGGTGCCCGAGCCGAAGAGCTGGGTGGGCGGCAGGCCGGAGATCTTCAGCGCGGCGTAGGTGACGATGTCTACCGGGTTGGTGACCATGACATAGGTCGCGTTGGGCGCGACGGCCTGGAGCTCCGGCAGGATCTTGGAGACGAGGCTGATCGTCGCCTCCGCCAGGTCGATGCGCGTCTGGCCCGGCTTCTGCTTGGCGCCTGCGGTGACCATGATGACGTCGGCGTCCGCGCACACGGCGACGTCGTCGGAGCCGATGACCTCGGCCATCGGCATGAACTGGATGCCGTGGGCCAGGTCGAGAGCCTCGGCCTCGACCTTGGCCTTGTTGATGTCGTAGAGCGCGACGGTCCGCGCGGAGCCGCGCATGAGCGCGGCGTAGGCCATCGTCGAGCCCACCGCTCCGGCGCCGACCACGGCGACCTTCGTCGTCTTGCGGGCTGCGGGGGCCGCGGGGGCCTCAGCTGATGATCCGGAACGCTCGGCGTCGCTCATGCTTCCTCCACAGGAAAGTCGGGTGCGCACGGTGGTGCTGCCCTCAGCCTAGAGCCGCAAGCCGCTCCAGCGCAGAAGTCGCCACCTGTCGATCAGTGGTCTGCCAGAAGTCTGGCAGCGAGTTGACCAGGAACGACGCGTACCGAGCGGTCGCCAGACGTGGATCGAGGACCGCCACCACGCCGCGATCAGACGTCGTGCGGACCAGCCGTCCGGCGCCTTGGGCCAGCAGCAGGGCGGCGTGGGTGGCCGAGACCTGCATGAACCCGTTGCCCCCGTGGCTCTCGATGTAGCGCGCACGCGCCGCCTTGACCGGGTCGTCCGGGCGGGGGAACGGGATCCGGTCGATCATGACGAGCTGGCACGCGGTACCCGGTACGTCGACCCCCTGCCACAGGGACAGGGTGCCGAAGAGGCAGGTCGCGTCGTCGGCGGCGAACTCACGGACGAGGGTGGGCAGCTGGTCGTCTCCCTGGCACAGGACCGGGAAGTCCACCTGCTCCCGGACGAGCTCGGCGGCACGCTCGGCGGCGCGGCGGGAGGAGAACAGCCCGAGCGTCCGCCCGCCCGCGGCCTTCATGAGCGCGACCATCTCCTCGACCTGGTCGTCCGTGGTGGCCTGCTGACCCGGTGTCGGCAGACGCTTGGCGATGTAGAGGATGCCCTGACGCGGGTAGTCGAAGGGGCTGCCCACGTCCAGCCCGCGCCACGGCAGGGAGGCCTTGGGCGGGGTCTCGTCGCTCTCCCCCGCCGCGCGCTCCAGCCCGACGGCGCGCGCCACAGGCTCGAAGGAGTCACCCAGGGCCAGGGTCGCCGAGGTGAGGATCCCGACCTTCTCCTCCCACAGGTTCGTCCGGATGAGGCCGGCCACCCCGAGCGGGGCGGCGTGCAGCTTGGACATCCCGGCACCGAAGCCGCCCTCACCCCCGCGCGAGCACCACAGCACGTCGAAGCCCGAGTGGTCGGCGGCCATGCGCTCGGCGGTCTCGAAGACCAGCAGCATGCTCGAGGAGGCCATCTTCAGGCCGCTGCTCGCCGACCCGGCGTCCGCGCTCGCTCCCTTGCCTGGCTCGGGCTTGAGGGCGCTGAGCACCGCCCGCGCCGCGTCGCGCACGCCGGCCACGGACAGCCGGGCACCCTCGGGCAGCCCGTCCGGGAAGCGTTCGGCCGGCAGACCGGCCAGCACGGAGCCGAAGTCCGCCGCGGCGGCGTCGAGGTCCGTCGTGGGGATCCCGCCGTGCCGGCGAGCCTGACGCGCGGCGTGCTCGATCGAGGCGACGGACAGCTCGGCGGTCGCGGCGGCGGTCACCCGGTCGGAGAGCTCGTGCGCCTCGTCGGCGATGACCACGGAGTGCTCGGGCAGCACCCCCGGGGAGCCGGTGGCCGCGATGCCGAGCATCGCGTGGTTGGTGACCACGACGTCAGCCTCCCGGGCGATGCCGCGGGCTCGCTCGGGGAAGCAGTCGTCGATGAGGGGGCACTTCTGCCCCAGGCACTCCAGGGAGGTGACCGAGACCTGGCGCCAGGCCCGGTCGCTCACACCTGGGACGAGGTCGTCGCGGTCGCCGGTCTCGGTCTCGGCTGCCCACTCGCGCAGCCGGAGGATCTGCTTGCCGAGCCCCGCCGCGCCGTCGGCTCCGCCAGCAGGTGCGGGACTGCCCGCGGTGAGCGGCTCGGTCGGGCCCTCGCTGCGCGGCATGTCGAAGAGCGTGCCGGCGTCGTCGGGCGGGTAGCCGCCGGAGATCTTGTGCAGGCACGCGTAGTTGTGCCAGCCCTTGAGCAGCGCGAGCTCAGGACGGCGCGGGAGGTGCGGGGCCAGCGTCTTGGCGACGAGGGGAAGGTCGCGGGTCATGATCTGGCGCTGCAGGGCCAGCGTCGCCGTCGAGACGATGACGCGCTCGTCGGTGGTCACCGCGTGATGGACGGCGGGGACGAGGTACCCGAGGGACTTGCCGGTGCCGGTGCCCGCCTGGACCAGGAGGTGCTTCTTGGTCGCCATGGCCGTGGCGACCGCGTCGGTCATGTCGTGCTGGCCGTCACGGCGGGCACCGCCGAGCGCACCGACTGCGAGGTCGAGCAGCTGGTGGACGTCCGCCGCAGCGGAGTCCGCAGAGCCGGCGCTGTCGGGATTCTGGGCGTCGCTCACCCGTGGAGTCTACGCACCGCGGAGCCCTGTGAGGCGCGCCACAGGGCACTGTGCACAGCCCACGGACGGTGGGCGGGCGCGCGGCCCGCCCACCTGTCAGGGCTGGACAGCGACCGCTGCGAGCTCGGCTGCGAGCGCGTCGTCGACCCGTCCGCGCACGAGGGTGCCCTCACCCACGTGCTCGATGTGGTCGATCTCTCCCTCGAGGTGGACCCGGTTGACGAGGTCGCCACGGCTGTAGGGCACGACGAGGTCGATCGAGACGCCCGGGTGGGGCAGCGACGCGTCGATGAAGGCGAGCAGCTCGTCGATGCCCTCCCCCGTGTGCGCCGAGACGACGATGGTGTTGCGCTCCCGGCTGCGCAGCCGGGCGACCGTGTCCGCGGTGGCGAGGTCGGCCTTGTTGAGGACGATGACCTCGGGGACGTCGAGCGCCCCGGGGATGTCCGCCAGGACGTGGCGCACCGCCGCGATCTGCCCTTCCGGGTCGGGATGGGAGGCGTCGACGACGTGCAGCAGGAGGTCGGAGTCGGCCACCTCCTCCAGGGTCGAGCGGAAGGCCTCGACGAGCTGGTGCGGCAGGGCGCGCACGAAGCCGACCGTGTCGGCGAGGGTGTAGATGCGACCGTCGGCGGTCTTGGTCCGGCGGACCGTGGGGTCCAGCGTGGCGAACAGCGCGTTCTCCACCAGCACCCCGGCGCCGGTGAGCGCGTTGAGCAGGCTCGACTTCCCGGCGTTGGTGTACCCGGCGATGGCGACCGAGGGGATGGAGTTGCGCTTGCGGTTGGCCCGCTTGGTCTCGCGCGCGGGAGCCATGGCCTCGATCTCGCGGCGCAGCTTGGCCATCCGGTTGCGGATACGTCGGCGGTCCAGCTCGATCTTCGTCTCACCGGGTCCGCGCGAGCCCATGCCGGCACCGGCGCCACCCACCTGGCCACCGGCCTGGCGGGACATCGACTCGCCCCACCCGCGCAGGCGCGGGAGCAGGTACTCCAGCTGCGCGAGCTCGACCTGGGCCTTGCCCTCCCGGGACTTGGCGTGCTGGGCGAAGATGTCGAGGATGAGCGCGGTGCGGTCGACGACCTTGACCTTGATGATGTCCTCGAGCGCACGGCGCTGGGAGGGAGCGAGGTCGCCGTCGATGACCACGGTGTCCGCCCCGGTCGAGGCGACCACGGCAGCGAGGTCGGCGGCCTTGCCCGAGCCGAGGTACGTGCCGGGGTCCGGGGTCTGGCGGCGCTGGAGCACGCCGTCGAGCACCTGGGAGCCGGCCGTCTCGGCGAGGGCGGCGAGCTCGCGCAGGGAGATCTCGGCCTCCATCGCGTCGCGGGACCACAGCCCCACCAGGACGACCTTCTCCAGGCGGAGCTGGCGGTACTCGACCTCGGTGACGTCCTCGAGCTCGGTCGACAGGTTGGCCACTCGGCGCAGGGCGGTGCGCTCGGCGAGCTCGAGCTGGTCACCGTCGCTGGAGGAGTGCTGCGTGCCGCCCTCGGCGCGGGCGGTCCCCGCGCGGGCCAGCACACGAGCGACGACGTCGCTCGCGACGTCTCGCGCCGAGACCGCAGCACCGGACCCGCTGGTCTCGTCTGGTCCAGACGGCTCCTGCGGAGAGGTGGGGTGCGGTTCGTGGCTGTTCGTCATGCATGTCCTTCGATCGTGCCGCTGTGGGGTGTATCTAAGGTTCCCACGTCGAGCGGCTCGGACCGAAGTGTTTTTGCGGACAGAGGAAACCCTCGTCCCGTGCGCCCGCCCGCTCGCCTACGATTACCGGTTGTGAGCGACGACAGCACGGACCACTACTTCACTGCCCAGCCGGCCAGCCCGGACGAACGCCGGACCCTGCCGGTCGTGCTGGACGGCCAGCCCTACGAGGTGGAGACCGCCGGTGGGATCTTCTCCCCCGGACGGATCGACCTGGGCACCTCGGTCTTGCTGCGGACCGTGGCCGACCCGCCGACCGGCGACGTGCTCGACCTGGGCTGCGGCTGGGGTCCCATCACGTTGACCATGGCTCTGCAGAACCGTCAGGCCACCGTGTGGGGAGTCGACGTCAACGACCGTGCGCTCGACCTGCTGCGACGCAACGCCGAGCGGCTGGGCCTGACCAACGTCCGGGCCGCCCGCCCCGAGGAGGTGCCCGACGACGTGCGGCTGGCGGCGATCTGGTCCAACCCCCCGATCCGGGTGGGCAAGGAGGTGCTGCACTCCATGCTCGACACGTGGCTGCCGCGCCTGCTCCCCGGGGCCAGCGCGCACCTCGTGGTGCAACGCAACCTCGGCGCCGACTCCTTGCAGGAGTGGATGGCGCGCCGCTACGGGGCCGACGCCGCCTTCGAGAGCGCGGTGGGTCCGTTCACGGCGAGCGTCTCCCGGCTCGCGAGCGCCAAGGGCTTCCGCGTCATCGAGGTCACCCGGGTCTGACCGCTGAGGCGTCGTCGCCGCGGCGGTCACAGGCTCGGCGGCCTCAGAGGCCCGGCGCCGTCACAGGTTCGGCGCCGTCACAGGTTCGGCGTCGTCCTCAGGCGCCCGTCGGCGACGAGCACCGCGGGACCGGCCAGCTCGACGTGCCCGTCGGGGAGCATGGTCACGCGCACGGTGCCTCCCGGAACCTCGACGAGCCAGACGTCCGGCGCGCCGTCCCCGGCCCAGGCGCGAACGGCCAGCGCCGCCGCGCAGGCGCCCGTCCCGCAGGACCGGGTCTCCCCCACCCCGCGCTCGTGCACGCGCATGCGCACCCGCCCGACGACGGAGCCGTCCACCGAGGTCTCCTCACCCAGCGGCACGACCAGCTCGACGTTGGTCCCCTGCGGCGGGGTGGGCACCACGACGGGCGCCCGGGTGAGGTCGGCACGGTCGAGGTCCGCCACGGACGCCAGAGCGAGCACCGTGTGCGGGTTGCCCAGGTCCACGCTGAGGGCCGGGCGGGGCACCTGGGCGCCGCCAGGCTCCAGGCCGAGGACGCTCACCTCAGCGTCGAAGCCGTCGTGGACGGCCTCCTCACCACCGGGGAAGGACCACACACCCATGTCGACGGCGAACCAGCCGTTCGCCTCCTTGCGCACCCGCCGCACCCCAGCGCGGGTCCCCAGGACCAGCTCGTGGCCGTCGCCGAAGTAGGCAAGACCGAGGTCTTCGAGGTAGGCCGCGAAGACTCGCACGCCGTTGCCGCACATCTGGGCGATCGACCCGTCGGCGTTGCGGTAGTCCATGAACCAGACCGCGTCGGGGTCCTGCCCCAGGACGGCCCGGCCCTCGGGCAGGGCGGCCGAGGGCACCACACGGATCACGCCGTCGGCGCCGATGCCGGCCCGGCGGTCGGTGAGCTCGCGCACCATGGCGGCGGTGAGCTCCATCCGGGCGTGCCGGTCGTCGAGGAGGACGAAGTCGTTCTCGGTGCCGTGCCCCTTGGTGAAGGACAGGTCTGCCGCGTGCTGCGAGTCGGTGCCCTCGGTGCCCGGGGCGGTCGCGACAGAGGTCAGGTCACGGTTCTCGATCGTCATGAGCCAAGACTACGACGCACCGGGTCAGATCCTGGGGCGGGTGCCTGCCCGGCGTCGGCCGCGGCCACGACCGCGAGCGCCTGCTCGAGCAGGTCCGGTGTGCCGGCATCGAGCCAGGTGACCCGGGGGTCTCGGCCGAACCAGCCCATCTGCTTGCGGGCCAGGCGCCGGGTGTTCGCCGTGACGTCCGCGCGCGCCTGCTCCTCGGTGATCTCCCCGGCGAGGTGGGCGAGCACCTCGGCGTAGCCGACGGCGCGGGAAGCGGTGCGTCCCAGGCCGTGCGCGGCCAGCGTGGCCACCTCGTCCACGAGCCCCGCCTGCCACATGCGCTCCACCCGCTCGGCGACCCGGGCGTCGAGCACCTCGCGGTCGCAGTCCAGCCCGATCTGCACGGCCGGACGGACGTACTCCTGCCGGGGCAGGTTCGCGGTGAAGGGCGCACCGGTGATCTCGATGACCTCGAGCGCACGCACGATCCGCCGCGTGTTCTTGGGGCCGATCGACTGCGCCGCGGCCGGGTCCGCGGCCTTGAGCTCCTCGTAGAGCGCCCGGGTACCCTCGCGGTCGGCGCGCTCCTCGAGGGCGGCGCGCACCGCGGGGTCGGTCCCGGGGAAGGTCATGTCGTCGAGCAGGGCTCGCAGGTACAGCCCCGAGCCGCCGACGACGATCGCCCGTGCGCCGCGGTCGGCGATCGCGTCGAGGTCGGCGCGGGCCGCGCTCTGGTAGCGGGCCACCGAGGAGTCCTCACGGACGTCCAGCACGTCCACCTGGTGGTGGACGATGCCGCGGCGCTGGTCGAGGGGAACCTTGGCGGAGCCGATGTCCATCCCGGTGTAGAGCTGGTAGGCGTCGGCGTTGACGATCTCGGCGGGAGGACCTCCGGCGGGGCTCAGCGCCTCGGCGAGATCCAGGGCGAGGTCGGACTTTCCAGTGGCCGTAGGGCCTACGACAGCAACGATCAGCACACCGTGACGGTACCTTCTTTGTCGGGCGTCCTTGGTGTTGTCAGCCCGAGCACCTAGGCTGCACTACGCATGCGTGATCTTGTGGACAGCCCTCGCGGTTCCACGCCCAGCACGGCAGCACGACGTCGACCGGCCTCACACGAACTCAGGAGATCATCACGATGGGGTTCTTCAACAAGCCCGAAACCGATACGTCGCTGGCCGCCAGCGGTGAGAACCTGCCGCTGACGCGCGCCCGGATCGAGGCGTACCTCACCTCCCAGGACTGGTCCTTCGGGGTGGACCCGGACGGTGACGTCGGTGGCCAGTGGGACGACAACGTCTTCTACTTCTTCCAGATGGGCGAGGACCAGGAGGTCCTGCAGGTCCGCGGACGGTGGAAGCACTCCTTCCCGGCCAGCCGCGAGGCCGAGTTCGCGCTGCTGCTCAACGAGTTCAACCGTGACCTCATCTGGCCCAAGATGTACGCCCGGGTCGAGGAGGACGAGCTGGGCATCTACTCCGAGGTCTCCACCGACCTCGAGCACGGGGTGAGCGACGCCCAGCTCGGCCAGCTCATCTCCTGCGGCCTGTTCACCGGGCTGCGCGCCTTCGAGCGCATCGCCGAGCGTCTGGGCATCCCTGAAGAGTGACCTGCTCTCCGTGAACGGAGCACCATGAGCCAGACCTTCCAGGTCGACCTCGGAGGGATCGTCGACCTCCTGGCCCGCCACCTGTACTCCAGCCCGCGCGTCTACCTGCGCGAGCTGCTGCAGAACGGGGCGGACGCGATCACCGCGCTCGACGAGCTGCGACCACCGGCCTCGGACCTGGGCATGGACCAGAGCAGCCCGCCGCGCAGGATCACGCTGCGTCCGCTGCCCGACGGCGGGCTCGAGGTCACCGACACCGGGGTGGGGCTGACCCTTGCCGAGGCCGAAGAGCTGCTCGCGACCATCGGTCGCAGCTCCAAGCGGGACCTCGAGCTGGGCACCGGGCGCGAGCAGTTCCTCGGCCAGTTCGGCATCGGGCTGCTCTCGGCGTTCATGGTCACCGACGAGATCGAGCTCGTCTCACGCTCGGCACGCGACCCCCAGGCCCCGGCGATCGTGTGGCGGGGCCACGCGGACGGGCGGTACTCCCTGACCGAGATCGCTCCGCACGACCTGCGGCACCCACCGACCACCGGCAGCACCGTGCGGCTGCGACCGCGGCGGGACATGGAGCACTGGCTCGAGGCGGCCACGGTCGAGTCGCTGGCCCGCGACTACGGCTCCCTGCTGCCGATCGAGCTGGTCATGGAGATGCCGCAGCCGTCTGGACGGCCGACCACCCGCCGGCTCAGCGAGCCGGACTTGCCCTGGGAACGCACCTTCTCCACCCCGCGAGCGCGCGAGCTGGCGCTGCGGGCCCACTGCGAGGCGACCCTCGGCTTCACCCCGCTGGCGGCCATCAACCTGGACATCCCCATCGCCGGTCTCAGCGGCGTGGCGTACGTGCTCCCCTCAGCCGTGTCACCCACGACCTCCGCCGCGCACCGCGTCTACCTCAAGCGGATGCTGCTGGGCACCACGGTCGACGACCTGCTGCCGCCGTGGGCGTTCTTCGTCCGGTGCGTCCTCAACACCTCCGCCGTGCGTCCCACAGCCTCGCGTGAGGGTCTCTACGAGGACGACATCCTGCTGGCCACCCGCGAGGCACTCGGTGCACGCATCCGCCAGTGGACGCTGGAGACCCTCTCCCTGCGCGACGGCGGCTCGGACCAGCTCCTCGCCGTGCACCACCTCGCTGTCCGGGCCCTGGCCCTGGCTGACGACGACATGCTCGACCTCGCCATCCACGTGCTGCCCTACGAGTGCACGACCGGCACGGCCACCCTGGCCGAGATCCACGCCGAGCAGGGCCACATCCGCTTCGCGCCCACCCTCGAGTCCTTCCGGCGCATCGCGCCGGTGGCGCGCGCCCAGAACCTCACCGTGGTCAACGCCGGCTACGTCTACGACGCCGACCTCCTCGAACGGGTCCGCAGCCGCCGACCGCGCTGGACGGTCACCCCGATCACCTCGACCGACGTGTCCCAGGCCCTCACCCCGCTCGACCCGCTGCGCCACCTCGAGACCCTCGACGCCCTCGAGGCGGTCCGCACGGCGGTCCGCCCCCACGGCTGCGACGTCGAGCTGCGTGCCTTCGAGCCGCACGAGACGCCGTCCCTGCTGCTCGACGACCGCGACGCCGAGCACGCCCGGTCCGTGGCGCAGACCATCTCCCAGGCCCCGGACCTGTGGGGCGGCGTGCTGGGGCAGCTCCCCACGTCGTCGGCCGTGCGACGCCTCGTGCTCAACGACGCCAACCCCGCCGTGCGAGACGTCCTGGAGGCCCCCGACGCCCAGGTGCGCACGGCCGGCGCGCAGGCCCTCTACGTCACCGCTCTGCTCATGTCCGGGAAGCCGCTGAGCGTGAGCGAGGCGACGGTGCTCAACGGTGCGCTCTCGACCCTGCTGCGCAGCGCCGCCGCGCCCGGCACTGATCCTCCACCCACGCCCGGCGAGGCCGGAGGCTCCCGCTCATGACGCGCACGCTCGAGGACGCCAACCACGCGATCACCGCGACCCGCCGGATGCCCTTCGGCCTGGCCCGCAACGAGGTCGCCGCCGAGCTCGTGCGCGAGATCGACGCCGAGGGGCCCGAGACGGCGCTCGCCTACGCGCTGTTCGCGCTCGTGGAGTCCTACGCCTTCAGCCAGGAGGTCGAGAAGGCGTACCTGCCCTTCACCCGATCCGTCCGGCTGTGGGACGAGCGGCCCGAGCTGTTCGACGCCGACGACACCCACTCCTTGTTCTGGTCCTTCAAGTGGATGGTCGGGGACCTCATGAGCTACCCCGCCATCCCCGCCGCGCAGATCCAGGCCACCCTCGCGGACATGGAACGTCGCTACCTCCTCGCCGGCAACGGGCTCAGCGCCGTCAACCACCTCCTCTTCGAGTGGCACCACCTGCTCGGGGACGACGAGGCCGGCCCCAGCTACGAGCGATGGGTCACGACCGAGCGGGACGCCTTCTCCCAGTGCCCCGCCTGCGAGCCCGGGGACCGCACGACGTACCTCTTCGCCCAGGGCCGCGTCGAGGAGGGCATCCGTCTGCTCGAGGAGGCCCAGCGGTCCGGTGCGACGTGCCGCACGGAGCCCGCCGACATGCTCTCTCAGCTCCAGCTCGCCTACCTCGAGGTGGGTGACGCCGAGGGCGCCGCCCGCGCGCACCGGCACGGCCTGGCCACCCTGGACAGCAGCGGCGAGATGCCCAGCGCCCGCGGGCGTCACATCCAGTTCCTGGCCCGCACCGGCAACACGACGGCCGCGCTGCGCTTCCTCGAGCGCTACCAGAGGCTCCTCACCGGTGCCGAGACACCCCGAGGCCGGTGGGCCTTCCTGACCACGGCCGGCGTGGGCGTCGCCGCGCTGCGTGCCACGGTCCCGGACACCCCCCTCGCGCTCGACGCCGTCGAGGCAGCAACCGTCGGCGAGCTCGACGACTGGATGCGAGCGCAGGCACTGTTCCTGGCCGCGCAGTTCGACGAGCGCGGCGGTACCTCAGCCATGACCGAGAGGACCCTGCACGCCTGGTCGGGGACCCATGTCCGGGTGCCGGTCGACCTCACCGTCCTCGCCCTGGACCCCGCCGATCACATCTCCGGCCGCCGGCCCGGGGACGACGATGCGTCCGAGCGCTCCGGCCCTGCTGTCTCGGACGTGCGCCCGTTCATCGCCCGGGCGGGCATCGGTCCGGACTCTCTCGTCCACCAGGCCGAGCTCCTCACCGGCACCGACCCCGTCTCCGCCGCGCGTCTGTACGCCCACGCCAGCTCCGCCTTCGCCGAGGCCGGAGAGCATGAGGCGGCCGGGTTCGCGCTGGCTGAGGCGGCGATGCTCAGCGACCAGCTCGGCGACAGCGACGGGGCGGCCGCGACGATCGACGCCGCGGTGGCCCTGCTCCAGACCGCTGGGACAGGTCTGGAGTACGTGGGGCCCGTCATCCGGGTCGCTGCCCGCCTGTCTGGCGCGATCGGCGCCTGGGGACCTGCCACGGACCTGCTCGACTGGGCCCTGACGGAGGCGGAGGGGGCCTCTCCCACAGCTGCCCTCGCCCTCGAGCGCGCCCACCTGCTCGACACCCGAGCACGTGTACACGCCTCCCGGGGAGAGGGTGCTGCGGCCCTCGCCGACGCCTGCACCGCTGCCGAGGCCTTCACCGCGCACCACCGCACCGCCGATGCCGCCCACGCGTCCTGGCTGGCCGGCACGATCGAGCTGGGGGCGGGACGCCCCGACGCCGCGGTGACGCACCTGGAGTCCGCGGCCCAGGGCTTCACGCTGGTCCGCGCGCGCGAGCAGCAGGCCGAGGTCCTCGGGCAGCTCATCCAGGCGCTCACCGCCCTGGGCCGCGCCGACGACGCGGCCGTGCTCGTGCGGCAGCTCGCGGGGTAGCCCCCCGCAGCACGCACCCGTCGATCAGCTGACGCCGGCGAGCTCGCGGAGCACCTCGTGGTAGAGCGCGTGCGTCCGCTCCTCGGCGAGGGCGAGGGCGGCTGGTGCCCCCACCGGGAGCACGCCGTCTGGCCGAGCGCAGGCGAAGACCACCAGGTGGGGCCCCACCAGCGCCGGATGCGTGATCGGTGCGAGGTCGCTCGATGCCGTCGGTGCCGTCGGGGCCGACCCGCCCGTCACGGTCTGCGCCGAGACTCCCGCCTCCGCGCCGATCTCGTGCGTGGTGATCTCCCGGGTCCACCCGGCCAGGCGGAGCAGCGCCACCGCGGCCGAGGCCGTCACGTGCAGCGCGGGTTCGTCGGAGATGGCGCCCAGGGCAGCGAGGGCAGGCGACGCCGGCACCGCGGGGCCGGCGAGGTACCCGCTCGCGCCGAGATCGGGCTGGGCTCCCGTCGTCGTACGGGTCTGGAGGGCGGGTGCCACGACGGTGACCGTGCCCCCGGGCACCAGGACCGCCTCCAGGGCGGGCCGCAGCGCCGCGAGGACCTCCTCCCGGCGCTCGGCGAAGACGTCCAGGCGCCCGGTGACGCCGGGCAGCAGCGCCAGGCTCAGGTCATGTCGTTGCACGGTGAGGGTTGCGGTGGCTGGCACCCGGCCCACGCTAGCCGATGGTCCTCAGGTGCGCGGTGGTCCCCGCCGTGAGCCCAGGGATGACCGGACGGCGACGACGCAGCGGCGACGGTAGGCTGGTCGCATGGGGTTCTTCAGAGATCGCAGGCGCCGCACGGCTGACGGGTCCGGTCCCCACCGCTCGCCGCACGAGGCACCCACCGACCGCGCCGCGACTGCGTCATCGTCTGCAGCACAGCCACCTGACCTGGCCGGGGACGAGGTCGAGGCCATGCTCATGGAAGGACTCGGCGCCCTGCGGATCGCCGACACCGACACCACGCACGCCCCAGGTCCGCTGACCATGGCGCGCATCGTCGACTGGATCACGGACTACGGCTACACGTACTTCATCGACTCCGACGGAGACATCGGAGGGCTGTGGCACTCCCGGTTGTTCTACTTCCTGCTGTTCGGCGGTGAACGCGAGATCCTCCAGGTCCGCGGGCAGTGGAACCGGGAGATCACCATCGACCGGATCGAAGAGGTCCTCGACTTCTGCAACGAGTGGAACACCGACCGCATCTGGCCCAAGGTGTACTTCCGGGTCCGTGACAACGGCATGATCCAGGTCTACGGCGAGGTGTCGGTGGACTTCGAGCACGGCGCCAACGACGAACAGCTCGACCAGGTCCTCACCTGCGGGCTGAGCACCGGCGCGATGCTCTTCGACGCGCTCGACGCCCTCTACCCCGACCCCGCACAGGTGGCACCATGAACGCCCGCCAGCGATCGCCGTGGCTCGCCCGGATCCTCGCCAAGTCCCCCAGCCCGACGCCGGCCCCCGCCCCGCGGGTGCCCGTCGAGCTGCCGACCCCGCTGACCCGTGACCGGGTCGGTGCCTACCTCACCCGTCGCGGGTACACCTACCGCCTCGACGAGGACGGTGACATCACCGGCACCTGGGACGGCAACCGGTTCTGGTTCCTGCTCCTGGGGACCAAGCAGGAGATCCTCCAGGTGCGAGGACGCTGGCACCGCCCGCTCCCCGACTCCGGCCGGCTCGCCGCCCTGCAGATCATCAACGACTGGAACCGCGAGCGCATCTGGCCCAAGGCCTATCTGCGCAGCGAGCCCACGGGACTGGCCCTCTACACCGAGGTGTCGGTGGACTTCAGCCCAGGCGCGACCAAGGACCAGCTCGAGCAGATGGTGGCCTGTGGTCTGGGCACCTCGATCCAGCTGTTCACCTCCGTCTCGGCGCTGCTGCCGCCGGACAACCCCGACGACCTCGAGGGCATGGACGACAACGGGGCGTTCGGGGAGGACTAGCGTCCGGAGGTCTGGCCCTCGGGACGACTGGCTAGGGCCGATGTACGGTCGGCAGCCCCAGGACCACCGGTCCCCCGGCCGCGGGCGTACCGGCGGCTGGCCCGTGGCTGTGGGTGTCCTCCCCCAGACCAGCCCGAGCCTTCTCGCGCTGCACCCACGCGTCTCCGGCGCGGGTGCGTCGCACGGCGTAGACGGCCTGTGCGGGGTCCGCAGCCACGGCTGAGTCAGCCACCAGGTGGTACGGCGCGGAGTGGGTGACGCGCACGGTGACCACGTCGCCGGGACGCGGCAGCTGCGCGTCGACGTCGTCGGCCAGACGCGGGTCAGCGGGGTCCACGTCAGACCGGCTGGAGTCGGCAGCGCTCGTCTCGCTCGCGAGCGCGGACGTCAGGTGAGCCGGCAGCGCGAGGTGCACCAGGCGGTTGTCCGCGGCGCGTCCGGTGAGACGGTGGGTCTCCCCGTCCTTGCGACCGGCTCCGTCGGTGATCAGCACCTCGACCGTGCGACCCACCTGGCGTGCGCTCTCCTGGGCGGAGATCTCGTCCTGGAGGGCCATGAGGCGGACGTAGCGTTCCTGGACGACCTCCTTGGGGAGCTGGTCGGGCAGGGTCGCAGCAGGGGTCCCTGGACGCTGGGAGTACTGGAAGGTGAACGCTGAGGCGAAGCGGGAAGCCTCCACCACGCGCAGTGTCTCGGCGAAGTCCTCCTCGGTCTCGCCGGGGAAACCGACGATGAGGTCGGTGGTGATCGCGGCGTCGGGCATGGCGGCGCGGACCCGGTCGAGGATGCCGAGGAACTTGTCCGAGCGGTAGGACCGGCGCATGGCCCGCAGGATGCGGTCCGACCCGGCTTGCAAGGGCATGTGCAGCTGCGGCATGACGTTCGGCGTCTCGGCCATGGCCTCGATGACGTCGTCGGTGAAGGCCGCCGGGTGCGGGGAGGTGAAGCGCACCCGCTCCAGGCCCTCGATCTCACCGCAGGCCCGCAGCAGCTTCGCGAAGGCGCCCCGGTCGCCGAACTCGACGCCGTAGCTGTTGACGTTCTGGCCGAGCAGGGTCACCTCGATCGCACCCTGAGCGACGAGCGCCTCGATCTCGGCGAGGATCTGGCCGGGTCGGCGGTCGCGCTCCTTGCCGCGCAGGTGCGGGACGATGCAGAAGGTGCAGGTGTTGTTGCACCCGACGCTGATCGAGACCCAGCCGGCGTAGACCGACTCACGACGGGTGGGCAGGGTCGACGGGAAGACCTGCAGCGACTCCGCGATCTCGACCTGCGCCGCCTCGTTGTGCCGGGCGCGCTCGAGCAGCACCGGAAGCGCGTCGAGGTTGTGGGTGCCGAAGACGACGTCCACCCACGGCGCCCGCTCGACGATCCCGGAGCGGTCCTTCTGCGCCAGGCAGCCGCCGACGGCGATCTGCATCCCCGCGCGGCGGTTCTTCAGCGCGGCGAGCTGGCCGAGGTTGCCGTAGAGCTTCGTCGAGGCGTTCTCGCGCACGGCGCACGTGTTGATGACCACGACGTCGGCCTCGTAGCGGGCTGCGTCGGCGTCGGAGGCCTTGTGATAGCCCGCCTGCTCGAGCATCCCAGCCATCCGCTCGGAGTCGTGGACGTTCATCTGGCACCCGAGGGTGCGCACGAGGTAGGTGCGGGGTGCCCGCAGGCCGCCCTCGGCAGCCTCCACGGCGGGCGCGGGGAGGTCCAGGAGGGGCAGGGAGGCGGGGGTGGAGGCGTTCGCAGACATCGCCACAAGGATACGTCGCATCCCCACCACGGGGATGCTTGCCGTGGTCAGCGCGGTGCCCGGCCCCGCGATGTCGTTACAGGACCGAGACCATGAGCAGTCGCCGATGCCGCACCTGTCCCCTACGTTCTACACATGGACGCCACGAATCCATCCACTTCGGGCACGACGGATGCCCGGCGCGCCCTGGTGCGCCTCGTCGACGTCAACAAACACTTCGGTGACCTGCACGTGCTCAACGACATCAACCTCACGGTCACCCAGGGCGAGGTGGTGGTCGTGGTCGGCCCGTCAGGATCGGGGAAGTCCACCCTGTGCCGGGTGATCAACCGCCTGGAGACCATCGACTCCGGGTTGATCGAGGTCGACGGCACACCGCTGCCCGAAGAGGGCAAGGCCCTCGCCCAGCTGCGGGCCGACGTCGGGATGGTGTTCCAGTCCTTCAACCTCTTCGCCCACAAGACCGTCCTGCAGAACGTCACCCTCGGCCCGACCAAGGTCAAGAAGATGCGGTCGGCCGAGGCTCGGGAGCTCGCCATGACGCTGCTTGAGCGGGTGGGGGTGGACTCTCAGGCCAACAAGATGCCTGCTCAGCTCTCCGGCGGGCAGCAGCAACGGGTGGCGATCGCACGGGCGCTGGCCATGCACCCCAAGGTCATGCTCTTCGACGAACCAACCTCGGCCCTGGACCCGGAGATGATCACCGAGGTCCTCGACGTCATGGTGGGCCTCGCGACGGACGGCATGACGATGATCGTGGTGACCCACGAGATGGGCTTCGCGCGCAAGGCCGCGGACCGCGTCGTCTTCATGGCTGACGGCAAGATCCTCGAAGAGTCCCAGCCGGAACAGTTCTTCACCGCCCCCACCTCTGCCCGCGCCCAGGACTTCTTGTCCAAGATCCTCTTTCACTGAGTACTGCTCGGCACCACCATCGACGGCCCTGGCGGCCACGACCTGAAGGAGAAGACCATGATGCGATCACGAACCATCCTCGTCGCCGCCGCAGCAGCCGCGCTGGTGCTGGCTGGCTGCGGCGACGACGACAACACCGCGTCCGAGACCACCACGACGAGCGCGGACACCAGCGCCTTCCCCGAGGGGAGCACCATGGCTCGTCTCGCGGACGCCGGCACCATCACCGTCGGGACGAAGTTTGACCAGCCGCTGTTCGGCCTGGTGGGACCGGACGGAGAACCGGTCGGCTTCGACGTCGAGGTCGCCAAGATCATCGCCGGCGAGCTGGGCATCGACCCGGATGACATCACGTGGAAGGAGACGGTGTCCCAGAACCGCGAGGCGTTCATCCAGGACGACCAGGTGGACATCGTCGTGGCCACCTACACGATCAACGACAAGCGCAAGGAAGTCATCGACTTCGCCGGGCCGTACTACATCGCCGGCCAGTCCCTCATGGTGCGGGCCGACGAGGAGTCCATCGCATCCTCCGACGACCTGGCGGGCAAGACGGTGTGCTCGGCGGAGGGCTCCACCCCCGCCAAGAACATCGAGGACAACTTCCCCGACACCACGCTGCAGGTCTTCGCCCAGTACACCGACTGCCTCGACCCGCTGCGCAACGGCCAGGTGGACGCGGTGACCACGGACAACGTCATCCTGGCGGGATACGTCTCGGAGAACCCTGACGACTTCAAGATCGTCGGCGAGCAGTTCACCGAGGAGCCCTACGGCATCGGCCTGAAGCTGGGCGACGAGGAGTTCCGGACCTTCATCAACGACACCCTCGAGGCGTCCTTCGAGGACGGCCGGTGGGCCACCGCCTGGGAAGAGACCGCCGGGTCGGTCCTGCCCACACCGGACCCGCCGACGGTCAACCGCTACTGAGCCCGTCGTCGTCCGACCGGGCGGTGGGCACCGCGCGCCGCGGTGCCCACCGCCCGGACCACCATCTGGGTGACCGCCGCCCAGGCCATGAGGGAGGGAGGTGACCGTGGACGCCCTGATCGACTCGATCCCCCGGTTCGTCGACGGCTTCGAGATGACGCTCCTGCTCGCCGTGGTCTCGGGGGCGCTCTCCCTCGTCCTAGGTGTCGTCCTCGCAGCGCTGCGCGTCGCGCCGCTGCGGAGCCTGCGCGTGGTGGCCACCGTCTACGTGGAGACGGTCCGCAACACGCCTCTGACTCTCGTCTTCATCTTCTACGTCTTCGTCCTGCCGACGCTGGGCTTCGTGCTGCCGCTGGGCCGGGTCCCCGCGATCATCGCGCTGACGACGTACACCTCCGCCTTCGTCTGCGAGGCGGTGCGGTCCGGGATCAACAGCGTGAGCACCGGTCAGGCCGAGGCGGCGCGTGCGATCGGGCTGGGGACGGTGGCCACCCTGCGCCTGGTCGTGCTGCCGCAGGCGCTGCGCAGCGTCGTGCCGCCCCTGATCAACGTGCTCATCGCACTGACGAAGAACACCTCGGTCGCGGCCGGGTTCGCGGTCATCGAGCTCACCTCCACCGGACGCTCGCTGGCCCGGGACAACCCCTCTGACGTCCTGCTGCTGCTCGGCGGCATCGCGGTCTGCTACCTCATCATCACCATCCCCGCCGGCCTGGCGGCCGGTGCCGTCGAACGCAGGGTGGTGTTCAGCCGATGAGCGGTTCTGTCCTCTACGACGCGCCCGGGCCCCGGACCCGCAGGATCGAGCGGCTGGCGTCGATCGCCCTCGCCGTGGTGATCGTCGCGGTCCTCGCCTGGCTCGTGGTGTCCCTCGCGCGCCGTGGCGTGCTCGACGACCGGTGGGAGGTGCTCACCGACCCGCCCAAGCAGCAGACCGCGTCCGACGTGTGGCGTTCGCTGATCGTGGTCGGGCTCGGGGCGACGCTCCGAGCGGCGGTGGTCGCCGCTCCGCTCGCCCTCGTGCTGGCGCTGGTGCTCGCGGTGCTGCGCACCTCTCGCTTCGCCATCGTGCGGCGTCCTGCTGTGGTGGTCATCGAGGTGCTGCGCGGCATGCCCGTGCTGCTCATGATGTTCTTCGGGCTGCTGGGGTTCGGTCTGTCGTCCTTCGAGGCGGTGGTCTTCGGCCTCACGCTCTACAACGCCGCGATCATCGCGGAGATCCTGCGGGCCGGGCTCATCGCCCTGCCCCACGGCCAGGTCGAGGCGGGGATCTCGATCGGCCTGACCCGCGGTCAGACCCTGAGGATCATCGAGCTGCCGCAGGTGGTCCAGCTCATGCTGCCCAGTCTCATCAGCCAGTTCGTGGTGCTGCTCAAGGACAGCTCGCTCGGCTTCATCGTCGGCTACGGGGAGCTGCTGTCGGTGATGAAGAACAACTACAGCTTCTTCGGGGACACGTCCCGGCTCCCGCTCTTCGTCGTCGTCGTCGGGATCTACCTCGTCGTGAACATCACGCTGTCCCGCATCGCGGTGTACACCCAGCGCCGCCTCTCCTCGCGGATTGCGACACCCGTCGACGACTTGACGGTCGTGCGATAGAGGCCTGCGTCAGGTGGTGGCGTCAGCCAGCCTGCGTCAGGCAGCCTGCGTCAGCCGGCTGTGGCGGTCGCCCGCAGCTCGCGCACCACGGTGATCGAGACCTCACCCGGGTAGCTGAGGTCCGTCTCGATGTGCTTGGCAATCGTGGCGGCCAGCCCAGGCAGGTCCTCGTCGGAGACCTCGTGGGGCTCCACGACGACGCGGACCTCGTGCCCGCTGGCCATGGCCAGCGCCTTGCGGACCCCGGTGTGGGCGCTCACGAGCTCCTCGAGCTGCTGCATCCGCTCGACGTACCGGTCGAGGTCGTCGCGGCGGGCACCTGGTCGGGCTGCCGAGCACGCGTCGGCGGCCTGCACCAGCACCGCCTCGACCGAGGTGGCCTCGACCTCGCCGTGGTGGGCGGCCACGGCGTTGACGACCACGGCAGACTCCATCGCGCGTTCCACCAGCCGCGCCCCGGCCGTCGCGTGGGACCCGACCGACCCGGCGGGCAGTCCCTTGCCGATGTCGTGCAAGAAGGCTGCTCGCCGCGCGAGCTCGACGTCTGCGCCGATCTCGGCTGCCATCGTCGCTGCGATCAGGGCAGACTCGACGCTGTGCTCGAGGACGTTCTGGGAGTAGGAGGAGCGCAGCCGGAGCCGCCCCATGGCCTCGATGAGCTCTGGGGCCAGGCGGTGCACGCCGCTGCGGTCGGCGGCGTCGTGGCCGGCAGCGACGGTGCGCGCGGGTGCGCCGTCGAGGGCCTGGGCGTAGGCGGCCTCGATCCGTTGCGGATGGATGCGCCCGTCGTCCATGAGCAGCCGCATGGTGACCTCGGCGACCTCACGGCGCTCAGGATCGAAGCAGGACAGCTGGACGGACTCGGAGTCGTCCTCGAGCAGGACGTTGACCCCCGTCACCGCCTCGAAGGTGCGGATGTTGCGCCCCTCCTTGCCGATGATCCGTCCGCGCATGTCCTCTGCCGGGAGGGGCAGCACCGTCACTGCCGCTGCCGAGCTGGTGGGCACTGCCAGGCGCTGGACTGCGGTAGCCACGACGTGCCGGGCGCGGGCGTCTGCGCGGGACCGCGCTGCCGCCTCGACCCGGTGCACCGAGGCAGCTGCGTCCTGGACGGCCTGCTGGCGCATCTGATCGACGAGGCGGGCGCTGGCCTCCTCCTGGGAGAGCCCGGCGACGACCTCGAGCTCGCGCACCAGCCGTGCGTGCAGTCGCGCCCGTTCTTGGGCGGACTGGACGGTCAGGCGTTCGACCTCGGCCGCGCGGGCCTCGGCCTTCTCGGCCAGCTCCTCAGCCCGAGAGCGCTGCTTGTCCAGGCGACGCTCGCCGGCTCGCACCTCGTCCATGCGCCGCTGTGACTCGGCGTCACGCTGCTTGGTGGTCTCGCGGAGGTCGGCCACGTCCTCGGCGGCCTGGGCGCGCACGGCGGCGGCCTCTCGGCGAGCGACCTGCACGAGCAGCAGCGCCACGAGCGAGGTCCCGAGGAGTGCTAGGAGGACTCCGAGCTCACCTGCGGACATGCCCTCACCTGCTCCCGTGATCTCCGATGCCACCGGCACCCTGCTTGGACCCGACCCATCATGGCTGACCTGCGGGTCGTGTCCGGGTCAACACACCGTGCGGCCGCCATGCGGTCGGCCAGGCCGATCAGAGGCTAGACGTCCCACTCACGGTCAGCGTCGTCGCCTTCCTCGGCGAGGGCTGCGCGGATGCTGGTCATCGCGATGCCCGGGGAGTAGCCCTTGCGGCCGAGCGCCCCGAGGGCGCGTCGGATCCGAACCTCGGGGCTCAGCCCAGCGGTGCGGCGCAGGCGACCACGGGCCAGCTCCAGGGCGGCCTGGCTCTCGTCCTCGTCGTCGAGCTGGTCGAGCGCGGCCTCGGCCACCGGACCGGAGATCCCCTTGCGGTTCAGCTCCTGGGCGATCGCGCGACGGGACTGCTTCTTCTCGGCGAAGCGGGTCCGCACGATCATCGCCGCCAGCTCGCCGTCGTCGAGCAGGCCCACCTGCTCAAAGCGGTCGAGGAGCCGCTCGGTGATGGACTCGTCCACCCCTTTGGCCGCCAGCCGCTGAGCCAGCTGCGCGCGGCTCTTCGGTGCGGCGGTCAGTATTCGCAGCGCCAGCTCGCGGGCGTGCTCTTCCTGCTCAGCCAGGCTGGGAGGTGGCGCGGGGGCCACGTCCGGCTCCTCTTCCCCAAGAGACTGTGGACGGGACCCCCGCGTCGACTGGCGCATCGGACTCAGGCGTCAGCCTTCTTGGACTTGGCTGCGGCACCGGCCTTGGCGGCAGGGGCTGCCGGAGCTCCCTCGGCGGGCGCGTCGACGCGGGCGCCGATGCCGAGCTTCTCCTTGATGCGCTTCTCCAGCTCGTTGGCGAGGTCCGGGTTGTCCCGGAGGAACCCACGAGCGTTCTCCTTGCCCTGTCCGAGTTGGTCACCGTCATAGGTGAACCAGGACCCCGACTTGCGCACGAAGCCGTGCTCCACGCCCATGTCGATCAAGCCACCCTCGCGTGAGATGCCCACGCCGTACAGGATGTCGAACTCGGCCTGCTTGAAGGGCGGGGCCATCTTGTTCTTGACGACCTTGACGCGGGTGCGGTTACCGACCGGCTCGGTTCCCTCCTTGAGGGTCTCGATGCGTCGGATGTCCAACCGGACCGAGGCGTAGAACTTGAGCGCCTTGCCACCGGTGGTGGTCTCGGGCGAGCCGAACATGACACCGATCTTCTCGCGCAGCTGGTTGATGAAGATGGCGGTCGTGCCGGACTGGCTCAGCGCACCGGTGATCTTGCGCAGGGCCTGGGACATGAGTCGAGCCTGCAGGCCGACGTGGCTGTCACCCATCTCGCCCTCGATCTCCGCCTTCGGCACCAGGGCCGCGACGGAGTCGATGACGATGACGTCGATCGCGCCGGACCGGATGAGCATGTCGGCGATCTCGAGCGCCTGCTCCCCGGTGTCCGGCTGGGACACCAGCAGCGCGTCCGTGTCCACGCCGAGCTTCTTGGCGTAGTCAGGGTCGAGAGCGTGCTCGGCGTCGATGAAGGCGGCGATGCCACCGTTGCGCTGCGCGCTGGCGACAGCGTGCAGGGCGAGAGTCGTCTTACCGCTGGACTCCGGTCCGTAGATCTCCACCACGCGACCGCGCGGCAGTCCGCCGATGCCGAGCGCGACATCGAGAGCGATGGATCCGGTCGGGATGATCTCGACCGGGGCGCGTCCCTCGTCACCGAGACGCATGATCGAGCCCTTGCCGAAGTTGCGGTCGATCTGGGCGAGGGCCGCTTCGAGGGCCTTCTCGCGATCTGCTGGTGCGGGCATGTCTGCCACCTCTACGTCTGGGAGCGGTATCCCGCTCGGTGTGGTGCCTTGAGTTCTACGGTCTCGACGTTACGTCGAGCCTCTGACATTGCCGCCGGCCCGCCGCGACCGTGTGGACGGCGCTCGACCTGATCGACCTGTGTTCCATGATAGCCGAACATCTGTTCGAGGGCTATCGCCTCGGCGGTGTCTGCGTGGGCCGGTCAGCGCGGCGGCGGGGCCTGGCGGTTGACGTCGGTCCCCCAGCGGCGCGCGTCGGGCACGTCCATCGCGTCGCACAGGGCGTGCCAGACCACCCGGGGCTCCACACCGTCCTCGATGGCCTGTTCCACCGTGCGCTCACCGAGCGCGCTCAGCACCTGGTCAGCAGCCAGGGTGCGCCCGTAGGCGGGCCCGAAGACCTCGTCGACCAGCTGCCAGAACTCTCGATTTCGCACGCTCTAGGGTGCCACGGCACACGGCCTGCGGTCACCCTGTCTCGCCCCCGGTGCCCGTCTGGCGACAGCCCCGAGGCCCTCACCTCGGCCTTCAGGCTCCCTCTGTCGGTGGTTGCGGCAACAATGGCAGGGTGCTGACCGACCCGGACGACCAGATCAACCCGGCGCTGCTCCGTTTCGCCCCCGCGACAGCCGCCTGGTTCTCCCGTGCCCTCGGGTCCCCCACCCCGGCCCAGGCCGGTGCGTGGGCAGCCGTGGCCGCGGACCACCATGCCCTCGTCGTCGCACCGACCGGGTCGGGCAAGACCCTCGCCGCCTTCTTGTGGGAGCTGGACCGCCTGCTCGATGCCGGCGCCCCCGAGCCGGCACCGGCGCGCCGGTGCCGGGTCCTGTACGTCTCCCCGCTCAAGGCCCTCGCCGCCGACGTCGAGCGCAACCTCCGTGTTCCCCTCGCGGGGATCGCCGCCACGGCCGCCCGGCGCGGGGAGGACATCCGCCCGGTGACGATCGGCATGCGGACCGGCGACACCCCGCCCGCCGAGCGACGCCGCTTCGCCGTCGCCCCGCCGGACATCCTCATCACCACCCCGGAGTCGCTCTTCCTCATCCTCACCTCGGGCGCACGCGCGGGGCTGAGCGGGGTGGACACGGTCATCGTCGACGAGATCCACGCTGTGGCCGCGACCAAGCGCGGTGCGCACCTGGCAGTGTCCCTGGAACGGCTGGACGAGCTCACCGACGCCCCCGTCCAACGCATCGGCCTGTCCGCCACGGTCACCCCGGTCGAGGAGGTCGGACGGTTCCTGTCCGGGCAGCGGCCCGTGGCCGAGGGCGGGCGGCCGGTCGACGTCGTGCAACCAGGGTCGTCCAAGACCATCGAGATCGACGTCGTCGTCCCCGTGCCTGACCTCGGGGACCTGCGCACAGCGCCCACCCGCCCCGCACTCGGCGGCGTGGACGCATCCGCCGCACGGGCGGTGGGCGCCGGCCCGTCGCCCACCGTGGAGCCGGCTACGGAGCTGGCAGCGGCGCCGGCAGCGGGAGGCGCTCGCCCGGTCCGGCCCTCGGTGTGGCCGCACGTGGAGGAACGCGTCGTCGACCTCGTCGCCCAGAACCGGTCCACCCTCGTCTTCACCAACTCTCGGCGCGGCGCCGAGCGCCTGACCACCCGGATGAACGAGGTCTGGGCCGAACGTCAGGGCGAGGAGGTCAGCGACCCCGGCGAGCGTCACACGGCCGAGATCCAGGCACAGTCGGGAGCCTCGGCCGGCGTTCCCGCGGTGCTCGCCCGAGCCCACCACGGCTCCATGAGCCGCGCCGAGCGCACGCTCACCGAGACCGAGCTCAAGGAGGGCCGCCTGCCCTGCGTGGTCTCCACCTCCTCGCTCGAGCTGGGCATCGACATGGGAGCCATCGACCTCGTCGTCCAGATCGGCGCTCCGCCCTCCGTGGCCAGCGGCCTGCAGCGGGTGGGTCGAGCCGGGCACCAGGTCGGCGCGGTCTCCCGCGGTGTCGTCTTCCCCATGCACCGCGGCGACCTGGTTCCCTGCGCAGTCATCGCCGAACGCATGCGCGCGGGCACGATCGAGGCGCTCACCCCGCTCAACAACCCGCTCGACGTGCTGGCCCAGCAGATCGTGGCCATGGTGGCGGTGCAGGACCGCACGGTCGACGAGCTCGGTCAGGCGCTGCGCCGGTCGGCACCTTTCGCCGCCCTCGGTGACGGTGTGCTGCACGCCGTCCTGGACATGCTCTCTGGCCGGTATCCGAGCGAGGACTTCGGTGAGCTGCGAGCGCGCCTGGTCTGGGACCGCACCACGGGCGTCCTGACGGCGCGCCCTGGCGCCCTGCGGCTCGCTGTGACCTCCGGAGGGACCATCCCTGACCGTGGGCTCTACGGCGTGTTCCTCGCGGCCGGGGCCGACGGCACCGACGGCACCGGAAGCGACCGACGTGCGCGGGGCGGCAAGCGGGTCGGCGAGCTGGACGAGGAGATGGTCTACGAGTCGCGGGTGGGAGACACCTTCACCCTCGGGTCGAGCACGTGGCGCATCGAGGAGATCACCACCGACCGGGTGCTGGTCACCCCGGCACCCGGGGTGCCGGGCCGGCTGCCCTTCTGGAAGGGCGACTCCCCCGGTCGCCCCGCCGAGCTCGGCCGGGCCATCGGCGCCTGGCTGCGCGAGGCGGCCGCGGTGGTGAGCCCCGTACCGCCGCGGGCAGCACCAGAGCCGATGTCAGAGCCGGCACCGCCGTGGCCCGGGCTCGACGCGTGGGCCGGCGACAACGTCACCTCCTACCTCCGGGACCAGATGGCCGCCACAGGCGTCCTGCCGGACGACCGCACGATCGTCGTCGAGCACTTCCGCGACGAGCTGGGTGACTGGCGGGTGGTGATCCACTCCCCGCACGGGGCGAAGGTCCACGCGCCCTGGGCCCTGGTCCTCGCCGCGCGGATCCGTGACCGCTTCGGGGTCGACGCGGCGGCCATGCACTCTGACGACGGGATCGTGCTGCGCCTGCCCGACCTGGACGCGGTGGAGGCCGGACGCGAGCCGGGGCTGGGGGCCGCACTGACCGGCGGCGGCCAGCGCAGGACCAACGCGGGCGGCTCTGCCACCGGCGTCAGCGGCCTCACCGGCGACCGGGTGGTCCTCGACCTCCCCGACCTGCTCATCTCCCCCCAGGAGGTGCAGGACGAGGTCCGTGGCGAGCTCGGGCAGTCGGCGTTGTTCGGCGCCCGCTTCCGCGAGGCTGCGGCCCGTGCCCTGCTCCTCCCGCGGCGACGACCCGACCGGCGCCAGCCGCTGTGGCAGCAGCGCCAGCGCTCAGCGCAGCTGCTCGCCGTGGCCTCGGCCTACCCGGACTTCCCGATCGTCTTGGAGGCCGTGCGCGAGTGCCTGCAGGAGGACTTCGACATCGCCTCCCTCACCGCCCTCATGGCGGAGATCGAGGACGGCCGGGTGCGCATCGTGGAGGTCACCACGCCGGCGCCGTCGCCCTTCGCCCAGTCCCTGCTCTTCGGCTACACCACGCAGTTCATCTATGACGGCGACGCGCCTCTCGCCGAGCGACGCGCCGCCGCCCTGACCCTCGATCCTGACCTCCTCGCCGAGCTGCTCGGGCAGGACGGCCAGGCGCAGATCGCGGACCTGCTCGACCCCGAGGCGGTGCTGCGCACGGAGGCGGAGCTGGGCGGGCTGGCCGAGGAGCGGCAGGCGTCGAGCGCCGAGCAGGTCTGGGACCTGCTCCACCGGATGGGTCCGTTGACCTCCGCCGAGGTCGCCGCGCGGACCCGCGCGACGGTGCGCGAGGAGGTCGCGCCATGGCTGGCACAGCTGGAGGACGACCGACGCGTCTTCCGTGTCGTGAGGACGGACAGCTCGGCTCCCGGCGGCCGGACGCCCGCCGTCACTCCTGGTTCCAGCGAGGGTGAGGACCTGTGGGCGGTGGCCGAGGACGCCGGGCGGCTGCGCGACGCCCTGGGCACCGCCGTCCCGGCCTGGATCCCGCCTGCCCTCGCCGCGCCGGTGCCCGACGCGCTGGGTGACCTCGTCCGACGGTTCGCCCGGTCCCATGGCCCCTTCACCGCCCGTCAGCTCGCCGCGCACCTGGGCGTGGGAGTGGCCGTGGTGGACCCGGTCCTGCGCCGCCTCGTCGCCGCACGCACCGTGATCACCGGGCGGCTGCGCCCCGACGAGCTCGGCGGCACCAGCGAGGACTTCTGTGACGCTGACGTGCTGCGCACCCTGCGGCGGCGGTCCTTGGCCGCGCTACGCGCAGACGTCTCCCCGGTGCGTCAGGAGACGCTCGGTGCATTCCTGCCCCGGTGGCAGTCGGTGGGTGAGCTGCGCGGAGTGGACGGGCTGTACCGAGCCATCGAGCAGCTGACCGGGGCAGCGCTGCCCGCCTCGGCCGTCGAGTCCCAGATCCTGCCCGCCCGTGTCGTGGACTATGTCCCCGCCATGCTCGACGAGCTGACCGCCTCCGGTGAGGTCCTGTGGTGCGGGCACCGCGAGCTTCCCGGGAACCGGGGCGGCACGGATGCTCTCATCAGCCTGCACCTGGCAGCCTCCGCGCCGCTCACCCTGCCGCCCATCGACCCGGAGCGCACTGCCGCCGTCCGCTCTGACCTCCACGTACGCCTGCTCGAGCTGCTCACCGGCTCCGGCGGGTTCTTCCTCGGCCTGCTCACGACCGCGGTCGGGGCGGGAGTCAGCGAGACGCTCTCCGCGCTGTGGGACCTCGTCTGGGCAGGCCTGGTCACCAACGACGGGCTCGGTCCGGTGCGCAGCCGACTGGGTCACCGCGCTCCCGGGCGGCCGAGCGTCCGCCCGCGCCCGCTCGGACGGCGCCCGCACCTGGCCTCGTTGCTCCCACCGGCCGGCTCCCGGGGCGCGGGAGGCACCGGGGCCGCCTCCCTCGCGGGCGAGGCCGGCGGCGGGCGGTGGTCTGCCCTGCCTCCCCGGGAGACCGACCCGACGCTGCGCACCCACGCCCAGGCCCTGGTGCTGCTGGAGCGGCACGGCGTGCTCACCCGCGCAGTGGCTCCCTCGGAGAACGTCGCCGGGTCCTACGGGGACATCTACCGCGTGCTGGCGGCGCTGGAGACGGCCGGACAGGTCCGCCGCGGGTACTTCGTCGAGCACCTGGGCGGGTCGCAGTTCGCTCTCGCCGGAGCGGTGGACCGGCTCCGCGAGGCAGACACGGACCTGGACGCCGAACGCAGCCGCGACGACCGTCGGACTGCGACGTGCCTGGCAGCGACAGACCCGGCTAATCCCTACGGCGCGGCGCTGGCCTGGCCGGTCCCGGGCTCCCCCGGACCGGCGGCCAGCGACGACGACGCCTCCGCGGACGACGCCTCCGCCGACGACGCGGACGCTGACGCAGCGACCACGCACCGGCCGGGGCGAAAGGTCGGCGCGACCGTCGTGCTCGTCACCGGTGAGCTGGTCCTCTACCTCGAGCGGGGCGGTCGCAGCCTGCTGACCTTCACCCGCGAGCAGACCGTGCTCGATGCCGCGGCCCGAGAGCTGGCGGCAGCGGTCACGGCAGGACGCCTGGGCACCATCCGTCTCCAGCGGCTCGACGGGCAGGACGCCCTGCAGGGCGCCTCGGGGGCGGCTCGCCCGCCGGCGCTCGAGGCCGTGCTGCGTGCCGGGTTCCGGGTGACCCCAGCCGGCGTCCGTCTCGGTCGCTGACGCGGCCCCAGAGACCGGCCCGAGAGACCGGCCCCAGAGACGACTGAACCCCGCGCCTTGTGGGCACGGGGTTCAGGGTGGTTCTGTGGATCAGGACTCAGCCGATCGGCTGGAGGTCCTTGCCCGCGTGACTCAGTCCGCGGTCGTGGCGGCCCATGGCCGCGAGGTCTGCGGGAACCGTGTCGGGGATGACAAGGCCCTCAGCGATAGCGATCCGGTCGCTGACCTCACGCAAGATGAGTGAGAGCGGACGGTCGAGTGCTTCGCAGATCGAGCCGAGCAACTCCGACGAGGCTTCCTTCTGACCGCGCTCGACCTCGCTCAGGTATCCGAGCGAGACGCGAGCCGCCGAGGACACCTCTCGGAGCGTCCGTCCCTGCAACTGTCGGGCATCCCGGAGAACATCTCCGATCTCCCTACGTAGTAGAACCATCTGACGACCCCCTCTCGTGTCCTGTGCTTCGTGTGGTCCAGCAACCGTCACCGTTGAGAGTGTCTTGGGGTTCTCGGAGATGACTGATGTCTTCCTACCGTACCCTGACTGCCCTGCAACAGGCCCTTCGGAGGCCTTCGTGGTCCCAAACCTTGACCTTTTCATCACATGAGCTGGGCGCTCTGCGCTGCGATTGTTCATCACATCTTGTCCAACGTCGCAGGCGTCGACCTTGTTCCCCGGGCTGCTCCGGGGCGCTCCGGCACCCCGTGGGCGGACATCACAGGCCCTCCCGTCATGTGCTGACGACGTCGCGGAGCAGGGCCAGCGCGGCCTGCACCGTCGCGGCTCGCACGGCAGCCCGGTCACCGTCCAGCACGAGGGCACGCACCTGCGAGAGGCCTCCGCGGACGTCGACGGCGACGAAGACGGTGCCGGGCGGCTGACCGTCCTGCGGGTCCGGACCGGCCACCCCGGTCGTGGCGACACCGACGTCGGCCCCGAGCCGGTCCCGGACACCGGCGGCCATCTGCAGCGCGACCTCGGGGTCCACCGCGCCGCGCGAGTCGAGCAGCGCCGGGTCGACGCCCAGCAGCGCGGACTTCAGATCGGTTGCGTAGGCGACCACAGCGCCCCGGAAGACGCTCGAGGCTCCGGGGACGTCGACCAGCGTGGCGGCGAGCATGCCGCCGGTGAGGGACTCTGCCACCGCGAGGCTGCGCCCAGCCCGGCCCAGCGACGCCAGCACCTGGGCCGCCGTCGCATCGACCGGCACGGCGTTCACGCCTGCTTCGTCGCCTTGGCGGACCTGCTGACCTGGACGCCCTTGATGACGTAGTCGACGCCGGTCACCACGGTCACGGCGAGAGCCAGGCCCATCACCGCTGCCCCGATCCAGGTCACGAACTCCGGCAGATGGTCGATCGGCAGCAGCAGGATCGCGATGGCCACCGACTGCAGGACCGTCTTGAGCTTGCCTCCGCGGGAGGCCGGCATGACGACGTAGCGGAGCATGAAGAACCGCATCGCGGTGATCCCCAGCTCGCGGACGAGGATGACGATGGTCACCCACCACCACAGGTCACCGAGCACCGACAGCAGCACCAGGGCGGTGCCGATGAGCACCTTGTCCGCGATGGGGTCGAGGATCTTGCCCAGGTCGGTGACGAGGTTGTTCTTGCGGGCGAGATACCCGTCCAGGCGGTCTGTCGCTGCGGCGAGCCCGAAGATCGCGGTGGCCACCAGCCGCCAGGTGACGGTGTGCCCGCCGTCGGCCAGCAGCGCCCAGGCGAAGACCGGGACCATGGCGATGCGCGCCATGGTGATGATGTTCGGGGCGTTCCACGGCGAGGGCTTCTGTGAAGTCACCCCCCCAGCCTAGGCGCACTTCCCGCAGTTCAGACGCACGAACCAGTATGGTCAGCGCGTGAACAGACGGCATGCGCGCGCGCACCGCACCCGCCCGTGGGGCTCCCTCCTCGTGAGCGGCGTGGTCGCAGCGGCGGTCGCCGCGTCCACCGCCGTGGCCCTCCAGCCTGGCGATGCGGCGCCCCAGGCCGCGCAACAGCCCACCCCGTCGTCGTCCACCCTGCCCAGCACCGGGTCGGTCACGCCGGAGCCGACGGCCCCAGCGCCGCTGCCCAGCTCGGAGCCCGCGCCTCTCCCCGACGCGGAGTTCACGATCGTGGCTGCTGGCGACGTGCTGCCGCACGTCCCCGTGCTGCGATCGGCCGGCAGCGGCGACGGCTACGACTTCTCCCCCCTGCTCGCCGCGCTCGATCCCTGGATCGCCGGGGCCGACCTGGCCCTGTGCCACTTCGAGGTCCCGGTCGCTCCGGCGGGCGTGGCGCCGTCCGGCTATCCCCTGTTCGGGACCGTCGCCCAGCTCGTCGAGGACCTCGCGGGCCAGGGCTGGGACGGCTGCTCGACCGCGTCCAACCACTCGGTCGACCGCGGCTTCGCTGGCCTGACCGCGACGCTGGACGCCTTCGACGCCGCAGGGCTGGGCCACGTGGGCACCGCGCGCACCGAGGGCGAGGCGCTGCAGCCTCAGCTCTACGACCTGGAGCGTTCCGGCCAGACGATCACCGTCGCCCAGCTCGCCGCCACCTACGGGACGAACGGGCTCCCCGTCCCGGCGGACGCTCCGTGGTCCGTCCAGCTGGTCGACGCCGACCAGCTCGTCGAGCAGGCGCGCGCGGCACGGGAGGGTGGTGCCGACCTCGTGGTGGTGAGCGCCCACATCGGCACCGAGTACCGCACCGCACCGACCCCGGAGCAGGTCGAGCTGGCGACGGCGCTGGCGGCCTCGGGCGAGATCGACCTGTACATCGGCCACCACGCGCACGTGCCTCAGCCGATCGAGCTGCTGGGCGGCGGCCGCGACGGCGCCGGGATGTGGGTCGCCTATGGGCTGGGCAACATGATCTCCAACCAGGACGCCGGCTGCTGCGTGGCCGAGAGCGCCTCGGGCTTGCTGCTCACCGCGCGCGTCGTCAAGCCGTCAGACGGTCCCGCGCGGGTCGCCGCGGTCGAGTGGACCGGTGTGAGCGTGGACCGCGTGGCAGGCCACCGCATGCAGCTCCTGCACGACGCCGCAGCGACCGGGGCAGGCACGCTCTCCACCGCGCAGTGGCAGGCCCGCTACGACGCGCTCCGTGAGGCTGTGGGCGCCCAGGCGCCCGAGCGGACCACACCGGCGTCGGCGACCGGGGACGCCGCGACCGTCGTGCCCCGCATGCCGCCCGGCTGACCGGGCGTCACAGCAGCACAGCAGCACAGCGGCCCCACGACCACAGCAGCGCGGTCAGCGCGGTCAGCGCACCGGCCCGGTCCACCCGTCGTCGTCGGTGTCAGCGCTGTCGTGATAGTCGACGGCCTCGGGCGGCATCCCCGCGTTGATGTCCTCGTAGCCGTGGGCCGACGGGGCGTCGTCGTAGTCCCGGGACGACGCGGCGCTCGCCGGAGCCTGCGCCGGGGCGTCGCCGCTGCCCCCGCGCAGCATCTCCAGCGTGCCGGGCAGGTCGTCGGGCTGGACGAGCACGTCGCGGGCCTTGGACCCCTCGGAGGGACCGACGATCTCCCGGGACTCGAGCAGGTCCATGAGCCGCCCCGCCTTGGCGAAGCCGACCCGCAGCTTGCGCTGCAGCATGGACGTCGAGCCGAACTGGCTGGTCACGACGAGCTCGGCGGCCTGCAGCAGCAGGTCGAGGTCGTCTCCGATGTCCTCGTCCACCTGCTTCTTCGTCGCGACCACCGTGACGTCCGCCCGGTAGACCGGCTTGAGCTGCGCCTTGACGTGCTCGACGACCGCGTGCACCTCGCTCTCCCCCACCCAGGCGCCCTGGACACGGATCGGCTTGGAGGAGCCCATCGGGAGGAAGAGCGCGTCACCCTGACCCACGAGCTTCTCCGCGCCCGGCTGGTCGAGGACGACTCGGGAGTCGGCGAGGGACGAGGTCGCGAAGGCGAGCCGTGAGGGCACGTTGGCCTTGATGAGACCGGTGACCACGTCCACGCTCGGACGCTGGGTGGCCAGCACCAGGTGGATGCCGGCGGCACGGGCGAGCTGGGTGATGCGCTGGATGGAGGCCTCGACGTCGCGCGGGGCGACCATCATGAGGTCGGCGAGCTCGTCGACGACGACGAGCAGGTAGGGGTACGTGGCAATCTTGCGCTGCGACCCGGGCAGCGGCTTGATCTTGCCGGCCTTGACCGCGACGTTGAAGTCGTCGATGTGCTTGTATCCGAACATCGCGAGGTCGTCGTAGCGGGCGTCCATCTCGCGGACCACCCACTCCAGCGCCTCCGCGGCCTTCTTGGGGCTGGTGATGATCGGGGTGATCAGGTGCGGGATGCCCTCGTAGATGGTCAGCTCGACGCGCTTGGGGTCGACGAGCACCATGCGGACCTCCTCGGGCGTGGCCCGCATGAGGATCGAGGTGATCATCGAGTTGACGAAGCTCGACTTTCCGGCGCCGGTCGCACCGGCCACGAGGATGTGCGGCATCTTGGCGAGGTTGGCCACGACATAGCCGCCCTCGACGTCCTTGCCGACACCCATGATCATGGGGTGCTCGCTGCGGCGGGCGACGGCCGAGCGCAGCACGTCCCCGAGCACGACGGTCTCACGGTCGGTGTTGGGGATCTCGATGCCGATCGCGGACTTGCCCGGGATCGGGGACAGGATCCGCACGTCAGCGCTGGCGACCGCATAGGCGATGTTCTTGCTCAGTGCGGTGACGCGCTCGACCTTGATCCCTGAGCCGACCTCGACCTCGTAGCGGGTGACCGTGGGGCCACGGGTGAACCCGGTGACCTTCGCGTCGATGTCGAACTGCTCGAAGACACCCGTCAGGGACTCCACGACGCGGTCGTTGGCGGCTGAGCGGAGCTTGTGCGGGGCTCCCTTGACGAGCACGTCCTCGTCCGGGAGGACGTAGACGGTGTCGCCGTCGAGCATGGGCTGCTCCCCGCGCGGGAGCGCCGTGGTGGGCGGGGCGTCGAGGGTGCGGTCAGGGACGGTGGCGATCGCAGCGGTCTCGGCGTCGCCGGAGCTGCGCCGATCGGCGCCTGCTGCCTCGCCGAGGTGATCGGTCTCCGGCTCGGCGTAGACGTCAGCGGGGTCGCCTGCGTCGGCGGTCCGCCCGGAGCGGGCGGGCCGGGCGGCACGCGCGGAGCGTCCCGCCTGTTCCTCGAGCACCGCTGTCTCGTGGAGCTCGCGCTCGAGGGCGGCTGCCCGCTCGAAGGCCTCGTCCCCGACGTACCCGCCAGGCAGCAGCTCGGTCGGCTCGTCGTCGGTGGGTTCGCTGCGGGGCTTGCGGGCCAGCTTCATGCGGCGTCGCGGCTTCGTCGCGACCTCTTCGGTGCCGTCGTGGCGCAGCACGCCCTCGGCCAGGTCGAGCCCGTCGTCGTCGCTGTCCGCGGCGGCCTCGGCAGCCGCACGGTCGTGGCCGGTGAGCCGGTCGTAGACGCCGCGCAGACGTTCGGGGATCGCGTGCACCGGGGTCGCGGTCACCACGAGCACGCCGAAGAAGGCGAGCAGCAGCAGCACCGGGATCGCGAGCCACACCGTGAGCAGAGACACCAGCGGCTGCCCGACGGCGAAGCCGACGATCCCGCCGGCCACCCGCAGGCCCTCGAACCCGTCTCGCACGTCCGGGCTGCCGGACTTGATGTGCACGATCGCGCAGACGGCGAGGGTGATGGCGGTCAGCCCGATCGTCATCCGGGAGGTCGCCTCCCGCTTCTCGGGGTGACGCATGATGCGCACGGCCATGCCGAGCAGCAGCAACGGCATCACCACCGCGACGACGCCGAAGGTCCCGGCCACCACGACGTGCAGCGCGAGCCCGGCCGTGCCTTCCACGCCCCACCACTCCCGGGCAGCGATCACCAGTGCCAGGGCGAGGAGCAGGAAGGCCAGCCCGTCCCGGCGATGGGCAGGGTCCAGGCCGCGAGCATCGCGGCCGACCCGTCGTGCTGTTCCGCCCACGAGGTGTGCAACTCCCATCCATGCGCCGCGTACGGCTCTGATCGGCCACGGACGCTGGGCTGCGGGAGCCTTCGCGGTGGCCGGCTTCTTCGTCGTGTTCTTCGTCGCCGGACGACCGGCGGCTGGTCTCCCCGCGGCCGGTCTCCCGGCAGCCGACTTCCCCCGCCCGCCCGCGGGCGTGCTCGAACGCTGGGAAGGAGTTGCTCGGGAGGCCATGGGAGCCAATCTAGTCGCGCGGCACGGCCCGCGAACGGATTCACCGGGTGCGTGTTCGTCTCACCTCACGCGCACGAGGGGCCGCCTGCGACGCAGGCGGCCCCTCGGTCGGTGTGAGCGTGCAGGTCAGGATAGGGCGAAGTACGCCTCTTCGTCGTCCCACCACAGCTCGACGCGCCACACGCCGCCAGCGACCTGGTCGGTCGGGACGGTCACGCACAGGTTCCCGGAGGCCGAGGCGTCGGTGTAGAGCTCCTGGTACAGGTCGAGCTCGTTGGGCAGCGTCGCGTAGTTGCACTTGTCGTCGTAGGTGGTGCCCGCGGCGCTGACGAAGACCCACTCCAGGTCCCCGACGGAGCTGCGGTCATCACCGGTGAAGGTCACGGTGGCCGGAGCCATGACGTAGGACGTCCCGGCCTCGGGCGCGTAGTACTCGCCGGCCACCGGGGAGATCTCAGCCCAGGCGTCCGGGTTGGTCGCGCCGAGCGAGACCGTCCAGGTGCTCAACGTCGCCGCCGCGCCGGCCGCGAGCGGCTCGCCCCGGGTCCCGTTCGCGCCGGGCGCAGCGGAGGCCGAGGCGCTCGCCTCGTCGCTCGGCTCCTCGCTCGGCTCCTCGCTGGGCTCCTCGGACGGTTCCTTGCTGGCCTTCTCCGAGGCCGTCGGCTTCGACGACTTCTCCGACTGCGAGCTGGCCTTGGTGTCGTCGCCGCCGATGACTCCGGTCGCGATGAGCACCCCGAAGATCGCGAGCAGCGCCACGACGGCGATGATCACGGGGATGAGCCACTGCTTGCCGCCAGACGGCGGCCCGGCGGGCGGGAAGCCGTCCGGACCGGTCGGTCCACCCTGCCACGCACCGGGCTGGGGCTGACCGCCCGGGGCCGCGCCGAAGCCGGCGGGCGCGGGAGCGGAGGTCGCATAGCCGGCGGGGCCGCCGAACGCTGCCGGTCCACCGAAAGCCGGCGGGGCGGTGTCGGGAGCCGAGACGTGCTTGTCGAAGGACGGGGCGTCCTGCTGGGACGGGAGCGGCTGCGTGGCCGAGGCGTCCGGCGCGGCGAAGCGGGAGACGTCTGGAGCGCCGGGGGCCGGTGGCACGGGAGGCGCGGGCGGGACGGCGGAGCCGGCGGTCGTGGCGGCGTCGTCGATCCACAGCTGCCATCCGGGCGGGGGCGGCGGCCAGGACGGGTCGGGAGCCCATCCGGGGGGCGGCGTCCAGCCCTCGGGAGCAGGCGGCCATCCCGGCGGTGGATTGAAGCGAGCAGCCATGAAGGCCCCTTCCAACAGCGGCGCGCGGTGCGCAGGTGACGTCGACGTCGTGCGGCGACAGCCGGAGGGTTGGTCCGGCTGGTCTGCGAAGACCGGGATCAGGCTACACGGAGGCGCCTGCCACATATGCACTCATCAGGCATGACACGAGGGGGAGGACTCCCCATCGACCCCACCGGGATGCTCGGTCACCACTCGCACCCGGGTGCGGGCGCGGTCACACTGCGGTCACACCGCAGTGACCACCGAGACGATCATCGGCCGACGCCGCAGGCTCCCCCACACCCAGCGGCCCACCGCTCGGCGCATGGTCTGCTGCAGGAGATGGACGTCGATGGCACCAGGGGTCGAGACCGCCTCGATGTCCGTGACGATCTGCGCCCGGATGTCGGTGAACACCGCCTCGTCCTCGGCGAATCCCCGGGCGACGACCTGCGGTCCCGCGGCGACGAGTCCCGTCTCCTCGTCGACGACGACGAAGAAGGACACGAAGCCCTCCTCCGCCAGCACCAGGCGGTCCTTGAGGTCGCTGCTCGAGAGCAGCCCCACGCTCGACCCGTCGACGTAGACGTGCTCGCTGGGCACCGAGCCCACGACGGTCGCGACGCCGTCGCGCAGGTCCACGACGACACCGTCCTCCACGAGCACGACCCGCTCGGGCGCGACGCCGCTGGCGATCGCCAGCCCGGCGTTGGCCACCAGGTGACGGGGCTCCCCGTGCACCGGCATGACGTTCTTGGGGCGGACCACGGTGTAGCAGGTGAGGAGCTCGCCGGCGCTCGCGTGACCGGAGACGTGGACCTTCGCGTTGCCCCCGTGCACCACCCGCGCGCCGAGCCGGGTGAGGCCGTTGATCACCGCGAAGACCGAGTTCTCGTTGCCGGGGATGAGCGAGGAAGCCAGGATCACCGTGTCCCCGGGTCCCACCCGGACCTTGTGCTCGCCCCGGGCGATGCGCGACAGCGCGGCCATCGGCTCCCCCTGTGAACCGGTGCACATGAGCACCACCTCGGAGCTGCTCAGCGCCTCGGCCGCGGTGGCGTCGACGAGCAGCCCGTCAGGCACGTGCAGGTAGCCGAGCTCAGCCGCGAGCCCCATGTTCCGCACCATCGACCGGCCCACGAAGGCGACCCGGCGCCCGTGCCGGGCGGCGGCGTCGAGCACCTGCTGGACGCGGTGGACGTGGGAGGCGAAGGAGGACACCACGATCCGCTGGTGTGAGCTGGCGAACACCGCGTCCAGCACCGGCCCGATCTCCCGCTCCGACGCCAGGAAGCCGGGGACCTCGGCGTTCGTGGAGTCGACCATGAATAGGTCCACCCCCGTCGCGCCGAGGCGGGCGAAGGCGGCCAGGTCGGTCACCCGCCCGTCCAGGGGCAGCTGATCCATCTTGAAGTCGCCGGTGTGCAGCACCGTCCCGGCCCCGGTGGTCACCGCGACCGCGAGCGCGTCCGGGATCGAGTGGTTGACCGCGACGAACTCGCAGGAAAACTCCCCCAGTGCGGCGGTCTCCCCCTCGGTGACCACCTGCAGCACCGGGGCGATGCCGTGCTCGACGAGCTTGGCCTCGACCAGCGCGAGGGTGAGCCGCGAGCCCACCACGGGCAGGTCCGGGCGCAGACGCAGCAGGTAGGGCACCGCGCCGATGTGGTCCTCGTGCCCGTGGGTGAGGACGACGGCCTGGGCGTCTTCGAGGCGGTCGGCGATCCAGGTGAAGTCCGGCAGGATGACGTCGACGCCCGGCTGCCCCTCCTCGGGGAAGAGCACCCCGCAGTCGATGATCAGCAGCTGACCGCCGTACTCCAGGACCGCCATGTTGCGGCCGATCTCGCCGAGCCCGCCGAGGGCGACGACCCGCAGGGTGCCGTCAGCGAGGGCGGGCGGGGGCGCGGTGGGGCGGGCGAAGGTGGGCACGGTCAGACGAGCCCGACGCCGCGCAGCGCCTTGCGGACCAGCTCGGTCTCCTCCGTGGTGGCCGGCACCTGGGGCAGGCGCAGCGTCATGGTCGGGATGAGGCCGAGCTCGACCAACGCCGCCTTGACCATGACGACGCCGAACCCGGCGCCCATGATCGCGTCGATGACCGGCACGAGGGCGGCGAACTGGGTGGCCGCGGCGGCGGTGTCGCCGGCGCGGAAGGCTTCCCCGATCGCTGCCAGCTGCGGACCGACGACGTGCCCGACGACGGAGACCAGGCCCACCGCGCCGTGGGCGAGGAAGGCGAGGTAGAGGGCGTCGTCCCCGGAGTACCAGGCCAGGTCGGTCCGGGACATGTTGGCGACGGCGCCGTAGACGTCACCGGTGGCGTCCTTGACCGCGACGATCTTCTCGTGGGCGCTGAGGCGCTCGTAGGTCTGCGGGGCCAGGCGCACGCCCGAGCGTCCGGGGATGTCGTAGAGCATGACCGGCAGGTCCGTGGAGTCCGCGATGGCCACGGTGTGCTGGTAGATGCCTTCCTGGGAGGGGCGTGAGTAGTACGGGTTGACCACGAGCAGGCCGTGGGCTCCGGCCTCGGCGGACTGCTCGGCCATCCGGATGGAGTGGTCGGTGTCGTTGGACCCGGCGCCGGCGACGATGACCGCGCGGTCACCGACCGCGTCGACGACCGCGCGCACGAGCTCGGCCTTCTCGGGGGCGTGAGTGGTCGGCGACTCCCCTGTCGTGCCGTTGAGCACGAGCCCGTCGTGGCCGTTGTCGACCAGGTGGCGGGCGAGGGTGACGGCCGCGTCCAGGTCGAGGGACCCGTCCGCCGTGAAGGGCGTCACCATCGCGGTGAGCAAGGTTCCGAAGGGCTGGGTCTGCGTGGAGGGAAGCGCCATGGCACAAAACTACCGTGAGCACGGGCTGTGCGTGCGCCTGCTCAACACGCCGACCATCCAGGTCGTCGCAGATCAGGACAACAGACCGATACCCTGTGCAGCGCCCCGCCAGTCGACGGGCCGGGCGCCGTGTCCCCGAGGCCGTGTGGCCGTCACGTCGACATCTCTGGAGGACTCCCCGTCATGGCGCACGTCATCAGCCGCCGTCAGCTGCTCGGCGCCTCCGCGCTGAGCGCGGTCTCCGCATTGGCCGTCATGGGAGCCGCCGGTCCGTCTTCTCCCCTGCGCCCGGCCCGCAAGTCCCCCACCGACCGCGTCCCACCGCGGCGGGAGACGTCGACCGCGCCGGCCCGGACCGAGGTGTTCTGGCGGGTGAGCACGGCCGACAAGCTCGTCGCACTCACCTTCGACGACGGCCCCGATCCTCGCTGGACCCCGCTGGTCCTGGACGCGCTGGCCGACCACGGCGCCCAGGCCACCTTCTTCCAGATGGGCGACGCCGTGCGGGCGCACCCGGCGGTGACCGAGGCGGTCCATCCAGCCGGGCACGAGGTGGCCAGCCACTCCGCGCGCCACACCGACCTCACCGACCTCAGCTATGACGAGCTGTGGGACAACCTCACGCTCACTCACGAGGCGATCACCGACGTCACGGGCACGCCACCCACGCTGCTGCGGCCCCCGTACGGACGGATCGACTCCCTGGGCCTCTTCGCCGCGGCTGAGCTCGGGTACCAGGTCGCCCTGTGGTCCCACCACCTGCCGACCTGGGACGCGGAGGCCAAGGTCGATCTCGACGTCGCCACCGCCAGCCCGGGCACGATCATCTTGTGCCACGACGGCCGCGGTACGCCGGAGGAGGCGCTGTACGTGGCGGTGCGGCGCCTGCTCAGCGAGCTGACGGCGGACGGGTACGCCTTCGTCACCGTCTCAGACCTGCTCGCCGCATCGCAGTCGGTCGCCGTCTAGGTCAGCTCAGGCTGTGCGCGTGTAGCGCAGGAAGCGGTAGCGCACCCTGGAGGCAGCCACCCGCCAGCCGTCGCTGTCGACGGCGTCGTCGGGCCCATAGCCTGCCAGCAGCGGTTGAGGCGCCCACTCAGCCCCGATCACCGGGGCGAAGGCATCCCCGGGGACGTCGAGGTCGATCTCGGTGACCATGAGGAGGTCGGCGTCGTCGATGGTGGCTGCGTAGATCTGCGCCCCGCCCATGACCCACGTGCGCCCTGGGCCGGCCGCGGCGCGCCCGGCCTCGATCGAGTCCACCACGAGGGCGCCGGGCGCCTGGTAGCCCGCCTGGCGGGAGACCACGACGTTGGAGCGGCCGGGCAGCGGCCGGAAGCGCTCAGGCAACGACTCCCACGTCGCGCGGCCCATGAGGACCGGCGCGCCGGCCGTGGTGCGCCGGAAGTGGGCGAGGTCCTCGGGCAGGTGCCAGGGCATGACGCCGTCGGCGCCGATCACCCCGGCGCGGGCCTGCGCCCAGACCAGGGCGAGGGAGTCGCTCACACCGCCACCGTCGCCTTGATGGCGGGGTGGTGGAGGTAGTCGGTGACCTGCACGTCGTCGAAGCCGTAGTCGAAGAGCGAGGCGGCCTTGCGCAGCTCCAGGCGCGGGAAGGGGTACGGCTCCCGGGAGAGCTGCTCGGTGACCTGGTCGAGGTGGTTGTCGTAGATGTGGCAGTCGCCACCGGTCCAGATGAAGTCCCCGACCTCCAGGCCCACCTGCTGGGCGACCATGTGGGTGAGCAGCGCGTAGCTGGCCACGTTGAAGGGCACGCCCAGGAAGAGGTCGGCGGAGCGCTGGTAGAGCTGGCAGGACAGCCGCCCGTCCGCGACGTAGAACTGGAAGAAGGCGTGGCACGGCATGAGGGCCATGGCGTCGAGCTCGGCGACGTTCCAGGCCGAGACGATCATCCGGCGTGAGTCCGGGTTGGTGCGCAGCGTCTGCAGCACCTGGGTGATCTGGTCGATGTGCTGGCCGTCCGGCGTCGGCCAGGAGCGCCACTGCACGCCGTAGACGGGACCGAGGTCGCCGTCGGCGTCGGCCCACTCGTTCCAGATCCGGATGCCGTTCTCCTGCAGCCACGCCACGTTGGACTCCCCGCGCAGGAACCACAGCAGCTCGCCCACCACGGACTTGAGGTGGACCTTCTTGGTCGTCACGAACGGGAAGCCCGCGCGCAGGTCGAAGCGCATCTGGTGGCCGAACACGCTGCGGGTACCGGTCCCGGTGCGGTCGGACTTGGGAGTGCCGGTCTCCATGACCAGACGCAGGAGGTCCTCGTACTGGGTGGGACGGGGTGCATCGTGGGGAGCGCTCGTCATGGCTGCCATCCTAGATCGCACCGGTCTCCCCGCACGCACGCGACTGCCCCGCGGCGCGGCTGGTCTCGTCGCGGCATGCCCGGGCTCGTCGCGGCGCGGCCCTGGGCGGTCGCGACGATACTGGGCAGATGGACACCTCCGTCATCCCACCCACCCTCGCATCGCACCTGCCCACGACGCTGCTCATCGACGGCGAGTGGGGTGCGTCCTCCACCCGGACCACCTTCGAGGTGAGCAACCCGGCCACGGAGGAGTCGCTCTTCGACGTCTCCGACGCGAGCCCCGCCGACGGCCTCCGCGCGCTCGACGCCGCCGCCGGCGCCGCTGCGCAGTGGCGCACCACACCTCCACGCGTCCGCTCGGACGTGCTGCGCGAGGTCTTCGACGTCATCACGGTGCGCGCCGCGGACATCGCGGCGCTCATCACCGCGGAGTGCGGCAAGCCCTTCGCGGAGTCCCAGGCCGAGGTCGCCTACGGCGCGGAGTTCATCCGGTGGTACTCCGAGCAGGCGGTGCGCTCCCCCGGTCTGGTGCGCACGGCGCCGGCGGGCACCGGGACCCAGCTGGTGCGCAGCCGGCCCGTCGGGCCGGCGCTGCTCATCACGCCGTGGAACTTCCCCCTCGCGATGGTCACCCGCAAGATCGCGCCGGCCCTGGCCGCCGGGTGCACGGTGGTCATCAAGCCCGCCCGGCTCACCCCGCTGACCACGCTGTACGTCGCCGAGATCGTCCGTGAGGCGCTCGCCTCACGCGGGCTGCCAGCCGGAGTGATCAACGTCGTGCCGACGTCGTCCTCGGGCGCGGTCACCGAGCCGATCCTCGCCGACCCGCGGCTGCGCAAGCTGTCCTTCACCGGCTCCACGCAGGTGGGGCAGGGCTTGCTGCGAGCGGCGGCGACCGGGGTGCTGCGCACCTCCATGGAGCTCGGCGGCAACGCTCCCTTCCTCGTCTTCGCCGACGCCGACCTCGACGCCGCGGTCTCTGGGGCGATGACCGCCAAGATGCGCAACTCCGGGCAGACCTGCGTCGCGGCGAACCGCTTCCTCGTCGAGGCCTCGGTCGCCGAGGAGTTCACCGAGCGGCTCCGGGCGGCCTTCGACGCCCTCGTCGTGGGCGACGGCTCGGTGCCCGACGTCACCGTCGGCCCCCTCATCGAGGCGGCTGCGGTCGACAAGGTCGACGCGGCCGTCCAGCAGGCCGTGGACGACGGCGCGCGTGTGCGGATCGGCGGCAGCGCGCCGTCTGGCACAGGGCACTTCTATCTCCCGACAGTGCTCAGCGACGTCTCACCGGAGTCCGTGGTGGTGACCGAGGAGACCTTCGGGCCGGTCGCGCCGGTGGTGACCTTCGGCTCCGAGGAGGAGGCGCTCCAGCTCGCCAACGGGACCGAGTACGGGCTGGTGGCCTACGCCTACACCCGTGACCTGGGCCGGGCGATGCGCCTGACGGAGGAGATCGAGGCCGGGATGATCGGCATCAACCGTGGCCTCGTCTCGGACGCGAGCGCGCCCTTCGGCGGGCTCAAGCACTCCGGGCTCGGCCGCGAGGGCGGGGAGGCAGGGATCGAGGAGTACCTGGAGACGGTCTATGTCGCGATGTGAGGTGCGTCTCGGACGCGCGATAGGGTCACCGCATGGCACTGTTCACAGAATCGGCTGACGTCTCCGTCCGTCCGGCCCAGCCCGAGGACGTCGACGCGGTCACCGACGTCCAGCTCGCCGCCTGGCGGCTCTCGCACGACAGCGTGCTCGGCGAGGACGTCATGGCGGCCCTGGACGTGGCGCGCATGCGCGAGCAGTGGGCGGCGGCCATCACCGCCCCACCCGGGCCAGGATTTGCCGTGTTCGTCGCGTGCCGCCGGGCCGACGTGGTCGGCTTCGCCGCCGTGGGCCCGGGCCAGATCGTCGCGTTGGAGGTGCTGCCGGAGGAGCAGCGCTCCGGTCACGGCTCGCGTCTGCTCTCGGCGGCCGTCGACCGCATCCGGGCCGATGGCGCTGACGAGGTGAGTACCTGGGTGCTCGACGAGGACCCCGCCCGCGAGCAGTTCCTCTCCGGCGCAGGCCTGGGCCCCGACGGCCGACGCCGCACCCTGGCCACCGGCGTCCGCGACGTCACCGAAGCCCGCTGGTCCGCCGAGCTCTGACCCACCCGGCCCGCGCGCCCGCTGGCCCCGCTGGCCCTGCCAGCCCCGCTGAGTGCACGGTAATGTCCGCGACACGCCGGTGCGACACGCCCGTTATCGTGCACTCAGCGGTGCGGGTGGGGCGCTGGGGGTGGGATGGGTCAGCGGGTTCGGTAGAGGCGGGCTGCGGTGCGCAGGGCGGACCGGGCGCGCTTGCGGTCGCGGGCGGCGTCGTAGGCGAAGGCCACGTTGTACCAGGCCTTCCAGCTCTCCGGCTCAGCCTCCACGCGCTCGCGCATCACGACGAAGGCCGCATCGGCCGCGTCCCGGTCGATCCGTCCCCCGGGCGAGCGCGGCAGGTCGTCCACCGGCAGCTCGCCGGCCGCGGCCAGCTCGTCAGCCATCCGCTGCACCACGACTCCCAGCCACCACTCCCGGGCGATGAGCGCGACCGCGAGCAGCGGGATGATGAGCACGCCCACGCCGATCGCGATGCCGACCGGTTCTCCGGTCCCCATGAGTGCCTGTGCCCGGCCCCAGATCGCGTAGACGTACAGCGCGAGCAGAACTGTGACCGCGACCGCGCCGAGCAGCGCCTTCTTGTTCATCGCCGGCTCAGGACAGGTCGAGGACGTTGTCCAGGCCGACGGTCAGGCCTGGGCGGGAGACGACCTCGCGGATCGCGAGCAGCACACCAGGCATGAAGGACACCCGGTCGAAGGAGTCCTGACGGATGATCAGCTGCTCACCGGCGTTGCCGAAGAGGATCTCCTCGTGGGCCACCAGCCCGCGCAGCCGCACCGCATGCACCCGCACGCCGTCGACGTCGGCCCCGCGGGCCTCGAAGCCCGTCTCGGTCGCGTCGGGGCTGGGCGCGACGCCGGCCTCGGCACGGGCCGCCGCGATGGCGGCGGCGGTGTGGCGGGCGGTGCCGCTGGGGGCGTCGACCTTGTCCGGGTGGTGCAGCTCGATGACCTCAGCGGACTCGAAGTAGCGTGCGGCCTTGGCGGCGAAGGTCATCGCGAGGACGGCGCTCAGACCGAAGTTCGGGGCGATGAGCACGCCGAGGCCCTGGCTCGCAGGACCCTCCTGGGCGAGATGCTCGGCAACCCGGCCGCGGGACTCCTCGGTCCAGCCGGTCGTGCCGACGACCGCGTGGATCCCGGCGTCGATGAGCGCGTGCACGTTGGCCTCGGTCACCGCGGGGATGGTGAAGTCGACTGCCACCTGGGCGCCGGAGTCCGCGACGACGGAGAAGTCGTCGCCCGCGTCGAAGCGTGCCACGAGCTCGAGGTCTGGGGCGGCCTCGACCGCCGCGCACACCGTCTGGCCCATGCGGCCGGCGGCACCGAGCACCGCGACCTTGATCGTCTGAGTAGCTGAGTCAGTCACGAGGCAAGGATATCCGCCCGGTCGTGATGGTCGGCCTTCCCTGGTGCCCGGCGGTCAAGGTCACCTGGTGAGGCCGATGAGAGTGCATCGACACCAGGGGCGAGCCGCTCGGCGAAGCCCATCGGCACTCCGACCGCGCGTCCTGTCGCCTCTCATGCTCTGGGCGGTGCTCGCCTCGCGCGAGCGCCTGTCCGTCAGGGCGACGGGAGGGGTGTCGGTCTGAGGCTCCGGCGTCGAGCCCGGCGCCACAGGCGCACGGCGATCACGAGTGCGACGACGAGCGCCACGAGCGCGATCACCGGTGCCACCAGGGCCAGCAGGGTCATGCCCGCTGATGCCCCGTCCTCGAGGGAGCTCACCACCACGCCGCCCACCCCGAGGGTCGCGATGTTGATGGCTGGACGCGCCGAGGACTTGAGCAGGTGGACACCGAGGGCGATGAGGACGCCGACGACGATCGGCAGCCACCGATCGGTGTCCAGGACGTCCGAGGGCGCATCGACCGCGAAGGTCTGCGAGGCGGAGCCGGCTCCGAAGACCACGCCGCCCGCGCTCGGGCGCACAAGAGTCTGGATGACGTCGTTGACGGAGTCCACAGCGGGGATCTTGTCCGCCACCACCTCGATGACCAGCAGCAGCCCCAGCCCGGCGAGCAGCCACTCGTCGGTGAGCCATTCCCACGCCGGCGGCAGGGTCACGACCGAGGTGAAGCGCGCGAGGAGGCCGACGAGGATGAGCGGGACGTAGGCGTTGAGCCCGGCCGCCCCGGAGAGCCCGATCCCGGTGATGAATCCCAGCATGCCGGTCCCTCCTCAAACAGAAGCGTCGATCGCGATCAGCGGAGTCTATCGCCGGGTCTCGCCGAGCCGCAGGCCCCCCAGAGACACGTGTGGCCGGTCGCTCGCGCGACCGGCCACATCCGTCATGGTGGATCAGTCCCCGAAAGGCCCGACGCGCACGGTCGACCGGGGCCGCGCGGCGAGGTCCTTGGCCAGGGCCTGCACCTCGTCCGCGGTCACGGACCGGATCCGGTCGAGCGACTCGGCGACGCTGAGCAGCTCACCGGTCACCAGGTCCGCCTTGCCCAGGCGGCTCATCCGCGAGCCGGAGTCTTCCAGCCCGAGGACAAGTCCACCGGAGAGCTGGCCGACGCTGCGCTCGAGCTCGGCCGTGGTGATCCCCGAGTCGGCGAGGTGCTCCAGCTCGCTCACGAGGAGCTCGCTGACCTCGTCGACCTTCGCCGGGGTGCACCCGGCGTACAGCCCGAAGGTGCCGATGCCTCCGTGGCTGGAGGCGAAGGAGTACGTCGAGTACGCCAGGCCACGCTTCTCACGGATCTCCTGGAAGAGACGCGAGGACATGCCCCCGCCCAGGACCGCGCTGAGCACCGACAGGATGAACCGTCGGTCGTCCGTGGCGGAGATCCCCGTGGAGCCGATGACGACGTTCGCCTGCTCGACGGTGCGCCGGATGGTCAGCTCGGTGCCGACCTCTCCGACGCCGGTGATGTCGGAGGAGTCACGCCGCGCCCGCGGCGTGGCCCCGGCAGCCAGGTCCCAGCCGCCGTCAGACAGCGCGGCTTCCACCTGCGCGCAGAGGGCGTCGTGGTCGACGCCGCCCGCGGCGGAGATGACCAGCGTCTCCGGCCGGTAGTGCCACTGGTAGTGCTCCCAGACGGCGGAGCGCGGCACGGCGTTGATCGTGTCCGGGGTGCCACCGATGGGACGGCCGAGGGGGTGCCCGGCCAGGACGGCCGCGGCGAACTCCTCGTGCGCGACGTCGGACGGGTCGTCGTCGTTCATCGCGAGCTCTTCGAGGATCACTCCTCGTTCGGTCTCCAGCTCCGCCTCGTCGATGCGGGCCGAGGTGACCATGTCCGTGATGACGTCCACGGCCATCGGCAGATCGGAGTCGAGCACCCGCGCGTAGTAGCAGGTGTGCTCCTTGCCGGTGCCAGCGTTGGCCTCGCCGCCGACGGCGTCGAAGGCCTCGGCGATGTCCATCGCGCTGCGGCGCTGGGTGCCCTTGAACAGCAGGTGCTCGAGGAAGTGCGTCGAGCCGTAGTGGCCGCTGGTCTCGTCACGCGAGCCAACTCCCACCCAGGCGCCGACGGTCGCTGAGCGCAGCCCGGGCATGTGCTCGGTGAGCACCCGAACCCCGCCGGGCAGGACGCTGCGACGGATCGTCGCACCGTCCTGCCCGGCGGTCAGCTCGTTCGCCGGCGAACCGGCAGGGGCGAGCGGAAGGTTCCAGGGCACGTCAGACGTCTGCCCCGGCGTCGGCCGACTCAGCGGCCGCCTCGTCGATCACCGCGTGCAGCGAGAGCTTGCCGCGAGGGTCGACCTCACCGATCTCGACCTGGACCTTCTGGCCGATGGCCAGGACGTCCTCGACGTTCTCGACACGCTTGCCACCGACGAGCTTGCGGATCTGGCTGATGTGCAGCAGTCCGTCCTTGCCCGGGGAGAGGGAGATGAAGGCACCGAAGGACGTGGTCTTGACGACCGTCCCGACGAAGCGCTCACCGATCTCCGGCACGTGCGGGTTGGCGATCGCGTTGATCGCCGCGCGCGCGGCCTCTGCGGACGGGCCGTCGACCGCACCGATGTACACGGTGCCGTCGTCCTCGATGGAGATGTCCGCGCCGGTCTCCTCCTGGATCTGGTTGATCATCTTGCCCTTCGGGCCGATGACCTCGCCGATCTTGTCTACGGGGACCTGGACCGAGATGACGCGAGGAGCGAAGGGGCTCATCTCGTCGGGCACGTCGATGGCCTCGGCCAGGACGTCGAGGATCGCGAAGCGGGCGTCGCGGGCCTGGGTCAGCGCGCCGCCGAGGACCGAGGCGGGGATGCCGTCGAGCTTGGTGTCGAGCTGGATGGCCGTGACGAACTCACGGGTACCGGCGACCTTGAAGTCCATGTCACCGAAGGCGTCCTCGGCTCCGAGGATGTCGGTCAGGGCCGCGTAGCGCGGGGTGCCGTCGACGACGTCGGAGATGAGGCCCATGGCGATGCCGGCGACGGGTGCGCGCAGCGGCACACCAGCGTTGAGCAGCGACAGGGTCGAGGCGCAGACGGAGCCCATGGAGGTGGAACCGTTGGAGCTGAGAGCCTCAGAGACCTGGCGGATCGCGTACGGGAACTCCTCACGGCTCGGCAGCACCGGCATGAGGGCGCGCTCGGCGAGTGCGCCGTGCCCGATCTCACGACGCTTGGGGCTGCCCACGCGACCGGTCTCACCGGTCGAGTACGGCGGGAAGTTGTAGTTGTGCATGTAGCGCTTGCGCGTCTCCGGACCGAGGGAGTCGATCTGCTGCTCCATGCGGAGCATGTTCAGCGTGGTGATGCCCAGGATCTGGGTCTCCCCGCGCTCGAAGATCGCCGAGCCGTGGACGCGAGGGACAACCTCGACCTCGGCGGACAGCGTGCGGATGTCGGCGAGGCCACGGCCGTCGATGCGAACACCGTCGGTGAGGACACGCTGGCGGATGAGGTGCTTGGTGACCGCGCGGAAGGCTGCGGACAGCTCCTTCTCGCGACCCTCGAAGCGGTCTCCCAGCGTCTCCAGGACGCCGGCCTTGAGCTCGTCCAGGCGAGCCTCGCGGGTCTGCTTGTCCGCGATGGTCAGCGCCTTGGCGAGCTCGGTGGTGACCTCGGCCTCGACGGCGGCGTACGCGTCGTCCTGGTAGTCCAGGAACAGCGGGAACTCCTGGACCGGCTTGGCGGCCTTGGCGGCCAGAGCGGCCTGAGCCTCGCAGAGCTGGCGGATGAAGACCTTGGAGGCCTCAAGACCCTCGGCGACGATGGCCTCGGTCGGGGCGATGGCGCCCTCGTTCTTGATGAGGTTCCAGGAGTTGTCGGTGGCCTCGGCCTCGACCATCATGATCGCGACGTCGTCACCGGCGACGCGACCGGCGACGACCATGTCGAAGACAGCCTTCTCCTTGTCGGAGTACTTGGGGAAGGCGACCCACTGGCCGTCGACCAGGGCGATGCGCACGGCACCGACGGGGCCGGAGAACGGCAGGCCGGACAGCTGCGTGGACAGCGACGCGACGTTGATCGCGAGGGTGTCGTAGGCGTCGTCGGGGTGCAGCGAGAGCACGGTCACGACGACCTGGACCTCGTTGCGCAGACCCTTGGTGAAGGTCGGGCGCAGCGGGCGGTCGATGAGACGGCAGGTGAGGATCGCGTCGGTCGAGGGACGACCCTCGCGGCGGAAGAACGAGCCCGGGATGCGGCCCGCGGCGTACATGCGCTCTTCGACGTCGACGGTGAGCGGGAAGAAGTCGAACTGGTCCTTGGGGTGCTTGCCCACGGTCGTGGCCGAGAGCAGCATGGTCTCGCCGTCGAGGTAGGCGACGGCGGAGCCGGCAGCCTGACGGGCCAGACGGCCGGTCTCGAAGCGGACGGTGCGGGTGCCGAAGCGCCCGTTGTCGATGGTGGTTTCTACAAATTCGATCTCGGGACCCTCCATGGGTGCCCTCCTCTGTGACGAAGGATCCGTCGCGCTGTGCCCTGGCGGTCTTCGATCGAGGTTCACGGAGCAGTTCTGGCGCATGTGCGCGCTGCTGCCGGGACCCACTACCGAGGACCGAACAAGGGCATCCGAGACGGACCGGATGGGTGAAGCTGTTCAGGTGTAACTCAGTTATACCGAACTAGCCCGGCCCCTAAAGTGCAAGGGACCGGGCTATGAAGCATGCTGTCAGCGACGCAGACCGAGACGCTCGATCAGGCTGCGGTAGCGGTTGATGTCAACCTTCTGCAGGTACCCGAGGAGGCGACGGCGCTTTCCGACGAGGAGAAGCAGGCCACGACGGCTGTGGTGGTCGTGCTTGTGCTCCTTGAGGTGCTCGGTGAGGTCCTTGATGCGCTGCGTGAGCATCGCAACCTGAACCTCAGGCGAACCGGTGTCGCCCTCAGTGGTGGCAAACTCGGTCATGATGGACTGCTTGGTGGCAGTGTCGAGGGGCACGGCTCTCCTTGGTGTGTATCGTTGCGCGGCGCTCTGGGGCATTTCCACCCGAGCACTATCTGTCCGCGGCCGATCTAACGGCGTTCGAAGTCTAGCAGCATGACGGGGCGGTCCGCTGAGAGGGCCGTCTACCGCTCGGCTAGCACGCCCTGCTCCCGTGCCCGCGCCACCGCGGCGGTGCGTGACTGCACCCCGAGCTTGTCGAAGATGTGCACCAGGTGCGTCTTGACGGTCGCCCTCGACAGGAAGAGCTCGGCCGCGACCTCGTCGTTGGACCTGCCGGCCGCCACGAGCTCGAGCACCTCGAGCTCGCGCCGGGTCAGGGACACCGACGGGGCGCGCAGCCGGCCCAGCAGCTTGCGCTGCACGAGCGGGCCGAGCGCGACCTGACCGGCGGCGGCGGCCCGGATCGCGGTGGTCAGCTCCTCGGTCGGGGCGTCCTTGAGCAGGTACCCCGTCGCGCCCGCCTCCACGGCGGAGAGGATCTCGGCGTCGGAGTCGTAGGTGGTGAGGATGAGCACCGGCGGACCGGCGATCGCACTCAGCTCCGCGGCAGCCTGCGCCCCGGTCATCCGGCCCGGACCGAACCGCAGGTCGAGGCAGACGACGTCGGCGCTCAGGCCGCCGCGGACCGCCGCGAGCAGGTCCTCTGCGGTGGGGAACTCCGCCACCACGGACATGTCAGGCTCGGCGTCGATCACCGCGCGCAGCCCGGCGCGCACGATCGGGTGGTCGTCGGTGAGCACGACGGCGAGGGGTGCGCCGTGGCCTCCTGGTGCGCTCGCTCCGGTCTGAGTCCCCGTCATCGCTCCACCTCGTCGCTCTGCGGCACGGCCGGCACCGGTGTGCCGGTGAGGGGCACATGGACCGCGAGCGCAGTCCCCGCTCCCCCAGGGGCCGACTCCACCGTCAGCGTCCCGCCGAGCTCGGTCACCCGCGACCGCATGGCCGGGAGCCCGAACCCGCCTGCGCCCACCGCCGGACGCTCGGGGTCGAAGCCGCGACCGTCGTCCACCACGTCCAGGACCACGCCGTCGTCGAGGTAGGTGACCGTGAGATCCGCGCGGGTGGCCCCGGAGTGCTGGATGACGTTGGCGGCGGCGGACTGGGCGATGCGAAGCAGCGTCGCCTCCACGGTGAGCGGCAGCTCACGCGGGTCCCCGCTCACGCTCACGTGCCAGTCGATGCTCGACCGCTGAGAGGACTGCGCCGCCAGGCGCTCCAGCGCCCCGGCCAGCGAGGTCGTCTCGAGGCCGGAGGGCGCCAGTGCCTTGACCACGCGGCGCGCCTCGTCGAGGTTCTCGTGGGCGGTGTCGCGCGCGAGGGCGATCCGCTCCCGCGCGGTGGCGACGTCCGCCTCCTCGAGCGAGCGGTCTGCCGCCCGTAGCAGGAGGTTGATGGAGGAGAACCCCTGGGCGAGGGTGTCGTGGATCTCGCGGGCGAGCCGCTCACGCTCGGCCGCGGTCGCCTGCTCGCGCTCGGCGCGGGCCAGCTCCGACCGCGTCCGCGTCAGCTCGGCGATCACTGCCTGGCGCTCCTGGGACTCGCGGACCACCGCCTCGAAGCCGAGCACCACGGCGACCGCCACCGCGGCTCCGACGACCGGGCCGAACACCGAGCCGACCGGCGTCAGCCCGTTGTGCAGCGCTCCCAGGACGGCGAGCACCGTCGTCGCCGCGACCGCAGCGGTGCCGCGACGCGGGCCCAGGACGTGCATCTGCAGGAACATCAGCGGGAAGGCGATCCACAGCGCTGCGTCGCCGAGCAGCAGCAGCCCTGCCCACGCCACGATGAGCGCGATCATCCACGCCCCACCGGGCCACAGCTGACCGCGCGGGGCGTCGACCGAGGAGTCGGCCACGTGGACGGTCAGCCGGCCAGCCACATAGACGCAGGCGAAGACGAGGACACCGGCAGCCAACCAGCCGCGCGGCGTCTCCCCCTCGGTGACCGACAGGACGAGGAGCAGCACCACGAGCGCGCCGACGAGGACGTCCAGGCTGACCTGCAGCCCGCGGGCTGCCTTGATGACGTCGTGGGGTCTCACCGCTCCACCGTATCCACGGTCGAGCTCCACGCATCAACCAAAGGGTGGAGATCGCGGTCCATCTCGCGGCGCCGAAGGAACGTCCGCCCGCCTGATCTACACGGCGACCCCGCGCGACAGGCTGGAAGCAGTCACCGTCCCGTCCACGAGAGGACCTTCCATGTTCGTCGCACTCAGAGACCTCCGGTTCGCCAAGGGCCGCTTCCTCCTCATGACCTCCGTCATCGCGCTCATCACGGTGCTCGTCGGCTTCCTGGCGAGCCTGACGGCCGGGCTCGGGAGGGCGAGCACCTCCGCGGTCGTCGACCTGCCTGCCACCTACCTGTCCTTCGCTCAGGCACCCGGCTCGGACCCGAGCTTTACCGAGTCCCAGGTCGACCGGTCGCAGTGGGAGGGCTGGTCCCAGGTCGCCGGAGTCGAGGGCGCCGAGCCGCTCGGTGTCGCGCAGACCCGGGCGACCCTCGAGGACATGACGGCGGCGGTCACCGCCTTCGGCCTCCAGCCAGGCTCTGAGCTGGCGCCGGCCGCGGTGTCCGAGGGCCAGGTGCTCGTGTCCGCCGGCGCCGCCGAGGCGCTCGACGCCAGCGACGGAGCGTCGTTGACCATCGGCCAGCAGTCCTTCACCGTCGAGGTCGTCGACTCCGACGCGGAGTACGCCCACACCCCAGTCGTGTGGGTCTCGCTCGCAGACTGGCAGGCGATCGGTGCGCGCGGCGGGAGCAGCGCGGACGCGGCTGCGGGTGCGTCCGCGGATGCCGCCAGCCTCGTCGCGACCGTCGTCGCTGTGCAGACCACCGACGGCTCGGCGCTGCCCGGCGACGTCCTCACCGCAGCCGACGACGAGCTCGCGACCCAGACGCTGGGCCTGCAGGACTCCCGCTCGGCGATCAGCTCCTTCGCGGCCGAGAACCTCTCCCTGACCATGATGCAGACCTTCCTCGTGGCGATCTCCGCCCTCGTGGTCGGCGCGTTCTTCACGGTCTGGACCATCAACCGCGGCCGTGACATCGCGGTGCTCAAGGCCCTGGGCGCATCCAACGGATACCTGCTCAAGGACGCGATCGGGCAAGCGCTCATCGTCCTGCTCCTGGGCACCGGCACCGGCGCAGCCCTGGCCGGAGGACTCGGCCTCCTGGCGGCCCAGGTCATGCCCGTCGTCATCGGCGTCAGCACGATCGTCGTCCCCGCTCTGCTCCTGGCGGCGCTCGGCCTGGTCGGCGCGCTGCTGGCGGTCGTGCGGATCACCCGCATCGACCCGCACGCGGCCCTCGCCGCCCGCTGATCGACCTGCCCCGCCGTCCGCCTTCCCACTCAGTCAGTCAGTCAGCAAGAAAGGCCACCATGCTCACCCTGGACCACATCACCCTCACCTACCCCGACGGGGACCGCGACCTCGTCGCGGTCGACGACGTCAGCCTCACCGTGGCCCCCGGGACCGCGACGGCGGTCCTCGGCCCGTCCGGGTCAGGCAAGTCGAGCCTGCTCGCGGTCGCCTCCACGCTCACCCGCCCCACCCAGGGGCTCGTGCGCATCGGCGACGACGTCGTCAACGCTCCCGCCGGTCACCCCGAGGCCGCGCCCGACGCCGTGAGCGCCCGCCTGCGACGCGAGCGGATCGGCATCGTCTTCCAGCAGCCTCAGCTCATCGACTCCCTCACCGCCGTGGAGCAGCTCGAGCTCATGGCGCACCTGCAGGGCAGGTCACCACGCTCGGCCCGCAGCCGGGCGATGGAGCTGCTCGACGCCGTCGGGCTGGCACCGTGGGCCGCGAAGCGTCCCGCGCAGCTCTCGGGAGGCCAGCGCCAGCGCGTCGCGATCGCCCGGGCCATGATGAGCTCCCCCGAGGTGCTGCTCGTCGACGAGCCGACCTCGGCCCTCGACCACGACCGCGGTATCCAGATCGTCGACCTCATCACCACCCTCACCCGCGAGTCCGGCGCGGCGACGATCATCGTCACCCACGACGAGGCGACGCTGGCCTCTGTCCCGACGAGGATCCACCTCGCAGACGGACGGATCACCGCTGGGGCCGACGCCACCCGCTCGCGGTGACCTGCGTCCGCACGGTTCGCTCACGCCCCGCCGGGACGGACCTCTGGACCGGCCTGTGAACAGTGCCTATGCTGCCGCCATGACCATCTCACCGGACACGAAGAACTGGACCTGGGTGACCGAGCGGGCCTGCCCGGAGTGCGGCTTCGACGCCTCAGCCATCACGCTCGACGACGTGCCCGGCCTGCTCCGTGACGCGGTCGCGCTGTGGCCGGCGATCCTCGAGCGCGACGACGTGGCCACCCGGCCCGACCCGCACACGTGGTCCGCCCTCGAGTACGGGGCCCACGTCCGGGACGTCATCGACGTCTTCACCGAGCGGTTCGCCCGGACGCTGGACGAGGACGACCCGCTCCTGGAGAACTGGGACCAGGACGCCACTGCGGCCGCCAGCCGCTACGACGAGCAGGACCCCCGTGCGGTCTCTGCCCAGCTGGTCACGAGCGGTGAGGCCCTCGCGACCACGCTCGCGGCGATCCCGCAGTCACAGGCCGGGCGCACCTGCCTGCGCAGCGACGGGTCCCGGTTCACGGTCGACTCCCTCGCCCGCTACTTCATCCATGACGTCGTCCACCACCTGTGGGACGTCTCGCGCCCGCTCCCCTGACGCGCCGCAGGCCTGTCACGCGTCTGCGCGCCGGACGACCGAGCTCGCTGCGAGCGCCGCACCCGAGAACAGCACCTGCATCCCGACGATCCCCCAGGCCGGAGTTCCGGCGACCACCGCGACGAGCAGCGGGAGGGCGCCCGCGACGGCGAGGTCGGGGCCGCGGGTGACCATGGACAGCGCACCGGTCGGCACCGCCCCCGCAGGGGTGGCCAGCAGCGGGGCTGACCACTGCGGCGGCTCCCGGTAGGCACCACGCACGGCGCCTGCAGCGAAGCACCCGGCGGCGGCCAGCAAGAGCGCGAGCCACCGCGGGTCGTCGAGCACCAGAGGCGAGCAGCCGAGACCGCAGCTGATCAAGGCCATCGTGGCCGGCACCACGGCACGCACCGACCGGGTCGCTCGCGCGCTGAGCGGCAGCAGCGAGTCGAGCACCGGTGAGCCCTGGGCCGCACGCGCGCCCTGGGCCCCCAGCTGGGCGCTGCGGATCCCCACGGCCAGGAGCACCACCGCGTGCCCCAGACCTCCAGCCAGCGCCGGGATCTCTCGAGCGAGGACGACGAGCGCACCGAGGCCCACGGCCTGGGCGACCAGGACCGGGTTCCGCGCCACAGCGAGCACCTCGGCAGCCAGCAACGCGGTCACCGGCCCGCGCACCCACCGCAGCCCGGCGGGACGTCGGGGCGGTCGCCGTACCCCGGGACCGTCAAGGGCTCGGCCGAGCTCACGCAGGTCGAGGGAGACCATCGCGGTGCCAGCCTGCTCCGCCACCGAGGTCGCAGACGTGAGCGTGCGCGACCCCAGCCCCTCCAGCCCGCGGTGCCACCTGTGCACCCCCGCCAGGAGCAGGCAGCCAGCCCCGCCGAGCACCACCGCGGCAGCCCGTCCCCCACCCCACCAGGGCGCGTCCCAGCCGGCTCCCTTCCCGCCGCCCGGGTCTGCGGCGCCAGTCACCACGAGCATCACGCCCAGCACAGGTGTCAGTGCCAGGACGAGGTCACCCGTCACGACGATCGCCGCCAGCACCGACCGGCGGTGCTGCAGAAGACCGACCGCGGTCACCACGAGTGCGCCGCACAGCATGCCGGTGACGGCGCTCGTCGTCAGGCTCCGCGGCGTGACAGGCACGCCGGTCGACGCCGTCACCAGCGTCACGAAGGCAGCACCCGACACCGACCACAGCCCGAGCGCACGCACCAGGCGCACCGAGAGCAGGCTCGTGCGGTCCACGGGCATCGGCATCCACCAGCGCAGGCCGGCGCCGGACACCGCCACCGGGCCGAGCCGCGCCGCCATCGTGGCGGCCAGCGCGAGCCCGGCGACCAGCAGGAGCATCCGCAGGGCGGGGAGCGCGAGCCCGGGCGCGGCCACGTCCTCCGGCGCCGCGAGCACGAGGTCACGGACCACCCCGGCCGCTCCGACGACCAGGCCGACGGTGATCGCCGCGGCGGTCACCAGCCAGAGCCCGTCGGTCAGGACCGTCACCCGCCGCGCTGTGCGGTGCGAGGCTGCCACCCTCGCTGTCAGGTCCCGGATCTCGGCACCGCTGAGCTCCTCGTCCGGGTCCGTCTCGAGCCGGGGCAGCATCACAGACCGCGGGCCAGCGCGGCCACGGCCGCTGCGGGAGACAGCACCTCGCACACGTCGTCTGTCACGAGAAGAGCCGGGGCGCCTGTGCCCTCCAGGAGATCCTCGTCGTGCGTGGCGAAGACGATGCTCACCCCGCGAGCGGCATCCTCGCGCATCAGCTGGGCGAGGGTGCGCCGCATGCGGACGTCCAGGCGCTGCTCCGGCTCGTCCAGGACGAGGAGCCTGCGCGGTCTGGCGAAGCCCGCGGCGAGCAGCAGGCGTCGACGCTGCCCGGAGGACAGCGACTCCGGGACGGCACCGGCCTGCCCGGTCAGGCCGAACTGGTCGAGCAGCTCGTCGACCACGGTCCCGGCGGACCGCACCGCGTGCCCGCGCGCGGTGAGGACGAGGTGCTCCCGGGTCGTCAGGCCGGGGAAGTAGGCATCGGCGTCCAGGACACCGGCGACGTGGCTCCGGAAGGCGCGTTCACGTTCGTCGACCTCACGGCCGAGCACCTCGACCGTCCCGGCGAGCGGCTCCAGCAACCCGAGCACGGCTCGCAGCAGCGTCGACTTCCCGCTCCCGTTCGCGCCGATGACCGCGAGCATCTGACCGGCACCGACCACGACGTCGACCGGAGCGCACACGGGCGCGCCGGCATACCCGACGCTGAGGCCGTCTGCGCGCAGGACCGCGCCGGCGGCGAGGGTCTCGGCCGCAGGGGGTACCGCGCGCTCGGCGGACACCGGGTGCTATCCGCCGGCGGGACCGGCGGCCAGGATCTCCCGGGCCCGCGCGACGTCGTCGTGCATCTGGACGATGAGGGGCTCCAGGCCGTCGAAGCGCAGCGTGGGACGCAGCCGCTCGACGAGCTCGACGACGATCTCCTCGCCGTACAGGTCCAGGTCCGTGCGGTCCAGGACGTAGGCCTCGACGCGACGTTGGACACCGTCGAAGGTGGGGTTGGTGCCGATGGAGATCGCGGCCGGCAGCACCGCGTCGTGGGTGGCGGACGGGCGGCGCACCCACCCGGCGTAGACGCCGTCGGCGGGGACCATGCCCTCCGCGTCCGGGCTGAGGTTCGCGGTCGGGAAGCCGAGCTCGCGGCCCCGTGCGTCCCCGTGCACGACGACGCCGCGCAGCCGGTGCGGGCGGCCCAGCACGTGCGCGGCACCGGCCACGTCTCCGGCCAGCAGCAGCTCACGGACCCCTGAGGAGGACCAGCGTGCCGTCCCGTCGCTGCCGACGTCGCCGATCACCTCGACCGTGAAGCCGAGGTCCTGGCCCAGCTCGATCATCGTGGCGAGGGTGCCGGAGTTGTTCAGCCCGAACCGCACGTCCCGCCCGACCGCCACGGTGCACGCACCGAGGGCGCCGACGATGTACTCCGCGACGAACTCGCGGGGGGTGAGCCGGGCGAGCTCGAGGGTGTAGGGCACCACGAGCACGGCGTCAAGGCCCGCCTGCTCGAGCAGGTCGAGCCGGTCGGTGAGGCCGCAGATGAGCGGCGGCGCCTCGGCGGGGCGGTGCACCTGCGCCGGGTGCGGGTCGAAGGTGATCGCGACCGAGCGCGCGGAGAGCTCGCGGGCACGGTCGACGAGACGCGTGATGACCTGCGCGTGACCGCGGTGCACACCGTCGAAGTTGCCGATGGTCACCACGGACGGCCCGACCCCCGCAGGGACCTGGCTCAGACCATTCCAACGCTGCACACGAACTCCTGATGATCGACGCGGTGGGAACCGCAGGGACAAGCCTGCCACGGCGCTCGCGCTGACGTGGCACCCGACCCGTCTGAGGGACGGCGAGGTGACCGATGCCTCACCGTGCCGGGGCGAACACCACGACCGGCTGGGACCTCTCCTGGGACTCGTCGAGCAGGGCGACGAGCTCGTTCTCCGGGCTGATCCCGGCGTGCGTGCCCCGTGCGTCGCCCAGCGGGACGAGACGCTTGCCGTAGCCCAGCGCGACGACCTCGTCGTCGGTGAGGTCGCGCACCGGGAAGGTCGCGCGAGCGGCGTCGGCGAGCGGCATGACGTCGATGACGCCGTTGCGCTCCACCTGCTCCTCGAGGGACTCCAAGGACTGGGCGGCGTCCAGGCGGTAGCCGCCCACCCGGGCGCGACGCAGCATCGTCAGGTGACCCCCGGTGCCCAGCGCCTCACCGAGGTCGCGGGCCAGCGCGCGGATGTAGGTCCCCGAGGTGCACACGACCGTGGCGTCGACGTCGAGGACGGGCACGCCGTCCACGACGGTGGTGCGCTGGTCGGTGATCTCGAAGCGGCGCACGGTCACCGGGCGCGCGGCCAGCTCGACCGTCTCCCCCGCCCGGACCCGGGCGTAGGCCCGCTGACCGTCGACCTTGATCGCCGAGACCGAGCTGGGCACCTGGTGGATGTCGCCGGTGAGGGCGGCCACCGCGCCGGCCAGCGCAGACGCCTCGACGTCACGAGCGCCGGCAAGGGTGGTCACCTCACCCTCGGCGTCGTCGGTCGTGGTGCCCACCCCGAGCCGGATTGTCGTGGCGTACTCCTTGTCCTCCCCCACCACGTAGGTGAGCAGGCGGGTCGCCCGCCCCACCCCGATGACCAGCACGCCGGTGGCCATCGGGTCGAGCGTGCCGGCGTGCCCCACCTTGCGGGTGGCGGCCAGCCGCCGCATCCGCGCGACCACGTCGTGACTGGTCCAGCCCTGCGGCTTGTCGACGACGACAAAGCCGTCGGGAGCGCTGGGTCGGCGCTCCCGCACGGGTGCCTGCGTCGGGCGTGCGGGCTGCTGGTCGTGGGAGGTCATGGGGTCTCCAGGTCAGAGGTCTTCCGAGAGGGTCAGACCGCGGGCGTCGCGGCGGCGTCGTCCTGGTCGTCCCCGTCGGACTCGGCGGACTCGTCGTCGCCGGCCTTCTTGTACGGGTCGGCGTCGCCGGCGTACGTGGCGTTCTCGCGCAGCGCGGCGAGCTCGGCGTCGCGGCGGCGGGCCTCCAGGAGCACCTCACCGAACTTCTCGGCCGTCTCGGGCACGGAGTCGAGGTGGAACTCGAGGGTCGGGGTGAGGCGGATCCCGGTCTGCTTGCCGACCTCGGAGCGGATCATGCCCTTGGCGCTCTCGAGCGCCGCAGCGGTGCCCTGACGGGCTTCCTCGTCGCCCATGACGGTGTAGAACACCGAGGCGTTCTGCAGGTCACCGGTGACGCGGACGTCCGTGACGGTCACGAAGCCCAGGCGGGGGTCCTTGATCCGGGTGTCGAGCATCTGGGCGACGATCACCTGGATGCGTTCGGCGAGCTTGCGCGCGCGGGGGTGGTCAACCATGACAGCTTCCTTTCGTGGTCGCACGCGTCCTGGACGCGTGCGTAGAGAGACGACGACGCCGGTCCCGGCGCGGCACTCGGGTGAGCGCCGCGCCAGGACCGGCGTCAGAGGAGAACTCAGGAACGCGGCTTCTCGCGCATCTCGAAGGTCTCGATGACGTCGTCGACGCGCAGGTCGTTGAAGGAACCGAGTCCGATACCGCACTCGTAGCCCTCGCGAACCTCGGTCGCGTCGTCCTTGAACCGCTTGAGCGACTCGACCGTGAGGTTGTCCTCGACGACCGTCCCGCCACGAAGGACACGGGCCTTCGTGTTGCGACGGATCGTGCCGGAGCGCACGAGGCAACCGGCGATGTTCCCGAACTTCGAGGAACGGAAGACCTCGCGGACCTCGGCGGTGCCGAGCTGCGCCTCTTCGTACTCGGGCTTGAGCATGCCCTTGAGCGCTGCCTCGACGTCGTCGATGGCCTGGTAGATGACCGAGTAGAACTTGATCTCGACACCCTCGCGGTCGGCCAGCTCGGCCACCCGCTCGCCGGTCTTGACGTTGAAGCCGATGATCACGGCGTTGTCGACCGTGGCCAGGTTGACGTCGTTCTGCGTGATGGCACCCACACCGCGGTGGATGACGCGCAGGTCGACCTCGTCGCCGACGTCGATCTTGAGCAGAGCGTCCTCGAGCGCCTCGACGGCACCGGAGACGTCACCCTTGAGGACCAGGTTGAGAGTCTCGACCTTGCCCTGCTGGAGCGCCTGGGTGAAGTCCTCGAGGCTGATGCGCTTGCGACGCTTGGCCAGGAGGGCGGCACGCTCGGCGGACTCACGCTTCTCGGCGATCTGACGAGCCGTGCGGTCGTCGGGCGCCACGAGGAACGTGTCACCGGCGCGAGGCACGGAGGTCAGACCGAGGACCATGACCGGACGGGCCGGCGTCGCGGCCTCGACGGGCTCGCCGTGCTCGTCGAACATCGCACGGACGCGGCCGTAGGCCGTCCCGGCGACGATCGAGTCGCCGACGTGCAGCGTTCCGGACTGCACGAGCACGGTCGCGACCGCACCACGTCCCTTGTCCAGGTTCGCCTCGATGGCCACACCGCGGGCGTCCTTGTTCGGGTTCGCACGCAGGTCGAGCGAGGCGTCTGCGGTGAGCAGGACCGCGCCGAGCAGCTCGTCGATGTTCAGACCCTCGCGAGCGGAGACGTTGACGAACATGGTGTCGCCGCCGTACTCCTCAGCCACGAGGTTGTACTCGGTGAGCTGCTGACGGATCTTGTCCGGGTTCGCAGACTCCTTGTCGATCTTGTTGACCGCGACGACGATCGGCACACCGGCGGCCTGGGCGTGGTTGAGCGCCTCGACCGTCTGCGGCATGACACCGTCATCTGCTGCGACCACGAGGATCGCGATGTCGGTGACCTGCGCACCACGGGCACGCATGGCGGTGAACGCCTCGTGACCGGGGGTGTCGATGAAGGTCAGCGCGCGGTCGACGCCCTCGTGCTCGTGGTGGACCTGGTAGGCACCGATGTGCTGGGTGATGCCACCGGCCTCGCCGGAGACGACGTCGGTGCGACGGATCGCGTCGAGCAGTCGCGTCTTACCGTGGTCGACGTGGCCCATGACGGTCACGACCGGAGGACGCGGCTCGAGCTCTTCGTCGCCCTCGGCGTCCAGCTCGGCGTCGAGGTCGATGTCGAAGCCGCCGAGCAGCTCGCGGTCTTCCTCTTCAGCCGAGACCATCTCGATGACGTAGCCGAGCTCGGCTGCGAGGGTACCGAAGGTGTCCTCGTCGAGGGACTGGGTCGCGGTCGCCATCTCACCGAGGTGGAAGAGCACCGTGACCAGGCTCGCGGGGTTCGCGTCGATCTTGTCTGCGAGGTCGTTGAGCGAGGAGCCGTGACGCAGGCGGACGACGGTCTTGCCGTTTCCGCGAGGAACCTGCACGCCACCGAGGGACGGTGCCTGCATCTGCTCGAACTCTTGACGCTTCGCCCGCTTCGACTTCCGTCCACGGACGGGACGGCCTCCTGCACGGCCGAAGGCACCCTGCGTGCTGCCACGCCCGGCGCCACCGGGACGGCCACCGCCACCGGGACGACCAGCGAAACCGCCACCGGTACCAGGTGCGCCACCAGGCGCGCCGCCGGGGCCACCGGTGCCGCCGCCGGGACGGGTGAAGCCACCACGGCCACCGCCTGCGCCGCCACCGGGGCGACCAGCGCCACCACCGGCGCCTGCACGCTCACCCGGACGGCCGACGGCCGCGCTGCGGCCGGGCATCATGCCCGGGTTCGGGCGGGGAGCCCCCGGACGCGGTGCCGGAGGACGAGGTCCGCCCGAGCGTTCGGTGGTGTTGGACGCAGCAGCCGCCGGGTTGACGTTCTCCGTGCGCTCGGCGCGCTCGGGACGCTGTCCCGGGCGCGGCATGCCCTGGCTCGTGGCGAAGGGGTTGTTGCCCGGACGCGGCGACCCGGAACGGGGCGCTCCCGACCGCGGCATGCCCTGGCTCGTGGCGAAGGGGTTGTTGCCCGGACGCGGGGCGCCCGGTCGCGGTGCACCAGGCGCCGGAGCGGCAGGTGCAGCGGGTGCTGCCTCGGCGGCCGGTGCTGCCGGCGCGGGGGTCGCGGCGGCAGGCTTGGGGCCGGGGGTGGCGGCCGGAGCAGCAGCGGCGGGGGCTGCGGGTGCCGGAGCGGCAGGTGCAGCCGGCGCCGGAGCGGCCGGGGTGGCGGCCGGGGCCGCAGCAGCGGCCGGAGCGGCGGGTGCAGCCTCAGCAGGCGCAGCGGCCGGCTTGGCCGGACGCGGTGCTGCGGGCTTGCTGGCCTCGGGCTTGGCCGAGGCGCTCTCGGACACCGGGAAGGCGTCGCGGAGCTTACGAACCACGGGCGGTTCGATGGTTGATGATGCTGATCGGACGAACTCACCGAGCTCGGTCAGCTTGGTCATGATTGTCTTGCTTTCCACCCCGAGCTCTTTTGCGAGCTCGTAGACGCGGACCTTAGCCACAACTCTCCTGTCTTGGTCCACCCAAGGCAGGGAGGACCGTCGTTAGTACTGGGAACTCATCGCTGAGTACTCATCGGGTGCCCATCGGCTTCATAACCCGCTTCCTTGTCGACGTGTCGTGCTGACGTGGGACACGGATCCCAACGTTCGGGTCAAGTCTTCAATTCCCGTCGACGCACGGAGCGCACGGGGGAACGCATTACGCCGGATAGCCAGCTCCCCACACTCGGTGGAGGCGTGCAACCAAGCACCACGACCCGGAAGGACGCGGCGGAGGTCCGCCACGACACCGAGGGTGCCAGTGGTCTCGCTCCGACCCGCCACGAACCGGATCATCTGCGCCTGGGAGTCACGCTGACGACACCCAACGCACGTTCGTACCGGCCCGCTGCCTTCGACCGAGCTGGTCGAGGGTGCAGCAGACCGAGCGGACGCACGTGTGGACGTCGGGTTTGGTGACCCAGACTCCGACAGTCTACCGTGCCGACCCACCGCGCGTGACCTAATTCTCGTCGGAGGTGCCACGATCGTCGGTCTCAGGCGCGCCGCCGTCGGACCGGATGTCGATCCGCCAGCCCGTCAGCTTGGCGGCCAGACGGGCGTTCTGCCCCTCCTTGCCGATGGCCAGAGAGAGCTGGAAGTCCGGCACGATCACCCGTGCGGCACGGGCCTCGGCGTCCACGACAGTCACGGACGTCACAGTGGCCGGGGACAGCGCGCTCGCCACGAAGGCGGCCGGGTCCTCGTTGTAGTCGACGATGTCGATCTTCTCGCCGTGCAGCTCGGCCATGACCGCGCGCACCCGCTGACCCATCGGGCCGATGCAGGCACCCTTGGCGTTGAGGCCGGCCACACGTGCCCGCACAGCCATCTTGGTGCGGTGCCCCGCCTCACGGGCGATCGCCACGATCTCGACCGACCCGTCGGCGACCTCGGGGACCTCGAGCTCGAAGAGCTTCCGGACGAGGTTGGGGTGGGTGCGGCTCAGAGAGATCTGCGGCCCCTTCATCCCGCGGGAGACGTCGAGCACGTAGGCGCGCAGCCGCTCGCCGTGCACGTAGCTCTCCGTGGGCACCTGCTCGTGGGCACCGAGGACGGCCTCGGTCCCGCCCACGTCCACCAGGACGACCCGAGGGTCGTTGCCCTGCTGGATGACGCCGGCGATGACCTCGCCCTCCTTGTCCCGGAACTGGCCCAGGACCTGGTCGTCCTCGGCGTCACGCAGACGCTGGAGGATGACCTGGCGCGCGGTCGACGTGGCGATCCGCCCGAAGTTGCTCGGGGTGTCGTCGAACTCGGGGCCGAGGGTGCGGATCATCCGCGGCGTCTGGGCCGCTGCCCGCGCCGCTGCGGCGGCCTCTGCCTCGTCGTCGTCGAGGTCCTCGTCCTCGTCCGACTCCTCGGTGGCAGCCGGCGGGGTCCACGACGGGTCCTCGATCTCGTACTCCTCGCGAGCCCACACCGTCACGTGGCCGGTCTTGCGGTCGACCTCGACCCGTGCCGTGCGCTGAGCGTCGGGGGTGCGCTGGTAGGCGAGAGCGAGCGCCTGCTCGATCGCCGAGATGAGCACGTCGAGGCTGATGTCCTTCTCACGCTCCAGCATGCGGAGCGTACTCATGTCGATGTCCATCTCAGACCTCATCATCCATCTGGTCGGAAGAGTCCGACCCTTCAAAATCTACGAATTCGCTCTCATCGATCGAGGCGGCGCGCTTGAGCTCGACCTCGACGCGGGCGGTGGCGACGTCGCCGTGGGACACCGTCTGCTCACCGTCGTCGAAGACCAGCTCGTCGCCGTCGACGGCCGTGAGGCGCCGGGTGAAGCTCGTGCCGTCCTGCAGCGTGACAGCGACCATCCGGGTGCGCGCCCGCTTGAAGTGGCGCAGCTCGGTCAGCGGGCGGCTCGTGCCCGGGGAGGACACCTCGAGGGTGAAGGCCCCCGGCAGCGCGGGGTGCACGTCCAGCAGGTCGGAGATCTCACGGGAGACCTCGGCGACCTGGTCCAGGCTCAACGAGCCGGACTCGTCCTCACCGAGGTCGACGATCACGCGGACCACGGTGCGCGCGCCCGCAGGCGCGACCTTGACCTCTTCGAGAACCAGTCCTGCGTTCTCGACAGCGGGGCGGACCGCCTCCGCCACCTTGTCTGCGGTAGAAGATGCCACCATCAGTTCACTCCCGTCGGCTCCATAGCCCACCGGGCATGGATCAGACCGGTGTGTTGTTGTCACTACTGAGGACAAGACTACCGAGTCCGCGACCGGGTACCGCACGGCGACCTCTGCGCAGGCTCGCACCGGCGCTGCTCCCACCCGCGCACATCCGAGCATGACATCATCGGTGGCGATGAACACCGCCCCGCACTCCCCCGTCTGCGCCGCACAGACCTGCGGATCTCTCCCCGTAGCAGCGGCTCCGCCTGCTCGCCAGCGCACCCGTGCCGCGAGCGTGATGATCAGCACACTGCTGGCGCTCCTCGTGCTGAGCGGCTGCGGCCTGCGGCTGGAGGGCCCCGGCCCCGTCGAGCCGGTGCCCGACGCCGACGAGGTGTCGCGTCAGGCGATGGTCGCCGACGCCCTCGCCGTCCAGGACGCTGCCTCCCAAGCCCTCGCCGGGGTGGGCGCCGAGTCCCCCGAGGCCGCCGGGCTCGCCCAGATCACCGACTTCGCCGACCTGCACATCGCCGCCCTGGGCGGGGTGTACTCCTCGGGCATCGCCGAGGACCCCGACAGCGGCTCGGGCGACCAGGGACAGACCGAGCTCGAGCCAGGGTCGGTCCCCTCCGGCGACGCCACCGCCACGGCGCCCGTCACGCCGACGGCAGACCCCGCGCCCGCCACGACCTCGGACGTCGTCGCGCTGCTCGCGCAGTCCGCCGCCCGGGCCCGCGGATCGCTCGCCACCCCCACCGACGGTCTCCTCGCGCGGGTGTACGCCTCGGTCGCGGCGAGCCAGCTCGACAGCGCCCGCGCCCTCGCCGCCCAGACCGGCGCGGAGCTGGTGCTGCCGGAGGCCTTCAGCACGCAGATGCCGACGGCGCTGCCGCTGAACCTCTCCGCGACCGACCTCACCACGGTCGTGCGCAGCGAGGACGCGGCCGGCTTCGCCTACGAGGTGATCGCTGCCCGGCTGTCCGACGGCCCGCGCGCACTGGCGCAGGAACGGGCCCGGGTGCACCGGGAACGGGCGCAGACCTGGGCCGAGCTCGCCTCCCTCGACGGCACCGCGTCCGACCCGCGTGAGGTCGCCTACGCCCTGCCCACGACCGCGGACGGGGCGTCGGTGGTCACCTCGGCCGAGGCCATGGCCGAGCTCGCGGTCGACCTCGAGGAGACGTTGGCCACGACCTACGCGACCTTCACCGGGCAGGTCGACGCCGAGAACCGCGCCGCCATGGCCGACCTCCTCGTGGACTCCAGCGCAGCCGCCCGGGCCTGGGGAGCGCCCCTGGCGCCCTTCCCCGGCATGCCCGAGCAGTCCGACCCCACCGGTTCCTGACCCCGCCGCTTCCTGACCCCGCCGGCTCCCCACCCGCCGTCCCCTCGGCACAGAACAGAAGCCTCTGCCGTGACCGACAAGGTCACGGCAGAGGCTTCTGTTGTGAAACGGGTGGGCTGCCGCCGCCGCAGGGTGAGTGCGGGAGCGGCAGGCCCCTCGACGGCTACAAGGCGTCGATGATCTCCGCGATGCGGTCGGTGGCCTGGTCGACGGGGACCTGCTCGGACTCCCCGCCCACGCGCGGGCGGACCTCGATGACACCCTCGGCCAGGCCGCGGCCCACGACGACGACGAGCGGCACACCGAGCAGCTCGGCGTCGGCGAACTTGACCCCGGGCGAGACCTTGGGGCGGTCGTCGTAGAGCACCTCGACGCCGCGCGCCGAGAGGGTCTGCGCGATCGACTCGGCAGCCTCGAAGACGGCCGGGTCCTTGCCGGTCGCCACGACGTGCACCTGGGCCGGTGCCACGTGCGCCGGCCAGGCCAGGCCCTTGTCGTCGTGGTTGGCCTCGGCGAGGGCCGCCAGGGCGCGGGTGACGCCGATCCCGTAGGAGCCCATGGTCACCGTGACCTGCTTGCCGTTGACGTCGAGGACCTTGAGCCCCAGAGCGTCGGCGTACTTGCGTCCCAGCTGGAAGATGTGGCCGATCTCGATGCCACGGGCCAGCTCGAGGGGGCCGGAGCCGTCGGGAGCAGGATCCCCGGCACGGACCTCGGCGCACTCGATCGTGCCGTCGGGGGTGAAGTCACGCCCGGCCACGAGGTCGAAGACGTGCTTGCCTGCCTCGTCGGCGCCCGTGATCCAGGAGGTCCCCGTGACGACCCGCGGGTCGACGAGGTAGCGGATGGCGGTCTCGACGCCGGTGGTCAGGCGGCCGACGGCCTTGGGGCCGATGTAGCCCTTGACCAGCTCGGGGTTCTTGGCGAAGTCGCCCTCTCCCGCCGGCTCGACCTCGGCCGGCGCGAGCGCCGCCTCGAGACGCTTGAGGTCCACCTCACGGTCACCGGGCAGGCCGACGACGAGCAGCTCGCGGCTGCCGTCGGGCTGCGTCACGGCGAGCACGACGTTCTTCAGGGTGTCCGCAGCGGTCCACTCGCGACCGTCGGCCCGGGGGTGCTTGGCGTTGGCCAGCTCCACGAGCGAGGCGATCGTGGGGGTGTCAGGGGTCTCTTCCACGTGCGCGGCAGCCGCGCCGGAGTAGTCGAGCGGCTCGGGGACGACGGTCACCACGGCCTCGACGTTGGCCGCGTAGCCGCCGGGCGAGCGGACGAAGGTGTCCTCGCCGATCGCCGTCGGGGTGAGGAACTCCTCGCTGCGCGAGCCGCCCATCGCCCCGGAGGTCGCTGCGACGATGACGTACTCCAGGCCCAGGCGGGTGAAGATCCGCTCGTAGGCCGCGCGCTGGGCGAGGTAGGAGGCCTCGAGCCCGGCGTCGTCGATGTCGAAGGAGTAGGCGTCCTTCATGATGAACTCGCGTCCACGGATCAGCCCTGCGCGGGGACGAGCCTCGTCGCGGTACTTGGTCTGGATCTGGAACAGCGTGACGGGCAGGTCCTTGTAGGAGGAGTACAGGTCCTTGACCAGGAGGGTGAACATCTCCTCGTGGGTGGGGGCCAGCAGGTACTCCGCCTCACGGCGGTCCTTGAGCCGGAAGAGGTTGGGGCCGTACTCGGTCCAGCGACCGGTCGCCTCGTAGGGCTCGCGCGGCAGCAGCGCGGGGAAGTGCACCTCCTGCGCTCCGGCGGCCTCCATCTCCTCGCGGACGATGGCCTCGACCTTGGCGAGCACCCGCAGGCCCAGCGGCAGCCAGGTGTAGATGCCCGGGGCGGCGCGGCGGATGTAGCCGGCGCGCACCAGCAGACGGTGGCTGGCGACCTCGGCGTCAGCCGGGTCCTCGCGCAGCGTACGGACGAACAGTGTGGAGAGGCGAAGCAGCATGTGCTGAGCCTAGTCGCTGCTGACAACTCGCCGGGACAGCGGGGCCGCTCCCGCTCAGAACAGGACCGTGGCGAAGGTACCGACCTGCTCGAAGCCCACCCGGTGGTAGGCCGCAAGGGCACGGGCGTTGTAGGAGTTGGCATAGAGGGAGACGATCCCCGCCGCCTCCGAGCGAGCCGCGGCGACCACAGCGGCCATCCCGGGCTCGCTGTGCCCGCGCCCCCGGTGCCGCGGGTCCACCCAGACTCCTTGCACCTGCGCGACGGCGCTGGTCACCGCGCCGAGCTCAGCCTTGAACACGATCTCACCGGTCCGCTCCCCCGGCTGCGGGACGGGGCCGGGCACCGGGCGAGCCGCCCGGGCGATGAACGCCCGGCGCTCCGTCACCAGGCTGCGCACCCGCTGGGTGTAGGCCCGCCCGGAGTAGGTGATCGGTGAGTAGCCGACCTCTTCCTCGAACATCGCCACGCAGGCGGGCACGAGGTCATCGAGGTCGTCGAGGGTGGCATGGCGGACGCCGGGGTCAGGCTCGATGAGCGGGTCGCCGGCGATCCGCAGCGACGGCTGGTCGGACCGGACGTCGCGGGGCGCTGACCACGCGTGCTCCAGCCGCCGCCACAGCCCGAGCACGGCGTCGGCCGGCCCGGCGATCGAGGAGCACTGACGCCCCTGCAACCGCGCCTGGTGGGCGAAGGCGTCGAGGATCTCGGCGTCGGGGCTCGGCACCACCGGGACGAGGTTGGCGCCCGCCCAGCAGACGGCCTCGAGCGGACCGGTCGCGGGGAAGCCCCACACCTGGCCCGTGCCGCGCTGCAGCGGCTCGGCGATGCACGCCTCGATCCGGCTGGCAGCCAGGACCGAGGCCACAGGATCCTGGGCGCAGACGGCCAGCGCCTGGGGCAGCTCGTGGTCGTCGAGGACGCGGACAGCGGGCGAACGGCGAGACGACAGGCGCAACGGTCTCATGACGCCTCCTTCTTCCCGCCCGGCGGCCTCGCGGCCTCCGGCCACCCGGTCCGCACCCTCACGTCCGTCAGTGCTGATGCTGGTTCAGCCGACCGTCACGGTCGGCGCACCACCCTCAGCGGTCTTCTCCATGGTCTCAGCGATCCGCATGGCCTCTTCGATGAGCGTCTCGACGATGAGCGCCTCGGGAACGGTCTTGACGATCTCGCCCTTGACGAAGATCTGCCCCTTGCCGTTGCCGGAGGCGACCCCCAGGTCTGCCTCGCGGGCCTCTCCGGGCCCGTTGACGACGCAGCCCATGACGGCCACGCGCAGCGGGACCTCGAGCCCTTCCAGGCCCGCGGTGACCTTCTCGGCCAGCGTGTACACGTCCACCTGGGCCCGCCCGCAGGACGGGCAGGAGACGATCTCGAGCTTGCGGGGGCGCAGGTTGAGGGACTGCAGAATCTGGATGCCCACCTTGACCTCCTCGACGGGAGGAGCGGACAGGGACACCCGGATCGTGTCGCCGATGCCCTGGGACAGCAGCGCCCCGAAGGCGGTCGCGGACTTGATGGTGCCCTGGAACGCCGGACCCGCCTCGGTGACTCCCAGGTGCAGGGGCCAGTCGCCGCGCTCGGAGAGCAGCTGGTAGGCGCGCACCATGACCACCGGGTCGTTGTGCTTGACGGAGATCTTGAAGTCGTGGAAGCCGTGCTCCTCGAAGAGGGAGGCTTCCCAGACGGCGGACTCCACGAGCGCCTCGGCGGTCGCCTTGCCGTACTTGGCCAGCAGACGCGGGTCGAGGGACCCGGCGTTGACGCCGATCCGGATCGAGACGCCCGCGTCGCTGGCGGCCTTCGCGATCTCCTTGACCTGGTCGTCGAACTTGCGGATGTTGCCGGGGTTGACGCGCACAGCCGCGCAGCCGGCGTCGATCGCGGCGAAGACGTACTTGGGCTGGAAGTGGATGTCGGCGATGACCGGGATCTGGGACTTCGTCGCGATGGCCTTGAGGGCCAGGGCGTCGTCGCTCGTGGGGACGGCCACCCGGACGATGTCGCAGCCGGCCGCGGTCAGTGCCGCGATCTGCTGGAGCGTCCCGTTGATGTCGGTCGTCTGCGTCGTACACATGGACTGCACGCTCACCGGAGCGTCGCCCCCGACGTCGACCTTGCCGACCTTGATCTTGCGGGTCTTGCGCCGGGGCGCGAGGACGGGCGGGGGGGCTGCGGGCATGCCAAGACTGATCGGAAGACTCACGGAACCAGTATCCCCCTCCTCAGGCCGTGCACCGACCCGACACGGACCTTCGTGCCCGACGCATACACGATCCGCCCACTCCTCACATGATCTGGATGGGTTTGACGATGTCCGCGTAGATGAGCAGCACGCCCATGCCCGCGAGCAGCACGAACACCCCGTAGGCCAGCGGCATCATCCGTGCGGTGTCCGCCGGGAGTGGACGCGGCTTGCCGCGCCAGCGTGCGACCTGGCGGCGCCCGCCCTCGTAGAGGGCGCCCACCACGTGCCCGCCGTCGAGCGGCAGCAGCGGGATGAGGTTGAAGGCGAAGAGGGCGATGTTCAGCCCCGCGACGATCATGAGCAGGTTGGCGGTCCGCATCTGCAGGTCGTAGCCCTCGACGTCCGCCGAGGCGATCTCACCGGCGAAGCGTCCGATCCCCACGACGCCCACGACGGAGTTCACGTCCCGCTCCTCGGTGCCGAAGGCCGCCTGAGCGACGTCGACAAGACGCTGAGGCAGCGTGAGGATGACCTTGGCGGTGGCTTCCAGGCGTTCGCCGATCATGGCGGGCACGACGGTCGCCGACTGCGGGATGAGCTCTTCGGTGGGGCCGATGCCGAGGAAGCCGACCGGGGCGGTGGCAAGCTCGCCGTCCTCGTCGTAGACGAGCAGACCGGCGTCGTCCACGACGGGGCGCTCGGCGACCACCGGCGTGACCGTGGTCTCGACGCGGCTGCCGTCGCGCTCGACGACGATGGGCGTCGCCTCGGGGCCGGTGTCGGCGATGCGGGAGGCGAGCTCGTCCCACGTGGAGACCGGCTCGCCGCCGTACTCGACGATGGTGTCCCCCGGCTGCAGACCGGCGGCGGCCGCCGGCGCCGGAGTGTCGGTCGGGGAGCACGTGGCGTCGGCCGGCGCGTCCGCCGGGAGCACGCACTCGGCGACGGAGTCGAGGGTGGTGGTGGGTCCGAAGGTCCCGAAGCCCACGACCACGGCGGTGAACAGCACGACCGCGATGAGCAGGTTCATCACCGGCCCGCCGAGCATGACGACGAGCTTCTTGGGCGCAGAGAGGTTGTAGAAGGCGCGGTGCTCCTCCCCCGGGTGGATCTCTTCGGTGCTGGCGTCCCGGGCGGACTGGATGAGCTCGGCGAAGCGGCCCTTCTTCGCCGTGCGCCGCGGGTCGCCGGGCGGGTACATGCCCACGAGGCGGACGTAGCCGCCCAGGGGGATCGCCTTGATGCCGTACTCGGTCTCACCCCGGGTGCGCGACCACAGCGTGGGCCCGAACCCGACCATGTACTGGCTGACCCGCACGCCGAACTTCTTCGCGGGAACCATGTGCCCGACCTCGTGCAGGGCGATCGAGACGAGCAGACCGACGACGAGCACGAGCACGCCCACGAGGTAGGCCATGATTTCTCCTGATGCTGGGTGAGAGACCGGTCCACCACATGATGCCGGTAGTTTCTGAGAGCTTGCCGAGAGGCTCGAGCGCCTAGCGCCGAGCCAGCAGCTCCAGTGCACGACGCCGCGCCCAGACCTCCGCCTCGAGCACCGCCTCGAGGGAGAGGGTGCTGACCGAGTGGTGCTCGGCGACGACCTGCTGGACCGTGTCGACGATGTCGAGGAAGCCGATCCGACCCGCCAGGAACGCCGCGACGCACTCCTCGTTCGCGGCGTTGTACACGGCCGGGTACGTGCCCGAGGCCTCGGCCACCTCGCGGGCCAGGCGCACAGCACCGAAGACCGTCTCGTCGAGGGGCTCGAAGGTCCATGACGTGGGGTCCGCCCACGCGCAGGGGACGGCGACGTCGGGGAGCCGCTCGGGCCAGCTCAGCCCGAGGGCGATCGGCAGGCGCATGTCCGGCGGGGAGGCCTGGGCGATGGTCGATCCGTCGACGAACTCCACCATGGAGTGCACCACCGACTGCGGGTGCACCACGACGGTGATGTCAGCCACCGGCACGTCGAAGAGCAGGTGCGCCTCGATGAGCTCCAGCCCCTTGTTCATGAGCGTCGCGGAGTTGATGGTCACGACCGGCCCCATGGACCACGTCGGGTGGGCGAGGGCCGCCTGGGGCGTGACGGACTTGACCGCGTCGCGGACCCAGCCGCGGAACGGGCCGCCGGACGCGGTGAGGATGAGGCGGCGCACCTCGCGCGGGGCGCCCGAGCGCAGGCACTGGGCGATCGCGGAGTGCTCGGAGTCCACGGGGACGATCTGGTCGTCGCGGAGCTGGGCGTCCTTGACGAGCTGCCCACCCACCACGAGGGACTCCTTGTTGGCCAGGGCCAGCGACGACCCGGCCGTCAGCGCGGCCAGCGTGGGGCCGAGCCCCACCGACCCGGTGATGCCGTTGAGCACGACGTCGGCCCCCGCGCCGGCGAGGGTGGTCGCGGCCTCGGGGCCGGTGAGCACCTCGACCGGTCGGACCAGCCGGCCGGTCTCCCGCTGGCGCGCCGCGATGCGCTCGACGAGCGCCTCGCGGCCTGCGGGCTCGGCGATCGCGACGACCGGCACGTCGAAGTCGACCACCTGCTCCGCGAGCAGCTCGACCGATGCTCCCCCGGCGCTGAGGGAGGCGACCTCGAACCGGTCGCGGTGACGGGCCACGACGTCGAGGGCCTGGGTCCCGATCGAGCCGGTCGACCCCAGCAGGGCGACGCTGCGCGAGGACGACATCTGGCTACTCGACACCGAGCAGGACCTCGACGGCGCGGGCGAAGAAGGCGTCGACGGGCGCCTCGGCGTACCCGCCACGGCCCTTGCGGCGACGGAAGACGGCGCTGCGCACGTCGTGCGCGGAGATCGCGGCGGTCCGGTCGAAGTAGGTGACCAGACGGTCGCACAGGTCGTCGACGTCGTCGGTGTCGTAGGCGGGCTCGCCGCGCTCGGCCCGGGCGAAGCGGTCACCGGCCGGACGGGCCAGGCGGCCGTAGAGCGACTGGGCGCGCTCGGCCAGGTCAGCCATCCACGCGTCGGAGCCGCGAGCGAGGGTGAACTCATAGCGCTGACGAGCGACGAAGGCGCTCTCCAGGCGTGCCAGCGCGGCGTCGACCTCGGCGGTGGAGTAGCCGCCGCGGGTCAGGTCGAAGGCGCAGGTCTGGATGTCTCGACTGGTCAACGGCTCCGTCGCGGAGCCCTCGTACACCTCGCGGGCATGATCGAAGAAGTCGTCGACCTCTTCGGTGTCATAGCCGACGCGCAGCTTGGAGACCGTTGAGAACACCTTTGTCATGACGCTTCCTCCGCAGCGAGCTGCCCGCAGGCACCATCGATGTCGCTGCCGCGGGTGTCACGGATGGTCGTGGGGATGCCGTGACCTCGCAAGCGTGCCACAAACTCGTCCTCGACCGCAGGATCGCTCGCCGTCCAGATGGACCCGGGTGTCGGGTTGAGCGGGATGGGGTTGACGTGCACCCAGCCCTGTCCGCGGGCGGTGAGCTTCTCCCCCAGCAGGTCCGCCCGCCACGCGTGGTCGTTCATGTCGCGGATGAGCGCGTACTCGATGCTCACGCGGCGTCCGGTGACCTCGAAGTAGTTGCGTGCGGCGTCGAGCACCTCGTCGACGGACCAGCGGGTGTTGATCGGCACGAGGTCGCTGCGCAGCTCGTCGTCGGGGGCGTGCAGGGAGAGCGCCAGGGTGACCGGGATGCCCTCCTTGGCCAGCTTGTTCATCGCCGGGACCAGGCCCACCGTCGAGACGGTGATGTTGCGGGCGGACATGCCCAGCCCGTCCGGGGTCGGGGCGATCGCCTGGCGCACGGTGCCCATGACGGCCTTGTAGTTGGCCATCGGCTCGCCCATGCCCATGAAGACGAGGTTGTTCAGGCGGGTGGGGCCACCGGGGATCTCGCCGTCGGCGAGGGACTTCGCCGCGAGGCGGATCTGCTCGACGATCTCGGCAGTGGACAGGTTCCGGGTCAGGCCCAGCTGGCCGGTGGCGCAGAAGGGGCAGGCCATGCCGCAGCCGACCTGGCTCGAGACGCACAGGGTCGAGCGGTTGGTGTACCGCATGAGGACCGACTCGACCTTGACCTTGTCGTGCAGGTGCCACAGCGTCTTGACCGTGGTGCCGCCGTCGGCCTCCATCGTGCGCACCTTGGTCAGCAGCTCGGGGAAGAGCTGGGAGACCAGGTGGTCACGGCTGGCCTTGGGCAGGTCAGTCATGTCCTCGGGGTCTGCGGTGAGGTGCGTGAAGTAGTGGTTGGCCAGCTGCTTGGCGCGGAAGGGCTTCTCCCCCAGCGCGGTGACCGCCTCGATCCGTTCCTCGGGGGTCATGTCCGCGAAGTGGCGGGGAGCCTTGCCGCGCTTGGGCGCGGCCATCGTCAGGGAGAGCGGCGTCTTCAGGCCTGCCGACTGGGCAGCCGTCAGTCCACTCGTTTGCGCAGTCTCTTGTCCAGCCATGTTCACAGTCCAGTCACTTGCAGTCAGATGTGCGGCGGGGCCGGGTCACGACACCGCCGCGGGAGGTCAGGTCGCCACGTTGGGGGCGACGGAGAACAGGAGGTAGACGAACGGTGCTGTCAGGAGCATCGAGTCCAGCCGGTCCAGGACCCCGCCGTGGCCAGGGAGCAGCGTCCCCATGTCTTTCAATTCTAGGTCGCGCTTGATCATCGACTCGGCGAGGTCACCCAGCGTCGCGGTGAGCGGGGTGAGGAAGCCGAGCGTCAGGCCGATCGCGGGGTTGATCTGGAGCACGAACACCGAGCCCACCAGCCCGACGGCGAGGGCGAGCACGAAGGACCCGGCCAGACCCTCCCAGCTCTTCTTCGGGCTGACGGTCGGTGCCAGCGGGTGGCGACCGAAGCGCACCCCCGCGAAGTAGCCGCCGACGTCGCTGGCCACTGCGAGCAGGATGAACAGCAGCACCTGCTCACGGCCGTTGTCCGCAGCCAGCATGAGCATGACGAACCCCGCCATGAGCGGCAGGTAGGCGGCGGCGAAGATGCCCGCCGCGGCGTCGCGCACGGCGGCGGTCCCGCCGCCGTCGACCACACGCCACACGACCAGCCCCGCCACCGTGAGGATGAAGGAGACCATGAGGGCCTCGGAGCCGGCGGTGTAGGTCGAGATGAGCATGCCAGCCGTGCCGACCCACAGGGGCAGCAGCGGGATGTGCACGCCGCGGCGGGCGAAGGCGTGCGAGAGCTCCCACAGCGCCGCGCCGATCGCGAGCAGCGCGAAGACGATGAACACTTCCTTGCGGAAGTACAACGACCCGCCCACCGCGGCGAGCAGGGCGAGCCCGACGGCGATGGCGACGGGCAGGTTCCTGCCCCCGCGTGAGACGACGGGGACAGCCTCGGAGGAAGCTGGCTCGGTCATCAGACTTCGAGCAGCTCGGCTTCCTTGTTGGCGAGCAACGCGTCGACGGCCTCGACGTGGCGCTTGGTGATGGCCTCGAGCTCCTTCTCAGCGCGCGCGCCCTCGTCCTCGCCGGCCTCGCCGTCCTTGACCAGACGGTCAAGGGTCTCCTTGGCCTTGCGGCGGACGCTGCGCAGGGAGACGCGGGCGTCCTCGGCCTTGGTCTTGGCGAGCTTGACGTACTCCTTGCGACGCTCCTGGGTGAGCATCGGCAGCACGATCCGGATGACGTTGCCGTCGTTGCTCGGGTTCACGCCGAGGTCGGAGTCGCGCAGCGCACGCTCGATGCCGGCCAGCGCCCCCTTGTCGAAGGGCGTGATGAGGATGGTGCGGGCCTCGGGGGTGTTGAACGAGGCGAGCTGCTGCAGCGGGGTCGGCGCGCCGTAGTACTCCACGACGATCCGGGAGAACATGGCCGCGCTGGCGCGCCCGGTGCGGATGCTCGCGAAGTCGTTCTTGGCGACCTCGATCGCCTTGTCCATCTTGTCCTCAGCCTCGAGGAGAGTCTCGTCGATCACCGGTACTCCTTCATCACGATTGAGCGCCACACGGTCGGCGTGGCAGGGTCGTGGCTGACACTCGTCAGCCATCTGGCTTCAGTCTGCGGTGAGCAGCGTGCCGATCTTCTCACCCAGCAGCGCTCGGGTGACGTTCCCAGGCGTGTCCATGCCGAAGACGCGCATGTGCACGTCGTTGTCCCGGCACAGGCTGAGCGCGGTCGCGTCCATCACGGCGAGGCCCTCCACGAGAGCGTCGGTGTAGGTGAGCTGGTCGAGCTTGACCGCGTCGGGGGTGGTGCGAGGGTCGGCGGAGTACACGCCGTCGACGCCGTTCTTGCCCATGAGCACCTCCTGGCAGTGGGTCTCCAGGGACCGCTGCGCAGCGACGGTGTCGGTCGAGAAGTACGGCATGCCGGCGCCGGCGCCGAAGATCACGACGCGGCCCTTCTCGAGGTGACGGATGGCGCGCAGCGGGATGTACGGCTCGGCGACCTGGCCCATGGCGATGGCGGTCTGCACCCGGGTGCTGACTCCGGCCTGCTCGAGGAAGTCCTGCAGCGCGAGGCAGTTCATGACCGTCCCGAGCATGCCCATGTAGTCGGCGCGGGAGCGGTCCAAGCCCTGCTGGGAGAGCTCGGCGCCACGGAAGAAGTTTCCTCCTCCGACGACGATCGCGACCTGCACGCCCGCTGAGACGGCGTCGGCGATCTCGGCGGCGACGCGCCGCACGACAGCGGAGGCGAGGCCGATCTGGCCGCCGCCGAAGGCTTCGCCGGAGAGCTTGAGGAGCACCCGGCGTGCCTCGCCCGGGTGAGCGTCGCTCGTGGTCGTGTCGATGTTGCCCTGGTTCACGTGTGTTCCTATCCCGCGTGTCGTGCTGTGGTGTCGTCTAGCGGTGACGTCGGGCGGTATCCCCGCGGGCCGTGCCACTGTGTGCGGAAGCCCGGCCCGCAGATGCTGCGGGCCGGGCGACCGGTGATGCGTGTCAGGAGCCGACGCGGAACCGCACGAAGCTGGTGGCGGAGCCGCCGACCTCTTCGAGGGTCTTCGCAACCGTCTTCTTCGGGTCCTTGGCGAGCGGCTGCTCGAGCAGGACGACGTCCTTGAAGAACCCGTTCAGGCGTCCCTCGATGATCTTCGGCAGCGCAGCCTCAGGCTTGCCCTCGTTGCGCGAGGTCTCCTCGGCGATGCGACGCTCGCTGGCGACGACGTCGGCGGGGACGTCCTCGCGGCTGAGGTACGTGGGGGTCATCGCGGCGATGTGCTGGGCGATGTCCTTGCCCACGGCGGCGCCGGCCTCGTCCGTGCCCACCAGGACACCGATCGAGGGCGGGAGGTCCGTGCTCGTGCGGTGCAGGTAGCTGGTGACCTTGGGGGCGCTCACGCTCGCGACGCGGCGCAGGACGATCTTCTCGCCCAGCGTGGCAGCGGTCGTGCTGATGAGCTCGGCCAGGGTCTGCCCGTCGGCGTCGGCGGCCAGGGCTGCCTCGGTCTCGGTGGCACCGCTCGCGACGACAGCGGCGAGGACCTGCTCGGACAGTGCGATGAAGTTGTCGCTCTTGGCGACGAAGTCGGTCTCGGAGTTGAGCTCGATCATCGTGCCGACCTCACCCGCGTCCGTGGGGGTGACGACGAGGGCGACGAGGCCCTCGGAGGTCGCGTTGCCTTCGCGCTTGCTGACGCCCTTGAGACCCTTGATGCGGATGATCTCGAGAGCCTTCTCAGCGTTGCCGTCGGCCTCGTCAAGAGCCTTCTTGACGTCGAGCATGCCGGCACCGGTGCGCTCGCGCAGTGCCTTGATGTCAGCGGCGGTGTAGTTCGCCATAGTCTTTGTGTCCTTTTGCGTGAAGAGACGGGTTCTACAGGTCGGGTGGCCGTCTGAACGAGTTCAGACGGCCACCCGGAACGCACTACCTACTTGGACTCTGCCTCGTCGGCAGCAGCCTCGGCTGCGGGAGCCTCAGCGGCGGGAGCCTCGGCAGCAGCCTCAGCGGCGGCCACCTCCTCGACGACCTCGGCGGGCGCGTCGGCGGAGACGACGACCTCGGCCTCAGCGGCGACGGGAGCCTCGAGGAGCTCGCGCTCCCACTCGGCCAGCGGCTCAGCGGCTGCACCGGCGTCGCTGCCGGACTTGCCGGCGTGACGCTGGATGAGGCCCTCGGCGACCGCGTCCGCGATCACGCGGGTGAGCAGCGCGACGGCGCGGATGGCGTCGTCGTTGCCGGGGATCTTGTAGTCCACGACGTCGGGGTCGCAGTTGGTGTCCAGGATCGCGACGATCGGGATGCGCAGCTTGCGCGCCTCGTCGACGGCCAGGTGCTCCTTGTTGGTGTCCACGATCCACACGGCGGAGGGGACCTTCGCCATGTCGCGGATGCCGCCCAGGGTCTTGGCGAGCTTGTCACGCTCGCGACGCATGATGAGCAGCTCCTTCTTGGTGAAGGAGCTTCCAGCGACGTCGTCGAAGTCGATCTGCTCGAGCTCCTTGAGGCGCTGCAGACGCTTGTTGACGGTCTGGAAGTTGGTGAGCATGCCACCGAGCCAGCGGTGGTTGACGTAGGGCATGCCCACGCGCGCAGCCTGCTCGGCGACGGGCTCCTGAGCCTGCTTCTTCGTTCCGACGAAGAGGATCGATCCACCGTGGGCGACCGTCTCCTTGACGAACTCGTACGCGGTGTCGATGTAGGACAGCGACTGCTGGAGGTCGACGATGTAGATGCCGTTACGCTCCGTGAAGATGAACCGCTTCATCTTCGGGTTCCAGCGACGGGTCTGGTGTCCGAAGTGGACACCACTGTCGAGGAGCTGGCGCATGGTCACAACGGCCATGGCACTTCCTTTCGATGCGATCGGGACTTGGTCCCTCATCGCACGCATGTGTGGCGGTCCTCGCGGACCGCATATCGGTTGCCGGCGCCTCCGGTTCGAAGGACGCCCCTAGCACCAAGGTCGACGACGCCGGGTTGCCCCGGACCGCTGTCGTCGCGCCTGACCGGCTCGGCCGGTCGACTGGTGCGTGAAGTCGATCGTCGGCCGACCGCCCCCGATCTCCCGGGAGCAGCACGAACATGACGATCGCATCTATCAGTCTACCTGACTTCATCCCTGTGGATGGACAGGCCTGCGCACAGCCGCCCCGGCGCTCTCCCTCGGCCCAGGTCGCCTCACGGCACGATCAGGCCATGCACTCCGAGCACCCCGCCCCCGCCCCACGTCTCGCCCGTCCTCATGGCAGGCCTCGTGCCCGCCCGACGCGGCACCGCGGGGCTCCGCGACGCTCTCAGGCTCCGGGGATACCCTCGCCGCGTCGCCTGGGTGGTGCGACTCGCCGCAGGCTCGCCGTGGCGCTCTGCGCACTGCTCGCCGTCGCGCCCACGGCAGGCGCAGCCGGTGCCGCGGGCGGGCCGCCGCACGCGCGGGCGGACGCGGTCCTGGTCACCGCCGATCAGGTGACGAAGGTGGGCCCACCGACCGGAGCGGGCTATGCCCTTCCCGTCCCAGGGGCCGGGGCACTGACAGGTCGCAGCCGTGCGGAGCTCCTCGATCAGGGGATCGTGCTGCACGAGTTCGTCGATCCCGGTCCTGCCTGGGGCGCCGGGCACCGAGGCGTCGACCTGTCACTCCCCGCCTCCTCGGACGTGCTGGCCCCCCGGGCGGGGACGGTGACCTTCGCCGGTGTGGTCGTCGACCGTCCGCTCATGGTCATCACCCATCCGGACGGGCTGCGGTCCACCCTGGAGCCGGTGGCGGCCGGCCATGCCGTCGGCGCTCGGGTGGAGGCCGGCGCCGTCGTGGGCGTGCTGGCGCCCGAGGCGTCGACGCACTGCGCCCCGGCGCACTGCCTGCACTGGGGCGTGCGCCGCGGCGAGGAGTACCTGGACCCGCTCCTGCTGCTCGGGGTCGTCGAGGCCGTCGTCCTGCTCCCGAGGGAGCAACGTCGTCGCGCACCCCGTGGGGCCACACGCAGGCGAACCGCGCTCCCCGGTCCGGACGGGGGGCAGTGAGCTGCAGTCAGCTGCTCTCGCTCTGGGTGAGCTTGGCCCGCAGGCGGATCATCGCGGCGGTGTGCATCTGGGAGATCCGCGACTCCGTCACGCCCAGCACGCGCCCGATCTCAGCCAGGGTCATGCCTTCGTAGTAGTAGAGCACCAGCATGATCTTCTCGCGCTCACCGAGCTGGTCCATGGCGCGTGAGAGCAGGAACTTCGTCTCCTTCGCCTCGAAGGTGCCGGCCGGGTCATGGGTCTTGGCACGCTGGACGGTGTCCAGCACGCTCACCTGGTCCATGCGCTCCCCGGCGCCCAGCACCTCGTCGAGGGCGACCAGGTTCACGGTGGACACCTGGCTCTGGATGGCCCGCAGCTCAGCCAGCGGGATCTCCATGTGCGCGGCGATCTCGGTGGCCGACGGCGCGCGGTGCAGCGTGCCCTCCAGCTCGGCGTGGGCGCGGTCGACCGCACGGGCCTTGGACCGCACCGAGCGCGGGATCCAGTCGACGGCGCGCAGCTCGTCGAGGATGGCACCGCGGATGCGGGAGTTGGCGTAGGTCTCGAACTTCACGTCGCGACCGATCTCGAACTTCTCGATCGCGTCGATGAGGCCGAACATCCCGTAGGAGACGAGGTCGGCGTGCTCGACCGAGCTCGGCAGCTTCATGCCGACCCGCGAGGCGACCATCGCCACGAGCGGGGCGTAGTTGAGGATGAGGCGCTCACGCAGGGATGCGACCTTGGTCGCCTTGTACTGCTCCCACACCTCGAGGATCTCGTCCTGGGCGACGCGGTCCCGACGGTCCTGGGACGCGTCCACCGGGGCCTGCCGGGTCGCACCCGCGCGCTGGGCAGCCTGGTCGAGGCGCTCGTGCAGCAGGCCGGACCGCGCCGGGCGCGACGTCGTCTGCGCGGGCTGGTCGCCACGGGAGGCGACGGTCACCGCGATGGGCGGAGCCGTGGCGATGGCGCTCGAAGCTGTCATGGTGGACTCGAACTCTCTTATGCGCGCGGGTGCGCGAGCTGATAGGACGACCGCAGCCGTTCGGCGGAGACGTGGGTGTACCGCTGGGTGGTGGCCAAGGTCGCGTGACCGAGGACCTCCTGCACGGTGCGCAGGTCGGATCCGCCCTGCAGGAGGTGGGTCGCGGCCGAGTGGCGCAGGTCGTGGGGGGCGACGTCGTCGACGCCGGCGATCGCGGAGAGCCGGTGCACGGCGTCGCGCACCTGGCGCTGGCCCCAGCGCTGACCCCGCTGACCGACGAAGAGCGCGTCCGCGGTGGACCAGGTGGCCAGGGCAGGACGTCCGCGCTCGAGCCAGGCTCGCAGCGCCGCAGCGGCCGGGACACCGAAGGGCACGATGCGCTCCCGGTCTCCCTTGCCCAGCACACGGACGGACCGCTGGTCGAGGTCGACGTCGCGGACGTCGAGGTCGACGATCTCCCCGACGCGGGCACCGGTGGCGTAGATGAGCTCGACGCAGGCCCAGACGCGCAGGTCAGCGGGCCCTCCCTCGACGGCGAGGTCCCGGGCGGCGTCCATGAGCGTCGCCGCGCTGTTCACCGCGAGCACGGTCGGCAGCACCTTGTGCTGGCGCGGGCTGGCGAGGCGGGCTGCCGGGTCCTGCTCGATCCGTCCGGTCCGCGCGGCCCACTCGAAGAAGGTGCGAGCGGCGGCGCCGCGCCGGGCCACGGTCGAGCGCGACAGCTGGCGGGAGGCCATCTCGGCGAGCCACCCGCGCAGGGTCGACAGCTCCATCTCGGCGTAGGACTCCACGCCCTGCCCCTGGGCGAAGAGGAAGAGCTGCTCGAGGTCCGAGGTGTAGGCGCGGACCGTGTGTGCCGAGAGGCCGCGCTGCGCGCTCAGGTGCAGCGCGAAGTCGCCCAGGACGTTGGGCACCTCGCTGCTCTGCGAACCATCGGCTACCGACTGCATGGCATTACGGTGGCGGTTCTGGGCACAGGATTCAAGATGCAGACCGAGAGGAATCGTGCAGTCATGTCCATTTTAGGATGCCTTCGTATGAAAAACTAGGGGTAAATGGCAGGCATCCAAACAAATTTCACCCTCACTGTGACTAAATGATCAACGTTTTCACGTTACCGTACGTCTCCAGCCTGCGCCGTCGCGGCGGACGAGACCGGTGAGCTCGAGCCTGCCGAGCCCTGCGAGGCCCTCCGCAGGACTCACCCCGGCTGCTCGCACGATGGCCTCGACCTCGGCTGCGCGGCGTACCGGAACAGCCTCGAAGACGAGGGCCGTCGCCGGGTCGAGCCCGTCGTGGGGCCGGTGCGCCGCCCGCTCGCGAGAGTCCTCCCGCGCTCGAGCCGCCACCCCCTCCTCCCCCAGGCCACCGGCCAGCTCGCAGACCTCGTCGGTGTCGGTGACGCAGACCGCGCGTCCCTCCCGCAGCAGCCGATGGCACCCCGCCGACGCCATCGACGTCACCGGCCCCGGGACCGCGCCCACCGGACGGAGCAGGTCCACGGCCAGCGCCGCGGTGGCCAACGACCCAGACCGCCAGGCAGCCTCCACCACGACCGTCGCCGAGCCGGCCGCGGCGATGAGCCGGTTGCGCTTGAGGAACCGGACGCGGCTGGGGACCGAGCCCGGAGGCACCTCGCTGATGAGCAGCCCCGGCCCCTGCGTCACCGCCCGGAGCAGGTCGGCGTTCCCGGCCGGGTAGAGCCGGTCCACGCCGCCGGCCAAGAAGGCCACGGTCGCGCGGCCCGCCGCGAGCGACCCCCGGTGCACGGCGGCGTCGATGCCGTAGGCGCCACCGGAGACCGTCGTGAAGCCGCGGTCCCCCAGGCCGAGGCTGAGCTCCGCAGCTGTCCGCTCCCCGTAGTCCGTGCTCGCCCGCGCCCCCACCAGCGCCACCGCCCGTTCCAGCGTCGCCGCCACGGGGGCCTGCCCCCGCACCCACAGGCACATCGGAGCACCGGCGCCCAGGTCGGTGAGCCGGCGCGGCCACTCCGAGTCCTCCGGGACCACGAGCCGGCCGCCCAGGCGCGAGAGCACGCTCAGCTCACGGCGCGGGTCGAGCCCCGCCAGACGCGGTTGCCACCGCGCGACCGCGCGTTCCATGCGGCCACGCGCGCCGGCGTCGGGCACGTCGAGGTGGTCGCACAGACGCCTCACGCCGTGGCGGACCGACGCGGGGCCGGTGTCCATGGCCGTCAGCCAGCGCAGTGCCGCGACCGGGCCGACGCCCGCCACGAGGGCCCCGGCGACCACGTCCCCGGGCTCGACGATCCTGCTCCAGGCCGCCCTGGCCAGGGTGACCTCTGCCAGGTCGAGGGCGGTCACTGCCCGTTCCCCCGGGTCCGCAGCGCGAGCGCCTGGCCGATGTCCACCGCTGCGGGCGCTCCCCGCCCGGCGAGGTCCGCCAGGGTCCAGGCCACGCGCAGCACCCGGTCCGCGCCACGCAGGCTAAGCGTGCCGCGCTCGAGCGCGCGGTCCAGATCACCGAGCAGCGACCGGTCCCCGCCGAGCCGGGCGCGCAGCCAGGTGCCGGGCACCTCGCTGTTGGTGGTCCAGGACGTCCCGGCCAGGCGGTCGAGCGCGGCGGCCCGGGCCGCGGCCACCCGCGCCGCGACCTGCGCCGTCCCTTCCCCTCGCGCCTCGGCGGTGACGTCGAGCCGGGTCACCGGGTGGACCTCCACCTGCAGGTCCACCCGGTCGAGCAGCGGCCCGGACAGTCGCGCGAAGTACCGTCGCCGCGCCATGGGGGTGCACGTGCAGTGCAGACCTTTGCCGATCGCCAGGCCGCAGGGGCACGGGTTGGCCGCCAGCACGAGCTGGAACCGCGCGGGGTACCGGGCACTGCCCGCCGCGCGCTGGATGACCAGCTCGCCGTGCTCGAGCGGCTGGCGCAGGGTCTGCAGCACCCGAGGGGAGAACTCCGGAGCCTCGTCCATGAAGAGCACGCCGCGGTGGGCCCGGGACGCTGCCCCCGGCCGGGGCACCCCCGACCCTCCGCCGACCACGGCTGCCGGGGTCGCTGTGTGGTGGGGGTCTTCGAAGGGTGGGCGGACCATGAGGCCGTCACTCGGGTCGAAGGTCCCCGCGATGGAGTGGACCGAGGTCACCTCGACCGCCTCGGCCTCGGTGAGGTCCGGCAGCAGGCCGGGCAGGCGCGCAGCGAGCATCGTCTTGCCCGTTCCGGGCGGCCCCACCATGAGCAGGTGGTGCCCGCCGGCAGCGGCCACCTCGAGCGCCGCGCGCGCCTGCAGCTGCCCGACGACGTCGCGCAGGTCCACGCGCTCCCCCGGCGGCGGCGCGGCGACCGGGAGGAACGGCCTGGCGGTGGCGGCCGGGACTGCCACCTGCGCCCCGTAGGCGTGGGCGACCTCGGCCAGGGTGTGGACGGCGAGGATCGTCGCGCCCGGGACCAGGCGCGCCTCCGCCTCGTCCTGGGCAGGAACGACGAAGCGGGTGACACCGTGACGCAGGCCCGCCACCACCGCGGGCAGCACCCCGCGCACCGAGTGCACCCGACCGTCCAGGCCGAGCTCACCCAGGTGCACCACCTGCGCCGGCGCGCTCGGGTCGATGAGGCGGGCACCGGCGAGCATCGCGACGGCGATCGCGAGGTCGTATCCGGAGCCCGTCTTGGGCAGGGAGGCCGGGGAGAGGTTGACGGTGACCTTGCGCTGGGGCAGCACGAGGCCGGCCGAGGACAGGGCTGCCCGGACCCGGTCACGGGACTCCGCGAGGGCGGCGTCGGGCAGGCCGACGAGGGAGAAACCAGGGACCGAGGCCGCGAGGTGCGCCTCGACCTCGATCACGTGCCCGCGCAGCCCGAGCAGCGCCACCGCGAGGGTGCGCCCGAGCGCCATCAGCTGATCCCCGTGATGTGCTCCACGCGCGCGCCGGAGGGCACGAGGATCACCGCGAGGACGTCGATGCGCACCGAGGCCGCTCGCGGGGAGTGCTCACCGAGCCACTGCCCGGCCAGCCGCTTGAGCCGTGCCAGCTTGGCGGCGGTGATTGCCTCGGCCGGGTGGCCGAAGCCCAGCCCCGAGCGGGTCTTGACCTCCACCACGACGATCTCGTCGCCGTCTCTGGCCACGATGTCGAGCTCGCCGCGGGTGCCCCGCCAGTTGCGGTCGACCAGGACGTACCCGGCGTCGACGAGGTACCTCGCCGCGATGTCTTCCCCGTGGCGACCGATCGTTGCTCGGCTCGTTGTCATGACCCACCTCCGGCACCCACTGTGGGTGGGCGGCCGGCGAGGGCGCGTGCTGGGGGCTCACCGCAGTGGATTCAGCCCGGCGAGCACGACCTGTGGAGGACGTCTGTCCCAGCCACCGCCGTGCCCGGCGTCAGAGCTCGAGCTCGGCCTGGATCAGCTCTTCGACGTTGACGTCCTTGAAGGTCACGACCCGCACGGACTTCACGAAGCGCTTGGAGCGGTACACGTCCCACACCCACGCGTCGCTCAGGCTCAGCTCGAAGTACACCTCGCCCGCAGCCGACCGCACCTGCAGGTCCACGTTGTTCGCGAGGTAGAACCGTCGCTCGGTCTCCACCACATAGGCGAAAAGCCGCACCACGTCGCGGTACTCGCGGTACAGCGCGAGCTCCATGTCGGTCTCGTAGTTCTCTAGGTCCTCAGCGCTCACTGCACCATCATGGACCATCGACCCCTGCTCGGGGCGCACCGCCCACGCCGGGAAGGTTCCAGCTGACCCGGTGCAGAGGGCTGGGACCCAGGGTCGTCAGCGCCGCGACATGCTGGGAGGAGCCATATCCCTTGTTCCCCACCCAGCCGTACTCGGGGTGGACCTTGGCCAAGGAGGTCATCTCCGCGTCGCGGGCGCACTTGGCCACGACGCTGGCGGCCGCGACCGAGGCGCACGACAGATCAGCCTTGACCCGGGTGTGGACCCAGGGCGGGTGGTAGTCGCGCGGCGCAGGGGCCGCGGGGGCGTCGTCGAGCAGGCTGAGCAGGTCCGGCTCGGGCTCGGTCAACCAGTCGTGGGAGCCGTCCAGCAGCACCACGTCGACGGCACCGACCACCCGGGCCACCTCCGTCAAGGCACGCTGCCCGGCCAGCCGCAGCGCCCGGATGATGCCGAGGGCGTCGATCTCGGCGGGCGTCGCCGACCCGACCGCGTAGGCCAGCGCCCAGGCGTCGATGAGCGGGAGGTACTCGGTGCGGGCGCGGGCGGTGAGCACCTTGGAGTCGGTCAGCCCGACCGGGCAGGTGCCGGTCGCGGCGTCGACCACGCACACGCCCACGCTCACCGGGCCGGCGAGGGCACCGCGGCCCACCTCGTCCATGCCGGCCACCAGCCGTGCCCCACCGGCCAGCAGCTCGCCCTCGTGGGTGAGGTCAGCGAAGACCGGGGGGACTTTGACGCGCTTGGTCACGGTTCTGGGACGTCCTCGAAGGTCTCACCGGGGTTGCGCAGCCAGCCCACGCTGCTCAGTGGCCACACCTTGACGAAGGCGGTGCCCACCACGTTGTCCACGGGCACGAAGCCGCCGCCGGGGCTGCCGCCGTTGTAGCGGGAGTCGGAGGAGTGGGCGCGGTTGTCGCCCATCACCCACAGGAAGTCGTCGGGCACGATCTGGTCGAACTCGATGACCGAGGGCACCGAGCCGGGCTTGAGGTACGGCTCGTCGACGGGTTCGTCGTTGACGGTGACGCGCCCCGCGGAGTCACAGCACCTGACGTGGTCGCCGCCCACCCCGACCACACGCTTGACGAGGTGCTCGCCCGCGTCCTGGGGCAGCAGCCCGACGAAGGTGAGGCCGTCGGTGACAGCCTGCTGGAACGGGGTCCGCTCAGGGGTGGCCATGCCCTGCAGCCACGTGCCGGGGTCCTTGAACACCACGACGTCCCCGCGGTGGACGTCGAAGACGCCGGGCACCATCTTGGAGACGAGGATGCGGTCCCCCTCCACGAGGGTGTCCTCCATCGACCCGCTGGGGATGAAGAAGGCCTGCACGAAGAACGACTTGATGATCCAGGACAGCACGAGGGCGCTGACCAGGATGATGAAGACCTCCTTGAGGAAGGAGCCCTTCTTCGGCTTGGGAGTCGCGATCTGCTCTGCAGCCTGTTCGTCGGAGGTCACCCGCATACTGTGCCACCTCTCGGCTCATTCATCGAACGCTCGGACGCCGACCTGGTGGCCGGCGGAGCGGGACGTGCCGACGGGCGGCCACCGCGTGGGTGACCGCCCGTCGTCGTGCTCACATGCCCTGCACGTCTGTCGACGTGCGGCCAAGCTCAGCGGACCCGCGCACCGTCACCGGCGCCCGGGTGCCACGTCACTTCGCGGGGAACGCTTCGCGCTTCTCCTTGATCTTGGCCTTCTTGCCACGGAGCTTGCGCAGGTAGTACAGCTTCGCGCGACGGACGTCACCGCGGCTGATGACCTCGATGGACTCGATCGAGGGGACGTTGATGGGGAACTTGCGCTCCACACCGACACCGAAGCTGATCTTGCGGACGGTGAACGTCTCGCCGACGCCGCCGCCGTGGCGGGCGATGACGACGCCCTGGAACGCCTGGACGCGGGAGCGGGTGCCCTCGACGACCTTGACGTTGACCTTGACGGTGTCGCCGGCGCGGAAGGCCGGGATGTCGGTACGCAGCGATGCTGCGTCGACCAGGTCGAGCTTCTTCATGTGTTCTCCCCGCCCTGCCACAGGTCAGGAGCGTGTTGTGGGCCGCGCACGAGGCGAGACCGTTTCGCAGATGAGGTTGGATCCGCACCGACCGGCATGGCGAGCTCGGCGAGCTCGTCGTGTCGGGCTGGTGCACGTGCTGAGGTGGACGCCCCTGTGGCAGAGTCCGGTCCAGCACACACCAAGGACACATTCTGCCACACCCGTCGAGGGCGGGCGCTCCTCAGGACCGGCGCAGCGCGCCGTCGGGCCCGGGGAACCAGCCGTGCCCGGCCAGCAGCGCGAGGTCGGCCTTGTCCAGGCTGCGCGGGTCGAGGGCCTCGATCATGTCGGGGCGGCGCTCGATGGTCCGCTCGATCGCCCGGTCGCGGCGCCACCGCACGATCTTGGCGTGGTGACCGCTGAGCAGCACCTCAGGGACGTCCAGGTCCGCCCAGGACGGGGGCTTGGTGTACACGGGGTACTCGAGCAGGCCCGCCTCGCCGTGGGACTCCTCCACGAGGGAGGCCGGGTTGCCGATGACCCCGGGGAGCAGCCGCGCGACGGCCTCGATCATGACGAGGGAGGCGACCTCACCGCCGTTGAGGACGTAGTCCCCGATGGACATCTCCCGCACGGTCCCGCCGGCGCGGCGGTGCCGCTCGGCGACCCGGGCGTCGATCCCTTCGTAGCGTCCGCACGCGAACACCAGCTGGGGCTCGCTCACCAGGGACTCCGCCACCCGCTGGGTGAAGGTCTCCCCCGAGGGCGTCGGGACGATGAGCGTCCCACCGGGCTGGAGCACCTCGTCGAGGGCGGCTCCCCACACGTCCGGGCGCATGACCATGCCCGCTCCGCCCCCGAAGGGCGTGTCGTCGACCGTGCGGTGACGGTCGGTGGTCCAGCTGCGCAGGTCGTGCACCCCGAGCTCGAGCAGGCCGGACTGGGCCGCCTTGCCCACGAGCGAGAGGCTCAGCGGTGCGAGGTAGTCGGGGAAGATCGAGATGACGTCGATGCGCATCTAGCGGTCACCCTCGTCGTCGCTCGCACCGTCCGTGCCGTCGGCGTCGCGCTCCTCGGTGCCTTCGGGGAGGGCGACCTCCAGGTTCTCCGCGTCCCGGGCCAGCAGCCCGCCGGGCGGGTCGAGGACGACCTTGCCACCGGCGACGTCGACGACCGGGACCATGACGCGCACGAAGGGCACCAGGGTGCGCGTCCCGTCCGTCTCACGCAGCACGAGCATGTCCGAGGCGGGCAGGTGCTCGAGGCCGATGATCTCCCCGACCACCGTGCCGTCGGTGAGCTCGGCGCGCAGCCCGTTGAGCTCGTGGGGGTACCAGGCGTCCTCCTCGTCGGAGACGTCGGCGTCCACGACCAGCTCGATGCCGCGGGCGTTCTCGGCCGCGGTGCGGTCGGTCAGCTCGGCGAAGGTCACGTGCCAGCGGCCGTTCTGGATCCGGCTGGCGGTCACCGTCAGCGGCCCGGCCTCAGCGGGCACCGTGCGCAGCACCTGCCCGACGGCGAAGCGCTGCTCGGGGTCGTCGGTGCGCAGATCCAGCGCGACCTCTCCGCGCAGGCCGTGCGCACGACCGATCTTGGCGACGGTCAGTTCCATAACCACTCCTTGGGCTGTCGGCACAGCAGGCGGTGCGCGGCATCGGGTTCAACAGGTCTAACAAGGATTCATCAGTCTCGTCCCTGGCACCCGACGCGGGTACCTGGATCAAGACAGACCGAGGCCCGGCTGCCTCACGGCGGCCGGGCCTCGGGTCAAGCTCGGGTGTCGCAGAAGCCGATGGCCTCAGCGACGATCCACGTCGACGACGTCTACGCGGACTGAGGAGTCCCCAGCCAGCGCACCGACGACGGTACGCAACGCTCGCGCGGTGCGACCTCCTCGGCCGATCACCCGGCCGAGGTCCTCGGGGTGAACCCGGACCTCGAGAAGTTCGCCACGGCGCACGGCCTTGGCGTTCACTTGCACGTCATCGGGGTTGTCCACGATGCCGCGCACCAGGTGCTCGAGAGCGTCAGCCAACATCAGACCTGCTCCTCCGCGGGAGTCTCAGCCTCGGCGGCGGGCGCAGCGTCAGCGGCGGCGGTCGCAGCAGCGGCAGCCTTCGCCTCGGAAGCCTTGGCCTTGATCTTCTCGGCGTCGGACGCAGCAGCGGCGACGGCCTCGGCGACAGCCTCAGCCGACGGAGCGGCCTTGGTGCGCAGGGTGCCCTCGGCGCCCGGCAGTCCCTTGAACTTCTGCCAGTCGCCGGTGATCTTGAGCAGCGCAGCGACCTGCTCGGTCGGCTGTGCGCCGACGCCGAGCCAGTACTGTGCACGCTCGGAGTCGATCTCGATGAACGAGGGCTCCTCGGTCGGGTGGTACTTGCCGATCTCCTCGATCGCGCGGCCGTCACGCTTGGTGCGTGAGTCAGCGACGACGATGCGGTAGTACGGAGCGCGGATCTTGCCGAGACGCTTCAGACGAATCTTGGTGGCCACAGTGGTGGTCTCTCCTGGTTCTGATGAATGGGCGGACGTTGCTGCTACCCGGTGGGGCCGGGCGGCGCTTCGGTCCAGGACACGGCTCTGCACGGAGAGAGGGGCCGAACAAGCCGAGTACAGGGGGTGATTCTGCCAGAGATCGCCGCCAGATCCAACCGCGACCCGCTCAGCACGTCGGATGTCCCGGGTGGGCGCTCGACCCTCCCCCGCCACCGCGCGCTCAGCGCCGGCCGACCAGCCGTCCGCGCAGGATCACCGCGAGCGGCGTGCGCAGCACCGTGATGGAGGTCCGCGGGTCCGCGGCGTAGACCACGAGGTCAGCGCCGGACCCGTCGACCAGCTCCCCGAAGCCCAGGTAGGACCGCCCCTGCCAGCTCGCGGCGGCGACGACGTCGGCGGCCGGGATGCCGGCCCTCACGAGCTCGGCGCACTCCGCGGCGATCTGTCCGTGGGTGATCGTGCCGCCGGCATCCGTGCCGACCAGCAGCTGCACCCCGGCCTCGTAGAGCGCGGCGACGTGCTGGTAGCGCCGGTCGTGCATGGCCCTCATCCGGGCTGCGTAGACGGGGAACTTCTCCGCCGCCTGCGCGGCGATCGCGTCGAAGCGTCCCACCTGCAGCAGGGTCGGCGTCACGGCGACCCCGCGCCGCACCACCTCGTCGATCTGGCTGCCGGTGAGCCCGGTGCCGTGCTCGAGGCAGTCCACGCCCGCGGCGAGGAGGTCGTCCACGGCCTCGGTCGCGAAGGTGTGGGCGGTGACCCGGGCCGCTTCCGCGTGCGCGGCGGCGACGGCTCCCGCGAGGTCCTGCGCCGACCACAACGGGGTGAGGTCGCCGTGGTCCCGGTCGATCCAGTCGGCCACGATCTTCACCCAGCCGTCCCCGGCCGCTGCCTCCTGCGCGACGGCGGCGGGAAGGTCCGAGGGCAGCTCCAGCTCGCGGCCGAAGCCGCGCAGGTAGCGCTTGGGCAGCGCCAGGTGCTGGCCGCAGCGCAGGATCCGCGGCAGGGCGTCGTCGTCGTCCATCCAGCGGGTGTCCACCGGCGAGCCGGCGTCGCGGATGAGCAGCACGCCCGCGTCGCGGTCGGCGAGGGCCTGCTCGCGCGCCTGCTCACCGGTGACCGCCCCGCCCGGACCCAGTCCGACGTGGGCGTGCACGTCGACCAGGCCCGGCACGGCGTAGCCCTCCAGGTGCACCGTCTCGGCGCTCAGCCCCGAGGGCCGGGTGAGGCTGATCACGCCGTCCTCGACCCAGACCTCACCGACCTCGCGGCCGGCCCCGAGCGTGACGGAGCCGTGCACGTGCAGGACCGGTGGCTGGCTCATCCGCGCTCGTCTCTTCAGATCACAGCCCTCGATCAGCGACCGAGGAACTTCTCCAGGCCCGGCGGCAGCTCGAGCGGCCCCTGCTGGTCCGCGGGCTTGCCCACACCGAAGGCGGAGCCCGGTGCGGCGGTGGGAGCCTCGGCCGCCGCGCGCTGCTCGGCAGCACGCTTGGCCGGGTTCCCGGACTTGCTCTTCTTGCCGCGCTGGGCCGGCGCCTGCTGGCGTCCACGAGCCTTCTTGCCACCCATGCCCGGCAGGTTGCCCATGCCCGGCATCGCCATGCCACCGCCGCGGCTCATCTGCCGCATCATCTTCTGGGCGCCGGCGAAGCGGTCCAGCAGCTGGTTGACCTCGGTCGTGGTGACACCCGAACCCTTGGCGATACGTGCACGCCGCGAGCCGTTGATGATCTTGGGGTTCTCCCGCTCGGCCGGGGTCATGGAGCGGATGATCGCCTCGACCCGGTCGACCTCGCGCTCGTCGAAGTTCTCCAGCGCCTCACGCATCTGGCCCATGCCCGGGAGCATGCCCAGCATCTTCTTCATCGAGCCCATGTTGCGCATCTGCTGCATCTGGACGAGGAAGTCGGCGAGGGTGAAGTCCTTGCCGGACGCCATCTTGTCCGCCATGACCTGCGCCTGGTCGGCGTCGAAGGCCTTCTCGGCCTGCTCGATGAGGGTGAGCACGTCACCCATGTCGAGGATGCGCGAGGCCATCCGGTCAGGGTGGAAGGCCTCGAAGTCGGTGAGCTTCTCACCGGTCGAGGCGAAGAGGATCGGACGGCCGGTCACGCGGGCCACGGACAGCGCCGCACCACCGCGGGCGTCGCCGTCGAGCTTGGACAGCACGACGCCGGTGAAGTTCACGCCCTCGGCGAAGGCCTGCGCGGTCGCGACCGCGTCCTGGCCGATCATCGCGTCGATGACGAAGAGGATCTCGTCCGGGCTGGTCGCGTCGCGGATGTCAGCAGCCTGCTGCATGAGCTCGGCGTCCACGCCGAGCCGTCCGGCGGTGTCGATGATGACCACGTCGTGCTGGCGCGCGCGGGCGGTCTCGACCCCTGCACGGGCGACGGCGACCGGGTCGCCGGCGGAGACGCCCGACTCCCCCTCAGACCCCTGGTTGCCCGGGCTCGGTGCGTAGACCGGCACGCCGGCGCGCTCCCCCACGACTTTGAGCTGGGTCACGGCGTTGGGGCGCTGCAGGTCAGCGGCAACGAGCAGCGGCGTGTGACCCTGCTCGCGCAGGTTGAGCGCGAGCTTCCCGGCCAGCGTCGTCTTACCCGCACCCTGGAGGCCGGCGAGCATGATGACGGTCGGGGGGTTCTTCGCGAAGTTCAGTCCGCGGCTCTCCCCGCCCAGGATCGCGACGAGCTCCTCGTTGACGATCTTGACGACCTGCTGGGCGGGGTTGAGCGCCCCGGACACCTCCGAGGACAGGGCGCGCTCGCGCACGGTCCCGGTGAACTCGCGGACCACGGGCACCGCGACGTCGGCATCGAGCAGCGCCCGGCGGATCTCGCGTACGGTCGCGTCGATGTCGGACTCGGACAGACGTCCCTTGGTCCGCAGGTTCTTGAAGGTCGATGCCAGTCGATCTGACAGAGTGGCGAACACCGTTGCAATCCTCACCGTTCGCTCGTGACTTCACGCGAGGCCCCGCCCGCGGGCGGCGCTGCACGTGTCTAGTTGAAGCGCTCAGACTACCGGGTGATGCCCCTCGCCCGCGCTCGGGTCAGCGCCGAGGGCTGCCATCCCGCGTCGGAACAGGTCGTCGACGAGGCTCGCACGCCAGCTGGTCCACGTCGTGGCGCCGAGAGACGACCCGTCTGCCTCCGTCAGCGCACGCAGCACCTCGAGCAGCTCAGCACGATGGTCGACGGCGCTCAGCAGCTCCTCGATCGTGGCCGGGTCGTCCGGGTCGTGACTGACTGCCAGTCGGGACAGCGTCAGGTGATGGGCGACCATCCGCTGGACGTCGTCGACCACGTGCTGGTCGAAGCCCATCCGCCCCACGATCGCCGGGACGAGCTCTGCCCCGGTGACCGAGTGGTCGGTGGACCCCGCCCGCTTGCCGATGTCGTGCAAGAAGGTCGCCAGCAGCAGCACGTCGGTCAGCTCGACGTTCTTGCGCCAGTGCCGGGCCCGCGCCGCCACCTCGATGAGATGTCGGTCGACGGTGTGCCGGTGCACCGCCGCGCGCTGCGGCCGGTTGCGCACGCCCGCCCACTCCGGGATCCAGCTCGTGACCACCCCGGCCAGGTCGAGGGCCTCCCAGACGGGGATCTGCGCCGCCCCCGAGCCGAGCACGGTGAGCAGCGAGGTGCGCGCGGCCCGTGGCCACGGCACCGGCAGCGGCGGGCACTGGGCCAGGCTCGTGACCGAGACCGGCGAGATGGTCAGACCGGTGCGGGCCGCGGTCGCGGCCGCGCGCAACGCCAGCAGCGGGTCGTTGGCCGGGTTCGCGGCGATGGCCAGCACCAGCTCGCCGTCGTGCTCGACGAGGCCGTCCCCGACCGAGCGCAGCCGCGGGGCCGCGCGGCGCCCGCGGATCATCAGCGGACGGGTGACCAGTGGACGCTGGAGGGCCTGGCGGGCTCGGCGCACGGTCGTGTCCAGGCCGTAGGAGATCTCCCGGCCCGCCTCGGCGAGGCTGGCCAAGAAGTCGTCGGACTCGGGGTAGCCGCACAGTGCGGCGACCTCGTCGAGGTCGGCCAGGCCCAACCGGTTGGTGCGCCGGCGGGTGGTCAGCTGGAGGGCGTCACGGGCGTCGAGGAGGTGGGCGTAGGCGCGGTCGACGGCCCCGTGCGGGCGGTCGGTGAGCCAGGTGGCCGCCAGCGCGGTGAGGACGACGGCGTCGCGGATGCCCCCGCGGGCCTCCTTGAGATCGGGTTCGATGAGGTAGGCGAGCTCGCCGTGGCGGGCCGCGCGCACCTTCGCCGAGGCGAGCAGCTCGGGCAGGCGCCGGCGGGACGCCGCACGCCAGTCGGTGAGCACCGCTGACGTCGCTCGGTGCGCGACGACGGTGTCCCCCGCGATGGGCCGCACGTCGAGCATGCCGATCGCGGCGGGCAGGTCCTTGGAGGCGACCTGCCGGCACTGGGCCAAGGACCGCACGGAGTGGTCCAGGTCGAGGCCGGCGTCCCAGATCGGGTACCACAGGCTCTGCGCGAGGGCCTGGAGCTCCTCGGCGCCGTGGCTGCGGCCGTCATGGATGAGGACGAGGTCCAGGTCGCTCGTCGGGCCGATGTCCCCGCGGCCCAGGCTGCCCACAGCAGCCAGGGCGACGCCGGTGGGGTCGATGCTCGTGGTGGCCTGGTCCCACAGGGCGGAGAGCTCGGTGACGACGAGGTCGACCAGGGCCGCCCGGCGGACGCGCCCCTGCTCGGGTGAGGTGCGGCCCCCGGGGCGGGGGCCGCTGTGGCGGGCGGCGAGGTCGAGCATCTGGGACCGCAGGCCCCGCACCGTGGAGAGGTGCGGGGCCTGCGGGGACTGCTCGCCACCACTGGGCTGGGGCCGTGGCTGTGGCTGGACGGGCATGGGCGGGAGTGCCCTAGAGGGCGGCTGCGCCGTGCTCGCCGGTGCGGACCCGGGCGACGTCGTCGACCGGCACGGTCCAGACCTTGCCGTCACCGATCTTGCCGGTCTGGGCGGCCTGCACGATCACACCGGTGACCACGCCTGCGTCCTCGTCCTCGACGAGGACCTCGATGCGGACCTTGGGCACGAGGTCCACGGTGTACTCGGCACCGCGGTAGACCTCGGTGTGGCCCTTCTGGCGGCCGTAGCCGCTGGCCTCGCTGACGGTCATGCCCCGCACGCCGGCCGCTTCCAGGGCCGACTTCACGTCGTCGAGACGGTGGGGCTGAATGATTCCGGTGACGAGCTTCATGACCTGACCTCCGTAATGACCCGGCCGCCGCCGAGCGTCTCGTACGCGCCTTCGCCGTGGACCGCGAGGTCGATGCCGCCGACCTCGGCGTCCTCGCTGACCCGCCATCCGAGCGTGTTCTTGATGATCAGCCCGATCACCAGGGTGACCACTCCGGAGAAGATCATCGCGACCACGGCGATGACGACCTGGACGACCAGCTGGTCGAATCCTCCACCATAGAAGAGCCCGGTCTCGGTGGCGAAGAATCCGACGCCGACCGTACCGACCAGGCCACCGACGAGGTGGACGCCGACGACGTCGAGGGAGTCGTCGTAGCCGAAGCGGTACTTCAGTCCGACAGCCAGGGCGCAGAGGGCGCCGGCGATCGCACCGAGGAAGATCGACCCGACCGGGCTGAGCGCTCCGGCGGCGGGGGTGATGGCGACCAGACCGGCGACCACGCCGGAGGCGGCGCCGAGGGAGGTGGCGTGCCCGTCGCGGATCTTCTCCGTGATCAACCAGGCAAGCATCGCCGCGGCGGCTGCGGTGGTCGTGTTGACCCAGGCGAGACCGGCCGTGGCGTTGGCGCCGAAGGCAGATCCTGCGTTGAAGCCGAACCAGCCGAACCACAGCAGGGCTGCGCCGAGCATGACGAAGGGGAGGTTGTGGGGCCGCATGGGCTCCTTGCCGAAGCCCTTGCGAGCACCGATGAGGAGCACGAGCACCAGGCCCGCGACACCGGCGTTGATGTGGACGACCGTGCCGCCGGCGAAGTCGATCGGTGCGACCGAGGCCACGCCGTCGGTCGTGCCGAAGATCGCGGCTGCGATGCCGTCAGGCGAGGCGGAGAGCAGGCCACCGCCCCAGACCATGTGCGCCAGCGGGAAGTAGGACAGCGTCACCCAGATCGCGACGAAGACCATCCAGCTGCCGTACTTGACGCGGTCTGCGATGGCGCCGCTGATGAGGGCGGTGGTGATGATGGCGAAGGTCACCTGGAAGGCGACGTCGACCACCTGCGGGTAGTTGCCCAGGGTGCTCGACACGGCCTCACCGGCACTGTCGAAGATCGTCCCGGACAGACCGAACTGGTCGAAGGGGTTGCCGATGATGCCACCGACGTCGGTCCCGTAGGACATCGACCAGCCCCACAAGACGTAGATGACTCCGATGACGCCCATGGCGCCGAAGGACATCATCATCATGTTGAGCACGGACTTGGCGCGGACCATGCCGCCGTAGAAAAAGGCCAGGCCAGGTGTCATGAGGAGCACGAGCGACGCTGAGGTCAGCATCCACGCGGTAGCTCCGGTATCCCATTCCATCGGATCATCTCCCATCCCAGCCGGGCGGCCGGTCAGGACAACTGTGCTGGAGCAGGATTTCGGCTACCGTGCGCCGGTGTTTCGCGGCTGTGACGAGATGACCACGCAGGTAAACGTTGTGTTACGTGGCCATCTCGTCCGTCGCTCAGCCCTGCAGCAGCCCGTCGACGAAGTCCTCGGGGACGAAGGGCGCGAGGTCGTCGGGGCCCTCACCCAGGCCGACCAGCTTGACCGGGACGCCGAGCTCGCGCTGGACGGCCACGACGATGCCGCCCTTGGCGGTCCCGTCCAGCTTGGTCAGCACGATCCCGGTCACCCCGGCGACCTCGGCGAAGACGCGGGCCTGGTTGAGGCCGTTCTGGCCGGTGGTCGCGTCGAGCACGAGCAGCACCTCGGTCAGCGGGGCCTCCTTGGTGATGACCCGGCTGATCTTGCCGAGCTCGTCCATGAGCCCGGCCTTGTTCTGCAGGCGGCCGGCGGTGTCCACCAGGACGACGTCCACCCCGCGCGTGCGCCCGGTCCGTACGGCGTCGAAGGCGACCGCGGCCGGGTCGGCGCCGTCCTTGAAGGAGCGGACGGTCTCGACGCCCACGCGCGCGCCCCAGGTGGTGAGCTGGTCTGCGGCCGCGGCGCGGAAGGTGTCCGCCGCGCCGAGGATGACCTCGTTGCCCTCCGCGACGAGCACCCGGGTGAGCTTGCCGACCGTGGTGGTCTTGCCGGTGCCGTTGACGCCGACGACGAGGACGACCGCGGGGACCTTCTCCCCCGCCTCGTCCGTGCCGGGGGCGGTGTGCAGGCTGCGGTCCAGGGTCGGGTCGACGAGCCGGATGAGCTCGGTGCGCAGCATGGCGCGCACGCTGGCGGGGTCCTTGACGCCCTGCACGCGCACCTGGGTGCGCAGCGCGTCGATGAGCTCGGTGGCCGGTCCCGTCCCGACGTCGGCGAGCAGGAGGGTCTCCTCGAGCTCGTCCCAGTCGTCCTCGGTCAGGTGGTCGCGGGAGAGCACGGCGAGCAGCTTGGCACCCAGCGGGGAACCAGACCGCGCGAGACGGTCGCGCAGCCGGGCGAGGCGCCCGGCAGGCGCCTCGGGGACCTCGACCGCGGGGACGACCTCGGTCTCGACCTCGTCCACGGTTCCCGACGGCGCGGGCTCGACAGCGTCGACCGCGGTGTCCGGGCTAGCAGGGCCGCCAGGGCTATCAGGGCCGGGTTCCAGGACGTCGGTGGACGCCGGTGCCCCTGCGGAGATGCCCGTGTCCGGACCTGATGACCGGGGCGGTTCGATCGTGGGTCGCCTCGGGCGTTCCCTCGAGGAGGAGTATCCCCAGAAGCCCAGTCCGACGAGGACGAGGACGGCAAGTGTTATCCAGAGCGGCAGCAGATCATTCACGCCTGAAGTCTCTCAGGAGAGGGCCGGTGCCCGCACCACGGGGGGCCTGCCGCGTGGAGGCGCGCGCCGGGCTAGCGGCGCAGGGAGTGCAGCGCGTCGCTCAGCTGGGCGGCGTCGAGGTAGGCGGGCTCGGAGGTGGCCGTGGCCTCGAAGAACTCCTCGAAGGAGGTGTTCGACTCGGCGGGGTCGCGGTCGAGCCGGCTGGTGGCCGGTCGCGGCGGGACGGTCCTCGGCGCTGTGGTGGGTGCCGGGGTCGACGCTGCTGCGGGCGCGGGCGCGGGCGATGCGGGTGCTGCGGGCGCTGCGGCGGTCTGTCCTGCTCGGGGGTGACCGGCCGTGCGACCGGCCGTGGCCCGCGGTGCGGAGGCATCGGCGTCGGGCGTCGCGCGGTGGCGCAGCCGGGCGAGGCGGGCGCGCGTGGTTGCCGTGGCCGAGAGGAAGTCCTGCCACAGGGCGGACCAGGCGGAGGTGGGCGCTGCGTCGTCGCCGTCGTCGGAGTCGTCCCGGTCGGCCGGGGAGAGGATCCCGGCGAGCATGAGGACTCCCACGGCGACGGCGAGCGTCACCAGCAACCACACGTACATCTCGACCATGGTCCAGTCGTAGCATGTGTCATGGGCGGACGTCGGGTGGGCGCGGCGTGCATGCGATGTCCCCGTGCCATGCGCACCCAATCTTCACGCGCGGCGCGGGTCTCAGGCGTCGACCGGCTCGGTCAGCCGCTGGCTGATCACCGTGGTGACCCCGTCCCCGCGCATGGTCACGCCGTAGAGCGCGTCGGCGATCTCCATCGTGCGCTTCTGGTGGGTGATGACGATGAGCTGGCTGTCCCGCTGAAGCTCGGTGAAGATGCCCAGCAGCCGGCCGAGGTTGGTGTCGTCCAGGGCCGCCTCGACCTCGTCCATGACGTAGAACGGGCTGGGTCGAGCCTTGAAGATCGAGACGAGCAGCGCGACCGCGGTGAGCGAGCGCTCACCTCCGGAGAGCAGGGACAGTCGCTTGACCTTCTTGCCGGCCGGCCGCGCCTCGATCTCGATCCCGGTGGTGAGCATGTCGTCGGGGTCGGTGAGCACGAGGCGCCCCTCCCCGCCCGGGAAGAGACGGGGGAAGACCTCGGCGAACTGCGCCTCGGTGTCACGGTAGGCCTCGGTGAAGACCTGCTCGACCCGCTCGTCGATCTCCCGGACGAGCTCCATGAGGTCCGCGCGCGAGCGCTTGAGGTCGCTCAGCTGCTCGGAGAGGAAGGCGTGCCGTTCCTCGAGCGCCGCGAACTCCTCCAGCGCCAGCGGGTTCACCTTGCCCAGCGCAGTCATCGCCCGTTCTGCCGAGCGCAGCCGCTTCTCCTGCTCCAGGCGCACGTAGGGACGTCCGGCGGGCTCATCGGTCTCCGGGTCCCGGTCGCCGTCAGCGGGTGGGACCGGGACGGGCAGGTGCGGCCCGAACTCCTCGATCAGCGTCTGCGGGTCCAGCCCCAGCTCCTGCGCGGCGCGGTCCTGGAGGGTCTCGACCCGCAGCTGCTGCTGCGCGCGCGCGACCTCGTCACGGTGTGCGGAGTCGGTGAGCTCACGCAGGTCCGCGGTGAGGGCGTCCACGGCGGTCCGCAGCGTCCCGCGCTGGGCCTCCCGCGCGCCTCGGGCCGCCTCTTCGGCGTCCCGGTGCGTCGCGGCGCGGGCGATCGACCGCTCGAGGTGGGTCAGGGTGGCCTCCGCCGCGTCACGGACGGTCCGCGCGCGGGCGATCTGCTCACGGCGTCGCAGCTCCCGCTGCGCTGCGCGTTCCCGCGCGGCGCGCTCGGTGGCCGCCGAACGCTCGAGGGCCTGCGCGCGACCGGCGACCGCACGGGCGCGCTCCTCGCTCGTGCGCAGCGCGAGCCGCGCCTCGGTCTCCAGGGAGCGGGCCTGGACCGCCTGGGCGCTCGCCCGGTCCCGGTCGGCGGTGCAGGCGGCGAGGGCGTCCTGGCTGTCCTGCGGCGCGAGCTGGGCGGCCTCGTAGCGCTCGGTGAGCTCCGCGAGGACCTCCCGCTCCTGGCTGAGCGCGCGGCCGGCGGCGTCCAGGCGGTCCTGGATCCGTGCCGACTCCTCGCCCGCGGCCCGCGCGGCGGCACCGAGCGCGCCGAGCTGGTCGGCGACCGCCGCGATCGCGGCGTCGGACTCGTTCAGACGAGCGAGGGTGAGGTCGTGGCGGCGGCGGGCGCTGTCCTCGCGGGCGAGGGCCTCCACCCGGGCGTCGTGGGCGCGGGCCAGCCGCTCCTCGGCGTCAGCCTGGGCGGCGCGCGCCTCGTCCAGGGCCGTCTGCAGGTGCAGCACGCTGGGTGCGGCCGCGGAGCCGCCCCACGCCCGGTGGGCGCCGAGCACGTCGCCGGCGCGGGTGACCGCGGTGACGCCGGGGTGGGCGGCCACCACCTGCTGGGCGTCAGCGAGGTCAGCGACGATCAGGACGCCCGTGAGCAGGCGCTCCACGGCCCGGCGGACCGAGGCTGCCGGGTGCACCACGGTCGAGGCCCACACGGCACCGTCAGGCAGCCCGGCGGCGCCGATCAGCAGGTCCTCGTCCACGGGGATGTCACCGTCACGATCACCGGCGGCGTCACTGGTCGCATCACCGGTCGCGTCACCGACGACCAGGCTCGCACGGCCGGCGTCGTCGGCGCGCAGCAGGCGGATGGCGTCGACGGCTGCCTCCGCGGATTCGACGGCGACCGCGTCGGCGTGCGGGCCGAGGGCAGCAGCGACCGCGTCGGCGAAGCCAGGGTCCACGCTCATCAGGGCGGCCATCGAACCGAGGGTCCCGCGCAGGGAGTCCGCGGCGAGCAGGGCTCCGGCGCCGTCCTTGCGGGTCAGGCTGAGCTCGAGGGTCTCGGCGCGGGTGCGCCAGGTGACCCCGTCCCGCTCGGCCTCCTCACGCTGCTGGAGCACCTCGCGCAGCGCCTCGGAGGCGGCGTGCAAGGCGGCGACGGCCTCCTCGTGGTCGGCGTCGAGGTCTTCTTCGCCCTGCGTCGCACCGGCGGCCTGGGTCTCGAGCACCTCCACGTCGCCCCGCGCAGCTGCGCCACGCTCCAGCGCGGCGTCGAGGGAGGCGCGCAGCCGGCCGATCTCCGCCTCGGTGGCGGCGGCCGCGGACTGGCGGGCGGAAACCTGTCCGGCAAGCCGCGCCAACCCTTCACGCTGGTCGGCGACCCCGCGCTGGACGGCGGCCAACGCCTTCTCAGCAGCGGTGGTGGCGTCCTCAGCCGCGACGCGGGCAGCAGTGGCCTCGCTCAGGCGCGCGGTCCGCGCGGCCACCTCGCGGGCGAGCTCGGCGTCGCCCGCGCGCGCCCGGGCGGCCTGGGCCTCGAGCTCGCGGGGGTCCTGCCCCGGGGACGGAGCGGGCTCAGCAGCGAGCAGCCGCAGGCGGTCGGCAGCCAGGGTGCGGGTCCCGGTGAGGCGGTCGCGCAGCGAGCCGAGCGCGTACCAGGTGGCGTTGGCCTCGGCCACGGCCGGACCGGCGGCGCTGATCTGCTGCTCGAGGGCGGCGAGCTCTGCCCGGCGCTCCGCCAGCTCACGCTCGACCTCACCGGCCCGGGCGCGCAGGGCGCTCTCGTCGGCGATCTCCTGGGCGAGGCCGGCGGTGAGCTGGGCGAGGTCGTCTGCCAGCAGCCGTGCCTTGGCGTCACGCAGGTCGGCGGCCACGACGGCGGCCTTGCGGGCCATCTCGGCCTGGCGGCCGAGCGGTCCCAGCTGCCGGCGCAGCTCCGCGGTGAGGTCGCCCAGGCGCAGCAGGTTGCCGGACATCGCCTCGAGCTTGCGCAGGGCCTTGTCCTTGCGCTTGCGGTGCTTGAGGACGCCGGCGGCCTCCTCGATGAAGCCGCGGCGCTCCTCGGGGGTGGCGCGCAGCACGGCGTCGAGCTGGCCCTGGCCCACGATGACGTGCATCTCCCGGCCGAGGCCGGAGTCGGAGAGCAGGTCCTGGATGTCGAGCAGGCGGCAGGAGGAGCCGTTGATCGCGTACTCCGAGCCGCCGTTGCGGAACAGCGTTCTAGTGATCGTCACCTCGGCGTACTCGATCGGCAGCGCGCCGTCGGTGTTGTCGATGGTCAAGGACACCTCGGCGCGGCCCAGCGGCGGGCGCCCGGCGGTGCCGGCGAAGATGACGTCCTCCATCTTGCCCCCGCGCAGGGTCTTGGCTCCCTGCTCCCCCATGACCCAGGCCAACGCGTCGACGACGTTGGACTTGCCCGAGCCGTTCGGGCCCACGACGCAGGTCACCCCGGGCTCGAAGCGCAGCGTCGTCGCCGAGGCGAACGACTTGAAGCCGCGCAGGGTGAGTGTCTTGAGGTGCACGCCCCACAGACTAGTAGCCGCACCCGACACCCGGGAGCCTCCCCGCCCTGAACGCGGCACGCCTGCCGGCGCTCTGGCGGCGGCAGGCGTCCCGCGCTCAGCGCAGGGGCAGGAGATGGAGCGAGGCCCTCAGATGCCGGGGGTGCGGTGGGAGGGCGCGCTGAACGGGTCTGCCGCGATCAGAGCGCGGGGAACCAGAGGGCGATCTCGCGGGCTGCGGACTCCTCGGAGTCGGAGCCGTGAACGAGGTTCTGCTGGACCTTCAGGCCCCAGTCGCGGCCCAGGTCACCACGGATGGTGCCGGGGGCGGCCGTCGTCGGGTCGGTCGTGCCGGCGAGGGAGCGGAAGCCGGGGATGACGCCCTGGCCCTGGGCGACGATCGCCAGCAGCGGTCCGGACTTCATGAACTCTACGAGGGGCGCGAAGAAGGGCTTGCCCTCGTGCTCGGCGTAGTGGGCGGCGAGGAGCGCGTCGTCCGCGGTCTTCAGCTCGACGGCCACGAGCTCGTAGCCCTTGGCCTCGATCCGGCGCAGGATCTCCCCGCTCAGGCCCCGGCGGACGCCGTCGGGCTTGACGAGGATCAGGGTACGGGAGACTGCTGAGGAGGTGGTCATGGCTCAAACCCTAACGGGTGCGGCCCCTCTCCCCACCAGCGACGACCCGGCCGGGCCGTCCGGTTCAGGTGACGTTCGGCGCCTGGTCGGGGTGCGCGGCGTCGTACTCCGCGCGCTCCCGGTCGATCTTGGCGCCCAGCCACAGCGAGACGGCCCACAGGGCCACGAACACCGCCGCGACGGGGAACATCAGCGGGATGACGAAGCCGATGGCCAGCACCGGCAGCTGCACCACGGACCCGGCGACGTAGCCGCCGGGGGCGTTCACCAACCTGCTCAGAACCACGAGCACGAGGGTGAGCACTCCCCCGGCAAGCCACACCTGCGACGACGGTGCGCCGGAGAGCTTGTCCGCGACCAGAGTTGCAAAGAACACCACGAAGGCCTCCAAGATCAGCATCGTGGAGGTGAACTGTGGCTTCGCAGCCTTCTTCCTCACGATCCTCGGCGTCGCAGGCGACGTGCCCGAGGGGTCCCCGGCGGGACCGGACTGCACAGGCAACTCTGGTGAACTCACAGTTTCAGGATACCGAAGGCCCGGTGCCGCTCGGGTCACGGCGAGCGGTGTCGCCCGTGTCGGTCGTCACCTCCGCGGCCGGTCCGCCGGCCGCCTCGTCCGTGCCCGGTCCGCCGACCAGCACGAGGTCGGCATCGTCGCCGGTGGTCGCGCCCTCACCGAGCGCGGCAGCTCCCTCGACCGAGAGCGCCTCGCCGCGGGCCACCATCCCCGCCTCGGTGGACAGCTTGACCTCACGCAGGAACAGCGTGAACAGGAAGCCGATGGCCAGCAGCGGCACGAGGTACCAGAAGGCCGGGGCCAGGGCGTTCGCGAAGCCGTCGATGACCCCCTGCTTGAGGGGCTCGGGGAAGGTCTGCACGGCGGCCGGGGTCACGCCCGTCGGGTCCAGCAGCGCGGCCTGCTCGGGCGGCACCGAGGTGGCGACGCCGACGAGGTTGTCTGCCAGGCGGCCCGTGAAGATCGTGGAGAACACGGCCACGCCCACGGCCGCGCCGATCTCGCGGAAGAAGTTGTTCGAGCTCGTGGCCGTCCCGATCTCCCGGGGGTCGACTGCGTTCTGCACCGCGAGGACGATGGTCTGCATGACCAGGCCCAGGCCTGCCCCCAGGACGAAGAGCATCATCCCGAAGACGACCAGGGAGGTGTCGCCCTTGATCTGGGTCAGGGCCACCAGACCGACCGTGGCCACCGCCATGCCGGCGATCGGGTACTGCTTGTAGCGTCCGGTCTTGGTGATGAGGATTCCGGAGCCGATCGCGGTGATCATCATGCCGACCATCATCGGCAGCATGAGGAAGCCGGACTCGGTCACCCCGGCTCCGGAGGACATCTGCAGGAAGGTCGGCAGGAAGCTCAGGGCGGCGAACATGCCCATCCCGATGACCAGGCCGACGATCGTGGAGATGGTGAAGGTGCGGTTCTTGAACAGGTGCAGCGGGATGAGCGGCTCCTGCGCCCGGCGCTCCACGACGATGAACAGCGCGGTCCCCAGGACCACGGCTGCGGCGAGGGCGAGCAGACCGGTGTGCGACCAGTCGTACGACGTCTGACCGCTCCAGCTGGTCCAGCTCGTGATGAGGACCAGGCTCGAGGTCGCCACGACCATGAGGAGGATCCCGGCGACGTCGATCTTCTTGCCGGAGCGGTGCGAGGGCAGCTTGAGGGTGACCCAGGCGGTGATGAGCGCCGCGATGCCGATCGGGATGTTGATCCAGAAGCACCAGCGCCAGTTGGCGTGGTCGGTGAACAGCCCGCCCAGCAGCGGGCCGATCACGGCAGAGAGGCCGAAGAGCGCACCCATCGGTCCCATGTACTTCCCGCGCTCCTTGGCCGGGACGATGTCCGCGATGATCGCCTGCGACAGGATCATCAGGCCACCGCCGCCCAGGCCCTGGACCCCGCGCCAGAAGACGAGCTGGCCGAAGTTCTGGGCGAAGCCGGCCCCGGCCGAGGCCAGGGTGAACAGCCCGATCGCGAAGAGGAACGGCCAGCGCCGGCCCCACAGGTCACCGAACTTGCCGTAGAGCGGCATGACGATCGCGATCGCCAGGATGTAGGCGGTCATCAACCAGCCCTGGTGCTCCACGCCGTTGAGCTCACCGACGATGGTCGGCATGGCGGTGCCCAGGATGGACTGGTCGAGGGAGGACAGGAACATCGACGCCAGGAGGGCGCCGAAGATCGTCCACACGGTGCGGGGGTTGAGCACGACGAGAGGCTTGTCCTCGGCCGTCGCGGTGGCGGGAGGGGATGCTGCCATGAGGTGTCCTCTTCTGAGTTCTGTGGTCCTGGATCAGTCGGTCGCGAACAGGGCACGCAGCTCTGCGACGGCGACTGACACGTAGGTGAATGGTGGGTCTGTGCGGCCGGCGGCTTCCCAGTGGGTCAGGGCAGAGCGGACCATGACCGTGACGATCATCGCGGCGTTCTTCTCTGCGGGCCCCACCGTCTCGGCGCCGTTGCGGCGCGCGACGAGGTCCTCGACCAGCCCGCACCGCTCTTCCAACCAGGCCATGTGCCGGAGGAGGAGCTGCGGTTCGCGGTGGACGAGCTGCATGGTCTGACTCATGCGCTCGGGATCGAGGGGGACGTCGGCGAGCTGGGCGGTGGCCAGCTCGGCGCAGTCCAGCAGCAGGTTCCCGGTCGGCCCGCCAGCGACGAAGGTCGCGGCCGCCTCGGGGTCGATCTCCCAGGGGGCGATGCCGAGCACGGAATCGATCTTGGAGTCGAAGTAGTTGAAGAAGGTCCGGGGCGAGACCCCGACCTGGTCGCAGATCATCTCGACCGTCACGGCGTCCAGCCCGTGCTCGTGGACGAGGTCGTGCGCGGCGGCCACGAGCGCTTCTCGTCGCGCCGCCTTCTTGCGCTCGCGCAGGCCGCCGGGGGGGCTCTGCGTCACTGGCTCACGGGTGGGGTGCATCCGAAGAAAATACACTCACTGCAGTTTTGCAGTCAATGCAACTTTGACCCGACGACGCGTGTTCCACGTCACCCGCCCCCACGCGGGCTCCCGAGCCTCCTGGGCGGGTCAGAGCTCGCCGAAGCCGCCCTCGATGGCCTCGACGACCGCAGCGACAGCCTCCTGCGCCTGCGGTCCGGTGGCGGTGAGCACGAGCCCCGCTCCTCCGGTCGCACCGAGCTTCATGAGCTCCAGGACGCTCGCCCCGTTCACCCCGTTGACCGTCACCGTGGCGTCGAAGCCGGCGATGAGCCGGGCGAGCACCGCGGCCGGCCGCGCGTGCAGTCCCATCGGGTTGCGCACGACGACGGTCCGCTCGACCACCCCGTCGGCTGCGGTGCGCTCGGGCGCGCCGTCGCCGGCTGCGTTCTGCCCGCTCTCGCCGCCGGAACCCACGAAGGTGCTCCCGGCGTGCTCGGCCGAGGCGAGCACCTGCTCGATCGTGCCCCCGCCGTGGGCGGTCACCGCTGCGGCGACCGCACCCTCGACGAAGGGCGCGTCCGCGAGGACGACGTGCTGGGCGTCATCGGCCAGGACCTCCAGGACGGACTCCACCGTGAGGATGGCCGAGCCGAGGTCGGCCAGGACCACGACGCCGTCCGCCGCGGCCAAGGCCTCTGAGACCGCCCCGTAGACGCGGTCGAAGCTTGTGCCGAGGGCACCGTCGTCCATCCCGCCGGCGGCCAGCAGCAGCACCTGCGGCGCCATCTGCTGGGCGAGCTCGACTGTCCCCTGGGCCAGACGCTGAGAGTGGGAGACCAGGACCAGTGCCACACGCGCCTTCATGCCGCGTCCTCGCTGGCCCGCACCGCTGCCTGCAGCAGGATCACGCTGGAGGCCGCGCCAGGGTCCTTGTGACCGGCGCTGCGCTCACCGAGGTAGCTCGCACGACCCTTCGTGGCCACGAGCGGGATCGTGGACTCCGCACCCGCTGCGGCGGCCTTCTCCGCGGCGACGAGCACCTCCTCCGGGCTGGCACCGGCATCGGCGGCGGCCACCGCGGCGTCGACCGCCGGGGACCACGCATCGACCATCGTCTTCTCCCCGACCTGGGCCTTGCCGCGCGCGGTGATGCCCTCCAGGGCACCCTCGAGCAGGGCGACCACGGCGTGGGAGTCGAGCTCGGGCAGGCCGCTGACCTTCGCCGCCCGCAAGAACGCCGTCCCGTACAACGGGCCGGAGGCACCGCCCACCGAGGACATCAAGGTGGTGGCGATGGTCTTGAGCACGTCGCCGATCATCTGAGGTGGCTCGGTGACCGCGTCGAGCTTGGCCACGACCGCCTGAAAGCCGCGGTTGAGGTTCTCCCCGTGGTCGCCGTCACCTATCTGTCGGTCGAGCTCGACGAGCTCGACCTTGGCGTCGGCGATCGACCTCGCGGCCTCTCGCGCCCACCGCTGTGCCCATGCCACGTCCAACGTCATTCCTGCCTCAGTCCCTCTCTAGACAGCCGTGCCGCTCTCAGCGGCGGTGCACCGACCTCACCAGCGCAGCGCGGCGGTGTGGACCGGTGCGTCCCACAGCTCGGTGAACTCCTCGTCCAGACGGAGCACGGTCACCGATGCGCCCTGCATCTCCAGCGACGTCACATAGTTGCCGACGAGCGAACGCGCCACGGTGATGCCGCGTTCGGTGAGGAGTCGGTGTGCCTGACGATAGACCACGTACAGCTCCGACAAGGGCGTGCCGCCCATACCGTTAACGAACAGCAACACATCCTCGCCGCGACCGACCTCCAGGTCCTCCAGGATCGGGTCGACGAGCATGCCGGTGATCTCGTCCGCGGACGCCGCCGGGATGCGGCGGCGGCCGGGCTCCCCGTGGATCCCGATCCCGATCTCTACCTCGTCCTCGGGCAGGTCGAAGCTGGGACCTCCCACGTGCGGGACCGTGCAGGCGGTCAGCGCCACCCCCATCGAGCGGACGTTGGCGTTGACCCGGGCGGCGATGGCCGCCACGGTCGCGAGGTCGTCGCCGCGCTCGGCAGCCGCACCGGCGATCTTCTCCACCGCGACGGTGCCCGCGACCCCGCGCCGTCCCGCCGTGTAGAGGGAGTCCTTGACCGCCACGTCGTCGTCGACGACGACGACCGCGACGGTCACGCCGTCCTCCTCGGCGAGCTCGACGGCAGTCTCGAAGTTCAGCACGTCGCCGGTGTAGTTCTTGACGATGGCGAGCACCCCGCTACCGCTGTCCGCTGCCACCAGGGCAGGCACGATCTGGTCCGGGGACGGCGAGGTGAACACCGCGCCGGGGACCGCCGCGTCGAGCATGCCGACGCCGACGAAGCCGGCGTGCAGCGGCTCGTGACCGGCGCCGCCGCCGGAGACCAGGCCGACCTTCCCGTGCACGGCCCCGCCGCGGCGCAGCACCAGCAGCGGGTCGGTGCGGACATCGACGATGTCCGCGTTCGCCCAGCCGAAACCTTCGACCGACTCGGCAACCACGTGCTCGGGATCGTTGATGAGCTTCTTCATGACTTGCCCTTCATCGCGCGTCAGCCAGGTACGTTCATTGAAGCACCGCCGACGCGGGGCTGCTCACCCAAGCCCGAGCAGCATCCGCGCCTCAGCGACGAGGATGACCGAGCCGGTGACCAGCACGCCCGTGCCGGTGCCCACCCCGGTGGTGTCCTCGCTCTCGGCGCGCCCGGCCGCCACGTCGATCGCGTCGTCCAGCCGGGGTGAGGCGTGCACCCGGTCCTCGCCGAAGATCTCGATCGCGAGCTCCTCGAGATCGTCGACGTCGTGGGAGCGGACCGAGGAGGACTGCGTCACGACGATCTCGGCCAGCAGGGGCTCGAGCAGGGACAAGATGGTCTCGGCGTCCTTGTCCTCCAGGATGCCGACCACCCCGACGAGCCGGGAGAACTCGAATGACTCCTCGATCGCGTCGACGAGCACCTGCGCACCGGCGCCGTTGTGCGCGGCGTCGAGCAGGATGGTGGGGCTGGAGCGGACGACCTCCAGGCGGCCCGGGGAGTCGGTCGAGGCGAAGGCCGCCCCGACGACGTCGCCGTCGAGCGCCCCGCCGCCGGAGACCAGCGCCTCGGTCGCGGCCAGCGCGAGCAGGGCGTTGTGCGCCTGGTGGGCGCCGTAGAGCGGCAGGAAGATCTCCGTGTACAGCCCCGCGGGGGTGCGCAGGCTGAGCAGCTGCCCGCCCACGGCCGGGAACCGCTCGGCGACCTCGAGGTCGATGCCCTCGCGCAGCACCCGGGCGCCGCGCCGGGCGGCCTCGCCCAGGACGATCTCCTCGGCGACCGGCTTCTGCTCGGCGAGCACGACGGTCGCCCCGTCCTTGATGATCCCGGCCTTCTTCTCCGCGATCTCCTCGATCGTGTGCCCGAGCCAGCCCTGGTGGTCCAAGGAGATCGGGGTGATGATCGCGATGTCACCGTCCACGACGTTGGTGGAGTCCCACAGCCCGCCCATACCGACCTCGATGATCGCGACGTCGACCGGAGCGTCGGCGAAGGCCGCGAAGGCCATCACCGTGAGCACCTCGAAGAAGCTCAGGCGCGGACCGCCGGCGGTCTCGGAGACCGCGTCGACCATCTCGATGTAGGGCTCGACGTCACGGAACACCTCGATGAAGCGCTCGGCGCTGATCGGCACACCGTCGATCGCGATGCGCTCGGTGACCGAGCTCAGGTGCGGGCTGGTGAACCGGCCGGTGCGCAGCCCGTGCTCGCGCACGAGGCTCTCGAGCATCCGGGAGGTCGACGTCTTGCCGTTGGTCCCGGTGAGGTGGATGGAGCGGTAGGCCTTCTGCGGGTCGCCGAGCAGCTCGCACACGTCCCGGACGCGGTCGAGCGTGGGGTCGATGTCGTGCTCGGGCGCCCGGGACATGATCTCCCGGTAGACCGCGTCGAGCTCGGCCTGGACCTCGGGGGGGACGACGGGGCCGGTGTCCCGGCGCCGTCCGTTCTTGCGGGTGCTCACGCGTCGGCTCCGTCTGTGGTGTCCGGCGTGGTCGCCGTGACGGCGACCCGCCGCTCGGGGGTGGGTGACGTCTCCAGGACGATCTCGACCGCGAGGGTCTCGCGGGCGATGAGGTCGCGGTGCTCGTCGACCGCTCGGACCCACTCGGCGGGGACTGCCAGGGAGGCCACGATGCGGTCGCCGACGTTGAGGCCGGCGGCCTTGCGGGCGTCCTGGACGTCGCGGACGACGTCCCGGGCGTATCCCTCACCGAGCAGGGCGTCGGTGAGCTCGAGGTCGAGGACCACGAAGCCACCGTCGGGCAGCACCGCGGCGGCCACCGAGGCGCCGGAGTCGTCGTCGGTCTGGGCAACGACGGTGACGAGCTCGTACTCGCCCTCGACGAGGGGCACCTCGCCGTCGGCGGTGCGCACCACGACCGTGCCGTCGCCGTCCTCGAACCACTCCCCTGCCTTGGCGGCCTTGATGGCTGCCTGGACGCCGCGACCCAGCCGCGGACCGGCGGCGCGAGCGTTGACGCTGAGACGACGCGAGATCCCGAAGGACTCCGCGGCGCCCTCGGCCAGGGGCACGAGCTCGACGGACTTGACGTTGAGCTCACCCATGAGCAGGTCGGTGTACGGCTCGAGGGCCGCGGTGTCCTCGACCACGACGGTGAGGGCCGCCAGCGGCTGACGCACGCGCAGCTGGTGGGCCTTGCGCAGACCGAGGCTCAGGGACACGATCGAGCGGACCGTGTCCATGGACGCGACCAGGGCCGGGTCGTCGGCGAGCACCAGCCCGTCCTGGGTCGGTGCGCCGTCGGCGCCGGTGAGCACCGGCCAGTCGGTCAGGTGCACGCTGCGCCCGCCGGTCAGGCCGCGCCAGACCTCTTCGGAGAGCAGCGGCGCGAGCGGGGCCATCACCCGGGTGAGGGTCTCCAGCGCGGTGAACAGCGTGTTGAAGGCGTTGTCGTCCTCAGCCCAGAACCGGTCCCGCTGGGTGCGCACGTACCAGTTGGTCAGGGTGTCCAGGTACTGGCGCACGGTCTCGCAGGCGCCTGCCACGTCGAAGACGTCGAGCTGGGCCTGGACGTCGGCGACGAGGTTGCGCGTGCTCGCGAGCAGGTAGCGGTCCATGTCGGGGAGACCGGCGACCTCCTCCGGGGTGATCCGGCGTGCGGTGTAGCCCGCCCCCGAGCGCGCAGCGCCGGCGTACAGCGTGAAGAAGTAGTACGTGCTCCACACCGGCAGCAGCACCTGACGCACCGAGTCGCGGATGCCGTCCTCGGTCACCACGAGGTTGCCCCCGCGCAGGATCGGGGAGCTCATGAGGAACCAGCGCATGGCGTCGGAGCCGTCACGGTCAAGGACCTCGGAGACGTCGGGGTAGTTGCGCAGCGACTTGCTCATCTTGCGGCCGTCGGAGCCGAGCACGATGCCGTGGGAGACGGCGTTGCGGAAGGCCGGCCGGTCGAAGAGCGCCGTGGCGAGGACGTGCAGGGTGTAGAACCACCCGCGCGTCTGACCGATGTACTCCACGATGAAGTCACCCGGGTAATGGTGCTCGAACCAGTCGGCGTTCTCGAAGGGGTAGTGCACCTGGGCGAAGGGCATCGAGCCGGAGTCGAACCACACGTCGAGGACGTCGGGGATGCGGCGCATGGTGGACTTCCCGGTGGGGTCGTCCGGGTTGGGGCGGGTCAGCTCGTCGATGAACGGCCGGTGCAGGTCGGTCACCGGCACCCCGAAGTCTGCCTCGAGCTCCGCGAGGGATCCATAGACGTCGATGCGCGGGTAGTTCGCGTCGTCGGAGACCCACACCGGGATGGGCGTCCCCCAGTACCGGTTGCGGGAGATGGACCAGTCGCGGGCGCCGGCCAGCCACTTGCCGAACTGCCCGTCCTTGATGTGCTCCGGGGTCCAGGTGATCTCCTGGTTGAGCTCGACCATGCGGTCTCGGATCTTCGTCACCGAGACGAACCAGCTGGAGACCGCCTTGTAGATGAGCGGGTTCCGGCAGCGCCAGCAGTGCGGGTAGGAGTGCTGGTAGGTCTCGTGCCGCAGCACCAGGGCACGGCGGGAGGCATCGATGCGCGCCAATGGGCCGGTGCCGTCCTTGAGGTCCTTGATGATCTGCGGGTTGGCGTCGAAGACCTGCTCGCCCGCGTACTCGGGGACGGCGACGGTGAAGCGCCCGCGGGCGTCGACCGGCACCACGGTGGCGATCCCGGCCTCCTGGCACACGGCCATGTCGTCCTCGCCGAAGGCGGGGGCGAGGTGGACCAGGCCGGTGCCGTCCTCGGTCGTGACGAAGTCCGCAGCGAGGATCTGGTGGGCCGCGGCGTTCTCGGGGTCACCGGCGAAGTAGTCGAAGACCGGGGCGTAGCGGCGCCCGGCCAGCTCGGAGCCCTTGACGGTGCGCACCACGTGCGAGGCGGCGTCGTCGGAGAGGTCGAGCTCCTTGGCGTAGGCGCCCAGGCGCGCGGCACCGAGGATGACCGTCGAGCCGGCCAGCGCGGACTGCGGACCGGGGGTCACGGCGACGTAGTCGACCTCCGGGCCAACGGCGACGGCGAGGTTGGACGGCAGCGTCCACGGCGTCGTGGTCCAGATGAGGACGACCTCGTCGGTCGGCTCGCCGGCGGCGTCCAGCAGACGCAGCGCGACCGTCAGCGCCGGGTCCTGACGAGACTGGTAGACGTCGTCGTCCATGCGCAGCTCGTGGTTGGACAGCGGGGTCTCGTCGCGCCAGCAGTAGGGCAGCACGCGGTAGCCCTCGTAGGCCAGGCCCTTGTCGTAGAGCTGCTTGAAGGCCCAGATGACGGACTCCATGAAGGAGACGTCGAGGGTCTTGTAGTCGTTGGCGAAGTCCACCCAGCGCGCCTGCCGGGTGACGTACTGCTTCCACTCCTCGGAGTACTTCATGACCGAGGTGCGGCAGACGTCGTTGAAGGCGGCGATGCCCATGGCCTCGATCTGGGACTTGTCCGTGATCCCCAGGGTCCGCTCGGCCTCGAGCTCGGCGGGCAGGCCGTGGGTGTCCCAGCCGAAGCGGCGCTCGACCTTCTGCCCGCGCATGGTGCGGTAGCGCGGCACGACGTCCTTGGCGTAGCCGGTGAGCAGGTGCCCGTAGTGCGGCAGACCGTTGGCGAAGGGTGGGCCGTCGTAGAAGACGAACTCGTTCGAGCCGTCCTGACCTGCCGGACGCGCGTCGACGGAGGCCTGGAAGGTCCCGTCCTTCTTCCAGTACGCGAGCACCTGCTCCTCGAGGGCGGGCAGGTTCGGCGAGGCGACCACGCCCGTCTGGTCGGGGCGGTGCTTGGGGTAGCTGTGCTGAGAGTTCTGGGCTGAGCTGGACATGAGGCGGGCTCCTGGGTGGTCCGAGTGGTGCACGTGCCGTGCGAGGACGACGCCGGACGCTCTCGCGCCGTGCCGCGGTACCACCCCGCTTGCCGCCCCACACTGCTGGGCGACCTCTCATGCCGGCTGTGACGGGCCTTACCCGTCCGGTTCTACTGGGGCGACGCCGTGCGGCGCGCCTGTTCTTCCGGAGGCTCACCGGTGATGGCCGGGTCGATGCCTGTGCACCCATGATACCCGGCATCCTCCCGTGGCTGCCATCCCTCCCACGCTGTCCGCGACCAGCCCGGACCGCGGTGTTAGTGTCCCAAGGACTGAGCTTCTCCCCGCTGCTGCCACGGAGGCCTCACCATGACGACCACCGCACCCGACCACCCACGCGCGCACAAGGTGACCACCCCCTGGTCCCTCCCGGGGCCGGCGGTGCTGCGGTCCGTCGCCAGCTCCCCGGACGGGCTGACCGGTGAGGAGGCCGGCGCCCGGCTCGCCCGGGACGGGCGCAACGAGCTGCCGGAACCGGCGCAGCCCTCCGCCCTCAAGCGCCTGCTGAGCCAGTACGCGGACGTGCTCATCTACATCCTCGTCGCCGCGGCCGTGCTCAAGGCCGTCACCGGCGACTGGGTCGACTTCACCGTGATCGTCGTGGTCATCGTGGCGACCGGTCTCATCGGGTTCATCCAGGAGGGACGGGCCGCGTCGGCGCTGGCCGGGCTGCGCACGATGCAGTCGCTCAGCGCCCAGGTGCGCCGCGACGGGGACTGGGGCGTGGTCGACTCCGCGACCCTCGTGGTCGGCGACGTCGTGCGGGTGCGCAGCGGGGACCGGGTACCGGCCGACGTCCGCCTGCTGTCCTCGACCGGGCTGCAGGTCGACGAGTCCGCACTCACCGGAGAGTCCGTGGCCGCCACCAAGTCCGACGACCCCGTCCCGCCCGACGCGGGCATCGGTGACCGGACGTCGATGCTCTACTCCGGGACGATCGTGACCGCCGGGGCCGGCGAGGGCGTGGTCGTGGCGACCGGCGCCGGGACCGAGATCGGTCACATCTCGGCTCTGGTCAGCGAGCAGGAGACGACGGACACCCCGTTGTCGCGCCAGCTCGCGCACCTGGGCAAGCAGCTGTCGATCCTCATCGGGGTGCTCGCGGTGGTCATGCTGCTCGTCGGCCGGCTCGTGCACGGGCTGGACACCGACGAGCTCATCTCCGCGGCCATCGGCTTCGCGGTGGCCGCCGTCCCGGAGGGCCTGCCCGCACTGGTGACCATCACGCTGGCGCTCGGCGTCCAGCAGATGGCCCGCAACCGGGCGATCACCCGCAAGATGGAGGCGGTCGAGACCCTCGGCTCGACCACGACGATCTGCTCGGACAAGACCGGCACCCTCACCCAGAACGAGATGACGGCTCGCACCGTCGTCACGGCTGCGGGGACCTACACCGTCGAGGGCACCGGCTACGCCCCGGTCGGGCGTATCCTCACCGCCGACGGCGCACCGGCTGACCTGGGCGCCCACCCTGACCTCGCCGCCTTCGTGCTGGCCGCGGCCCTGTGCAACGACGCCCACGTCGAGCCGGCGGGCGACGGCTGGCGGGTGGTCGGTCAACCGACCGAGGGTGCCCTCGACGTGCTCGCCGCGAAGTCCGGTGTGGACGTCGGAGCCGTCCGGGTAGCCGCGGTGCCCTTCGAGTCCACCCACAAGTTCGCCGCGACCCTGGACGAGGTACCACCCGGCGCGGGTCCCGGCGGCGTGAGCCGCGTCGTGCACGTGGTGGGTGCCCCGGACCGGCTGCTCGACCGCTCGAGCACCGAGCGCTCCCCCGGTGGCGAGACGGTCGCGTTGGCGCGGGACGCCTGGGAGGAGCGCATCGACGCGCTGTCCGCCCGTGGCCTGCGCGTGCTCGCCGCAGCCGTCCGCCCCGCCGAGGGCGTCGACGACCTCAGCCTGAGCGACCTCGAGGGCGGGCTGACCTTCCTCGGTGTCGTCGGCATCGTCGACCCGCCTCGCCCCGAGGCGACCGCGGCGATCGCGGAGGCGCACGCCGCGGGCATCCGGGTGAAGATGATCACCGGCGACCACCGCGGCACGGCGACGGCGATCGCCCGCGAGCTCGGCATCGCCCCCAGCCAGGGCCCTGTGCCCGCGCTGACCGGCGCGGACCTGCAGGCCATGGACGACGACGAGCTGCGCGAGGTGGTCCGTGACATCGACGTCTATGCCCGCACCTCCCCCGAGCACAAGCTGCGGATCGTGCGTGCCCTGCAGTTCCACGGCGAGGTCGTGGCGATGACCGGGGACGGGGTCAACGACGCCCCGTCGATCACCCGGGCGGACGTGGGGGTCGCGATGGGCATCAAGGGCACCGAGGCCACCAAGGAGGCCGCGGACATCGTCCTGGCCGACGACAACTTCGCCACGATCGAGCGGGCCGTGGAAGAAGGGCGGCGGATCTACGACAACATCCGCAAGGCCGTCGTCTTCCTGCTGCCCACCAACGGCGCGCAGTCCCTGGTCATCCTCGTCGCGGTGCTGGCCGGGCTGGCACTGCCGCTGTCGCCGGTGCAGATCTTGTGGATCAACCTCGTCACCGCCCTGACCCTGTCGCTCACCCTCGCGGGAGAGCCGGCCGAGCCAGGCATCATGCGCCGAAAGCCCCGGTCGCCCTCCGAGCAGGTCCTCTCCGGCCGCGCCCTCGCGCTGGTGCTCATCGCCTCGGTGGTCATCGGTGCCGCGACGCTCCTGGTCTACCTGCTGGAGCGGGACCGGACCGATGACTACGCCGTCGCGCAGACCTCCGCGGTCATGATGCTGGCCCTGGGCCAGCTCGCCTTCCTGCTCAACTGCCGCCTGCTCAACGGCTCCGCCTTCACCCGGCGGGTACTCACGGGGAACCGGAGCCTGTGGGTCTCGGCGGGCGCGCTCCTCGCGCTGCAGCTCGTGTTCACCTACGCGCCCTTCATGCACACGTGGTTCGACTCCGCCGCCATCGGGGCGCGCAGCTGGCTGCTCACCGCTGCGATCGCCGTCGGGGTCTTCGTGGTGATGGAAGGGGCCAAGGCCGTGGTGCGCCGCGTCGCCGACCGGGAGACCCCCGGCGGCTGACCGGCCCTACCGCGTGGCGCGCTCCCCCGGGCGGTCGCCCGCGCGGCGGCGCCGCTCGCTGTAGGCGGAGATGTCGCGGGCGACCATCGACTCGATGGTCACGACCGACAGGTCGAGGTCGAGGCCCAGGTCGAGGGTGAGGTCGGAGGCCTCGTGGGTGCGGTCGAGGGAGAGCGTGGTCATGGTGGGTCCTTGCGGTGCGGGCTGGTGCCTGGACGTACCGCGATCACGCAGGATCGTCGGTGGTCAGGCCGGTCGGTCGGAGGCGGTGGGCCTCAACAACACGCAGCCGCGCACGACTCCGACGCACGACCGGGCACCCGCGCGGCAGGCGCGGGGACGGTCAGCTCGGAGAAGGTCACGCGCCGATCATGCCAGCCCGACGAGCGCCGGCACAACCGCCGTCTCGGTCCGCGGACCTGGTGCTGTGGCTCCGGGTGCCCGCGGCTCACCGCCGGCTCAGCCGTCGAGGGCGACCTCGAAGAGATCACCCGGCGTGCATCCGAGCGCCTCGCACAGCCGCGTCAGGGTGCTGAAACGGATCGCCCGCGCCCGGTTGTTCTTGAGGATGGAGAGGTTGACCACCGAGACCCCCACCCGCTCGGAGAGCTCGACGAGGGTCATCCCTCGCGCCTCCAGGAGGGCATCCATCCGGCACACGACGGCATGGTCGTCGTTCTGGTCGCCCATCAGATGATGCCGTCCTGGTCCCTCGCGAGCCGGGCGCCGCTGCGCAGGGCGACCTGCATGCAGACGCAGAAGAGCATCGCGGCGTAGGCGATCCACACGGCCGAGCCCGAGTCAGGGTTCGGGGCCCGGTGCCCCTCCCACCCCAGGGCGGCGATGACCCAGTTGGTCCCCATGTGCCGCAGGATCTGCGGACCGGCCGCCACGGCGAAGACCACGATCGTGAAGGCGTTGACCAGGCGCAGCGTCGCCGGAGCGAAGACCCGCCCGTCGGAGAGGTTGCGGGCGATCAGCGCGAGCATGACGACCACAGCGCACCACAGGACGGTCTGCAGGCCGTCTGCGACCCAGACCAGGGCGACGGCGCCGCCCGGCAGGGCGTCGGCGGCGACCGTCGCGGTGAGGGTCCCGGTGGGGACGAGGTCGATGCCGGACGGCGGTTGGGCGAGGGTCACCCCGTCGACCTGCTGCAGGGCGACCTCGATGAAGCCCTCCTGCCACTGGTAGGTGGCCGCGAGGAGGTAGGAGACGAGGAGCGCCACGACCCCTAGGCCGCAGGCGACGACGATGCCGATGAGGCTCTGGCGGTCCTTGGGGGTCTGGTCGGCGAGGGTGGACAGCGGGGCCGGCAGCTCAGGGCTCCGGCCTGCGGGTGGGGCGTCGTTGGCATCCATGACAACACCATATCGTTCATCGATACTAACGACAATCGATATGCAGGGATCGAGGTGTCAGGACCGGCATCCCGCCGCGTGACGACGGCGGCCAGCCCCCGTCCGGCTCAGGAGCTGCGGCGCGCCACCTGCGTGTTGGAGACCTGGGCGCGCGGACGGATCATGAGGTGGTCGATGTTCACGTGGTGCGGACGGGTCAGCGTCCAGGTGATCGCGTCGGCGACGTCGTCGGCGGTGAGCGGCTCGTCGACACCCGCGTACACGGCGTCCGCCTTGGCCTGGTCCCCGGCGAAGCGGGTGAGGGAGAACTCCTCGGTGCGCACCATCCCGGGGGCGATCTCGATGACCCGCACCGGCTCCCCCACGAGCTCCAGGCGCAGCGTGTCGGCGATGACGCGCTCGGCGTGCTTGGCAGCCACGTACCCGGCGCCGCCGGGGTAGGTGCCGTGCCCAGCGGTCGAGGTGAGCACCACGACGTCGCCGCGGCCGGAGTTGCGCAGCGCGGGCAGCAGCGCCTGCGTCACCGCGAGGGTCCCGAGCACGTTGGTCTCATACATCCGCCGCCAGCGGTCGAGGTCGGCCCCCTCCACCGAGTCCGTGCCGAGCGCGCCGCCGGCGTTGTTGACCAGCGCGTGCACCGGTCCGCCCGCGGCGACCTCCTCAGCCAGCCGTGCGACGTCGGCGGCGGCGGTGATGTCCGCGACGACGTAGCTCGTCCCGGTCTCCTCCGCGAGCGCCGCGAGGCGGTCCGCACGGCGGGCCACGGCGACGGTGTCCCAGCCCAGCGCCCGCAGCCGCCGCACGGTCGCCGCCCCGATGCCCGACGACGCGCCGGTCACCACCGCGCGCAGGGCGGCGGGCGTCGTGGCGCCAGTGGGCTGGGTCGGTTCGGGCGCGGTCATGAGGACTCCTCGTGGGTGGACGGTGCCCGGCACGGGTGAGCGGGTACGGTACTTGTTCTAGCACGCCAGGTGCGCTCTGCCTGCGCGCACGTCATGCCGTCTCGGCTGGCGGCAGTGCCCGCCGGGCCCGGCGGGCTCCGCACACGCTCTGGAAGGACGACGACATGACAGTCGGATTCATCGGCACCGGGAACATGACCACCGCGATCGTGCGCGGGATGGTCGCCGCCGGCTTCGTGCCCGCCTCGGAGATCGTGGTCTTCGACCCGAACGCGCACAAGCGCGAGGCGCTCGCCCGCGACCTGGGGGTCGTGGCCGTGGAGTCCAACGAGGCTCTCGTGGCTGCGAGCGACGTCGTCGTGCTCGCGGTCAAGCCGCAGGTGCTGCCCGGGGTGCTGGCCCCTCTCGCGGCGCAGATCGCCGACCGCCGCCGGGTGGTCGTCTCGATCGCCGCCGGCACGACGCTGGCCAAGCTCGACGGGCTGCTCGCTGTCGAGGGCACCGAGGCCGGAGCCACGCCCGTGGTGCGTGTCATGCCCAACGTCAACGCGATGATCGGCGCCGGCATGGCGGCCGTGTGCGGCAACGCGGCGGCGTCGAGCGACGACGTGGCCTTCGTCGTGGCGATGTTCACCTCGGTGGGCGCGGCCATCGAGCTGCCCGAGGCTCAGTTCTCCACCTACACCGCCATCGCCGGGAGCTCTCCGGCCTTCGCCTACCTGTTCATCGACGCCCTGGCCCGCGCGGCCGTGGCCGCCGGGATGGGCAAGGAGCTCGCCACGCAGATCGCCGCGCAGACGGTGCTCGGCTCGGCTCAGATGGTGCTGGAGTCGGAGAAGTCCCCGTGGGACCTCATCGACACGGTCTGCTCCCCCGGCGGCACCACGGTCGCCGGGCTGCTGGCCCTGGAGGACCGGGCCTTCCTGTCCACCGTGGCCCATGGGGTGGCCGCGACCATCGCCCGCGACCAGGAGCTCACCGCGGGGTGATCTCCGACTGCCGGGCCGGTGGGGGCGCGAGCAGAGCGCTGTGGCGGGCGGACCGGGGCGAGTAGTCTTGGACCTGATCCCGGGCCTGATTTGGTCTGGTGGCGCGGCTCGGTCTTGAGTCGCTGATCTCCGGTGCGCTGTCGTCGCGCCTCCCGCTGACATCCCACTCCTCCGGAGATCATTCGTGCTGCTCACCACCCGTACCGCCGTCCCCCGCCCTCGCACGCGCGTCACCGGGCTGGCACTCGCTGCCGCCCTCACCGTCGTGCTGGCCTCCTGCTCGTCGCCGGACCCCGAGCCGGCCGCTGCCGGCGGGTCCGCGTCGCCGTCCGACGACGCCTCCGCGACAGCCGCTGCAGCCCAGCCCACGAGCTACCCGCTCACCCTCGACAACTGTGGCGTCCCGGTCACCATCGAGGCGGCCCCGGAGACGGTCCTGACGATCAAGTCGTCCACGACGGAGATGCTGCTCGCCCTCGGCCTGGTGGACACCATCGCCGCGACGGCCTTCCCCGACGGTCCGGTCGCCGACTGGCTCGCCGACGCCGCCGCGACCAACCCCGCCGTGGCCACCCCGCTGAGCGAGAAGGCCCCCGGGCCCGAGGCCGTGACCGAGGTCGAGCCTGACCTGGTCTACGCCGGGTGGGAGTCCAACCTCACCGCCGAGAGCGCCGGAGACCGTGGCACCCTGGCCACCCTCGGCGTGGCCACCTACGTCTCCCCCTCGGCCTGCAAGGAAGCCGCCTACCAGCCGAACCCGCTGACCTTCGACGACGTCTTCGCCGAGATCACCGAGGTGGGGACCATCTTCGACGCCGCCGACGCCGCCGCCGAGCTCGTCGCCGACCAGCGCGCCGAGCTGGCTGCCATCACCCCGGACGACCGCGGCCTGACGGCCCTGTGGTACTCCTCCGGCTCGGACATCCCCTACGTCGGTGCGGGCATCGGGGCACCGCAGATGATCATGGACGCCGCCGGGCTGACGAACATCGCCGCCGGCATCGCGGACACCTGGGGCCCCTTCGGCTGGGAAGAGGTCATCGCCGCCGACCCTGACGTCATCGTGCTCGTCGACTCCGCGTGGGGCTCGACCGAGAAGAAGATCGCCCAGCTGGAGTCCAACCCGGCCACCGCGAACCTCACCGCCGTGCAGGACAAGTCCTACGTCGTGGTGCCGTTCCCGGCCACCGAGGCCGGCGTGCGCAACGTCTCGGCCGCGGCGGACATCGTCGCCCAGCTCGCCGCCCTCCCGCTGACCCCCGCCGCTGGCTGACCATGGCCACCACCACGACCGCCCGGCCACCCGCCCCCGCCGCCCCTGCCCGACGCCGCTCCGCGCGGCCAGGCGTGTGGCTGGGCGGGGCGGCCGCGGCGCTCGTGGTGACGGTGCTGGTGGCCGTGACCATCGGGACCGCGAACCTGTCCGTGGCCGAGGTGTGGCGATCCATCGCCTGGCACGTCACCCAGGCCCTCGGGCTGGGCGACGCGGTCTCGGTGGACCCGTTGAGCCGCCTGCGGGACGGCATCGTGTGGGAGCTGCGCCTGCCCCGGGTGCTCACCGCCGCCGCAGTGGGGGCCGGGCTCGCGCTGTGCGGGGTGGTCATGCAGTCCCTCACCCGCAACCCCCTGGCCGACCCCTATCTCCTCGGCCTGTCCTCAGGAGCCTCCCTCGGCGCCGTCGCCGTGCTGGTCCTGGGCCTGAGCGTGCTGCTCCCGGTCGCCGCCTTCACCGGGGCGGTCCTGGCCCTCGCCGCGGCCCTGGCCCTGGCCGGGGCGCTGGGCACCATCACCCCCACCCGCACCATCCTGGCTGGGCTGGCGATCAGCCAGCTGTGCGCGGCGGCGACGTCGTTCATCATCTTCTGGTCGGCGACCGGGGACTCCTACCGGGAGATCCTGTCCTGGCTCATGGGGTCGGTGGCCGGGGCCACGTGGTCCTCGGTCGCGATCGCCGCCGGGGCGGTCGTCGTGCTCGGCGTGCCGCTCGCCCTGAGCGGGTCGGTGCTGGACGCCTTCACCTTCGGCGACACGGCAGCCTCGGCCCTGGGCGTCTCGGTCAAGGGCACCCGGTGGGTGCTCCTGGTGGCGGTCGCACTGCTCACCGGTGCGCTCGTGTCGGTGTCCGGGTCGATCGGCTTCGTCGGTCTCATCCTGCCGCACGCCGTGCGCCTGGTCACCGGTGCCCGGCACCGGCTGCTGCTGCCGTTGTCCGCCCTGTGCGGGGCGACCTTCCTGGTGTGGGCGGACACCCTGGCCCGGACCGTCTTCGCCCCGCGGGAGGTACCGGTGGGGATCATCACCGCGGCGCTGGGCGCACCGGTCTTCGCGGTGATCCTGTGGCGTGGGAGGGAGCGGGTATGAGCGCGATGGACGGCCTCGCGGTCGAGAGGGTCACCTGGTCGATCGGGGACCGGCTCATCGTCGACGGGATCGACTGCACCGCGCCCGCGGGCGCCGTGACCGGGCTCATCGGGCCCAACGGCTCGGGCAAGTCCACCCTGCTGCGCGTGCTCGCTGCGGTCCAGTCCCCTGACGCCGGCCGCGTGCTGCACGACGGCGAGGACCTGCTCGCGCTCGGGCGCCGGCGTCGGGCGCGGCGCCTGGCCTTCGTGGAGCAGGAGGCCGCGACCGACCTGCCGCTCAGCGTGCTCGACGCCGTGCTGCTGGGCCGCATCCCCCACCGGTCGCTGCTGGCCGGGGACTCTGCGGCCGACGTCGCGGTGGCTCGCGAGGCGCTCGCCCGCGCCGGGGTGAGCGAGCTCGCCGACCGGTCGCTGGGCACCTTGTCCGGCGGGGAGCGCCAGCGGGTGCACGTCGCCCGGGCCCTCGCCCAGGAGACCCCCCTGCTGCTGCTCGACGAACCCACCAACCACCTGGACATCGCCGCGCAGCTGTCTGTCATGACCGTGCTGCGCAAGCTCGCCGCGGACGGTGTCACGGTGCTCACCGCGCTGCATGACCTCAACCTGGCGGCCGGGTCCTGCGACCACGTCGTGCTGCTCGCCCAGGGCCAGGTGGTGGCCGCCGGCAGCGTGGCGCAGGTGCTGGTGCCGCAGGTGCTCGAGCCGGTCTACGGGGTGCGGTGCGACGTGCTCACCCACCCGCGGACCGGGCGTCCGGTGCTGGTCTTCGGGGAGTGACCGCTCACCGTCTCCGCCCTGCAGCGGCTCTCTCGCAGCCGTAGCGTGGACGGGACGGCTCCTGCCGGCGTCGTCCTGGAGAGTGGAGAGAGTGGAGACGATCATGGCTCACGGCGACATCACGCACATCGACATCCCGGTCAGCGACGTCGCTCGCGCGACCTCGTTCTACAGCTCGTTGTTCGGCTGGGACATCGAGGAGGTCCCGGGCTTCGAGGGCTACCCCATGTGGCAGGCGCCCAACAAGATCAGCGGCGGCGGCCTCGCCCCGCGGGAGGACGGCTTCACCGCCCCGCGCAGCTACGTCGAGGTCGACTCCGTCGACGACTCCCTCGCCCTGGCCAGGAAGCTCGGCGGGAAGGTCCTCATGGAGAAGATGGAGATCTCACCGACCAGCTGGTGGGCCGTCGTCGAAGACACCGAGGGGAACCCGATCGGCATGTACGAGGGCACCACCTCGATGGAGTGAGGCCTGGTCCCATCCACGGAGTGGGTCCCAGGCCGCGCCCGGCTAGGCGGAGTCCCGCACCACCAGCGAGGTCTGCAAGGTCATCGCCGCCGGGGCCTCGCCGTCCATCACCTCGAGCAGCAGACGCACCATCTCGGCGCTGATCCGCTCGAAGGGCTGACGCATGGTCGTCAGGGCCGGGTGCAGCGCCGCGGCGACGCCGGAGTCGTCGAAGCCGCCCACCGCGATGTCCTGCGGCACCCGGCGTCCCGAGGACTGCAGCGCCACGAGGGCGCCGGCGGCCATGAGGTCGGAGGCCACGAACACCGCGTCGATGTCCGGGCGACGCTCGAGCAGCTCGAGCATCGCCAGCCGCCCGCTCTCGCGGGAGTAGTCCCCGTGTGCCACGAGGCTCTCGTCGAAGCGGTCACCGAGCACGTCCCGGTAGCCCTCCAGGCGCAGCGTGCCACCGGAGGTGTCCATCGGGCCGGTGATCGTGGCGATCCGCGAGTGACCGGAGTCCAGCAGGTGCTGGGTCATGGTGCGCGCTCCGGCCCGGTCGTCGGCCGCGACGTAGCCGACCTTGCCCTCGTAGCCGAGCGGGATGCCGCACGCCACGGTGGGGATCTTGTGCTTGAGCAGCTCCCCGACCATCGGGTTGCCCTGGTGGGAGCTGATGAGCAGCACCCCGTCGACGTGCCCGGCCGCGACGTAGGACGCGATCCTGCGCCGTTCTTCAGCCGTGCCGGCGAGCATGAGCAGCAGCGGGATCTCCCGTTTTGCCAGCTCGTGGGCGGCCCCCCGCAGCAGGATCGAGAAGTTGGGGTCCTCGAAGAGCAGGTGCTGCGGCTCGGTGAGCAGGAACGCCACCGAGTTGGACCGCCCCGTCACGAGGCTGCGGGCGTGCTGGTTGGCCGAGTACCCGGTGGTCCGGATGGCCTCCTGGACGGCGACCAGCGCCTCCGGGGAGACCCAGTGACCTCCGTTGATGACTCGAGACACCGTCCCGCGGGAGACACCGGCTGCGGCGGCGACGTCGCGGATCGTGGGACGGCGCCGCGGCGCGCCACCGGGGGTCTTGCCCGATTCCTTCACAGGACGAGAGTCTACTGACATGACTCAGGCCTTCACTCCCCCGGCGGCCAGGTCGACCTGCCAGTAGCGCTGCAGGACGAGGAACAGTGCGATGAGCGGGATGATCGACAGCAGCGCGCCGGTGATCACCAGGGTGTACAGCGCCGGCTGGGAGGCTCCCTGGTTGAGCAGACCGGACAGGCCCACGGTGAGCGGGAAGAGCTTGTCGTTGCCGAGCATGATGTACGGCAGCATGAAGTTGTTCCAGATGGCCACGAACTGGAAGAGGAAGACCGTCACCAGGCCGGGCATCATCATCGGCACCGCGACCTGGAAGAAGGTGCGGGTCTCGCTGGCGCCGTCGGTGCGTGCCGCCTCGACGATCTCGTCAGGCACCGAGGCCGCGGAGTAGATGCGGGCGAGGTAGATGCCGTACGGGCTGATGATCGAGGGCAGCAGGACCGCCCAGTAGGTGTTCGTCAGGCCGATCTGCGCCAGCAGCAGGTACTGCGGGATGGCCAGCACCACACCGGGGACCAGCACGCCGGCCAGGAGCACGTTGAACACCGCGGACTTGCCGCGGAAGCGGTACTTGGCCAGGGCGTAGCCGGCCATCGCGGAGACGACGACGGAGAGGATCGCCCCGACGCCGGCGTACAGCGCGGTGTTGAGCATCCAGCGCCAGAACAGCCCGTCGCGGTAGGCGGCGAGGTCACTGATGTTGGTGAGCAGGTGCGTCGAGGGGGCGAAGGTGAAGGAGGAGAAGAGCTCTCGTCCGGACTTCGTCGCGGCGACGAGCACCCATGCCACGGGCAGCAGGCAGTAGGCGGCCCCGACGAGCAGGATCGCGGTGGCTGTCCCGCTGGGACGCTCGCCGGCGCCGCGGACGGTGGTGCGGTTCGCGCGGGCGGCCCGGCGTCGGGCGGGGGCGGTGACTGCGGCGTCTGCGGAGCGGGCGTCACGAGTGGGGGTCTGGGTGCTCATGGTCACTTCTCCTGGCCGAAGGCGCGGTTCTGGACGAGCCTCAAGAACCCGAACGAGAGGACAAAGGTTGCGAGGGCGATGATCACGGAGGTCGCTGCAGCCGAGTTGAGGTCGCCGCGGATGAAGGCGTCGCGGTAGACCTTCATGAGCGGGGTCCACGTGCTCGAGATCGTGTTGCTCAGCGGCTTGAGGGTCGTTGGCTCGGCGAACACCTGAAGGGTGGCGATCATCGAGAAGACGCAGGTCATGATGATCGAGGGGATGACGGAGGGGATCTTGATCCGGGTGGCGATCTGGATCTGCGTGCACCCGTCGAGCTCTGCCGCCTCGTACTGCTCGGTCGGGATGGCCTTGAGCGCGGTGTAGATGACCACCATGTTGAAGCCCACACCTCCCCAGATGGCGATGTTCGCGACGGCGAAGATCACCAGGTCGGAGGAGAACAGGGAGGGCACCTCCCAGCCGAGCTTGTCGAAGACGTAGTAGAACGGGCTGACCCCCGGCAGGTACAGGAAGCCCCACAGCAGCGAGGAGATGACCGCGGGCACCGCGTAGGGCAGGAAGATCGAGACGCGGGAGAAGGTCTTGGCCCGGCTGCGCCGGGCATCGAGCAGGAGCGCGAAGACCAGCGCCAGGCCCAGCATGATCGGAACCACGAGGAGGCCGTAGAGTCCCACGCGGCCGACCGAGGCGAGGAACTCAGGGTCGGAGAGGGAGTTGACGTAGTTGGTGAAGCCGTTCCACACCTCGGTGCGCGCGCCCTTGCCCAGACCGAGCCCGCTGACCTTCTCCGCCCGGAAGCTCAGGTACACCGAGTAGCCGATGGGCAGCGCCAGGAAGAGCGCGAACAGGACGATCGCCGGGGCGAGGAAGGCCCAGGGGGCCGCAGCCTTGCGCTGGAAGCCGGGCTTGCGGCGTCGGGCAGGGACTGTCGGCGGTGCTGTGGTGCCCGCACGCGGGTGGGTGGTGCTCACGTTCTCTCCTTCGACCTCAGGTCGGGGACTGCTTCACGGGTGCTGCTGGACAAACCTGGGTCGGGCGGGGCCGGTGGACCACGCGCCACGGCGGCCGCCCGCCTCCGCGTGGGAGGCGGGCGGCTGCACGGGTCACTCCTTGACGTTGAACCCGGAGTTCTTGAGGTCCTCCAGGGTCACCTTCTGCATGGAGGCGACCGCGTCGAGGAACTGCGACTTCGACTTCGACTCTGCGGCCTTGCCGAACTCGTCGTTGTACGCGGAGTACGCGACGTTGACGTTGGGGCCGTAGGTGAAGCTGCCAGCGGTGCTCGCGGTCTCGCCGGCGATGGTGAAGAAGTCCGGCTGGTTGGCGAAGAACGCCGGCGGCTCAGCCAGCGCGCCGGCCTGGGCCGGGGAGTACGCCGGGTAGATGCCGGCCTCGGCGACGAGCGCGTTGACGGCGTCCTGGTCGGTGTTGAGCCAGGTGACGAACTTGGCGGCCTCGACAGGGTACTTCGACTGCGACGTCACGGCCGTGGCCGAGCCGCCCCAGTTGCCGGTGGCGGGCTCGGCAGAGTCCCACTGCGGCATGGGAGCCATCTCCCACAGGCCCTGGGTGTCGGGGGCGTTGCCCTCGAGGACCCCAGGGGCCCACACGGCGGACAGCCATCCGACCTCGGTGCCGTTGTTCAGCGCGGCGTTCCACTCCGGGGTGTACATCGGCTTGTTGTTGATGACTCCGGACTCCACGAGCCCGCCCCAGTAGTCGGCGACCTTGGTGGTGGCCTCGTCGTCGACCGAGACGGTCCAGGCGTCCCCGTCGATGCCCCACCAGGACGCACCGGCCTGCTGCGCAAGACCGGTGAACCAGCCCGCGTCGGTGGCGGAGAAGGTGCCGAGGTAGACGTTCGGGTCGGCCGCGTGGATGGTCGCGGCCGCGGCGGCGTACTCCTCCCACGTGGTCGGTACCTCGATGCCGAGGTTCTCGAAGACGTCGGCACGGTAGTAGAACTGCATGGGGCCGGAGTCCTGCGGGACGCCGTAGACGGCCTCGGAGCCGAGGGTCACCGCGTTCCAGACCCCCTCGGGGAACCCGTCGGCGACGTCGGAGCCGACCTCGCTGGAGATGTCGGCGAGGGCGTCGGAGGAGACCAGGGTGGGGATCTTCTGGTACTCCGCCTGCATGATGTCCGGTGCGCCGGAGCCGCCCTTGATCGCGGTGAGGAGCTTGGTGACCGCGGGGTCTCCACCGTCCTGCTTGTTGACCGTGACCTGGATGTCGGGGTTCTCGGCATTCCAGAGGCTGACGACCTTCTCCATGTTCGGGGCCCAGGTCCAGAAGGTCAGCTCGACCTTCTCCCCCGCAGCGGCACCCGAGGTGCCGGTCGACCCGCTCGAGCTGTCGGTGCTGGAGCAACCGGTGACCAGGAGCGCGGCGGCTGCGAAAGCGGCTGCTGCCTTGAAACCTGTGGTCAGGCGCATGAATCCTCCTCATTAAGGACCGCCGCACGCCTGGAGTGGACCGGGCGCCTCACGACGATGTGAACAACTGTGCACGGTCACAGTACATTGAGCGGAGCCTCGCTTGTCAACACGGTCATTGATCGTGTTACCTAGTCGTTGCACGGCCAATGAAGACTGTGATCGTGCACAGGATTGCACCTAAGGAGTGTCATGACGTCTGCACAGCACCGTCCGGTGGGCCCCCGCTACGAGGGATGGCTGACCGGGATCGACTCGATCTGCTACGGCGGGGACTACAACCCCGAGCAGTGGCCCGAGGAGGTGTGGGAGCAGGACGTCACTCTCATGCGCGAGGCAGGTGTCAACCTCGTGAGCATCGGGATCTTCAGCTGGGCCCTGCTCGAGCCGCGCGAGGGCGAGTTCGACTTCGCCTGGCTGGACCGGCTCATCGAGCTGCTGCACGCCAACGGCATCCACATCGACCTGGCCACCCCCACTGCTTCCCCGCCGGCGTGGTTCTTCCACGCCTACCCCCAGGCGCGCGTGGTCACCCGCGAGGGCACCGTGCTGGGCTTCGGCTCCCGTGGCATGGCCTCCCCGTCCTCCCCCGACTACCGTGCGGCGGCCCTGCGGATCACCGAGGCCCTGGGTGACCGCTACGGCTCGCACCCCGCCCTCGCGCTGTGGCACGTCCACAACGAGTACGGCGCCCCCGTCTCCGAGGACTACTCCCCCACCAGCGCCGCGGCCTTCCGCGACTGGCTGCGCGCCCGCTACACCACCCTCGACGGCCTCAACGCCGCCTGGGGCACCCGGTTCTGGGGCCAGGTCTACGGCGAGTGGGAGCACGTCGGCGTGCCGGCGGCGACCCCGTCGGTGGCCAACCCGGCCCAGCGGCTGGACTTCGCCCGGTTCACCAACGACTCCCTCCTGGCCTGCTTCACGGCCGAGCGCGACGCGCTGCACGCCCGTTCCCAGGCCCCGGTGACCACCAACTTCATGGCCGCCGAGTGCCCCTCGACCGACCTGTTCGCCTGGGGCCGGGAGGTCGACGTGGTCTCCAACGACCACTACCTCACCGCAGCCGACCCTCGCTGCGAGGTGGGCCTGGCCCTGGCGGCCGACCTCACCCGCTCGGTGGCCGGCGGGAAGCCGTGGATGCTGCTCGAGCACTCCCCGTCCGGGGTCAACTGGCAGCCGCGCAACGTCGCCAAGCGCCCGGGCGAGATGGCTCGCAGCGCCTTCTCCCACGTGGGACGTGGCGCAGACGCGGTGATGTTCTTCCAGTGGCGGGCCTCGCGGTCCGGCGCGGAGAAGTTCCACGGCGCGATGCTCCCGCACGCCGGGACCTCCTCCCGGGTGTGGCGCGAGATCGTCGCCCTGGGCGCCGACCTCGCCGCCGCGAGCGAGCTGGTCGGCTCCCGGGTGAGCGCCGACGTCGCGCTGCTGTGGGATCAGGAGTCGCTGTGGGCGCAGGGGCTGGAGTGGCGACCGTCCGTCGACGTCGACGCCCGCGAGCGCATCAACACCTTCTACGACCGGTTCTGGCGCGACGGCGTCCAGGTGGACTTCGCCCACCCGTCCCAGGACCTGTCCGGCTACAAGCTCGTCGTCGCCCCGGCGTCGTACCTGCTCACGGCGGAGTCCGCAGCGAACCTCACGCGCTTCGTCGAGGGCGGTGGCACGCTGCTGGTCTCGTTCTTCTCCGGGATCGTCAACGAGTTCGACGCCGTCCACGAGGGCGGGTTCCTCGCCCCGCTGCGCGACGCGCTCGGGGTGACGGTCGAGGAGTTCCTGCCGCTGCGGGCGGGCGAGACCCTTCAGGTGGCGCTGGACGACGCCGGCGTGGCACCCGGCCTGACCGGCACGCTGACCGCGTCGGTGTGGGCCGACGACCTCACCCTCGCCGGGGCGAGCGTGGTGGGCACCTACCTCGACGGTCCCGCCCCCGGCGCGCCGGCCATCACCCGCAACACCCACGGCAGCGGGACCGGGTGGTACCTGTCCACCCAGCTCGACGTCGACGCGCTGGCGACCGTGCTGGCCCCCGTCTACGCCGACGCCGGCCTCACGCCCAGCGGGCTGCCTGAGGAGCTCGAGGTGATCCGCCGCTCCGGCGCGGCCGCGGACTACGTCGTGGCCATCAACCACGGCAGCTCCCCGCTGTCCGTGGAGAGCTCAGCCGCGCTCGGGACGCCGGCCGCCGGCGCCACCGACCTCATCACCGGCGCCGAGGTCGACGCCGACGTGAAGGTCGAGGCCGGCGGGGTCCGGGTGCTGCGGGTCCCTCGCGCGATCAGCTGATCGCGTCCACCTGACCGGGGCGACCTGGTCAGGGCTCCGGCGCCGCCCTGCCAGAGCCCTGACCGGGTCGCCTCTTCTTTACCCTCACGCCGCGGGACCCGTGCGGTCAGCCATCCGGGGCACCTCGATCGCCGGGCAGGTGTCCATGACGACGTCGAGCCCGGCTCGGGCGGCACGCTCGGCCGCCGCCTCGTCGATCACCCCGAGCTGCAACCACACGGCCTTCGCGCCGACGGCGATCGCCTGGTCGACGACGTCGCCGGCCAGCTCGGAGCGGACGAACACGTCGACGACGTCGATCTGACCGGGCACGTCGGCGAGGGTCGCATAGCCGCGGGCGCCGTGCACCGTCTCGGCCTTGGGATGCACCGGGACGATCTCCATGCCCAGCCCCTGCAGGTAGGACGCGATGCCGTAGGCCACCCGGTCGGGGTTGTCCGAGAGCCCGACCACGGCCCACCGGCCAGGCTCGGTCAGCAACCGTCGGATCACGTCGGGGTCGTTGGTGTGTGTCATGCCCCTACGCAACCACACCCCGCTCCTCGGCGACACCGGCCGCGTCCCCGGGGGCCGGTGCGCCTCATTCGCGCGTCCGCACGTCCGCGTCGGTGCTCGGCTCGGGGTCGCGGCGACTCACGATGAGCACCCGGGTGGCCGAGGCGAAGCCCAGGACGACGAAGACCAGGGCAGCCAGGAGCGCCCACCGGCTCCCGTCGGCGAAGCCTTGGGCAAGGGCGTCGGTCGCCTCCCGGGTCCGGTCACCGAGCGGGCTCGCCGTCCCCTGGTCGCGCAGCGCCGTGATGGTCGACCCGGCGGAGCTCTTCGTCCCCTCCGCCAGCTGGGACGCCTCCTGGGCGCTCAACCCAGGCACCTTCTCCAGGGCAGCAGGGAGGGAGTGGGTCAGCCCGGCTGCGAGCGCCGCCCCCGCGACAGCGGCACCGAGGGCAGCACCGACCTGCCGGACGGTGGACTGGGTCGCCGAGCCCTGACCCGAGGCATTGACCGGCACGTCGCGCAGCACGGTGCTGGTCAGCTGGGCGGAGGCCAGACCGAGGCCCAGGCCGTAGACCGCCAGGAGCGCGGCCACCCACCACCCGGAGACGGAGTCGGAGAGCACGAGGGCGACCGCGCAGATCCCGACGCTCTCCAGGCCGAGCCCGATGAGCACGACCTTCGGCGCTCCGTACCGTGCCGCGAGGTGGCGGGCCGAGGCCCCGGAGAAGAAGGCACCCAGGGCCATCGCCGCGAGGACGAGGCCGGCGCCCATGGTGCTCAGACCGAGCGCGTTGACGAGGAAGAGCGGCAGCACGAAGACGATGGCGAACTCACCGACCGCGACGGTGGCGGCGGTGACGTTGCCCCAGCTGAAGGTCTCGATCTCGAAGAGGTCGAGGTCGAGGATCGCGGAGCGATGCACCCGGGCCCGGTGACGCTCCCAGACGACGAACGTCGTGAGCGCGACCACCGCCACCGCGAAGAGCGGAGGGATGATCGAGATCGGCCAGGTCTCAGGCCAGGTGAGGCCGGCGACGGTGAAGTCCTTGAGCGGCTTCCACCATCCCAGCGTCGACCCCTCGATGACCGCGAAGACGAGCGCTCCCAGACCGACGGCACTGAGCAGCAGTCCGTCGACGTCCACCCCGCGGGCGTGCTCGCCGCTGCGGGTCTCCGGGACGGTGAGCAGAGCCCCGACGAGGACCGCCAGGCCGATCGGGATGTTGACCCAGAAGATCCACTCCCAGGAGAAGTACGTGGTCAGCCACCCGCCGAGCAGCGGGCCCACGGCTGCTGCCCCGGAGATGACGGCGCCCCAGATACCGAAGGCGACGGCGCGGTTGCGTCCCCGGAAGGTCGCGTTGACCGTCGACAGGGTGCCCGGCAGGATGCATGCGCCCCCGACGCCCTGGACCACCCGGGCCACGATGAGCGACTCCGCGCTGTTCGAGGTGGCGGCCATGATCGACCCGATCATGAACACCACGAGACCGCCGATGAAGACGCGACGCCGCCCCGTCCGGTCACCGAGCCGTCCGGTGCTCAGCAGCAGCGCCGCGAAGACCACGGAGTACAGGCTGTTGACCCACTGGCTGTCGGTGAGGTCGAGGGACAGGTCCTCGATGATCGTGGGGAGGGCGACGCCGACGATCGTCCCGTCGATGACGATCATCGACAGCCCGGTCGCGAGGACCCACAGCCCGATCCACTGCCGCGTGCTCACCTCGGGGGTCTGGGGGGCTGCCTCGGAAGCTGTCACGTCTGCGCTCCGATCTCGGATGCCGCGCCCTGGCCAGGCACCTCAGCCCATCATCCGCCGACCTGTCCGGGGGTGCAGCGGGAAGCCCGCTGTCATGATGGACCGATGACGACTCCCGACCTGTGGCTCACCGGCGACCACGACGCCGACCGTCTGCTCTCGACCGACCCCTTCGCCCTGCTGCTGGGGATGCTGCTGGACCAGCAGGTGACCATGGAGTCCGCCTTCGCGGGCCCGCTGAAGATCGCCGAGCGGCTGGGATCCCTCGATGCGGCCGAGATCGCCGCCTCCCCGCCGCAGGACTTCGCCGCGCTCTGCGCCACGCCTCCTGCGGTGCACCGCTACCCGGGATCGATGGCCGGCCGGATCCAGGCGGTGGCCCGCACCGTCGTCGACTCCTACGGCGGTGACGTGAGGCGGCTGTGGACCGACGGCGATCCCGACGCCCGGGAGGTGCTGCGCCGGCTCAAGGCGCTGCCCGGCTTCGGTGAGCAGAAGGCTCGGATCTTCCTGGCGCTGCTGGGCAAGCAGTACGGCGTGCAGCCCGCGGGATGGCGCGAGGCTGCGGGCCCCTACGGCGAGGACGGCGCACGACGGTCGATCGCCGACGTCACCGACGAGGAGAGCCTGCGCCAGGTCCGCGAGACGAAGCAGGCCGCCAAGGCGGCCGCGCGGGCGGCTAAAAGCTGAGGATCTAGACTGGCGACCATGCGTGCAACAGTGATCTACGGCGAACGTGACGTTCGCCTCGACGATGTCCCCGATCCCACGATCCTCACCCCGAGCGACGCGGTGGTGCGCGTCGTGGCGTCCTGCGTGTGCGGCTCCGACCTGTGGTCCTACCGCGGCATCGCACCGACTGCGCAGCCGCGCCGGATCGGCCACGAGATGGTCGGCGTGGTGGAGCAGATCGGCTCCGAGGTCGAGACGATCGCCGTCGGCGACTTTGTCATCGCCCCCTTCTACTTCTGCGACAACACCTGCGTGAACTGCGCCAACGGGGTCAGCACCTCGTGCCTGCACGGCGGCTGGTGGGGCTCGGCCGACCGGGACGGTCACCCCGTCGACGCCGCCCAGGGCGAACGTGTCCGCGTCCCCCTCGCCGACGGCACCCTGGTCGCCACTCCCACCATGCCCGACGACGCCCTCATCCCCTCCCTGCTCACCCTCTCCGACGTCATGGGCACCGGCCACCACGCCGCGCTGTCCGCCGGGGTCACCGACGGCAGCACCGTCGTCGTGGTGGGCGACGGCGCCGTGGGCCTGTGCGCGGTGCTCGCCGCCACACGGCTGGGCGCCTCGCGCGTCGTGGCCATGTCCCGCCACGCCGACCGCCAGGCGATCGCCCGGGAGTTCGGGGCGACCGACATCGTCGCCGAGCGCGGCGACGAGGGTGTGGCGCGCATCAAGGAGCTCTTCGGCGGCATCGGACCGGACGCGGTGCTCGAGTGCGTGGGCACCCAGGAGTCCATGGACCAGGCGCTGCGGTCCGTCCGCCCGGGCGGCACGGTTGGCTACGTGGGTGTGCCCAACGGCGGCCCCGAGCTGCCCATCCGCACGCTGTTCAACTCCAACATCGGGGTGAACGGCGGCGTGGCACCAGTCCGCGGGTACATCGAGGAGCTGCTCCCCGAGGTGCTCTCCGGCGCGATCAACCCGGGCCGCGTCTTCGACCTGGAGCTGCCGCTCTCCGAGGTCGCTGAGGCCTATGCCGCGATGGACGAACGCCGCGCCACCAAGGTCCTGCTGCGTCCCTGACACCCACCCGGCCCCTGGCCCCGCTGCTCACGGTGGGGCCAGGGGCTCTCAGGTGCGGTCGGTGTCCTGGCCGGTAACTAGCCGGTAGCCGCCGCGCGGCCCTCGGCCCACCCGCGGGCGTAGGCCTCGGCGCTGCCCTCCCGGAACATGTCCTGCGCCGGGTCGCGGACCAGGACCCGGGCTCCGGGGCCGTCGTCGGGCAGCACGTGCTGGGCCAGGCCGCGGAGCACCGCGACCGGGCGGCCGGCGGCCTTGCCCTTGACGAGCTCGGCGGCTGCGGCAACCTCGTCGGCCACCGCGGTGACGGTCACGGTGAGCTCGCGGCCATGGGAGTCGGTGCCCCCGCGCAGGTCGTCGAGGACCGCGAGGCCGGCGGCGCCGATCGCGATGTCCGTCAGCCCGTTGCGCCAGGCACGCCCGGAGGTGTCGGAGACCACGACGCCCACGCTGACACCGTGGCGCTCGCGCACCGCGGCGCGCAGACGCCGGGCGGAGTCGTCCGGGTCGAGGGGCAGCAGCAGCACGGTCCCCTCGGGGGTGTTGGACGCGTCCACCCCCGCGGCGGCCATGACGAGGCCGAGGCGGTTCTCCACGATCCGCAGCAGACCACCGGGGTGCTCACGGGTGGCGACCACCCGGACCGTCTCGTCGGTGATGGCCTGCTCGCGGTCCTGGGCGGCGATCATCCGCCCTTCTGCCTTGGAGACGATCTTGCTCGTCACCACGAGGACGTCACCGTCGCGCAGGTCAGCCAGGACAGGGGCGAGCACGTCGGCGAGGTCGTCGCCGACGTGGACCTCACCGATCCCCGCAGGCGCCCAGATGCGCAGCTGCGACGGGTCGGCGTCGTGCGGGGTGGGAGCGGCGGTCACCGGCTGAGCTTGGGCAGGACGTCGCGGCCGAAGGTCTCGATCCACTCACGCTGGTTGCGTCCCACGTTGTGCAGGTAGATGCGGTCGAAGCCGAGGTCGACGTACTTCTGGATATTGGCGCGGTGCACGTCCGGGTCGGCGGAGATGACCATCCGCCCCTCGAAGTCCTCGGGCCGGACGAGCTTGGCGATCTGCTCGAACTCGAAGGGCGAGCGGATGTCCGCCTTGGGGAACTTCATCCCGCCGTTGGGCCACTCCGTCATCGCGTTGGCCATGGCGATCTCGTCGGTCTCGGCCCACGACAGGTGGATCTGCAGCACCTTCGGCATGGACTCCGGGTCACGTCCGGACTCCCGGGCCCCGTCGTCGAACTTCCCGAAGAGCATCGAGATCTTCTCCAGCGGCGCGCCCACGGTGATGAGACCGTCGGCGTGCTTGCCCGCCCGCTTCGCCGTGACCGGGCCTGCCGTGGCCACGAGGATCTCCGGGGCTACCTCAGGCATCGTCCACAGGCGCGTGGACTCGAGCTTGTAGAACGGACCGGAGTGCTTGACGTCCTTGCCCGCCAGCGAGGCGGTGAACAGCTTCTTGATGATGTCGATCGCCTCGAACATCCGGTTGATGCGCTCCGGCGCCTCGGGCCAGTACTGCCCGGTGATGTGCTCGTTGAGCGCCTCCCCCGAGCCCAGCCCCAGCCAGTGCCGCCCCGGGTACATCGCTGCGAGCGTCGCAGACGCCTGAGCCACCATCGCCGGGTGCCAGCGGAAGGTCGGCGCGGTCACCCCCGGACCGATGTCTCCGCGGGTGCGCTCACCCAGGGCCGCGAGGACGTTCCACACGAACGCGCTCTGGCCCTGCTGAGGAACCCACGGCTGGAAGTGGTCCGCAGCCATCACCCCGCTGAACCCCTGCGACTCGGCGAACTCCGAGAAGGCGAGGATGTCGGTCGGGTGAAACTGCTCGAGCATCGCGGCATAGCCGATGGTCAGATCCATGCAACGACCTTAGACCCAGCGAGCCCGATCCCACCGCCCAGACGGCTCATTGCCCGGCCTGGACGCGAGAAGAGCGCCACCCGACGGCAGGTCGGGCGGCGCTCTCCCCGCGCTCAGCGGCGCGGTGACGGGTCAGGACGGGCGGAGGTCAGGTGAACAGCGGAGTCAGAGCCGCGTACTCCTCGACCGAGCCGTCGCGCAGGCAGACCTCGATGATCTCGCGGCCCAGCGGGTCGAGGTCGTCGGTGAGGAACTGCGTGAGCTCGCTCTTGAAGAAGTCGGTGATGATCTTCGCCCCGGCGTCGTAGGCCTCCACGCCCACCTGCGACTGGAGCTCGGGGCGCAGGAACGTGGGGCGGATGAGCTGCCCGTCGATCTTCATCTCCTTGAGCGTGTACCCGAACAGCGCACAGCGCGACGGCGTGAGCTCCTCCGCACGCAGCTTGCCGCCCCCGCGACGGGCGAGGTACTCCCGGGTGAGCCACTCGGCCGCGAAGTCGACCTTGTACGCGCCGATGTGCTGGTTGGGGGTCAGCACGTAACGCGTGCGGTCCATGTCCACGAGCTGGCGCAGCAGCAGGTTCGCCGCGGCCACCTTGGTGCCGGTCGCGAAGGGCCAGTACGAGCCGACGCCCTCGGCGACCATGCCGCCGTGGGAGAGCTTGTCGGTCGCGGTCTTGGACTCCCCGATCGAGGGGTTCTTGTCCCCGCGCGGGGCGATGAGACGCCAGATCCACGCCAAGGACGGGGGCACGATGTGCGTCATGCCCATGATCCCGTAGGTCGGGTTCTCCCGGGTGCAGGCCGGCATCCGGGCGCCGAAGGTGCGCACGTCGACCTCCTCGGCCCCGGTGACGTCCGTCATGAGGTGGCGCGGCACGACCACCCGCGGGTTGGGGCAGCGCTTGCCGTTGGAGTCGAGGGTGTGCTCCCACGGCAGCACCGTGGCGTCGGGGACGCCGTGGATGTTGAAGAAGACGAGCGGCTGGTCGGGGTGGATGACGGCGCGCTCGAGGTGCACGTCCTGGCCGTAGCCGGTGAGGTTGTCGACGCGGACGAACCAGCCGTCCTCGGCGTCGGCCACCACGAGCCGGCCGTCTCCGGTCTGCAGGTCGACGTGGCACAGCGTCATGTCGTCGGTGACCGGCGCGAGGGCGCTGGTCTCGCCGAGGGTGATGACGTAGGGCTCGTCGGAGACGACGTTGGTCCCCAGCAGGATCCGGCCGTCCTCCTGGCGGCGGATCTCCTGGCACATCTCGGACTTGCCGCCGCCCGAGGCGCCCTCGTGCATGATGACGGTCTCGTTCTCGTACGGGGTGGTGACACGGACGGAGGAGGCGTGGGCGGTGACCCAGCCCTCCTGCTCACCGACGTCCAGGAGGACGGAGAAGACGCCCTTCTTCGCGCTGGGGCCCGGGTAGAGGTTGTAGGCGAAGACCTCGTGCAGCGTCTCGGAGCGGTCGTGCACCACGACCTGACGGCCCTCGAAGTGCGTGTGCCGGAACGGCGGGGCGACGTAGAGGATGGACCGCGGCTCGAAGGGACCGAGCTCGTCGAAGGTGACCCAGCCCTGCAGGTCGACGAGGGTCAGCGCGAAGAAGGCGGAGTTGACCGGGCAGATCGCCAGCGAGGGGTAGCCGTGCGTGAGGCCACCAGCCTTGAAGGGCACCACGACGAGGTCCTGACCGGCCAGCCAGTCCAGCGTCTCGGCCTTGACCGAGGCGAACTCCGCGCCGAAGACGTCGCGGTAGCGGGGCTTGTCCGTGGGCAGGTCGTCGGCGATGCGCATGCAGTCCGGGTCCCGGCGACGCATGTAGTCCTCGGGGTAGTTCACCGCGATGCCGTTCTTGCACCGCACGACCTCGGCCTCGGGCACCGGCGTGCCGAAGACGTCGTACTCGACCGTGAACCGCGGGCCGCCGTCCGGGCCGAGCGCCAGCTGGTAGAGCTCGTCACGGGAGGTGGGGACGATGACGTTGGCACAGGCGTCCAGGGCGGCCTGGACAGCGGGGGGAAGAATCATGCCTGCGGGGATGGACCCCGTCCCGGACAGAGCCACGCTGTCGATCAGTGTCATAGCTACTCCAAGGTCGGACCTCACGTGAGGGCGTCGGACATCGGCCGAGCGCGGCGATCTCACCCAGGCCTTTGCATGGAGATTACGAGTCGATGACCATGTCAACCAGGGACCTTTGACTAAATCTTCTGCTGGCTCGTTCCGCAGGCCCCGCAGCGGCGGACGAGGACGGGAAGCGCGCGCGAATCTGGGAAGATGGGTCCCATGAGTTCATCTGACACCCCCGCGCCCGCGAACCCCTCGACCCCGCCGCAGTCCCTGGTGGCCACGGTCAAGCAGGTTCCGGACAAGGTCAGCCTGGACGGCCTCGAAGGTCAGTGGGACGCCGCCTGGTCCGCCCAGGGCACCTACGCCTTCGATCGCACCGCTGAGCGCGACCAGGTGTACTCCATCGACACCCCGCCGCCGACCGTCTCCGGCTCGCTGCACGTGGGGCACGTGTTCAGCTACACCCACACCGACGTCATCGCGCGCTTCCAGCGCATGCGCGGCAAGTCTGTCTTCTACCCGATGGGCTGGGACGACAACGGCCTGCCGACCGAGCGCCGGGTGCAGAACTACTACGGCGTGCGCTGCGACCCTTCCCTCCCCTACGTCGAGGGCTACCAGCCGCCGCTCGAGGGCGCCGAGGGCAAGAGCGTCAAGGCCGCCGACCAGCAGCCGATCAGCCGCAAGAACTTCGTCGAGCTGTGCGAGCGTCTCACCGCCGAGGACGAGAAGCAGTTCGAGGCCCTGTGGCGCTACCTCGGCCTCTCGGTCGACTGGAACCACCACTACCAGACCATCGGGCAGACGGCGCAGGCCACCGCGCAGACCGCCTTCCTGCACAACCTGGCCCGCGGCGAGGCCTACCAGGCCGAGGCCCCCGGGCTGTGGGACGTGACCTTCCAGACCGCGGTCGCCCAGGCCGAGCTCGAGGCCCGCGACTACCCCGGCCACTTCCACAAGGTCGCCTTCCACGCTCCCGACGGCTCGAAGGTCTACATCGAGACCACCCGTCCCGAGCTGCTGCCGGCCTGCGTGGCGCTCATCGCCCACCCCGACGACGAGCGGTACCAGCACCTCTTCGGCACGACCGTGCGCTCCCCCCTCTTCGACGTCGAGGTGCCGGTCATCGCGCACACCGCCGCCGAGCCGGACAAGGGCGCGGGCATCGCCATGTGCTGCACCTTCGGTGACCTCACCGACGTGCAGTGGTGGCGCGAGCTGCAGCTGCCGACCCGCTCCATCCTCGTCCGCGACGGCCGGATCACCCGCGAGGTCCCCGAGTGGCTGACCTCCGAGCGCGCCGTCGCGCTGTTCACCGAGCTGCTGGGCAAGACGACCTTCTCCGCCCGCACCGCGATCGTCGACGCCCTGCGTGAGGCCGGCGACCTGGACGGCGAGCCGGTGCCCACCCAGCGCAAGGCGAACTTCTTCGAGAAGGGCGACAAGCCCCTGGAGATCGTCACCAGCCGCCAGTGGTACATCCGCAACGGCGGACGCGACGCGGACCTCAACGCCGCCCTGCTGGCCCGCGGGGAGGAGCTGAAGTTCCACCCCGAGTTCATGGCCGTGCGCTACTCCAACTGGGTGAGCGGGCTCAACGGCGACTGGCTGGTCTCCCGCCAGCGCTTCTTCGGTGTGCCGATCCCGGTCTGGTACCCGGTCGACGCCCACGGCGAGCCGCAGTGGGACGCCCCGATCGTCCCCGACGAGGCCATCCTGCCCATCGACCCGTCCTCCGACGTGCCTGCCGGCTACACCGCCGACCAGCGCGGACAGGCCAGCGGCTTCATCGGCGACCCGGACATCATGGACACCTGGGCGACGTCCTCGCTCACCCCGCAGATCGCCGGTGGCTGGCTCTCCGACCCTGACCTGTTCTCCCGCGTCTTCCCGATGGACCTGCGCCCCCAGGGCCAGGACATCATCCGCACCTGGCTGTTCTCCACGGTTGTGCGCTCCCACCTCGAGCACGACTGCCTGCCCTGGGCCAACGCCGCGATCTCCGGCTGGATCCTGGACCCGGACCGCAAGAAGATGTCCAAGTCCAAGGGCAACGTCGTGACCCCGATGGGGCTGCTGGAGGAGCACGGCTCCGACGCCGTGCGCTACTGGGCCGCCTCGGCTCGCCTGGGCACGGACGCGGCCTTCGAGGTGGGGCAGATGAAGATCGGTCGCCGGCTGGCGATCAAGGTCCTCAACGCGAGCAAGTTCGCACTGTCCTTCGCCGGTGAGGGTGAGGTCAGCCTCGACCCCGCCCGCGTCACCGAGCCGATCGACCGTGCCATGCTCGCCGGCCTGGCCGACGTCGTCGACCGCGCGACCGCGGCGCTGGAGTCCTACGACCACACCCGGGCCCTGGAACTGGCCGAGACCTTCTTCTGGACCTTCTGCGACGACTACCTCGAGCTCGTCAAGGACCGTGCCTACGGTGCCGGTTCCCTCGAGGTCTCCCCCGAGACCGACTCCGCTCGCACCGGCCTGGCCATCGCGCTGGACACGATGCTGCGGCTGTTCGCCCCGGTCCTGCCCTTCGCGACCGAAGAGGTGTGGTCCTGGTGGCGTGAAGGCTCGGTGCACCAGGCCGCCTGGCCGACCTCGGACCGCCTGCGCGAGGCTGCCGGCGACGCCGACACCTCGGTGCTCACCGCCGCCGGTCACGCCCTCGCCGCGCTGCGCAAGATCAAGTCCGAGGCGAAGGCCTCCATGCGGACCCCGATCCTGCTCGCCGAGCTGGCCGTGCCCCGCGCCTACCTGCACGCGATCGAGGCAGCCGTGGTCGACATCCGCGGCGCTGGACGGGTGACCGGCGAGCTCCGGCTGGAGATCGCCGCCGACGGTCAGGGTGACCCGGCCGTCCAGGGTGGCATCGTCGTGGTGCAGTCCGAGCTCGGCGAGGCCGAGACGAAGGTGAAGCAGCCGCGCGCCTGAGTCCCCCGCCACCCCGTTCTGCCGCTCACCGTCGAGAAAGGCGCACCCATGCGCGAGTACACCTCCCCCAGCGTGGCTGATGTCACCGCTGAGACATCGATCAACACCCTGCTCGCCACCCGGGTGGCAGCAGGAGGGGACGGGGTGCTCATCGAGCGCAAGGCCCACCTCGGCGACGCATGGATCGCGATCACCGCGAGCCAGTTCCAGGCGCAGGTCACGGCGGTGGCCAAGGGCCTGGTCGCCCACGGCGTGGCCGTGGGCGACCGGGTCGCGATCATGTCCCGCACCCGCTACGAGTGGACGCTGCTGGACTTCGCCATCTGGGCGGCCGGGGCGGTTCCGGTGCCGGTCTACGAGACGAGCTCGGTCGAGCAGATCCGCTGGATCTGCTCCGACGCGGGCGTACGGATGGCGATCGTGGAGACGACCGCCCACGGCGTGCTCTTCGAGGACGCCCGCTCGACCCTGCCCGGCGTCGACTCCGTCCTGGTCATCGACGAGGACGCGGTCGAGATGCTGCGTGCGGCCGGCACCGAGGTCCCCGACGCCGAGATCACCGCGCGCGCCACGGGCGTGCACGGGTCCGACCTCGCCACGATCATCTACACCTCCGGGACGACCGGACGGCCCAAGGGCGTCGAGCTGACCCACTGGAACTTCGTCTACCTCACGCGCAACGGGGTGGGCGGGCTGGGGCAGATCTGCTCCAGCCCCGGCGCTCGCACGCTGCTGTTCATGCCGCTCGCGCACGTCTTCGCGCGGTTCATCGAGGTGCTGTGCGTGACCTCGGGGGCGGTCATGGGCCACACCCCGGACACCCGCAACCTGCTGCCTGACCTGGCCACCTTCCGTCCGACCTTCCTGCTCGCGGTCCCTCGGGTCTTCGAGAAGGTCTACAACTCCTCCGAGCAGAAGGCTGGGGCCGGCACCAAGCTCAAGCTCTTCCGGTGGGCCGCGAAGGTCTCAATCGCCGCCTCGCGCGCGAGCGAGACCCCGGAGGGCGTCCCCACCGCGCTCAAGGCTCAGCACGCCCTCGCTGGCGCGCTCGTCTACCGCAAGCTGCGCACCGCGCTCGGTGGCACCCAGTACGCCATCTCCGGCGGCGCACCCCTGGGTGACCGGCTGGGCCACTTCTACCGTGGCATCGGCCTGACCATCCTTGAGGGCTACGGCCTCACCGAGACCACCGCACCGACCGCGGTCAACCTGCCGGGCCTGGTCAAGATCGGCACCGTCGGCCCCGCCTTCCCCGGCACGAGCATGCGCATCGACGACGACGGCGAGATCCTCGTGCGCGGCGACCACGTCTTCCGCGGCTACCACAACAACCCCGAGGCCACCGCTGATGCCCTGGTCGACGGGTGGTTCCGGACCGGTGACCTCGGGTCCCTCGACGACGACGGCTACCTGCGCATCACCGGTCGCAAGAAGGAGATCATCGTGACCGCGGGCGGCAAGAACGTCGCGCCCGCCATGCTCGAGGACCGCCTGCGCGGCCACCCGCTGGTCAGCCAGTGCGTCGTGGTGGGCGACCAGCGGCCCTTCATCGCCGCTCTGGTCACCCTGGACGGGGAGATGCTGCCCGGGTGGCTGCGCAGCCACGGTCTGCCCCCGATGGACGTCGCGACCGCGAGCAGCGCCCTGGAGGTGCTCGAGGCTCTCGACCGTGCGGTCGACCGCGCCAACGAGGCCGTGTCCCGGGCCGAGTCCATCCGCAAGATCCGCGTGCTCACCACCGACTTCACCGAGGAGAACGGGTACCTCACCCCGTCCCTCAAGGTGAAGCGGGCCCTGGTGCTCAAGGACTTCCAGCCGGAGATCGAGCAGATCTACGCCGCAGGCTGAGCCGTGGCCCGCAACCCGGTCGTCTCGATCGACGCAGTCGAGGTCGGTCCGCCGGACCTGCCCGCGCAGCTGCCGTGCACGGCCACCTTGTTGCGCATGCTTCCTGGCCCGGACCGCGAGGGGTACGCCCTGGCCTCCCTCGCCCACCCGATCCGCTTCTCCACGACCACGGCGCAGCTGGGCGAGGGCACCTATGACACGAGGCGGCTGGCGGGCGCGGACCCGGCCACCGTCGTCGTGCGCGCGGACGGCTCGGTCGAGGCGCTCGTCTACGGCCTGGTCCTCGCGCCCCGGGTCGCCGGTGCACGGTTCCACCCGGCGATGACGGGCTTCCCGGTGGCCCTGGCCTACATCCTCGACCCGACCCAGCTGCGGGACGCGGCCGTCGACCTCACCAAGGTGCACTACGCCGCGATCGCCCTCATCTCCGTGGTCGACGCGGGCGGCTGAGAGCCCGGGCACGCCGCTGGCCCGGGACGGTCTCCCCGTCCCGGGCCAGCGGGTGGTCAGGCGAGGTTGGAGATGCGGGAGGTGTCCGAGGACAGGCTCGGCGAGAGACCGTCTCCAGGGGTCCCGTCGTCGTGCCAGCGCAGCACCGCGCCCACACCGTCGCTCAACGCCAGGGCGTCGGTGGGGACGAAGGTCAGCCCAGCGTCCTGCCCCAGCGCCGCCCGCACCAGGGCGACCGTGGCCGGGAGCTGGTAGGCACCGTCCTCGACGCCCAGGTCGCCCAGACCGTCGGTGGTCACGGCGAGCTGGAGGGGCTGGGGGCCCACCCACACCGTGAGCCCGGCGAGGTCGGTGTCGGGGCCGTACTCGTCGGAGAGCAGCAGCTCACGGACCTGTCCGCGGGCGAGGACGGCCACCACGCTCTCCAGACCGCTCACGCCGCCGACGTTGCGACCGCGCTCGGACCGGAACTCCTCGAGCATCGCCTCGCGGCGGCGAGCCCGGTACTCGTCGAGGGCGTTCTCGATGTGCGCCTCGAAGGCTGCCTCGTTGACCCCGGAGGCACGAGCCCCGCCGGGGACGTCGACGACGAGCTCGAGGGTCTTCTTGCCGAGCGCCCCGCGCAGCAGCGCGACCGCCCGTACGTCACCGGAGAGAAGGATGAGCTCGGGACGGTGGGCGACCACCTGACGCTCGAGGTCCGCCGCGACCACCTCGGCGTTACGCTCCCAGGAGTCCTCCGCGCGGGTCTCCAGGCGCCGGTTGCTCATGCCTCCGGCGCTCACCTTGCTGATGACGTCGTGGGAGCCCTCGACCGTCTCGGCCTCGGGGTAGGGCAGGTGGCCACCGGCCTCGGCCCAGGTGAGGTCGGCACCCTGCCGGTCCACGACCACGCGGAGGTAGTCGACGGAGTCGTCGGCGGCGCGGGCTGCTTGCAGCAGCTCGGGCACGGGGCCGTAGGTGGCCTTCTGCACGGCAGGAGGGTCCTTGATGACCCGGTCCACGAGGATGCCGTCGGAGGCGTTGGCGACGATGACTCGTCCGTGCGGGCCGCCCACCCGAGTGGGCCTGAGCACCTCGTCTTCGATGATCTGGATGACCTCGGGGGCCGCGCCGTCCTTCTCCAGGGAGCGTCGCAGGCTACGCCATCTCTCACCGACCTCGCGGTCCCCCTCACCGATCCGGGTCGCGTCGATGTAGACGGTTGCGAAGGGGCCGGGAGTTCCCAGAAGCGGCTTGAGCCAGTCAATCTTCATACAAAGACCTCGTGCCTTCCATAGGAGGCGGTCGGCCGGAGCGGTCCGACCGCAGGCACTCCAGTCTCTGTCACCTGCCACACCCTCGCCACTGGGCCCGTGCGCCCTGAACCTGTCAGGAGTAGGTGTCGAGGACCCCTGCGCTGCCGTGCGCAGCGGCGATCCGCTCGTGGTGGCGGATCACCTCCGAGACGATGAACTCGCGGAACTTCTCCGCGAAGGCCGGGTCCAGGCCTGCCTCGAGGGCGATCGAGGTCAGCCGCTCGATCTGCTGCTGCTCGCGCTGCGGGTCGGCCGGGGCCACTCCCCCGTGCGCCTTGAGCTCGCCGACCCGCTGGGTGAACTTGAACCGCTCAGCCAGCAGGTAGACCAGCGCACCGTCGATGTTGTCGATGCTCCCCCGCAGACGCAGGATCTCGTCTCGGATGGTGGGATCTTGGGTCGGGTCGGAGCGTTCGTCCGAGGGCATCGACTCAGGCGCTCTTCTCGCGCGGCGCGGCCTTCCCGCGCGTGCTGCGCGGCACGAGGGTGGGGTAGACGTTCTCCAGGACGACCTCGCCCGTGACGACGACCTTCTCGACGTCGTCGCGGCTGGGGACCTCGAACATCACCTGCTGGAGGACCTCCTCCATGATGGCGCGCAGGCCGCGTGCACCGGTGCCGCGCAGCAGCGCCTGGTCGGCGATGGCCTCGACCGCGTCCGGGGTGAACTCGAGCTCGACGCCGTCGATCTCGAACATCCGCTGGTACTGCTTGACCAGCGCGTTGCGGGGCTCGGTGAGGATCTGCACGAGGGCGGTGCGGTCGAGCGGCTTGACGGTGGTGATGACCGGCACGCGGCCGATGAACTCGGGGATGAGCCCGAACTTCAGCAGGTCCTCGGGCATGACGTCGTCGTAGGCGTCGGACGCCTCGACCGACTGCAGCGGGGCACCGAAGCCGATGCCGTGCTTGCCGGCCCGCGAGGACACGATCTCGTCGAGCCCGGCAAAGGCACCGGCGACGATGAACAGCACGTTCGTGGTGTCGATCTGGATGAACTCCTGGTGCGGGTGCTTGCGTCCGCCCTGCGGCGGCACAGAGGCGGTGGTGCCCTCGAGGATCTTCAGCAGCGCCTGCTGGACACCTTCCCCGGACACGTCACGGGTGATCGAGGGGTTCTCCGACTTCCGAGCGATCTTGTCGACCTCGTCGATGTAGATGATGCCCATCTCGGCCTTCTTGACGTCGTAGTCAGCGGCCTGGATGAGCTTGAGCAGGATGTTCTCGACATCCTCACCGACGTAGCCGGCCTCGGTCAGCGCGGTGGCGTCGGCGATGGCGAAGGGCACGTTGAGCATCTTCGCCAGGGTCTGGGCGAGGTACGTCTTGCCGCAGCCGGTGGGACCGATGAGCAGGATGTTCGACTTGGCGAGCTCGACCTGGGCGGCGTCCTCACCCACGGAGCGCATGCCCTCGCTGGCCTGGATCCGCTTGTAGTGGTTGTACACGGCGACGGCCAGGGAACGCTTGGCACCCTCTTGGCCGATGACGTACTGCTCGAGGAAGTCGAAGATCGCCCGGGGCTTGGGCAGCTCGACGAGGCCGATCTCGGCCGCCTCGGTGAGCTCTTCCTCGATGATCTCGTTGCACAGCTCGATGCACTCGTCGCAGATGTACACCCCAGGGCCTGCGATGAGCTTCTTGACCTGCTTCTGGGACTTCCCACAGAAGGAACACTTCAACAGGTCTGCGCCGTCACCGATGCGAGTCACAGTAGGTCTCCTCCCGGTCCGCCCCCGTGCGGAGCGGATCGTTGCCCGCGCTGACGCGCAGGGTCACGCTGACGCTGGTCCGAATGATCTTGCGTCTATTGCACACCACCGGAGCGCCGATGTCGCCATGGCGCTCCGGTGGGAGCGGGTGTACTTTGTCAGGCTGGTCGAGCCCTGATCAGGCCTTCTTGGCCAGGAGCGGCTTGCGGCTCTCCAGGACCTGGTCGACCAGACCGTACTCGACTGCCTGGTGAGCGCTGAGGATCTTGTCGCGCTCGATGTCCTTGCGGACCTGGGCCTCGTCGCGTCCGGTGTGCAGCGCGATCGTCCCCTCGAGCCACTCCCGCATGCGGATGAGCTCGTTGGCCTGGATCTCGATGTCGGAGGCCTGGGCGTAGCCGCCACCCTCCATCGCAGGCTGGTGGATGAGCACGCGGGCGTTGGGCAGCGCCAGACGCTTGCCCGGCGCACCGGCCGCGAGCAGGACAGCTGCAGCCGAGGCCGCCTGTCCCAGGCACACGGTCTGGATCTGCGACGTGACGTACTGCATCGTGTCGTAGATCGCGGTCATCGCGGTGAAGGAACCACCGGGTGAGTTGATGTACAGGATGATGTCGCGGTTCGGCTCGAGGCTCTCGAGCACGAGCAGCTGGGCCATGACGTCGTCGGCGGAGGCGTCGTCGACCTGGACCCCGAGGAAGATGATGCGGTCCTCGAAGAGCTTGTTGTACGGGTCCTGGCGCTTGAAGCCGTAGGCCGTGCGCTCCTCGAACTGGGGAAGGACGTACCGCGACTGGGGTGCGCCGTAGGGCAGCGCACGTCCGCCGGCGCCGGCAAGGCGCTGCGCGGTCGAGATGAACTGGGACTCAATGCTCATGGGGATACTCCTCGAACTCAACAGGGGGCGTGCGGCGGACTCAGGAGCTGATCGTGCCGCCGCCGCCGGGGACCGACCCCGCGTGCGTCACGACGCGGTCGATGAACCCGTACTCGAGGGCCTCGGACGCGGTGAACCACCGGTCGCGGTCAGAGTCGGTGGTGATCTGCTCGGTGGTCTTGCCGGTCTGCTCAGCGATGAGCTCGGCGAGCACACGCTTCATGTGCAGGATGAGCTCGGCGTTGATCCGGACGTCGGTTGCCGTCCCACCCACACCGCCGGAGGGCTGGTGCATCATGACGCGGGCGTGCGGGGTCGCGTAGCGCTTGCCCTTGGCACCCGAGGAGAGCAGGAACTGCCCCATCGACGCCGCCATGCCCATCGCCACGGTCGCGACGTCGGGCTGGATGAACTGCATGGTGTCGTAGATCGCCATGCCCGCGGTGATGGATCCACCGGGAGAGTTGATGTAGAGGAAGATGTCCTTGTCAGGGTCCTCCGCTGCGAGGAGCATCATCTGGGCACAGATGGCGTTCGCGTTGTCGTCGCGCACCTCGGAGCCGAGCCAGATGATGCGCTCCTTGAGGAGCCGGTTGTAGATGCTGTCATTCAATCCAAGGCCGGCTACGTCACCGCGTGCTGCCATTGGCATCTGCTCGTTCACGCCATCTCCTTCGTACTCCATGCTCAACCTTGCGTTGCAGTGACCCTAACGCGCCACGTGCCGGAGTTTCGTCCCTGAACTGTGCTGTTTCGCTTTGGGCGCACATACCCGCCCGCCCCCGGACACGGACGGCCCCGCCTCCACAGGGGAGACGGGGCCGTCCGATCAGCGGTTCAGCAGGAGCAGAAGGTCAGGCCTTCTCGTCCGTGGCGACCTCGGCCGACTCCTCGACCTCGACGGTCTCAGCAGCGTCGTCCGCGGGAACCTCAGCGGCTCCGGCAGCCTCGACGGCTGCGTCGTCCTCGTCCGAGCCGATGAACTCGGACAGGTCGACGGTGTTGCCCTCGCCGTCGACGACCTCGACCTGGCGCAGCGCCACGGCGAGGGCCTTGGAACGAGCGACCTCGCCGACCATCGCGGGGATCTGGCCGTTCTCGTCGATCGTCTTGATGAAGGTGTTCGGGTCCATGCCGTACTGGCGGCTCGCGTTGACGAGGTAGTCCAGCAGCTCGTTCTGACCGACCTTGATGGCCAGCTTCTCAGCCAGGGTGTCCAGGACGATCTGGTTCTTCAGAGCGGTCTGGGTCTCGGCGAGGACCTCGGCGCGGTGCACCTCGTCCTCCAGGCGTCCCTCACCCTCGAGGTGACGGACGATCTCGGCCTCGACGACGCCCGCGGGCAGCGGGACCTCAGTCTTGGTGAGCTCGGCCAGCAGCTGGTCGCGGGCCTGGACGGCCTGGTTGGACTGCTTGATGTTGGCGGCCTGCTCGCGCAGGTCGTCGGTGAGCTCGGCGAGGGTGTCGAACTCGCTCGCCAGCTGGGCGAACTCGTCGTCGGCCTCGGGCAGGTCGCGCTGCTTGACGGTGGTCGCGACGACCGTGATGTCAGCGTCCTTGCCCTCGTGCTCGCCGCCCGCGAGGGGGGCGGTGAAGGTCGTGGTCTCGCCGGCGGACAGACCGGTCAGCGCCTCGTCCAGGCCCTCGAGCATGTTGCCCGAGCCGATCTGGTAGGAGATGCCGGAGACGGTGTCGACCTCTTCGCCGTCGACCTTGGCCGTCATGTCGAGGACGACGAAGTCGCCCTCGGCTGCCGGGCGGTCCACGCCCACGAGGGTGCCGAAGCGCTCACGCAGGGCGTCCAGGCGAGCCTGGACGTCCTCGTCGGTGACGGTGACGTCGTCGACGGTGACCTTGATGGAGGACAGCTCGGGGAGCTCGACCTCGGGGCGGACCTCGACCTCGGCGGTGAAGTGCAGCTCGCCGTCGGTGCCCTCGAGGTCGGGGACCTTGATGACCTGGACGTCAGGCTGGCCGAGGGGGCGGATGTCGGTCTCGTTCACTGCCTGGCGGTAGAAGCCGGACAGGGACTCGTTGATGGCGTGCTCAAGAACCGCACCGCGGCCGACTCGCTGGTCGACGATGCGTGCAGGCACCTTGCCCTTGCGGAATCCGGGGACGGAAATCTGCTCGGCGATGTGCTTGTACGCGTGATCGATGCTCGGCTTGAGCTCGTCGTACTCCACCTCGACGGTCAGCTTGACCTTGGTCGGGTCCAGGGTCTCGACGGCGCTCTTCACTTCGATGATCTCCAACTTGCTCGACGGCATGCCGATGACCCGGCACGGACACTGCTAGAAGTTCTCGGGGGTTCCCGGGACGCCGTCTCAGTCGAGACGACCTCGCCCACGGGTCACACTCGCCCATGAGTAACCAGTAGATGGTACGCCACACAGCGTAGTCGTCGACAGCGGTCGGCACGAGGGGCGAGCAGGTGACCGGTACGGTCACCGGGGCCTTGGCCGCTGCGGGGCTGTCACGGCGGAAGGCCCGGGCGCGAGTCGAGTTCTCCAGCGCGCGGGCCTTCCACTGCGAGTCGGGGTGACAGGATTTGAACCTGCGACCTTCCGGTCCCAAACCGGACGCGCTACCAACCTGCGCCACACCCCGTTTGCCCCGCGTTGTACCCACCCGTCGGGTGAGCACTCGGGCAAGCATAGTAGGAAGTTCTCGGTGCCGGGAACCACCAAAACCTTTGCTAGGGTGTTCCAGCAGGTTCTTTCCAGGACCCCTGCGACGTGGTCGGCATCGTCCACATCGTCGCAGATCGGGAGAATCCAGCGCGGGCGTAGCTTAGTGGTAAAGCCTCAGTCTTCCAAACTGATGATGCGAGTTCGATTCTCGTCGCCCGCTCCACGCATGACAGCAGTGCACGAGCACTCACGAGCCAGGTCAGAGGACACGTTCTCTGACCTGGCTCGAGTGCTTTCCAGGCCCCGTTGCTGCCGCCCGAGCGATCCACCACCACACCAACCCATGGCCGTCGATGGCACAAACACTGTCAGCACTTGACGATCTCTTGACAAAAGTCGATGCTGTACCGCATGACGATCATGACCAGCCTCGCCGAGCGCCGGACCGACATGCATGCCCGGGTCCCCCACGTGCGCCGTCGCGCCACCGTCGCGACAGTGCGCCTCCGCCTGCTCGACGGCGCTGCGCCCGGCGGTCAGCTCTCCGGGGCGGTCCGCCACGCGGTCGAGGCCCATGGCTCGTTGACCTCCGCCCAGCGCCTGTCCCTCACGGCGCAGTCGGACCTCCCGCGTCTGTACACCCCGGTCGAGGCGGACACCCTCACCCACGCTCTCCTCGCCGCTGGCGCTCGTGTCGCCGCCGTGACCGGCGCCTGACCGCTCGCGGTCCACCATCGTCGCTGCTCACAGCGTCCAGCCCGCAGACGCATCGTTGCACCTTCCCCGCACTGTGGATACAGTCAATGGTGCAGCCCTCGCGCTGCCCTCCCGCACCTGACCGGTGCGAAGGTCAGGACCACCAGGGAAGGACGCGCAGTGAGCACCCAGGCCACGACCTCGATCAGCCGCTTCGTCGCGTCGTCGTGCCCGGTGTCCTGTCAGTGTCTCTAGAGCGTTGACCCGTTCCGGCACCTGCCGACCGTCAATGCTCCACACCCCCGCGTCCTCGCGCTGAGCCACCCCCTTCCTCTGCCCCACGGCACCCCTGCACCTGTGCACCTGTGCACCGTCGCCCGGGAAGGCCGTCCGGTCAGTCGCGCGGACCGTCCTCATCGCACCCGCCGTCTCTCACGGCACGCTTCTCCCCCGTCACGGCCGCACCGGCCACTCTCTGAGAACAGGACTCCACTCATGGCACGGATCTACGACGACGTCACCAAGCTCGTGGGCAACACCCCGCTCGTGCGCCTCAACCGGCTCGCCGAGGGCGTGGGTGCCACGGTCGTCGCCAAGCTCGAGTACTACAACCCGGCCAACTCGGTCAAGGACCGCATCGGCGTCGCGATCATCGACGCCGCCGAGGCGTCCGGCGACCTCAAGCCGGGCGGCACCATCGTCGAGGCCACCTCCGGCAACACCGGCATCGCGCTCGCCTTCGTCGGCGCGGCGCGCGGCTACAACGTCGTGCTGACCATGCCGGAGACCATGTCCAAGGAGCGGCGTGCGCTGCTGCGCGCCTACGGCGCCGAGCTCATCCTCACCCCGGGCTCTGAGGGCATGAAGGGTGCCGTGAACAAGGCGAACGAGATCGCCGCCGAGCGCCCGGGCGCCATCCTGGCCCGCCAGTTCGCCAACGAGGCCAACCCCGCCGCGCACCGCGCCGGCACCGCCGAGGAGATCTGGGCGGACACCGACGGCGAGATCGACATCTTCGTCGCCGGCATCGGCACCGGTGGCACCATCACCGGAGTCGGCCAGGTGCTCAAGGAGCGCAAGCCGAGCGTGCAGATCATCGCCGTCGAGCCGGCCGAGTCCCCGATCCTCAACGGCGGCGCCCCCGGCCCGCACAAGATCCAGGGTCTGGGCGCGAACTTCGTCCCCGAGATCCTCGACACCACCGTCTACGACGAGGTCTTCGACGTCGACGCCGACACCTCGGTCGAGTACGCGCGCCGCGCAGCCAAGGAAGAGGGCCTGCTCGTGGGCATCTCCTCGGGCGCCGCCATCTACGCGGCCCTGGAGATCGGCAAGCGCCCGGAGAACGAGGGCAAGCTCATCGTCGTGGTCGTCCCGTCCTTCGGCGAGCGCTACCTCACCTCCATCCTCTACGCGGACCTGCTCGACTAGTCCCACCCGGCGGGCGCCGCTGCCGAGCGGCGCCCGCACCACCGCAGCACACCGCAGCACACAGAAGCACCGCACCACCTCGCCGTCCCCCACCGAAGGACCCACCTCGCATGTCTGGCCCGATCGACGCTTGGCAGCTGCTCCAGGAGGACCTTCAGGTCGCCCGGAACCGCGATCCCGCAGCGCGCAGCTCCCTCGAGGTCGCGCTGCTCTACCCAGGCGTCCACGCGGTGTGGGCGCACCGCCTGGCCCACCGGATGTGGCGCCACCCCGGGCTGCGGCTCGGGGCGCGGATCGTGTCCCAGCTGGCCCGGTCGGCCACCGGGATCGAGATCCACCCCGCGGCGACCGTGGGACGCCGGTTGTTCATCGACCACGGGATGGGCGTGGTGATCGGTGAGACCGCGGTCATCGGCGACGACGTCACGCTCTTCCACAGCACCACCCTGGGCGGCCGGTCGATGACGCACGGCAAGCGCCACCCGACGCTGGGCAACCGGGTCGTGGTCGGGGCGGGAGCCAAGGTGCTCGGCGCCGTGTGGGTGGGCGACGACGCCCAGATCGGCGCGAACGCCGTCGTGGTCAAGGACGTCCCCGAGGGCGCCGTCGCCGTCGGGGTGCCGGCGAAGATCAAGTCCCGTCCACAGTCCTCCCCCACGGTCGAGCACTGCGAAGACCCCGCCATCTTCATCTAGTCCCTCCCTCAGCACGCATGACGACGCGGGCCCGGTGCACAGCGCACCGGGCCCGCGTCGTCGCTCCTGCGGCCTCATCGCGCACGCTGGCCTCAGCACGCCCGCTACTTGTACTAGTTGCAGTAGAACAACTACAGTAAGCCCATGCTCTTCCGTATCGACCCCGCCGCCTCCGAGCCGCTCTTTGCGCAGCTCGCGAGCCAGGTCCGCCTCGCCGCAGCCCGCGGGGACCTGCGCTCCGGGGAGCGGCTGCCTGCTGCCCGGGACCTCGCCGAGTCCCTCGACCTCAACGTCCACACGGTGCTGCGCGCCTACCAGGACCTGCGGGACGAGGGCCTGATCGACCTGCGGCGCGGCCGCGGCGCCGTCGTCACCGACCGCGCGGAGGCCGACTACGCCGGCCTCCGGGCGGCGCTGGCCGTCGTCGCGCAGGAGGCCCGAGCCCTGCAGCTCTCTCCCGAGACCACCCTCGCCCTGCTCAAGGAGACCCTCGCATGACCCGCCCCACCACACCCTCCCCGTCCGCGCACCGCCTGTCCTCAGCGCTGCTCGGGCTCGTCCTGCCGCTGGTCATCCTCGCGGGGGCCGCAGCTCTCGCGTGGTCCTGGAAGGACGCGCTGCCCGATCCGGTCGCCACGCACTGGGGCTCCGACGGCGTCGACGGCTTCTCCAGCCTGGCCGGCGCTCTCGCTGGCGCGACCGGCATCGGAGCCGGCGTCGTCGTCCTGCTGTGGGCCCTGTCCTGGCGCGCGGGCTCGGCGACCTCCGCGCGGCGGATGCTCAACGCCACCACCACATGGGTCGCGGCGCTGCTGGCGGTCGTCCTGCTCGGCTCCCTGCACCTGCAGAAGGGCCTGACCGACGCGAGCGAGGTCGGCGGGATCGGCGCGGTCATGGCCGCGGCCTTCGCGATCGCCACCGTCGTCGCCGCCGTGGTCTACGTGCTCACCCCGTCCGGCCAGCACGCACCCGGCGCCGTCGCCGTCCCGGACGACGCGACCCGCCTGCCCCTGGGTGAGGACGAGCGTGCCGTGTGGTTCCAGCGGGCCCGCGGTGGCCCGGGCATCGTCGTCGGGTTCGTCGCCGCCGCTGCCACGGCGGTCTCCGCCGCTGCCACCGGGGACTGGTGGATGCTCCTGGTCACGGCGGGCCTCGTGGTGCTCGTGGCAGCCATGTTCAGCTGGGTCGTGCGGGTGGACGAGGCCGGCCTGCGCGTGCGGTCCGCCATCGGCGTCCCCCGCACCACCATCCCCCTCGCCCAGGTGGTCCTCGCCAGCGCGACCACGGTGCGCTGCTTCGCCGAGTTCGGCGGCTGGGGCTGGCGCACGGCGCGGGACGGACGCACCGGGATCCTGCTGCGCTCGGGCGAGGCCCTGGAGGTCACCCGCACCGACGGCAGCGTCTTCGTGGTCACGATCGACGACGCCGAGACCGCGGCATCGCTGCTCAACACGCTCGCCGACCGCGTCCGCCCGTCCGCACCGGTCGAGTAGGCTCGCTCCCCCAGGGCGGGGACCACGACGGTCCCGGCCACAGCCTCGACGACGAGGAGAACCATGCGCTTCGGACTGCACACCGGATACTGGTCAGCCGGTCCCCCGACCGGGATCGCCGAGACCGTCCAGGCCGCCGACGACCTGGGGATCGACTCCGTCTGGACGGCTGAGGCCTACGGCTCCGACGCCCTGACCCCCCTCGCCTGGTGGGGGGCACGCACCCAGCGGATCCGGCTGGGCACCGCCGTCATGCAGATGTCCGCTCGGACCCCCACGGCCGCCGCCATGGCCGCGCTCACCCTGGACCACCTCTCCGGCGGCCGGTTCATCATGGGCCTGGGCGTCTCCGGCCCGCAGGTGGTCGAGGGCTGGTACGGCCAGCCCTACGCCCGTCCGCTCGCCCGCACCCGGGAGTACGTGGACATCGTGCGTCAGGTGCTGCGCCGGGAGGCGCCGGTCACCTACGACGGCGCGTCCTACCAGCTGCCCCTGAGCCCCGAGCGCGGGGGCGGCGGCCTGGGCAAGGCCCTGCGCTCCACGGTCCACCCGCTGCGCACCGACCTGCCCATCCACCTGGCCGCCGAGGGCCCCAAGAACATCGCCCTGGCCGCTGAGATCGCCGACGGCTGGCTCCCGCTCTTCTACTCCCCGCGCCTGGACGACGAGTTCCGCACGCTGCTCGACGACGGCTTCGCGCGGCGCTCCCCCGCGCTGTCCGCTGCGGCCGACTTCGAGGTGTCAGCGACCGTCCCCGTCGTGGTGGGCGACGACGCCGAGCGTGCCGCCGACACGATCCGCCCCTTCCTCGCCCTGTACATCGGCGGGATGGGGGCCAAGGGCGCGAACTTCCACCGCAACGCCGTCGACCGGCTGGGGTACTCCGAGGTCTGCGACGAGGTGCAGGCGCACTTCCTCGCCGGCGACAAGGACCGCGCCGCCGCAGCGATCCCGCTCGAGCTCGTCGACGACGTCGCACTCGTGGGCCCGACCGAGAAGATCGCCCGCGGCCTGGCCGCGTGGTCCCAGACCGCGGTGACCACGCTCATCGTCCAAGGCGACCCGCGCACGCTCGAGACCCTGACCTCGGTGCCCGCCGAGCTCTAGCCCAGAGCCTCGGGACCCTGCCTGACGCGCGCCGCGCCGAGTGCCACCCGCGCGCCGTCGGGCGAGAGCGGGCAACCCTCCCGGCGCAACCGGTCCAGGGCGAGCGACCGCTTGTGAGCGGGCGGGTAGCCGGACGCGTTGACCACCCGCCACCACGGGAGGCCGCCACCCATCTGCCGGAGCACCGTGCCGACCTGACGCGGACCGCCACGACCCAGCACCTGCCCGACGACCTCGGCGACGTCGCCGTAGGTCATCACCCTCCCCGCCGGGATGGCCTCGACCACGTCGAGGACCCGCTCGCGATATTCCTCGTCCACGACACCACCCTAGGGTCTCCTCGCAGGTGACGGGCGGGAAAGAAGTGGTCAGGGCGGCACCGGACGGGGATCATGGGGCCATGACGTTCCCCGACGGCTACCGCCTCATCCCCCTTCCCCAGTCCCGCCACGCCGACCTGCTCGACCTCGACTCGTGGTCCTTCCCGACGCCGCACTCCGTCGAGGACCTGCTCAAGCTCCCGTCCCCGCTGAGCTGGGACCGCACGGTGGCCGTCGTCTCCGAGGAGCCCGACGCACAGGCTGTGCCCATCGACGGCGCGGTCCCGGTCACCGAGACGGTGGTGGCCATCCACTCCTCCTACCCCTTCAGCCAGTTCCCCGTCCCCGGGGCGCAGATCCCCGTGGGCGGCCTCACCTGGGTCGGGGTGCACCCGCAGCACCGCCGCAAGGGGATCTTGTCGGCGATGATCGACGCCCACTTCCAGCACTGCATCGACCGCGGCGAGGCGGTCTCGGCCTTGTTCGCCGCCGAGGCCGGGATCTACTCCCGCTTCGGCTACGGCCAGGCCGCCAACGACCTGCGGGTCACGATCCCTCGCCGCGCCCCGCTGCGACCGGTCGAGGGCTCCGGCGACCTCACCCTGCGCCTGGAGAAGTACGACGCCGCCCGGCACAGCGACCTCGTCGCCGCCGTGCACGCCGAGGCCGGACGCCATCCCTCGCCCGCATCAGGGGTCAACCGCCCTGGCTGGGCCACCCGTGAGACCGCTGAGCTGCGCGCCACCTATGACGACGACCCAGCGATGTTCCGGGACGGGCGCGAGTCCCGCCGCATCGCGATCGTGGAGTCCGACGGCGAGCCTCGCGGCTACGCCACCTTCCGCCGCAAGGTCGACTGGCAGGTGCGCGGCCCGCGCGGCACCGTCGCCGCCGGGGAGGTCGTCGCCCTCGATGCGGCCGCGGCCCACCGGCTGTGGTCCACGCTGCTGGACCTCGACCTCTCCGACGAGCTCGAGCCGTTCCTGCTGCCCACCGACGACGCGATCATGTCGCTGCTCATCGACCCTCGCTCGGCCCAGCCTCGCATCGCCGACAACGTCTGGGTGCGCATCATCGACATCGCCGCGGCGCTGTCGGCGCGCCAGTACGCCACGGACATCGACGTCGTGCTGCAGGTCAGCGACGAGCGGCTGCCGGCGAACGCAGGGACCTGGCACCTGCGCGGCACCGGCTTCAGCGCCGCGACAGCGACTCCCACCACCCGGTCCCCTGACCTCAGCCTGTCGATCGCCGAGCTGTCGCGGGTCTACCTGGGCGGGTTCTCGCTCGCCAGCCTGGCCGCGGCCGGCCTGGTGACCGAGCACACCGAGGGCGCGCTGGCGGCAGCGTCCGCCGCCTTCGGGTGGCCGGTGGCTCCCGCCTGCAGCTGGGTCTTCTGAGGCGAGGGCCAGCGCCGGCTCAGCGTTGGCAGGTGGGGCACCAGAAGAGGTTGCGAGCGGCGAGCGGTGCCAGGGCCACCGGCGTGGAGCAGATGCGGCACGGCAGGCCGTCGCGCTGGTAGACGTAGAAGGAGTCCTCCCGCGCGACCGCCCCCGGCTCGGCGTCGGTGTTCTGCCGCGCCAGCCGGCGCCCGACGTCGGGCGTCGCCCCGCCGGCGCGGTCCTCGGGCCGGGTGGTGACGATCGCGCCGGTGCGCACGCCGTCGGCCATGAGCTCGGCGGTGTCCTGCCAGATCTCGCGGACCACCTCGCCCGGGACCGTGGTGCCGGGGGCGAGCGGAGCCTGCCCGGCCCGGAAGAGCACCTCGGCCCGGTAGATGTTGCCCACCCCGGCGATGACGTCCTGGTTCATGAGGAGGACGCCGATCGGAGACCGCGACCGGGCGACCGCGTCCACGAAGCGCTGCGGGTCGCTGTCGGGGCGCAGCGGGTCGGGCCCCAGACGGCGCTGGACCGCACGCGCCTCGGCGGTGCTGAGCACCTCGCAGGCGGTGGGCCCGGTGAGGTCGGCGCAGGCCCTCTCGGACTCCAGACGCACCCGCACCGCCCCGCGCGGGGCGGGTGGTTCCCAGTCGCCCAGGGTCACCGCTGCGGGCGCAGCACTCTCAGCGCCGCCACCGCCAGCAGCCGCCAGCACGGTCTCACGCTCCCCGACCCGCTTGCGCGGTGCCCCGATGGCGTGCACGACCGCGGTGGCCGGGTCCCCCGCGAAGGTCCAGGCCCCGTAGAGCCCCAGGTGGACCCGCAGCCACAGCAGGTCGTCCGGGTCGCCGTCGGGCGAGGCCGCGAAGCCGAGGAACATCTGCTTGCCGTAGGCCTCGCTGGCGACCAGCACCCGTGCGTCGAGCAGCGCCGCGCCGGCCGCGAAGCGACCCTGCGGGCTCGACAGACGCACCTGTGCACCAGCGAAGAGCTGCTCGAAGGTCTGGGCGAGGCGATGGACGGTGTGCCCCTCAGGCATACGTCAGCGAGCCGCCTCGTACGCGGCCAGCTGGTCGATGCGACGCTGGTGACGGGCGTCTCCGCTGAACGGCTCGGCCAGGAAGGCGTCGACGAAGGACGCCGCCTCGGCGAGGGTGTGCTGGCGGCCGCCGATCGCGATGACGTTGGCGTCGTTGTGCTGACGCCCCAGGCGGGCGGTGTCCAGGTTCCAGGCGAGCGCCGCGCGGACGCCGACCACCTTGTTCGCGGCGATCTGCTCGCCGTTGCCGGACCCGCCCAGCACCACCCCGAGGCTGCCGGGCTCGGCGACGACGGCCTCGCCCGCCGCGAAGCAGAAGGAGGGGTAGTCGTCGAGGGCGTCGTACTCGTGCGCACCGTGGTCGACGACGTCGTGGCCCGCGGTGGTCAGGTGCTCGACGAGGTACGTCTTGAGCTCGTAGCCGGCATGGTCGGAAGCAATGTGAACGCGCATGAGGTCAATGATGCCGCATCGCGCCGGGCGCCACCGCGCGCGCCGCCTCGTGGACCTCCCCGTCCCCGCGGCAGATCCGTCCGCACCGACTAGCCTGGGGCGATGACGACGCATGAGACCCACACACCCGCGGCCCGGTCCGGCATCTGGCTCGATCAGGTCGACCCGCAGACCCGTCCCCAGGACGATCTCTACCGCCACGTCAACGGGCGCTGGCTCGCCACGCACGAGATCCCGGCCGACCGGTCCTCCGACGGCGCCTTCCGCGCCCTCTACGACGAGGCCGAGACGCAGGTCCGGGCCATCATCGACGAGCTCGGCGGCGGTGAGGACCTCACCGGCGTCTCCGCCCAGATCGGCGGGCTCTACGCGAGCTTCATGGACACCGAGACGGTCGAGGCCGTCGGCCGCGGGCCGCTCGTCCCCGACCTGGCCCTGCTGGACACCGCCACGAGCGCCGCCGAGCTGACCGGCGTGCTCGGTGCGCTGCAGCGCACCGGCGGTGCCGGCGCCTTCGGCTTCTGGGTCGACAACGACGCCAAGGACCCCGAGAAGTACGTCGTGTACCTGTACCAGGCCGGCCTGGGCCTGCCCGACGAGTCCTACTACCGCGAGGACAAGTACGCCGAGACCCGCACGAGCTACCTGGCCCACGTCGCCCGGATGCTCACGCTGTCCGGCGTCGTGCACCCCGAGGCCGCCGAGGCCTCGGCCGAGCGCCTGCTCGCCCTGGAGACCGCGCTGGCCACCCACCACTGGGACGTGGTCGCCGACCGCGACTCCGAGCTCACGTACAACCCGATGACCCTCGCCGGGCTCGCCGAGGCGGCTCCCGGCTTCGACTGGTTCGCCTGGGCCTTCGCCGTGGGCGCCCCCGCCGGCTCCCTCGACGACGTCGTGGTCCGCGAGCCGGGCTTCTTCACCGGCTTCGCCGAGCTGTGGCAGTCGCTGCCGCTCGAGGACTGGAAGCTGTGGGCGATCTACCACCTCGTCACCGCCCGCGCCCCCTACCTGTCGACGGACTTCGTCGAGGCCAACTTCGACTTCTACGGCCGGACGCTGTCCGGGGCGCAGGAGGTCCGCGACCGCTGGAAGCGCGGCGTGTCACTGGTGGAGGGCGCTCTCGGTGAGGCGGTCGGCGAGGTGTACGTCGCCCGGCACTTCCCCCCGGCCCACAAGGAGCGCATGGACGTGCTCGTGGCCAACCTCATCACGGCCTACCGCGAGTCGATCACCCACCTGGACTGGATGGGCCAGGAGACCAAGGTCAAGGCGCTGGCCAAGCTGGCGGCCTTCACCCCGAAGGTCGGCTACCCGGTGAAGTGGCGCGACTACTCCGCGCTGACCATCGACCCGCGCGACCTCGTGGGCAACGTCCGCCGGTCCAACGCCTTCGACCAGGACCGCGAGCTGGCCAAGATCGGCAAGCCGATCGACCGCGACGAGTGGCACATGACCCCTCAGACGGTCAACGCCTACTACAACCCCTCGATGAACGAGATCGTCTTCCCCGCCGCGATCCTGCAGCCCCCGTTCTTCGACCCCGAGGCCGAGGAAGCCGCGAACTACGGCGGCATCGGCGCGGTCATCGGCCACGAGATCGGTCACGGCTTCGACGACCAGGGCTCCAAGTACGACGGCGCCGGTCGCCTGGAGGACTGGTGGACCAGCTCCGACCGGGCGGAGTTCGACAAGCGCACCCGTGCGCTCATCGACCAGTACGACGCCTTCCACCCCGCCCAGCTCGACGCCGACCACCCGGTCAACGGCGCGCTGACGATCGGGGAGAACATCGGTGACCTGGGCGGTCTGTCGATCGCCCTCAAGGCCTACCAGATCGCCCTCGGCACGGACCTCGCCTCAGCCCCTGTGGTCGACGGCCTCACCGGCGCGGAGCGGGTGTTCTTGTCCTGGGCGCAGGTGTGGCAGACGAAGATGCGTGACGAGGCGATGATCCAGCGCCTGGCCACCGACCCGCACTCGCCCGCGGAGTTCCGCTGCAACGGCGTGGTGCGCAACCTCGACGAGTTCCACACCACGTACAACGTGGGACCGCAGGACGCCTTGTACCTCGCCCCCGAGGACCGCGTGCGGATCTGGTGATCTGAGCACGCGGCCGGGAGGTCACAGGCGCGTGACGCCGGCACGGGCCAGGGTGAACCCCTGGCCCGTGTTGGTGTTGGAGCACGTCATCCCGGCCTCGGTGCTCTCGCACTCGAAGTTGTTCACCGCGACGGCGTCGCCGTAGGCGAGCACGGGGACCTCTGCGGCAGCCTTGGCGGGCTTGTCGCTCACGCACGGGGTGCTCACCCCGGAGGTGCTCAGGGACACGACGTAGCCGGTGACACCCTCGCAGCCGTCGGCGGCGACCGGCTCTGCCGCGAGGGTGGCGATCGCGCACTCCGCGCCCTCGGGCGTCAGGGTGCAGGTGATGTTCCCCGACGGGGAGGCGACCTGCTTGGCGTCCGCGCTCAGCGAGGCCGACGGGCTGGGTGCGGGGGTGGCCTTGTCCGAGGGCTCCGCGCCGGGGGTGGTCGAGCTGCTCGCCGAGGAGGACGCCGACGTCTCCTCGGAGGCTGGCGAACCGTCAGAGCTCATGGCGATGCCCAGAGCGATGGCAGCGATGACGAGCAGGACGTCGAGGACGATGAAGGCGATGATCGCCGGCGGCAGGCCGCGGCGTCCAGACGTGCCAGGGGTCCTCGACGGTGGGGTGGTGCCAGTCATACGGTCTTCCTCCGGTGCTCTCGGTTCACGGAGCAGCATGCCATGCCGCTCCCGCCGCGACCGAACCCGAGCACGACCGAGCGACCCGCCGGGTCAGGTCCGCCGGATCGTGGAGACCGCCTCGCCGGAGCGCCACGTCGTGATGACCAGCGCACCCCCGTCGTCGGCGACCTCGGTCAGCGTGACGGCCTGGAGCCGGAGAAAGAACAGGTGCAACGGCTGCGGGACGTCGTTGGCGGCGAGGAAGGCGTCCAGCACGGCTCCCTCACCCACCTCCACGACCAGACCGCTGACCTTCGCGTCGCCGCCACGCATCGTCCCGTCCCCGGGGTTGGAGTGCAGCGCGAAGCGGGGGTCGGCGCGCAGGTCCTCGGCCTTGCGGGCGCCGAGCATGGACCCCAGCCACAGCTCCTCCCCCCACCAGCCGACCTCGGTCCCGCTGACCCGTGGGGCACCGGAGGCGGTGAGCGTGGCGAGGACGTGGTGGGTGTGGGCGGTGAACCGCGCCGCGACGCGGTCGGTGAGCTCGGTCGCCTGCCGTGCCGCCTCGGCCCACGCCACCGGCGGGCCCGAGGGGGCACGCCGGACCGTGCGACCCAGGGTGATCGGGATGCCGCTCACTCGAAGACCGGGCCCTGCGTCCGGGTGCGCTTGAGCTCGAAGAAGCCCGGGGTGCCAGCCACCAGGACGCACCCGTCCCAGAGACGACCGGCGGCCTCCCCGCGCGGGGCGGGGGTCACCACGGGACCGAAGAAGGCGACGCCGTTGAAGGACACCACGGGGGTCCCCACGTCTTCGCCGACCCGGGAGATCCCGTCCTGGTGGGAGGCGCGGAGCTCGGTGTCGTAGCGGTCAGAGGTCGCGTAGGCCGCGAGCTCGGTCGAGAGCCCGACCTCCTCGAGCGCCTCCACGAGCACCGCGTCGATGTCGCTGCGCCCACCCGGGTGGATCCGGGTGCCGATCGCGTCGTAGAGCGGCTTGACGACGTCGTCGCCGTGCTCGATGCGGGCGGCGGTGATCACCCGGACCGGACCCCAGCCCGCGTCCAGCATCTCGCGGTACTCCTGCGGGAGGTCTCGGCCCTCGTTGAGCACCGACAGGCTCATGACGTGCCAGCGCACGCGGATGTCGCGGACGGTCTCCACCTCGCCGATCCAGCGGGAGGTCATCCATGCCCAGGGGCAGATGGGGTCGAACCAGAAGTCGGCCACGTCCAGGGTGGTACCGGCGTCGGCGGCGGTCTCAGCAGCGAGGGAGGTCATGGTGCTCCAAGGGTGGGCTCTCCGGGCGGCGGGCGGCCCGTGCGGAAGAGGATGGTTCGCACCCTTCCTAACGTGCACGGACGATGCTTCATTCCAGGTCGAGGCGGCTATCTCACCATGGTGGCGGCCCACCCGTGAAATGATCGACGTGGGCCGCATCAGGCCCGACCACCAGGTGACGGGTCACTCGCTGCGCGCTCACAAGCCGCGGCCGACCTGCGCCGCAGAGCCGAGGAGGCGTCCGTGCCCGGAGAGAACCTGACCCGTACCGAAGCGAGAGAGCGCGCTGGCGTCGTCTCCGTCAGCTCCTACGAGGTCGCGCTCGACCTCACGACCGGACCGGAGACCTTCGCCTCGACCACCGTGGTGACCTTCACCGCCGAGCCCGGGGCGAGCACCTTCATCGACCTGGTGGCGCCCACCGTGCACGAGGTCACCCTCAACGGCGTGAGCCTGGACCCCGCCGACGTCTTCGCCGACTCCCGGATCCAGCTCGACTCCCTCGCTGAGTCCAACGTCCTGCGCGTGGTGGCCGACGCCGCCTACACGAACTCCGGTGAAGGACTGCACCGCTTCGTCGACCCCGTCGACGACGAGGTCTACCTGTACTCCCAGTTCGAGGTCCCCGACGCACGTCGCGTCTACGCCGCCTTCGAGCAGCCCGACCTCAAGGCGACGTTCCAGCTCACCGTGACCGCGCCGGCCGCGTGGCACGTCGTCTCCAACTCCCCCACCCCCGAGCCGGTGCCGGCCGGGGAGGGCACCGCGACGTGGACCTTCGAGCCCACCCCGCGCATCTCGACCTACATCACCGCGATCGTCGCCGGCCCGTACGTGGTCGAGCGGTCCGAGCTGACCAGCAGCGACGGCCGGGTCATCCCGCTCGGGCTGTTCGTGCGCGCCTCCCTCGCCGAGCACCTCGACGCGGAGTACATCTTCGACACCACGCGCAAGGGCTTCGCCTTCTACGAGGAGAAGTTCAACTACCCCTACCCCTTCGCCAAGTACGACCAGCTCTTCGTGCCGGAGTTCAACGCCGGGGCGATGGAGAACGCGGGCTGCGTGACCTTCACCGAGACCTACGTCTTCCGGTCCAAGGTCACCGACGCCATCAAGGAGCGCCGGGTCGTGACGATCCTGCACGAGCTCGCGCACATGTGGTTCGGCGACCTGGTGACCATGCGCTGGTGGAACGACCTGTGGCTCAACGAGTCCTTCGCCGAGTGGGCCTCCACCCTGGCTACCGCCGAGGCCACCGAGTGGCACGGGGCGTGGACCACCTTCGCCGCGATGGAGAAGTCCTGGGCCTACCGCCAGGACCAGCTGCCCTCGACCCACCCGATCGTCGCCACGATCAACGACCTCGAGGACGTCCAGGTCAACTTCGACGGGATCACCTACGCCAAGGGCGGGTCGGTCCTCAAGCAGCTCGTGGCATGGGTGGGCATCGACGCGTTCATGGCCGGTGTGGCCCAGTACTTCGCCAAGCACGAGTACGGCAACACCGAGCTCGTGGACCTGCTCACCGAGCTCGAGGCGACCAGCGGTCGTGAGCTGGGCACGTGGTCGCAGCTGTGGCTGGAGACCGCCGGCGTCAACACCCTGCGCCCCCAGATCACGGTCGACGAGGCCGGGGTCATCACCGACTTCGCGGTGCTGCAGAGCGCCGTCGCGGAGTACCCCACCCTGCGCCCGCACCGCCTGGCGATCGGCTTCTACGACGTCGACGCCTCCGGCGCGCTGGTGCGCACCCACCGTCACGAGCTCGACGTCGACGGGGAGTCCACCTCGGTCCCCGAGCTCGTCGGGCGGACCCGCCCCGCGCTGGTCCTCATCAACGACGACGACCTGGCCTACGCCAAGATCCGCCTGGACGACGCCTCCCTCGAGGTCGCGATCGAGCACCTGGCAGCCATCGCCGACCCCTTGGCCCGGTCCCTGGTCTGGGGCTCGGTCTGGGACGCGACGCGCGACGGCGAGATGCCGGCCAGCGACTACGTGCGCCTCGTCCTGGGCAACATCGCCACCGAGACGGAGTCGACGACGATCCGCACCACGCTCGCCCAGCTCGCCCTCGCGGCGCGCAGCTACGTGGCGCCGGCCCGCCGGGCCGAGACCGTCGCCCAGGTGGGTGACGGCCTGTGGGCCCTGGCCCAGCAGGCCGAGGCCGGCTCGGACGCCCAGTTCCAGTTCGTCAAGTACTTCGCGAACGTGGCCAGCACCGACGAGCACGCCCGCGTGCTGCGCGCGCTCCTCGACGGCGACGTGACCCTGGACGGCCTGACCATCGACACCGACCTGCGCTGGGAGCTGCTCGAGGGCCTCGTGCTGCGCGACGCCGCCACGCAGGACGAGGTCGACGCCGCTCTGGAGGCTGACAACACCTCCAACGGTCAGCAGTCGGCGGCGCGGGCCACCGCGGCCCACCCGACGTCGACCGCCAAGCTCGCTGCCTTCGCGTCCCTGGTGGGCGACGACAGCGTGCCCAACGCGATCGTGCGTGCCACGACCATGGGATACGGGCACGTCAACGACCCGTCCTCGCTCGCAGACGTCGTCGAGCCGTACTTCGCGGCGATCGAGGGCATCTGGGCAGACCGGAGCTACCACATCGCCGAGACGATCGTGGAGGGCCTGTTCCCGGCCGCGCTGGCCGACGAGCGCCTGCGCGACGCCGCGCAGTCGTGGCTGGACTCCCACCCCGACGCCGCGCCCGCCCTGCGCCGGCTCATCGTGGAGAGCCTGGCCGGGGTCGAGCGCGCGCTGCGCGCCCAGGAGGTCGACGCCCGGGCCTGACCGCAGTCGGCCTGAACGCACGCACGGCAGGGCCGGTGGTGGGGACTCCCCATCCCCGGCCCTGCCGTTCGTCAGGCGCGCTCGCCCCGCGGCCCCGCCGGGCTCAGACCAGCCGGCTCCCCGCTGAGGCGGACCCCAGCCAGGTGTGCGGGTTGCGGTCCCAGCACCAGCCGAGCTTGGGCGCCTTCTGGCTGATCCAGACGGCCGGGACGCGCTGGTCACCGCGGCGGCTGCCGAGCAGCGAGAAGCACTTGTTCGTGCGGAGCATGTCGGGGCGCTGGGTGACCAGCGCGATCCCCTCGGCGATGGTCAGCGGGGTGCGCCCCCGCCCGCGGATCACCCCGAGCGCCGTCTCGGGGGTGACGTTGCACAGCTCGCTGCCGGTGTCGATGTCGGTGAGCAGGTATGCGGTCACCGGGCCACCGGCGTCGGGCACCTCCAGGCCGTCGATCGGGCGGTAGCCGGGCAGCTCCTCGGGGGTGAGCATGAGCGTGGCCGGGCGGGTGCCCAGCCGCATCTGGGCGGCCGCCTCGGCGAGCGGCAGGCTACCGGCGACGACGAGCACGAAGGGGACGTAGTCCTCGGGGGTGGTCACCGTGGACGACACGGGCAGCCCGCTGCCCGCCGGTGCCAGGTCGAGGGACCCGACCCCATCGGCCAGCGGCGCGAGGGCCTCGACGAAGGCCTCCGGCTCGATCCCCAGCATCGCTGGATAGCCGCGCTCGAGCAGGACCTCCACCTGGCGGGAGAGCTCAGCGGCAGCAGCGCCAGTGGCGCCCTGACCAGGCTGAGTTCCTGAGGTCGCAGCGGACGGGGTGGCGACGGAAGCAGACATGGGTCCTCCTCGGCATGAGCAGCTCGTGGACAGGAACCAACGCCTGAGCGCCCTCGGCTATTCCTCAATCGGTCGCCGGCGCCCTTCCCGGCAATCCGTGACCGCCTGCGTCAGGCCGAGAAACCGAGCTGACGCAGCCGCTTGCGGTCCTTGAGCGAGGAGCTCGCCTGCAGGGCCAGCAGCTCGGAGTAGATCCCTCCGCTGACCGCCAGCTCCTCGGGGGTGCCCACCTCGTCCACCCGGCCGTCGCGCAGCGTGACGATCGTGTCGACCGCGGAGATGGTCGAGAGCCGGTGGGCGATGATGATCGACGTGCGGTCGACCATGAGCTCCTCCAGCCCGGCCTGGACCAACCGCTCGGACTTGGTGTCCAGCGCAGACGTCGCCTCGTCCAGCACGAGGACCGGTGCGTCCTTGATCATCGCGCGGGCCACCGCGATGCGCTGCTTCTGCCCACCGGACAGCTTCAGCCCGCGCTCACCGATCGTCGTGTCGTACCCGCCGGCGAAGGCGGAGACGAAGTCGTGCGCGTGCGCCCGGGTCGCTGCCTCGACGATCTCGGCGTCGGTCGCGTCGTCGCGCCCGTAGGCGATGTTCTCCCGGATGGTCCCCGAGAACAGCGACGCCTCCTGGAAGACCACCGCGACCTGGCGTCGCAGCTCGTCGAGCGGCACGTCAGCGACGTCACGCCCGGCCACCCGCAAGGTCCCCGACGTCGGCCGGTAGAAGCCGAGCAGGAGGCTGACCAGCGTCGTCTTGCCGCCGCCGCTCTCGCTGACCAGGGCCACCCGCTCGCCCTTGTGCACCGTGAAGGACACGTCCCGCAGCACCTCAACGCCCTCGTCGTAGGCGAAGGACACGTGGTTCAGCTCCACCACCGGCGCGCCGTCGGGCACCGAGACCTCGGCTCCGGGAGCCGCGCCGGTCCGGGGCGGTGCGGCGGCGACCACGACGGCGTCGCCGGCGGCCACGGAGTCGCGCTCCTCGGCGGAGGTCGCCTGCGTCACCGGTGCGGGCGGCGCGGCGATCTCCGCGTCCGCGACGAGCAGCAGCGGCTCGTCACGGTCGGCCGGCTCAGCCATGACCGCGAAGTAGTCCTTCGACCCGGCGACGGCCCGCTGGGCGGTGTCGATGAGGTAGCTCATCATCGTCACCGGCGCCTTGGCCATCGCCACGAGCTGGATGAGCAGGACCATGTCTCCCACGGAGAAGGTGCCCCGGGCGGTGCTGACGAAGAGGATGACGTAGATGGCGAAGAACACCACGTCGAGGAAGCCGCGGCGGATCGCGTCCATGACGTGCCAGTAGCGCGACTGCCCACGCGTGGTCCCCACGGTCCGCGCGAAGCGCCCCGCGAAGAGGGACAGCTCGCGACGCTCGGCGGTGAAGCTCTTGACGACGTTGATCTGGCCGACCACCTCGGCGAACCGGCCTCCGGCGAGGTCCACCTGCTCGTTCTTCTCCCCCTCCATGACCTGCCACTTCTTGCTGGTCATGGCGGTCAGCCCGACGTACACCGGGAAGACGAGGGCGAGCAGCAGGGCGAGCGGCCAGGAGTAGCTGGCCGAGATGACCAGGACCGCGAGGACGGTCAGCAGCATCGGGAAGAAGTTGTTGGCGAAGTTGTTGAGGAAGCCGGTGGTCTCGGTGATCGACCGGGTCAGCCGGCTGATGATCGATCCGGTCACCTGGTCGTCGAAGTACCGTTGCGGCAGGCCGAGCAGCTTGGCGAAGTACCGGGTGGACAGGATCTGACGCATCCGGGCGGCCATGACGTCACCGAGGTACCCGCCGATGTTCGCCACGGTGGAGCTGACCAGGTCAGCGACCAGCAGCGCGACCGCCAGCCATACGACCGTGGTGATGACGCCGTCGTCCGCTGCGCCCTGAACCACGTCCACGACCGTGTCGATGGCCGCCTTGAGCACGAAGGGAGTGACCAGGCTGGCCGCCGTCGCGATGAGGGAGCAGACGACGATCCCCACGTAGAACGGCCAGAGCACGCGGGTGGCGCGCAGGATCGAGACAAGGCTCCGCACAGTTCTCCTCCGATGGTGACGACCCTCTATCTTCCCCCATCGTCACGGCTCCAGGGACGAGCGGGCGGGGCGCAGGGGCGCTGGCAGAGGTGCGTCAGCCGCGGGTCAGGAGGGCTGGCCGTCCTCGTTCATGACAGCCGCCAAGGACCGCAGGCGAGCGTTGTCGAGGAGGTCCTCGATGAGCACGACGTTCCCGCTGGAGTCTCCCAGCGGGACCTTCCAGTTCGGGTACTCCTGGTCGGTCCCGGGCTGGTTCTGCGCCCGCCGCTCCCCCACCGCGTCCGCGAGCGAGACGCCGAGCAGCACCGCGGGCGTGCCCATGATGTAGCGGTGCAGCGCCTCGACGAGCTCGCGCTCGGACGGGTCGTCACCGATCAGGCCACGGGTCGCCAGGGCGAGGATCATCTGGTCCCGCTCCCGGCGCGCCTGCTGACGCACGATCTGGACCGGGTCGGAGAGCAGGCCCAGCCGGTCGCGCAGCTCGACGTGCTCACCGGCGAGGTAGCCGGCCGAGGGCGGCAGGTCGTGGGTGGTCACGGTCGTCAACGACAGCGTCCGGAAGTGCTCGGGTGCGAGCGGGCGCCCGTCGGGCTCCTTCTCGAACCACAGGATCGACGTGCCCAGGATGCCGCGCTCGGTGAGGTAGTCGCGCACCCACGGCTCGACGACGCCGAGGTCCTCACCGATGACGATCGCATCGGCGCGGTGGGCTTCCAGGCACAGGATGCCGATGAGCGCCTCGTGGTCGTAGCGCACGTAGACGCCCTCGTCGGCCCCGTTGCCCGCCGGGATCCACCACAGCCGGAACAGCCCGATGACGTGGTCGATGCGCAGCGCACCGGCGTGCCGCAGGACGGTGCGCAGCAGGTCACGGTAGGCGGCATAGCCGGTGCGGGCCAGCTCCTCGGGGTGCCACGGGGGCTGGGACCAGTTCTGTCCCTGCTGGTTGTACATGTCCGGGGGCGCGCCCACCCCGATGTCCTGTGCCAGGACCCCGGCCAGCGCCCACGCGTCCGCGCCGTCAGGGTGCACGCCCACGGCGAGGTCGTGCATGATCCCGATGGACATCCCGCCCTCGAGGGCCGAGCGCTGGGCCTGCTCGAGCTGGACGTCGGCGACCCACTGCAGCCAGCAGTGGAAGTCGATCTGCTGGGCCAGCTCCGCGCGCAGCGCGGCGGTCTCCGGGCTGGTGACGTCGCGCAGCGCGGCCGGCCAGGTCTGGCCGACGAAGTGCTCGGTGAAGGCGCACCAGGCGGCGAAGTCTTCCAGGCCCCGGCCCTGGGAGGCGCGGAAGTCCTCGAAGGCCGTCTGACGGGCCGCGGAGCGCGGAGCCTCGAAGACGACCTGCAGGGCTGCCTTCTTGGCGTCCCAGGCCGCGTCCCGGTCGATGGGTCCGGGGTCGGTGCTCAGCTCGCGCACGCCCTCGGCGGACCACTCGACGATGGAGCGGTCGGCGGCTGAGAGGTAGGCCGTCTCGCGGATGTCCTCCACGCGCAGGTACAGCGGGTTGATGAAGCGCCGGCTCACCGGCAGGTACGGCGAGGGGGTCATCGGGGTGGTCGGCTCGGCGGCCGCCACCGGGTTGATGAGCAAGAAGTCCGCGCCGAGGGTCTTCCCCCCGATCCACGCCAGGTCGGCGAGGTCGGCGAAGTCGCCCACCCCCCAGGACTGCCGGGAGCGGACGGAGTACAGCTGGGCCATGAGGCCCCAGGACTGGTGCCCGGCGACCTCGGCAGGCAGCTCGAGCCGTTCCGGGGTGACCGCGAGCGTCGCCCGGGACTGTCCGTCCGGGGTGAGTGCGCGGATCTCGTGCCAGCCGAGCGGCAGGGTCCGCGGCACCTCGAACATCGCTCGCCCGATGGTGCGCCCGTCGACCGTGCGCGGTTCGGTGTACAGGTCGATCTGGTGCAGGTCGATGCGGCCGCCGTGGTCTTCCAGCTCGATCCACACCTCGACCGGCATGCCGTCGGTGACGTGCACCGGGAACTTCTGGGACTGGCCCTCGCGGAGCACCAGGGTGGCGGGGAGCATCCGGCGCCAGGGAGCGTCCACGACGCTCGCGAGGGCGACGTCGATGCGCTCCGGGGTGCTCGCGTCGACGCCGAGCGCGGCGAGCACCGCGACGAGGGTCTGGGCGGAGGCGGTGAGGTGGTCGCCGTGGAAGCCGTAGTGGTCGGGCGAGACACCATACGCACGCGCGAGGTCGATCAGCGCAGGTGAGGGCGATACGTGCTCAGCAGGGTCCACGAGTGAATCTTGCCAGAGAGCGCACCGATGAGCAGCAGCGGGCACCGGCGCGGCGAAACCTGGGAGTGTGATCTTGGTTCGCTCGGTACCCTTCCCCCATGCACTTCTTCGCCGCCACCACCGATGAGTTCGACGTGACCAGCGCCCGCTCCTGGCTCACCTGGTTCACCGGGACTCCGCTGCGACTCCTGGTCATCGTCCTCATCGGGGTGGTCGCCCTCCTCATCGTGCGGCGTCTGGTCAACACCCTGACCGAGCACCTGGCCGAGGGCACCCTGCTCAACCGGCGCGGGCTGCGCGAGCTCGGCGGGACCGACGTCGGCGCCGCGCTGCTGCGCGCCAACCCTCTGGCCACCGCCCGGCGTGCCCAGCGCGCCCGGACCATCGGCTCCGTGCTGCGCTCGACGGCCACCCTCGTGATCGGCTCGATCGTGGTGCTCATGGTCCTCGCCGAGGTCGGGATGAACATCGCGCCGCTGCTGGCCTCGGCCGGTGTGGTGGGTGTGGCGCTCGGCTTCGGTGCCCAGAGCCTCGTCCGCGACTTCTTGTCGGGCATGTTCCTGCTGCTGGAGGACCAGTACGGGGTCGGGGACACCATCACCGTGGGCGACGTCTCGGGGACCGTCGAGGCGGTCGCGCTGCGGATCACGAAGATCCGCGACGACTCCGGCACCCTGTGGTTCATCCGCAACGGCGAGATCCTCAAGGTGGGCAACCGCACCCAGGGCTGGTCCCGCGCGGTGGTCGACGTCGAGCTGGCCTCCAGCACCGACCTCACCCAGGCGCGCGCTGCTCTGGCCCGCGCCGGGGAGCGCGTCAAGGCTGACCCCGTCCTGGCGGGCTACCTGCTGGAGGACCCGCAGGTGGTGGGGATCGAGTCCCTCGCGGCCGGGTCGGTGCTGCTCAAGGTCCAGGTCCGCACCAACCCCGCCATGCAGTGGGACGTCGCGCGGGCGCTGCGGGAGGCCGTGCGCCTCGAGCTCGGCACAGCGGACATCCAGCTGGCCTGACTCCCCGGCTAGGTCAGGAGGGGCTGCGCCACTCCAGCAGCGGGTCGCCGCGACGCACCGTCGCACCGGGGGCCACGAGCGCGGTCACCTGCGCCGCGTCGCCTTGCAGCGCGACCACCGGGCACACGGTCGCCAGGCCGGCCGCGGAGACCGCGGACGGGTCCCAGCTGAGCACGTGCTGCCCGACGACGACCTCCTCGCCCACGGCGACGAGCACCTCGAAGCCCGCGCCCTTGAGCGTGACGGTGTCGATGCCCAGGTGGACGAGCACCGTGCGGGAGTCAGGCGTCTGGAGGGCGAAGGCGTGCGGGAAGAGCGAGGCGACCGTCCCCGAGACGGGGGCGACGACCACGCCGTCCACGGCTCCCTCGGCCAGCGGCTCGATGGCCAGGCCGGGGCCCACGATCTCCTGGGCGAAGACCGGGTCGGGGACGTCGGCCATGGCCACGACCTGCCCGGAGACAGGAGCGACCATGCTCATCACCGTGGGCGGACCCACGGGAGGAGCATGGTCGCGATCCTTCGACTCAGACACGAACGGCCCGGTCAGCGCAGATCAGCGCTCAGCGCAGGGCGTCGAGCTCTGCGGCGAGGTTGTCCGCCTCGGGTCCGACGATGACCTGGACGACCTTGCCGGAGCGAACCACACCGAAGGCGCCAGTTGCCTTGAGGTCGGTCTCGCTGACGAGGTCCGGGTTGGTCACCTCGACCCGCAGACGGGTGATGCAGGGCTCGAGGTCAACGACGTTGGCCTGTCCGCCGAGGGCAGCGAGGATCTGCTGTGCCTTGCTCATAAAGGAAAACTCCTGGTCTGGAGAGCTGTCGATCGGGTACTAGGTCCTAGAGTAGTCGCCCTTGCCGCCAATTACTGCGAGACTGCCTGTGAGCATGCTGATCAGGAGGTTCTCATGACCGCGCCCACTCCCCGCACCGTCGCTGGGATCGGAGTCTGCCCGGGGCTCGTCGCCGGCCCCGTCGTCCACATGCCTGAGCCGATCGCCGAGCCGGCGCCTGGACTGCGTCTCTCCCCGCGCGACAGCCCGGCGGCGCGCGCCGAGTCCATCCTCGAGGCCAGCACCCTCGTAGCAGCCGACCTCGACGCCGCCGCGGAACGCGCCACCGGTGACTCCAAGGACCTGCTGGAGGCGACCGCTGCGATCGCCGCAGACCCGACCCTCGTCGCCGACGCCCAGCGCCGCGTCCTGGAGGACCACCTCGTCCCCGAGCGAGCCGTGTGGGAGGCGGCCGAGGAGGTCGCCCAGCAGTTCCAGGCCCTCGGCGGGTACTTCGCCGAGCGGGTCGTGGACATCGTCGACATCCGCGACCGCCTGGTCGCCGCACTCACCGGGCGCCCGCGCCCGGGGGTGCCGACCTGGGATACGCCCTTCGTGCTCGTCGCCCTCGACCTCGCTCCGTCCGTGACCGCCTCCTTGGACCCGTCCAAGATCCTGGCGATCGTCACCGACGGTGCGGGCCCCACCTCGCACACCGCCATCATGGCCAACGCCAAGGGGATCCCGGCCGTCGTCGCCGCCGCCGGCGCGCACGCGCTGCTCGTGGACGGCGAGACGGCACTGGTCAACGGGTCCACCGGCGTGGTCGTCGCGGACCCCACCCCCGCCGAGCTCGAGGCCGTGACCACAGCGGCCGCGCGCGCACGCACCTTCTCCGGCCGGGGGCAGACGCGCGACGGTCACCCTGTCCAGCTGCTCGCCAACATCGGCGACCCGAGCGAGGCCGCCCCCGCCGCGCGGGCAGGCGCCGAGGGCGTGGGGCTGTTCCGGTCGGAGTTCTGCTTCCTCGACCGTGAGCTGCCACCGACCATCGAGGAGCAGGTCACCGCCTACCGCCGGGTGTTCTCTGAGTTCGGCGGGCGCAAGGTGGTCATCCGCACCCTCGACTCCGGGGCGGACAAGCCGCTGCACTTCCTCGTCGCCCACGACGAGCAGAACCCGGCCCTGGGAGTGCGCGGTCTGCGCACCGCGGCCCGCTCCCCCGAGCTGCTCGACGACCAGCTCGAGGCGATCTCCCGCGCCGCCGCAGCCGAGCAGGCCGAGGTCTGGGTGATGGCCCCGATGGTCTCGACCGTCCCCGAGACCGAGGCCTTCGTGGCCGCCTGTACCGCGCACGGCCTCGACACCGCCGGGGTGATGATCGAGGTGCCCAGCGCGGCCTTGCTCGCCGGTCCCATCCTGGCCCGTGCCCAGTTCGCCTCGATCGGCACCAACGACCTCACCCAGTACGCCATGGCCGCGGACCGGCTGCTCGGCTCCCTCGCCGAGCTCTCCGACCCGTGGCAGCCGGCTGTGCTGCACCTCATCGCCGCGACCTGCGCCGGCGGCGCCCAGCAGGCCCGACCGGTCGGTGTGTGCGGGGAGGCCGCGTCGAACCCGGTGCTCGCCGTCGTGCTGGTGGGCCTGGGCGTGTCCTCGCTGTCGATGACCCCGCGAGCGCTGGCCGACGTGGCCGAGGTGCTCTCCCAGGTGGACCTGGCGCTGTGCGAGGAGGTGGCTCAGCTCGCACTGACCGCGGAGACGGCGAGCGACGCCCGCTCGATGGTGCGCTCACGCCTGCCGATGCTGGCCGAGCTGGGGCTCTGACCGGCTCCGGGACCACGTCCGGTGGCCCGCTGCGCTCTGGGGCGACGGGACCTGTGAGGCACAGCACCACCGCCGTGGCGGCACCGCCTCTGCGTTGTTTGGGATAGTGGACCAGTGACCGACACTTCTTCCCCGCGCGCGGACTCCTTCTACGAGCTCGTCGGCGGGCACGAGACCTTCGTCAAGCTCATCGACGTCTTCTACGACGGCGTGGCCCAGGACGAGGTGCTGCGCCCGATGTACCCCGAGGCGGACCTGGGACCAGCCAAGGAACGCTTCCTGCTGTTCCTCGAGCAGTACTGGGGCGGCCCGACGACGTACTCGGAGAACCGCGGGCACCCGCGGCTGCGGATGCGTCACGCCCCGTTCAAGGTCAACCCGGACGCCCGCGACCGCTGGCTCGCGCACATGCGCGTGGCGGTCGCCGCGATCGACCTCGCTCCCCTGCACGAGGCCACCTTGTGGGACTACATGGAACGCGCCGCGCACTCCATGATCAACACCTTCGACGAGTAGGAGCGCTCGTGACCGAGCCCCAGGACGTGACCGGCGTGGACCTCGCGCACACCCCCGACGCGGAGAGCATCGCCAAGGACCCGCTCGGGCACCTGCTCACCGTGCTCCAGCTGGAGTATCACGGTGCCGAGACCGGTGAGGACGTCTACGCCGGGGAGAGCATGCACCAGCCCAACGGCCGCGTGTACGGCGGGCAGGTGCTGGCTCAGGCGCTGCTGGCCGCGGGTGCGACCGTGGACCGTCGACGCTTGCCGCACTCCCTGCACGGGTACTTCCTGCGTGCCGGTGACATCCACCAGCCGGTCGACTTCTCCGTCGAGCGGCTGCGGGACGGCCGGTCCTTCAGCGCCCGGCGCACCCACGCCTACCAGGGCGGCAAGGCCATCCTGTCGATGATCTCCTCCTTCCAGGAGGACCAGGACGGCTTCGAGCACTCCACACCGATGCCTGACGTGCCCGCCCCCGACGAGGTGCTCTCCGCCCAGGAGCTGCTCGGCGGGATCGACCACCCGGTCGCGGACTTCTGGTCCCGCCAGAGCGCCTTCGACCTGCGCCACGTCGAAGGGGCGCTCTACCTGGGCTCCTCGGGCGAGGCCACGCACCAGCAGGCGGTCTGGATGCGCTCGCGCGGACCGGTCCCCGACGACCAGCTGCTGCACCGCGCGCTGCTCGTCTACGCCTGCGACCAGATCATGCTCGAGCCGGTGCTGCGCGCGGGCGGGCACAGCTGGATGACCCCTGGGCTGAGCGTCGCCAGCCTCGACCACGCCATGTGGTGGCACCGCGACGTCCGGGTCGACGAGTGGCTGCTCTACGTCCAGTCTTCCCCCTCCGCCCAGGGCGGGCGCGGGCTCGGGGCCGCCCGGGTCTTCTCCCAGGACGGCACGCTCGTGGCGTCCATCGCCCAGGAAGGCATGGTCCGGGTGCCGCAGGACTGACCCCGGGGCACACTGTCTCCATGCCCCGCCTGCGCCATGTCTCCGTCACCGATCCCGGGCTGAGCCGCCGCCGCACGCGCGGCGGGTTCGTCTTCCTCGCCGCCGACGGATCACGGATCACCGACCCGGAGGTCATCGACCGCTGCGCAGGGCTCGCCATCCCGCCAGCCTGGACTGACGTCTGGATCTGCGCGAGCCCGTCCGGCCACCTGCAGGCCTTCGGCCGGGACGACGCCGGGCGCGGGCAGTACATCTACCACCCGCAGTGGGCGGCCAAGCGGGCACGGGCCAAGCACGACCATGTGCTCGAGGTGGCCACCCGGCTGCCGGCGGCTCGCCAGAAGGTCGCCCAGGACCTCGACCTGCCGGGGATGCCACCGGCCCGGGTGCATGCCCTCGCCTTCCGGCTGCTCGACGTCGGCTACTTCCGCATCGGGTCCGAGGCCTATGCCGAGCGCAACTCGAGCTTCGGTCTGGCGACCCTGCTGCGCGAGCACGTGACGGCCAGGCGCGACGGCACGGTGCGGTTCCGCTTCCCCGCCAAGTCCGGCCAGGAGTGGGACCTGCGGATCGAGGACCCCCAGGTCCACGCGGCGGTGCGCACGCTGCTGTCCCGGCGCGGCGGTGAGCGCCTGCTCGCCTGGCGGGCGACGGGCCGCCCGGTCGCCTGGCACCAGGTGACCTCCGCCGAGATCAGCGCCTCGCTCAAGGAACGCCTCGGCACCGACGTCACCGCCAAGGACTTCCGGACCTGGCACGCGACCGTGCTCGCCGCGCGGCTGCTGGCCGAGGCGGGAGACGCGCCGAGCAGTGCGCGCGCCCGCCGTCGCGTGGTCACCGCCATGGTGCGGGGAGTCGCGCAGGAGCTGCGGAACACACCGGCCGTGGCGCGGTCTGCCTACATCAACCCGCGGCTGGTCGACCTGTGGGAGCACGGCATGCACATCCCCCAGGCGCAGTCCCGGGCTGACGCCGAGCCGGCTGTGCTCACGCTCCTCGCCGACGAAGCACCGCGGGAGCCTCGACGTACGGCTCCCACGCGGCGCGTTCGAGCGTCGTGATGCGGCGTGGTGACTGGGTGACCGCGTCGACAAGGACGATGGTCGTGGTGGCGCGGGCGCAGGGCTTGCGGGGCTCAGGTGAGGCGCTCTGGGCACTCTCGGGGCGGACCGCGTCGAAGACCTCGTAGCAGACCTCCAGGCTCGCGCCCCCGATGTGCCCGATCCACATCTGCACCGTGATCGGGTCCCGGGCGTAGCCGAGGGGACGCAGGTACTCGATCTCCTGGCGCGCGACGAGCGTGTGCGAGGACGCCTGCGGCCCGGACTCCAGCACCGCCGTCGGCCACGGGTCGTCCTGGGCCTCGGGGTGCCGCCAGAAGGCGGTGATCCGAGCCTCTTCGAGGAGCCGGAACATCTCGACGTTGTTCACGTGGCCGTAGGCGTCGAGGTCGGACCAGCGCAGCCGGACCGGGATGTGGAGGCGAGTCATGGTCCTACCGTAGACCCGGCTCCGAGCACCGCGTGCGGCTCGGGATCGGCACCGGCGCCCACACCTACCGGCCGGCGAGGACGGCCGCCGCCCGGCACTCGTCGAGCAGCAGCCGCTGCGCCTCGACCGGCTGGATGACCGCCTCGCCGGCCACCTCCGCGATCTGGACGGCGAGCCTGCGGGCAGCCCGGCGCGCGAGGCGGTTCGCATCGACGAGGGCAGCCACCCGCGAGACCAGGGCGAAGACGATGCCCAGCCCCAGCCCGGCCACCACCATGAGGGTCGGGATGGGGAAACCCTCGCCGCCCGGCGTCGCGGTGATGGGCAGCTGGATGAAGGCCAGGACGGCGAGCACCGCGAGCCAGATGAGCCCCACGAGGAAGACCCCGAGCAAGAACCACTGCACGGCCGCGGCCACACCCCACCACCACGAGCGCGCCTCGGCGTCCAGCTCGGTGCGCGCGACCGCCTGGTCCAGGGCGTCGGGCAGCGCCTCGTCATGGACGACGGCGCGGGTGGCCATCACCCAGCCGGGCGGCGCGCCGGCCGAGGCGGCGTCGACATAGCTGCGGACGGCGGTGTGCGTGCGGGCGGCCATCGCGGCGTCGGGAGGCGGTAGCGAGGTCCGCACGAGGTCGGTGCGCGTGGTCGTGCGGTGCAGGTTGAGCCGGCGCAACGGGTCCGGCCGCAGCCGCCCGATCCACCGGGTCAGCGGCCACCCGGTCGCCGCGCGGGCACGGTGCAGGGCAGAGCCGTGCACCGCGTCGACCACCACGTCGGTGCGGGCGGCCACCGAGAGCGCGTCGAGCAGCTCGCGGCGAGCGGCGGCGCTGGCCCGGCTCTCGTGGGAGGTCCCGCACTCGGACTCGATGAGCGCCGCAGCACCGCGCACGTCGGCGAGCAGCCGGTCGGCGGCGGCGGCCCGCTCGGCCGCCGCCTGCGCCATGAGCTCGTGGAGCTCGCTCATCCCCTGGCCCGTCACGGCAGAGAGCCCGAGCACGCTCGCCCCGGCGAGGCCATCGGCGACCGCCAGCCGGCGCAGGTCCGCCAGGCAGTGCGCCTGGTCCTGCGGGGCGAGGCGGTCGATCTGGTTGAGCACGAGCACCACGACGCCGGCGTGCCCGGCGAGCGGGCGCAGGTAGCGCTCGTGCAGCACGGCGTCGGCGTACTTCTGCGGGTCCATGACCCACACCAGAAGGTCAGCGCGCTCAAGGAGGCGGTCAGCGCGGATCCTGTGCTCCACGACCACCGAGTCGTGGTCGGGGAGGTCGAGCAGGACCAGTCCCTGGTTCTCCCCGCTCGCGGGCAGGTAGCTGCGCTGCCCTACCTCCAGCCAGTCGAGGAGCTGGTCGGCCTCACGCCGGTCACCACCCTCGACGTCCCACACGGCCGCGACAGGGCGCGAGGTGGTGGGGCGGATGATGCCCGGGCGGGAGATCTGCGCACCGGCGAGTGCGTTGAGGATGGTCGACTTCCCGGACCCGGTCGATCCGCCCAGGGCGACGACCGTGTGCGCGATCGAGTGGCTCAACCGCGCGCGGGCGCGCTGGACGACCCGGTCGCCGCGCTCGACGACCTGAGGGCTGAGCCACTCGCGTCCGGCCTCGAGCGCAGCCTCGAGGGCCTGCACCCGCAAGGTCAGGGACTCGGCGCGGCGCTGGGTGACGGGTGCGAGGGACTTCACGAGTCACTCTCCCCGGAAGCTCCGGTCGTGCCTGTCGTGCCTGTCGTGCCCGGGCGCGGCTTGCGGCGCCACCACCGGCCACCGGCCCGTGGCGCGGGCCGCTCGTCGACCACGGCCAGCTCGAGGGCGGGGCGGGCGTAGGGGTTGGAGGTGATGGGCAGGTCGGCGCCGCGCAGGTGGCCCGACCGCGCCGGGTCCGTCTGCGAGCCGTCGGGGCTGCCCGCGCCGATGTCCCCCGACAACGGGACCTGCGTGGGGTTCGACCGGGTGCTGGCGGCACGGGCCGCCCGCTCGGTCGCGGCGGTCCGCTGGACGTCCAGGGCCGCCGCGCGCAGCTGTGGTCCATGGTCCAGGTCCACGCCGTGGCCGGGCGGCGCCTCGTCCAGGAGGGAGGTGAAGCGCTCAGCCTGCCGGGACAGGACCGCATCGACGCGCGCGTCGAGCAGCTCTTGGGCTGTGCGCGCCAGGGACCGGACAGCCTCGTCGCCGAACACCGCCTCGAGCAGCCGCTGGGCGAGCACCGCCGAGCCCCCGGCGATGCCGACCTCGGCCCCGGTCAGCCCTCCGGTCGAGGCGAAGACGACGATCATGAGAGCCGCACCTGCACCGTTGACTCCGATGGCCAGGGTGCGGGCACGCCCGCGCTTGTCCGCACCGCTCTCGGTGACCAGACCGAGGACGTCCCCCTGCCACCCCCGGACCGCTTCTGCGAGCTCCTGAGGCAGGCTGGCCGAGGCGCGCGACAGCGCCAGCCCGTCGAGCAGTGCGGCACCGGCCGGGTCAGACCGCCAGGCGCTGTGGGTGCGTTCGGAGGCGCGGTCCGCCGCGTCGAAGATGATCGCCTCCAGGCTGTGCCCGATCGCCGTGCTGACCTTGGGCGCCGCAGCGGGACGGCCGCGGAGGTATCCCGACACGCGGTCGCGAAGGGCTCCGAACTTCTGCTCCACGCCCCGCATGAAGTCACCGGTCCCCACGAAGTCCTGCCACCGCGAGAGCACCTCCCCGCGCAGCATCGACCCGTCCGAGGTCGCCCGACGCACCTCGCGTGCGGCCTCGGCGTAGCAGGCCGTGACCGAACGTCGCAGGGCGGTCTCGGTCAGCACCTGGGCGTCGGCGGCGTCAGCCAGGGCCATGGTGCGGGCGGACAGGTCGTCGATCACCCCGTCGCGGGTGGCGGCGATGACGGCGCGCCGGGCCCCGTCGTCGCTGCCCATGACGGTGAGCCAGCGCGCCAGCGGCGCGACCTCCGTCACCGGGAGCATCCCGTCCACCAGCGCGGACTCCCGGAGCAGGAACACCGGCGCGTCGCCCAGGCCCTGGTCGACGAGCATCTCGCGCAGGTGGTCGACGACCATCTCCGCCCCAGGGTCGACGCGGTCCACGACGAGCGCCACCTGGGCGTTGCGGGCGGCGCCCGCGCTGAGCAGCTCCCACGGGACGGCGTCGGCGTACCGGGCGGCGGTGGTGACGAAGAGCCAGAGGTCGGCGGCAGAGAGCAGCTGGGCGGCGAGCTCGCGGTTGCCCACGACGACGGAGTCGACGTCGGGGGCGTCCAGCAGGGCCATGCCCTGGGGCAGCACGTCGGTAGCGACCAGGCGCAAGGACCGCGGATCGCCGTCGCGAGGGTGGTCCCCCGTCGGCGCGGGAGCCGGGTGCGGGGCCGGTTCGGTACCTGGTTGAGCGACAGGTGAGGTGCCCGGTGGGGCGAAGGAGGCGACGGGCGTCTCCCGGGCGAGGTGCGGGAACACGCGCTCGGAGGTGAACCACTGCGCGTCGAGGGGGTGGTGGACGAGCACCGGTGAGCGGGTCGTGGGCCGCAGCGCACCGGGAGTGGTGACGTGCTGGCCGAGGATCGAGTTGACCAGCGTCGACTTCCCCGCCCCGGTCGACCCGGCGACCACCACGAGCAGCGGAGCCGACTCCGCCTGCAGGCGCGGCAGCAGGTAGTCGTCGAGCTGGTCCAGGACGGCCTCCCGCTCACGGCGGGCATCGGCGGCGGTCACGGTCTCCAGCGGCAGGCTGAGCGTCTCGATCTCCCGGCGCAACGTGCTGAGTGCGCCGACAAGATCGGCGACGCCGGAGGATTCTCCGGCGTCGCCGATCACAGCATGGTCACCCGACACGTCAGACATGGTTGAAGTCTGCCGGAAAAGGGTCCCACGCACCGCACGAGCGGGTGTCAGTCGCGGGTGAGTTTGCGGTGGGTGACCCGGTGCGGACGAGCCGCGTCGGGGCCCAGACGCGCAACCTTGTTCTCCTCGTAGGAGGCGAAGTTGCCCTCGAACCAGTACCAGTTGCCCGGGTTCTCCTCGGTGCCTTCGTAGGCGAGGATGTGCGTGGCCACCCGGTCGAGGAACCACCGGTCGTGGGAGACCACGACGGCGCAGCCGGGGAACTCGAGCAGAGCGTTCTCGAGCGAGCCGAGGGTCTCCACGTCGAGGTCGTTGGTGGGCTCGTCGAGCAGGAGGAGGTTTCCACCCTGCTTGAGGGTCAGCGCCAGGTTCAGACGGTTGCGCTCACCACCGGAGAGGACCCCGGCCGGCTTCTGCTGGTCCGGACCCTTGAAGCCGAAGGCTGCGACGTAGGCGCGCGAGGGCATCTCGACGTTGCCGACCTTGATGTAGTCGAGCCCGTCGGAGACGACCTCCCACAGGGTCTTCTTGGGGTCGATTCCGCCACGAGACTGGTCGACGTAGGAGATGGAGACCGTCTCACCGACCTTCAGCTCACCGCCGTCGAGAGGCTCCAGGCCCACGATGGTCTTGAACAGCGTGGTCTTACCCACACCGTTGGGACCGATGACGCCGACGATGCCGTTGCGCGGCAGCGTGAACGACAGGCCCTCGATGAGCGTGCGCCCGTCGAAGCCCTTCTGCAGGTCCTTCGCCTCGATGACGATGCTTCCCAGGCGCGGGCCCGGCGGGATCTGGATCTCTTCGAAGTCGAGCTTGCGGGTGCGCTCGGCCTCGGTCGCCATCTCTTCGTAGCGGGCCAGACGGGCCTTCGACTTGGTCTGGCGGCCCTTGGCGTTCATCCGGACCCACTCGAGCTCGTCCGAGAGACGCTTGGCGAGCTTCTGGTCCTTCTTGCCCTGGACCTTGAGGCGCTCGCCCTTCTTCTCCAGGTACGTGGAGTAGTTGCCCTCGTAGGGGTACAGGCGGCCGCGGTCGACCTCACAGATCCACTCCGCGACGTGGTCGAGGAAGTACCGGTCGTGGGTCACCGCGAGGATGGCACCGGGGTAGGACGACAGGTGCTGCTCGAGCCAGAGCACAGACTCGGCATCGAGGTGGTTGGTGGGCTCGTCCAGGAGCAGCAGGTCAGGCTTCTCCAGGAGCAGCTTGCACAGCGCCACACGGCGACGCTCTCCACCGGACAGGACCGACACGTCGGCGTCCGGCGGGGGGCAGCGCAGCGCGTCCATGGCCTGCTCGAGCTGGGCGTCGAGGTCCCAGGCGTCGGCGTGGTCGAGGGCTTCTTGCAGCTCGCCCATCTCGGCGAGGAGCTTGTCGAAGTCAGCGTCCGGCTCAGCCATGAGGGCGGAGATCTCGTTGAAGCGGTCGAGCTTCGCCTTGATGTCCGCGACGCCTTCTTCGACGTTGCCCAGGACGGTCTTCTCTTCGTTGAGCGGCGGCTCCTGCAGCAGGATGCCGACCGTGTATCCGGGAGACAGACGTGCCTCACCGTTGGAGGGCTGCTCGAGGCCCGCCATGATCTTCAGGATCGTCGACTTACCGGCACCGTTGGGGCCGACCACACCGATCTTCGCTCCGGGGAGGAAGTTCAGCGTGACGTCATCGAGGATGACTTTGTCGCCGTGCGCCTTGCGCGCCTTGTACATGGAGTAGATGAACTCAGCCACTGGCTCTCGGTCCGCCTCATGTTCGATTGCGCTGCAGCGGGTTCGCTCGCGCGGGTCAGGGGGTGCACCCCCTCCGCCCAGCGCGAGCGTCCACGTGCGCGGGTGCAGTGCTGAGCGTCTGGAGAGGTGCTCAACCCCACAGTCTACGCGGTCGGGGCGAGGTGTGCTCGTAGGCGAGCACGCTGGTGGCGAACGCGGGGGCACCCGGTCTCCCGTCGGGTCCGGCCCGGCGCAGACCGGCCGGACCCGACGAGTCACCGGCTACGCCGCGGACGACGTGGCGCGCAGATCGGTGTCGCTCTCGCTGTCACCGTTGCTGGCGCCGTCACCGTTGCCGTCGCTGTCGCTCGTGAGCGAGTCGCTCCCGGGCTCCTCGTCCGTACCGGCCACTGCCCAGGGGTCTGCTGCCCCCTCCCCGGTCGCGGACTCCCCCGCGTCTGCCCCGCGCTGCGCGGACGACGGCTCCCCGGCCTTGGTGTGCACGGTGTGACGGAAGGTCGCCTGACCGCGGGCCAGGTCCGGCCCGACCGCGTCCGCCTCGATGACGAAGGTGGTCCGCGGACCGTCCGGGGAGTCCCAGGTCTCAGAGGTCAGCGTGCCGTGCACGACGACGGGGTCGGAGCGCCGCAGCGACTCCGCGACGTTGATCGCCATGGACCGCCAGGCCTTGACCGTGAACCAGGTGGTCAGACCGTCGACCCAGGCCTCCTCGGCGCGGTTGTAGTAGCGCTTGGTGCTGGCCAGGCGAAAGCTCGTGAAGTCGGTGCCGCTCTCCGAGACGAAGTGCTTGGGATGGGTGCCTACCCACCCCGTCACGGTCACCTTGGTGTCTGTGCTCATGGATCCTCCAGCGACGGGGGACGCGTGTGGTCCCGTGTGCTGTCAGGATCCGGTCCCGGGCCGACGGAGCGCTGGCGCTCAGCCCAGAGTGGGGGGCAACGGCGGCCAGGGCTGCACTGTGGGGAACGACTCCCGAGCGGAGAGAGCGGACTCGCGGACGTGGCGGTGCTCGGTGAGGATGCGCTGAGCCGGCGCGGCCAGGGTGGTCTCCACCACCTCGCGCAGGGCGGCGAAGGCTGCCTCACGCACCTGCTCGGCCCGCTGCTCGGCGAGGGTCGCTCGCTTCCGCGCGCCGATCATCAGGCAGCTCACCGACGCGACGGCAGCCAGGAGGGTGGCGCCCACGGCCACGAGCGGCCACGGGTCGGCGACGTCAACCAGCCCGAAGGCGAAGGCGCCGGTCACCAGCGCGCCGAGCAGGGCGACACCTGCGAAGACCCAGCCCAGCAGCCGGGCGCGACGGGCGCCCACGGACCGCTCGGTGGAGATCGGCACGCCGTCGAGGGCGTCGATCAGAGCGGCGGAGATCGCGTCCTGGTCCGGGACCGCGTGGTCCACGGACTCGGCCCAGGCGGGGCGCATGCCTTCGCTGACGCGGGTCACCCAGCGACTGCGGATCACCCGGATGGCGGACTCCTGGGGTCGGCGGAAGCTCGGCACGCGGTCACCGTCCGAGCCGAAGCGCACGGTCGAGCGCACGTCGTCGACCACGGCGGCGACGCCGACGGCCACGGCGACCCGGTCCACCTCACCGTCCACGAGCGGCTCGACGCTCTCCAGCACGGTGGCCGGGACCTCCTCGGCGATCCGGCGGCCCTCCCGGTCGAGCTCGTCGGCGAGCCGGCTCGCGGCGACCGAGCGACGGGCCACAGCCTCGCGCAGCGTCTCGCGGAGCTCGTCCACACCTTCCCCGGTCTTGGCGGAGATGGTGCGCACGTCCACCCCGACCAGACCGTCCTCGGCGAGGAGCCGGGCGACGTCGGCGACGAGCGCGGGACGGCCGGGCTCGGCGACGGTGTCGATCTGGTTGAGAACGACGATCATCGATGCCTCGGCGCCGGCGAAGGACTGCAGGTACCCGGCGTGCAGTGCCTCGTCGGCGTACTTCTGCGGGTCCACGACCCAGATGAGCAGGTCGACCAGCGGCAGGATGCGGTCGACGATCTCGCGGTGCTTGGGCTCGATCGAGTCGTGGTCGGGGAGGTCGAGCAGGATGAGCCCGGCGAGGGAGGCCTCCTCGGCGCCGTCGAGGGCGCTGTCGCGGCTGATCCGGCGCTCGGGATCCACCTCGAGCCAGTCGAGCAGGGCCGTGGCGCCGTCGCTCCACGCGCAGGCGGTCACGCGGGCCGTGGTGGGGCGCCGCACGCCCACGTCGGCGAAGGTCAGCCGGGAGATCGCGTTGAAGGTGCTCGACTTGCCGGAGCCGGTGCCGCCGGCCAGCGCGACGATCGTGTGGTCGACGCCGAGGGCCAGGCGCTCGTCCGCGCCGGCCAGGACGGAACGGGCGCGGGCGACCACGCGCGGGTCGAGGCGGTCCCCGCCCACGTCCAGGGCTCGGCGCAGGTTCGCCACGTGCTGGGCGTAACGCTCACCGTCAGACGTCGTCGACTGGTCGCTCGGGGTGCGATCAACGGCCGGGTCGGTCTGTGTCACGGGCTGCTCCTGTGGTGCGGCGAGAGGTGCGGGCGGTCTCAGGTGAGCTGCGCAAGCTCGGCGAGGCGAACGCGCAGTCCCACTGCGGCGTCGTCGGCCAGTGCTGGTGCGGCGAGCGCGCGGCGGGTCGGGAGGATCTCCCGCTCCACCAGAGTAGCCGCGGAGTCTGCGAGCTCGCTCGTGACCTCCGGGCTGAGGTCCCGCCCGGCGTTGCCGAGCAACCGGCCGATGAGCTCCTCGGCCGGGGCCAGCCCGACGGCGGAGGCGAGCAGCACGGCTGTCAGGCCGCCACGCCCGAAGGCCCGCAGGGCAGCCGCGTTCTGCTTGCTCGCCGCGGGGTCGATCGCGGCCACCCGGTCCGCGGCCGAGGCGATCCAGAAGTCGACGGCCGCGCGGGCGGCGCCTTCGCGTGAGGTGGCGGTGGTCGCGTCGTCGACCTGGGCGAGCAGGCTCTCGCCTCCGTCCACCGCGCCGAGGGCCTCGCGCAGCGCGGCGTCGGCGTCGTCGACGGCTGCGGTGAGGGTCGCCGTCGCGGCGCGGCGCACCGCCTCGACCAGCTCAGCCAGCTGGGCCTCGCGTGCCCGGCCGCGGCGCGCGGAGCCGCGGGCCGTGCCCGAGCGTGAGATCGCCCGGTCCAGGCGGGCCGGGCGCAGCAGCTGCGACCACTGCGACTCCACGGCACCCTGGGCGAGCTTGCCGGACTCGATCGCCTGCCGGACCTCCTTGGCCACCGGCGGCAGGGCCGCCTCGGCCACCTCGTGCAGCCGCTGACCAGCGACGAACTGGTTCTCCACGTGCTCGCTGAGCTCTTCGATCCACGGCGGCAGGGCGGTCAGCGCGCCGCGCAGCGTGCGCAGGATCACCGTGCGTGCACGGTCGGCGCCGCCGAGGGTGCGCAGCCAGCGTTCGATCGCGGCCACCTCGGTGGCGGGCAGCAGGCCCTCGTGCGGGCCGGCGTCGGGCACGACGAAGAGCGGGGCGTTGTCCATGTGGTGCTCGCGCAGGCGGTTGAGCAGGTCGCCGCGCACGGTCTTGAGGGAGGCCTGCGGCGCCCGGTTGAGGACCATGGCCACGGTCGCCCCGCGGTGGGTGGCGCCCTCGAGCGCCTTCCACGGCAGCGCGTCGCCGTAGCGGGCCGCGGTCGTCACGAACAGCCACAGGTCCGCGCCCTCGAGCAGGCGGGCGGCGGTCTCCCGGTTGGCGTCCAGGACGGAGTCGAGGTCGGGGGCGTCCAGCAGAGCGATGCCGCGCGGGACGTTGGTGCTGGTCACCGACCGGACGGTGCGCACGAGCGGGGTGTCGGCGACGATCTCGGAGTCAGCCGGGTTGAAGACGACGACCGGCTCACGGGTGGTGGGTCGGATGACCGACGCCTCGGAGATCTCTTCCCGCAGGAGCGAGTTGAGCAGGGTGGACTTCCCCGCCCCGGTGGACCCGGCGATGACGACGACCGCGGGGGCCGAGAGCTCCTTGAGCCGCGGCAGCAGGTGGTCGTCGAGCTGGGCGACGAGCCGGGACTGCTGGGTCCGGGCGTCGTCGGCGCCGTCGATCTCGAGGGGGAAGTCCAGGGCGGCCACCTCGCGTCGCAGGTCGGTCACGACGTCGAAGACGGTGAAGTGCGGCTCGAGCACATCGACGCCTCGCGAGGTATGACGCCCCGCTCGAGCACTCGAGGGCTGGTTGCCTGGGCCGCTGCTGGTAGTCACCCCACGATTGTCCCGTGCAACCGGGAGGAGGCCAAACGCGCGCGCCGCAGCGCGCAGAACTCGCGTGGACAGGTGCGACGCGCACCGCGCGCGCCGCAGCGTCCGCAGGTCACGCCGGAGCGACGCCGAACCGTGCGCGCAGCAGCGCCCGCAGGTCCGCGTCGACCCCGATGGCGTCGAGGTAGGCGGTGAGCGAGCCGTAGCTGCGCTCGACCTCCTCGTGCGCGGCGGCCAGGTACTCCGGGCGCACCGTGAGGACGGCCTCCCACAGGGCGGCGTCGACGCCGGGGATGACGGGCATCGCGGCCGCGAGCTCCGTGGCAGCGCCGGCGGAGAGCAGGTACTCCTGGAGGATCTGGTCGGAGGGCACCGAGCAGACCGCCTGCGCGAGGGCGACGATCCACCCGGTCCGGTCCTTGCCTGCTGAGCAGTGGACGAGGACGGCGTGGGTCGAGGAGGCGATGGCGGTCAGCGCCGTCCCGACGGCCTCGTGGGCCGCAGGGTCGGTGACGAAGCGGCGGTAGATGCCCGTCATGATGGCCTGGCCGAGCTCGGCCGGGTCCGCGGTGGCAGCCACCCCCGACCCGACCAGGGTGGCAAGCACCCGGGCCATGTCCGCACCGGCTACCTCGCTGGCGACCTCACCGGTGGCCTCCGCGGGCGCCTGCGGGACGGGCAGGGCGTCATCCTCGCCGTCCGCGAGCGCGGGGGCCTTCTCCGGGTGCGGCGTGCCGAAGGGCAGGCTGAGCACCTGCGTGCTGGCGGGCACGACGTCAGCCCCGTCGCGGGCGACCTCCTGCGGGCTGCGCAGGTCCAGCACGGTCCGCACGTCGTAGTCGTCCAGGACGGCCACGCCGGCGGGCTGCAGAGCGGCCAAGGAGGCCGTGCGCAGCAGGACGCCGGTCGCCAGGGGGACGCTGGACCCCTCGGGGACGGCGCGTCCGCCGACGTCGCGGGCGTTCCACGTCCCCGGGATGTCGAGGGCAGGACCGGTGGTCCCGGTCTCACGGTCGGTCATGAGCTTGTCGGTCATCACGGTCCTGCCTCTCGAGGTCTTCGGGCGTCTTCACCCTACGCGGGGAGCGCCCCGGGCGGGCGCTGCCACGTCACCGGGACCGGTAGGAGTCCACCGCGGCACGGAGCTCGGCTGCCATGAGGTCGGCGTTGATGGCTGCTCCGACCATGAGCCCGCGTGCGGCCGCGACGGCCACCTGCGCCGTGAGGTCGCTGACGTTCCCCGCGGCCCAGACACCGGGGACGGAGGTGAGGCCGGTCTCGTCGGTCGTGACGCTGGTCCCCAGGCCCAGCGGATGCTCGGCGGTGGCCACCCCGAGCATCCTCGCGAGCTCGGTCCGGGCGGAGAACCGCGGCCCGACGACGAGGGCCTGGACGGCGTGGCGCGCGCCGTCGGCGAGCAGCACGGCCGCGAGCGCGTCGTCGTGCACCTCGAGGCCGGCGACCGCGCCGGGGACGACGGCGACGCCGCGCGCGGCGAGCTGCTCTGCCTCCTCCGCGGTGGGTGCGGCCCGCCCGTCGAGGAAGAGCGTGATGTGCTGGCTCCACTGACGGAACAGCAGGGCCTGGTGGACAGCCATGGGACCGCTGGCGAGCACGCCGATGACCTGGTCGCGCACCTCCCAGCCGTGGCAGTAGGGGCAGTGCAGCACGTCGGTGCCCCACCGCTCGCGCAGGCCGGGGACGTCGGGCAGCTCGTCGGCGAGGCCGGTGGCCAGCAGCAGCCGCCGCGCGCGGACGCGGGTGCCGTCGTCGGCCACGAGGTCGAAGCCCTCGCCCGTCGCAGTGCCGCTCGCAGTGACGGACGGGGCGACGGACTCGACGCTCGCTCCCAGGACGGTGCCGCCGTAGCGGAGGACCTCCTCGCGGCCGAGTCGCACCAGCTCGGCCGGGCTCAGTCCGTCGCGGGTGAGGACGTTGCGCACGCCGGCGGCGGGCAGGTTGCGCTGCTGACCGGCGTCGACGACGAGCACCGTGCGGCGGGCACGGCCCAGCGCGACGGCTGCGCTCAGCCCCGCCGCGCCGCCACCGACGACGACGACGTCGTAGGTGAGGTCCCCGGGCTGGGGTGAGCTCGGGTCAGGCTGGTCGGCCGGGTGGTGCGGGTGGTGCGGGTGGGACTGGTCCATGGTGGTCTCCTCGTGCGGCGTGGGTGGCGACGGTCGTCCCAGGGTGTCCCGCCCGCGCTGAGAACAGCAAGGAACTTTGCCGGAGTGGCAAACTGGCTCCATGGCACAGACCCCCACGACAGACTCCGACGACGTGCTGGCTGCAGTCGGCCCACGGCTGCGCGCCCTGCGCACGGCTCGACACCTCACCCTCGCCGAGCTGTCCTCGACGACGGGGATCTCGGTGAGCACCCTGTCCCGGCTCGAGAGCGGGCAGCGGCGCCCCACCCTCGAGCAGCTGCTCCCCCTCGCCAGGGCGCACGGTGTGCCGCTCGACGACCTCGTCGGGGCGCCGGCCACCGGCGACCCACGGATCCACATCCGCCCCATCTCCCGTCACGGCATGACGATCCTGCCGCTCAGCCGCGGGGCGGGCGGCGTGCAGGTCTTCAAGCACCTGCTCCCGGCCGGCCCCACGCTCCCCGTCGTCTCTCAGCAGGTCCACGAGGGGCACGAGTGGGTCTACGTCATCCGCGGACGGCTGCGTCTGGTGCTCGGCGAGCACGACCTCGTGCTGCCTGCGGGCGAGGCCGCCGAGTTCGACACCCGGACCCCGCACTGGTTCGGCCGGGCGGACGAGCAGGCCGTGGAGTTCTTGAGCCTCTTCGGTCCGCAGGGTCAGCGGATGCACGTGCGGGCGCAGACCACCCGCCCCTGATCAGGGCTGGGGCTGTGACGGACGGGGCTCTGGGCGCTCGCCGCGCCCGGCCACCAGCCAGCAGACCAGCGCCGCGAGCCCGACGACGGCCCACCCGGCGATGATGTCGAGGGTCCAGTGGTTCGCGGTCCCCACCACGACGGTGGCGGTGATGAGGGCGTAGGTCACGCCGGCAACCTTCCAGGCCCAGTGGCAGGAGACCGCGAGCGCGGCGAGGGCGACCCACAACGACCAGCCGGCGTGCATGGACGGCAGGGCCGCGAGCTCGTTGGTGTGCTCGCCCCAGCCGCCGGGCACCGAGACGTCAGCGCCCCACCAGCCGTACTGCGAGGTCTGGACGAGGACGTCGATGTAGGGCGTGCCGGACAGCCGCGGCGGGGCGGTGGGCACGAGCAGGTACATGACCAGGGCGCAGCCGGTGGCCAGGACGAGCGAGGAGCGCAACCACCCGTAGGAGCCTGGGCGGTGCAGGAAGAGCAGGACCAGGACCGCGCCGGTCACGACGAAGTGCGCCGAGGCGTACCAGAAGGAGAAGGAGATGCTCAGCCACTGCGACCCCGCGACGATCTGGTTGAACCCAGCCTCGACGTCCAGGCCCAGCGGGCGTTCCCAGACCAGCAGCTGACGCGCGACCCCCAGCGCCGAGGTCAGGGACCCGTCGGCCATGAGCCGGACCATGGAGTAGGCGGCGTAGAGGATCCCGAGCAGTGCCACCTCGCGCACGCCCCGCATCACACCAGCCCAGCGGTCCTCGCGCGCAGGCACGTCGACGCCCAGCATCGTCTCGGCAATGTCGTATGTCTGCTCACTGGTCATCGGTCCGTCGGTACCCCTGCTTCGATGCCATCCGGGCGCTCCCGGCAATTGGTCTCGCTCACTTTGACAGAATCCGGGGTCCAGGTCATCCACCGAAAGGCGGATGTCGGGCAGGAGATCTGTCTCACTCGCTCCGTCGTGAGAGTGACCAGAGCGCGCGAGAGGGCGCGGGAGAGGGTGCAGGAGGGTGCGGGCCCTCAGCGACTGCCGTGGTCAGACCCTGTGGAGGGCTCCTCACCGGCCGCCCGGTCGATGGTCTCCACGAGCCGGGCGCGCTCCTTGTTGATCCACTGGCCGTCGGAGTAGTTCGCGATGAACATCTCCGCGAACTCGACCGGGTCGTCCCCGACCACGTCGCGGATCGGGGTGCCGTCAGCCGCCGCGCCCTCGACGAGGTCGGCGAGGTCCTCCATCATCTGCATGAGGACGTCGCCCTTGACGATCGCCCCGGCGTAGGTGAGGTAGCGCTCGAGCCCATCGATCGCAGTGCGGTAGGCGGCGGGGAGCTGGTCCTTGCGGGCCTTGTACTGGCGCCAGCGCTTCTTGTCCTCCAGCGAGCCGGTGACCCGCTCGATCCATGCTGCGGCCATGACTACTCTCCTTCGTCCTGCGGGTGGTCGTTCTGGGGGTGGACCTGCTGCCGGAGCCGGTCGATGTGCGCTGCGAGGAAGCTCCAGTTCAGCCAGAACTCCTCCAGGTACGCGCTGCCCTTGGGGTTGAGCGAGTAGACCTTGCGTGGTGGGCCCTTCTCCGACGGGACCTTCTCGACGTCGACGAGGCCGCGCTGCTCGATCCGCACGAGGAGCGCGTAGACGGTGCCCTCGGCGATGTCGGAGAACCCCTCCTCGCGCAGCCTCGCGGTGATCTCGTAGCCGTAGGCGGACCGTGTGGCCAGGACTGCGAGGACGATGCCCTCCAACGTGCCCTTGAGCATCTCGGTCATCTGCTTGCTCATCCACTCCCCCTCGGCCCGCCCAACAACCCAGCAATCCAGCAACTTAGCAACACTGACTACCAGTAGATAGTATCGCCAAGTACCGCCTGAGGGAAGACCCGATCCGGCGCACCGCAAGCCCCTCGCTCGTTCCACCGCGCGGGCCCGACCGATCGGATTACAGTCGCTGTATGTGCCGAAACATTCGGGTTCTCCATAACTTTGAACCACCCACGACGGATGCTGAGATCCACGAGGCCGCCCTGCAGTTCGTCCGCAAGGTCAGTGGGTCGACCCGCCCGTCCCGCGCCAACGCCGAGGCCTTCGACAGGGCGGTCGAGGAGATCACGCTCGCCACCCGTCGCCTGCTCGACGACCTCGTCACGCATGCCCCGCCGAAGAGCCGCGAGGCCGAGGCCATCAAGGGACGCGAGCGCCACGAGCACCGGATGGAGCGCGAGGTCCGCACCCGGACCGGCTCGCTCTAGGCGCGACCGAGCGGAAGCACCCACCGCCGATGTGAGGAGCCACGATGCGTGGAGTCATGCTGTACGGACCGTCAGACGTCCGGATCGAGGACCGTGCCGACCCGCGGATCGAGGAACCCACCGACGCGGTCATCCGGGTCACGGCGACCTGCATCTGCGGATCAGACCTGTGGCCCTACCGCGGCGCCGAGCCGCTGCTCACCACGCCGCAGCCGATGGGCCACGAGTACGTCGGCGTGATCGAGGAGATCGGCGACGCGGTGACGACCCTCTCGGTCGGGGACTACGTCGTCGGGTCCTTCGTCGCCTCGGACAACACCTGCGAGATCTGCCAGGCCGGGTACCAGTCCAGATGCATCCACAACGTCATGATGGGCTCGGTCGGCACGCAGGCGCAGCGGGCTCGCATCCCGCTCGCGGACGGCACCCTGGTCGTCACCCCCGGCACACCCGACCCGGACCTCGTCCCCTCGCTCCTCGCCGCCTCCGACGTGCTCGGCACCGGCTGGTACGCCGCTGTCTCCGCCGGAGCCGGACCCGGCCGCACCATCGCCGTCGTCGGTGACGGCGCCGTCGGCCTGTCGGCCATCCTGGCGGCCAAGCAGCTGGGGGCGGAGCGCATCATCGCCTCGAGCCGTCACCCCGAGCGAGCGGAGCTGGCGCGCGCCTTCGGGGCCACCGACGTCATCGACGAGCGGGGCGACGACGCGATGGCCCGGATCCGGGAGATGACCGGCGGCTACGGCGCTCACGGGACAGCCGAGGCGGTCGGCACCCAGGAGTCGATGCTGCAGGCCATCGGGTCCACCCGGCCCGGCGGGTACGTCGGCTACGTCGGCGTCTCGCACGGCGTCGTGCTGGACGGCCTCGACCTGTTCTTCGCCAGCGTGCACCTGCACGGCGGTCCGGCCCCGGTCCGTCAGTACCTGCCCGAGCTCATCACGCTCATCTGGGACCGCACGATCGACCCGGGACGGGTCTTCGACCTCACGCTCCCCCTCGAGCGGGCCGCCGACGGCTACCGGGCGATGGACGAGCGCCGCGCCATCAAGGTGCTGCTGACGGTGTAGAGGACTGTGACTGCGCAGACGACGGTTGGGTGCCCCCGACAGGACTCGAACCTGCGACCTAGAGATTAGAAGGCTCTTGCTCTATCCACTGAGCTACGGGGGCACGGAGATTCTATGCGACCGCGCACCCTGGGCACACGCGCCCGCCGACGCCTGGGATGATGGCTGCCATGACGTTGCAGACTCCTCCCACAGACGCCCTGCCCACCGGATCCCCCGTGGAGATCTGGACCGACGGAGCCTGCAAGGGCAATCCGGGCGTCGGCGGCTGGGGCGCATGGCTGAAGTCCAACGGCCACGAGCGTGAGCTCTACGGCGGTGACCCGCTGACCACGAACAACAAGATGGAGCTCACCGCCGTCATCGAGGCGCTGCGAGCGCTCAACCGTCCGTGCGTGGTCACCCTGCACGTCGACTCCACCTACGTCATGAACGGCATGTCCAAGTGGATCGCCGGGTGGAAGCGCAACGGCTGGAAGACCGCGGACAAGAAGCCGGTCAAGAACGTCGAGCTGTGGCAGGCCCTGGACGAGCAGGTCGCCCGGCACACCATCACCTGGAAGTGGGTCAAGGGCCACTCCGGCGACGTGGGCAACGAGAAGGCCGACGAGCTCGCCAACCGTGGTGTCGACGAGGTCCGTGCGGCGGCCCGGCGATGACCGGCCAGCACGCCCCCGACGCCTCCCACGACCACTCCCACAACGACGACGCCGAGCCTCGCTGGGACGCCGCCGCCTGGGACGAGCGCTACAGCGAGCGCCAGATCGTCTGGAGCGGGAACGTCAACCCGTGGCTCGAGGAGGTCACCGCGCCCTTGACCCCCGGCCGTGCGCTCGACGTCGGCTGCGGTGAGGGCGCGGATACCGTGTGGCTGGCCGACCACGGCTGGACCGTGACCGGAGTGGACATCTCCGGCGTCGCGCTGGCCCGCGCGCAGGCGCACGTCGACACCCTCCCCGACCCCTCCCGGGTCACCCTGGAGCGTCGCGACCTGGCCGAGTGGACGCCGCCCGCGGGCGGCTTCGACCTCGTCTCGGCGTACTTCTTCCACCTGCCCGTCGACGTGCGCGACGCCGTGTACCCCCGCCTGGTCGCCGCCGTCGCCCCCGGCGGCACGCTGCTGCTCGTGGGTCACGACGCCGCCGACGCCGAGGCCCTCGCCCAGCGCCCGCATGCCGAGATGCTCTTCACCCCGGAGCTGCTCGCGGCCTACGTGCCACCGTCCTGGCAGGTCACCGCGGAGCGCCGGACCCGGCTCGGCCGGATCCACGGCGGTGAGCCCGGCCAGATGGGTGAGGTCACCGACTCCGTCCTGGTCGCCGTCGCGCCTGCCTGACCCGTGCCCGTCGCCCGGCAGGTCCTCGCCCACGCAGCCGCAGCCCCCGAGCGGGTGGCCGTCCGCTCGGACGCCGCGCCCCCGCTCACCTACGCCGGGCTCGCCGCTCGCGCACGAGCCGGCGCCGCCGCCCTGGCCCGCGACGGCGTGCGGCCCGGTCAGGTGGTGGCGATCGACCTGGCCGGAGCCACGGACACCCTCGTCGCACTGCTCGCGGTCGATCTCGCCGGAGCCGTCGCGCTCATGTGCGACGGCTCCTGGACGCCCGCCCAGCGCTCGGAGATCCTCGCCGCAACCGGGCCGGACCACCACCTGACGACGCTGAGCGCCGTCGATCTCCCCGCGCCCGAGGCGCCCGTCGAGGTGAGCGACGACGATCTCGCCTGGGGCGGGTTCACCTCGGGCAGCACCGGGCGCCCGCGCGCCGTCGTGCGCAGCCGCGGATCGTGGACCCGGTCCTTCGCCGCCACCTCCGACCTCACCGGGATCAGCGCGGGCGACACCGTCCTGGTCCCGGGACCGCTGTCCACCTCGTTGTTCTGCTTCGGTGCGGTGCACGCCCTGGCAGCAGGCGCCACGGTCCGCCTGACACCGAGCATCGCTGCCGCCCTGGGCGGCGTGGGCGGTGTGGGCGGGCTGAGTGACTGCGACGTCGTCCACCTGGTCCCCGGTGCACTGGGCACCGTCCTGGACGCGCTCGACTCCCCCGCTCCCCCGCCGTCACGGCTGCGGACCGCGGTCGTGGGCGGCGCGGCGCTGCCAGCATCGGTCCGCGAGCGGGCGGCTGCCCACGGCATCTCGGTCATCGCCTACTACGGCGCGACCGAGCTGTCCTTCGTTGCCGCCGACCCTGACGGTAAGGGGCTGCGGGCCTTCCCGGGCGTCGAGATCGAGGTCCGCGACCCGAGCACCGGTCAGCCCCTCGCCAGCACCTATCCTCTCGGACAGGTGTGGGTCCGCTCGCCCTGGATCGCCCACGGCTACCTCGCCGGCGCCGCCGGACCGTTGCGCACCGCCGACGGGTGGGCCAGCGTCGGTGACCTCGCTGAGCTGACCGCACCTCCCGCCTCCCGCCTCGTGCTGCGCGGCCGGGGCACCGGCGCGATCGCAGTCGGCGCCGCGACCGTCGTCCCCGAGGACGTCGAGGCGGTCCTGCGGACGGTCCCCGGGGTGGCCGACGTGGTCGTCCTGGGCACCCCGCACCCGCGGCTGGGGCAGGTGGTGACGGCCGTCGTCGTCGGGCAGGACGGCGACCCCGACTGGGCCGCGCTGGAGCGCGCGAGCCGGGAGGCGCTGAGCCCAGCCCAGCGTCCGCGGCGCTGGTTCGCCGCCGCGACACTGCCGGTGACGGGCACCGGGAAGCCAGCGCGCGCCGTCGTGCAGGACGGGCTGAAGGACCAGGACCCGGCGTACCGGCCAGCACGGCACGGGCCCCCGACATCGTCGGGCGCACAACGGCATTAGGCTCATCCGTGTGATTGAGATGAAGACCCCAGCCCAGATCGACATGATGCGTGAGACCGGCCGCGTGGTCGCCCGTGCGCTCGAAGCCATGCAGCAGGCCGCGCAGATCGGGGTGACGCTCAAGGAGATCGACGCCGTGGGCGCGCAGGTCCTCGCCGATGCCGGCGCCACCTCCCCGTTCCTCAACTACCACCCCGACTGGTCCCCGGTGCCCTTCCCCGGGTCGACCTGCACCTCCGTCAACGACGCGATCGTGCACGGCATCCCCACCGACTACGCGATCGCCGACGGCGACCTCGTCAGCCTCGACTTCGGCGCTGTGCTCAACGGCTGGTGCGGCGACTCCGCGCGCAGCTTCATCGTCGGCACCCCGCGTCCGGGCGACCAGGAGCTCATCGACGTGACCAAGGCTGCCCTGGACGCTGGCATCGCCGTTGCCCAGGTCGGCAACACCATCGGGGACATCGGCTACGCCGTGTCCAAGCTTGCCCGCAAGGCCCGCTACGGCAATCTCGAGGACCACGGCGGCCACGGCATCGGCACCGAGATGCACATGGACCCCTTCGTCCCCAACGAAGGCCGCCGCGGCAAGGGCCTCAAGCTCACCCCCGGCCTGGTCATCGCGATCGAGCCGATGTTCATCGCCGACGGCCGCAGCGACTACAAGCACGACGCCGACGGCTGGACCCTGCGCACGGTGCGCGGGGCCCGCGCGGCGCACTGGGAGCACACCATCGCGATCACCGAGTCCGGTCCGCGGATCCTCACGGCGCTGTGACCCTGCCGACCCGGCTGACCTCGCCCACCCGGTGACGGTCGTCGTCGCCGCGCGGCGCAGCCCCATCGGCACCGCCGGTCGGGGGCTGCGTGCGCTGCTCGCCCACGAGCTCGCCGCTCCCGTCCTGGCCGCCGTGCACGACGACGCCGCTCGCACCGGCCTGCTCGGCGCGGACGGCGCAGCCCGCTCCCCGGGGGACGTCGTCCTGGGCAGCTGCACCGGGCCGGGCGGCAACCTGGCCCGGGTCTCGGCCCTGGCGGCGGGCCTGGGCACCGCAGTGCCCGGCCTCACCGTGGACCGCCAGTGCGGCAGCGGCCTCGCCGCGATCCTCACCGCCCACCAGGCGATCACCGCCGGGGACACGGACTACGTGCTGGCGGGCGGGGTGGAGAGCGCCTCCACGGCGCCCCACCGCGCGCACCGCCCCGGCGCCGCGCCCTCCCGCGACAACGTCGCGGCCCAGCCCTACGCGCGGGCGCCCTTCGCCCCGCCCGGCTTCCCCGACCCGGACATGGGGCCTGCGGCCGACGATCTCGCCGCCGCCCGGTCGGTGTCCCGCGTGCGGCAGGATGCCTACGCCGCCGCCTCGCACGCCAAGGCGCTCACCGCCCAGGCTGCGGGCACCTTCGACCGCGAGCTCGTGCCCCTCCCCGACCTGGCCCGCGACGACCGGCCACGCCGCCTCGACGTGGCGATCCTGGCGAAGATGCGCCCGGCCTTCACCTCCGGCGGTTCGGTCACCGCCGCCACCGCCAGCCCGATCAGCGACGGCGCGAGCGCGGTCGCCCTCGTGTCCGACGCCGCGTGGTCAGCCACCGGTGCCCCGGGCGTCGGGCGGGTGCCCGGGCTGCGGATCGTGGCGGGCGCCGTCGTCGGCTGCGACCCTGCCCTGCCCGGCTGGGGCGCGGTACCCGCGATCGAGGCCGTCCTGGCCCGGGCCAGGCGCACGGTGAGCGAGGTGGCGGTGATCGAGATCGTCGAGGCCTTCGCCGCGCAGGTCCTCGCCACCACCGACGCCCTCGGGCTCGACCCGTTGGGCGCGGACTCCGGTCGCGTGTGCCCCGACGGCGGGGCGCTCGCTCTGGGGCACCCGTGGGGAGCCAGCGGCGCCGTCGCGGTCACCCGGTTGTTCTCCACGCTGGTGGTCGGTGGTCACCCCGCCGGGACGCTGGGGCTGGCGGCCGCGGCCATCGGGGGCGGGATGGGCATCGCGATCGTCGTGGAGGTCGTGCGGTAGGGACGCCCTCGTCGAGGCCCCGTCTCTGGCGTATCAGTCCGCGCGGTCGCCGAGCGGCTTCCGGTCGGTCCAGTGGTAGACCATCACCACCGCGCCCAGCACCGCGAGAGCCAGGCAGACCGCTGCGAGCACGTCGGTGACGAAGTGGTAGCCCAGGTACAGCCGGCTGAAGGCGACCAGCGCGATGACCACGACCGCCGTCGCCGTCCAGACGAGGGCGACGGTGCGCGAGTGGTGACGGGTCCACACGAGGTATCCGCTGACCAGCACGAGGGTCGCTGCCCCGATCGTGTGCCCTGAGGGGAAGGAGAAGGAGGACTCCACCCCGGGGACGCTCATGAGCCCCTCGGGCGGGCGCGGACGGGCCACGAGCGCCTTGATGAGCACGGAGATCGCGGTGGCGGTGAGCATCGCCGCCACGAGCAGCAGCGGGTCGCGCCAGCCGCCCGAGACCTTCGCCCAGACGAGGCAGCCGATCGCGACGATGATCGGCAGGACCACCGGGCCGAAGAGGTTGGTCACCACGGTGAGGACCGTCGTCGCCGTGGACGAGCGGTTGTCCGCCAGCCACTCCAGCACCGGGGTGTCCAGGGCAGCGAGGTCGTCCTTCTCGTAGACCGCGTCGAAGACGACGAAGAACCCGACCACCCCCAGCACCACGAGGATCAGGCCGGGCAGCACGGTGACGAGCACGGCGGTCACGGAGCGACGATCGATGGTGGGGGAATCCATCCGATGACCTTACAACGGCGAATCCGCACAAAAAGACGTGCACTCATGAGGACGGCCGTGATTGGCTGTGGCCACACCGCGGTGACGTCAGGGCAACGGAGTCGACGCCTGAGCCCCTTCCATCACACGTCACGGAGAACCACCATGAACTACCCCGGTTACGAGCTCATCGCCCCTGGATATGAGCTCATCGCCCTCGAACGCATCCGACTGGCCAAAGAGCTCGAGCTCGACGGCCGTCTGAGCGGCCAGCTCATACCGCGCACCCCGCTCATCCAGCGGGTGAAGCGACTCGTCAAGCGCTCCGCGTGAGCGCCTCCCGCGCCTCGTCGGCCGGTGCCCCTCACGGTCCCGCCGACGAGGCGCTCTCATGCACCCCGTAGGCTGAGGGGCGTGGCAACGACACCAACCAATGACCGGATCGTCTGGATCGACTGCGAGATGACCGGGCTCGACCTCGGCGCGGACGCCCTCGTGGAGATCGCAGCGGTCGTCACCGACTCCGAGCTCACCGTGCTCGGCGAGGGCATCGACATCATCGTCAAGCCGCCCGCCGAGGCGCTCGAGCAGATGAATGACTTCGTGCGGGACATGCACACCAGCTCGGGTCTGCTGGCCGAGCTGGAGAACGGCACCACCCTGGCCGACGCCGAGGCTCGCGTGCTGGACTACATCCGCACCTTCGTGCCCGAGCCGGGCAAGGCCCCGCTCGCCGGTAACTCCGTCGGCACGGACAAGATGTTCCTGGACCGCGACATGACGGAGCTGTCCTCCTACCTGCACTACCGGATCATCGACGTCTCCTCCATCAAGGAGCTCGCGCGTCGCTGGTACCCGCGGGTGTACTTCGCCTCCCCCACCAAGAACGGTGGGCACCGCGCCCTGGCGGACATCCTGGAGAGCATCGATGAGCTGCGCTACTACCGCGCCGCGCTCTTCGTCCCCCAGCCCGGCCCGGACACCCAGACCGCCCGGACCCTCTCGGCGAAGATCGCTGCGACGTCGGTGTCGGGGACTCTGTCGGTCCCGAAGAACTTCGTCCCGGGTGTTTGACGTACGTCACACCCGCGAAGGCCACCGCGTGTTCTCGGCACCCGAAAAAGCCAGGTAGACTTCTTCACGGTTCGCAGTACAGGAACTGTTCATGGTGGGTATAGCTCAGCTGGTAGAGCACCTGGTTGTGGTCCAGGGGGTCGCGGGTTCAAGTCCCGTTACTCACCCCATGCGAAAGGCGCCTCACGGAATTCCGTGAGGCGCCTTTCTCGTTCCCGGCGCGTACCGGCTCATTCCTCTGTCGTCCCTTGTCGACCTCTGTCGCCCTCTGTCGACAATCCGCCCCGCGCCGTGCCAGAGACAGCAGAGGGCGGAGGCTCGCGCCTCCGCCCTCTGTCGTGCCCTGCCGCCTGCGGGCTACTTCGTCTGGGCCCGCGCCACGATCGCGTCGGCGAAGCGGTCCGGGGCGCCCTGCGCCTTGTTGAGGAACAAGGTCGGCTCGGTGAACTCGAGCTCGAGGAGGATCGGGTCGCCGTCGTCGCCGGGCACGAGGTCGATGCGCGCGTAGAGCAGCGAGGCGGCGGACTCGCCGAGGATCTCGTGAGCTGCCTGCAGGGCGCGCTCGCCCAGGGCGAGCTCGGCCTCGGTCGCCTCGATGCTGCGCATGACCTCTTCCTGGTACAGCCCCTGGGTGGGGCGGTGACCTCGGGTGAGCATGGCGTTCTTGCGCACCGCGTGGGAAAACTTCCCCTCGAAGAAGATCAGCCCGGTCTCCCCCACCACATCGATCTGGTTGAGGTAGGGCTGGACCATGACGTGACGGCCCGAGCGCAACAGGTCACGGGCGTGCAGGATCGCCTCGCCGCGGGCCTTGGCGGTGTTCTCCTGGTACCGGGCGGTGTCCCGGGCGCCGGCGCTCACGGTGGGCTTGATGACGTAGTCGCCGTGCGCGGGCAGGCGGGTGTGGATGGCCTGGGAGGTGAGGTGACGGTCCGGGTCCAGCCACAGGGTCCGCACGATGGGCAGACCCATCTCGCCCAGGGTCTTGAGGTAGTACTTGTCGATGTTCCAGGCCAGCACGTCGGCGTCGTTGGCGAGGCGGGGCACGGTCTTGGCCCACGCGATGTACTCGTCGCGGCGCTGGGAGTAGTCCCAGGTGGATCGGATCACCACGAGGTCAAAGCTGTCCCAGTCCACGTCTGGGTCGTCCCAGACAGCGGCAACGGCCTCGACGCCGCGGTCCGCGAGCGCGCCCAGCAGCGGGGCGTCGTCGGGATCGAGGTCAGGCAGGACGGAACAGGTCGCAAGGGCTACACGGGTGGTCGGCACCTTGACAGGATACCGACCGCGCCTGAGTTTGCGGCGACTGTCGTCGTGGGCGGGCCTGATGTGGGGCTCCTCACATCACGTGCACTCACCCGGCGCAGCCATGAAAAGCAGCAAGGCCCGGAACCGTGTGAGGTTCCGGGCCTTGCGTTTGTACGCCATCCTGGACTCGAACCAGGAACCCGCTGATTAAGAGAGCGCTGATCGGCGTACTGTTTCAGACCGCCCGCGTCAGGATGGCGGAATTCCGCGCGTCTCACGGTCGAAGAAGACCCTTAGAGGCACCCCGTTCGGACCTGATCTGCATCTACGACGTACGTGCCATTGGGGTCCGCGAGCTGCGCGCTACGGAGGTGGCCGTTGCGCAGCCGTTTACGGACACCGGAGCAGGTGATCCCGAGTAGTGCTGCGGTTTGCTCGACGCTGTACCCACGGCGCATCCACGTTGGGGACGTTGCCGCGTTGGCGGGGTCGAGGGACTGCAGGATCTCGTCGCGGATCAGCTCCGGCAGGACGACGGGGAGCACAAGGCCCTGGGTTGACGCTGCAGCGGCTCTGCGCAGTGCGCGGTCCCCGGTTTGCAGCGTCAACGCCAGGAGAGCCCCGCACTCAGCGGGCACCTTGATGAGCACTTCACGTCCATCCACACTGAGATAGTCACCCGTGGGGTGTGACGCGTCCGTGAACGGCGACGGGGAGCTGAGCTGGCCGCTCAAGGCAGCACGACACGGCGCCGATGGTGTAGTCACACCGGCGAACCAGGGGATGCTGTGTCGAATCTGGGATAGACGAAAAGCGACCGCAGAGCCGTCAAGGCTCCAGGGCCAGCCCCGAGGCCAAGTGAGCACGCTGCGTCCGGTGTTCGACACAGCCGAAACTACTGGCCCTGGTCATTGACCGGTGGCGACCCAACCCGACCGCCCCGCACGCCCCGCACGCTTGGAACGCCCGCTCGTCGAGAATTGAGGAGCGGAGGAGCGACTAGGCGCTCTCGCTGCTCCCTCTTGGGGGTGAGGTCAGGCGCCGCCGAACTCAGGAATCAATTGCCGACAGCGGATGGTCTCCAAGAGTTCAAACGCGATCTGCCTGACGCAAGGCAGGATCGGGTCATCCTCGACCGCTCGTTCGCCGTCGACGTCGCCAATCATCCAGCCGAGCGTCTCGCCGGCGGCCAGAGCAGCGATCCGATCTTGAGTGTGCGGATCAATGTGCGCTCCCCCTTCCTTGTTGGCGAGCGCCATTACAAGATCCTTACGAGAAAAAATCTCACCAGACCCGTCGCGGACAACCAGCATCGTCCACCATTCTTCAAAGGGCCGAGCCGCATACCCTCCTGGACGTGGTGGCCCGTCGTCAAGCATCGGCTCGTATGATGCAACGACGCGCCCTTGATCATCAACAACGGTTGACCTCATCATTAGGAACGGCATGAGGGGAAGCGGGTTCTGCATGTTAAGTGAGCCCGCAGTGTCCATGAAGAGCCACTGATTCTTGAAAGCAAGTTGTCCAAGGAGAGACCTGGACATAGAAGTATCGTGAAGCAACGTACGGATCGTGACCGCCAAGCGTTTCGCCTCGTGACGGTGACCTTGGTCGAAGGCGCTAGAAGATGAATGCAGGTAGTAGAGCTGCTCATCGAGGATCTCTAGGAGTCTGTCTCGCGTCTTGACTACCATTGCCACTCCCTGCGATTCCGATGGTGCCAGGCTGTCCATGGCAGCCATCTTCGCAGGCCGACCAACTGGAAGCCTACACGCGTACAATCGCAGCAGCGGGCTCGCCGGTCGGTGCCAAAGTTCTATCCATCAACCTCCGCGGTCCAGTCATCTTGTCGCTCCCGGACCCAACTCAGAACCACGGGGACTCAGCCGATTTGCCATTGAGCACACCTGGTTGAACGACATCGCAACTTCAACGAACAACTTGATCGACTCCAGGAACCACTCGAAGCTCAACCTCTCGGTAGCATCGGCTCGATTCGCTGCTTCGACTATGGCGTCATCAGAGCGCGTCCTGCGCACCGGCCGGTGCCGGAAGTAGTCGCCGCTCCGCTGTGCCGGCCACGCACTGTGGACGACGGCATGCCTGCGCTCCAACGCGCCGATCGCACTATTGAAGTACTTGATAACCTCCGCTACATCGTCGAGTTCACCGCTGCTGTCCCCAGTGACCCCGAGCGCCGCCAAGTGGTCGCGGTCCTCCTTCGCCAGCGATCCGGCGGGCCGGTTGCGGTGCCAATCCTGCCCCTCTCCATGCAGCACCTGGTGCACGTGAAGCAGGTTCTGCTCAACGAGCGCCGCAAGGCATGCGATCCGGCCCACAGCTCCATAGAACCGCTCCTCATGGTTGCCAAGGATCGTTTCTGGGATACCGAAGGCGTCTGCATTCATGGTCCAGATACTGCCCCAGGCGTGACGGATCCGTCACGTCAACCGGTTGGGTCATGCGCGAGGCGCCAACATCAGCGCAGGCTGCCAGGGCGAGTACGGATGGCATGGCCGGAGCCACTGAGCACCTCGAGCGGGCTGGGGCGGTGGGTCCAATCGGCGTCCGGCACCTTCGGCCCATCACGTCAGCACGCCGTGGTCCGTGCCATCATCAGCGCATGACGCTCACCTGGTTGCAAACTCTAGTCATCACCACGGTCCCTGCTGCGGTCACGGCTATTGCCTTGATGGTGCAGAGTCACCTCACGTCGCGAAGTGAGGACCGGCGCATCGCGGCTGCGCGAGGCCACGAGCAGGCGCACGCGCGAGCCGTGCTGGTGCGCGCACTTCACGAGGACGCGCTTCGTCATCTCAACCTGCTCGTGCACGACTGGGGTACCCGGGTCCGTGATCTCACGATCGCGGACCGAAGCGGCAGCTCGGCCCCTTTGATTTCCATGGATGACCCTCGCCGACGCGTGGCCGAGACCTATGACCTGAGCGCTCGACTGGGGCTCGCCGCCTCGGAGGAGTCGTTCGCCGCATTCAAGGCAGCCGTCAACACAATTGGTGAACACCACGCTTCTCTGCTCCAGACGGCATATCTGAGTGGCACAGAGTCACGGGAGGCGCATTGCCACATGGATGAGGCGCTGGAGCTCAGAGACGCATACAGAGTCGCTGCCCGCAAGGACTGCCTGTTCGGCACATAGACCCGAGGGGCGCGCAAGCGCTGGTCGAGAACCGTACGTGCCGCGACTCCCGTGGGGTGTTGCTGTCTGCTGTCAGCAGGGGCGATGCGCTCAAGATGAGAGGTGGATGGACCGATGGTCAGAGCATCTCTCGATTGGGGCAGCATGCGAGCACGTGCAAGTGACACGGTCGTTTTCGAGTTGTGGGGCCAACGCGGCTGGCAGCGGGTCGACGTCGCCGGTACCGGCTACCACCTCGTCGACATCGCAAGGTTCCTGCCCAAGCCGATCCCGGACACCGGTGCCGACGTCGCAGTGTCTGTCCAGCTCATTCCCGACCCGGAGAACCGCCACGACAGGAACGCCGTCAAGGTGATGGCCGGCAACGCGCTGCTGGGCCACCTCCCGGCCGAGCTGGCGGCCGCATACCAGCCGCGCATCGTCGCACTGCTGAAGGGCGGCTACGCACCGCAGTGCGGCGCACGGATTCGCGCATGGCCCGAGGGCAACTGGATGATCGACCACCGAGGCGATAGTCAGCGGGTGGCCACGGACAGGTTCCAGGCGTCCATCGGCCTCGACCTGGCGGAACCGCACATGCTGTTCCCGCTCAACCCACCGCCGACGCCAGCCCATGTCGTGCTGCCGATCGGCCGGTCTGTCCAGGTGAACGGCACAGACGCCCACATGGCGACGCTCCGGCCATGGACACGGCCGGAGGGCGAAGGGTGGGTGCACGTCACGCTGCATGCCATCACCTTGCAGTTGGCTCGGTCGACTCGGCGGGTCGTAGAGGTTCGTCTCGACGGCGATCGGGTCGGGCAGCTGACGCCCAAGATGAGCGGGGAGTTCATCCCGGCAGTCGAAGCCCTCGAGTCGGTGGGACTTGGAACGGCGGTCCGGGCCGTACTGAAGGGCAACGCGTTGAAGGCGGACGTGAACCTGTTCGCGGTGCGGTCGGGCGAACTGTCGCAGGAGTGGCTTGCTGAGGCACTGTCCTCGCGGTCACCTGCGGCCAGCACGCCAAGCCAGAGCCCGGAGCTTGTCGACGTGCTCTCGGCGCTTCCCTCGGAGCCGTCTGCCCCGCCGGCCGGGTGGTACTTGGATCCGTTCGACGGTTCAGTGCTGCGGTGGTGGGACGGTGCGCATTGGACGGATGGCACCCATCCGAACGGGTGAGTGCACCCGGTCCCCCTAAGTCGCGTTCGCCGTCTGATTCGGTATCAGCACTCCCGCCTCTGACCTGCAGAGATACATCCTGTTCTCACGACGTTGTCACAGCATCAGAACGCACGAAAGGCACCCCTCGCCGAAGCAGGAGCGCCCTTCACGTCACCCGGGAGAGAGGCACCAAATCCGCCGCAAGCGCCCTGGCACGCACAACGTACGGACAGCCCTACGACCCGGTTGAACCGCCGGCCTCGATCGCGAGCACGGCCCGCAGCGGTGACCGATCCCCCTCCCCTACCCTCCGGAGCGCCTCACCCAGATCAGCCCGCACAGCGGCATCCGAGACGGTCAGGCCATGAGCTTCGAGCACCAGGCGCACGACGTCGCCCAGCTGCACCTGCTGCTCCTCCAGCCGCAGACGACGCTCATCAAGCCCAGCGTCCTGGACCATCTTCTGCATCTTCCCGGACTCCGTCGCCGCAGCCCGGATCTCCCGCAGCATGGCTACCGGTTCCACGGCACGACCTGTCGACGCCACCCCCTCAAGAGCCCGCAGTACAGAGTCCAGCGTCGTCGCCGCACCCATCAGCGCCTCCGCCGGCGAACGCTCCACCACGTCCCCATACGCCGCCGCCTGAGCCCGCAGCTTCCGAGCCTCCTGGTTCGCCTTCACATGTCGATTCCGACCATGCACCGGGCACACTCCCCCACCCACGACGACTCGCTTGCACTGCTCGCCCGTGCTCTTCGCCTTCGCCGTGCGCCGAGTGCCCATCACGGGAGGTTCCATGAGGTCACCCCTTCCATGAGGTCAGCCCCGAGGCGCCAAGGTCGGGATGGAATGGCGGAGGCCTTTGGTGTCATGGTGCCTGCTGGGCGAGGCGCGCTTCCCGGACGACGCCCATCTGCCCGACGCGGACCGGCGCCGACTGCGGAAGATCCGCCTACATGATCTACATCACGGTGCAGCGTCCATGGCCCTCATGGCGGGTTTCGACATCGCCACAGTGAGCAAGAAGCTCGGGCACTCGAGCATCAGCATCACGGCGGACACCTACACGCACCTGATTGGTGGTGTGGGGCGCAAGATGGCCGACGCTGCGGAGCTGTTGATGCCTCCCAGGAACAACGGTGACAACACTGTGACAACAACCACTCCGAAACGACGAAGCGGCCCTACCCCTGAGGGGTAGAGCCGCTGGTCGTATGGTGCGCCATCCTGGACTCGAACCAGGAACCCGCTGATTAAGAGTCAGCTGCTCTGCCAATTGAGCTAATGGCGCGCGGTGGAAACACTAACAGGCTCTGACCGCTGCAGGCAATCTGGCTTGTTACCCCGTCGAGAACGTTGGGATATCAACGATAATCGCTGATGTCTCGCGGCTTTTCCCCTCGACTTCGGTGATAACTCTACCCCACGTCCAGAGCCTCGGACGCCATGATCTGGTCGGAGTCAGGACCGTCGGGGTTGGCCAGGTCGGCGATGAGGGCCAGCGGGACCCGGTCCTCGACGAGGCGGGCCAGGAGTGCGCTCACGTCTCCCAGGGCGAGGTCGGGCAGGACGGCGTCGAGCTGCGTCCCCCGCGACTCACAGAGTCCCCAACCAACCTCGTGCGACGTCACGCTCGTCATGATGCCTCCCCCTACTCGTTGCCCACCACACTACGAAAGCCGCTCAGGCGCACAGCCACAATGGTGAGAACTGCCCATCGGTCGTCTGCACGCGCCAGACCAGCATGCGGGGACGAGGAGGGCGCCGCGCGGTCAGCGCGCTGCATTCACCTCACCCTCACCCCGACCTCACCTGAGACCTACAGGTAGAGGCCCGGCGTCCCGCCGCTCTCGGCGACCTGGGAGACCGCGTGCACGTCCTTCTCACGCAGCAGCACGTACTGCGCGCCGCTGATCTCCACCTCGGCCTTGTCCTCGGGGTCGAAGAGGATCCTGTCCCCCACGTTGACCTGCCGCACGTTCTCGCCGGCGGCGGCCACCCGGGCCCAGCCGAGGCGCTTGGGGCCCACCGCCGTAGCCGGGATGACCAGGCCCGCTGAGGACTGCCGCTCGGCCGAGTCCACCTCGGGCAGGACCAGCAGGCGGTCGTGCAGCATCGTGACGGGCAGGGCAGGCAGCGGCGCGGATTGAGGACTCACCCTGTCCACGCTACCCGGCGTACGCTGGCGCCAGACGATCCGGTGCCCTGGCGCCGGTCCACCGACCCGTGAGGAGCACGATGTCCGTCCGCCTGTCCCCCGGTGACCCCGCCCCCGACTTCTCCCTCGCCACGGCCGACGGCGGCTCCGTCTGCCTGGCAGACCTGCGCGGGCAGCGCACGATCGTCTACTTCTACCCGGCAGCGAGCACGCCGGGCTGCACCAAGGAGGCGTGCGACTTCCGCGACAGCCTCGCCTCGCTGCAGGGCGCGGGCTACGCCGTCGTCGGGATCTCCCCGGACCCGGTCGCCAAGATCGCGCGGTTCGTCGAGGCCGAGGCTCTCACCTTCCCCCTCGCCTCCGACCCGGACAAGGCTGTGGCCACGGCCTACGGTGCCTACGGGGAGAAGAAGCTCTACGGCAAGGTCGTCACGGGCATCATCCGATCGACCTTCGTCATCGACGCCGAGGGCCTCATCGAGGTGGCGCAGTACAACGTCCGGGCCACCGGTCACGTCGCCAAGCTCCGCCGCGACCTGGGCATCGACGCGGCCTGAGAGACCGTTAGACTCTCCCCCGAGCGCGAGTGGCGTAATTGGCAGCCGCGCCAGGTTTAGGTCCTGGTGTCTTCGGACGTGGGGGTTCGAGTCCCCCCTCGCGCACAGCTCATCTCTCGTGACAGGACACCATCTCGTGCACAACTCTCCCATGCACGACGCCGCACCCGGCCTCGACCCTGTGGCACCGGCTGACGGCAGCGCGCCGGACGCACCCCGCACGCCCCGCTATCGCCCGGTGCTCTCCTTCGTCCAGCGCAGCAGCCGTCTCAAGGACCGTCAGCAGCGCACCTGGGACGCTCTGGCCCCGCTGTACGTCATCGAGCCGCCGCGCGTCGACGCCAAGACCTCCGTCCAGCCCGACTTCCGCTTCGACCCTGAGGTGGCCTTCGGGCGCTCGGCGCCCCTCGTGGTGGAGATCGGTTCCGGTCAGGGCGAAGCCGTGGCGCACGCCGCCGAGCAGCACCCGGAGACGAACTTCCTCGCCGTGGAGGTCTACACCGCCGGGGTCGCCCAGACCCTGCAGCGGATCCGCCAGCGGGAGCTGACCAACATCCGCATCGTCCAGGCGAACGCGGTCGAGGTGCTCACCACGATGCTGCCCGCGGACTCGGTCGACGAGCTGTGGCTGTTCTTCCCGGACCCGTGGCACAAAGCCAAGCACACCAAGCGCCGCCTCGTCACACCGGCCTTCATGGACCTGCCGGCGCGGGTGCTGCGCCCGGGCGGGGTGTGGCGCCTGGCCACGGACTGGGCGGACTACGCCCGGCAGATGCGCGAGGTCATCGGCGCGGACGAGCGTTTCACCGCCGACCTGCACGCACCCCGCTTCGACGGACGCGTGCTCACCAGCTTCGAGCGCAAGGGCCTGGCCAAGGACCGCGAGATCGCGGACATCACCGCGGTCCTGACCGCCGACTGAGACGTCTGCAGAGACCCTTCAGAGACGACTGAGCCGAGCGGACCAGCCGCTCGGCTCAGACGTCAGTGCTCACGGGTGCGGGGGGCTACTCCGCTGCCGGCGCTCCGGACTGCGCGGCGATCTGGGCACGGACCTCGTCCATGTCCAGGCCCTTGACGGCCTCGACCACCTGGGCCAGCGCGGGGGCCGGGAGGGCGCCGGGCTGGGAGAAGACCAGCACGCCCTCGCGGAAGGCCATGAGCGTGGGGATCGAGGTGATGTTCGCCGCGGCGGCGAGCTCACGCTCGGCCTCGGTGTCGATCTTGGCGTGCACGACGTCCGGGTTGGCCTCGGAGGACGCCTCGAAGACGGGGGCGAACTGGCGGCACGGGCCGCACCAGGCAGCCCAGAAGTCGACGAGGACGACGTCGTTGTTCTTGATGGTCTGCTCGAAGGTCTCCTGCGTGAGCTCCTGGGTGGCCATGTGATTCCTCTCAACGAAGTGATCTGTCTGTCTGTAGGACACATCTGGAGCCCAGACTATTCCCCCGGCCGCGGTCAGCGGCTCTCACCAGCGGCGGGGTGGCGGTCGTCGGTGGGATCGGGGTACAACTGCACAGTGACCGACACCGCGGACTTCCCCCAGCCAGACTTCGACCCCAAGGACTCCCAGCCCGCCGGCTGGCTCAGCGAGCAGGAGATGGCCGCCGCCCGCGCCAGCCTCCCCCTCGTCTACGTCGATGCCGTCCCGGTGCGCGTGGACGACTCCGGCGACGTCGTCGCCGTCGGGCTGCTGCTGCGGGTCTCCCGCGAGGGAGTCATGACCCGCGCGCTCGTCTCGGGGCGGGTCATGTACCACGAGCGCCTGCGCGACGCGCTGCTGCGCCACATCGAGAAGGACCTGGGCCCCGTCGCCCTGCCGCAGATCCCGCCGTCCCCGCAGCCCTTCACCATCGCCGAGTACTTCCCGACGCCGGGCATCACCCCGTACTACGACCGCCGCCAGCACGCCGTCTCGATGGCCTACGTGGTCCCGGTCACCGGTGACTGCGAGCCCCAGCAGCACGCCCTGGACCTGGCGTGGCTGACCCCTGAGCAGGCCTGCAGCGAAGCCGTCCAGGCGGAGATGTACGGCGGCCAGGGTGTGCTGCTGCGCCAGGCGATGGCGCACGTGGGTCGCCTGTCCTGAGGTCTACAGGTCCAGCCGCGGCCAGTCGTGCAGGTCGTCCTGCATGCGGCGGTCGTGGGTGGCCACGACCACCGCGGCCGACGTCGCGCGCAGGGCCTGGGTGAGGTCGTCCACGAGATCGATGGACAGGTGGTTGGTCGGCTCGTCGAGCAGCAGCACGTGCGGGGCGGCCAGCAGGGCGCACGCGAGGTCGAAGCGGCGCTGCTGCCCCACCGACAGCTCGGCGACCGGCCGGTCCAGGTCCTCCTCCGAGAGCACGCCGAGGAAGGCCACCGGGACGAGGTGGTCCGGGTCGAGAGCGCCGGAGGCCAGCAGCTCGAGGGCGAGCGCCCCGTAGAGCTCGAAGCCGGTCCGGCTCTCCTGCGGTCCGGCGGCTCCGCGGCGCTCTCCCTCCTGGGTCACCACCCCCAGGCGCGCGCCGGGCAGCACCGCGCGGTACCCGCGGTCCATGCCCACGGTGCCGGCGAGGACGCCCAGCAGCGTCGACTTGCCCGCGCCGTTCGCCCCCGTGATGAGCAGGCGTCCCGCCGGCGGCACGGTGATCCGCTCACCGGGCAGGTCCAGGCGGGGCGCGCTGCCCGGGCGTCCGTGCACGCGGGGGTTGCGCACGTCGATGATCGGAGAGGCCGGGGGCCACAGCGGCGACATGCTCGGCAGGTCGGGGAAGTGCAGCACCGGCGGCGGGGGCGGCACCTCGACGGCCTCTGCCTTGAGCTTCTCCACGAGGCGGTCCGCAGCCTTGACGTGGATGCGCGCCCCGGTCGCGCGGCGGTGCTTGTTGGAGCCCTTGGGCGGGCGCCACTCGTCGGAGAGCCCCTCGTAGGAGGCGTCCAGGCGCGCGGCGAGCAGCTCGGCGCGCTTGGTCTCGGCCTTGTACCGCTGACGCCAACGGTGCAGGGCCTGGTTCTTGGCGAAGCGGTAGGCGACGTAGCCGGGCTGGCCGTAGAGCACCGGCTTGCCGTCCATGGACGGGTCGAGGTCGAGGATGGCCGTCGCGGTGTCATCCAGCAGCTGGCGGTCGTGGGTGACGATGACCACCGCGCCCGCCCAGCCTGTCAGCTCGCGGGTGAGGAAGTCGATGCCGTCACGGTCGAGGTGGTTGGTCGGCTCGTCGAGGAGCAGCAGGTCCGCGCGACCGGCCAGGCGGCAGGCCAGCCGCACCCTGAACCGTTCCCCCACGGACAGCGTCTCCAAGGTCCTGGACAGGTCCCGGCAGGCCCCGAGCCGCGTCAGGGCGACGTCCACCCGTCGTTCCGCGTCCCAGGCAGCCAGATGCTCGACCCGGGCGAGGATCTGGGCGAGCTCGTGCAGGGAGGACCGCTCGTGGTCGAACTCCGCCGAGGCCCGGTCCAGCTCAGCCGCCGTCGACCGAACGGTGGCCAGGGCGCCTGCGACGAGGTCGCCGACCGTCTCCCCCGGGGTCACCACGAGCTCCTGCGGCACGACCGCGAGCGTGCCCTGGTGACGGACCTCACCCGCGGAGGGCGTGAGCTCACCGCTGAGCAGGCGCAGCAACGTCGTCTTCCCGGAGCCGTTCTCCCCCACGACAGCGAGCCGGTGACCTGCGGAGACCCTGAGCGAGACGTCGTTGATGACCGGGCGGCCAGGGAAGCCGAAGGACAGGTGAGAGGTCACGATGTGCACCCCGCCACGATACGCGGTGCCTTGGGGCACGGTGCTGCGTCGCGGTGGTCACCGGTACGGTTGCCGGGTGCAGAACACCTCGCTCCTGACCCGCCCCGTGTGGGCCTTCCTGCTCGACGCCGTGTGCGTCCTCGCCTTCGCCGCGGGCGGGCGGTCCTCCCACGAGGAGGCCCTCTCCCTGGGCGGGGTCGCCCAGACGGCGTGGCCCTTCCTCGTCGGGCTGGGCGTCGGCTGGCTCGTCCTGCTGGCCGCAGCGCACCGCGGCTCGCGCGGTCCGCGCGGCGGCTCGCGTCGCGGCCACCTGTCGGTGCTGCCCGCCGGCGTCGTCCTCGTGCTCGCCTCGTGGGGGCTGGGGATGGGTTTGCGCCTGCTCACCGATCAGGGCGCCAGCGGCGCCTTCCCGCTCGTCGCCCTCGCCTTCCTCACGCTCACGCTGATCGGCTGGCGCCTGGTCGCCGCCGGGGTCAGCCGGCGAGCACAGCGGCGATCGTCGGCGCCAACGCCCTGAACGCCTGCCCGCGGTGGCTGATGGCGTTCTTCTCGGCCGGGGTGAGCTCGGCGCAGGATCGCGTGTCGCCGTCGGGCCGCAGGATGGGGTCGTAGCCGAAGCCGCCCGCCCCGCGCGGGGCGGTGAGCAGGGTGCCGGTCAGCGCGCCGGTCTCGACGTACTCACGCCCGTCCGGGGTGACGAGGGCGGCGGCGCAGACGAAGCGTGCGCCGCGGTGCTCCTCGGCGATGTCGGAGAGCTGGGCGAGCAGCAGGTCGAGGTTGGCCTGGTCGTCACCGTGGCGCCCGGCCCAGCGCGCGGAGAAGATCCCCGGTGCGCCGCCGAGCACGTCGACGGCCAGCCCCGAGTCGTCCGCCACGCATGGCAGGCCGCTCGCGGCGACGAGGGCGCGGGCCTTGATGAGCGCGTTCTCCTCGAAGGTCACCCCGTCCTCGACCGGCTCGACGTCGGTGAAGGCCGCCGCCCCCACGACGTCGTCGGGGCTCAGGCCCGGGATCGTCCCGGCGGCGAGCAGGATCGCTCGGAGCTCACCGACCTTGTGCTCGTTGTGGGTGGCCAGGACGAGGCGGGGCGAGGTCACGACGACTCCTTCGGTGCGGGGGTGAGCTGGTGGTGCGGGCGCAGGGGGCGCACGCGGGATGGTCAGGCAGGGCTCAGAGCAGGTAGGAGCGCCCCTGCTCGACGACCTCGACCGGTCCGTCGTAGACCGCCTGGGCCTCGGCGACGGAGACCGCGGGATCGTTCCACGCCGGGACGTGGGTGAGCAGCAGCCGCGCAGCCCCGGCCTTGGTGGCCACCTGCCCGGCGCGCCGGCCGGTCAGGTGGATGCCGCAGGCCTCGTCACGGCCCTCGACGAAGGCGGCCTCGGCCAGCAGCACGTCCGCGGACTCGGCGAGGGCGTAGACGCCATCGCAGACGTCGGTGTCACCGGTGTAGGCCAGGGTCGCGGAGGTCCCAGGGACGAGGGTGCTCGGTCCGGTGACCCGCACCCCGTAGGCGGGGATCGGGTGCTCGACCGCGACCGGCTCGATCGTGAACGGTCCCACCTGGGCCGCGGAGCCCGGGGTCCAGGTACGGAAGTCGAACTGCCCGGTCATCGTCTCGCCGTCGGGCAGGCCGTAGGAGTCGGCGAGCCGGCGCTCGGCCTCGGCCGGGCCGTAGAGCGGCACCGCGGTGCGTGACCCGTCGACCTCAGACCCGCGCTCGGGGTGGTACTTGAGGAAGACGTAGTAGCCGCACAGGTCCGCGAAGTGGTCGGGGTGCATGTGGGAGATCGCCACGGCGTCGACCGCAAAAGGGTCCACGACCTGCTGCAGGGCTCCCAAGGAGCCGTTGCCCAGGTCCAGCACGAGCGACCAGGTGCGTCCAGCGGCGTCGTCGGCCTGCACGAGGTAGCACGACGCCGGTGATGACGGCGCCGCGAACGAACCGGCCATACCGACGATCGTCAGCTTCATAGGACCGATTCCACCACGGGCACCTCGGGTCCGAGGAATCGACGAGCGAGGCCGGCGAACACCGCAGCGTCCCCGGTCGACTGGAAGACGTGCTCCGGAGGGCCCGCGGACACGTCTCTTTCTAGGCCATGAGCCACAAGCGTGCGGAAGACGTCCTTCGCCGTCTCCTCCGCGCTTGAGACCAACGTCACGTCCTCGCCCATGACATAGGAGATCGCACCGGTGAGCAGCGGGTAGTGGGTGCAGCCGAGGATGAGGGTGTCCACCCCGGCCTCGCGGACCGGGTCCAGGTAGCGCCGGGCGGCGGCGAGCACCTCCGGCCCGGCGGTCACGCCGGCCTCCACGAGCGGGACGAAGTCCGGGCACGCCTGCGGCACGACGGTCACGCCGGTGGCGACGGCGAGCGCGTCCTCGTAGGCCCGCGACTCGATGGTCGCCCGGGTGCCTATGACACCGACCCGTCCGGTGCGGGTGGCGGCCACCGCACGGCGGGCGGCGGGCAGGATCACCTCGACGACGGGGATGCCGTGCCGGACGGAGTACCGCTCGCGGGCGTCACGCAGGACGGCGGCGGAGGCGCTGTTGCACGCGATGACGAGCATCTTGACGCCCTCGTCGACGAGCCGGTCCATGACGTCCAGGGCCAGCGAACGGACCGTGGCGAGGGGCTTGGGGCCGTAGGGGGCGTTGATGGTGTCGCCGATGTAGTGGATCGATTCGTTGGGCAGCTGGTCGAGGATGGACCGCGCGACGGTCAGCCCACCCACTCCGGAGTCGAAGATTCCGATCGGGGCGTTGTTCACACAGTCGAGGATAGTCGAGCGCTCCAGACCTACGACAAAGCGGCGCCCCGCACGGTGATCCGTGCGGGGCGCCGCTGAGGACATTGTCCAGGTGCCGGTGGTGCTAGATCCTCGAGCTCTTGCCACGTCCAACGAGGGCGAGGACGAGGCTCACGACGAGCACTGCGATACCGATCCACAGGAGGAAGGAACCGACTCCGGAGAAGCCGAGGATGATGAGGACAACTCCGATGAGCAAGATAAGCAACCAGCTAGGCATGGGATCCTCTTTCCGTCATAACGGCCTGGCACGGGCGTTCCGTGCGGCCACAAAAATCATCCTGACAGAGTCTTGACAAGCGCGCATCTTGAGGGATGAGTTTGCATCGCCGCAGGTCGTGTGCTTTCCCGGAAAATCAGTGCCGACGCTTGCGACGACGGAAGTCCGTGAGCATGCAGTCGGTGAGCGACTCCTGGAGATAGCCGGCGAGCAAGAACACCGAGCCGAGGAACAGGCGTGGTCCGCTCATCCCCTCCCCCGCGGTGGGCTTGCGGTCCTCGCCGTCCTCGTCCTCGCTCTCCCACGTGGCGGTGACCGCGTCGTAGAGCGCCTCGGAGTCCTCGTCCGTGCGCAGTCCCAGCCGCTCCCCGATCACCAGGCGGATGTCCGCGAGCGCGCCGGCGATCGGCTCCGCCTCGTCGACCATGATGACGAAGTCGAGCTGGTCGCTCTCGTTCGCCGACGGCGGCACCTCCAGCAGCAGCTCGGCGAACAGCAGCAGCCGGTCGACCTTGCGCTGGCGCAGGTCGTCGTCGGTGTAGCGGCGGAACTCCCCGGCGATCTCCGGGTCGGTCGAGGCGTCCGGGAGCAGACGGCGCACCGCCGGGTCGCTCGGCGCCTCGAGCGGGGCACCATGGATCCCGTCGAAGACGCTGCGCAGCGCACCGAGGCTCTCGGCGGCCGAGGGGCCGGTGCTCCCCGGACCGTCCGAGCCCTGCGAGCCGGGGGCGCTGCCGGAGGCACCAGGGACCTGCTCGTGCTGGTCCCGCTGCTGCTCGTGCTGGTCGCTGTGCTCGTCATCGTGCTCGTCGCCGTCGTCGTCTGCGGGCAGGAAGGCGTCCTCGCCGCCCAGCAGCTCCACGACGTCCCCGGTCACCTGCGCCAGGACGAGCCGCTCCGGTGTGGACAGCGCCGCGACGTAGGTGCCTGAGCCGTCGTCCGGGCTCTCAAAAGGTCGCATCCCTACTCACCGCTCCGCTTCATCGTGGCCCACAGCCCGTAGGAGTGCATGGCCTGCACGTCCATCTCGACCTTCTCCCTGCCCCCGGTCGAGACGACCGCGTGGCCGTCCTTGTGCACCTGCATCATGAGGGTGTGGGCCTTGCGCTGGGAGTAGCCGAAGTAGCTCTCGAAGACGTAGGCGACGTAGTTCATGAGGTTGACCGGATCGTTCCAGACGATGGTCACCCACGGTTCGGCACTACGGACGTCAGCCTCGAGATGCGTGGCCTGCTCTGGTGTGGTTGTCACGGTCACAGGGCAACTCTAGGTCCTCCCGCCTCCGGCGTGCCCTACGGTTGTCCCATGGGGACTGCGCTGCTCACAGACCGTTACGAGCTCACGATGCTGCAGGCGGCGCTCGCCGACGGCACCGCCGACCGGCACTGCGTCTTCGAGGTGTTCACCCGACGCCTGCCGTCCTGGCGCCGCTACGGCGTGCTGGCCGGGACCGGACGGGTGCTCGAGCTGCTCGCCGACTTCCGCTTCGACGCCGACGAGCTCGAGTGGCTGGGCCGGGAGAAGGTCGTCGACGATGCGACGCTGGAGTTCCTGGCGGGCTACCGCTTCACCGGTGACATCCGGGGCTACGCCGAGGGCGAGGCGTTCTTCCCCTCGAGCCCGGTCATGGTCGTGGAGGGCACCTTCGCCGAGGCGGTGCTGCTGGAGACCCTCGTCCTGTCGGTCCTCAACTACGACTCCGCGGTGGCCTCGGCCGCCTCGCGGATGACCAGCGCCGCCGTCGGCCGCCCGTGCCTGGAGATGGGCTCGCGCCGGGCGCACGAGCAGGCGGCGGTCGCAGCCGCCCGCGCCGCGGCCGTGGCGGGCTTCTCCGGCACGTCCAACCTGGAGGCCGGGCGCCGCTACGGCCTGGCCACCATCGGCACCGCCGCGCACGCCTTCACCCTCCTGCACGACGACGAGGAGCAGGCCTTCGCCTCCCAGGTCGCCTCCGCGGGGCCAGGGACCACCCTCCTGGTGGACACCTATGACGTGACCCGCGGGGTCGAGCGGGCCGTGAAGATCGCCGGCACCGACCTCGGGGCGGTGCGGCTGGACTCCGGTGACCTGGGGGTGCTGGCCCAGGAGGTCCGCGGCCAGCTCGACGCCCTCGGCGCCACGAGCACCCGCATCACCGTGACCTCTGACCTGGACGAGTACGCGATCGCCTCACTGGCCGCCTCGCCGGTCGACTCCTACGGGGTGGGCACCAAGCTCGTCACCGGGTCCGGGGCTCCGACCTGCGGGATGGTCTACAAGCTCGTGGCCCGTGAAGGGGCCTCGGGCGCCCTGGAGCCGGTGGCCAAGGCGTCCACCTCCAAGACGAGCGTGGGCGGGCGCAAGAGCGCCTCGCGGCTGCTCGACGAGTCCGGGCGGGCGCTGGCCGAGGTTGTGCTCACCGGGGACGGCGACCTGGACCCGGGCGACCTCGATCCGGCCGGGGTGAGCCTGCGCCCGCTGCACACCACCCTGGTCACCGGCGGCGTCGTCGAGGACCGGTGGACCGGGCCGGAGGGTGTGGTCACCGCGACGGCCCGGCACGCGGCCTCACGCGACGAGCTGCCGCGCGGCGCCCGCCGTCTCTCCACCGGCGAGGTGGCGATCCCGACGCTCGCGCGGACCCTGGGCAGCTGACCGGCCCGCTACTTCTTTCCGACGAACCAGCCCCGCACGACCTCCACCCGGACCGTGAGCTGGTCCAGGCTCGCCAGGGGCACCTCAGGGCCCCCGCTGCGCCGGCGCAGCTCGTTGTGCACGGTGCCGTGCGGCTGACCCGAGCGACGGGCCCAGGCCGAGACGAGCTGGGAGAGCTCCTTGCGCAGCTCAGCGGCCTTGCGGTGCTCGAGCTCGCTGCGCTCGGCCGCCTGCTGGACGGCCTTGCTCTTGCCGCTCAGGTGGGTGGCCTGGCGCTGCTTGAGCAGCGTGGTGACCTGGTCGGCGTCGAGCAGGCCGGGCAGGCCCAGGAAGTCCAGCTCCTCGTCGGAGCCCACCTCCGCACCCGTGCCGAACTCGCCGCCGTCGAAGAGCACCCGGTCGAAGGACGCCTGCGACTCGAGCATCTCGAAGGAGCCGCCGAGCATCGCGTCGGAGCCCTTCTCCTCCCGGTTGGCCGCGGCCATGAGCGCGTCCTCGGGGTTGTACATGTCCCCCGCCTCCTCGCCCGTCTTGGGGCGGTCGAGGGCGTGGTCACGCTCGAGCTCCATGCTGTTGGCCAGGCCGAGCAGGTTCATCACGCTCGGCAGGAAGACCGAGGCGGTCTCCCCGCGCCGGCGGGCACGCACGAAGCGCCCGACGGCCTGGGCGAAGAACAGCGGAGTCGCGGTCGACGTCGCGTAGACCCCGACGGCCAGGCGGGGCACGTCCACGCCCTCGGAGACCATGCGCACCGCCACCATCCAGCGGTCGTCGCTGTCGCTGAACTCGTCGATGCGCGCGCTCGCGCCGTCGTCGTCGGAGAGCACGACCGTCGGGGACTGCCCGGTGATCCGGGCCAGGTGCCCGGCGTAGGCGCGGGCGTCGTTCTGGTCGGTCGCGATGACCAGCCCGCCGGCGTCGGGCACAGCCCGGCGCACCTCGGTGAGCCGCTTGTCCGCAGCGGCGAGCACCGAGGGGATCCACTCCCCGTTCGGGTCGAGGGCGCTGCGCCAGGCCTGGCTGGTCATGTCCTTGGTCATGGCCTCGCCGAGGTTGGCGCTGATCTCGTCGCCCGCCTTGGTCCGCCAGCGCATCTGCCCGGAGTAGGAGAGGAAGATCACCGGCCGCACGACGCCGTCGCGCAGCGCCTCGCCGTAGCCGTAGGTGTAGTCCGCCTTGGACCGGCGGATGCCGTCCATCCCGCGGTCGTAGGTGACGAAGGGGATGGCCGCGGTGTCCGAGCGGAAGGGCGTCCCCGTCAGCGCCAGGCGCCGGGTGGCCCCGTCGAAGGCGTCGCGGATGGCCTCGCCCCAGGACAGCGCGTCGCCGCCGTGGTGCACCTCGTCCAGGATGACCAGCGTCGGAGCCGCCTCGGTGCGCGCCATGTGCAGCGCCGCGTTCGCGGCGACCTGGGCGTAGGTCAGCGCCACGCCGTCGTACTGGGCGCCGTGACGGCCCTGGCTGTTCTTGAAGTTGGGGTCCAGACGCACGCCCACGCGCGCGGCGGCGTCGGCCCACTGGTGCTTGAGGTGCTCGGTCGGCGCGACGACGGTGATGCGCCGCACCACACCCTGCTCGAGCAGCTCGGTCGCGATGCGCAGCGCGAAGGTCGTCTTGCCGGCCCCCGGGGTCGCCACCGCGAGGAAGTCGCGCGGGGCGCGGGCGCGGTAGACGTCCAGGGCGGCCGCCTGCCAGGCGCGCAGCTTCGAGGCCGTGCCCCACGGGGCACGGGTCGGGAAGGACGGCGACAGGTGCGAGGCCGCCGCCGACGACGCCGCCTGCGGAGCGGGGGTTACCCCGGGCTTGAGCGGTGCGCCGGCAGGTGTGCCATGGTGCGCGGCACGCTCCTGCGCCGCGGTCTCCTGCGCTGCCGCGTCCTGGGCTGCGCGCTCCCGAGCCGCGCGGTCCGCGTCGACGTCGAGCGCCGCCGAGGACATGAGGTCGAAGGGTTCGTCCGAGTAGTCCAGCTCAGCGCTCACTTGCCGCTGTCGCCTGACCCGGGCTCGCCGTCCTGAGGTGCCCGCAGACCGTCGTAGATCTCCTTGCAGATGGGGCACACAGGGAACTTCTTGGGGTCGCGTCCGGGAACCCAGACCTTCCCGCACAGCGCGATGACCGGCTTGCCGGAGAGCGCGGAGTCGAGGATCTTCTCCTTGCGCACGTAGTGCGAGAACCGCTCGTGGTCACCGGGCTCGACCTCTTCGCGGGTCTCGACGTGCTCGAGCACGCTGGTCGACGTGCCCGATCCCGGAGCTCCTGGTGCCCCTGGGGTGTCGAACGGATCGAGGGGTCCGGTGCTCATCGAGGGGGTCTGTGTCATGGGCCCAAGTCTACGTGCGAGGTCACGACACGCCCAACCGTCGAGACAGCACCAGGACCGCCGCGCCGGCCTGGATGTCGTCCCCGCTGCGGGCCGCCATCCGGATGCGAAAGCCGCGTCCGATGGCAGGCATCGTGCGCTCCTGGACCTCCCGCTCGGCCCGCTCACGCACCGTGCCGGCGAGCAGCGAACGGGGTCCGCTGAGCACCACCTCGGCGAGGTTGAGCACACTGACCACGGGCGCGAGAGCGATCCCCAGCTGCGTCCCGACCTGGGAGAGGGTCTCCTGGACGGCCTCCTCGTCCAGCCCTGCCAGGCGGTCTTCGAGCGCACGGACGGACAGCACCGTCTCCAGGCAGCCGAACCGCCCGCAGGAGCAGCTGAGCCCGCCCTCCTCGACCACCCGGACGTGGCCGATCTCACCCGCGCCGTCGCTGTTGCCGCGTACCCGGGCGCCGTCGAGCATGAGACCAGCACCCACCCCCTCGGCCACGAGCAGGACCATGAGACCGGCTCCGCCCGCCCCGCCGAAGGTGTACTCGCACAGCACGGCAGCGTTGGCGTCGTTGGCCACGAAGACCGGCACCCCGAGCGCCCGGGTGAGCTCGTCGGCGAGCGGCACCCCGAACCAGCCACGGCTGGGTGACTCCACCACCACACCGGCGGCGTCGACGATCCCGGGCGCGGCCACGCCCACCCCGATCACCGGGGCGGAGGCCAGGGAGAGCAGCCTGCGCACGAACCGGACGACCAGCGCCGTCAGGGCTGCGCCCGAGCGCCCCCCGGTGTCAACCTCCGCCTCGCGCAGGAGGTGCCCGCGCAGGTCGACGAGGCGCCCGCGCACCGTGCGCCCGGTCGCCACGTCGACCGTGACGATCTGGAAAGCCGCAGTGCGCATCGCCACGAGGATGGCCGGCTTGCCGACCTTGCCCTGGTGGTGCGCCCCGAGCTCGGTGACCAGCCCTTCGGCGAGCAGGACGGCCACGAGGTCCGAGGCGGTCACCCGGTTGAGACCGGTCACCCGGGCCAGGTCCGCCCGGGACGTGGCGCCCTCGTGGAAGAGGTGCTGCAGGACCAGGGAGCGGTTGTGCGCACGGGCATGCTCAGGCAAAGCCTTGGCCAACGGTCGCAACGGAGCGGAGACGCCCTGCCAGGCGTCTTGCGCACCCCCGTTGTGCTGCTTCATGTGAGCAAGTGGAACCTTGCACCTGCGCCGTGTCAACCGGTAGCGCCCGCGCAGGTGGGGCTGCTGTGACAGGTGAGGCGGCCAGCGCGGGGCGGCAGCGGCCCCCGCGATCACGCGCGGCTCACGAAATGGTCACAGTTGGGTCCAGGACGGACCAAACACTCCTTCCGCCCTCTAGCCTCGGTCCATGCCTACCCACGTCACCCGCACCCGTACCCCTCGCTCGCGCCCGTGGTGGGCACGTGCCGCCGCGGTCGTCGCCGCAGCCACGCTGCTGGCCGCCTGCTCCCAGGCGTCAGACATGGGGACCGCCGACTCCGCGATGTCCGCCGATGGTGGCGAGAGCCTGGCCGGCGAGGCGGTGGACGGCACCGCCTCCAGCCGGACCGTCTCCACCGTCTCCACCGGTCCCGCAGCAGCGATGATCACCACCGCCAGCGTCGGGGTGGTCGTCAGCGACCCGATCGAGGCGGCGCTCGCGGTGAGCGAGCTCGTAGAGGCCAGCGGCGGACGGGTCACCGAGCGCGAGGAGGTGGCACCCTCTCCCGAGCGCGACCAGCAGCCCTGGGCCCACCTGACCGTCCGGGTCCCCGCAGACCAGCTCACCTCGACCCTCGCCTCCCTGGGCACGCTGGGGACCGTGGAGAACACCACCGTCACCTCGACCGACGCGTCCATGGAGGTCACCGACATCGCCGCGCGCATCGAGGCGCTGCAGGTCTCGGTCGACCGGCTGGAGACCTTCGTGGGGGAGGCAGCCTCGACCACCGCCCTGCTCGAGGCCGAGGCGACGCTCACCGAGCGCCAGAGCGACCTGGAAGCCCTCCAGGCCCAGCAGGCTCGACTCGACGACAAGATCGCACTGACCACCCTGACCATCGCGCTGACCACCTCGCCGACCATCCCCGAGGCCGCGCCGGCCGGGTTCTTCGGCGGTCTGCAGAACGGCTGGGACGCCCTGACCGCCACCCTCGACGTCGTCGTGCTGGCGCTGGGGACGGCGCTGCCGTGGCTGGTCCTGGCCGGGGCCGGCTACCTCGTCGTCCGGTGGGTGCGACGCCGGGCGCGTCCGGCGCCCGCGGTGTCGCCCTCGCCGACGGCCTGAGACGCGGTCAGGTGTGCAGGACCGCAGCGAGCTCGCGGCGGCTGCGGACGCCGGCCTTGGCGAAGATCCTCGAGAGGTGAGAGTCGACCGTGCGCACCGACAGGAACAGGCGGTCAGCGATCTCCTTGCTGCTCAGGCCGCCGGCGGCGAGACCGGCGATCTCCTTCTCCCGACGGGTCAGCGCCACCGGCGGCTGGCTCAGCGGCAGCCACACCCCGCGCTCACCCAGCTCGCGGTTGGCCACGAGGATGAGGTCCTGGTCCCGGGAGAACATCGCGACCACGTGCGCGAGCTGGGCCTGCCCGCGTCGGCCGTCGACGTGGCTCGCGACCGCGTGAGCACGCTCGAGGAGGTCCTCCCCCGCTGCCAGCCGCCCGTCGGCGTGCAGGGCGAACACCGCCAGGTGCAGCGCGTCGAGCTCGACCCGCGCCAGCCCGCGGTCAGCGGCCCAGTCGGCCAGGTCGATCGCCTGGTCGTACAGGTCGGGTGAGCGCAGCCAGGAGTGGGCCTGCAGACGCAGGCAGCGGATCTCGGCCTGCATGTAGGCGCTGTACATGCGCCGGGGTGAGGCGTCCGCGCGGGCGAGCAGCTCGCGGCCGGCGGTGGTGTCACCCGAGGCGATCGCCATGAGGCCCTCGGAGACCAAGGTCATGGCTGCCAGCCCGATGACGTCGGAGGCGGCGAACTGCACGTTCGCGGCGCGCAGCTCCGCCCGCCCGTCGGACCACCGTCCGCGCAGGCTGGCGAGGCCACCCCGGGTCACGTGACCGGTGGTGGGGTCGCTGGTGAACGAGCCCTCGTCCATGCTCAGCATCGCGACCACGCCCTCGGCGGCCGCGACGTCACCCAAACCGATGAGACCGATGAACCCGGCGCTGAGGATCTCTGCCACGGCCCACGGGTGCGTCCCAGCGTGCGCTGCCGCGACCCCGAGGTGACGCTGGACGATCTCCTGCGCGGCCAGCATGCGCCCGGTCTCGACGAGGTCGACGATGAGCAGCGGCATGAGCGGGAGGATGTGCGGCGAGGCCGCGTCGGGTCCGCTGACCAGGGCCATCGCCTCGTCGCGGCACTCGTTGAACCGCCCGTCACAGCCCAGGGCGATCAGCCGGGCCACGGCGATCCTCAGCGCCGGCTCCGCAGGAAGGGGGGACCCGAGCCGTGCCGTGAGCTGACGTTCGGCGACGGCGAGAGCGTGCAGCGCGGCCGCGGCGTCGTCGTGGTGGTACTGCTCGATCGCCATGACGATCTCGACCGCCTCGAGCAGGTGCTGGGCGTAGGTCTCGTCGTCGATGTCGGCCGCCGCCAGCTCCTCACGCAGCCGGGAGACGTCCAGCAGCGCGCGCGCCGGCTGGTCGAGGAAGCGCCAGGCCTGCGCACGCGCCACGAGCACATCGAGCCTGACAGGGTCCGGCGCCGGAAGCACCGCGAGCGCGCTGGTGGCGATCTGCTCCACCTCCACGACCCGGCCGGCCACCAGGCCCGCGCGCAGCGCACCGAGGATCCGGGCCGCAGGCTCCGGGAGACCGCAGTCCAGGGAGGCGCCGACGGAGGTGACCAGCGCGAGCCCGGTCTGCTCCGCCTCGTCACCGGCGACCGCCCGCAGCGTCGTGAGGATCTCGCGGCGCTGGGCGACCGACGCCGTCTCGAACAAGACCCGGGAGAACAGGGGTGCGCACTCCAGGTACGGCGTCCGCGTCCCCTGGTCGGGGGACGAGCCGTGGCCGGCCCGGTCCGGGCGGCTGTCCCGGTAGCGGATCGTGATGAGACCCTCGTCCAGCAGCGCGTCGATGACGGGTGCGGGGACGATCCGCTCGAGCACGTCCCGGACCAGGCCCCGGGAGATGGACACCAGGTCGAGAGCACGCCGACCCTGCGGGCTGACGTGGGCGATCTCGTGCTGGACCAGCTCGATGACCTTGGTGCTCAGCGGCACCACCCCGGACCAGATCCAGACGTCGGACTCCTGACGCAGCGTCCCGCTGGCCACCGCGCTACCGACCACCTCGCTCATGTGGAACGGGTTCCCGGCACACACCTCCCACACCTGGCGCAGGGCCTCGGCGGCAACCTCCCCGCCCAGGCTGCCCCGCAGCCACAGGGCGACCTCGTCACGGGTGAAAGGCGCGAGGTCGACCCGGTCCGCGACCGCGTCCTTCCACAGCTCGAACCACGGGCTGCGTCCGGCGGCGAAGGTCTGCATCGTCGCGACCAGCTGGATCTCCTCCTGACGGGCCAGGACCGCGAGCACCCGCGCACTGAGATCGTCGAGCAGGTGGGCGTCGTCGACCCGCACGACGAGCGCGCGGCCGGCACCCATGGACCGCAGCGCGGCGAGCACGAGCCCGCGCACGGTCCCGATGGGCGCGGTGACGTCGACCTGGATGTCCGGCAGCACGTCGAGGAGCGCTCCCAGCGGCGTGGCGGTGCGGTCACGGCTGGCGCCGACGCTGATCCACACCGGCGTCCCGGGAGCTGGGACCTCGGCGCGATGGGTGAGCGGACGGGCGGAGGCGGTCTCGTAGAAGGCATCCGAGGCAGCGAAGGAGTCGACCAGGTGCGTCTTGCCGACGCCGACGTCACCGACGACCAGCACACTGCGCCCGGCACGCAGCGCGGCCTCGATCTGGGCTAGGCCCGCGGTCCGCGGGACGACCGTCTCACGCAGCCGCACGACGGAGGTCGCAGGGCGCACCGAGACGGTGCGGCGCCACTGGGCGTCTATGCCTTTCGTCATCTGGGTCAGGTCCTCGAAGGTTCAGTCCGACCTCGGCTTGAGCGCTGGGTCGAGGGGTGGCAGGGACGCCGGTCTGAGAATAGTGGGCCAACAAGGGCCCAAAGACCTTGCGCGGAGTTTTTCACCCGCGCACGCCGCACCCCGGCTCCGCCTCGAACCGCGGCTGCGGGCAGTGCCCGGGAAAACTGCGTAGCGACTACCGATGTCTGCCCACCGAGCTCGCTCCTACTGTGACCACCAAGCGTGCCCCAGCCACGTGCCCGAGACGATCCGTCTCCGAGCACGAGATCCGGGGCGGTTCATCAAACAGGAAGAGGAAGAGCTCTGTGCCTACCTACACCGCCCCCGGCGTCTACATCGAAGAAGTGCCGTCGTCCCAGAAGGTCCTCTCGTCCGCTCCCACGGCCGTAGCCGCCTTCGTCGGCTTCACCGAGCGGGCGCCCTTCGACGACGCGAGCGACCCCGAGGGCCTCGCCCCGCGCCTGGTCACGAGCTGGACCCAGTACGAGGCCCTGTACGGCGGCTTCGTCGAGGGCGCCGTGCTGCCGCTGTCGGTCTACGGCTTCTTCCTCAACGGAGGGAACCTCGCGTACATCGTGCGCATCCCCAACGCCAAGCCTGCCGGCGAGCCCGCTCGCCTGTCGCTGCCGGCCATCGACCGCGCCCTCGGCCTGCCCCTGGCCATCGAGAGCATCGAGCCCGACGCGAACATCCGCGTCGCCGTCACCAACGACGAGTCGACCGACGACACCGAGGGCCCCTCGCCCTTCACCATCACCGTCCTCGAGGGCGACGACGCCGTCGAGTCCTTCCCGGGCCTGACCATCGGCGGGCCCGCCGACGCCGCCACGGTCATCAACAAGACGTCGACCAAGGTCAAGGTCACCGTCACGCTCGAGGACACGACCGACCTGTCGAGCCAGCTCGAGATCCTCAAGCCCGGCGTCTACTCCCTGGAGAAGGCGGCCCCCGTCTCGGTCCCCGTCAACGGCCGCAAGTTCGCCGGCTCGGAGAGCGCGCGCACCGGCATCAACGGGCTGGCGATCGCCGAGGACGTCACCATCGTGGCGGTCCCCGACCTCGTCACTGCTGCCACCCGCGAGGACGGCACCCTCGACCTCGACCTGTGGAAGGCCGTGCAGACCGCGCTCATCGCGCACTGCGAGCTGCACCCCAACCGCATGGCCATCCTCGACGCCCCTCCCGGCTTCAGCGCCCAGCAGGTCAAGGAGTGGCGCAGCGAGACGGCGCAGTACGACTCCGCCTTCGCCACCCTGTACTACCCGTGGATCAAGGTCGAGAACCCGGTCCCGGGCAGCTCGCAGGCTGAGGTGCTCATCCCGCCGTCCGGGCACGTCGCGGGCGTGTGGGCGCGGACCGACGACACCCGCGGGGTGTGGAAGGCCCCGGCCAACGACACCATCCGCGGGGTGCTCGACGTCGAGCGCACCATCACCCAGAACGAGCAGTCGCTGCTCAACCCGCTGGGCATCAACGCGATCCGCCCCTTCGGCACGCGCGGCATCCGCATCTGGGGCGCTCGCACCCTGGCCTCCGACACCGACTGGCAGTACATCAACGTCCGTCGGTTGTTCAACATGATCGAGTCGACGATCCTCGAGGGCACGCAGTGGGCCGTCTTCGAGCCCAACGACGTCAAGCTCTGGGAAGGCGTCATCCGCACGCTCACCGGCTACCTGCACGGGCTGTGGCAGCAGGGCGCGCTGTTCGGCGCCTCGGCGAGCCAGGCGTTCTTCGTCAACTGCGACGCCACCACCAACCCGCCGGAGTCGGTGGACGCGGGCAAGCTCGTCGTCGAGGTCGGCATCGCCCCGGTCAAGCCGGCTGAGTTCGTCGTCTTCCGGATCAGCCAGAACAAGCAGACCGGCAACTGATCCACCCGTGCGGGCGCCGCCAGGCGCCC